>CP060238.1:0-1200000 GCA_023898765.1 Rhodospirillales bacterium | reverse complement strand
CGGAAAGCCTCTATATCTCGGCCATACAAGCTCTGCCGCCATGGCCGGACCCCCATTATAATATCGGCAGGTTATATCACAGAAAACACTTCATTGCGCGTGCGCAGGCGGCTTTTGAAAAAACGGTGGCGCTCCAGCCGACCCATGCCCAGGCATGGTGCGCCCTAGGCGTTCTTTTTGACGAACAGAAAAAACCGGATCAGGCTGTTGCCTGCCTTGAAAAATCCATACAGCTGAATCCTTTGCTGGAGGCCGGATGGGTTAATCTGGTGCGGGTGCACAGAACAAACAATCAGACGGAAAAGCGGCGGCAGGCTTTGAACGCCGCCCTGAACCACATAAAGGACTCGCCGGGGCTTTTATTCGAACAGATTTCCCTTCTCCAGCATGACGGACAGGACGACGAGGCCCTGAAAATTTTTAACGCCCTGACAGATGTTTCGAACATTCCTTTGTCCCTCTTTTACGAAATGGGAAGCCTTTACGATAAAAAGGGGGACGTCCGCCGCGCTTTTTCCTACTTTGAGAAAGCAAATACCCTCTGCAAAAAAGAAACGGACGCACTGGATTATCCGCGGGACAACTTTCCGGACATGATAAAGGCCCTGCGGAAAGAGGTCGCTGAAAACGGTAAAAACTGGGCGCCCTCTCCCCCTTTGCCGAAAGGCATGCCCTCCCCTGTCTTCCTGGTCGGTTTTCCCCGCTCCGGCACGACCCTTCTGGAACAGATTTTCGCCTCCCATCCGGATATAGACACGGCGGAAGAAGTAGGGGCCGCAGGGATTGCGACAGGAACGATCGTAATGGAGAAGAAAAAAGATATTGAACATTGTCTGGGGGATATAACGGATGAAGATATTCAAAAAGCGCGGGAGGCTTATTTTGCCACGCTGAAACAAAGCGGTTTTTCTCCAAAAGCAGACCGGGTTTTTATTGACAAAATGCCCTTGAACCTTGTTTACGCCCCCGTCATTCACCGGATTTTCCCCGACGCGCGTTTCATACTGGCCCTGCGCCACCCTTGCGATTGCGTGTTAAGCTGTTACATGCAGTATTTCGCTTTCAATCAGGCCATGCTGCATATGACAGACCTGAAAAGCGCGGCAAAAATATACGATCTGAGTTTTGATGCCTGGGATGTGTTCGTCAAAACACTCGTACTAAATGTCTGCACCGTAAAATATGAAAACATTGTCGGGGATTTGAAGAGCGAAGCAACAAAAGCGCTTGAATTTATGGGGCTGGACTGGCGGGATGAACTTGCCCGCTTCGATAAAACGGCCCAGAAACGCAGCATCATGACGCCCAGCGCCAGGCAGGTCCGGGAAAAAATATATACGCGCGCCCTCGCCCGCTGGAAAAAATATGAAGATCAAATGCAAAAAGCCGGCGCTCTCGATATTCTGCTGCCATGGGCGGACAAGCACGGATATCCCCTCGATCAGGAATCGTCTTAACGACGGCAATGCGCATTTCTTAAACCGTCACGATCGCATCGTTGTTATACATGATATCCGCGTCCAGACCGGTAACGTCGACGATTCTCGCGATATCAAGAAAGTTCGCGCCGCCGCTCGCGCCGTTGGCATCCACGGAAACGATTGTGTCGTTGCCGACCTCGGTTAACTGCAGATAGTTATTGATATCGCCCTGAATCGGATGGCCGTCTATCCAGTTGGTCAACAGATCGCTGATGTCGATCGCATCGCCATTGGCGTAGGTGTAATCGTAAATCCGGTCGACGTCATTAAAGGCGCTGGCAGATTCAAACACGAAAACGTCTTTGCCCAGACCTCCATAGAGATAATCCAGACCGTCCCCGCCATAGATGACATCGTCAATCGCAATAGGCGCGCCGGGCACAAGTCCCGCCACAAGATCCGAGCGCTCCTGTATGTCCGCCTGCGAAAGGGCGGTGTTATACAGCGCGACATCCGAAATCCGTCCGTTGAAGAAATTGCTCAGCGAAGTATTGTCTGGCCCGTCATGATAGTAGTTGGCCTGGTTTTGCGCCCCGATCCCTATATCGCCGCTATGCGCATCCAGATCGGTCGCGGTGGCGCCCGTTCCGACAAGCGCCCCGTCCAGATAACCGCTTAAGGTCCCCGCGCCGGTCGTGTCCAGAACAATCGCCGCATGATAGGTCTGGCCGGACGTGATCGCGGCGCTGATCGTAAAGGGACCCCATTCCCCTGAATCGCGGGCATTGAAATAAATGCTGCCGCTATCAATATAAATCGTCAGAGCGTTGGTTCCGCCCCCTTCTTCAAACAGGACCTGCCGTCCCGCCGTCGTGTCGGCATTGAAAACAAGCTCGACCGTTCTTTGCGTTACAGCAGCCGTATTAATCAAAGCGCTGTCAGGAATGGAAATATAATCATTGGACCCGTCGAAATTCGCCGTGCCGTCGCCGCCGATGTACAGGTTGGCCGCATCCAGCGCAACCCCGTTTCGATAGGTTCCGTCAATACCGGACCCGCTCCCCAGATTGGTTGCCGTGGTTCCGGAAGTCTCGTTAAGCTGCCAGTATGCGACAGGCGCATCGGCCAGAATAATCGCGGAAAGAGATGAACCCGCCACCTGCGTGATCTGCCCGCTATCCGCGTAAATGATATCGGAACCGTCGCCGCCGCGCAGGATATCGCTGCCGTTTACAAAAATCGTTTCCGTATATGTGCCTTCTTCCAGCGCAATATAACCGACATTTTCCGTTGTATGGCCCGTTTCCGCGTCGGCGGATGTCTCTTCATCAATGTAGACCTGCGCCTGAGACGTCGAAAGGGATGCTCCGGCTGTATACGCTGCATCCGAACCATCCAGAACCTGCATATCCGCCAGAAATGCCGGCGTAGCGGAAAAGGTCCCGCCAAAATTAACCGCTGTGTTTGAATCCGTTACAACATCGCCCGTGGTTCCGACCAGCATGCCGCCAGCAACAGACCCGCCGGCTTCGATCGCGATCCACCCGATATCTTCCGTGGCGTGCGTATTCGCATTGGCGTCTTCTTCCTGCATTTGCACGGTAAACCCTGTAGACGTCACGCCGCTGTTCCTTGTCACGACCGCGCTCATTTCGTTGTCGGAGGAAACCTGCGAAAACACCACCGCATTGTTCAAGGAGGTGCCGAAAGAAATATTCGTGGAAGATTCATTCGTTGCCGTGGTCGTTCCCGCCGCGATGTTGAACCCGTTATCAAGCGTATGGGAGCCGCTGGCAACCGCAATCCAGGAGATGTTTTCCAGCGCGGTGCTGCCGTCCTGGTAATCAAATTCGTCCAGTTGAAACTGGAAACCCGTATCCGTGATGGAACGCACCCGAATGGTGAAAGGATCGCCCGTGACATCATTGCCGAACATTTTGACGACAGGATTTAAAATGGTGGCGGAGAAACTTACGCTGTGCCACTGGGCAGCGTTAAGCTGCGTTACGGATTCACTGCCTGCTTCCATGATAACGACGCTCGCTCCCGCAGAGTCGCCGTAAAGGACATCGTTCCCGGCGTCGCCGTTGATCGTATCGTCACCCAATCCCCCGTAGAGCGCGTCATTTCCTGTGCCGCCGTTGAGGATATCATTCCCGTCCATTCCCAAAAGGATATCGTTATCCGCATCGCCGTTCAGCGTGTCGTTTCCGTCAAAACCATAGAGAATGTCATCGCCGGATCCGCCGGAGAGTATGTCGGCGGCCCCATCGTCACCCATCAGGCCGGATTCCCATTCGATAACGTAGCCTTCCACATAATCCGTCCTTGCGCCGTCAATGTCTCCCCACTCGCCGCTGGTCCACATATATCCGTGGTTCTGGGTACTTCCGGAATCGTTGGGCTGTGTTGCATGCCAGTTTTCATACATGTTGTTCTGGGCCGAACCGCCGGTTCCTCCCTGCCAGAACTGCACGCCGGATTCGATCCCGGCATTCCAGACCCACTCGCCTTCCGTTCCGGTATCGTCCGCCGCCATCCAGACGATATCGTTGCCGCCCGGCCGGACCGTATCTGAAACATAAGTTTGTTCCGCCGCGGACGTCACGGTAACCAGATGGCCCGCCACACCGTTCAGAAGGGAAGCTTTTGCGACAGCGCTTGCCGTCGACCAGTTTACGAACCCGGCAACATATTGATAGAAACTGCCCGTTTCGTGGGAGTATGAGACATTCGGGTTTGCCTGAAGAATCGCGGACACTGCCGCGCTGTCGAGCCCGTGGCCATAGAGGCGATCATTGCCGGTCCCGCCGTCCATTGTATCCGCTCCGGCGCCGCCAATCAGGGAATCTATACCCGCGTCCCCGTTGATCGTATCGTCCCCGTCCCCGCCAGAAATCTTGTCGTCGTTATTGCCGCCGGAGAGGATATCCGCCCCCTCGTTTCCGAAAATTTCGTCGTCGCCATCCCCACCGTCTACGGTATCAACACCGGTCCCGCCCGTAATAAAGTCGTCTCCCGCGTCCCCGTTGATCGTATCGTCCCCGGAATCCCCATGCATTTGGTCATCATCGGCGCCGCCGTACATGACGTCGTTTCCGGCCTCGCCCAGAACCGTATCGTTCCCGGCGTCCCCATACAAAACATCGTCTCCGGTCCCGCCGATAACCCAGTCGTTCCCGTCTTCCCCGAAGAGAATGTCGTCGCCGTCGTCCCCTAAAAGGCCGTCGTCTCCGGTCCCGCCGTTGAGCATATCGTTGCCGGCGCCGCCGATCAGATAATCGGAATCCCCTTCACCATGAATGGAATCGTCGCCGTCCCCGCCAAACACCGTATCAAAGCCGGCGCCCGCAATAATGATGTCGTTGCCGTCTTCGCCAAAAATTGTGTCGTTGCCGGCCCCGCCGTTAATCGAATCGTCCGCGCCGACACCCCGGATACGGTCCGCGCCGTTTCCGCCATCGATGATATCCTCACCGGCGCCGCCCTGAAGATTTGTGTCGTCTCCGGCAGTCCCGTTAACCGTCGGCACCCCGAGGTCTCCCTGCGTGGGGGTCACGCGCCCGAAGAGATGATCCGTATTGGCAATATTCGCATTGGAGCTTTGATTGTATGTCAGGAAGACGGAACTCAGGTCGTCGCGGATGGACTGGCCGTTAACGCGCACATAATCAAGCGTTACGGAGCGCCCCGGCTCCCCCGACCCATCCAAAAACCTGATAGCCAGACTCGAAGGAAAAGAGCCGGTATAATCCAGCACGAAAGACAGAACGGTCGAGGCGCCGGTTACAACCCCGAAATCCTGAACCACCCCGCCAATCAAAATCTGTATCTGCGGCGCGTCTACCGCAAAAACAGAGCTGGCTTCTATATCCAGACGGAAAGTACTCACTTCTTAACCCTTCCCCTGTACGCCCATAAATCGGCAGGCATTAAGACACCTGCTCCTTATATTCCAGTGTACAATCATATGATTAATAAAATATTCATATAATTAACAAAAAATCCCGTAAGGATCTGATTTCCGGTGTTTGCTTTGCAAAAAACAGAAGATGCTGTACAAATTCAAGATAAATTCGAAACCCTGATCGTTTAAACAGAGACAGATGAAACAAAAAAAACATATAAAAAACAAACTGATAAAGATCGCCGCTCTTTCGGTGGCATTATGCCCCCTTCCCGTTAAAGGACAAAGTATCAATTGCATACAGCCGATGGTTTTTGGGGATATTGTGCCCTGCGGAACGGCGGGAACCGTAACGGTAAACCCGGACGGCTCGTCGGCCACGGGCGGATGCGTCACGGTAGGCGGTGCCCCCCAGGCCAACGCGCGCTGTGTCGTCACGCAGGGCTTTCCCTTCAGGCCTATTCAGGTGAGCGTGACCTCCCCGACTTTCACAATGAATAACGGGGGAGCGGGCGTGATGAACGTAAACGGGTTTAACCTGATTACGAACGGGGGCGGATATACCAAAACCGTAACAGCCCCTTTCGTGAACGTTCCCATCGGCGCAACGGCAAATGTCGGCGCAAACCAGGCTGCAGGCACGTATAGCGGCAGCTTTATTTTTTCCGCCGTGCTTCAGTAAGCCGGTTCTACGGCGCCCTCTGAATTAAATTTCCACCCTTTGTTCGTATTCGGGAATTTCAACGCGCCAGCCCAGATGCTCCTCAATTTTGAACTTCAGGGACGACGCCGCTTCCGGCTCGCCGTGCGTTAAAAAAACCTTCCCCGGCGGCTCGCGGAAATGGCCCAGCCAGTCCAGAATTTCCTGATAATCGGCATGGGCGGAAATATTATCCAGCATATCGATTTCAGCACGAACAGGAAACAACTGGCCATGGATTTTGATTTCGCTCTCGCCGTGGGCCAGCCTTGCCCCGCGCGTTCCCGCCGCCTGAAACCCGGCCAGCAGCACCGTGTTTCTCTCATCGCCGATGTAATGTTTCAGGTGGTGCAGGATGCGCCCTCCCGTTGCCATGCCGCTGGCGGAAATGACAATCACAGGCAGGCCGTTATTCCTGCTATAGATCGCCTTGGACTGTTCAACGGTTTGCGTGTAGATCACGCTGCCGCAAACATCCGCGCACGCCTCCCTTGACAGGCGGTGTTCCACCAGATGCTTTTGCAGGAGTTTTGTCGCGCTGATGGCCATCGGACTGTCAAGATAAACGGGGATGTCCGGAATGCGCTTTTCCTTTTTGAGCGCGTGGATATAGTACATCAGGCTCTGCGCCCGTCCGATGGCAAAAGCCGGAATGACAACGCTGCCGCCTCTGGCCGCCGTTTGACTGATAATGCCCTCCAGCTGGGTCAGAATATCCGTCTTTTCATGGCGCCGGTCCCCGTAGGTCGATTCAAGAATGAGGTAACCGGCCTCCTGAATCTGCGCCGGCGCCTTCATCACCGGGTCGTGCGGACGCCCCAGATCACCGGAAAAAACGATGGAGGTCTGCCCGTCGTCAATCCTGACGCAGGCCGCGCCCAGAATATGCCCCGCACGCGTGAGACGAAAAGACAGGAAATCGCTTAACCCATGCTCCTCGTCAAAAGAAACGGGCTTTAAATGCTCCAGCGCATTGAAGGCGTCTTCTTTCGTATAAAGCGGCAAGGCCGGTTTATGCCGCGTATAACCGTAACGGTTGGCCCGCCGGGCATCCTCTTCCTGCAAATGGGCGCTGTCGGGCAAAAGGATATCGCATAAATCCGCCGTCGCGGACGAACAATAAACAGGCCCCTTGAACCCGTTTTTGACAAGCAAAGGCAAATAACCGCTGTGGTCGATATGGGCGTGGGTCAGGATCACCGCATCAATATCCGCCGGGTTGACAGGCAGCTTTTCCCGGTTGCGCAAACGCAGGTTTTTCAACCCCTGAAAAAGACCGCAATCAATCAGAATTTTTCGATTATCGTCTTCCAGCAGATATTTGGAGCCGGTAACCGTTCCTGTCGCGCCTAAAAATGTCAGCTTCATAATATTCGAGATCCTTCAAAATGGCTTTCCCTGCCTTTAAAACGAGCGTATGAAATGTAGAATACCAGTATCCACCAGATATGCCAGAGCGCGCCATGATTAAAGACCCGGACTGTCACCTGCTGGAAGAAAGCCATAACGCTTACATGCCGGATTTGTGGCGTTCTTTCAAAATCTGGCGGGAGTTTCGAAAAGGATTTCACAAACTCCGCCACGTCAGGCATTGCGTGACGGTCTTTGGTTCCGCCCGTTTCGAAGAAGACAACCCCTATTATGAGATGGCCCAAAAAACAGCCTTCGAGCTTGGAAAGGCCGGGTTTTCCATCATGACCGGCGGCGGCGGCGGCATCATGGAAGCGGCCAACCGCGGGGCCAAAGAAGCAGGGGGCCTGTCCATAGGATGCAATATCAAACTGCCTCACGAACAAGCACAAAACCCTTATACCGATATCAATATCGAGTTTTATTATTTTTTCGTGCGCAAGGTCATGCTGCTGAAATATTCCTGCGCCTTCATTCTTTTTCCCGGCGGGTTCGGCACAATGGACGAAATATTTGAAACCGCAACATTGATCCAGACCGGTAAAATCTACGATTTTCCCGTGATCGCGATGGGCAGCGACTACTGGAAAACGCTCGGGCCTTTCCTGCGGGAGACGATGATTACGCACGGCACGATCGATGAAAAAGATCTCGATTTCGTCCGCATCACGGACGACCCGAAAGAAGTTCTCGACATGATCCGCGCCCGCAAGACGGGCCTGCATCTTTAAACACTTCCAACGGACCGGCTAACCTGGTCTAGCCTTCATTCCCTTGCATATTTCCGTCACGGCAAACAGCGGAACCGCAACCAGAATAATAACAACCCAATGCTCAACACCAAGCGGCACGGTCCCCAAAACTTCCCGCATAAACGGAACATAGACCGCTGAAATCTGCAAGGCAATCATAGCCGCAATGGCCAAAAGCATCCAGGGATTGGAAAACCAGCCAATGGTAGGCATCGTACTGCGCAGACTGCGAAAATTGAGCGTATGTATATTGGCCATCATGACAATGCCTGTAAAAACAACCGTATTGGCAAGAATATAGGACTGCGTTGCATAAACCTCATAAAGGATAAGAGACGCAATGCCGATATATGAGCCAAACAGGCCAAGCCGGGCGATAGCCCTTTTATCAAGAATATCCTGATTAAACGGGCGCGGCGGCTCCCGCATCAGGTTTCCCTCGGCTTTCTCGACACTGAGCGACAAGGCCGTAACGCTGTCGGTCACAAGATTGATCCAGAGAATCTGAACGGGCAGCAGGATAAGCGGACCGCCCATGAGAATATTCAGAAAGATCGCCAGCGTTTCCCCTATATTGGAAGATGTCAGATACTGGACAAATTTTTTGATATTCGCATACTGCCGGCGCCCTTCCTCAATAGCCTGCACGATCGAAGAAAAATTGTCGTCGGACAGGACAATATCGGCAGCCCCTTTGGCGACGTCCGTACCCCGAACCCCCATGGCAATGCCGATATCGGCCTGTTTCAAAGCCGGCGCATCGTTTACGCCGTCCCCCGTCATAGCCACGAGCTGGCCCTGAGCCTGAAGAAGCTGAACCAGACGGAATTTGTCTTCCGGCACCGTGCGGGCAAAAATCACGTCTTCTTCCAGCAAAACCATAGCCTCTTCATCCGAGAGCCGCGAAAGCTCGGAGCCTGCCACCGCTTTCTCCGCTTTTAAACCGATCTGCCGGCCAACCGCCAATGCTGTGTCGGGAGAATCCCCCGTAATCATAATGACCTTGATGCCCGCGCTGCGCGTCTTTTCTACTGCTTCCGCCACTTCCGCCCGCGGCGGATCAATAATGCCGGCCACCCCCAGAAAAACCAGATTGCTTTCCGCCGCGACCTCATCCGGCTGCGCCGAACTTTCCAAATTACGCTTTGCCAGCGCCAGCGTCCGCAACCCGTTTTGCGCAAAACGGGTATAAGCCGCTTCAATTTCCACGCGCATTTCATCGGTCATATCCTGCGCAACGCCATCTTTGAGCACTTTTGTTGACAGGGCCAGAAGCACCTCCGGCGCCCCCTTGACATGGACAACGTCCTGCCCGGCGCATTGCTCGACAACCGACATGCGCTTACGTATGGAGTTGAACGAAAACTCGCAAAAAATCCGGCTGTAATCGACGCTCTTCAAGCCTGCTTTTTCCGCCGCCACGATAAAGGCCGCTTCCGTCGGCGAACCGATAGCAGCCCATCCCCCGTCCTGCTGCACAATGCGCGCATGATTGCACTTCCCCCCCGTTTCAAGCAATGCTTTCAGATCCCTGTCTTCCAGAGGGTCTATCCGCCGTCCTTCGCGCGTAAAAATTCCCTCCGGCGCATAACCGGCGCCGCTGATATTGACCTCCCCGCTCGCCAGCCAGAGCGTCTGGATCGTCATTTCGTTTTTGGTCAGCGTCCCTGTCTTATCGGTGCATATGACGGACGTGGCCCCCAGCGTTTCGGCAGCCTGCAAATTCCTGAGCAGGGCCTTGCGACGGGCCATAATGCGCACGCCCAGCGCCAGCGTAATGGTCACAACCGCCGGCAACCCCTCCGGCACGGCCGCAACCGCAAGCGATACGCCGGCCAGAAACATCTGCAAAACGGGACGCCCACCAAACCAGCCGACAATCATGATGGCAACCGCAACCCCGATCGCCAGAAAGGCCAGCTGTTTCGCCAAGGCGCCCAGTTGACGTTTCAGGCGCGTTTCCGTTTCCTGAATTTTTCCCGTCAGCCCCGCGATGCGGCCGAATTCGGTATTCATCCCCGTAGCGACAACAACGCCCTGCCCGCGGCCGTTCACAACATGCGTACCCGTCCAGGCCATGCAGGTCCGCTCACTGATATCCTTGCTTTCATCCACCGGATGAATATCCTTGTCCACCGGCATGGACTCGCCCGTCAGGGTCGACTCGTCCGTTTTCAGATTGACGGCGTCAAACAAACGCAAATCCGCCGGAACGGAATTTCCGCTTTCCAGCAAGACAACATCCCCCGGCACCAAAAACCCTGCATCTATATCCTGAACATGTCCCTCGCGGATCACACGGCAACGAAGGGTGAGCATTTTCTTCAAATTTTTAAGCGCCGTTTCCGCCTTCCATTCCTGCGCGAACCCCAACAGCCCGTTCAAAAAAATAATGGCCAGAATAGCCAGAGAATCAATCACGTCATCTAGAAGGAAGGACAGCACCGCCGCGATAAAAAGGATCAGGATCAGAAAGTTCATGAACTGCCGAAAGAACACCTGATACCATGTAACGGATTCGCTCTCTGTCAGCCTGTTAGCGCCGCAGCGCTTCAGCCGCACGCCGGCTTCAGCCGCAGACACGCCTTCCCGGACACTCGTTTCCAGTGCCTCTTCTATATTTTTAACCGGGAGAGAATGCCACGCCTGCATAAAACGGTAATGTAGAGCAAACAGGAGTGAATGTCTTTTGTTTATCGGGATGATGCAAGGCGCTTCCGTTTTAACAATCATCCTGTCTTGACAGAATACTGATTTTATAGGAATACAATCCTTGCAAACGCCGTGACTCCGTCCGGCGTTTTTTTGTGCCCAAAACCAACTTTTAAAATTCCCGGGAACAATCATGAACATCAAACTCAACAAGCCGTTTGCGGCGAACTCCGCCGTGGACGAATTCGACGTGCGGCAAATCAAAAAGGCGCTCAACCGCCTCGGCTATTACCAGCCCTATGAGAAAACAGGCATTACGGGCATTCCCGATGCGGCTGTTTTTGAAGCTTTAAAAGCTTTCCAGAAGGATCAGGGCTTGCGGCCTACCGGAACGGCTCGGCCGGGCAATGAAACCGTTACAAAACCTGGTAGCGAAGCGAAGATGAATGGTGGGCCCGGCTGGATTTGAACCCCGCCGCGAAGCACGCCAGAGGCGTGCGTGCGGCACTTATAAATTGCGCTGGTTCACTTCATCGCACCTGCGACAAAGCTTCTAAAGATAAGCATATTGCGGTAAATGGTGGGCCCGGCTGGATTTGAACCAGCGACCGATCCGTTATGAGCGGAGCGCTCTAACCAACTGAGCTACAGGCCCTTATTCAGGAACCATTTATATGCCTCATCGCGGCGCCCCTGTCCAGATATTCAAAAAACTGGCGCTTCATGGAAAAAAGGGATATTTATGGAGGATCAAAAAGCAAGGAGACAACCATGAAACTCACCGGATTGATGTTATTCATACTCGTCATGATACCCTTTCAAAACGCACAGGCGCAGGATTTGCTTGTCCCTGCCGCCATGCAGCGCTGCACCGCAGATGCGGATTGCACCCTCTTTCCCGCCTCATGCGGCGATCCTTGCACCCGGACACCGGTCAATAAAAACAACATGGACTTGCTGGAGCGTTTAAAATCAAATCGTTGCGGCGAAAAAAGCGCCCAATGCCAAAACCCGGAAGATTTTGAAACCGCCTGTCTCGGCGGGCGTTGCACTGCAGTCCCCGCCTACAAGCCCGGCGCTTATCCGGCAGCGGAATCCCCGGTTCCCTACCAGAGCGACAATGATTATACCGATGTGAACGACAGGGACGGGAATTTCAGCGCCTATAACATGCCGGCCGATGTTATCCATCAGAACGTCATGGGGCAGTACAACTTTCCACAATAAGGCCTCTCAATAAGCTCTCTGATGTGCCGATAGCGCCGCTGCCGGCACGGAAGATCATGTATCCAGAAAACTGCGAAGCTTCCGGCTTCGGCTGGGGTGTTTGAGTTTGCGCAGCGCCTTGGCCTCGATCTGACGGATACGCTCGCGCGTGACGTTGAATTGCTGCCCGACTTCCTCCAGCGTGTGGTCCGTATTCATCCCGATCCCGAACCGCATCCGGAGAACGCGCTCCTCCCGCGGCGTAAGGGACGCCAGGACGCGGGTCGTCGTCTCCCGCAGGTTCGAATGGATCGCGCTTTCCACAGGCAAAATCGCATTTTTGTCTTCTATAAAGTCCCCCAGGGAAGAATCCTCCTCATCCCCGATAGGTGTCTCTAGAGATACCGGTTCTTTGGCGATCTTTAAAACCTTGCGAACCTTGTCCAGCGGCATGTGCAGCCGAAGAGAAAGCTCTTCCGGTGTGGGTTCCCGGCCGATTTCATGCATCATCTGCCGGGAGGTGCGCACCAGCTTGTTAATGGTTTCAATCATATGCACCGGAATCCGGATGGTGCGGGCCTGATCGGCGATGGAGCGCGTAATGGCCTGACGAATCCACCAGGTGGCATAGGTCGAAAACTTATAACCGCGGCGATATTCGAATTTGTCCACCGCCTTCATCAGGCCGATATTTCCTTCCTGAATAAGATCCAGAAATTGCAGGCCGCGATTGGTATATTTTTTGGCAATCGAGATAACAAGCCGGAGGTTGGCCTCCACCATTTCTTTTTTGGCGCGGGCCGCTTCCTTTTCGCCTTTCTGGACGGTCGAGACAATCCGGCGGAATTCCTTGATCGGCAAACCGGATTCCTCCGCGACAGCCGAAATCTGCTCGCGAATGCCTTCAATTTTTTCCTTGTTTTTATCCGCGAATTTTTCCCACGCCTTGCTTTTCTTTCTAACATGGACCAGCCAGCGCGGATCCATCTCGGCGCCGTAATATTCTTCCAGAAAATCCTCGCGCTTGACCTTGCAATCCACCGCCATGCGAAGGAGCTTTCCTTCCAGCCCGACCAGTTCCCGGTTGATGTTGTACAAAGCGCTCACAAGCTGTTCATTACGGGCATTGTTCAGGTGAACCTCATCCATCGCCTGAACCATTTCCTCTTTGATCTTCGTGTATTTTTTGTTAACGGCGTCGGAAGGCTCTTTCCCTTTTACAATGGCTTCCAGACGCTCTTCCCTGACCGCCTGAAGTTTTTTGTAAATCCGCTTGATCTTCGCAAACATCTTAAAAACTTTTGGCTTGATTTCTTCTTCCATCGCAGCCAGGGAAATATTCTCGGCTTCGTCGTCGCTGTCGCCGTGATCCCCCCCCTCTTCATCGGAGGACTCGTCATCATCGTCATTCGACCCGGATGAAGACGAACTTTCTCCCATATTCGAACTATCAGCCGTGACAACCTTCTTGCCGTAGGTCGTATCAAGGTCAATAACCTCCCGCAGCAGAATATCTCCCTTTTGAAGCGCCTCGTACCAGGCGATAATGGATTCAATCGCCAGGGGGCTTTCGCAAATCCCGCCGATCATCAATTCTTTTCCGGCCTCTATCCGTTTGGCAATCGCGATTTCGCCTTCGCGGGACAAAAGCTCCACGGTCCCCATTTCGCGCAAGTACATCCGCACAGGGTCGTCGGTACGACCCGTATCATCCGCAGAAATGTTTCCGCCGGCCTGGTAATCGCCGCCGATTTCATCCTCGTCCTCATCCTCGTCTTCGTCATCTCCCTCGTCACTCTCCGAAATCTGAACGCCCACATCGGACAGCATGGACATGGCATCCTCGATCTGCTCCGAAGAAAATTCTTCGGCAGGAAGCGCTTTATTCAGTTCGTCATATGTCAGGCTTCCGCTCTTCTTTCCTTTGGCGACAAGTTTTTTGAGGATTTGGGCCAGGGTTTCTTTCTGGACTTCCTCCGAAGAAGAATCGTCCTGTTCTTCCGCCTTTTCCTTTACCGGCGACGGTTTGGCCTTGGAAGAAGATCTGGGAGAAGACTTTGGCGTTTTCTTTGGCTCAACCTTTTGCCCCGACTCTTTTTTAGATTTTGTCGCCGCTTTTTTCACTGTTTTAGATACCTTTTTGGTTTCTTTCTTAGCTTTGGTTTCTTTTTTTGCAGGTTTTTTAACCGCTTTAGCAGGCTTTTTAACCACTTTTTTTGTCTTCGCTACCATTCTTTTCAACCTTGCCACATCGATTCGCCGGATTTGATGAGTTAAACAGGATTTCCCTTAAAAATCAAAGGAGTCTGATGTGTTTTTACCCGTCAGAAACCTTGCGCAAAGGATGGAGGGCCATAATCCTGTCCTCGTTCTCAGGGCTTAAATCCTCAACCAGCCTTGTCCCGGCGGATTTAAACTCTTCTCTCTCGCGGCCTTTCTCAATTTCGGCCAGCGCTTCCTTGAAATCGGCGAAAACACGCCCCTCTTCGGTCGAAGGCCGCGCAAAGGCCGCATGTGTATAAATCGCCTCGGACAAAACGCGCTTTAAGTCCCCTTCACATCCTTCCGACAAAAGGACTTTCTTTAACCCTTCCGTATCCAGCTTTGGATCGTGAGCCAGTGTTGATAGAACAGTGCGATGCAGGCGGTCAAGCCCTTTATCTCCCATCCGAAGCGCTGAAAACGGCTCTTCAATCTCTTCGAAAATATAAGGATGATTGATACAGGCTGCCAAAAGGACGTCCGGCGTCAGCCGTTCCCTTGAATAGGCAGGACGGCGCATCCCCGGCATCGCCCCCTTTTTTTCGCCCTGCCGGACAGTATAGGGCTTTTTATGGCCGGCCGCAGGCTTATACCCGAAAGCCTCCCGAATTTTTTCACGAAACGCCTGACGGTAGTAGTGCTGGACATCACGGTCCTGAATGCGCCCGGCCTCGTTTTCCAGCGTTCTGGACAGCCCCGCGCGCGATTCGGGCGTGTTGAAAGACCGCCCCTGCGTGTGATGCAGCCAGAAAAAGTCAGCCAGAGACATCGCGGACTCAAGAACCGCCTGGAAAGCCCTTGCCCCCTGCCCCGTAATCAGCGTATCGGGATCTTCCCCTTCGGGGAGAAAGGCAATGCGGGCGCTATGGCTCGGCTTTAAAAGGGGGAGCAGCCGGTCCGCCGCGCGGGCCGCCGCGCTACGGCCCGCTTTATCCCCGTCAAAACAAAGAACGGGCACCTTTTCCTCCGCCGGGATCATCCGCCATGCGAGTAAAATCTGGTCTTCCGTCAATGCCGTGCCCAAAGGCGCCACCGCCCCCCGAAACCCGGCGCGGCAACACGCCATCACATCCAGATACCCCTCCACAACCAAGAGGGGCTGGCCGTCCTGCGCCGCCTGCGCGGCTTGCGAGGCCCCGTAAAGCATCCGCCCCTTATCAAATAAAGGCGTATCGCCGGAATTCATATATTTGGCCGGGACGTAATCTCCCCGATCCGGCGCCCGCAGATGGTCCGGCAAAATCCGCCCGCCAAACGCCACGACGCGGCCCCGGCGGTCCGTGACAGGAAACATGATGCGCTCCCGGAAAAAGGCGTAAGGCGCGCGCCCGTCCTTTCCGGGACGTAAAACACCTGCCTCGATCATTTGCGCATCGCTATAGCCCTGAGCTGTTAAATACTGCCGCAAAGCCTGGCCATCGGAAGGCGCAAACCCGACCCGAAAAGCGCGCAACGCTTCTTCCGACACCCCGCGCTGAATAATATAATCATAGGCGCTGCGGTAAGGGAGGGAACGCAGTTGCTCCTCCATCCAGCTTGTCGCCTCCTCCAGCAAGGCATGAATGTCCTTTTGCTTTTTGGCCCGGGCAACCTCCTGCGGAGAAGCCTGCGGCACCTGCATCCCCGCCTGCGCGGCCAGCGCTTCCACCGCTTCAATAAAGGATAGATTCTCCATCTGCATGGCGAAATCAATGACCGAGCCGTGCGCCCCGCACCCGAAGCAGTGATAAAACTGCTTATCGTCATTCACCGTGAAAGACGCCGTTTTTTCGTTATGGAACGGGCAGCAGGCTTTGAACTCCCGCCCGGCGCGGGTCAAAGAGACTTTCTGCCCGATAATCTCGGACAGCGTGAGCCGGCTGCGCAGCTCATCCAGAAAACGCGGAGGAATCGTCATAACTCCGGATGCTAAAGGATTAGGGAATTAATGACCAGAAAATTGACCTGTCCAAAGATCTGAATTTTGTTTTTTCATAACTTTTTTCGCGGGAATACGTTTACTGAAAGGACCTCGTAAATGCAGGAATCATCACGGGTCCTTTACCTGCCCTATGCCAGTTTCTGTTTCACCGCGCCGCCGGCCTTGCCCATGTCGATCTGTCCGGCATAGCGGTTTTTCAGCTCCGCCATCACCTTGCCCATATCCTTGATATCGCCGGCGCCTGTTTCGGCAATCAGATCTTCAATCACTTTACCCACTTCCTCATCGCTCAGTTGCGCAGGCAAAAATGTCTGAATAACCCTGATTTCGTCCCTTTCGCGCTGCGCCAGATCCTCGCGCCCGGCACCGGCGTAAGTTTCAGACGATTCCTGACGCTGCTTGATCATGGATTGAAGCATGGACAAAATTTCAGAATCGGAAACGCCTTCGGCATTGCCCTGTCCGCGCGCGGAAATATCCCGGTCCTTGAGCGCCGCCAGAATCAAACGGATGGTCGATAAAGCAACCTGATCCTTGGCTTTCAGCGCTTCCTTCAGCGCAGAATTAAAATCTTCTCTTTTACTCACGTCTTTTCCCTCTCTTTTTCTTTTTTTTCTTCCGTTTTATGGCGGAAATCTGTATTAAATCATCTTCCAGTGGATGTGACTCACTGGAAAGATTTTGAATGCCTGATATTTCTACCTCCAAGCCCCCCAAAAACGCAAGCGCTGTCATTGTTTTAGCCGATGGAACCGTCCTCTGGGGACAGGGAATCGGGGCGCAAACCGACGCAGCGGGCGAGATTTGCTTCAACACCTCCATGACAGGCTATCAGGAAATCCTGACCGATCCGTCTTACGCCGGACAGATTATCACCTTTACTTTTCCGCATATCGGCAATGTCGGCACGAATGAAGAGGATATCGAAAGCCTTAAACCCGCAGCGCGCGGCGCGATTTTGCGCCAGCCGATCACAGATGAGGAATGCTGGCGCGCCGCCTCCCATTTCAACGACTGGCTGATCGCGCATCACCTGCCGGGCATTTGCGGCGTGGATACGCGGGCCCTCACCCGCCGGATTCGCGACGGCGGAGCCCCCATCGGCGTCGTCTGCCACAGCGCAGACGGAAATTTCGACCTCGAAGCCCTGCACGAACAGGCAAAAAACTTTGCCGGACTGGAAGGAATGGATCTGGCCAAAGAGGTCACGTGTTCTAAAAACTACGAATGGGACGAAACGCAGTGGGCGCTCGGCGAAGGATATGGACGCCAGCGCGCGCCGGCTTTCCATGTCGTAGCGATGGATTTTGGCATAAAACGCAACATCCTGCGCTGTCTGGCCTCGACAGGCTGCAAGGTCACGGTCGTTCCGGCAAACACGAACGCAGCCGACATTATCGCCCTGAAGCCGGACGGCGTGTTTCTTTCGAACGGCCCCGGCGATCCGGCCGCAACCGGGAAATACGCGGTGCCCACCATTCAAAAACTGATGGAAGAAAACCTTCCCATCTTCGGCATTTGCCTGGGACATCAGATGCTCGCCCTTGCCCTTGGGGGACAAACGGAAAAGATGCATCTAGGGCATCGCGGCGCCAACCATCCGGTCAAGGATTTGCAAACCGGAAAAGTGGAAATCACCAGCCAGAATCACGGGTTCAAAGTCATTCCCGAGTCCCTGCCTGAAAACGTGGAAGTCTCGCATGTGAGCCTGTTTGACGGCTCCAATGAAGGGCTCCGGGTAAAAAACAAACCCGTCTTCAGCGTCCAGTACCACCCCGAAGCCTCCCCCGGCCCGCAGGACAGCCATTACTTATTTGAAAGATTTGCAGAGAATATGAGAAAGGGAACCCGTTCGAGATGACCACGCAAAAAACGCTGCCGTATCTTTTTGCTTTTACGCTTTTTTTATCTGCCGCCCTGCTTTTCTCCGTCCAGCCCATGCTCGGGAAAATGATGCTGCCCCATGTCGGAGGGGCCCCGTCAGGGTGGGTTGTGGCGATGTTTTTTTTCCAGACCTGCCTTCTTGCCGGATACGGGCTGGCCTACCTGTTTTCAAAATTGCCGCCTTTTCTGAATATACTGACGGTTTTAATCCTGTTCATACCGGGCGCGCTTTTCCTTCCCATTTCATATCATGGCGGCATAACCGATTCCATTTCTCCCGCCTCTGTTTTTGTCCAGCTAACTTTTTCGGCGGCGGTGCCGTTCATGACCTTGTCAACCCTCGCCCCGGGTCTGCAGCGCCTGTTCTCCTTCAGCAAGCATGCCACGGCAGGCGACCCTTATTATCTTTATGCCGCCAGCAATCTCGGAAGCTTCGTGGGGCTTCTCGCCTACCCTGCCCTGCTCGAACCCCTGATCGGGCTGGAAATGCAAAGCCATATCTGGATGCTGCTTTATGCCCTTCTCGCCTTTAGCGTAGGACTGTGCGGACTGGCCGTCTTCAAAAAGGCCAGAAATCTCATCAGCCTAAAAATCCGGGACAGGGCCGTCAAAACGGAGACTCATCTGGAAACCCATCAGGACAGCAAGCCCCTCACATGGAAACGCCGTTTCTTCTGGCTTATCCTGGCGGCTCTTCCCTCCAGCCTGATGCTTGGCGTTACAACGGAAATCACAACGGATATCGCCTCGGTGCCCATGATATGGGTGATTCCTCTGGGGCTGTATTTGCTGACAAACATTATCGCGTTTTCACGCCGCAGGACGATTAATCTGAAACTTCTTTCCGCGCTTCATATGCTGGGCATCGCGCTCATCACGTTTCATATCACGATGAAGCTCGACTTTTCCTACTCGCTCCTGATGTCTGTGCTGGTAACCGTTTTATACCTGAGCGTCTTTACCTTGACCGCCCTGATATTGCACAGCCGTCTGGCGAATGACCGCCCCGAAACGAACAGGCTGACCGAATTTTACCTGATCCTTGCCCTGGGCGGCGCCATGGGCGGCGGGTTCAACGCGTTCATCGCCCCGGTGATATTTAACAATGTTTATGAATTCCAGGCTGTGCTGCTCCTGTCTCTTATTTTAAACCCCGCTTTTCACGAGAAGACTCCGCCGGCTCTTTCAAGGATGTTAAAAGTGATCGTTGCGCTTGCGCTCCTTTGCGTTGCGCTCACCTTTTTGACACAGACCGTTTTCGTCTACATCGCACTGGTTTTACTCATTTTCTTCGCCACGATTCACGCCAGAACGCTCTTTCTGGTCTGCGCGCTGGTGCTGACATCGCTGTCCCTTCATAACAGCGAATATCTCCATATAGGCCGCAACTTTTTCGGCGTGACCAAAGTGTATGAGGGCTACCTTGATAAAGCCGAAACAACCCCGGTGCTTAAATTTATGCACGGCACGACCCTGCACGGCTTTCAGGCGAAGGATAAAGCCGTCGCCCACAATCCGACAGGCTACTACAGCACAAAAGGGCCGGTCGGGGACGTCCTTGCCATTACAAACCCCAAAGACATCGCCGTGCTGGGCCTTGGGACCGGGCAACTCGCCTGCCAGAGAAAAAAAGGAAGAGACTTTACCTTCTATGACATCGACCCGCAGGTAATTGAAATAGCCACCTCCTATTTCTCCCACCTTGAAGAATGCGGCTACAAGGAAATTATCGAAGGCGACGCCCGTCTTGAGCTTATGAAACAAGACAAAATCTATGACGCGATTTTTGTCGATACCTTTAGTTCCGATTCCATTCCCGTACATATAATAACGAAAGAGGCCGTGGATCTTTATTTCTCCCGGCTCAAGGAAGGCGGGGCTATCACAATCCATATTACAAACCGCCACCTCGACCTGAGAACTCCGCTGGCGGCCACCGCGAAAAAGGAAGGCTATTTCTACCGCTTCAAAAGATACGACAAACAAACGGAAAATCCTTACGACCTGTCTTCCTCATGGGTTGTCCTGACCAGAAACAGGGAAATCGTGCGCCGGCTCGACCAAAGAGGATGGGAAGGCATGGACACGGATTCACGCCCCTGGACGGACGATTACAGCAACCTGCTGTCGACCCTGAAAATCCTGAACCCGGCAAAAGAGAAACGCGATTAAACGGATATAAAATATGCCCAAACGTACCGACATCAAAAGCATCTGCATCATTGGCGCAGGCCCGATTATTATCGGGCAGGCGTGCGAGTTCGATTATTCGGGCACGCAGGCCTGTAAAGCGCTGAAGGAAGAGGGCTACCGGATCGTTCTGGTGAACTCCAACCCGGCCACGATCATGACGGACCCGGAGCTGGCGGACGCCACCTATGTCGAACCCATCACGCCGGAGATTGTCGCCAAAATACTGGAAAAGGAAAAGCCGGACGCCCTCCTGCCCACCATGGGCGGGCAAACGGCACTGAACACCGCGCTGGCTTTGGCCGAAAACGGGACGCTGGACCGGCTCGGCGTGGAGCTGATCGGCGCCAACAGGGACGCCATCGCCAAAGCCGAAGACCGCGACCTGTTCAAAAAATGCATGGACGAACTGGGCCTTGAAAGCGCCAGATCCGCCCTGGCGCACAACATGAACGAAGCCCGGGAAGCTCTTGAAACCATTGGGCTTCCCGCGATCATCCGTCCCGCCTTTACACTCGGCGGCACCGGGGGCGGCATCGCCTACAACAAAGACCAGTACGAACAAATCACCGCCGAAGGACTGGACGCCTCCCCGATCTCCCAGATTCTTGTCGAGGAATCCCTTCTGGGGTGGAAAGAATTTGAAATGGAGGTCGTGCGGGACAAAAACGATAACTGCATCATCGTCTGTTCCATCGAAAATGTGGACCCGATGGGCGTGCACACCGGCGATTCCGTCACCGTCGCCCCGGCCCTCACCTTGACAGACAAGGAATACCAGATCATGCGCAACGCCTCGATCGCGGTCTTGCGCGGAATCGGCGTGGAAACCGGCGGCTCCAACGTTCAGTTCGCGCTTAACCCCACAGACGGCCGCCTGATCGTCATCGAAATGAACCCGCGCGTGTCGCGCTCGTCCGCGCTGGCGTCCAAAGCCACCGGCTTTCCGATTGCCAAAGTCGCCGCCAAGCTGGCCGTCGGCTACACGCTGGACGAACTCGGCAACGATATCACCGGCGGACGCACGCCCGCCTCCTTTGAGCCCACGATTGATTACGTGGTCACCAAAGTCCCGCGCTTTAATTTCGATAAATTCAAGGGCACGGAAAAACGCCTGACCACCGCCATGAAATCCGTCGGCGAAGTCATGGCCATCGGCCGCTCTTTCGAAGAATCCGTGCAAAAAGCCCTGCGCTCCATGGAAGAAGGGCTGAGCGGTTTTGACGACATGGAAACAGGCAAGCACCCGGATCAGGTCCGCGCCTCTTTGTCCATCCCCGCACCGCACCGCATCCTTTATGTGGCCCACGCCCTGCGCTTTGGCATGAGCGTGGACGAAATTTACGATGCCTGCAAAATAGACAAATGGTTCCTCAAACGCATTGAGAACATCACAAACCACGAAAAAACAATTCAGGCCAACGGGTTGCCGATCGATGCTGAAGGATGGCAGCAGGTAAAACAGGCGGGATTTTCAGACGCCCGCCTGGCCGCCTTGGTTGGCGTCGAGGAAAAAGCCGTCACAAAAGCCCGCCTGAAACACAAAGTCCGCCCGGTCTTCAAGCGCGTCGACAGTTGCGCGGCGGAAATCCCGTCCGAAACGCCCTATATGTACAGCTGCTACGAAAGCAGCAATGAAAGCGAATGCGCCCCCACCGACAAAAAGAAAGTCCTCATCCTTGGTGGAGGCCCCAACCGGATCGGACAGGGAATCGAGTTCGACTATTGCTGCGTCCATGCCTGCTATGCCCTGCAGGAAGCCGGGTACGAGACCATCATGGTCAACTGCAATCCCGAAACGGTTTCCACGGACTATGACACCGCCGACCGCCTCTATTTTGAGCCCCTGACGGCAGAGGATGTCATCGAAATCATCCGCGCCGAAGAACAAAACGGCAAGGTCCACGGCGTCATCGTCCAACTTGGCGGACAGACCCCGCTGAAGCTTTGTCACGATCTCCAGAAAGCGGGCGTCCCCATCCTTGGAACGGACCCGGATGCCATCGATCTGGCGGAAGACCGGGAGAGATTCCAGAAATTCCTGAAAAAACTGAAACTCCGGCAGCCGGATAACGGGCTTGCCCGCTCCGAAGAAGAAGCTTACGAAATCGCCGAAGGAATAGGATTCCCGCTGGTCATCCGTCCGTCTTACGTTCTGGGCGGTCAGGGCATGGAAATCGTCCAGACGCTGGAAGAGATGAAAAAATACATGTCGCGGGCCGTGAAAGCCTCCGGCAAAAACCCCGTCCTGCTGGACCGTTATCTCAAAGGCGCGCTGGAAATCGACGTGGACTGCATCGCGGACGGAAAAAACGTCTATATCGCCGGGATCATGGAACATATCGAGGAAGCGGGCGTCCATTCCGGCGACTCGGCCTGCGTCCTGCCGCCGCACTCCCTGCCCTTTAAAACGGTGCGGGAACTGGAAAAACAAACGGTTAAAATGGCCAAAGCCCTGAAAGTCAAAGGCCTGATGAACGTCCAGTTCGCGCTCAAGCGGAACCGGCAAACCGGCGAATACGATATCTTCATTCTGGAAGTCAATCCGCGCGCCTCGCGCACCGTTCCCTTCGTCGCCAAGGCCACAGGCGTGCAGGTCGCCAAAATCGCCGCCCGCATCATGGCGGGGGAAAAGCTTTCCGACTTCGCGGACCGGCTCACCGGCATGGCGGTCGATCATACCGCCGTCAAAGCCCCCGTCTTCCCCTTCGGGCGTTTCCCCGGCACAGACACCATTCTGGGCCCGGAAATGAAATCCACCGGCGAAGTGATGGGGCTGGACGGTGACGTGGCCCAGGCTTTCGCCAAGTCGCAACTGGCGGCCGGCACCGTTTTGCCTGTGGAAGGAAAGGTCTTCCTGTCCGTCAAAGACAGCGACAAGCAGAATCTTGTGCCGATCGCGCGCGAACTGGTCGAAATCGGGTTCAGTATCGTGGCCACGGGCGGCACCTGTTCCCATCTTCAGGCGGCGGGACTGGACGTTACGCGCATCAACAAGGTCATGGAGGGCCACCCCCATATTGTGGACGCCATCATTAACGGCGAAATCGATTTCATGATCAACACGACCAAGGGCCCGCAGGCCATGGCGGACAGTTTCAGCATCCGGCGCACCGCCCTTAGCCACAAAATCCCCTATTACACGCTGCTCACGGCGGCACGGGCGGGCGTGCAGGCCATCCGTTCCATGAAAAACCGCCCCATGGACGTGCGGCCTTTGCAGGATTATTTCCTGGAAGAGGCGTCAGAAATCGAAGACGAAAAAGACGAAGCCGCGTAAGCGCTTCTGGAACATTCTGAACTCAGGCCGGGTTACAACCCATTTTGTCATCCTGAGCCGAAGGCGAAGGATCCCGGCGTTTCCCGGAGATTCTTCGCTGCGCTCGGAAATGACAGGATGGAACCGGCCCTAGCATGGCTTGAGAGCAAGCCCGGGTGGCAAAACGGTGCCTTCGACACGGCTTTCGTAGCATTCCTCCGTGCAGCCCGTCCCCGCGTTTTCCAAAGGCGCTGAGACATCCTTTTCATTGAGGTTAGCTGCCAGCACGTTGAACCCAAGGATGCCGCCCCCAATAGCTGCTGCAGACCCGACTAAAAAGGTAGATTTAGGAGCTCCAAAATCCTTGGTAAACTGACAGAAACAAGCGAGAAGACCAATACCCACGGCAGCCGACGTAGTGTAACAAAGACCGGTGCCAAGAGGACTACCAGAAGCTTTAAAAGCCTCAGCCAAACCATTGAACGCTCCGGAAATGCTTCCAAATATAGCGCCGTACCCACCGGCGAACGTCATACCGGCAACATTTTCGCGCGTTATGTCTTGTCCTGCTATTTTCATGATGCAGCCCCTTTCCTTTAAAAACGCGATAACTTTAAAAACAGGCAACCTCTGTATTAAAAAAAAATAAAGTTATGTCAACAATTACCTAAAACAACTTGCCGGAAAGGCAAAAGCGCGGCAGGATTCCCGGATGAGCGAAACCAAAATACAAAACAACGTCGCCGCCGGACACAGAATGATCGAATACCTGCCGGCATTGATTTTATGCGCGCTGGCGTGGGGCGTGCCTGCTCTGGGCGGCAATCTTTGGCTCTCTGCCTGCGCCGCGCCCGATGAAGGCGCTTCCGCTTTTTTCCAAAACGTCCTGATCGCCCTTTGCTATCTGACGCCCTCCGGCCCGGCGGCAGGCTTTTTCGTCCTGCTCGTCCTGATATCCTCGATTCCCATTTCCTACCGTTCGTGGAGCCGCTGGTCGCGCTATCACCTCTCCCGCAACCACCCGTTTGCCGACACCGCCGTAAGCCTGACCGCCGTCCTGAGCGATTACGCCGCCTGCCTGCTTCTCCTGCTGGGCGCGAACATAGCCGGCACAGACCGCTACATTGCCGCCGCCCTCCTCGTTTCCCTCAGTCTGGGCCTGCTGCTTTACAGCGAAATCGTGTCGAACGATACATTCACCCCTTCCCAAATCTGGAAAAATGCGGACGTTTATTCTCTTGCCCTCATCGGCATCGCGCTCTGGGGCAATTTTGCGGCGCTCATCCTGCAAGGGTAAAAAACTTGACCTTTGGAGCGAAAACTCCATAGAATGTGCCTGATCCCGCCCGTGATTTGAGGCGGGTTTGTTACTTTAAGGAAGACCGGACATGGACACCATTCCCATCACGCCCGCAGGCTACAAGGCGATAGAAGCGGAATTGAAAGAACGCAAAAACGTAACGCGCCCCGAAATCGTCGAGGCCATCGCCGCCGCGCGTGAACATGGCGACCTGAAGGAAAACGCCGAGTATCACGCGGCCAAGGAACAGCAGGGCTTTAACGAAAGCCGGATTGCCGAGCTGGAAGCCGCCATCGGGGCCGCGCAGATTATCGATCCTGCGCAATTTTCCGGCACGATCATCAAATTCGGCGCCAGAGTTACCATTGCGAACGAAGAAACCGACGAGGAAAAAACCATCCAGATCGTCGGGGAATATGAATCCAACGCCGATGAGGGACGGATTTCCATTACCTCCCCGATCGCGCGCGCCCTGATCGGAAAATCCGTTGAGGACAGCGTCCCTGTCGTCACCCCGCGCGGCAGAGTCTCTTATGAAATTATTGAAGTGATCTTCGAATAAAAGTCAGGCCGCTTTCCGGGCCGTTAAACGAATGCCGGGCTTCCAGTTTCGCTGGAATTTGACCCCTGTAAAACCGTGGCGCTCCAGCAAAATGAAAAGCGCCTTTTTCGTGAAAAGGGAAATATGCTCCGGCAGTTTCATTTCGTGCCAGTGGCGCAAATCCTTTGGCGTCCGGAAATGCCCGGCGTCCGGCGTTGTCAGGTACAAAACGCCTTCCGGGGAAAGCAGCCTGTGAACGGCTTCCATAAAGCTGTTTACATCCTGCAAATGCTCGATGACCTCGGTCGTATAAATGATATCGAAGCGGCGTCCTGACGACCGGGCAAAATCCTGAACGGACGTTGCAACATATTCATTCTCCGGAAAAAGATCCTGCGCCATGGCCACGGATTCTTTGTCAATCTCGATTCCGCTCGCCGCCAGCCCGCACAAATGCGCAGCCTGCACGGCCGCGCCCACATTGCAGCCCACATCCAGAAAAGTTTTATACCCGCCCGCTTTATTGAGCTTGAGAATACGCCGCCGCGCGCGTGCAATCTTCTTTCCCAGCTTGGCGCTGTAGTCCCTGTTCGCATAATATTCCTGATAAAAACGCCCCAGATCCTCCGCCGCCGGATACGGATCCGCAAAACAGAATCCGCAGCCTTTGCACCTGCAAATACGCCTGATTCCGAAACACGCATTTTGCGCCATTACATCCGCAAATTTATGAAGAGGGGATGATTCTTTTCGGCTGATATCAAGCCACGATTCGGCTGAAAAAACGTCCTGAACGGAATTGGAACCGCAAACGGCGCAAACAGGGCAAGGCATTATCTGTCAGTATCAATCGGGACGCCGTGCTTCTGCTTGGCCGTACGCATCAACGGCATCGTCTTGGTCGAAACGACCCCTTCAAAAGCGGCAAGATCATCCCTCAAAAATTTCTGGGCGCCTTCCCAGTCGCGCGCGACAATGCGGAGCAGGAAATCGACATCGCCCGAAACCAGATGAGCTTCCCGGACCATATCCCATTTTTCGCACTGGCTTTCGAACTTTTTTATATCCGCATCAGATTGCCCGGAAAGCTTTACCTGCACGAAAACCGTCATGCCATACCCCATCGCCGAAGCGTCAATGTTGGCATGGTAGGATTTGATTAAACCGGACTCCTCCAGCGCCCGTACACGGCGAAGGCAGGGCGGCGCCGAAATTCCGGCATGCTCGGCGAGTTTTACGTTTGTAATCCGGCCATTTTCCTGCAAATCCTTCAGAATTTTCCGGTCAATTCTATCAAGCTTTATGCGTTTATTAGACATAAAATATCCTTTGAATATGCTTTCAAACTTGCCAGAGGTTGGTATAAAGTTGCGCGGTTAATAATTCAAGAGCTTTTCGTTGAAAACAAATTCGCCTCTTTGCTGGATTGTCACCGAAGGCATGGCCGGAACGGAAAACCAGTGCCTCGGGATAGCGGAAGCCCTGAACATCCGGCCCGTTATCAAGCGTATCGGGCTGCGCCAGCCCTGGAAGTTTTTATCCCCATGGCTGGGATTTGAAGGAAGCTACAGTTTTACAGGAGACAAACTGGGCCCGCCCTGGCCGGATTTGCTTCTGGCGTCGGGCCGCAAATCCGTTGCCGCCGCCCGCTATATCAAAAAAGCCAGCGGCGGAAAAACCTTCGCCGTCCAGATACAGGACCCGCGTATAGACCCTGCGTGCTTCGACCTCGTAGCCGTCCCCGCGCACGACCCTGCCCGTGGCGACAATGTCCTTGTCACCACCGCCGCCCCGAACAGGCTGACACAGGAGAGGCTGGACGCAGCCAAAGAACAATTTTCCTCCCTGTTTTCTCCACTGCCCGCCCCACGCGTGGCCGTTCTGATCGGCGGGTCCAGCAAGGCGCACCGGATGACTCCCGCCGTCATGGAAAAACTGGCGGCGCAGCTTGAGCCCCTGAATGCAGGTTTTATGATAACGGCTTCCCGCCGGACCGATGACGCCTGCATGGATATCCTGAAACACGCGTTGAAAGGCCGTCATGCTTTCATCTGGGATGGAACCGGGGAGAATCCCTATTTCGGCATGCTGGCCTGGGCGGATTATATTCTGGTGACAGAAGACAGTGTTTCCATGACCTCCGAAGCGGCAACAACGGGAAAACCTGTCTATACCATCCCGATGGAAGGCGGCGCGGCGCGGCTGGATAAATTTCATGAGGGCTTAAGGAAAGCCGGCATCACCCGCCTTTTCAACGGAAGACTTGAAAACTGGAAGTACCCGCCATTACAGGATGCCGAAAGGGTTGCGCAGGCCATCCAAGACAGACTAGACTGGCCTGCCCTTTTCCACGAAAAACAGGAATAAAAAACATGAGCGCCCCCCTCCACACCAAAGTCCTGATTATCGGCTCCGGCCCCGCCGGATATACCGCCGCCATTTATGCCGCCCGCGCCAATCTGGAGCCCCTACAGCTTTTAGGCAGGGAGCCGGGCGGACAGCTGACCATCACAACGGATGTCGAAAACTATCCGGGCTTTGCGAAAGCCATTCAGGGCCCGTGGCTGGTCGAACAGATGAAAGCGCAGGCCGAAGCTGTGGGTACAAAAATGATCTCCGACATGGTAACCGACGTGGATTTCGGACAAAGACCTTTCAGAATCACCGGGGAATCCGGGGCGCTCTACACCGCCGACAGCGTTATCATCTGCACGGGGGCCAAGGCACGCTGGCTGGGGCTGGAGTCAGAGAAAAAATTCATGAATATGGGCGTTTCCGCCTGCGCCACATGCGACGGATTTTTCTTCAAAGGCAAAGACGTTGCTGTTATCGGCGGCGGAAACTCTGCCGTGGAAGAAGCCCTCTTCCTCGCCCAGATTTGTAAAAAAGTAACCCTCGTTCACCGCCGCGATGAGTTGCGCGCCGAGAGAATCATGCAAGAGCGGCTGTTCGCAAAAGACAATATAGAGGTTCTCTGGGACAGCACCCTGAAAGAAGTTTTGGGGATTGAACCGGGCAAAACAAAAGAGGGGGAAATCCCCGGCGTTACCGGCATGCGCGTTGAAAATGTCAAGACAGGCGAAACGCGGGACATCCCTCTCGAAGGCATCTTTGTAGCCATCGGGCATGATCCGGCCACGGAGCTGTTCAAGGGGAAACTGGAGATGGACAAAGCCGGTTATCTGATAACCGCGCCGGATTCCACTGCGACCGATATCCCCGGCGTTTACGCCGCAGGCGACGTCAAGGACAAGGAATACCGTCAGGCCGTCACCGCCGCCGGCATGGGCTGCATGGCCGCACTGGAAGCCGACCGCTTCCTCGCCGCGCAGGAAAGCACCTCTCAGGCCGCTGAATAACCTGTTCTTCTACAGGAAGAGGCGGCGCAATGGTTATGTGAATAAATTTACCTGATTGAACCGCCCTGTGTTTCACGCTACAAAAACCTATGGACTGGGACAAACTTAGAATCTTTCATGCGGTCGCGGAGGCCGGAAGTTTTACGCACGCCAGCGACACGCTTCACTTGAGCCAGTCCGCCGTCTCCCGCCAGATCAGCACACTGGAAGAAAGTCTCGGGATCGTGCTTTTCCACCGCCACGCGCGCGGCCTGATCCTCAGCGAAGAAGGCGAGCTTCTCCACCGCACCGCGAGCGATATCATCGAAAAACTCACCATGATCGAAAGTCTTCTGGCGGACTCGAAGCAACTGCCGGAAGGCCCCTTGTTGATTACAGCCCCGC
Source organism: Rhodospirillales bacterium (assembly GCA_023898765.1). Classification (NCBI taxonomy): domain Bacteria; kingdom Pseudomonadati; phylum Pseudomonadota; class Alphaproteobacteria; order Rhodospirillales; species Rhodospirillales bacterium. Next base: position 1,170,852 of record CP060238.1, on the reverse strand, counting down.
CCTTCATCGGCTCCACGTGGCTGGCCCCGCTCCTGAGGGAATTTCGGGAAGATTATCCCGACATCCAGATCACGCTGCGCCTGGACGACAGCATCCTGAACCTGAGCATGCGGGAAGCAGATGTCGCCATCCGGCTTTACAAACCGGAACAGCCGGACCTGATCCAGCGTCATTTGACAGACATTAAATTTCATATCTGCGCTTCGAAAGCGTATCTCGAAAAATACGGACATCCCGAAGACATAAAGGAATTGAAAGACCATACCTTGATCGGGTATCCGGACAACGTGCCGCCGCCTTTTTCAGACCCGAACTGGCTTTTCCGTGTAGCCGGAATCAAACTGCAAAACAACAGCAGGCTCATTATGATGAACTCCCTCCACGGTATCCATGAAACCGTGCGGGCGGGCGCCGGTATCGCCGCCCTGCCGGATTATCTGGTCAAAAACAGCACGCGCACGCAACGCATTCTGACAGAAATCCAGCCTCCCCCGGTATCCATGTATTTTGTCTATCCGGAAGACCGCCGCGATTCCAAACGCATTGCCGTTTTCCGTGATTTTATCCTGAAAACAATTCAGAAAACGGCTTTTTAACGATGGCCCCGAACGAACGGCCTTTGATAGCCCTCTTCAATTACGGCGGCGGCATGCGCGGCCTGATCCCCGCGCATATCATGAGCCGGATTGAAAAAACGACGGGCCTGCGCATGGCCGATATGGTGGATGTTTTTTGCGGCCCTTCAACAGGCTCTATCCTCAACGCCGCCCTCACCCTGCGCCATCCAGACAAGCCCGACCGGCCGAAATACCGCGCGCGGCACATGGTCCGCTTTTACGAACGCGAGGGACTTAACATTTTCCCGGCAGACAGATTCCGGGAATTTCGCGGCCTGATACACGATTTCAACAACCGGATGATGAAAATCGGGCAGCTCAACGCCATTTTCCGGCAGGGCCATTACAATACGGCAAACCTTTCCCGCTCTCTCAATGCCTTGTACGGCGATGCGAAACTCGCCGACAGTCTCCGCTCTCTGGTGATCCCGGCTTACAATATCGATGGCGAACAGCTCACGGTGATTGAGGAAGCGGGAGAAACCGACGAAACCCCCGTCCATACGATGAATAATTTCACGGATTCAGGCGGCCACGCCCTGTGGATGAAAAACATCCTTTTCAATACGGACATGAACACGCACAAGCCGCCGTTGAATGTCACCCTGTATGATGCGGTTATGGCCAGCGCCGCCGCCCCGACCTATTTCCCCTGCCATCACTTCAAAGCCAGCCAGCCGGGAATCGCTGCCGAACACGAATATACCGCCATTGACGGCTCTATCTTTGACAATCCCTGCATCTCTTACGCCGGCGCCCTGCGCCAGCATCTTACCCCCGGCCAGAAACTTGTCATGATCGGATTGGGTACGGGCACCGTTAACCGCTCGGTAAAAAAGGAAGCATGGAACAGCTATGGCTCTCTCGGCGTGGTCGATCCCGTGAACGACCTGCCACTCATCAACATCCTTTTTCACGCTTCGGAAAGCGCCCTGATGGAATCCTTCGCCGCCGAAATGAGCGGCCACCTCTATCTGTTCAATAAATCACTGGTGAAAGATCGTGAAAAAGACTGGCCCAATACCCAGCTCGACGACGGAAGCCCGGAAAACTTAAAGAAACTCAAAAACTTCGCAGAGCTTATTATAGAAGAAAATCAGGCCCTGTTCGATGAAGTCTGCCACATCCTCGCCACCAACCGCGACCGGATGGAGAAGGAAAAACCTTTCTTAGATAAATTGAAAACAAAGATTTTTTCTTCGTCTTAAGCCACTGCCTTCGCAGCCCCTTCCAGCGCTACGCACGCCTTTTTAATCCGCTCGCACGCTTTTTCCAGCGCTTCGGTTGAGGTGGCATAGGAAATGCGAAAATGGGGAGACAGGCCGAAAGCTTCGCCATGGACGCAGGCCACGCCTTCCGCCTCCAGCAGATAGGTCACGAAATCCGCGTCCGTTTTGATAACTTTCCCTTCGGGCGTTTTCTTGCCGATGCAGCCCGCGCAGGAGGGATAAACATAAAAGGCCCCGTCAGGGGTCGGGCACTCAATGCCTTCGCATTCATTGAGGAGGTCCACGACCAGATCCCGCCGCCCCTTAAAGGCTTCGATCCACGCCGCCATAAAAGACTGGTCCCCGTTCAGCGCCTCCACGGCAGCCGCCTGTGAAATGGAGCAGGGGTTAGAGGTGCTCTGCCCCTGAATTTTGGCCATAGCCTTAATCAGATCCTTCGGCCCGCCCGCGTAACCGATCCGCCAGCCCGTCATGGAATAGGCTTTGGACACTCCGTTTACGGTCAGGGTCCGGTCCATCAGTTTCGGCTCCACCTGCGCGGGCGTACAAAAATCGAACCCGTCATAGACCAGATGTTCGTACATGTCGTCGCTCATCACCCAGACATGGGGATGCTTCAACAGAACATCGGTCAGGGCTTTCATGTCTTCCCTCGTATAGCCGGCGCCCGTCGGGTTGGACGGGGAATTCATAATCAGCCATTTCGTCTTGGGCGTAATCGCCGCGTCAAGCTGCGCCGCGCTCATTTTAAACCCCGCTTCGGCCGGACAATCGACAATCACCGGCTCCCCTTCCGCCAGCAAGACCATGTCGGGGTACGACACCCAGTAAGGCGCCGGTATAACAACCTCGTCCCCCGGATTAAGAGTCGCCATCAACGCATTGTATAAAACCTGTTTTCCGCCCGTGCCGACAGAGATTTGATCCCGCGCGTAATCCAGTCCGTTATCGCGTTTGAACTTGGCGATAATCGCATCTTTAAGGTCCGGCGTGCCGTCGACAGCCGTATATTTCGTCTGGCCCGCATCCATCGCGGCCTTGGCGGCAGCCTTGATATGATCCGGCGTGTCAAAATCCGGCTCTCCGGCGCCCAGACCGATCACATCCCGTCCGGCGGCCTTTAATTCCTTGGCTTTGGCCGTAACGGCAAGTGTGGCAGAGGGCTTAATCCGCCCCAGACGATTTGCGATGATGGACATAAAATCTAACTCCCTGATGAATAAAACCTGAAACAAACAACAATGCTGAATGGAGAATAATAGAGACTAAAAAGCGTCAGGGGAAACAAATTTATCCGACAAATCCAGCGCCTCGTTAAAATCCACGCCCTGCCCGCCGAACCAGTCTTTAAGGGGCCGCAAAACCGGATATTCCAACCCGGCGCGAAGATAGGCCTGTATCCCGGGCAGGTTTTTCAAAGGCGCCGTCTTGCCGCCTTTTAACGCCAGCTTGAGAACCTGCCCGATCACACGGCAATGAAACTGCGTCCCGATCACGCGGTACCAAAGGGAAAAGGCTTCCCTGCCCTGCCCGTCCATCCCCTGCGTATAGCGCGCCATCATGTCATCGCGAATATCTTCCGGCACATCCCGCCGGATATCTTCGGCGAGGTTGACGAGGTCATAAGGAAGAGGCCCCCACAGCGCCCCCTGAAAATCCAATATGCCGCAACGGTTTAATCCGGTTTCCTGAGGCAGCCACATAAGATTCTGGGCGTGATAGTCCCCGTGAACAAACCCCTGCGGACACGACGGAAGGTTTTGTTCGATCTCCGTCCAGACAGCCAGATATTCCTGCACAAGCCCTGCCGGATTTTTGCGCTTGAGCGCCATGGGCAAATACCAATCCACAACCCGCCGCCGCCCTTCATGAATATGAGAGTCTTTGTAAAGAGGAAGGTTCAACGTATTGTTCAGAAAATATTTTCGCAAATGAACCAGAACATCCGTTGCCAGCCTGTAAAGAGGCGCGGCCTCCTCCCCCCTCTCCAGCGCGTCGTAAAACCGCACGCCCCCGAGATCCTCGAGAAGAACCAGCCCCTCCTCTTCCCGCGCGGCCATGATTTCCGGCGCATGAAGACCCGCGGCCCGCAAAGCGCGCCCGATACGCAGGAAATCGGATATTTTATGCCCCGGCATGGACTCCGGCGCATTATCCGCCACAGACTCCATAAGGATCGCGGTGCGGTTGTTCGCCTTAAGAGGAATGCGAAAGTAGCGCCGGGGCCCCCAGTCCTCCCCGATCAAAGAATAAGAGTGCTCAGAGCAGTCCTGCTCACGCAGGAAGGAGTCCCTACTCATCCCTGGAAGATCTTTTGCCGGCCAGTTGGTTAATCGCGTCAATATGCCGCTGGGACGCCGGTTGTTTATGCAGGGGAGGCCCGGCATTTTCCTGCCCGAATCTCGGAGAACCCTCCCCGGCGACCGCACGGAGGATTTCCATACCGAAAGCATGCTTCGGATCATCTTCGACAGCCGGCGGCGGCGCAGGCGGCGGCGTTTCCTTCCTGTTCATCACATGCCCCACCGCATGCGCCACAATGCCAAGCATATGCGGACGGGTAATCGCCTGAAGCAGCTTCATATCCTCGCGGGTCCAGGCGATAATCTGCTGCCGGGCATTGGCTGCATTCCCGCGGGAAAGCTTCAAAGCTTCCCTGATGCGCTTTTCGACATAGTCCTGGCTCATTGATACTCTCCTTCGCTTGCGATTCTTTTCATATTCTAGCAGAAACGGCGCAAAAAGCCGGAAAAAATGTTTTTCTTGTGTTTTTCATAATATATATGTTAGTAATAGAAAGCTTTAAAACGTTCAGGAGAGTAAAAATGGCAATTTCCGGAGATTATTTCACGAGCGCGGAAGGTATGAATGCCGCACACAAGGCCGCGTTGAAAGTTCTGCAGCAATTCGTGGACAAAGACCCCAAAACGCCCCTGCAGGCGAAAGATGTAAAGGTGGAAGGTATCGGGCAGGACCAGATTCCCGCTATACTCGATCGTCTAAAAACGGAAAATCTTCTGGACAAGGCCAGCATTCGACAAGGTTTTATCTCCGTTTCCGCTCAGGTTATCAATAGAAATGGCGAACGCTTACTAGAAAAAGCAGCGGGACAAGACTCAGATGAAACAGAAAGAAAAGCCGCCCTTGCGCTGTTACGCAATGCTAAAGATAAAGGACCTCACATTCCTGATATTCCAAACATCTCACGCTCACGTCAAGATTATATTGTCTCTGCTCTGGAGCAGAAGGGATACATAAAAGACTCCTCCATACAACAAGGACTTTTTAGGATTTCTGGTGTGGGTATAACAGAAAAAGGTGAAAAGCAACTGGCACGGGAAGAAAGAACGGTCCAGCCCGATCCCAAAAGGGATATAAACGGAACATACGCAAAACACACGCTATAGAAGTGTACGTTACGCGTCTCCGGTTTTAGCAAGTTCCGCCAGATCACGCATGAGGGACTTGACCCCGCCCACCCTTTCGCGCGCGCTGCCCCATTCGCGCACCGCAACGATTTTCTGGTCATGGCGGAGCTTGAAAGACCCGCTATAGCTGTTCACCCATTTCATCAGGCCCGGCACGTTGGGCGGGGTGTCCCGATAGAAACTGACGACCGCGCCTTTCGGACCGGCCTCGACCTTGTCCACCCCTGCGGCCCGGCAAAGCTGTTTAATCTGCGCAATATCCAGCAAATTCTCCACCTCTTCCGGCAGTTTCCCGAAACGGTCGATCAGTTCGGCGGCAAACCCTTCTATTTCCTCTTTGGTTTCAACACCGCCAAGACGGCGGTAAAGGCTCATCCTTATCCCTAAATCCTCGACATAGTTTTCCGGGATCAAAACGGAGGTCCCGACATTGATCTGCGGCGACCAGCCCCCCTCTTCCGGCGCATCCGTCAGATCCACGCCCGCCTTTGCCGCGGACACGGCCTCCTCCAGCATTTGCTGGTACAGTTCGACCCCGACTTCCCTGATATGGCCCGATTGCGCCTCGCCGAGCAGATTCCCCGCCCCGCGGATGTCCATATCATGGGACGCCAGTTGAAAGCCCGCGCCCAGCGTATCCAGCGTTTCGATAACCTCCAGCCGTTTTTGCGCCTGCGCGCTTAAGATCTTCGCGGGATCATAGGTAAGATAGGCGTAAGCCCGCATCTTGGACCGGCCGATCCGCCCCCTGATCTGGTAGAGCTGCGCCAGGCCGAACAAATCGGCGCGATGCACCACCATCGTGTTCGCCGTGGGGATATCGATCCCGCTCTCGATAATATTGGTCGCGAGCAAAACGTCATACTGCCCGTCATAAAAAGCGCTCATGCGGTCTTCCAGATCGCGCGGACTCATCTGCCCGTGCGCGGCAATCACTTTAACCTCCGGCACAAGTTCCTTAAGCTGCGCCTCCACATCATGGATGTCTTTGACACGCGGGCACACGTAAAAACTTTGCCCGCCACGGTAATGCTCCCTCAAAAGGGCCTCGCGGATGACCATATCGTCAAAGGGCAGAACAAACGTCCGGATGGCCAGCCTGTCCACCGGCGGCGTCGTAATCAGGCTCATGTCTTTCACGCCGCTTAAAGACATCTGGAGCGTGCGCGGAATGGGCGTCGCCGTCAGCGTTAAAACATGCACATCGCTCCTGAGCTCCTTGAGGCGCTCTTTTTGCTTCACCCCAAAACGCTGCTCCTCATCCACAATGACAAGCCCCAGATGCGCGAATTTGATCTCTTTGGCAAACAAGGCGTGCGTGCCGATCACGATATTGACGCGCCCGTCCGCCAGCCCTTCTTTTACGGCCCTGGCGTCTTTTGCATTGACCATGCGGGAGAGCTGCGCCACACGCAAACCGGTGCCGGCGAAGCGCTGCATGAAACCGGCGAAATGCTGGCGCGCGAGAAGGGTCGTCGGCACGGCCAGCGCCACCTGCACCCCCGCCATGGCGGCCACATAAGCCGCGCGCAGGGCCACTTCCGTTTTACCAAACCCCACATCGCCGCAAACAAGGCGGTCCATCGGCCGCCCCCCGGACAAATCCGCCAGCACATCGTTGATAGAGCGCTGCTGGTCTTCCGTTTCCTGATAGGGAAAGCGGGCGGCAAAACGCTCATACATGTCTTTATCGACATCCAGCTTTTCCCCCTCGCGAAGCTGGCGTGCCGCCGCAATTTCGAGAAGGCCGTCCGCCATCGCCATCAGGTCTTTTTTGACCTTTGCCTTACGGGCCTGCCACCCCGCCCCGCCGAGCCTGTCAAGTTGCGCCGCGCCTTCGTCCGATCCAAAGCGGGTCAGCACCTCGATATTTTCCACCGGCACGAACAGGCGGTCCTGCCCGGCATAGGTGATTTTCAGGCAATCATGGACGGCGCGCCCGACAGCCAGCGTTTCCAGCCCGTCAAAGCGCCCCACCCCGTGGTCGATATGAACCACCAGATCCCCCACATCGAGCGAAGAGACTTCGGTCAGGAAATTATCGGCTTTCTTGCGTCTGGCGCTCCGGCGGCTCAGACGATCGCCCAGAATGTCGGCTTCGGTAATAACCGCAAGATCGGGCGCGACAAAGCCGTGCTCCAGCGGCAAAACACAAAGCGCCGGACCCGAAACGCCCGCATGATCCAGCATCCCCTTCAAACGCTCTTTGGACCCTTCGGAATAGCACGCGATCAGGGTTTTACGCTGCAAAGAGCTTATGTGATCTTTGAGCGCCGCAAACACATCGCCCTCCGGCAGGGCGCGAATATCGGCAAAATCACGGCCCCTGGAAGCCCCGCCCTCTTCTTCCGGCCCGGAGAAAGGCATAAGCGTCTCGGCCTGCGTGGATATCCCGGCCCATTCTTCCGCCTTCAAATATAATTTCTCCGGCGCAAGCGGATGATACACCGCGCCGGTCAAAGACACGTCGGCGCCCTTTTTCTTTCCTTTGCAAGCGGCTGCCGCCTCCAGCGTTTTCCGCGCTTCATAAAAATCCTGAATTTGGGACAGGCGCTCGGAGGCCGACCGGGCGACATGCTGGTCCTGCGTCATGGCCGCCTCCGGCAGATAGTCAGACAGGCTCTCCAGCCCGTCGAAAAAAAGCGGAAGCCAATGTTCCATCCCGTTATAACGGCGCCCCTCGCTTACCGCCTCGTAAAGCGGATCGTCCTTTTGCTGCGTCCCGAATGCGTTACGATACCCGGCGCGAAACGTCCGGATATGCGCCTCATCCAGAAAAAACTCCGTCACAGGCCGCAGGGAAAAGCGTTCAAGTTTTGCCTGAGTTCGCTGGGTCACGGCGTCAAAGCTGCGCAGGCTCTCGACCTCGTCCCCGAACAAATCAATGCGGACCGGGATGTCTTCACTCGGAGAAAACAAATCGACTATCCCGCCACGGACGGCAAATTCCCCGGCTTCCCGCACCGTTTCCGTGCGCAGATATCCATTGCCGGCCAGATACGTCTGAAACGCAGCCATATCCAGTTTTCCACCTGCCTGAATCAGAAAAGAAGAATTTTCAAGGCTGCGGCGCGGCGTCACACGCTGCAAGAGCGCATTGACCGTTGTCAGCACAATGCGCGGCAAATATTTTTGCTCCTCCTTCCATGCCAGAAGCGTGCAGAGCGCATGCACGCGGCGCCCGACAATATCATGGCCCGGCGACACACGGTCATAGGGCAGGCAATCCCATGCGGGAAATTCAAGCACCTCCACCTTCGGCGCAAAAAAAGCCAGAAGGTCTTTAAGGGTCGCCACCCGCGCATCGTCCAGCGCCACATGCACCAGAACCCGCCGCTCCTTGGCCAGCGCTTCGGCGTGCGCCGCCAGAATACGCGCGTCCTGCCCCTCCGGCGCTCCGAAAAGAAATTTGGGCGCTTCCTCCGTCTCTTGCTGAATGGCCTGTTCCATGAGAGTTGTTTTAAGTGTCATCCCGGGCAAAGTCGAGGGATCTTGTATATATCCGCCATCAAAGATCCTTCGACTTCATTCGCCTGCGGCTCATTTCGCTCAGGATGACAGCAACATTGCCACTTTATGGTCCAGAAAAGCCTGAAGGATTGAATTGTCCTGACAGGACGCCGGAACGTCCTCTTTTCCCGTATACCAGTTATACAGATCGGGGTCGCTTTCCTGCAGCAGGTCCTCATATAGCTGCAGATCTTCTTCATTGAAGCCGGGCACATGCGCCTTTGCAAAAGAGCCAAGGATCAGGTCCATTTCCTGCGTCCCCCGGTGGCCCGAGCGAAAAATCAGGCGTTTTCGTTTGTTTTCAAGTGAGTCAGGCATGCCTTTACTTATAACGGCTTCGCGGGTGAAGTCGAGAAATCTTTGATAACGCCATTCTTTAACCAAATCTTTGTATGATGCTTTTCTGTACCACAGAGCCTTGCCCTGCAAGAACCATGGACTCAGTCATTATTTTAATAATCAATCTTTCGGTAGACAGTCGAACGATTTCCGAAGCATTTCCTCCCCCCTCTTGCAGCCCGGAAGAAATTTTCAACCCGCCCATTTCCAGGCGTCTTTCCAGACTTTCCGACAACGCGTTATGAAGCGACCGCCGTTTTTCCTCCGCTTTTCCTGCTTTTTGTACCGCGTCATCCCGTAAATTCCCCTCCTCTTGGGGAAAAAGCCCGTTCAAAACAGACCAATAATCCCGCCACACCTTCCTGTCCAGCGAAGCAACAGGTATGCTCATGGAAAGAGCCGGGGGAACATCCGTACAAAAAACATGATCTCTGGACCAGACGGAAACATCAACGGCTTTTCTATAGGCATCGAACATAAAATTCACTTCATAGGGCGGTGGATGGCCTGCCTTATCCAGATCAACAAAATATTTAGCCGTCAGTTTCCGGTTAAGTTCCGGCTCGTTACCCATAATAACCATGGTTACGCCGGCCGCATTGGAAAAAACGGTGACTATGCTGATATTTGATTTCATAGGAGCATGTTTACAATATGAAAACACAGCAAGACAAGAATTTTTTACCTTGGTGTCTTCGTGCCTTGGTGGTTTAAATATTCCCTATGCCGCGCCCCTTTGAACTTGATCCGCTGTTTCGCTCCCTCACCACCCTGCCGGGCGTAGGGCCAAAAAACGCGAAGCTGCTGGAAAAACTGATCGGCGGCAGCAAGATCCTCGACCTCCTCTGGCACAAGCCGGCAGATTTCGTTGACCGCCGCTTTTCCCCCGACGTCAGGGACGCGCCCAACGGCCAGATCGCCACCCTTGAGGTCCGCGTCAAAAAACACATGCCGTCCCAGCGGCGCGGCCTTCCCTACCGTATAAGCTGCGCCGACGACACGGGCAAAATAGACGTTGTCTTCTTTCATGCCGGAGCGGACTGGATCAAAAAAAACTTCCCGATAGACGCCGCCGTGATTATCAGCGGCAAAGTCGAATATTATCAGGGACAAGCGCAGATGGTGCATCCGGATGCCATCGGCAAACCGGAAGACCGTGCCGCCATCGAAACCATTGAACCGATCTATCCTTTAACGGCGGGCATCACCAACAAAACGCTCCACAAAGCCGTCAACGGCGCTCTCGGAATTTTGCCGCGCCTGCCGGAATGGCTGGACGCCGCCCACAAGCAAAAGAACAAATGGCCCGACTGGCACAAGGCCGTCGAAACGCTGCACAACCCGGCGGACGAACGCGGATTGCTGCCCGCCCATCCGGCGCGGGAACGGCTGGCTTACGACGAATTTCTGGCCAACCAGCTGGCCCTTGCGCTGGTGCGGCTGCGGCAAAAAAAGCAAAACGGTCGCGCCTGGAACACAAACGGGCCGCTCCGGAAAAAAATCCTGGCCTCCCTGCCCTTTGACCTCACAGACGCGCAGAAAAAAGTGATTGCCGAGATAGACGCGGACATGCAGGCCCCCCTCCGGATGCTCCGCCTTTTGCAGGGAGACGTCGGCAGCGGAAAAACAATCGTCGCGGCGCTGGCCATGGTCAACGTCATTGAAAACGGCGCGCAGGCCGCCATCATGGCCCCTACGGAAATTCTGGCCCGCCAGCATGAACAAAATTTCAAACCCTGGCTGGAAGCCGCCGGCATTTCCTGCCTGACGATTACCGGGCGCGACAAAGGCAAGGCGCGGGACCTGCTGCTGGAAGAAATCAAAGAGGGCAGCGCCCAGGTTGTAATCGGCACCCATGCCCTGTTTCAGGACGATATCGACTTTTCGGATCTGGGGCTGGCAGTGATCGACGAACAGCACCGCTTCGGCGTGCACCAGCGCCTGAAACTCTCCGGCAAGGGCAAGGGAACGGACGTTCTGGTGATGACGGCCACGCCCATTCCGCGCACTCTGACCCTTACCGCCTATGGCGATATGGAGGTCAGCCGCATCACCGAAAAGCCGAAAGGGCGCAAACCCATCGACACCCGCCTCATCCCCAAGGAAAAAGTTGAAAAAGTCATCGAGGCCATCGCCGGGCAAACCCAAAAAGGCGCGCGCATCTACTGGGTCTGCCCTCTGGTGGAAGAGAGCGAAAAGCTCGATCTGGAAGCCGCCGAAGAGCGTTTCGATATTTTAAAAGACCGCTTCGGCGATAAAGTCGGGCTTGTGCACGGCCGGATGAAGGCCGAAGAAAAAGACGCGGTGGTCAATAAATTTGCCCGCGGCGAGATCAATATCCTCGTCGCCACCACCGTCATCGAAGTCGGCGTGGATGTCCCCGAAGCCAATATCATGGTAATCGAGCAGGCCGAGCGTTTTGGCCTGTCCCAGCTTCACCAGCTAAGGGGCCGCGTCGGACGCGGCGCGGCAAAATCCTTTTGCTTTCTGGTTTATGCCGGCGGCCTGACGCAAAACGCCAGGGAACGGCTGAAAATCATGCGGGAAACCGAAGACGGGTTCCTGATCGCCGAAAAAGATCTGCAGCTGCGCGGGGGCGGCGAAATCCTCGGCACCCGCCAGAGCGGCCTGCCGGAGTTCAAAGTGGCCGATATCGCCGCCCATGGCGCGCTTCTGGCCGCCGCCCGCGACGATACGAAATTGATCCTTTCCCGGGACGAATATCTGGAATCGGAGCGCGGAAAAGCCCTCAAAACCCTCCTGTATCTCTTCGAGCAGGATAGCGCCATCGCCAATCTGAGAGCGGGATAGAAAAGAAAAGCTTGCTTTTTACCCCCTGTTTTTGTTAACTTTCCATTAATTAACATAAAAAGGATTTTTCCAATGGCCGGTATTATCGTTTCCTCCGCCCCGCAACACAGCTCCGCCCGTCAGGAGAAGGTTCCGCTCGTCAGGACCATTCCCGTCGCTTATGCGATTGTCGATCACGACGACAGAAGGAGGCTCGAGGCTGAAATCTGGAAGACGGAAAGAGCGCAGAAAAAAACAATAGAAACGCAACAGGCTTTTCTGAAAGCGTTGCAGGCAGATGAACAAAAAATAAAAATCTCCAAAGAAAAATTTCAACGCTCCGCAGAACAGGAAAACGCCCAATCTGAAACCTATCTGCAAAGCCTGAAAAAAGGGCTGACCGATCTCTTTGAGAAGGAAAGAAATCTCAAGACGTTTTCGGATGCCCTCGTCGCAGCTTTCTCCGGCTCGTTCTTCAGAAAATTCGGCGACAACGTCACCACGGACAATCTTATCGCGGCAAGGAAAAACGGAACGCTGGAGGATATGGCCTCCCGCCTTGAACCAAAAAAACAGAGCGCTTTGATGAAAGCGTTCAACCGGAAAACTGTTTTTGTCGACCGGGTATCGGGGCATAAACTTTCCGTCTCCCCGAAGAAAATAGACCATATCAAGAGCGCACCTTTTTCCCACGAGGAAGCCATGCAAATGGCGTGGTTTGCCGCACAGAACAAAGAAATGCTGGAAAACGGCATTACTCTTACCGGATCGCCGAAAGAGCGCGCACTGCTTCAAATGGCGATAGGGATCGTCAATAAAGACGCCGTCCATAAAGTCAGGATTACCGGCGGACTGGAAGGCATCACGCCTGAAATCAAAGAGTATGTCCGGTTGAGCGTGGCTGCCAGCGCCGGAAGCGTGATAACACCTGCTTTCGCGCAAAAAATAGCTGCCAAAGAAGGAACGCCGCGCCGAACGCAACAACAGCAACAGCCTTCCCGCGAAGCCGAAGCCTCTGATCTGGAGCTAAAAACAGAGGCAGGCAAAATGATAGACTCGTTTTCGAACTCCGGCCTCCTGAAAGACGGCGTTGATAAAAACGGACTGGAACACTCCCTCAGAGATATGACCAGTCTCTTGAACGCGATGAAAGACCTCCCTGAACAATCCAGCCCGGCATGGGAAAGCGAAGCAAGAGATCTTAAGGATTTAACATCCAGGGCGCTTCGCGAATTCGCCGGCTTTGTACATACGGAAGACAAGAAGCTCTATCATTTCGTGATGCAGAACAAGGAAGAGGCTTTTTCAAAAATGTTCCTGGAACTGGCCCGGGAAAACCAGAAACTTTTTGATTCTTTAGAGGAAAACAAACCTGTGCAGGCCGTATCCGCCGCGACAACCCCGGTAACAGACCTGGAAAAAATCACGGATTCTCTTCTGGACTCCGGCACGCTGAGAGACGGCATCCAGACAGGAAAGGTGGCAACCGACCAGACACTCCACGTCATAGAGATCGTGGACGAAATGCAAAATCTTCTGGAGGAAATCAAAGCGCTTCCCGCCGCCTCCCATCCGCACTGGTTCGGACAGGCCAGAGAATTGCATGAAAACGGTTCTTCCGTCCTGTCGGCCTTTGAAGACATTGTCGATAACTCGGAGCACATAACCGCGAAAGGCTGTGAAGGATTTCACGGTTCTGCGCAGACTCATGACAGAGGGTTTGACTTGTTTGTAGAGGAAAATCCGGAAGCCCCCTTCCCTCAAATGTATAAAAGCTTTATGGCAGAGTTCCAGAAACTTGACGAAAACATTGCCGCGCACAATGCGAAAAGGGAGGCACACCTGAAGGCACTGGATGAAAAACGGAAAAGAAACGTTTTGCCGGCAAATGCGGCCCCGGAAGAAAATTCCCCTGAACAGCCGAATGTAAATGTCATTACCCGCAAATTCGGAGATCAGGCAACGCCGCAAACAAAGCCGCCCGTTATACAGGAAAAAACGCCGGAAAACCTGAAAAAAGCCATTCTCAGACTTCGTCGGGCGTAATAATCCCGGCGGAAACGACCAGTTTCACACCGTCTTCCACGCTCATTTTCAGGTATGTGAGCTCCTTTTTAGGGACAAAAAGGAGGAAGCCGGATGTCGGGTTGGGCGTTGTCGGCACGAAGACGTTGATGGTTTCTTCTTTCGTGGCATCCTGCACCTCCCCTTCCGTCCGTCCCGTTACAAAGCCGATGGCCCAGATTCCCTTGCGCGGATATTCCAGCATCACCACTTCCCGAAAGGCCTGCGACTTGCTCGCCATGATGGTTTCGAAAATCTGTTTGATCGCCGCGTAAAGCGTCCGGATAACCGGCATCTTGTGCATCACATATTCGGAAATGCGGATTGCCAGACGCCCTAAAAAATTCCGTGCGAAAAAGCCGATCGCGATAAAAAACAAAACGGCAATAACAATCCCGATCCCCGGAACCGCATAAGGAAGATGCTCGGGCGATAAAAACTTTTCAAACGGGATAAGCCGCCGAACGCGGCTGTCGATCATATTTAAAAACGCCCATGTCAGGTAAATCGTGATTGCGATAGGCGCCGTAATCAAAATTCCCGCCAGAAAATACCCCCGCAAACGGACCAAAAGCGAAGTCGTCGGCAGGTGATTAATATGATCTTCCAGCGCGGACTTTCTCTTTTTTTCTTCACTCATTTAAAACAAGCTCCTCATGCTAACGCTTGATAATGCGGGCGGGTAAGTTCACGCATCAGGATTTTCAAACAATTCTGTCGAAATGTAACGCTCCGCAAAAGAAGGAATCATCACGACGATCCTTTTGCCTTCATTTTCCGGCTCTTTTGCCAGTTTAAGTGCCGCCGAGAGCGCCGCGCCGGATGAAATGCCCACAGGAATTCCTTCCACCCTTGCCACCCGCCGCGCCATTTCAAACGCCTCGTCGTTCCCGGCCAGCATGATCCTGTCAATGAAAGCGGGTTTCAAAATGCGCGGAATAAAGCCCGCCCCGATTCCCTGTATCTTGTGGGGACCAGCCTCCCCGCCGGAAAGGACAGGACTGTCTTCCGGCTCGACCGCAACCGTTTTCAGTTCCGGCAAACGCGCTTTCAGCACTTCGGAAACCCCTGTTATCGTGCCGCCCGTTCCGACACCGGCCACAAAAATGTCGAGCTTTCCGCCGCAATCGTTCCAGATTTCCTCCGCCGTCGTTTCGCGGTGCGTCCGTGTATTCGATTCATTGTCAAACTGTCCGACCATGTAAGCGTCCGGCATGGAAATCACGAGTTCCGCCGCCTTCTTGATCGCACCGCCCATACCGTCATCTTCAGGCGTCAGGATAACCTCAGCCCCCAGAAGCCTGAGCATTTTCTGCCGTTCCACCGACATGCTTTCGGGCATCGTCAAAATGAGGCGGTAACCTTTCGCTGCCGCGACGAACGCCAGCCCGATCCCCGTATTGCCGGAAGTCGGCTCAATGAGGATTGTTTTTCCCGGCGTAATCTGCCCTTTTTCTTCGACATCTTCGATCATGGACAGGGCAATCCGGTCCTTCACCGACGCCAGCGGATTAAAAAATTCCAGCTTCAGCAAAACTTCCGCGCAAAGATTCTCTTCCTTCGCCAGCTTTGGAATCCTGACCAGCGGCGTCGCGCCGACCGTATCCAGAATGCTGTCGTAAATCCTGCCTCTGGATTCAACAGGAGATTTATCCGGCATTTTTTATCTCCTTTTGCAAATACTCGGGAACCCGGTCCATGTGGATGCGTTCCTGCGCCATCGTGTTGCGTTCACGAACCGTGACCGTATCGTCCGAAACCGTCTCATCGTCGATCGTAAAGCAAAATGGCGTGCCTATTTCATCCTGCCGCGCGTAGCGCTTCCCGATATTCTGCTTGATATCAAGGTCAACCGGGAATTCCTCCCGCAGCGCCATGTAAAGTTTTTCCGCCTTTTCCGGATGCTCGCCCTTGGCGGTGAGCGGTAAAACCGCCGCTTTTTTCGGCGCCACTTTCGGGCTGAAATCCAGATACACGCCGGAGGGGCGGCTTTTGTCAATCGTGTAGGCTTCACAGATCAGCGCCAGCACCCCGCGCGTCAAACCGGAAGCCGGTTCAATGACATGGGGAATATAACGCTCGTTATCACGGGAGGGGTCAATATATTCCAGCTTCGTGCCGGAATGCTCCTGATGCTGGGTCAGGTCAAAATCGCAGCGGTGCGCAATCCCCTCCAATTCCCCGAAACCGGGATAGGTGAAGGGAAAACGGTATTCAATGTCGGCCGTGCCCAGCCCCGCTTTTGCATAGTGGGACAGCTCGTCGGAATCATGGTCGCGCATCTGAAGATTCGCATCGCTCAGCCCCAGATCCTTCCAGAATTTCTGCCGCTCTTCAAACCAGAAATGGCGCCATGTTTTGGCTTCGTCCGGATGACAAAACCATTCCATCTCCATTTGTTCAAACTCGCGGGAACGGAAAACGAAATTGCGCGGATTGACTTCATTCCGGAACGCCTTCCCGATCTGCGCAATGCCGAAAGGCATCTTCACACGGGAAGAATCCATCACGTTCTTGTAATTCAGAAAAATCCCCTGCGCCGTTTCGGGGCGCAAATACGCTTTATGATCTTCTGTCGCCGTCGCCCCGACATAGGTTTCAAACATCAGGTTAAATTCTTTGGGCTCCGTCAGGGTGCCGGCCTCTTTGGCCTCAGGCGCCAGGATTTTCGGATAATCGCCCGAATCAATTTTTGTCAGATTGACCCGATTAAAATCCGAAAGTGATTTCCCTTTGGCCGTTTTCTGGAGACGGCGCTCTAAAAATTCATCATCATCCTCCGGAACGGCAATCCAGTGATCCCCGCCATCTTTGGGCTGGAGAACGATCAGGTGATCCGCGCGGTAGCGCTTCTTGGTTTCCTTGCAATCCACCATCGGATCGGAAAAGCCGCCCACATGGCCCGACGCCACCCAGGCTTTCGGGTTTTGAATGATGGCGCTGTCGAGTCCGACAATCTGCACCGGATGACCGTCCGGCCCGATCGGCGGCGTGATGACCATGGCCTTCCACCATAAATCGCGCAGATTGTTTTTCAATTCCACGCCCAGCGGACCGTAATCCCAAAACCCGTTAATCCCGCCATAGATATCCGATGCCGAAAAGATAAAGCCGCGGCGTTTACAAAGCGCCACGATATCTTTCATATCCTTGATCTGATCTTCCGTTTCCATCTGCTCCGCAGGTTGCATAGATTTTACCTTTCTTTTCTGACCTGTCAGGTATAAGGGATTCTGGCAGAATCTCAAGCGTTATAAATTACCATAAACTCTTCAATCAGCCGGATTGCGCAGCGTAAAAGAATCTTTATGATAGGCTGGAAATGACCCCTCTTTCTTCCAATCCAGACAAAGATCCCGCAAAGCCGATTTTCCTGAAAGCCGTGCAGGATTTGCAGTCGGGAAAGACGGAAGACGCTGTAAAAGGCTTCCGGAAGGTTCTGGAAATAAGCCCCGCCCATTCCAAAAGCTGGACAAATCTGGGCATGGCCCTCTTGCAGAGAAACAAGCCTGAAGAGTCAAAAGACGCCTTTCAAAAATCCCTCGAAATCGACCCGGATCAGGCAAAAGTCTATAACGCCCTCGGCCGGATTTTCCATGAACAGGACGATCTCGCACAGGCCCTGGAATATTTTGAAAAATCCCTGACCCTCGATCCGGACCTGTCCAGAACGCACAATAACTTTGCCACCCTCCTCAAAGACCTTCAGCGCACGGAGGAAGCCGAAGAGCATTACAAAAAGGCCATCGCGCTGGAACCGGGATTTATCGAAGCCCTCAACAATCTGGGGACACTCCTCTGGCATGCGGACAAATTCGAAGAGGCCGAAAAATATTTCGAGCAGTCCTTAAAAGAAGATCCGGCAAATGAAGGGGCTTATTTCAGCCTTGCGACCATGTTCGACTTCTTAAGAAAAAAGGACCGCGTTGAAGATATCCTTGAAAGGGCGCAAAAAAATATCCCCGGCTCCGCCACAACCCTTTTGATCGCGGCCCGTCAGGCACGCAAAAAGGGAGAGATCGAACAAGCGATTTCGTTGCTTGGGAAAACAGACACCGAGGACGTCAACATCCATTTCGAACGCGGACAGCTTTTCGACAGGAACAACCAGCCGGACAAAGCCTTTGAAGAGTTCCTCACCGTGAATGCCCTCAGCCTGAAAGACACGGAAACCCGGGCCATAAACAAAAACCTCTATCCGGCTTTCCTGAAGAAAATGAAATATACATTTACGGCGGAATGGGTGAAAAACTGGAGCCCCCCGCCGCCGCCGGACCCAACGCAAACATCCCCCTGTTTTATTCTGGGCTTTCCGCGGTCCGGCACGACTTTGCTCGACCAGATACTCTCTTCCCATCCTTCCATATATGTCGCCGAGGAAAAACCGGTGATGGAGAAGATATACAGCCTTCTGGAACAAAAACCGCCCTGCCCTGAAAACCTTTCCACCTTAAAAGAAGAAGAAATCAAAGCGCTCCAGACAGCCTATTTCGATCAACACCGCAGCTATAAAGGCTATGAGAACAAAAAAATATTCGTCGACAAAAACCCCCTTTACACAAGCTACGGCGGCCTGATTCACAGGCTCTTTCCCGATGCGCGTTTCGTCTTCGCCCTGCGCCATCCCTGCGATGCGGTCTTAAGCTGTTTTATGCAGCGTTTCCGGTACAACGCCGCCACAATCCAGTTCCTTGACCTGGAACGGACCGCACGGTGTTATGCCGATGTGATGGATTTGTGGCTGCAATACCGGACGCTTTTCCCGCTCAACGTTCACACCATTCGCTATGAAGACGTTGTAACGAATTTCCAGGGCGAGGTGGAATCCCTTCTCTCCTTCATCGGGGTCCCGTGGGATGATGCCGTTCTGGCCTTCGACAAAACGGCCCGCCGGAAACAGGTTAAAACCGCAAGCTATGCGCAAGTGACCGAAAAACTCTATACCCGCGCGCGCTACCGCTGGAAAAACTATGAAAAGCATCTTGAGCCTGTCCTGCCTGTATTGGATCCCTACATAAAAGCCTTTGGTTACGATTCCTAGGTCAGAACGCTCAGAATGGAAAACCCGCTCTTGAAGGTAAAAGACAGGGTGGAAACCTGGATCTGTTCGCGTGTTTGAAGCGCCAGAAGCTCCGCCCCCATTTCATTTTGATCCGCCAGCGTCAAATCGTCGCTTCCACCTCGCAGCGTATTGATCGTTCCACGGGTGAAAGCCTCCCGCGTTTGAATAATGCTAAGATCGTTGGTAAGTTTCTTTCCAAATTGCCGAACTTTTTCAAGGGCGTCGCGTATTTTCTCAATCATTAACTCGACATCTGTAAGATCGTCGAAATCATGGTCCGGAATGCCAAAAGCGCCAACCGTAAAATCGACCCCTTCCGTGGTCAGGATACTTCGCCCGCTTTCATTAAACCGCGTAACAAGATTGTCGCCATGCAACAGATTGATCCCGCGATAATGCGCATCCGTGGAAAACCGGTCGATCTGTTCCCAAATTGGCTGAAATTCGTTGTTATGAATCTGTGTCGTCGTGGTGGCATTGAGCGATTCCGCGTGTCTTAAAAGCTCTTTCTCCGATAAAGCGCGATTATAAACAGCAACATCCGAAATCCGCCCGTCAAAATTATACCCGTTCCCCCCAGCCCCCTCGCCGTCATGAAACTGAACGCCGCCATTCATGCCGCCAATTCCGATATCACCGCTATGCTCGGGAAATATCCCGTTCGCAACCCCGACAGACCCGATATCAACCCCGTCAATATACCCCGTGAAGCTGTTGTCCGGCTGATTAAAGACAAAAGCGGCATGATAGGTCTGTCCGGCCACGATCGGCGCATTGATATTGGCGTCTATCCAGCGCTCCGCGCCCTGATCGTCCTCTCCCGTGACATAAAGACTTCCGTTATCTATATAGATTGTAAAACCGTTTACCCCCGCCCCTTCTTCATACAAAACCTGCCGCCCGGCGACCGTATCCGCGTTAAAAACAAGTTCAACCGTGCGCGCGGCCGTCACGGCCGTATTAATCAAAGGACTGTCCGGGACACGAATACGGTCATTAATACCGTCAAAATCCGCAGAAACGTCGCCACCGTTATTATAGAGCGCCGGGGCGCCTTTCACCGTGCCGCCCGTATAATCCGAATCCAAAGCCGCCCCCCCAAGCCCCAGATTGATCGCCTGGCCGGGACCTGTGTCATTGAGACGCCAGTAGGCGTCCGGACTGCCGGCCATAATCTGGGCGCTCAACGGCGGAGGGCTGCTGTCCTTGATGACTTCATAGTTGCTGACAATCGTCTCCCCGTTTTCGATCTTTACTTTTTTATCCAGCGCAACGGCCTCTGCCTGCGTCAGCAATCTTTCAATCGATTCAACCCCGTGCACCGCTTCCTGCACGGTACGAACACTCTGTCCGATACCGTCCAGAAGCGCAAACAAATCACTTGCCCGATTGCTCAAAGCCCGCGCCGTAAAAAAGTTTTGGGGGTTGTCCAAAGCCGAGTTGACGCGCAACCCCGTCGCCAGCCGAAGCTGGACGGAATCTACAATCCGAGCCGTCTTTTGCAGCGCAATTAACTGCTTCTGCGCCGTGCCGCTCAGAACATTTCCAATGGCACCACTCATACAGAATCCTTCTGTAACGCGGGCACAAAGCCCACCAATTTATCATTCTATGGTATTTCCGTTACCAAAAGGATAACAAAAGCTTAACAAACCAACGGCTTGGGATAACTTTTGGAAAAAATGGGAATTTGAAAAATATGGTGACCGCTGAGGGATTTGAACCCTCGACCTACTGATTAAAAGTCAGTTGCTCTACCAGCTGAGCTAAGCGGTCATATGGCGAAACGCCTTAAGAACCTGAGGAACATATGAATCTAGGGGCCTCACGTCAAGTTTTGTTTTGCGTTGTTTCATTTACCTTGTTTGGCTTTTAGCGCCTCCAGCACGGCAGGCGTCACGCATTCGCTCATATCCCCGCCCAGCGCATGAATTTCCTTCACAAAAGAGGCCGACACAAACTGCCAGCGATCAGCCGCCATCAGGAAAATCGTCTCGATATCCGGCGCGATCCGGGCATTCATCCCCGTCATCTGGAACTCGTAATCGAAGTCAGACACCGCGCGCAGCCCCCGGAAAATGAAGGAAGCGCCGTTTTCCCGCGCAAAATGAACCAGCAGCGTGTCCACTTCCCGCACCTCGATCTCGCAATGTTTTTCCGGCAGGTTCTCGATATCCTGCCGCACCAGCGCCAGACGCTCCGCATGCGAAAAAAGCGGCTTTTTATGCGCGTTATCCGCCACGCCGACAATCAAGCGGTCCACGAGCTTGCTGGCCCGCTTGATGATATGCAGATGGCCCTTGGTGATCGGGTCAAACGTGCCGGGATAGATGCCGATGCGGGGTTTTTCACTCATAACAATCTTTTAACCGCCAGAACGCCAAGGCGCAAAGGGTTTATAGCCCGCCCGGCATTTACCGTAATGCCGGAACACTCAGTTCGTTTGCAAAAATGGCGGAAACGCTTTCCCCTGCTTTCTTTGTTTTTCAAGGGGTTAGAATTTTTCGTCATTGCGAGCGACTGAAAGGAGCGCGGCAATCCAGAAGCTTTCCAAATGGCTCTGGATTGCTTCCACCTTCGCCCTATGGGCTTCGGCGGACAGGTCGTCGCTAAAGCTCCTCGCAATGACGGGGGATGATGTTGGATATAGAAAAACATAAAATCTATTATAGGAAAAAATACCTATTTTGTAAAGGTTTTCAGTTGAAACGAGAGGACAGAGCATTCTGCGATCAGGCCGAGCATGGCCCGCTTTGTCATCCTGAGCCGAAGGCGAAGGATCTCAATGTTTCCCGGAGATTCTTCGCTGCGCTCGGAAATGACAGGATGGAACCGGCCCAAGGGATGAGCGCTTTGACCAAAGATAAAAAAACCCAGCCCCCTGAAGCGTCATTCCCGCGCAGGCGAGAATCCGGCGCTGCCTATACGTCCGCTTCCTCATCCTCCTCATCTTCCTGGATAAGCCAGGCGACGGACACGACCTTTTCGTCCTTGTCCACTTTGAAGAGCGTGACGCCCTGCGCACCGCGCCCCGTGAAGCGGACATTAGAGACGGGAATACGGATAAGCTGGCCCTGATCGGACGTCAGCATCAACTGGTGCGCATCCGTCACGGGGAAAGTGGCCACGATCTCGCCGCCGTTTTTCCTGGTCAGGCCCATATTGGTGACCCCCTGCCCGCCGCGACCGGAAATCCGGTACTCGTAAGAAGAGGTCCGCTTTCCAAAGCCGCCGCTGGAGGCGGTCAACAGAAATTGTTCTTTCTCCTGAAGCTCTTTGAAACGCTCTTCCGAGAGTTCCGTATCCCCGGCTTCATATTCCACGCCTTCCTCATCAGCCCCGCGCAGCGCGTTCGCCGCTTTGAGATACGCCGTGCGCTCCTCGGCCGTCGCATCCACATGCTTCAAAACGGACATGGAAATGAGTTCGTCCCCTTTCTGAACCATTTTGATACCGCGCACGCCTTTTGAGGTGCGTCCGGCAAAAACGCGAATATCCGTCACGGGGAAACGGATCGCTTTCCCTTTTTTGCTTGCCAGAAGAATATCTTCATCGGGGGCGCAAATTTTGACGGACACAAGGCTTTCCCCGTCATCCAGCTTCATCGCAATCAGGCCGTTTTTGCGGATGCTCTGGAAGTCCGTCAGCTTGTTCCGCCGGACGGAGCCGTGCGAGGTCGCAAACATGACGTCCAGTTTGTCCCAGACATCTTCATCCTCCGGCACGCGCAAATAAACGGAGACATTTTCGTCTTTTTCCAGCGGCAAAAGATTAATCAGCGCCTTCCCGCGGCTTTGCGGAGACGCCAGCGGCAATTGCCAGACCTTCAGCTTGTGGGCAATCCCGCGCGAGGTGAAAAAGATAATCGGCGTATGGGTGGAAGCGACAAAAAGGTCGGAGACGAAATCCTCGTCCTTCAGCGCGGTCCCGGTCCGCCCCTTTCCGCCGCGTTTTTGCGCCCGGTACGTATCCAGCGGCACGCGTTTGATATAGCCGCCATGCGTGATGGTCACGACCATGTCCTCGCGCTGAATCAGGGATTCGACATCCGCTTCGAACTCCGCATCCACCAGTTCGGTGCGGCGGGGAGTCCCGAATTTTTCCTTCACTTCGGCCAATTCTTCCCGCAAGACATCCAGCATCTTTTCACGGTCCGCGAGAATGGCCAGATATTCGGCGATGGAATCCGTGATGGCTTTCAGTTCCTCGCCGATTTTCTCCCGCTCCAGCCCCGTCAGGCGGTGGAGTTTGAGGTCCAGTATCGCCTTGGCCTGCGTTTCCGACATGCGGTAGGCGCCCTTGGCATCGAGCGTATGTTCCGGATCGTCAATCAGTTCAATCAGCGGCGCGACATCCCCGGCCGGCCATTTCCTGGCGAGCAAAGCTTCCTTGGCCTCCAAAGGCGTCTTGGCTTTGCGGATCAACGCAATCACTTCGTCAATATTGGCCACGGCCACGGCCAGACCGGCCAAGACATGGGCCCTCTCCCGCGCTTTTCTCAGTTCATAAACCGTGCGGCGGGTGATGACCTCTTCCCGAAACTTTACAAAAGCCGAAATAAACTCCTTCAGCACCATGATCTGCGGACGGCCGTGATCCAGCGCCACCATGTTGCAGCCAAAAGAAGTCTGCAAAAGCGTATGCTTGAAAAGCTGGTTCAGGACAACATCCGATACCGCGCCCTTTTTGAGATCGACGACAATCCGCACGCCCTCCCGGTCGGATTCGTCCCGGACGGCGGTAATATCTTCCACGATTTTTTCGCGGGCGACTTCCCCCAGACGCTCCAGCAATTTCCCTTTGTTCACCTGATAGGGAATTTCGTGGAAGACGATCGATTCACGGCCGTTTTCCTTTTCCTCGAAAGAGGATTTGGCCCGCATCGTCACGGAACCGTGCCCCGTTGTATAGGCGTTATAAGCCCCCATGCGCCCCAAAACCTGCGCGCCCGTCGGAAAGTCCGGCCCGGGAATAATCTCGATAAGATCTTCGCTCGTTATATCCGGATTGTCGATATAGGCCAGGCAGCCGTCCACCACCTCCCCCAGATTATGCGGCGGGATATTGGTGGCCATCCCCACGGCAATTCCCCCCGCCCCGTTCACCAGAAGATTGGGAATGCGCGTGGGAAGCACTTCCGGCTCCAGCGTCGTGTCGTCATAGTTTGGATGAAAATCGACCGTTTCCTTGTCAATATCCACCAGAAGAAATTCAGCGGCCTTGTCCAGACGGGATTCGGTATACCGCATGGCGGCCGGCGGATCGCCGTCCATCGAGCCGAAGTTCCCCTGACCGTCAATCAAAGGCAGGCGCAGGGAAAAATCCTGCGCCATCCTGACCAGGGAATCGTAAATCGCCTGATCGCCATGCGGGTGATATTTACCCATGACATCCCCGACAATCCTCGCCGATTTCCGGTACGCCTTGTCGGAGGTATACCCCCCTTCGCGCATGGCGTAGAAAATCCGGCGGTGAACGGGTTTCAGCCCGTCACGCGCATCCGGCAGGGCCCGGCTCACGATCACACTCATCGCGTAATCCAGATAGGATTGCTTCATTTCCGATTCAATCGTAACGGTCGGAACGCCGGGAATAATATTTTCGGAAGTGTCGGTCATACTCTGTCTCTGATTCTGCTACTGCTGCTGATAAAATCCGTCCGGCGAACTGCCTGTGCGCACACTCATCAGGGCCCCGTCCAGCATCTTGATAATGGCAGGCTCCAGCGCCTCCATATACTCGCTTGTTTTGGCGGAAACGGAACGCCCTTCCTTGGAGCTGTAGAAGTCAAGCATCGCCTGAAGCTCCTCTACCGTGTAGATTCTGGCCATAGCCTCAATCGATTCTTCTTCGAGCTGGTCGTATTTAATCACTTTGCGCATATGCGCCTTGAATTCCGCCCTTTCAGCCTCCGGCAGGCTCTCCGCGGTCATATCAAGCGCATCCTCAACCCTGGGCCGGATCGGCCAGATATCGTGCATTTTTTCCGCAAGGTTAAGACGCTGCTCAAAATCGGGATCAAGGACAGGCTTTTCCTGCGCCTGCGCCGCCTTTTCTTCTTCCGGCGCATCCTGCGCAAAAGCAGGCGCCGCCAAAACCAAAAAACCCAAAAGAATCAGAAGCTGTTTCATGTTTTCATTCCCTGTTGTCCAGACGCCCGCTTTCCCGCAGGCCGTTTCGTTTATATCTTTTTACAGACCGCCCTAAAAGGGGATATCGTCCTCAAGCTCGTCCACCGGCGCAGGAGAAGCGGCAGGCGCCGCGCCCCCCTGATTGGCCGGCACATAACCGCCTTGTGCGCTTTCCCCGAAACTGCCGCCCGAAGCCCCTTTGGAATCCAGCATAGTCAGCTCGCTGCGGAAAGGACGCAGCACGATCTCCGTCGTATATTTTTTCTGCCCGTCCTGCTCCCAGCTGCGCGTTTCAAGCTGCCCTTCGATATAGACTTTGGAGCCTTTGTGAAGATAGCTTTCCGCGACATTCACCAGCCCCTTGTTAAAAATCACCACGCGGTGCCACTCGGTTTTTTCCTTGCGCTCCCCGGTGTCTTTATCTTTCCACGTCTCGGACGTCGCCACGGACAGGTTCACCACCTTGTCCCCCGATTGCATCGTGCGCACATCAGGCTCCGCCCCCAAATTTCCAACAAGAATAACTTTGTTTACACTGCCGGCCACGTTCCAACTCCTCTCATGTGATCTGAAGCGCCACTATAGCCCGCCCCGCGCGCATTGCAAACAAACATTGGCGTTTATGAACACCGGACTTGCACAGGTTCCCGCTTTTTCGTTCCTTCCCTCATTTATTTAGCCTGAACTACGGATAACTATCATTCTATATCCGTATTTTAAATGTCATCCCGAGCGAAGTCGAGGGATCCTGAATATATCAAACGACGAAGATTCCTCGGCTTCAGGCCGCTTGCGCGGCCCTTCGCTCGGAATGACAGGACTATTCGTCTCTTCTCCATAGTCGAGGTTATTTAGAATTTTAGACAGTTTTTACCTTGGGTTTACATAATATTGTCATAATAAAGGTTAGGGCAGATCGTATTAAAAAAGGGGGCTGTACCATTTAATCAGCCCCTCAAAAAAAAAAAACGGGGCAACAAGCGTGAAATTCTTTCTGGAATTAGGTCTTTTTCTTCTCATTTTATCCCAGATCAGCCAACTGGCGCACGCCGTGGGAACAAACGGCGTTCCGGCCCCGGTTACAAATCAATCCGTTGCTCTGGCGGCAGCCCGAACGATCGGCATGGCGCCGCAGGAACAAGGATTTGTACAGCTTGCCCAGGCGCAAGCCACACAAATTCTGGAAACAGGCGAGATTGACGGCTTTATGAACGAACTGGACCGCGCGCCGCTTGCCAAAACAGTTCTGGGGCTTTGACTTTTTTTTACTGGCGTTTTGGTAAAAGAGAACATATACAGAACGTATGTTGAAAACGATTTCTGTCCGCGGGGCGCGGGAACATAACCTGAAAGACCTGAACATCGATATGCCGCGCGACAGGCTTATCGTTATTACGGGTCTGTCCGGCTCCGGCAAATCCTCGCTGGCGTTCGACACCATCTATGCCGAGGGACAGCGGCGCTATGTCGAGAGCCTGTCCGCCTATGCCCGGCAATTCCTGGAAATGATGGCCAAGCCGGATGTCGATTCCATCGAAGGGCTCTCCCCCGCCATTTCCATCGAACAAAAAACGACCTCCAAGAATCCGCGTTCCACCGTCGGAACCGTCACGGAAATTTACGATTACATGCGCCTGCTCTGGGCGCGGGTGGGCATCCCCTATTCCCCCGCCACCGGCAAGCCCATCGAAAGCCAGACGGTCAGCCAGATCGTCGACCGGATCATGGAGATGGGCACGGAAACGAAGCTCTACCTCCTCGCCCCGATCGTGCGCGGACGCAAGGGGGAATACCGGAAAGAATTCAAGGAATTACAGGCCAAAGGGTTCCAGCGCGTGAAAGTGGACGGCACGCTTTATGAAATCGAAGATATCCCGCCCCTCAACAAGAAACTCAAACACGATATCGAAGTCGTGGTAGACCGGCTGGTCATTCGGGAGGACATCACCGGACGCCTCGCCGATTCCGTCGAAACGGCCCTGAAACTGGCGGACGGATTATGTATCGCAGAAAATGCGCAGAGCGGGCAGCAGACGATCTTTTCCGAAAAATTCGCCTGCCCCGTGAGCGGATTCACCATTGCGGAAATCGAACCGCGCCTTTTTTCCTTCAACTCCCCGCACGGCGCCTGCCCCGACTGTGACGGGCTGGGCGTCAAACAGATTCTCGACCCGGCACTGGTGGTGCCGGATATCACGAAATCCATCGCGCAGGGCGCAGTCGAACCATGGTCCAAAAACTTCGCGCCCTTTTACATGCAGGCCATGGAAGCCGTTGCAAAACATTACAATTTCAAAACAACAACGCCATGGGAAAAGCTCCGGCAGGAGCACAAGGACGCGATCCTTTACGGCTCCGGCGACGAGGTCATTCCGATCACCTATCACAGCAAATCCGAAAGCACATGGAAAAGCAACAAACCGTTCGAAGGGGTTATCCCGTCTTTAGAGCGGCGTCTGATGGAAACAGACAGCCCCTCCGTGCGGGAAGATCTGGCCCGCTACCAGACCGGCTCCCCTTGCGAATCCTGCAAAAACCAGCGTTTGAAGCCGGAAGCGCTGGCCGTTAAAATCGACGGGAAACATATCGGCGAGGCCGCCGACATGTCGATTGAAGAGGCTTATGCGTGGTTTCAATCACTTTGTCATCCCGACCAAGCGAAGCGCATGGAGGGATCTTCACAAAGTGCCGGCAAAAAAGATCCCTCGACTACGCTCGGGATGACAAGCAAGGGAAAATTAACAAAACAGCAGTTTGAAATCGGCGAGCGCATCCTCAGGGAAATCAACGAACGCCTGACCTTCCTGATGAATGTCGGGCTGGACTATCTGACCCTCGCGCGCGCGTCGGCAAGCCTGTCCGGCGGAGAAAGCCAGCGCATCCGTCTGGCCTCGCAGATCGGCTCCGGCCTGACGGGCGTTTTGTATGTGCTGGACGAGCCCTCCATCGGCCTGCACCAGCGCGACAACAACCGCCTGCTGGAAACCCTCAAGCGTCTGCGCGACCTGGGCAATACCGTTTTGGTGGTGGAGCACGACGAAGACGCCATCCGCTCCGCCGATCACCTCATCGATATGGGCCCCGGCGCGGGCGTGCATGGCGGCGAAATCGTCGCCGAAGGAACGCCGCAGGAGGTCATCAAGTCAAAAGAAAGCCTGACCGCCCAATATCTCAGCGGCAGGAAAACCATCCCCCTCCCCGCCAAACGCCGCAAGGGAAAGAAGGGGCAGCGCCTTACACTGAGCGGCGCAAGCGGCAACAATCTCCAAAACGTCACCGGGGAGATTCCGCTGGGCACCTTCACCTGCATCACAGGCGTCTCCGGCAGCGGAAAATCCACCTTTACGATCGATACGCTTTACAGGGCCGTGAGTCAGAAACTCATGAAAAGCCGCGAAGCCCCCTTGCCGTTCAAAGAGATCCGGGGGCTCGAATTCCTGGACAAGGTGATCGATATCGACCAGTCCCCCATCGGCCGCACGCCGCGCTCCAACCCGGCCACCTATACGGGCGCCTTCACCCCCATCCGGGAATGGTTTGCGGGCCTGCCGGAATCCAAGGCCCGGGGGTACGGCCCCGGACGCTTCTCCTTCAACGTCAAGGGCGGGCGCTGCGAATCCTGCAAAGGCGACGGGCTCATCAAGATCGAAATGCATTTCCTGCCCGACATTTATGTGACATGCGAAACCTGCAAGGGCAAACGCTACAACCGCGAAACGCTGGAAGTTAAATATAAAAACAAAACGATAGCCGATATTCTTGACATGACAGTCGAAGACGCCGCCGCATTTTTCAAGGCCGTCCCGTCCATACGCGACAAGATGGAAACCCTTAAAGACGTGGGCCTGACCTACATCAAAGTGGGGCAACCCGCCACGACCCTCTCCGGCGGGGAAGCCCAGCGCGTAAAACTCTCCAAAGAACTCAGCAAAAGATCCACCGGCAAGACGTTGTATATACTGGACGAACCGACGACGGGCCTGCATTTCGAAGATGTGCGCAAACTCCTTGAAGTGCTGCACAAGCTGGTGGACCAGGGCAATAGCATCATCGTGATCGAACATAATCTGGAGGTGATTAAAACCGCCGACCATATCCTTGATATCGGCCCCGAAGGCGGGCATAAAGGCGGAAAAATCATCGCCTCCGGCACCCCGGAAGATATCGCCGCCACAAAGGAAAGCTATACGGGCCGGTTTCTTGCCCCTATCCTGAAGACAGCACCGGCCCGCAAACGCGCCTGACGCGCCGCCCTTTAATATAAGAACCTGATATACAAACCGCCGTCCCTGTCTTTGTCATGCCGGTTTTTGTGAAAATGCGTGTTTTGGTAACGGGAACGGTGCTTATACCGGTCATGCGGTTTTTCCCGGTAAAAGACGCGCCGGGGATAATAGCGCGGATTCACGTAAACGACTTCTTTTTCGATCACCGTCTGAATCCGCTGCGGCGCGGGGGAAAAAACCGGCTGCTGATATTCATTCCGGATTTCCCACGAACCGTCGGGCTGCAGGCAGGCCGTGCCGTATCCCTCTTCCGTCCGGTTTCCAATGGTAATTGTCCGCACATATTCGCGGCAATATTCATCCTTTTTTCCGGCCGCTTCCGCCTCACCGGAAAAACCGGTCACGACAAGCACGGCCAAAGAGGCTGTCAAAAAGACAAAACGTTTCCATACAAAAGGCATAGTCATTTTTCTTCTTTCTCTTGTTTCAATCCCCCCTGATACGGTTCTAAATCCAAAACCCTTTGTTTTTTTCAAACATAAATTAAAAACGTAAAAAAGACCGGCGTAACCTTCCCCCTGTTCTTTGCGAATGAATCCCCATATACTGGTGTGGATTTTTACCCCTTGATCTTCGGAGAGATAAAATGAAATTCGAAAAAAATGTCGGAAAAATGGAGCGCCTCGCCCGCTTCGGCCTTGCCCTTGTCCTCGGCGGACTTTACGCCATGGGAATGATCGAGGGCACGGCAGGCGTCATTGCCCTGATCGTGGCCATTGTCATGCTGGCGACGTCGCTCCTGTCTTTTTGCCCGCTTTATACCCTCATCGGCAAAAGCCCTTGCGGCACCGGATGCTGCGGCCATTGCAAATCCGAAGACGCGCCTGAAAAAGCGGACGAAAAAAAAGAAGAGTAAGACCGGACCAAATCAGGTCAAATCAAGACAAATATCCTGCACACGGAAAGATACCGGTGCGCCCAGAAGCTGGGTCTGTCCCCGTCCGCCTATGCTGCTTCGCAGCTACGGCGTGACATCCGCTTCTCTAACGCTTCGCCGCGATAAATCACGTCGTAGCGTAAGCGAAGACGGATGGTGCGGGTGGCCGGAGTCGAACCGGCACGTCCTTGCGGACACCAGATTTTGAGTCTGGCGCGTCTACCAATTTCACCACACCCGCATATTTCGTGTCCGGTAACTGGAGACGTTTATCAGTAATGAGTTGTCAGCAAAAACTCAAGAGGGTAAAAGCCTTTTATGACACCGCGCCTCCTTTCACAGCTTTTAAACGATTTAAAAGCCGGAATTTCCAGCGAAACCGTCTCTGTCGGAGAGGTTTTGGAAGCCTTTCACGAACGGGGGCTCGGCTTTTTTGTCTTTCTGGTCGCCCTGCCTGCGGCGTTGCCTTTACCGGCGCTGGGCATCAACACGCTGATTGCCGTGCCCCTTTTGCTCCTGACGCTGCAGCAGGCCTTTGGCTCCCATACCGTCTGGCTGCCCGAGAGCCTCAAGAAAAAAACCGTCCGCCGCGAAACCCTCGAGAACATGATCGACGCCGCCCTGCCGTGGGTCCTGCGCCTGGAGATTTTTATCCAGCCCCGCATGGGATGGCTCACACAAAACGGCGCCTCCAGACTCATCGGATTTATAAATTTTATCATGGCGCTGGCCGTTTGCATTCCCATCCCCCTGACCAATACGGTGCCCAGCATGGGAATCGCCCTGATGTCCATCGGCATTTTAATGCGCGACGGGCTGTCCGTTCTGGCCGGCGCATTCATCGGCATAGCGTGGATCGCGCTTCTGGCAAGCGTTTTCATCTTCCTTGGACTGGAAGGGGCTGATCTGGTAAAAGACTTTATCAAATCGTTTTTTTAAATCTCTTTTAAAGCCGGAGCGCGTTTAACATGATTAAAAATATTTTCCTCAATGCGCAGCTCATGACTTTCGGACTGGCCGCGATTTCGGCCTTCGCCCTCAGCATGGCCTTTACGGCGCAATATATTTTCGGGCTGGAGCCCTGCATCCTGTGCCTGTATCAGCGCATCCCCTACGCGCTTGTCATTGCGCTGGGCCTGACCGGGTTCCTCACAGCTCCAAAATGCAAACTGGGCGCCGCCTTTTTTATAATCCTCTCCGGCTTTGTCTTTCTGGCCAATAGCGCGCTGGCCTTTTATCATTCCGGGATCGAGCAGCACTGGTGGCGCTCCCACCTGGAAGGTTGCGCCGTGCCGGAACTCGAGGGCAGCATCACCGACGTCCTGGCCACAATCGAAGCCCGGACGGAAGCCGTCCGCTGCGACGAGCCCTCCTGGCTCGACCCGGTTTTTGGCCTGTCCATGGCAAATTACAATGCCGCTTTCTGCTTCGGACTGTTTGCGCTCTGCCTGCTGTCGGGCACGGCCATCTGGCGCAAAGCCAAAGCCGACCGCGCCGCGAAAAAAGCCTGCGGTGTTTAGGCTTTAAGCCGCCTCCGACTCTTCGCCCTGCCAGCACCACTGCCGGGCCTGCGCCTCCTCGCCCAGCGTGAAGAATTTCGTTTCATCGCCGCGGAAGAGGTCATAGAACTTTCCGAACCATTCCACCCATTTCTGATCGTCGCGGCCAATGATCGCCAGACGGCCGAAATCGTTGAAATGCTTCATGCCAGCGAAAAAATCGTCCCACACGGCGCGCCATTCCCAGCCGTCCCAGCCGCTGAGATCAATTACACAATCCAGCTTGCCATGACCTTCCATGCGCGATTCCATTTCGGGAATAAGAGCCTGGTAATCCTGATGGGTCAGGACCCCCTCGGCGACAATATACAGGTTTTTACCCCTGGACTCGGGTTGTATCGTAAACATGAGAAACCTCCATTCTGTAAGGATTGGACGCCGCCATTTTACGCCTCAAGGAGGAGAGAATCTAGAGGGAAAGCTTTGAAGCCCTGTTCTGACGTAAAAGCTGTTCAGACGAGGCCCAGACTTTCTTGAATTCGTTCAGGTCCAGCGGCGTTTCAAAACCTTCATCCATTGGGACGAACTGGTGGACCGGATACCGCTTATTGGCAAGATGAAATTCCCCCGGCTTGCCGGACGCATCCTGAACCAGATAAAATTTAAGCGGATTTAAAAAATATTTCCGCTTATCTCCGGGTTCCGAAGATCTGGCACGGATGGGGCTTATGCCGCATCTGGAAAAAGACTCCAGAATACCCTCAAGACTTCCGACAAGGCTTCTTGTAAAAGAGAAAGCCTCTCCGCGAACGTTCTCGCTCCCCGGCTCTAAAAAAATACAATCGTAAGCCCCCGCGGAAGTTACGTTGGAAGTGCCGTCTGCATATAAGGATACGATGTATCCCCTGTCCTTATACCACTCGTCCGAAGACTCCTTATCAAACTCTTTTTTACTCATACCTAAACCCCCATCAAGGCCAGAAAACCGCTGACCCCCATGAACAGGCAGCCGTAGAACAGGTAAAAACCAATAGATTCTTTCAGGCTTCTTTGCTTTTCAAAGTTGAAAAGGTCCTTGAACATGTCGCGCTCCTGCGTTTTTAAACAATATTATTGAAAACAGCTTGTTAAAGGGGGACGCGCAGGAAGTCAAGTATTTTACAAAAAACATTGAATCCTCAAGGTATATTTGCGATAAAAATGGTGTTTTACAATACCGGGCAGAAGAAAATTCATGATAAAAACCCTCGCCGTTACCTTCTCTCACACGACAAAAGAACAGGCGGAGAAAATAGCCGACGGAATAGCCGAATCCGCCCTTGTCCGGCAATTTAACGACGATTTTTCCATGATACGCTCCGCCGACACAACGGGGATACGCCTGCAAATCGGGAGCGATCACGCTCAGGAGCTGGAAAACAACATAAGGGAACTTGCCCGAAGATCGGGGTGCGAAGGAGACCCTGTTTTTGTTTTGTACTCTTGCCAACCTTTTTAAAAATGCAAAAAGCCCGCTGCGAGAGCGGGCTTTTCGTAAAAATTATTTTAAAACCTTACTTTTTCAGCGTGGTCAAAAGCGCAACCGGAACAAGACCGATCATCACGCTTGTGGTGTAAGCAAGGTAGATGCCCACAGCCGCCACGAGGACAGCGAAAATGTCGCTCGTCATTTTTCTGGAGCTCAGAATAAGGCCGGAGAGCATCAAAACGAAGATCGAACCGATCAGCGTGTGGATTTCACCCCCGCCGAAGAAGGTTCCAACCCCGTCGACGACGCCAACCATTCCGAGGAAATGAACCATCGTGGTTGAAAGCCCGACAAGCAGGACCAGTGAAAGAATGTAAAACCATACAGCTTCCATCGTAGTCCGGTGTGTACCGACATCTAGTATTTTCCCAAACATAGCAATCTCCTTTCGTTTGCGTTTTCGGGTTTATTACTGAACAGCGGCTTCCTCCTCGTGATCGAGTTCGCTGTCCCAGTAAAGAAAATCCCCCCAGCTTTCATGCAGAAAATTTGGAGGGAATTTTCGTCCGTTTCGCTGAAGATCGAACATCGACGGCCTCACAGGCTCCGCCTTCAGGCGCATACCGCATTCATGGAGCAGTTTATGCCCCTTGCACGTATTGCAACTCCGGCAGGCCGCGACGATATTCGTCCAGCTTGTCTTCCCGCCACGCGATTTCGGCACCACGTGGTCAAATGTCAATTCATGCGTTTTCTGGTCCGCGCCGCAATACTGGCACTGCCACCCGTCCCGCAAAAACACGTTAAACCTTGTAAAAGCCGGCTTCTCGACCGCCGGCACAAATTCCTTCAACACCAGAACGCTGGGCAGTTTAAACGCCGTGCCCGGTGAATGCACTTCGCGTTCATATTCGGACAAAACGGTCACCGTCTCACGGAACACTGCCTTGACCGCATCCTGCCATGACCATAAGGAAAGGGGGAAATAGCTTAAGGGGCGATAATCGGCATTCAGAACCAGAGCCGGACATTGCTCCAATGACTGCATACTCTCCATTCAACCTCCTCGTTCCTACCCTTATTATACCGCAGAAACCAAGGCTCACAAAGGGTTATAGAGCGTTTTATGTGGCAGCGCACAACTTTAACTTTTTGCCACTTGTTTTATCAGGAAAACGAATATGTTAGGAGAAAGGTTAATTTGTGCACCTGCTTTAGTAACACTGCACAAATTTTCAATTTTTACGCAAAAAGACCGGATAAAAAAGCGGCGCCGGTTTCAATGCCTGCGTTATCTATCCCGTGTTCGAGCCCTTCCGTGACGTGCCCGCTCACCTCGAAACCTTTGGAGTGAAGAATGTTTCTGGCATGGAAATAGGCCCCGACCGGCACCACCGGATCGGCATCCCCGTGAATCAGGCAAACGGGCATTTTGTTGATATGGCTTTCCCCGAGCGTCTCTTCTCCGATCAGGGCGCCGGAATACCCCAAAATGCCGGCGATCCGTTTTCTGCGGCGCGGCCCCACATAGAGGCTCATCATGGTGCCTTGGGAGAATCCGACCAGCGCCAGATCTTTGTCTTCCAGTCCGTACCGGTCCAAAAGCCCGTCCAGATAGCCGTCCAAAAGCGGCGCAGCCGTCTGCACCCCGCTTAAAATGCGTTCCGGCTCCCGGTCCTGCAAGGAAAACCACTGATACCCCACCGGCGCCATATCGCAGGGAAAAGGCGCATCCGGCGATGCGAAAACAGCGTCCGGCAAAACCGCCTCCCAGTAACGGGCCAGACCTATCAAGTCCTGCCCGTTTGCGCCCAAACCATGCAAAAGGACTATTACCTGTCTCGGCGCGCCGCCTGAAGCCGGGTTTTGCGTGTATGTTTTAAAATCCGTATCCATCACGCTCCCTCTTTACCATGAACTCACAACGCACGCACCAAGAACAAAAGGCAAAAACCGATTTTTTGACCTTGCCTTTCCGGCAGGATTAGAATAAATAATGAGAATTATTATCAACTGGAAAGCCTCTCTTCATGCTTGAAACTGTTGTCATCACCTTCCGCGAAGGGCTGGAAATGTTCCTCATCGTGGCTATTATCCTTGCTTACCTGACGAAAACGGGCCGCACAAACCTGAGAATGCCTGTTTTCTGGGGCAGCGGCGCGGCTTTCCTCATCAGCGCCACAACGGGCTGGCATATCGCGGAACTGGCGCAGGACCCCGTCATGGAGGGAATGCTGGCCATTATTGCAGGGGTTCTGGTCGCGTCTTTGACCTACATGATGATGCGGGCATCCGGAAACATTAAGAAACAAATTACAGACAGGATCGAGCAAAGCGCCTCCAGATCCGGCATCGCCCCGATGGTCGGGATTTTCTTTTTCACCGCATTGATGATTACCCGCGAGGGCATGGAAACCGCCATGATGCTCGGCTCGATGACAGGCACGATGGCCGGAAGCGACATGCTTGTCGGGGCCATAGCCGGATTCGCTTCCGTCGGCCTGATCGGATGGCTGTGGATTTTGCAAAGCGATAAAATAAACCTGCGCCTGTTTATGCAGGTCACAGGAGTCTTTTTGATCCTGTTTTGCGTCCATCTCTTCGCCTACGGCTTTCATGAACTGACCGAAGCGGGCGTCGTTCCTTTTATTGACAATTTCTACTGGCATGTCCTGACGGAACCGCTGGAACCGGGAGAGCCGCTTGGAAACGCGATCACAATTGCCTTGCTTGCCGTGCCCTGCCTGTGGTTACTGGTTGGCTATGTCAAGGACAGAATATTCGCAAAAGAAGCACTGGGCGCGGCGGAATAAAACCGCCGGCCTCCTTGCCTTCCTTTTTTGCCTTTTCCTGCCCCCTTCGGCGCACGCACAGCAGGCGCGACATGAAACGCTTCAGGAAAAATACGCAGCCCGCGCGCAAAATGTAGAAGATAAAAACTACGTAAGCTTTTCCTTTGAAAACGATTCCATCGGCACCGGCACCGACCGCTTTTACAGCAGCGGCGAGCGCCTGAGCTGGTTCAACGTCAACACCCCCGTCCCGCCCGTGATAGACAGACTGGCGGATATTATCCCCACCTTTGACCTGAACGAGACAACCAGCACTCTTTTTACACTGGGACAAAACATCTACACGCCGGAAGATATCAGGATCGCCGCGCCGCAAAATAACGACCATCCATGGGCCGCCTGGCTTTACGGCTCTGTCGGGCTTGCCACGGTAACGGATAACCATATCGATGAACTGGAAGTCACGCTCGGCCTTGTCGGCCCCGAAGCGATGGGAGAGCAAACGCAGAAATTCATCCACCGGCATGTCACAAACTCCGCGATCCCCAAAGGATGGGCCCATCAGCTCGACTTTGAACCCGGCCTTATCCTGTCCTGGGCGCGGCGCTGGCCGCAGGCCCTCGCCTACGAACAAAACAATCTGAGACTGGCCCTTGAGCCGAATATCAACCTGTCCCTCGGCAATATCTACACCTATGCCGGCAGCGGCGTAACGCTCACCCTCGGGCCGCACCAGAACGCGCTGCAGGACAGGCCGCCGCGCATCCGTCCCGCCATTCCCGGTACGGGATTTTTTGACGTTCCGGACAAGGGATGGAGCTGGCACCTCTTCGCCAGCGCGGACGGACGGGCCATCGCCCGGAATATTTTTCTGGACGGAAACAGTTTCAGCGACGGCCCCGGTGTCAGCAAAAAACATCTGGTCGCAGACGCCAGCGCTGGCATCGCCCTTACCTTCGGCGATTACCGTCTGTCTTACGCCCTGAATTTCCGGTCAAAAGAATTCGACGGGCAGGACGATGAAAGCGTTTTTGGCTCCCTGACCCTGACAACACGGTTCTAGATTCTTCGCTTCGCTCAGAATGACAAGAATGATAGAATGTCGCAAAAGGAGACATTCCTTTAGTCACACGAATTTATTTTCCTACAAGGCGCAAGGAACGAAGCGTAGGAGAATCTACGTGAGTGACGCAGCAACGCAGTAGGAAGATAAATTAGAAAGACTAAACATGGACTACGATATTTTGCACATTAACGGCAAGCCGCATGTTCTTGTTCCCATCCATGATTTTACGGCGCTCAAAAACGGCGCAGGGCAAGAGAGCCTGCCGGAAGAAATTTTGGAACAACTCGCCCTGAAACAAAGCAGCCCCATCAAAATCCTGCGTAAATATCGCGGCTTCACACAGGGCACCCTGGCGCAGGCCGCCGGGCTGTCCCGCCCCTACCTCACCGAGATCGAAACAGGCCGCAAGGATGGCTCTGTCCGCGCCCTCAAAGCCATCGCGCAGGCGCTGGATGTGGCGTTAGAAGCCTTAGCGCCGTAAGCTGCCCATCACGCCGCGGACAATTTCACGGGCAATAGTGCGGCCGATCGAGGAACTGACGGAGCGGACAAGGGATTTAATCGCCGCCTCGCCCACGCCCTGACGATTGGATCTGCGGGGTGCGGTTTTTGATTTTTCGACGGCTTCCTGTGCCTTCTCTGCCTGCCGGGCGGCGGCCTCCGCTTTCTTTTGCAGAATTTCATAGGCGCTTTCACGGTCCTGAACCGTGTCGTACTTCCCGCCAATCCCGTCCGCCATTGAGGCCATACGCCGGGCCTCGGCGCTTGCCGTGCCCAAACGGGACATCGGCGGGCGGATCAGGGTCCGCTGCACGATGGAAGGCTTTCCCTTTTCTTCCAGCGTAGACACCAGCGCCTCCCCGACGCCCAGTTCCGTTATCACCTCCGCCACATCGAAGGCCGGATTTTCGCGGTAGGTCTGCGCCGCGACCTTGATGAATTTCTGCTGCTGGGGCGTAAAGGCGCGCAGGCCGTGCTGCACACGGTTTCCAAGCTGTCCCAGAACGCTTTCAGGAATGTCCTGCGGATTCTGGGTGACAAAATACACCCCCACCCCTTTGGAGCGGATCAGGCGCACCACCTGCTCCACTTTTTCGAGCAGCGCCTTGGGCGCGTCATCGAAAAGCAGATGCGCTTCGTCAAAAAAGAAAACGAGTTTCGGCCTGTCAGAATCCCCGGCCTCGGGCAACTCTTCAAACAGCTCGGCGAGCAGCCAAAGCAGAAACGTCGCGTAAAGACGCGGCGATTGCATCAGTTCATCCGCCGCCAGAATATTGATATAGCCCTTCCCGTCCATATCGGTGCGCATAAAATCCTTGAGATCCAGCGCCGGCTCCCCGAAGAATTTGTCCGCCCCCTGATCCTCCAGCCGCAGCAGGGCCCGCTGAATCGCAGCGACAGAGGGTTTCGACACCTGCCCGTATTCCTTGGAAATTTCGGACGCATTTTCATACAGCGCCGTGAGGAGCGCCTGTAAATCTTTCAGATCCAGCAAAAGCATGCCTTCTTCATCGGCATGCCGGAACGCGATATTGAGAACGCCTTCCTGCGTATCGTTCAGCTCCAGCATCCGCGCCAGAAGCACCGGCCCGATTTCAGAAATCGTCGTGCGGACGGCGTGACCCTGCCGGGCAAACAAATCCCAGAACACAACCGGGAAAGCCTGTTTTTTGTAATCTTCAAGGCCGATGACTTCCGCCCGTTTGACCAGAAAATCCTGCATCTCGCCGGGCATGCAGATGCCGGACAAATCGCCCTTCACATCCGCCATAAAGACAGGCACGCCCGCGTTGGAAAAACCTTC
This sequence comes from Rhodospirillales bacterium, assembly GCA_023898765.1. Taxonomy (NCBI): domain Bacteria; kingdom Pseudomonadati; phylum Pseudomonadota; class Alphaproteobacteria; order Rhodospirillales; species Rhodospirillales bacterium. Next base: position 1,131,890 of record CP060238.1, on the reverse strand, counting down.
GGCCAGATTTTGCAGCGTGACGGTTTTTCCCGTCCCCGTCGCCCCGGCGATCAGCCCGTGCCGGTTGGCCCATTTCAGGGCAAAATACTGCCTGTTTTGCGGATGGTCCGTTTCGGACCCGAGATAAATGGCTTCTGCTGTATCACTCATAAGAGACTAAAAAGCATAATCGCAATCGTGCTGCAAGGCCGGAATGGCCGTGCGGGCCTTTTGAACGGCGGTAATGTCAAGCTCGGCGGTAATAAAACCCGTCTCTTCACCGGCCTGCGCCAGCACCTCCCCCCACGGGCCGACAATCATAGAATGGCCGTACGTCCTGCCTCCGCCCTCATACTCCCCCGTCTGCGCCGCCGCCAGAACGAAGCTGCCGGTTTCGATGGCGCGGGCCCGCTGCAGGATTTCCCAGTGCGCCCTGCCGGTCGGAACGGTAAAGGCCGCAGGGGTTGCCAAAAGAACCGCCCCCGCTTTGGCCAGATCGGCGTAGAGACGCGGAAAACGCAAATCGTAACAAATGCTTAAGCCCAGACCGCCCCAGGGCGTCCCGGCCACAACGGCCTTGTCTCCGGGCCTGACGGTTTCGCTCTCCCGGTGGCTTTCCCCGGTAGGCAAATCCACGTCGAACATGTGGATTTTATCATAAGCGGCCACAAGCTCTCCTGCGGCAGAAAACAGGAGTGAACGGTTCGCCACCTGTTTTTCCGAGATTTTGACCGCAATCGACCCCACCAGAATCCACACCCCCAGTTCCTTCGCCAGCGCCGCGAAAAACGGCAGGGCCGGATGTGTCTCTTCGGGCTGCGCCGAGGCCAGCTTTTTCTCGCCGGAAGCGCGGATATGGCAGGTGTTTTCGGGCGTCACGATAAGCTGCGCGCCCTCTGCGGCCGCCGCACGGACAAACGCCCCCGCCGCCTTCAGGTTCTCTTCAATCACCGGCCCGCTATTCATCTGCACGCAGGCCGCTTTGAGGATATTGCTCATCTTTCCCTTCCTTCCACCACAACATCCCGGCCTTCGCCGGGATGTTTTAAAGATGCTCCAAGAGACGCCTGAATGTTATAGGAACCTAAGAGGCCAACAACAACTCCAGCTCTCCCTTGCTGTCCAGATCGTGCAAATCGTCACAGCCGCCTATATGCCGCCCGTCGATAAAAATCTGGGGCACGCTTTTGAGGCCGTTCGTGCGCTCGAGCATCTCCACAATCACCTTCGGATTTGTGGAAATATTATATTCGGTATAGTCCGCCCCTTTCGCCTCCAGCAAAGACTTCGCCCGGACGCAATAGGGGCATGTGTTGCTTGAATAGACTTCGACTTTGGCCATGATATTCCTCCCGGTAAAACCTGTTTCGGCACACTATAGACAACGCGGCCGCCTTAATCCAGCCTTCTGGGCCGCACCACGCGGGCCAGCGTCAAAACATCCACCTGCCCGGCGCCCCCGTCCAAAAGCGTTCCGGCGCATTCGGAAACCGTCGAGCCGGTCGTATAGACGTCATCCACCAGAAGAATATGCTTGCCCGCAATCCTTCCCGCATGGCGCGGATGCAGACGAAAAGCGTTCCGCACATTCTTCTGCCTTTCCACGGGCTTCATATGGCCTTGTACCGGCGTGGCCCGCACACGCTGCAACATATCGGGAACGCAGGGCACGCCCGCGGCCCTTCCCAAAGCCTGCGCCATCAGGGCCGCCTGATTGTAACGCCGCCGGAGCAGCCGCCAGCGATGCAGCGGCACAGGCACCAATATCTCCGCCCCCGCCAGCAAATCCGCCCCTGCCCGCCTGAGCCACGGCACAAAACTCACAACATTTTGCATCTGGTCCCCATGCTTGAACCCAAGGATCAAATCCCGCGACGCCTCATCATAAACAAGCGCACTGCGGCCCCTGCCGTAAACAGGCGGCGTTTTCAGGCAGGCCGCGCATCTGGCCCCGGCGCTTTCAATTGAAAATTCCAAAGGCAGGCCGCAGGCGCTGCACACCGGATCGGAAATGAATTGCAGCCTAGCCCAGCTTTCCGGGGCAAGCATGCCCTGCGCGTCCACAATCTCCCCGCTCAAAGGGCAGCGTGGCGGCAAAGCGGCGTTAAGTATGTTCCCCCATAGCGACATCTGTTTACTTTTCCATAGCCTGTTTCTATATATATCCTATGATCGAAGCCGCAACCATAGAGGAAGACGATATTTCAGCCGTTCCTCCCCCTGAAAACGAGGACTGGCGGGAAACGCTGGAAAGCTTCCCTCCGGCCGTAATCCGGCAGGCATGGTTTACCATGGCGCATCTGGTTTTAGAAGACGGAAGCACCGTCGCCGACATGGGCACCCGGGATGGCGCTTTAACCTACGCAATGGCTGTCATGCATCCGCAGCATCATTTTATCGGCATGGACACAAGCGCCAAAAAGGTTCGGGATGCGCAAAAAAAATACGCACGGCCCAATCTGGAATACCACCACTGGAAAAACACGGAACCCTGCCTGAAGCCGGCCTCCGTTGAGGCCGTCCTGAACGGGTTTACCCTTCATGAAATTTATTCCGCCGGCCGCTGCAGCGAAGCAAAGGTCCTTGAAGCCCTGGAAGGGCAGTTTTCCTGTCTCAAACAAAACGGCCTTTTATTCATCCGCGATTTCGTTCTGCCGGAGCAGGACTACGTTCTTCTCGAAATGCCGGACGAAAACGCCGTGCCCGATCTTCTTATCCAGTATTCCGAAAAAGCCGGCCATCCGGACGACCCGGCCCAAAGCGGGTTTTATCTCGAAGAACTTCCCCCCCGTTTTCCCAGGACACGGCTTTTCCGCCTGCCGGGAAAATGGGCGTATGAATTTATCCTGCGCAAAGACGACCTTGAAAACTGGGAAGAAGAGCTGGGCAAGGAATACAGCTTCTTCACGGAAAAAGATTTCAGGCGCGCCCTGACCGGCATGGGTTCACGGGTTCTCTATACAGCCCCCCACTGGGACGAACAGATCGTCAAGTCCCGCTTCCGCAAAAAATTCAAACTTTTTAACGAAGCCGGCAGCCCTCTTGGCGCACCGCCCACAAGTTTCGTCCTTGTGGCGCAAAAGAAGAAAAACCGGGAATCGCTCCGGCTTCAGGAAAGAAAACATCTGCGCGGACAAGAGGGGAGCCTTCAAATCACCGCCATGCGCGACGACACGAACGGCCGCATCCACGATATTGTCTCCCGCGGCATCGAAAACACGGAAGTCCTTCCCTACCGCATCACGCAAGACGGGCGGCTGCACGTCTATGTGCACGAGGGCCTTCCGCGCGGCATTGTCAATGCCGTTCCCCGCAACGCCCCCAATCTCGACGGGAAAACATGGTCGGGCCATATGATTGAGGCCCTGTGCGTTCCGCAGGAAAAAATCCATGAAATCAAACCCGGCGATATCAAAAGCCTTGTGCGGTTTTCACAAACCCATGTGGGGCTTAAGCCCGTATTGGGCGCGGAAATGGAAGACGGCCCCGGATTTTACCCCGCGCCCGACAGCATTGACGAGCGCATTGAAACGAAATATCTCGCCGTGCAGAAGCCTCAGGGAAACATAAAACTCCCCGCCGTCACACCCGATATCGAAGGATTTTCGACACACGGTCATTTGCGTGAAATCGACGGGCAGGCCATTCTGAATGCGGTCGGCGTCGGGCTTGTCCCAAGCAGCCGTCTGGAGGTGCAGGTACTGGCCCTGTACGAAAAACTGAATATCCCTTACGAACCCTGGGCGGACTGCCCCCTCCTTCTTGAAACGGGAGAGGTCGAAAAAACCACGAAGCTTCAGGACATCATCTCCAAACTGGCCGCAAGCGACGACCGCTTTAAAGAAACTAAAGCGGTGGCCGGGCAATTCCGGACCATCCATTCCGTCTTTGTCGATGAAGGACAGGTTGACGGCGCCGCGGAGGGGCTGGCCTCCCGCAACATGGAGTTTGCCGTCCCGGAACATAAAAGCATGAATATGGCGGTCGTGCTGCCTTTGGTTAAAAAACTGAGCGGCGAAGTCATGGCCGGGATTACCGAACAATTCCTGCCCGTCCCGCAGCGCTACAAAGGCACCGGCTACACGGTCAGTTGTCCGGCCATAGCCCTGCCGAAAGACATCACAACACTGGAGATGGCACGCAAATATATTGCCGACCAGTTCGAAGTGCCGGTCGATTGCGTCTCCCGCATGGGAGAAAGCTTTTTCTGCCATGCCGGCATCACGCCGCAACGCATTTACCCCTTCGCGGTCACGAAGGCCGGGACCAAAGGCTGGCGGAAAGTGGGAAGAACGCACGGCGTCACAACCTATACGCCGCTTCCGGACCTGCATAAGCTCCTGTATCTCGACAATTATTACAGCTTCATGAAAGTTGCCGCGATGGCGTATAAAGGCGGTATCGGGGCCCATAGCGATCTGAGTCCTTCCTACGGCTTTTCCTCCTCCCAGGCGGCCGAAATAAGCCGCCCTGTCGGCGTGAGCGGCACGGATGTTTCTTCTTCCCTTCCGGCTTCCCCCCCGGCTTCCTCAAGCCCCTTGCGGTCCTTTTCTTCCGGCAGACCCGAACCTTCCACAAGTTAATGATCTTTGACCGCCATACTATACGCCGGCACAAAAACCGCGCCGCATGCAGGTTCAAAGACCACAGCTTCCTGACAGACTGGACCATAAAGGAGATGGAAGACCGCCTCTGCAGCATCAAACGCGCATTTCCCGCCGCCCTTCAAATCGGCGCCGACGCCCAAAACAGCCGAATGAAAATAAACGGCAACACGTTCCTTGTCCAAATGGATCTGGCGGAAAATCTTTTACCGGCCCGAAACGCCCTTCAGGCGGATGAAGAGTTCCTCCCTTTTGCCGAAAGCTCTCTGGATTTGATTTTCAGTCCCTTAAGCCTGCACAACGTCAATGACCTGCCCGGCACGCTTGTTCAAATCCGAAAAGCCCTGAAACCGGACGGGCTGTTTTTGGGCGCATTTTTCGGCGGTGACACGCTTCATGAACTTCGCAGCGCGTTGAGCGAAGCCGAACTGCAGATCAAAGGCGGACTCAGCCCGCGCGTTTCCCCTTTTGCGGACAAACGCCAAATGGGCGATCTGATGCAGCGCGCCGGGTTTGCCCTGCCGGTCGTTGACTCGGAAAAACTGAGCGTCAGCTACGCCCATCCGCTCGACCTGATGAAAGAGTTACGCGGCATGGGAGAAAGCTGCGCCATGAGCGCCCGCCCCAAACATTTTACAAGCCGAAATCTCCTTGACGCCGCCAACGACATTTACGTCCGGAAATTTTCAGAAAAAGACGGGCGCATCCCCGCCTCTTTTGAAATTCTGTTCCTGACAGGCTGGGCGCCGCACGAAAGCCAGCAAAAGCCCTTGCCCCGCGGCAGCGCACAGCATAGTCTGGCAGAGGCATTAAATACGGAAAAACCATGAAGATCACACTCGTTCCCATCCTGAATGACAATTACAGCTATCTCCTTGAGGCCGGCGGGGAAGTCGCCATTGTAGACCCCGGGGAGCCGGCCCCTATCGAATACATACTGGAAGAGCGAAACCTTCGCCCTTCCTTTATTCTCAATACGCACCACCATGCCGATCACATTGCCGGCAACAAATATTTCCAGAAAAAATACGGCGCGAAGGTTGTTGCGCCGAAACGGGAACAAAAACGCATTCCCGATATCGATATCGGCATTTCAGACGGCGACACGCTCACGCTGGGCGACGAACAAATCTCCGTTCTCGAAACCCCCGGACATACAACAGGACATGTCTGTTTTTACGCGTCCAAAAACGGCGCCCTTTTTTGCGGCGACACGCTTTTTTCCATGGGCTGCGGACGGCTGTTCGAAGGCACCCCGGAAGAAATGTGGGCGTCTCTGCAGAAAATTGCGGCCCTGCCGGACCACACGCAGATTTACTGCGCTCACGAATATACGGAAAAAAACGGAAATTTTTGTCTGGCGATCGAGCCAAACAATCCGGACCTGATCAAAAGAATGAATGCGGTCAGGAAACTGCGCGCAAACGGAAAGCCCACCATTCCGGCGACCCTCGAAACCGAAAAAAAGACGAATGTCTTCCTGCGCAGCGGTAAAGCGGCCGCTTTTGCGCAGCTCAGGCGCCTTCGCGATTCTTTTTAATCTTCCTGCTCGTCTTCCTGCTTTAAAGAAACCTTCCGCGTGCGCCCTGCCGGAGCTTTTACATTCCCGTTGCCGTTGCCGTTACCGTTGGCAGTGGCCTTGGCTTTATGGGCGGAACGATGGGGCGGGATAGGAAGCGGTTTTTCAGACATTTCGCCCCGTTCGCTCACGGCCATTTCAATCTCGACGCGGGAGGTCACTTTGCGCAGTTCGTGGACGGAGTCCTGAAGGGCTTCTCTCGCTTTACCGTCCTTTTCGTTTTTGCGCCAAGCTTTGTACGTCTCGATACATGTATCTGCGCTCTGGCGGAGTCTCTTTTCTATTTCATCCATGGCCCTGGCTCCCTTCACTGCCTCATAAAAACGTTCCGGCAGATTAGACCAACCCAAAAAAAATCACAAGGAACCTTCTATATAATTTTTAGGAGGCCAGCGTTAAGTGTTAAAAACAGACCCCGCCGCTTCAAGCACTTTTTTCTTTTTTTCTATCTCTTCTTTGACGCGCAGAATTTCAGCCTCCATCTCCGTGATGTAGTTTTTCAGCTCCTCCACAGACATGGAATCCAGATTTTTAAGAACGGCGGCTTTTTTTTGCGGTTCCAGATCGTCATCGAACATTCTATCTCTCCTTTCAGACTCGTCTTTTTACCCTATCCCGGCGAAAAAATACGGGAAAAACTTGCATTCTATACCAAAAAGACTATGATGCTGCGCATTCCCCAAACATTTTAAACATCTGATAAAGGATGTTTTGGTGTCAAAACAGTTGATTCGGGCGGGGCCGGATCGACCGCATGAAGCTATGTTCGCATGGAAAACCATGCCAAAAGGAGAAAAGATATGAGTAAACCACAGGAAGCGCCGGAACTTTTATTGCCGAAAGCAACGGCGACATGGCTGATTGACAATACAGCCCTCACCTTTGAACAAATCGCCGATTTTTCAGGGCTTCACGCCATTGAAGTGCAGGCTTTGGCCGATGAGGATGTCGGATTGGGAATTGTAGGACGCGACCCCATCATAAATGACGAACTGGACCCTGAAGAGCTTGAAAAAGCGCAGGCTGACCCGGCCTATTTCATGAAAGTCAAAAAATCCCGTTCAGACATGCCGGTCGTAAAAACACGGGCAAAAGGCCCCAAATATACGCCCGTTTCCAAACGCGGGGACAAGCCGGACGCGATTGCGTGGATTATTAAAAATCATCCTGAAATTTCAGACGCCCAGATTACAAAACTGGTCGGGACGACAAAGCCAACCATTGCGGCCGTGCGGGAACGCACGCACCCGAACAGCTCCAATATTCGCCCGCGTCATCCGGTGGAACTGGGACTTTGCAGCTATCAGGAAATCGAAAAAGCGTCCGATAAGGGCTTAAAAGCGCAGGGAAAAGACCCGGAAGCCGTCAAGGCACAGCGCCAGCGCCAGATGGAAGAAGAGAGCAAGCCTGCCGATCCAACCGAAAAAGATCCTTTCGGCGGCTTTGACTTCTCAAATTTCGTAAGCGGCAGCGGCACAGCAAGCAGCGAGGAGTAAAACGGCCTCTGTCACCCCCGCGTCCCCGCGCAAGCGGGGATCATACGGCGGAGGTCCAGAAAAAGAGAGCCGCAAAGCGGCTCACATATTGTGCTAGATCCCCGAACGGCACTCGGCATTGCCTCGTTTGTCGGGGATGACGGTTTGGTGAAACGCAAAACGCAGCGCCGGTTTTCAGCGCTGCGTTTTTTTATAGATTCCTTTTTTAGCCGGAAAATCAGGAGGTTTCCCGAATTCCTTCAATTTCTTCTTTCAGGCGAAGCTTTTGCCTTTTCAAATCCTTTAAGTACGAATCGTCGGTCGATAAGCTGCTTTGGCTGGCTTCAATTTTTTGCGACAAGCGGGCATGTCTTGCGCGCAAGGCTTCCACCCGCGCGGGCTGCTGCGATACCAGAGCTTCAGATTGCATGGATAAGCTTCCTTTCGTTGGAGGGGACTGAATGTTTATGTTACATCAAGAAGGCTAAATTGCGCAAACTCTATCCTATCAGAAATAAAATTTCTAAAATTAGAAAAGTCTAAATAGAATTTAATTTTCTTTTTTTCCAATATGTTGGATGTCTTCGGAATTTCTTTCGAATTTTTGCGGCCAAATAAACCGTCCTTGAGAACAATATTCATTCTCTCACAGCCCCTGTGAAGAATCCGTTAAAAGAAGACGCATTTTTAGCAAATCGAAACAGGACTACAGATCGAAGACAACACCCTGCGCCAGAGGCACATCGCTGGAATAATTCACCGTCTGGGTCTGGCGGCGCATGTAGACTTTCCACGAATCCGATCCGCTTTCTCGTCCGCCGCCCGTTTCCTTCTCCCCGCCGAAAGCGCCTCCGATTTCCGCGCCGCTCGGCCCGATATTCACGTTGGCCAGGCCGCAATCGCTGCCTGTGGCCGAGAGAAACGTTTCCGCCTCACGCATGTCGTTTGTGAAAATGCACGAAGACAGCCCTTGCGGAACGCCGTTCTGGATATCCAGCGCGTCGCTAAAATCCGTATAACTCATCACATACAGGATAGGCGCAAAGGTTTCCTGCGTGACAACGGCGGACTGGGAGGGCATATCGACCAGCGCCGGACGGACATAATACCCCTTCGCAGCCTCCTTCACGGACACGCGGTCCCCTCCGATCAGAACCTTCCCGCCCTGGGCCTGCGCTTTTTTCAGGGCGGATTGCATCCCCGTGAAAGAATCCTTGTCAATCAAAGGGCCGACAAGCGTTTTGGACTCCAGCGGATTGCCGACACGCACGGACCCGTAAGCTTTTTTCAGGGATTTCAAAAGGCGCGCTTTCACGCTTTTATGGACAATCAGGCGTCGCAACGTCGTGCAGCGCTGCCCCGCCGTCCCCGCCGCCCCGAAGAGGATCGCCCGCACCGCCATATCCAGATCCGCCGAAGGCGCCACAATCATGGCATTGTTCCCGCCAAGCTCCAGCAGGGATTTTCCAAACCGCGCCGCCACGCCGGACGCAACCGCCTGACCCATGCGGGTAGAACCTGTCGCGCTTATGAGCGCCACATCTTTATGATCGACCAGCGCCTCACCGACATCCCGCCCCCCGATCAAAAGCTGCAGCAGGTGATCCGGACATTCATGCCCGTTGCCGCGAAAACGTGCCGCAGCCTTTTGAAAAATTTTCTCGCAGGCCAAAGCGCTGAGCGGCGTTTTTTCAGAAGGCTTCCAGATCACAGGATCGCCGCACACAAACGCCAGCGCCGCATTCCAGCACCAGACCGCCACCGGAAAATTGAAGGCCGAAATCACCCCGACAGGCCCGAGCGGATGCCACATCTCGCGCATATGATGCCCGGGCCGCTCCGAAGCGATCGTCAGCCCGTAAAGCTGGCGGGAAAGCCCCGTTGCAAAATCGCAGATATCAATCATCTCCTGCACTTCCCCGAGCCCTTCGGAAAGAATTTTCCCGCTTTCGATTGTAACCAGCGCCCCGAGATCCTCCTTCGCCGCGCGCAATTCTTCGCCCAGCAACCGGACCAGTTCGCCCCGAACGGGCGGCGGCACCGCGCGCCACGCCTGAAAAGCCTTCTGCGATTTTTGCACAGCCCTGCCCGCCGTTTGAGGCTTGTCTTGCGGCAAGCGCCCCAGCAAATCCCCGTCAATGGGCGAATAAACCGGCAAATCCCCTTTGGACAGGGAAGACAGACCGTTCGCCTGCAAAATTTCGCTATATGCCGTCATTTTTTTATTCTCCTCCCTCCCCGCGTTCCTTTTCGGGCCGAAGACGCGAAGACCTGATCTGCCCCTTTCCTTCCAGAATAGGATAAGCCACGGTGCACATATAGGTGTTGATGCGCCGGTAATCCCGAATGATATCCAGATGCAGGCTGCTCGTAGCCAGGGTTTCCGGCACACCGTCGCGCAGACGGTCGATATGGGTCGCCATCCCGTCAATTTCGGCCTTGCGGATCAATTCCTTGTCCTTGAGCAACCGGCGCGCCATATCGACGTCTCCCGAAACAAAAACAGACTGGGCCAATTGCACGCTCTCCATCACAAAATCGTGAATCTTTCCGATTTCTTTCATCCCCTCTTCGGAGAAGTGCAACTGACGCTCTATTTTCTTTTTGGCCAGCACCATCAGGTTTTTATCAATGACGTCTCCCGTATGCTCCAGATTTGTCGCAAACATTAAAATCTGGACGTACCGCTCCGCTTCTTTCGGCCCCATAAATTCTTCCGTCAGGCGGGCCATATAGTTTTTGATCGCGGTATAAAGGCTATCAACCGCATCGTCTTCTTTTTTGACTTTATTCATAAGCGTTTTGTCATTGGTCTGAAGAACCTGGATCGTATCCTTGAGCATTTCCTCAACCATGTCTCCCATACGCAAGGTTTCCCTTGTCGCCGCAGCCAGCGCCACAGACGGCGTATCGAGATTTTTGTCGTCCAGATAAAGCGGCCGCCCCGGATCCTTCGGCTTCACCCTCTCGGGCAAAGCTTTTTCAAGCAGCGTATTGATCCAGCCCGTCACCGGCAGAAAAACAAGCGCCAGCGCAATGTTAAATCCCGTATGGAAATTGACGATCTGACGCCCGGCATCGGCGGAAAAAGCGCCGACATGCGGCTGCAGGATATGGATAAAGGGAACAACAGCCAAAACGCCGATAATCCGCACCAGCATATTTCCCAGAGGAATACGCATAGCGTCGGGATCATCCCGCAAGGTGGCAATCAAAGGCGGAATGGTTCCCCCCAGATTGGCGCCCAAAACCATATAAAGGGCGAGCATCGGCGGCAAAACACCGCTGGCCGCGAAAGACATGAGAAGCAGGACAATCGCCAAAGAGGAATGCGCCAGCCATGTCAAAAGCACTGTTACAAGAATGGCAAAAAACGGGTCTTTGTCCAGGGATTGAAGAATCATGGGCAGAATCTCGGCTTCTTTCAGGGGTTCCGCCGTTTCCCTGATCCAGCCCAGCGCAAGGAGCATCAAAGCCAGTCCCACCAGCATCCGGCCGACATTCTTGATGCGCCCGCCATGTTCAATGGAAAACAGGACATAACCGCCCGCCATGCAGACAGGCACCAGCAGCCCCATATCCAGCGAAAGAAACTGCGCCACAAGGGTCGTGCCGACATCCGCGCCCAACACAACGGCAATCCCCGCGCCCGCCGTAATCATCCCCTGCCCCGCAAAAGAAGCCACTATCAGGACGGCCGCCGTCGAACTTTGCAGGAAAACCGTCATCAGCATGCCGGAAAAGAACGCCTTGATGCGGTTGGACGTGCTCACCGCCAAAATACCGCGCAGCTCCGCGCCAAACCCGCGCGTCACGCCCAGACGCAAAAGCGTCACCCCCCACAACAGAAGGCAAACGCCGGCAACAATATTTACAAGGACAACACTCGGTGTAATGGCAGATCTCCTGAGGTTATATCAGATACTAGAACCCGGAGCCGGGACGCGCAAGGTACTCTTCCTCTTCAGGGGTATTCATCCTCCCCAAAATTCCGTTCCTGTGCGGAAAACGTCCATACGCGTCGATAACCTGAAAATGACGCAGAGCATAGTCATAGCTTAAAGGATCTTCTTTTTTCGTTTTTTCAAAAAATTCAACGCAGCATCTCTGATCGTTCAAAACCTCGCTGTGTTCGTAGGGAAGATAGAGAAAACGGCGCTTTACCAGAGGCAAAACCTGGTCGAACCCCTTTGAAACAGCGTATTTGGCAATGACAAGCGCCTTTGAATCCGTGGCGTACGCCTGCGCCGTCCCCCGAAACATATTGCGCGGAAACTGATCCATTAAAAGGCACAAGGCCAGACACCCGTCCGCGTCGCGGCGCCAGTCATCCAGAACGCCGCCGCGCGCTTTTTCATATCTTTCCGAAAAAAGCTGCGCAACCAACGCATCAAACTCCGGATTGATCTGGAACCATTGTTGCGGAGAGGTCTTCTCAAACCAGAAATCGAGAATATCTTTCTGCGAATCATTCATATGACAGGTTTACGCCGCGTTTTTTTGAGATTCAACCCCCTCGCCTTCCCGAACATCCTTCGACGTCTCTTTTTTGGATTCAAGCAAGGCAATCAGTTTCTTTTCATAGCGAACAGCCTGCCAGGACAGGACAAACGCCGGCAAAAAAGGAATCACAAGTATCAGGACAATATACGGGTTCTTCAAAACGGCGAGCGCGTCCTCATTCGTCGTGTGATAATACATGAAAGCGAAAACAGCCACGCCGCACACGGCGAAAACAAGCGCCGCAAAACGATAGAATTTGGATTTCAGTAAAAGTGCGCGCAGTTCTTTTTTCATGAAATCCTCCTAATGCAGCTCCGCCCATATTTTCTTTTTCACCGCATACATCACGCCGGCAAACAAAAGCAGGAAGAGAATCGCTTTAATCCCGGTGCGTTCGCGGTCTTCCATTTCCGGGGCCGAAGCCCAGGTTAGAAAATGAGAAACATCTTTCGCATACTGCTCCACGCTTCCGGCCGTGCCGTCTTCATAATCAACAGCGCCACGCATCAGAGGCGGCGGCATCGAAATTTTATGCCCCGGGAAATATTTGTTCCAATATTGCCCTTCGCCCAGTTCCTCATCGGCCGGCGGCTTTTCATAGCCTGTCAGAACGCCGAAAACATGGTTGGCGCCATTGGCGCGCGCCTTGACAATCAAGGACAGATCCGGCGGCAACGCCCCGTTATTTGCAGCCTTCGCAGCCTCGTCATTCGGGAAAGGAGACACAAACCTGTCGCTGGGAAGGGCCGGACGCTCAAACATCTCCCCTTCGTCGTTCGGGCCGTCCATCACCACATCCTCGGCAGCAAGCGCCTTTATCTCTTCCTCGCTATAGCCCAGCGCGCTCAGGTTACGGTACGCCACACGCTTCATGGAATGGCATGCCGAACAAACCTGCCGGTACACCTGAAATCCGCGCTGCAACGCCGCGCGATCATAGGTGCCCAAAGGCCCGTCAAAACGCCAGTTCATCTGCGGCGGATGTTCCCCCCCGGACGCCTGAACCGGAACAGGCATCACGGCAAACAAAAGAGCGGCAGACAAAATCAAAAATCTTCTGGGCATCCCTTATTCCCCTTCCGCTGCAGGTTTATTTTTAGCCAGAACCGCTTCGTGAATACTCGACGGCAGTGTCCGGACAGGCTCAAACTTATTCAGGAGAGGCAGAATAACAAGGAAAAACCCGAAATAATAGAGCGTTCCAACCTGTCCGATAAGAACCCAAATACCTTCCGGCGGATTTCCGCCCGCCTTGCCCAGCATAAACGTCGCAACGACCAGACCGATCAAAGCCGCACGGAACCAGGGCCGAAAGCGCGCACTGCGCACCGGGTGTTTATCAATGAAAGGAAGAAGCAAAAGAAGGGCGATCGCGCCAAACATGGCCAGCACCCCGCCGAGCTTCGCCGGAATAATCACAATATCCGTAAAGGGAATACCGATATCAAAAGTCACCGCCCGCAAAATCGCGTAAAAAGGCAGGAAATACCACTCCGGCACGATATGCGGCGGCGTCACCAGAGGATTCGCCGGAATATAGTTATCAGGATGCCCCAATTGATCCGGAGCAAAGAAGCTGAAAGCCACATAGACCATCAAAAAGACCAGCACGCCAAACGTGTCTTTCATCGTGTAGTAAGGGTGAAACGGCACCGTGTCCTGCGGTCCTTTGGGATCGATCCCCAGCGGATTGCCCGACCCGGTCACATGCAGCGCCCACACATGCAGCGCCACAACGGCAAAAATCACAAAAGGCAAAAGATAATGGAGCGCAAAGAACCGGTTCAGCGTGGGATTGTCCACGGAAAACCCGCCCCACAGAAGCGTCACAATATCATCCCCGACCAGCGGGATCGCGGAAAACAAATTGGTAATCACCGTCGCGCCCCAGAAGCTCATCTGCCCCCACGGCAACACATAGCCCATAAAGGCGGTGGCCATCATCAGCAGGAAAATAACGACCCCTAAAATCCAGAGCAATTCCCGCGGGTTTTTATAAGACCCATAATACATCCCCCGGAAAATATGGATATACACGGCAATAAAGAAAAAGGACCCGCCATTCATGTGCAAATAGCGGATCAGCCAGCCGTGATTGACGTCGCGCATAATGTGCTCGACGCTGTCGAAAGCCATATCCACGTGCGGCGTATAATGCATGGCCAGCGTAATGCCCGTGATGATCATCGTCACCAGCATCACCATCGCGATTGCCCCGAAATTCCAGAAATAATTAAAATTCCTCGGCGTGGGAAAGACGCCGTATTCTTTTTGCATCAGGGTGAAGACGGGCAATCTTGAATCAATCCACTCCACAACCGAATTATCAAATTTTGTACGTTCTCCGCCCGACATGGCTTAAGCCCCCTTACCCAATCCTGATGGTTGTCTCGTCCAAAAACACATACTCCGGCACCTGCAGATTTTTCGGGGCAGGCCCCTTGCGAATGCGCCCGGACGTATCATAGTGGGAGCCGTGGCACGGACAAAACCAGCCGCCAAAATCCCCCCTTGGATCCGTGGATTTCTGCCCCAAAGGCACACAGCCCAGATGCGTGCAGATGCCGACCGTTACAAGCCACTGCGACTTCTGGACCCGGTCCGAATCCGCCTGCTTGTCGCGAAGGGTTGCAATATCGACGTCCTGCGCCTGCTTGATCTCTTTTTCCGTCCGCCTGCGGACAAAAACGGGCTTTCCGCGCCACATCACCGTAATGGCCTGCCCTGTTTCAATCGGCGATAAATCCACCTCCGTCGAGGCCAGCGCAAGCGTATCGGCCGCCGGATTCATCTGGTCCACCAGAGGCCACGCCACGGACCCCGCGCCGACCGCGCCAAACGCTGCTGCTGTAAGATAGAGAAAATCGCGGCGGCTTTCGCCCGCTTCGTCAACTGTCATATCCATACCCATTTTTGATTTTTCTGCCCCTGTTCGAGCCGATAGTATAATCTCAAGTTCTAACGAAAACCAGAAAGCAATTCCAGATTTTCATTCAAACTTATACATGGATAATAACCGATATGATCGACCTTGCCCTCTACCAGCCGGATATTCCGCAAAATGTCGGCGCTGCCATGCGGCTGTGTGCATGCCTGAATGTGACGCTCCACATTATCGAGCCCTGCGGTTTTCCCTGGAATGAAAAGAAAATCCGCACCAGCGCCATGGACTATATCGACCATATAAAGCTGCAAAAACACAGTTCATGGAACGCCTTTCGGCAGGCAAGCGCCCCGCGCCGCCTCATCCTGATGAGCACCAAAGAATCCCGGCCCTATACGGATTTCCGTTTCCGGCCCGACGATATCCTCATAGCGGGAAGCGAAAGCAGCGGCGTGCCGCCTGAAATACATAACGATGCGGATGCCGGCGTGACGATCCCGATGGCCGCCGGCCTGCGCTCCCTCAACGTCATCAACGCCTCCGCCATGATTTTAGGCGAGGCGTTGCGGCAGCAGCGCGGGTCAGCCGCCTAACCTTTCCAGACAAGCAGCTTTGCCGGGCTCAAAATGCCGGTCCATCCACCAGCTTTCGATTTCGGACAACTTTTTCCCCAGACCGGGACCCGGGGACATTCCCGCCTTAAGCAAATCCTCCCCCGTTAAGGGAAATTCCGGCGCCCGCCAGCTTTGCGCCAGCGCCCTTAAATCCTCCGGCGCCCCTTTGAAGAAAAGAACCTGAAGCGCGATATCGTTTTTATATTTATAAACAAGCTTCTTAACCGTCTTTTCTGAAATTTCGCCCAAACCGGAAAAAGCCGCCTCGTAACAACCCAGCGTTTTTTTCTGCGCGTTCGACAGCATCAGAAAGGAACCGACATCCTTGTGCCGCAGCCCGTCCAGAACAAACAGCCGGGCCATAATCTCCGGCGCCCGGTATCCGGCCTGCAACGCGCATAACTCCGAGAGGCGCTCCGGTTGATATTCTTTGGAAAAAAGTGCCTCTAATATCTTGTTTTCAAACATAAGAGACAAAACGTCTACCGGATCAGGTACCGCCAGAATTTTTAAAACCTCGTGCGTGATCCGCTCCTTCGAAAGCGTCGATATTTTATCCGCCGCCGCCCGGCAGGCCGCAAGCGCCGCGTCATCGGGGGCGCCTTTCCCGTACCAGGCATAAAAACGGAAAAAACGCAAAATCCGCAAATAATCTTCGGCAATGCGTTCATCCGGCGCCCCGACAAAAACCACGCGCCGCGCCTCACTATCCGAAAGGCCCCGCCCTGTGGGATCGTAAACCGCGCCATCAGGCCCGGCGAGCAGGGTATTGATCGTAAAATCACGCCGCTGCGCATCTTCCCGCCAATCCTGCGTAAAGGCCACAACAGCGCGGCGGCCGTCCGTCTCCACATCCCGGCGCAAGGTTGTGATTTCAAAAGGCTTTTTATTGACGACAGCCGTAACCGTTCCGTGATCTATTCCGGTCGGGATGGACTTGATATTCGCGAGACCCAGGCGCTCCACCACCTCTTCCGGCGGAAGGGCCGTGGCAATATCGATATCCACTACGGGATCGCCGAAAAGAGTATTGCGAACGGCCCCCCCGACGAAAAGAGCCTTTGGCGGCGTCTCGTCCCCGCCGAGCGCGCGCATCACCTTTTGCGTTTCAGGCTGTTTCATCCACCCGGGCGGCGTTATATATTTTGACGCTTTCATCTTTTCCAGCGTAAAGCAGAAGCGGATATTTTCAAAGAACCCCGGATCAAATTCAGATCAAATTATGTTTCTGGGCTTTCAGCGCCGCCTGAGTCCTGTTTTGAACATCCAGTTTTTTGCAAAGGCCCCGCACGTGAAGTTTTACAGTCACCACCTCTATGCCAAGCGCCCGCGCGATCTCCTTATTCGATACCCCCTTCGCCAGATAGGACAAGACTTCCTTTTCGCGGGGGGTCAAAGAGTCAAATATTTCCGTTTTTGGAAGAACGCCGGAAAAAGAAGAAGGAGAAGAAGAGGAGGAAGAAGAATGGGCCCGCGCCGATTCAAAATCATAACCGTTCTGTCCCGCCAGAATCATCCGCAGGCCCTCTACAATCTCCTTGCCCGAGAGATTTTTCGAAAAATAGCCCGCCGCCCCCATATCGCGGGCCCGTTTCAGAAGCTCCTCATCGTCGCGATCCAACAAAACGGCCACGGGAACATCGAGCGTTTTACAAAGCCCTTCCCCGGCCTCTTCCTTTTCCAAAAAATGAAGACTTTTCAAAATCAGATCGTAAACACCCCCGCGATCCAGAAAACGGCGGGTTTCCCGCCACCCTCCGGTTCCATCCACACGGATATCCGGCGCAACCTGCTCAATATATTGTTTTAGCGCATCGCGAAACAATCGATGACCGTCCAAAAGCAATACCCTGCTTATTCCAAGCCTACTCATTCCACACATCCCTTCCCGTTAGAAGAGGAAAAAGGCAAAAACCCTGCCAACACAAAACGTCTGCTAACCATTTGAAAAACAATCCTTTAAAGAATATTCCTTTTTCTCTTTTTAAGAAAAATTGCATTTTGCAATCCAAAACAAAAATTTTACTGCATCGCAATATGTATCGGCGCTCTGGGCTCCTTTTGAATGTTTTTCAAATGCAGGCGGTACACATAGACCCCTTCAAGAACCCGCTGGACATAGTTGCGCGTTTCATAAACCGGAATCCGTTCAATCCACTCTATCATGCTTATGTCCCCCTTTCGCGGATCTCCAAAAGTCTCGATCCAGCGCGCCACGCGGTTCGGACCGGCATTATAGGCCGCTACAGCCAAGGCATAATTCCCGTCAAAGCGATCCAGCATTTGGCCTAAATAACCTGTCCCTAAATTTATATTATGGGAAGGACGGGACGTCAACCAGCCTGTCTGGTGCGCCGCACCGCTTTTGCGGGCAACCTCTTTGGCTGTCGCAGGCATAAGCTGCATCAACCCCAACGCGCCGGCGGGGCTGGCGGCACGCTCATCAAAACGGCTTTCCTGACGAATCAGCGCATGGACCAAAGCCCATTCCACATTTCCAACTTTACGCAAATGAGAGGTCACGGAAGGGTAGGCCTCGCGCGGCAGATAAAAGCCGTTTTTCTGCGCGTCCTGTGCAATTTTGATGGCAATATGAGGCTGCCCGAGATCTGCCGCCAGTTTTGCCGCATAGGCATAGTCCGACTGATTTTGAGAGAGCTTTCCCATCTTCAAAAGAAAAGACGCGGCTTCAGAACGCAATCCGGCCTTCGTCAACCAGCGGGCCGCCCTTACCATATCCTGATGTTTAAAATTTTCCCCGGGAGCCTGCACGGAAACCAGCGTAGGAAGCGATGGCCGCGCCCCGATTTCCGACCGGGCCAGCTGTCCGTAGAAAACGGTCGGATGAGCCGCCGCCTGCTCGTACCACTTCCTGGCAATCTCGGGATGCCCCAGCGCCGCGCTCGCGCGCCCGGCCCAGTACGCCCCGCGCGCCTTGCTGATCGGCGTTTCGACATTGTTATACAGCCGTTCAAAATGCTCGAAGGCTTTCCACGGCTTATTAACAAATTCCAGCGCCAGCCAGCCGGACACCCACTCCGCCTGCGCGAAAGGAAACCCTTCCTTTTGCCTGTGCGAGCGCGCCAGATCATAAGCCCTTTTATATTGTTTTTTCTCGATAAGGCGGCGGACAAGAATGTGCCGCTCCGCCCACCAGGCATCCGGCTGATACATCTGCCCGGCACCCGGGGCCTTCTTTAAAATTTCAATGGCCCCTTCGTCCAGATCATGCCGGCGGCGCCACCTCAAACGCTCATAAAGAAGCCCTTCATCGTTGCGCAAATTCGAAGGAACGGCATCGAGCACGGCGTTCACGTCCCCCCGCCCTTCTGCCAGCGCAATGCGCGCCTCGCTCAGGGCCGGATACCCCTTTCCAAGCACCGCCGCTATAGCGCGCGCATTCGAATATTCCCCGCGATAAAGAAGCATATTCAAACGCTCTAAATGGGACGCCCGGTCAAAATAAGCGCCGTATGCCCTGAAAAATGTTTTCTGCTGATCCCGCGTCATGGAAGCGCCCTTCCACCAGGACCGTAAAATATCGCGCGCCTCGCCGCTGCGCCCGACGCGCATCAACGCCTTCACATAAATATCCATTCCCCCCGGCGTCACCGGCTGGTTTTCCTGAAACCAGTCGATCACTTTCTGGGGCGCGTAGCCTTCCGGCATTGCCTTTTCCGCTTCCGCTCTCAAACGGTTCAGGCCCGGCCAGTCGGGATGGGAAGACATAAAGGCCGCAATATCTTCAAACCGGCTGCCCGGCGCGCCTTCCTGATAACGCATCCACCGAAGGATATCCCGTTCCAGAGGATCGTTGCCCGAAACGACGTTGGCCGCTTGCGCAGGCGGCGCGAAAAAGGAAATCGCGCTTAAAAGAATAAAAAGAAATATGAAAGAAGCACGCATCATCCCGACCCAACCCCGCCCTTGCAAGCGTTTTCGTAAAACTGTAAGTTCTTGGTTCGTAGACAATAGTACAGACTTAAAGAGAGATGGACGATAAAAAAATGTTTAAAGGCTCCATTACAGCGTTAATAACGCCCTTCAAAAACAATGAAATCGACTGGAAAAAATTCGAGTCCTTCGTTGAATGGCAAATCGAACAAGGATCCGACGGGCTTGTCCCCTGCGGCACAACCGGGGAATCCCCGACCCTGTCCCATGACGAGCACAAGGCCGTTATCAATCGCTGTATCGAGATCACGGCCGGACGCGTGCCCGTCATTGCCGGGACCGGCTCCAACAATACGCACGAGGCCCTCGACCTTACGCAGGAAGCAAAGGACTCCGGCGCGGATGCCGCCCTTGTGGTGACGCCCTATTACAACAAGCCCACACAAGACGGGCTTTACGCACATTACAAAGCGCTGAACGACCAGGTGGATATCCCCGTCATTATTTACAATATTCCGGGACGCAGCGTTGTGGATATGAGCATTGAAACCATGGCGCGTCTGGCCGAGCTGCCCCGTATCATCGGAGTCAAGGACGCCACCGCCGACCTGGCCCGGCCACTGGAACTGCGCAACAAAGTTGGAAACGATTTCTGCCAGCTCTCCGGCGAAGACGCCACCGCAACCGCCTTTCTCGCACAGGGCGGTCACGGCTGCATTTCCGTCAGCGCCAACGTCGCCCCTTCCTTATGCGCCCGAATGCACAAGGCGTGGCGGGAAGGAAACATAGAAGAAATGGAAAGATGCCGGGATACCCTTGCGCCCCTTCATAAAGCCATGTTCGTGGAAAGCTCGCCTGCGCCGGTAAAATATGCCGCAAGCGCCCTTGGCCTGTGCAGCGATGAAGTGCGCCTGCCGCTCCTGCCTGCCAGCGCCTCCTGCCGCGCCGTGGTTGACAAGGCGCTGGCGCATGCGGGATTGCTGCCCGCCCCGCTGGCCCGCGCGCTGTAAGCCGTCTGGACTGTGATTTTTAGCCGGGTTATTTACAGCTCTCATGGGTTAGTTATAGCAATCCTGCCACAGATGTCATCCTGAGCGCAGCGCACTTTGGCGCGCGCAGTCGAAGGATCTTCATAACGTTGAATTTACCTGCCCCCTTACCACCCCTCCATTTCTCTCTCCCCGCCGGGGAGATGGATGCACAAGCCTGGCAAACTCCGGACTTGATCCGGGGTAAGCCTTGGCTGGAGCGGGGAGAGGAGGGCAGAAGTATTTTACACCCTCTCCCACTCAGCCGGGGCTTCGTTGCCCTCTCCCTTTAGAGCGTTCATCGTTTAGATTGAGTCACGACCCGTTTTGTCATCCTGAGCCGAAGGCGAAGGATCCCAAACTTTTCCGGAGATTCTTCGCTGCGCTCGGAAATGACAGGATGGAACCAACCTAAACCCACAATGCTCTAAGGGAGAGGGAAAAAGGTGGAAAAATTTGAGGGGCGGCAAGAACCCTGCCCCTTTCCCCTGCAACGCAGCCAGATTTTACATAATGCATTATGTAAAATAAAGGGCTTCGGATTGCCGCCACTTCATGGTAAAGAAAACGCGCTATGGTCAAGAAAAAGAAAAGAAAATCGGGGCTGATTTCGACAAACCAGACTGTCGCCCATAACCGCCGGGCACGGTTCGATTACACGCTGGAAGACAAATTCGAAGCCGGACTGGTACTCACGGGAACGGAAGTGAAATCCCTCCGGCACGGGCAGTGCAGCCTGAATGAATGCCACATCGGACCCAAAGGCGAAGACCTTTTCCTGCTCAACGCCCATATCCCGGAATATTCGCAGGCAGGCCCGCATTTGCAACATGAGCCGCGCCGGGCGCGCCAGCTTCTTCTCAAAACCCGCGAGATTAAAAAACTGATGGGCTCCGTGCAGCGCGAAGGCTACACGATCGTCCCCGTCAAACTTTATTTCAACGCCAAAGGACTGGCCAAACTCGAAATCGCCCTGGCCAAGGGAAAGAAATCCCACGACAAGCGCGAAGACGTGAAATCAAGAGACTGGGGCCGCCAGAAACAACGCCTTCTGCGCGAAAAAGGCTAGAACTTATTTGCATCCGGCTCCCCGTCTGCGCAGGGATGGAAAAACAAAATCAGGCTTCGGCCCCTTTCATAAAAAACTGGCGCACCTCGTTTTCGTCATCATTACGACCCCACCAATAGTCATGTCGGTCGTTATAATCGTGATAATCAAACCCCTTTACTTTATCTTTACAATAACGATCGCACGCGCTCTGCTCGAGGCTTCTAAACCCCGTATCTTTTTCAGAAACAACTTCCTCGCTTCTGATTTTAACGACCTGTTCCGTCACGCGCCAAGCTGCATCCATAATCCTACCCCGCTTTTTTGGTTTTTGGCCGGGCTGTGCCTGTTTCTTCCGTGTCTTCAAAGCTGTCTCCTATTCCCTCTTCCTCCAAATCCGCCCCCGTCAGCATGGCTTCGGAAACAAGCCCCGCATTTTCGCGGATTTTTTTCTCCAGCGCCGCCATCATATCCGGATGTTCCAGCAGATATTTCTTGGCGTTTTCGCGCCCCTGACCTATCCGCTCCCCTTCCGCCGAAAACCATGCCCCGGATTTTTCAACAATTCCCGCCTGAACCCCCAGATCCAGAATTTCCCCGGTCTTGGAAATGCCTTCCCCGTACATGATATCGAACTCTACCTTGCGGAACGGCGGCGCCATTTTATTTTTGACCACTTTCACGCGGGTCTGGTTTCCAACGATCTCCTCCCGGTCCTTGATCGCCCCGATCCGGCGAATATCAAGCCGGACGGAAGAATAGAATTTCAGGGCATTTCCCCCTGTCGTGGTTTCGGGCGACCCAAACATCACCCCGATTTTCATGCGAATCTGGTTGATGAAAATCACCACCGTCCCCGAACGTGAAATGGAGCCCGTCAATTTTCGCAAAGCCTGGGACATCAGCCTGGCCTGAAGCCCCACATGCGTATCGCCCATTTCGCCTTCCAGTTCGCTGCGCGGCACCAGCGCCGCCACGGAATCAACCACCAGCACATCCAGCGCGCCGGACCTTACAAGCGTATCGGCGATTTCCAATGCCTGCTCCCCCGCATCCGGCTGGGAGATCAGAAGATTATCGACATCCACGCCCAGCTTTTTGGCGTAAGACGGGTCCAGCGCATGCTCCGCATCGACAATCGCGCAGGTTCCCCCCGCTTTTTGCGCTTCGGCAATCACATGAAGCGCCAGCGTCGTCTTGCCGGAACTTTCCGGCCCGTAAATTTCAACCACGCGCCCCCGTGGCACGCCGCCAATCCCCAGCGCAATATCAAGCCCCAAAGACCCCGTTGAAATCGTTTCCACCTCCATGGGATTGTGGTCGGCGTTCAGCTTCATTACAGAGCCCTTGCCAAAAGCCCTTTCGATCTGTCCCAAAGCCGCCTCAAGCGCTTTTTGTTTTTCCTCAGGATTTTTATTCATAGCCTCGTCCTTTTTAAATGGTGTCACGCTCATTGGAATTCCCCTTCTTTCTGGCATAAAGTGCAGTTTCGCGCAAAGTCCTAAAACGCTTTACGCACAACGATCCTGCCTTCAATGTACCCGTTTTGTTCTACATGTAAAGGGAAAAGAACAAAAAAAGAACATTTTTTCAGGGATTATTCTCCCAAAGCTTCTTTGACCTTGCCAGCGAGCTGTTTGAGGGTAAAGGGTTTGGGCAGGAAATAAATATTCTTGCCCATATGGTCTTTGAGGCGGTCTTCCGTATAGCCGGAAATAAAGATGATTTTGAGGTCGGGAGAGGTTTCCCGCATATGGCCGGCCAGAGTCGGCCCGTCCATATCCGGCATCATGACGTCGGTAATCAACAGATCGACCGTTTTGTTTTCCTGTTGCTCCATCAAATCCAGCGCCGCGCGCCCATGCTCCGCAGACAGGATTTTGTATCCCTTGTTCTCCAGCGCCCTGGTGGAAAACATCCGCACCGCATCTTCGTCTTCGACGAGTAAAATACGCGCGCTTCCCGTCAGATCCCCTTCGGATTCCTCTTCCGTTTTGACGACGCTGTGTGCCTCTTCCTCTTCCTTTTTAGACAGACGGGGGAAATAAAGGGAAAAAACGGTGCCTTCCCCGACCTTGCTCTCCACATGAAGATAGCCGCCGGTCTGACGGACAATCCCGTAAACGGTGGCCAGCCCCAGCCCCGTCCCTTCCCCGACCTCCTTCGTGGTGAAGAAGGGTTCAAAAATACGGGAAATATTTTCTTTTGATATCCCGGTTCCCGTATCGCGCACCTCGATCCTGACCCACTGCCCGGGCGGCATCTGGTCATCCCCGCGTTTCATGACCCGGGCGGTTTCAAAATTGGAAGAGGATATCGTCAGCTTTCCGCCTTCCCCCATCGCATCCCGCGCATTCACCGCCAGATTCACAAGAACCTGCTCCATTTGCCCCAGATCGACCTTAATCAGGCCAAGGTCCTGCCCGTGCACCAGATCCAGTTCAATATTCGCGCCGATCAGACGGCGGATCAGGTGAGAAACCTCTATCAGGATATCCGAGACGTCATGCACCTGCGGCCGCAGGGTTTGCTGGCGCGAAAACGCCAGAAGCTGGCGCACGAGATTCGCCGCCCGGTTCGAATTCTGCTTGACCTGCATAATATCGCCGAAAGAAGGATCGCCCGGTTTATGGCGCAAAAGAAGCAAATCGCAAAACCCGATAATGGCGGTCAAAAGATTGTTAAAATCATGCGCCACGCCGCCCGCCAATTGCCCCACAGCCTGCATTTTTTGCGACTGGATGAACTGCGCCTCAAGCGCTTTTTGATCCGTTAAATCAATAAAGTGGAGAACGGTGCTGTCGCTTCCCTTGAATTTTTTGGCATGCATTTGCACAGAAACATTTCTTTCCCCCGACAACGTAATCTCCATCGGCGCGAGCATTTTTTCCCCCTGCCCGATCTTTCTCAGCGCCCCCAGAACAACGTCCTGGTCTTCCACCGAAATCAGGTCCTTGAACGCCACGCTTTCCAGCGCTTTAACCGGACGGCCCAAGACATTGGCCAAAGCCAGATTGCAATCCTGCACCATGCCGTCCGCATCGATCAACGCAATCCCCAGCGGCGCTTCTTCGAAAAAACGCTGGAAACGATCTTCGGAAGCCTGCAAGGCGCGCCGCATTTCCCGCTCGCTTGTCAGATCGTGTACAACGCCCCTTGTCCGGACGCGCCCGCCCTCTTCTCTCACCACCGCCTGGTTGACCGAGGCCAGAAACGTTTTTCCGCCGGGGCCTTTCATCATAATTTCAGCCACCTGCCGCGCGCCGCCTTTTTCGACGATATCATAAGGCGCGCCGTCAAGAGGCGGCTGGGCAAGATATGTATGCAGCCGCCCGTCGCTTAAAAGCTGCTGGATGTCGTTCCCGAGCCAGCGCGCCAGCGTGGCGTTCACAAAAACAAAATGCCCCTTTTCATCCACGGAGAAAAAGCCCACCGGCGCATTGTCCGTAAAATCAATAAGCTTTTCGCGTTCCTCGCGAATGGCGAAATCATGATCCCTCTGATCTGTAATCTCATTGATGCGCCAGTGAATATAGCCCGTAAAGCCGGTCACAGGCCGGGCCGTTACCATGAACCAGCGCCCTTTTCCCCCGCTGCCCGTATAAAGCTCCGCCGAATCGCTCAGACCGCGCCCGGCCTGCTCCTTCAAAAGATGAAAAGCGTTCCGGGACTCTTCATTGTTGCAGAAAAGATCGGACAGGGCTTCCAGCCCCTCTTTTGCCTGTTCGCCGCACAATGCCTCGAATTTCCGATTAAAAAAAACGCTCTGCTCCAGCCCGTCCGTAATCAAACGCGCGCCCCGGCTTCCCTCCAGAACTTCCCGCAGCAAATGCCACTCCTTTTCCCGCGAGCTGTAACCCTGCAAAAAACGCTGGACCAGAAAAGCAAACAGCGCCGCCAACACAAAGACCACACCGGCAACCAGCATGGTGAATTTGCTCACCTCGAGCATGACCGCAAGCGCCACGCACCCTGCAAAATACAGGAAGAAAAAGACAAAAGAGAAGAATATCTTCCGGCACGTTTTTTCTCCGCCGGCTTGCCCGGCGGTTTCGGCCTTTTCCTGCCTGAGAATAAATTCGGTGTGGTCGATCTTCATGACAAAGCCAGAATGACACAGATTCCGGCAAATTGGCCAGAAAGATCATGCAAAACGTCCCCTGATTTCATTACCCCCTGCAATCTCCCAAAACGGCAGCCGGAATTTTAGCCGGAAGGCTGCAGCTTGCCTTTCAAACGGAACACATAGGAAATAATTTCTGCCACCGCCTTGTAATGTTGCGCCGGCACCATCTGGTCCAGCTCCACGTTTTTGTACAAAGCCCGTGCAAGGGGCGGATTTTCAACAATTATGACATCGTTCTCTTTGGCAATTTCCCGAATGCGCAGCGCGACTTCATCCACCCCCTTGGCCACCAGAACCGGCGCATCCATTTCATCGGGATCGTATTTGAGCGCGACGGAAAAGTGGGTCGGGTTGGTAATCACGACATCCGCCCCCGGAACGGACTGCATCATACGCGCGCGCGCCTTTTCCTGCCGGAGCTGGCGCAGCTTCGCCCGGACCATGGGGTCCCCTTCCGTCTGCTTGTATTCGTCCTTAAGCTCCTGCTTGCTCATGCGCATTTTTTTGTAATGTTCGCTGCGCTGGAAAATCAAATCAAGCACGGCCACAACCAGAAGAACAACGAGAATGCCGATCATCAGGCGCGACACAAGCCCCTTGAGCTCATCCATCATCAGCGGAACGGGCAGGCCAACCATGTGATCGACGCTCGCATAAAAAGGATAAAGCAGCATAAATCCTACGCTGCCGATAATGCCGAGCTTCAAAAGCCCCTTGAAAAACTCCATTAAAGACCGCTTTGAAAAAAGACGCTTAAACCCCTGGATCGGTGAAATTTTACCGATATCCGGCTTAACGGCTTCAGGAGAAAAAAGAGGACCGACCTGAAGAAAGGGCGCCAGAAAAGCCGCCGCCATCAGGATAAGAAACGGCAAAAGCAGCATTTTCAGGACTTCGAAAAAAGTGCCCTCCAGAATGACGCCAAAGCCCCCGGGCGCGCCGGGCATTAAATGCGCCTGCTCGATATAGCTCCTCATATAAGAGGTCATCGCGGTAAAAAAGGACGGCGCCACCGCCAGAAGAACGACCGTCCCGGTCAGCAGCATCACCCAGTTATTCACCTCGCGGGAAAGCGCGACCTGCCCCTTCTTTCGGGATTCCTCAAGCTTTTTCGGGGTGGGGTCCTCGGTTTTCTGGGAGTCGTCTTCGTCGCCTTCGGCCATATCCCCACCTCACCCTGCCGACGTTAAGAAAAAGACCATGCCCTCTTCAAACCTGGACAGCCAGTAGAGAAGCCCGGCGGACAAAACCAGAGACAAGGTAAGAAGCGACAAAAGAATCTGCATCGGCAGCGCAAGAATAAACACCTGAATTTGCGGCATCAGGCGCGAGAGAACCCCCATCCCGATATAAATCAAAAGCGCCACAACGACAAAAGGAATGGCCAGCTGGAACCCGATCAGGAAACTGGTGGAAACCGCCCGCGTCATCAGTTCGGCCATACTGCCCGCATCCGGCGCGCCGCCTACGGGAAACATGTGGTAACTCTCGACCAGCCCATAGATCAGGAGATGATGCATGTTCGTCGCGAAAAGAAGCACGACCCCCGTCACAGACAAAAACGCACCGGCAATAGAGCCCTGACCGGATAAAGAAGGGTTAAATATCTGCGCATTGGCCAGCCCCGAAGACATCGAGATAATCATCCCCGCCGTATCCAGCGCCACCATCAGGACCCGTGCGATCGTGCCGAAGAACAGCCCCGTGACGAATTCCATAAAGATCAGCAAAAACAAGGCCGGAAGCGCCGGCATCGGATCGGGAATAAAGGGACGGATCACCGGCGCCAGAACCAGCGACAACCCCAGCGCCAGATAAAGCCGGATATTTTGCGGCACGAAGGAATCCCCTACGCCGGGCATAATCATAAAGGCCGTGCCGATGCGCACGAAAACCAGCAAAAAAGCGAAAATACCGGTGGTTAAAAATGTTTGAAGCGTTTCCATCGTCCGGCTATCCCAGCCCGATCATCCTGTCCGCAAGGCTCTCCATAAAGGCTGTCATAGCGCCCACAAAACCCGGGAAAAACACAAAGATAGACAGAAAAATTGCCAGGATTTTTGGCACGAAAACAAGCGTGATCTCCTGCACCTGCGTGAGCGCCTGCACAAGCGCAATCGTCACCCCGACAAACATGCCCACGAGCATCACGGGCGCACCGATCCTGATCGACATCAAAATCGCCTCACGCGCCAGTTCAATGACTTCGGTCTGGTCCATGGAGAGATTGTAGCGTCAGGAAACCGTCCTGTACAGAGGCAGCCCAAAACCATCCCTGCTCTCTTACAGTCATAATCAGATCAGCTAGATCGGCATTCTCAGGATTTCCTGATAAGCGGAAATCATGCGGTCGCGCACAGCCACGACCGTCTGCAAGGTCAGTTCCGCAGCCGTAATCGCCTGCACCACGTCAGGAAGAGAAGCCTCTCCCG
This sequence comes from Rhodospirillales bacterium, assembly GCA_023898765.1. NCBI lineage: Bacteria > Pseudomonadati > Pseudomonadota > Alphaproteobacteria > Rhodospirillales > Rhodospirillales bacterium. The sequence goes on along the minus strand of CP060238.1, from coordinate 1,103,724 downwards.
TGACCGCACGGGCGGAAGCGGCCTCCCCGGCGCGCATGGTCTGAATCGATTCCCTGGCAGCCCCTTTGAGCACGTCACCAAAGGACTCGCCCTTCGGCGCTTCCGCGCCGGGCAAAGACGCCGCTTTCGCCGTATTGGCATAAGCCCCCGCAGCCGCAGCCGGATTTGAAATTTGAGTGACCATCGTCTTGCTCTCCGCTTTTCAGTCTAACATATTTTACCGTTAACGTAACATATCGATTGTCCGCAGCATCATGGAACGCGACTGCTCCATCATCCCCAGATTGGCTTCGTAGGAGCGCTGCGCTTCGCGCATATCGTTCATTTCAATCAGCATGTTCACATTCGGCATTTTTACATAGCCCGCTTCATTGGCGCCCGGATGATCGGGCATATATTTCAGCGGGAAATCCTTTCTGCTGTCGTCCTTGATTTTATCCACCTCGACAAGACGCTGGCGGCTCTCACGGTCCAGCGCATTTTTAAACGTAATGATTTTACGCGCATAAGGCTGCTCATCCGGGGTTTTAGCCGCCGTATCCGCATTGGCGATGTTTTCTGAAATCACGCGGGTCCGCTCTCCCTGTACCCGCATGCCGTGGGCGGAAATGGCAAGACTGTCAAATAAATCAGACATGCTTTACGTCCTTTCTAACTCTCTACTGTCCGCGCCCCAGCGCAATGCGGATCATGCCTGTCTGCTTGCGCATCAAATTGGTCATGAGGTTAAAATCCATCGTGGTCTGGGTCGCTTTGACCATTTGCTCCTCAACGATCACCGCGTTACCCGCCGGGGCGACTTCATACGTAATTTTTTGTTTCTGGTTTTTGCTGCTTTTGGTCACATCCGGCGACGGCATATGTCCCGGATGGGTTTTTTCCATCCGAACCCTGTCGGAATCGATGACATCCTCCAAAACGCTGCCGAAATCGACCTTCGTCAGATCCCGGGCACGATATTTCGGCGTATCTGCGTTGGCGATGTTCTGGGCCAGCACGTCCTGACGCATTGACAGATATTGCATTTTTGCGCCCATCGCCTGCAGCAGAGGAATATTTTGTAATGTCATCGCCTCATCCCTGATATAGTAAGTTATCCCTTGCTCGAAAGTTGCAGGATATGTGCCAATGACAAATGAATTTGACGACGGATACGGAAATCAGGACGAAGATCCGCTTATCCCGCTGAATTTAAAGAAAAAATCCCTCCGGCAGACCGCTGTCGCGCTTAAAGACCGCACGCGGGAAAGGCAGGTCCCGAAAGTTGTGGCTGCCGGACGGGGAAAAATTGCCGAGCAAATCCTGCAACTCGCGCTGGAAAATGATATCCGCGTACGAGAAGACAGCGCGCTGGCGGAAATGCTGGCCGTTATCGAACTGGACAGCCCCATCCCGTCCGAAGCTTTCGCGGCCGTTGCCGAAATTCTGGCCTTTGTCTACCGCGCAAACGGACAACCAAATCCCTTTGACGCAGCCCTCACAGATGCTATGGAAGACAAAGAGAAAGAATAAAATGAATAGTGAAGACATACAAAAACGTCTCAGCGAACTGAATGCTTTCATCCTTGACTCCACCCGGACCGTCCAAAACGGCGAGATGGTCGATCTTGGCGATCTGGACGGAGAAGTGGCTTCCATTTGCGATTCCATTGTCACCCTGCCCCCGGAAGAGGCCCTGCAAATCCAGCCTCTTATGGCGGAAATGATCGGACATCTTGAAAAACTGGGAGAGGCCCTGCACACATACGAGAATGAACGCCACAGCGAAGATTAGGACTTAAGGACGCATGGAAATCACAGAACTTGCAAAATTTGCCGCTTCCCTCCTTTTCGTTCTGGCATTAATGGGCGGACTGGCCTTTATTATCAGGCGCTTCGGTCTGGGACAGGCCGGACGTTTTATATCCACAGAAAAAAAACAGCTTAGAATTATCGAAACGCTGCCGCTGGATGCGCGGCGAAAGCTGGTCCTGCTGGAACGCGGCCCGAACAGGCATCTTGTCATTCTGGGACCGTCGGGTGAAACTGTCATCGAAACAAATATTACGGCAGAAGATGATGATGATAAAAAATAAAACAGCTTCTCTTGCTTTCTTCGGACTTTCCGTCCTTCTGCTTTCCGACCCCGCCCTCGCCCAGACCATCTCGCTGGATTTCGGCGGCGAAGAAAACGGCACCGTCACAGGCCGCGTGATCCAGCTTGTCCTCGTGATGACCGTCCTGTCACTGGCGCCAAGCATTCTGGTGATGATGACGAGCTTCACGCGGATCATCGTCGTGCTGTCTTTCCTGCGCACCGCGATCGGCATCCAGCAAACGCCGCCCAATACCGTGATGATCTCGCTGGCTCTCTTTTTAACCTTTTTTATCATGGCCCCCACGCTGCAAAGCGCCTATGAGAGCGGCCTAAAACCCCTGATTAACGAAGAAATAGACGAAGTGCAGGCCTTTGAACAGGGCGTCGAACCTTTCAAGGAATTTATGCTCAAACATGTGCGCGAACGGGATCTGGAACTCTTCGTTGAACTCAGCGGAGACGGGCCTTTTGAAAAGCCCATGGCCGTACCGCTGCAGATTTTAATTCCCTCTTTCATGATTTCGGAACTCCGGCGCGCCTTCGAGATCGGCTTTATGCTTTTCCTGCCCTTCCTGATTATCGACATGGTCACCGCCTCTATTTTGATGTCCATGGGGATGATGATGCTCCCGCCCGTGATGATCTCGCTGCCCTTCAAGATTATCTTCTTCGTGCTGGTGGATGGGTGGTACCTGATCTCCGGCTCTCTTATCCAAAGCTTTGAGACATTGCCGGCAGGGGTAAGCGGATAAAAAAAACTACTCCTGCGCTTTTCCGGTTTTCCGGTAGCTCTCCAGAAAGTCCTTGAACAAATCCACTTCGGAAATAAGCGACATAACCTGCTCCCGGCTTCCGATCAGGCCAAGCTGACGCGGCCTTGTCACGACGTCAAAAAACTGGTGTTTTTCCGTCTCTTTCATCGAATCCTTGAACCGTTCGCGCAAATTCGTGAGCCCCACACGGTTTCCGGAAAGATTAAGCGCAATCGCCCGGTTTAAAATCAAATCCCTCTGATAGTCCGTCAAAGGGCGTTTCAGGGAAATATCCTCCGATAAAATCAAATCCTGAAAAGCATCCGCCGCTTCATCCCACCGTCCGGCGTTCCACGCGACATCCGTCCGAAGGCGGCTGACAACCGGCTCGTTCGGAAGCTGGTCCAGAAGCGCCAGCGCCTGATCCGTTTTTTTGAGTTTTGAAAAAGCCCGCGCGCGCAAAAGCTTGATTTCACGTTCCCTCTCAAGCGGAATCCCCTCGCTGCCAAAAACGTCCTTATACGTTTCTTCCGCGACATCCAGCGCCCGCAAAGCGCCTTCCGGTTTCCGGTCCAGCAAACGCACCCCGGCCAGACGCACGGCCAAACGGGCTTTTTCCTCCCCTTCCAGACGGTGTGCGACCTGATTTTCCAAAATTTTTGCCGCGCGGCCCAGAAGGTCGGCCTCCACGAGTCGCTCCGCCAGAAGCTCGGTAAATTTATCCCCTTCCTCTCCTGCCGGCGTCAGTTCTTTAAATTCGTCGTAAATGGTCACGGCTTCAAGCGGCGGAATATCATACACGCCCTCTTTCATAAACAGGTCCCGGAAAACCTGCCCCATATAATTTGCGACCTGCTGCGCGATTTTTGACCCCGGCTGCAGGGAAACGGCGTTCCGCAAAACAGACAGCCCCTTCAAATAATCGCCGTTATCGATATAGACATGGCCCAGCCTTAAATTCACAAGGGTTTCCAGTTCGTCTCCGCGCCACGCATAGCGCAGCCCCTCCAGCCGATCGATGGCCTGTGCCGGCGTGATATCTTTATTTTCAAGCTGAAGGCGGGTCAGCGACAGGCCCGCTTTCGCGCGGTAGAGGTCATCCTTCCCTTTGACAAGAGGCTCCCAGTATTCTTTGGCTTTGTCCGTGTTTCCAAGCTGGCGCTGCATCTCTCCCATCAGGTAGTTCCAGGCGGCCTGATAAGGAGGAAGCATCTCCTTCATATCCATTTCCAGCATCCCCAGAAGACCTTCGGCAAGATCGGTTTTCCCGGCCCGCAATGCCACTTCCGACAAGGCAAGGGCGACCGGCTGCCGGAGCTGCGGCGGATAACCGGCCAGAACGTCAAAGCCTTCCGGCAAAACGGAAATGGCCTGCTGCCAGTCTTCCAGCCCTGCCAGCGTGAAGGCTTTCCAGTAGCCGAGTTCCCCGTAATCCTGCAGGGAAGGATCCGATAAATCCTCAATCGCCGAATCATGCTTGCCGGAGAGCGCCCGCGCACCGCCTCTGAGCGCAAGATATTCCGGGCTTTCCGAAACGCCCGGCAATTCCTGCGCCGCCACCCGCAAATACCCCAGAGATTCATATCCCCGGTCATTGGCCAGCATCAGCTTGGCCAATGTCATCAAATCCTGCGCCCGCCCGTTTTTATTCTTCGCGCCAAGCGTTGCCATTAAAACCTGCTGGTTTGAATCCAGCGCCCGCACGCCGCCCATTTCCCACCGGTCGAAGTTGTAAATACGGGAGAGCGGGGATTTTTCTTCCTCCACAATTTCCGCCTGCGCTTCTTCACGCATCTCCACAGGCTTGACGTCCTTGTCCCTTGAAAGGATGAGCCCGCCGGCCCGAAAAGCTTCAACCCCTGCGCCTTCCGCCGCCATGCGCATCCCCAGATCATCCACTTTGGGAAGAACGGCGAGGCCGATTGCGGAAGGCAAAGATTCAAGATCGGGAAACGCCCTGGAAGCCCCTGCGGACTGCCCCGCTTCTTCCACCGTCACGACTTTTATCACATCGCCGAAGACGGGATCTTTTACGTCCAGTATTTTACGCACATTCGAAAGAGGCCAGCGCAAGACACCTCCGCGCAAAGGATCATCCCCTTCAAACGCTTTTTCCGGCAGAGCATGTTCGATTTCTTTTTCCGCCGGGCTGGCGACAATCCGCCACAACAGCCCGCCCCCTTCGCCGCGGACATTCAGCCCCTGTGGAAGCTCCAGCCGGTAAGCGACCCCTTCCGGCAATTCGTAACGAACAGGGTCCCCGAAACGGTCTTTCTGCGGACCTGATATTTGCGGCAACACGGATATGCCGGGGTCATCCATCACAAGCCAGAGCCAGCCGGCCCGTTCAAAAACAGCCATCCCCAAAACCTGGGTTGCCGTCACCGTAATCACATGCGGATCGACATCCGGCGGCGGAAGGACAGCGGTTTCAACGTCTTCAGGCGCCGCCGCCTGCATGTCCTCTACGTCTTCCTTTACATCTTCCCTTATACCTTCCCCGGCCGGCTCTTCTTTCACGGCAGGTTTTTCCTTGGATTTTATCTCTTTGGCCGAAGCCGCCGAAACCTTCCCGCCTTGATTGTAAACATCGACGACAATCCGGCCTCCGGCCGAAAAATGCCGGAAACGGCTTCCTTCGGGAATATCTATGGATATCTCCAGATTATCCCCTTTCCCGGAAAGGACTTTCAGATTTTTAATGTTTGGCAACCCCTCCGCTTTGAAAGCGTTTAAATCAAGATCCGCCGCTTTCTGAAACGACATGTGCAGCGTCGCGCCCTTTTGCGACAGGCTGTAAGAGGGAGGATCGGGCCAGTCGAAAACAAGCCGGTTATAACTGGAATGCACGCCGGAACGCAGCGCAACCTCCTGCCCGGCCCACACGGGAACAGGCGCAAACGCGCTGATAAAAACAAGACCTAAGAGGAGTCTAAACATACCTGAAACCCTGCCACAGCAAAGCCTCAAGAACAAGATCAGGGCGACCCGATATCGAAAAGCTTCACACGTTTTCCATCATCTTCCATAATAAGAATATCCACGCGGCGGGATAATTCCAGCCGTTTGCTTTCGGGAACGGACCCTTCGAGGTCCAGATACCGTCCGCCGGCCTGCCCCCGAATGACAACGCTTTGACCGTAGCCGACATTCTCAAGCACGGCGGCGACCTGCGCGGCGCGCATCATGGAAAGTTCCCAGTTGGAAGGAAAGTCTTCCGTCGATATCGGCCGGGGATCCGTATGCCCGACCACTTCCACCCGGTTTTTAATGCGCGAGAGAATATTGGCCAGCGTAAAGAGGGCACGCCCCGCATCCTCTTTTATCTTCGCCTCTCCAGGATCGAATAAAAGATCTTCCGGCAGCGAGAGGATCAAGGTTCCCGACTGGCTGATAAACTTGACCACTTTCAGGCTTGGCTCCCGCTCAATCAGGGATGCAATCAGCGTCCTTAGATAATTCAAATCCAGCGCCTGCGAGAAATTTACCTTTTCAATGCTGACAGCGTCCTGATGCCCGCGATTTAAAAGCTGCCCGGCATATTTATTAAAATTATTCTGGACGGTATCTTTGATCCCCTCCCAATTCTCTTCCCGGGGGTTGGACATCGCAAAAAGCAGGACAAAAAATGTCAGCATCAGGGCCATAACGTCCGTAAAGGAAATAAGCCAGATCGCGCCGCCGCCGCCGCGATCCCCCATCCGCCGGGCATAACGCCGTCTTGTCGGCTCCTGAGACTTCTGAGAGAGAACCTCTTCCTTTTTTTGTTTTTTTTCTTCCTTCATTTTGCTGTGTCCGGGCTATCTTGCGAAATCGCAGGAGAAAACGGCTCATGCCTGCGGAAAACAAGTTCGACAACATCCGGGTCCCCCTGCCGGATGCCCATGCTCATCAATTGTTGAGACAGGCCCGTTTTTTCAAGCTGGCGCGCGAAGCTGCCTTCCCTCTTCATCGTTTTTAGCAAGGATTTCGGTTTCTGGTTTTGCAGTTTTGCAGGGTTTTCCTTCGTATGCAAAACAACATCCATCCGGTAAGGAAGGCCCTGCCGATCGGATTTCAGAATGGACACCAATGTCGGCAGAAAAAAATTCTTTCCTGTCGAAATACTGCGTGTTTTCGTTACGTCCTCCTGACCTATCGCCATAATGCTTTTTGAAAAAACATCCAGCGGCAACGTCACATACATCGTGCCGGAATGAACGTTTTTCTTCGCGTTAAAAGAACTTATCTGCGCCTGAAACAGGGCGTCCAGACGCTCAACCGTTTCCCCTTCATTGATCGAGCTGACAGGATCGGGCGTCACAGAGGTTTTTTTATCCTGCCGCTGGACATCTTTTGAAAAAGCCTGTTCAACGCTGTCCATCACGGAACTCATTTTCTTTTCTTCAAAAGAAGAAATGGCATTCAGCACGATAAAAAAGGCAAGCAGCATAATGAACAAAGACAGGCCCATAAGCTGGCTGGCGTTGGAAGTTTGTGTTTTTACGCTCGAAAGGCGTCTGCGGCGATATCTCATAACAACGCCAGTATACGCTCTGGCAAGAGAGGCTTAAAAGGAAATTAAAACCAAAATACGGGATTAATTATCAAATTCCGCCAATATCTTGTCGATATCTGCCTGGCTAACGGCTTTTTCAGGCATTTGCGGTCCGTTCAGAAGACGGCGGTCGTCATTCGGATCGACATTCGGCTCCTTTGCGGCAATGGAGGCAATCGGCCCCACCTGCTCATTCAGCGCCTCCATGATATGGGCCACCTTGGAATCGACAATCTTGAACGTATCGACAACCTTGGTAATTCTCTGGCCTGTAATATCCTGAAAGCTGCAGGCTTCATATATTTTACCTATTTGATCGCCGATGCCTTCAATCCCTGCCTTCTCGGAAATCTTTTCGATCTCTTCGCAAGCGCTCATGATGGTATTCGTGGCCTCTGCCGTTGCCTTGACGACAGCATCCAGTTCATCCGTCGCCTCGGGAATTTCTTTGTTTTTCAGATGGTCGGCGCCGCCATGTGAAATGTCCGTTTTGAGCTTGTTGATCGCTTCGGCCAAATCCCTGATCTGTTGGAACAAATCAACAGATGCGCCCGAACTTTCCATTTTGTCGATGACAGAATGGATGATTTTGACGACTTGCCCCCGTTCGTAAGCTTTACCCATCTTAACGCTCCATACTTCTAGAATTCGCCCAGAACGGCTGCAATTTTTCCTTTCAGCGTCTCGGCGTTAAAAGGTTTTACAACATAATTATTGACGCCGGCCTGCTTGGCGATAATCACGTTTTCCGTCTTGCTTTCCGCCGTTACCATAATGAAAGGAACATCGCTGTAATGTTCGTTTGACGTGCGTATGGCTTTCAGGAGATCCAGCCCCGTCATGGGCTCCATGTTCCAGTCCGAAATAATCAACCCGTATTGCTTGCTTTCAACACGGCTCAACGCCTCCTTGCCATTGCTGGCCTCATCGACATTACAAAACCCGATCTGCTTCAGGAGATTCTTGATAATACGGACCATCGTCTGATAGTCGTCCACAACAAGAACATTCATATTTGTATCTACAGGCACGGCTTTCCACTCCTATTCCTAATCGTTTCATTCAAATCAAATTGCGGATTTTTTACCTTTCGAGCCTCCGATATTGCGCCGAACTGGTTAAAAAAATCTAAAATAATCCGGATTATACTCAGAAAAACACCTTAACAGCATTAGATACCTTTAGAAGAGCCCTGTCCTGCGGCGCCCTACGATGGTATTTTGCCCTCCTAACGAAGAGCGCCTTCAGACAAATCAGGCAGCTTCCTTTGCTCGGCCAGCATAATAGTCACGCTCCGCGCCCGTTCGGGATTCATGGCGGCGATAATCGGCGCGGATTTCCGTTCCGACATCTGGCCCAAAACCTGAAGCAAAACCCCCATATCCAGCGTATCGAATATCCGGGCGGCGCTTTTCGCCTTCATCCCTTCATAAATTTTAACCAGACTGGCGATGCGTTTTTCCTCTTCTTCCGATTGCGTCTTTAACAAAGACTGTATCTCCTCACGCAAAGAAATCAGCTCCTTGTATTTCTGGTCGATCTCCTGCTCCGCGGCCCTTAAAAGGGCTTCCCGCATGACAAGCTCCCGCTCCCGCGATTCCAGATCGTCGCGGCGGCTTGAAAGATCCTGAAACAATTCCATCTTTGTCGCCGAAAACTCAAGATTGGAATCCATGGAATCCTTCCATTTTTCCCCTTCTTTTCCTTCATGCGTTTTTTCTTCTGCTTCTGCTTTTTCTTCTGTTTCAGCGCCGTCCTGCCCCTCTCCTGCGTGCTCTTCCGGCAAAGCTTCATGAGCGCCTTCTTCCGAAGACAGCTCATCCTGTGAGGGGGGAGACGCCTCCTCAGAGGGGACCGCCGGTTCTTCTTTCGCGTAAGCAAAACCGCCGGAGGTTAGAGAACCGGACTTACCGGTTACAAGCTCACCAAAGCGCACCCCGAAAGACAGCGCCAGAAAAAGGACCAGAATGGGCAAAATACGCACATGCTTGAAAATGCGGAAAAGCAGGGTCACGAAACACCTCCCGCACGGCTCTTAACCTGCGCGCGCTTTTTCCCGCGCTTTTGCAGGGCTTCGTAGAACTCTTTTTCCGCTTCGCTTTTGAAATCGCCCAGATCGGAAAAAGATTCGGAAGAGTCTATCCCGTCTGCCAGTCCATGCTCCGATTCCTCGAACTCCCTGTCCTGAATTTTGAAAAAGGGATCAGGTTCTTTTTCCCTGGAAACCTCCCTTTCATGAAAAGAGGTAGAAGGGGCCCGCCTTTCACGGACATAAGGTTCGCTCACCCCGATCCCGCCAGAACTTTCCAGAAGGTCCACCAGTTCGCGGTTGCGTTCCGCCAGTTTTTCCAGCCTTCCGGCCAGCGCATCGCCGGACTGGTTCATAAACTGCAACTCATCCGACAGAAACTTTGCTTCCTTGATAACATCCTGAAGGCTCTCCCCCGAAGAGGCCGCCGCATTATGCATCCCCTGAATGGAGCGCTCCGCCTGCTCTATGTTTTTCGAAAGGGCTTCGATCAGTTTGATCAGGTCCCGGCGCCCTTCCTGAAACGTCCTCATGAAAAACGACAGGCGGGCCGCGTAGAGTATCGTAATACCAAGTAAGACAAGGATGACAAAATCCAGTATGAACCCTGTATTAAAACTCATCTCTCCTCGCTTCGTTCCGGGGGAATATACTTGTCGATTTTGACGGCGATACTCCCCTGTTTCTGACCGACAGGACCGCGGAACATCGGAACATGGCCGCAGCGGAGCTCCAGTTCGTCATCCACGAACGTATTGAAGATCACGCGGGACCCCACCTTCCAGTTCAGCATATCCCTCAAGGTCATCGTTTTTTCCCCCATGACCGCCTGCAGGGGAACTTCCGTCCGGTAAAGCTCTTCCGTCAGGTGCGTTTCCCAAATGGAATCCCGCCCGAATTTTTCCCCCATAAACATCTGCAGGAGCAATTCACGGATAGGCTCCAGCGTGGCATAGGGCAAAAGAATTTCAATCCTCCCCCCGCGATCCCCCATATCCACACGCAGGCGCGCAAGCACGCAGGCATTTCCGCTTTGCGTGATCGTGGCAAAACGGGGGTTCGTTTCCAGCCGCTCCAGCGAAAAACTTACCGGGGACAGCGGATCGAAAGCGGAAGACAGATCGCTCAAAGCCACCTGCACCATACGCTCCACCAGACGGCTTTCGATTGTCGTATAAGGCCGCCCTTCTACCCGAATGGCCGGCATCCCTTTCCGTCCGCCCAGAAGCACATCCACGATGGAATAAATCAGGGCGCTGTCCGTAACGATCAGGCCGTTATCGTCCCACTCCTCCGCCTTGAAGACAGAGAGCATCGCAGGCAACGGCACGGAGTTCATATAGTCCCCGAAGCGCACCGTCGACACCTGATCGAGAGAAACCTCCACGTTGTCGGACGTCAGGTTCCGCAAAGACGTGGACATCAGCCGGACAAGGCGGTCGAAAACGATATCCAGCATCGGCAGGCGTTCGTAATTGACCATGGCCGAATTAATCAGGGCCATCACACCGGATGTTTCCGTGGCCCCGAAACCGTCATCGTCAAACCCCAGAAGGGAGTCGATCTCTTCCTGATTCAGGATACGGGCCGTCGCTTCGCCATCCCCGCCGCCGAAAATATCATCCGCGGCGCCATCGCTGCTGTCGCCCCCATCGCCTTCGCCGGCCATGCTTTCCCATTCGGCCATCATGGCCTTTTCTTCGTCGCTCATCTCCTCTTCAAGGGGAGCTTCTGTCTCCGTATCACTCATGAGCCTGTTCCATCAAATCGGATATGTTCCATGCAATTTATCCTTCATATCCAGCAAAAACCATGCCGGAAGCCCTTCATGGGGGCCCTCTATTGTATCAGAATCTCCTGAAACAAAACATCCTGCACCTCAATGGGGTAAGCCGCGGCATTTACACGGGATAAAAGCTCCATCTGGAGACGGTATATCCCTGCCGAACCGCGCAAATCCTGCACCCGAAGTTCTCTCAAATAGGTTTGAAACTGATCCACGACACGGGGCATCACCTGCTCCACCCCCTGAATGTCCGCCTGTTTTTTAAGCTCCAGTTGAACGCTCAAACGCAGGTAACGCGGCTGCGCGCCTTCACCGCTCAGATTGACGATCATATCGGGAATTTTCAGGAACGCGGGTCCGGCAGGAATGGGAACGCCATGTTCATCGACCGCGGCAGCTTCCCCATGCCCCCCCTCTTCGGCAGCATGCTCTCCTCCTTCAGCGCCGGCTTCCCCGTGTGCTTCGCCTTTGCCGAGCACACTGTCCAGCATGCCCGTAAAATAAAGCCCCGCACCGCCGCCGGCCAGAACAAGCAGTGCCGCAACGGCAATGATAATAATCTTTTTCTTTCCGCCACCTTCAGATTCTTCTCCCTCTTCGGTAGAATCGTCTTCTCCTCCTTTGGAAGCCTCTTCCGGTTCGTCCTCATCAAGCGCTGCGTTAGCCATATCGTATCTATCCTGTTTGCTTTTGAATCACCGCAATTATACGAACAACATGCCCCCTATGCCTAGAGCGTTTCTCAAAACCTCCACAGCCCTCCCCCCGTGCCGACTTAGGCAAAAACTTCCCTTTTGGGAATCCTGCCTGACCTGCTTTTTCTAAAAAAAGGGAAAACAATGCCTGTGGATAACCGCTAACCCCTTCATATCCATATATTTTTTTGGTTGGCACAAGGGCTGCATCGCCAAAGGGCGTAGAAACAAAAAGAGTTTGGTTTAAACATGGAAAATTCGCTTTATATCGGCCTGTCCAGCCAGGTGGCGCTTCACGAGAAGATGTCCATTATCGCCAACAATGTGGCCAACCTGAACACGCCGGGCTTTCGCGCCCAGAATATGGTGTTCGATGAATATGTTCACGACGCGGCCCGGATAGACACCCGCAACATGAAGGAAAACATCTCCATGGTGCTGGATTACGGCCAGTACCAGATGACGGACCCCGGTCCGGTCAAAGTGACGGGCAATGCTCTGGACGCCGCGCTGATCGGGCCCGGCTTTTTCGGCATCCAAACACCCGAAGGCGTTCAATATACGCGCGCGGGAAATTTCTCCATGGCGCCGGACGGCACCATCGTCAACGCGCGCGGCCTGCCTGTCGCCTCTCAGGGCGGCGGAAACCTGACCGTCCCCACGGACGCGAAGAATATTTACATCGATCACAAGGGCGTTGTGTCCACGGATAACGGTCAGGTGGGCGCCTTGATGGTTGTTGAATTTGAGAACGAGCAAAAACTCGACCCCGCCGGAAACGGTCTTTACAAAACGGACGAAGCAGGCACCCCCGCACAAAAAACAACCGTCCACCAAGGCAAGCTCGAAGGATCGAACGTCGAATCCGTTGTCGAAATGACACGGATGATTGACGTGCTGCGGGAATATCAGGCCGTTCAGAACATGATGAGAAACGAACATGAGCGCCTGCGCACGGCCATTCAGCGGCTCTCGAAAACAAACGGATAACGTAACGGATAAAAAATAAAGCTTAAGGAGACAAACCATGGTGACACGTTCTTTGGATATCGGCGCAACGGGCATGCTGGCCCAGCAGATGAATGTCGACGTTATTTCCAACAATATCGCGAACATGACGACCTCCGGTTTTAAGCGTCAGCGGGCCGAGTTCCATGACATGATCTATCAAAACAAACGCCGCCCCGGCGCCACCTCTTCGGATGCCGGAACCACCATGCCCTCGGGCCTGCAATTCGGTCTGGGGGTCGCCCTTGGCTCCGTCTACCGCCTCCACGAACAAGGAACGATCCAGGTCACGGGAAACAAGCTGGACCTGGCCATTACCGGCAAGGGATATTACCAGATCGAACTTCCCGACGGCGATACGGCCTATACGCGCTCGGGCGTTTTCCAGCTCAATGAAAACGGGGAAATCGTGACCGCGCAGGGATACCCTCTCCAGCCCGGCCTTGTCATTCCTGCGGACGCGATTGATATCGTGGTCAACAATGCCGGCGAAGTTCTGGTCAAAATCCCGGGACAGATCGCCTTTCAAAATGTCGGGCAAATCCAGCTCGCGACATTCGTCAATCCGGGCGGGCTGGAAGCGATCGGGGATACCCTCTTCCTTGAAACAACGGCCTCCGGCACCCCCACAACGGGAAACCCCGATACAGATGACCTTGGCGAAATCCGGCAGGGGTCGCTGGAAAACTCCAACGTCAATGTGGTGGAGGAAATTACCAACCTGATCGCGGCGCAGCGCGCTTACGAAATGAACTCCAACGTCATCAGCACAAGCGATGAAATGCTTCAAACCGTGACACAGCTTCGTTAGGTCGAAAGAAAAAGGAAAGTAAAATGACACTGAAATTTTTATGGGTAAACTTTGCGCTGACCTTGCGGATTGTTTTGTTCGTTCTGGCGCTCGGCATAGGCGTGGCCACCCTGATTGCAGGCACGCAGGCCGCCCTTGCCGCCAACCTTAAAAATATCAGTATCGTAACAGGGGACGAGTTAAAACTCGGCGATCTTTTTGACGGGCTGGAGAAAAACGCAGATTATGTGTTAGGGCCCGCTCCCCAGCCGGGAAAAGACATGGTCCTCAATGCCCGCACGCTCTACAGGATTTCCACGGCCTTAAATCTCTCATGGCGGCCGGCCAGCTCTTCCGAACAGATTATTGTCCGGCGGGCGGCAACGGTTGTTCCGCAAAATAAAATCGAAGAGGCCCTGAAAGAGGCTCTCTCCGGCGAAGGACTGGAAGGCCGTTACAACCTTCTCATCAGCGGCGGCGATCAACAAATGATCCTGCCGCACGGCCTGCCGGACAGCGTCGAGGTGTCCTCCATAAAATTCGATCCCCGGCGCGATATCTTCGAAGCCGCGCTGGTCGCGCCTTCAAAGGAAACCCCCGTCAAACGCCTTTCTCTTATGGGGCAGGTCGAAAGAATGGTGGCCGTTCCCATTTTGAAAAGCACACTGCGCAACGGCGATATCATCGGCAAACATGATTTGAACTGGATAGAGATGCCCGCCAGGCAAATCCAGCACGACACCCTCCTGAAAGAAAAAAATCTGGTCGGGATGACGCCGCAGCGGATTTCCTTTGCCGGGAAACCCCTTCTGGCCAGCGACCTTGAAAGTCCGAAACTTGTGGAACGCGGCGACATTATCACGATTACATTCAAAGACGGGCCTCTTTTCCTCAGCACAAAAGGAAAGGCCCTTCAGTCCGGCGCGAAAGGAGAGATCGTCCATGTTGCCAATCTGAGCAGCAAGAAATCCCTGGAAGCCGTTGTCACAGGCACACGCGAAGTCATCGTCAGATAAGGGAGTAAAACAATGGAACATAGCGGAAAAAAATTATTCATAGGCATTTGCGGACTTTTGGCCGTGAGCGCGTTAAGCGGATGCGGCGCCGGCGAGCGTCTGGCGGATGTGGGGAAAACCCCCGACATGACCCCGATTGAAAATCCGGCGACCTCCTCCGAAAACACCGTTGTGTCCATGCCCATGCCGGCCCCCAAACTCTCAAACCCGCAAAAGAATTCTCTGTGGGGCGGGGAACGCCAGACCTTCTTTAAAGACCAGCGCGCCAGCGATGTCGGCGATATCCTGACCGTTATGATCGATATCAAGGATGAAGCCGCCCTGGACAATGAAACCGAACGCAAACGCACCAGTGGCGAGGATGCGTCCCTCGGCGCCCTTCTGGGATACGAAACGGCCCTGAACCGTCTGTTGCCGCAGGATGTCGTGAATACGGACCTGATTGAATCGGATTCCAACTCCAACTACAAAGGCACCGGGACGGTTGAGCGTGAGGAAACGGTCAAAATGAAACTGGCCGCAACCATCACGCAGGTCTTGCCCAACGGCAATATGGTCATTCAGGGCAAGCAGGAAGTACGGGTGAATTTTGAAAAGAGAATTCTCCAACTCGCGGGTGTCATCCGTCCGGAAGATGTCTCTGTCGAAAACACCATTTCCTACGACCAAATCGCCGAAGCGCGGATTTCCTACGGCGGTAAAGGACAAATCACAGACATGCAGCAGCCGCGTTACGGCCAGCAGGTCTATGACATTATCTTCCCGTTTTAAAAGTTGTTTTTCTCCAAATGAAAAGCCGGTCTCGCAAGGACCGGCTTTTTGAATTCAGTCTGAAGAAAGTCGAAGCGGCCCAGGGTCTATTCTATGCCGTCTTTCTTCCATCAAACGATGCCTTTCACCGGGATCGATCCTGGAAACAACAACGGACCCGGCAAAAGCCGAAGAACATCCTGCACCGCTTCTGAGATATCTGAGGTGTTCATCCGTCCTGTCAAGAGCCCTGTTCGCTCTACCAAGCAACTCCTTGATTTCCTCCATGTCCCGGGAGGTTCTCTCAAACTGTTCAGTTAAACGGGAAATGACGCTATCGAATGCATCATTAACCGTTCCGGCAAATGCCTCACGAAGGGGGTCCAGAGACTCTTCCGTTTCCTTTTCTGCCATGCTTTATTTCCTTCCCTCACCGTTTAACCTGCGGGGCAAGTAGAAAAAATTTTTCGCTTTATGTCAAGAAATTATCCGTTCGAACTTACCACCCGCCAATTTTCGTCATCGCGAGCGACCGGAGGGAGCGCGGCGATCCAGAATCTACGGATCCTCTGGATTGCTTCGTCGCCTACGGCTCCTCGCAATGACGAAAAAGAAGGCTTTTTTAATGCGGGTTCGAAGAAAACTATTCCTCGCGGTGCGTCTTTTCCATCCGTTCGTGACGCTCCTGCGCTTCAAGGCACAAAGTGGCCACAGGACGGGCTTCCAGACGCGAAACCCCGATCGGCTCTCCCGTCTGTTCGCAATAACCGTATTCCCCTTCGTCAATACGCGCCAGCGCCGCATTGATTTTTGAAATCAGTTTGCGCTCGCGGTCGCGTGTGCGCAGCTCCAGAGAATGGTCCGTTTCCGCCGAAGCGCGGTCCGCAGGGTCGGGTTTTTGCAGCTCTGTTTCCTGCAGGGTATGCTGAATCGTATCGGACGTTTCCTGCAAAAGCTCTTCACGCCAGTCCAGAAGCTTCTGCCGGAAATATTCCAGCATCGTCGGATTCATATATTTTTTCGTATCTTTGGTCGGATCGTAACTTTCCGGCACCTTTGATTTTTTTGCTGCTGACATTTCCCTCTCCAAAAGCTTTACGTCAAAAAATGAAAGCGGCAACTATAGGCAGCTCTCACCGGGGGCGCAAGCCCCAAATTATACCCCAAATTATACCGATGGGGACGCGTTCAGACTTTTGCGCATCTTGGCGATTTCGACCTGCGCCCGCAAATCGATTTCATCCAGCAGGGAGGTTAAGGAAGGGTCCGTGATTTTTTCCCTGTGCGAGGCCACGACATCCGCAATATCCAGGCAATGCCCCAGTGTCAAAGTTCCGCTCAGCAGGGCCATCCGAATATTGTCCAGTCCGTTCAGAAGATCGTCGGCGCGCACATACATACGTTTGCGGGCCGCTCTCTCCGTCGGGTCCTCCGCCCCCTGCACGGCAAGCAGCGCATCCACCTGCGCGATCGACCGTGACGGCGCAGCCGCCGCCGTTTTAGCCGTTCCTGCCGCGACATACTCCCCGAAAGAAGCCTCCGTCTTACCGGTTTTCCCGGTCTTTCCGGACTTTGACGTCTGCTGCGTGCGCGATGGACCTTCGATTTTCATGAAAACCATCATAGCCCTTTTCCCGTGCCGAGTACAGCACGAGAATCCCCGCTCTTGCCGGAGGAAAGGCCGCCCGCCGGGACCATCCGGATCGTTTAATACTGATTCTGCGGAAGAAAGGCGGCTTTTTGAACCGCACCTGAATTCTGGGCCACTTCCGGCGCCCCTGTTTCGGGAGACGACGTTAGATAGTCGTTGTCACCCCAAGACGTCTCCTCTACAAGCTTGGCATAATCTCCGCCATTCTGCTCGTAGTCATGAACGCTTCCAATGGCCGCGCTTTTCAGCCCTTCCTCAATCCTCATCAGGGCCCGCGTATTTGGTTTATCTTCATCCCCACCCATCAGAGTATGATCTGTGGGTTCCAGATATATTTTCGCGTCTCCACCTTCCCCGTCATGTCCCGCCGCGCCGGACGCATCGACATGGTATTCATATTCATCCCTTCCGGCCATGACCGTCCCGTGCATCATGCCCGGAAATCCTTTTCGGGATAAGGTTTCAATCGTGTCCTTATGCGCCTGCTGCGCTGCGCCGGCGCTTCCAACAAAATCTACAACTTGTGATGCTCCCGTTCCCGCGGCCTCAATAACCATACTTTTTCCCCTATTAGCAACCTCAAGAGGCAACGCATCTGTCCACTGGTCCACATCACATTGACCGGCAGAGGCAAATTTCTCTGTCAATGTTTTCATTTTGCCCTCTCCTACATAAGGGAGTGCCTTCTCTGCCGCATAAGAGGTTACACAACTTTCCAGTGTTCTGGCACCCGGCTGGGCATTCAGATTGAGATGAGCCTGCGTCAGCGTTTTTCCAGCCTCGCTTATCCCCGCTTCCCCCAGACTTTTCCCCAGACGCGAGGGCGTATCGGCAATATAAACCGCCGTACGTACAACATCCATAAAGGCTTGCGTTAATCCTGAAATAACGGTTATCCCCTTGTTAAATATAAAATAATTCCTGTTCAGGGTAACATAAGAAATAGTATTCTGTAAAATTTCGTGCGGCAATTTTTGCCCGATCGGCGGAAAGGCTGGTTGTTTATGCCGATGAAAGAGATCGGCCCCGGACACAAAAAACACGCAACCTTTTGATTTGACTTGGAAATCTTATCCACCTGCTTTGGCATGAAGATCGCATCCCTTTCTGCATGGAAAACAATGCAAGGCAGAAAAATGCATTTAAACAATAAAGCGATGCGAAAAACGGTTCTGGGTCTCCTCGGTCTGGGAACCGTTTTCGTGTTGTTTGCTTTGACGCCGTCCGCCCCTGCCAACGCCAAAACAACCCGCATCAAGGATATCGTCGATTTCGAAGGAGTCCGGGAGAACCAGCTCGTCGGCTACGGTATTGTTGTCGGGCTGAACGGCACGGGAGATTCCCTGAACAACTCCCCCTTCACCGAACAAAGCCTGATCGCCATGCTGGAGCGCCTCGGCGTCAATGTCCGCAATCAGAACCTGAACACGGGCAACGTGGCGGCCGTGATGGTGACGGCGACCCTTCCCCCTTTCATGAATCAGGGCTCCAAGCTGGATGTCAGCCTGTCCTCCCTTGGGGACGCCAAAAGCCTGCAGGGCGGGACCCTTCTTGTGACCCCGCTGAAAGCGGCCGATGGCGAAGTTTATGCGGTGGCGCAAGGATCTTTGAATATCGCCGGATTTTCCGTCGAGGGCGATTCCGCCACCGTCATTAAAAACATCCCGACCACGGGACGTATTCCCGGCGGCGCAATTATAGAGAGAGAAATTGACTTCCGTCTCGAAGACCTGCAGGAAATCCGCCTTGCGTTGCGCAACCCGGATTTTACGACCTCCCGCCGGATCGCACAGGCGATTAACGGCTTTGCCTCCGCCCGTCTGGCCGAAGCGGAAAATTCCGCCAGTGTCGTCCTGCGCCGCCCCTCCAGCTATCCGGGATCCATTGTCGATCTCATCACGGACATCGAACAGCTTCCGGTCCAGCCGGACCAGATCGCCCGCGTCGTGATTGACGAGCGCTCCGGCGTCATCGTCATGGGCGCAGACGTAACCGTCAGCACCGTCGCCATCGCGCAGGCCAACTTAACCGTAAAAATCACGGAAACCCCGCAAGTCTCGCAGCCCAACCCCTTTGCCGAGCAAGGCACCACAGTCGTTGTGCCCCGTACGGACATCGACGTGAATACAGGGCCGGACGCGAAACTGACCGTTGTTGAAACAGGCGTAACGCTTCAGGACCTTGTCACCGGCCTCAACCGTCTGGGCATTCCGCCGCGCGACGTCATTACAATCCTGCAGGCCATTAAAACGGCCGGCGCCCTGCAAGCAGATATCAGGACGATGTAGATGGACAACCTGACCCCAAATACCACTTTGGCCCTGATGCAGGCAGCGCAAGCCGGCAATACCGGTCAAACGGGCGCGTTAAAAGAAGCGGCGAAGACAAAAAACGACGCGCATATCGATGCGGTCGCACAGGATTTCGAAGCCATGTTCATCTCGGAAATGATGAAACCCATGTTTGAAGGCGTGAAGCCTGACGAAATGTTTGGCGGCGGAAAAGGCGAAGAGATTTTCAGCGGCATGATGCTTCAGGAATACGGGAAAATGATCGCCCGGACCGGACAGCTTGGGATCGCCGCACAGGTCAAGGAAGAAATGATTAGATTACAAGAGGAAGCAGATCATGGCACAGCCCAAATCGAAACCGCAGGCAGCTAATAATAAGACAGCTAAAAAAACAGCTAAAAACGAAGGCGCCCTTGAAGGGCTCCTGCCGCAGGACCCCGACAAGGCCCTGCAGCAGGTGATGGAAACCGTCGAGGCCTTCAAACACGTTCTGATGCGCGAAACAAGCGCCCTGAAAGCGACAGACACCGAAGGGTTCCTGGCGCTTCAGGATGAAAAGCTGGACGTGGCGCGGGCTTACCAGTCCGGCATGTCGCAACTTCTCTCCCGCAAGGATGAAATCCGCCTCGCCTCTCCCGCCCTGAAAGAACGACTGGC
This sequence comes from Rhodospirillales bacterium, assembly GCA_023898765.1. NCBI lineage: Bacteria > Pseudomonadati > Pseudomonadota > Alphaproteobacteria > Rhodospirillales > Rhodospirillales bacterium. The sequence continues at coordinate 1,083,685 of CP060238.1, read as the reverse complement.
AAACATGCAGCAGGATTTCCGGGCGCAGGCGCAGGCCAACAGGGACAGCATTGAGCGCATGCGCAAAGGAATGGAGCGTCTGGAACACCGGATTATGGGCGCCGCACGCAAATCTGCACAGAAAGAAACGGAAATTGTCTATGGCGCCAGCGGTCAGATGCAGCACAGCGGCAAAGCCTCCATGGGCGTGAATGAGTCAGTTTAGAATTAAGGTAAGGAAAACCGTATGATGGATTTAGCGCCGTTTTTAACACAGATTGTCACCGGGCAGGGAAAAACCGCTGCCGGGCCGGCGGGTCTTTTGCACGGCAAAACTGAGGGCGCTTCATCCGCCGGAGCATCCGGGGAAAATACGCTCAAATTTTTTGATCTGCTCTTCAGGCAAACGGCCCCCGCTTTGGAAACACAGGCCGGCGCAGAAAATACCGGAGCAGATACGAAAACGGAAGAAAGCAAAACAAACTTTACCCTTCCGGAACTGGCCATCCTGTCGCTAATCGACGATCAAAAACTGCCGGCCGACTTTAAAAACCTGCGGGTGGAGCGCATCGAGCAACGCATAGATGAGATCAACAAACTGGTCGATCACCTGACAAACGGCCTGCCCCCCGGCCTGCAGGGAAAACCTTTTGTCGCATTTCTGGTGCAGCGCCTCGACCACCGGATTGAAACACTGAGAGTCCGTCTGGACAGCCTCCAGTCCGGAGAGGTTTCACCCACAGGGGAAGAAAATCTGGCAGAAGCCGCTCCCCTTCCTCTCCTGATCGCCGCAGGCGTGAAACCAGCCGAACTGACAACGCTTGACGCGCGCATCCGGGAGGTAGAAGAAAAACTCGGACGCAAGCTGACGGTAGAAGATATTATCGCCGGTGTCGGCGGCCTTCTGCCTGTGCCGGAACAGCACGACCTTGCCGTGATCCCGCATGAAATCCTGCCGGATAAAATCATGCAAGGTGCGGCGGCCCCGAACACTGACCCGGAAACCGGAAAAGAAGCTCTTCCGGCAGCCGCAGGCCCGCTTCCTTTTGATGCGGAGCCGGGCGACGACATCGCCGCCGCGCTCAATGGAATTGTTGTGGGCGGCATGCAGGGCGGTGCGCAGGGCGGCGACAGTCCTGACGAAAACTTTTCAGCGGACAAACAGAATTTTCAGAAAACGAATACCCTTCAAAAACTGGTGGCAGGCGCTCTCGATGCGGGCGGCGCGGACAAGAAAGCCGACCGGATTATCAAGACAGGCTTCAGCAGTTTTCCGGGAATCCAAAACCATTTAAGCGGGGAATTAACCCTCCCCGGAAACTGGCAGACGGTCCCGTCGCAAGGCATTGACCTGTCCGGCTTCGATATCCATGCCGGCCTTCCTTTAAGTCCGGCCGCACAAGCGGCCCACGCGGCCACATCCGTTCCGCAGGCCGGACAGCCCCATCCGGCGGCGCAGATGGTTGCCCTGACTCTGACAAAAGCCGGGAAAGAAGGCTCCGCCAAAACCATGACCATACAGCTCGACCCGCCGGAACTCGGCCGCGTCAATGTCCGGCTTGAGTTCGGCCACGAAAACAGTGTGAGAGCGCACCTCCTGGTGGAAAAACCGGAAACCTACCTGATGCTCCAGCGGGACTCCGCCCTCCTGAACCAGGCCCTCCAGAATGCGGGACTGGATACGGACGGCAGCGGCGGCGGCCTTGATTTCGAACTGGCCGCAGACGGCGGCGCCTTCGACCGTCAGAACAATGAAAACGGAAACAGCGCCCCGGACCCTTCCGGCGAGGACATGGAGGCAGGCGATATTCTCGAAACAACCATGACATGGCAGGTCGACCCGGATAGCGGCCATGTCCACTACAACATTCTGGCATAAAGCAGGAGACAGGAGAAAAGAAGATGGTTTCAGACGTAACATTATCAGGCACGGCGCAAAAAGCGCAGAACACACTCCAGCAATCCGTCAAACTGGCGGAGGATTTCGATCAGTTCCTGACCCTGCTGACAACGCAGCTCCAGCATCAGGATCCGCTGGACCCGATGGATTCAACAGAATTTACAAACCAGATCGTTCAATTTTCGCAGGTAGAGCAATCCATCAACACCAACCAGAAACTGGACAATCTTGTCAGCCTGCAACTGGCGAGCATTTCTTCCGTCGCCCTTGGATATGTCGGCATGGACGTTTCCTACATCAGCGCGGAAATAAGCTATGACGGCGCGACGCCCGTGACGATCGACTACGCCCTGAGCGATCCGGCCGTAGACGCCAAAATCAACATCCGGGACGAGGCCGGCGAACTGGTCTACAGCAGCACCGTTCCAAAAGATGTCGGCGCAAATAAATTTACATGGAACGGTCTGGATACAAACGGAAACCCGGTTCAGGAAGGCACCTATTCCGTTACGATAGATGCGATCGATACCAACGACGACCCCATCGCAACCTCGACCGTTGTGTCAGGCCGCGTGCGCGGTATTGAAAGCCAGAACGGCGTTATCTTTGTCCTGATCGGCGAACGGGCCGTGCCCATTTCATCCATCATCAACGCAACATTGCCTGAAGAAGCTCCCCCTGAAGAAGAGGGGCAACAGGTTTAGGTTAAGTAAGGAAATTTTTGATTTAACACGCAGTTATTTAACAGCTTTAGCTTTTTAACAAGGAGGTAGCAATGAGCTTATTCGGATCCCTTTTTACCGGCGTATCGGGCCTTTCGTCGCAATCACAGGCGACAGCCATGATCGCCAACAACATCGCCAACGTGAACACCGTCGGCTTCAAAAGATCAGAGGCTGCCTTTTTCTCTCTGGTTACAACGGAAAGCCGCTCTTCGCGCTATTCTCCGGGGACGGTTTCCGTCAACCGCATCCAGCGCGTGGACCAGCAGGGCCCGATTCAATCCACCGTGTCTTCGACAGACGCCGCTATTTCCGGAAACGGATTTTTTCCTGTCAAACGCGACGGAGACAACTCGGCGCTGACCGAATATCTTTACACGCGAAACGGGCAGTTCAGCGAAGACGCCCAAGGGTTTTTGAAAAATTCCGCCGGGTTTTTCCTCTACGGATGGCCTATTGACACCAACGGAAACCTTCCGGCCAACCAAGGGGACCTAACCTCCCTTGTGCCCGTTGATGTGGCCTTCCTTGGCGGATTGACACGTCCGACGACAACAGCCGAACTTTCCGTCAATCTGGACGCTTCGGAAACAGAGGAAACGCTGGCTGCGGCAACGACTTCCGCCGCCGACTTCCAGCGGGGTCTCACGGTCTATGACAGTCTTGGAAGCCCCCAGCCTATCAGCTTCCAGTTTGTAAAAACCTACGGACCGCACGGAACTTCCGCAGGAACCATCGGAAGCCTGACGGCAACCACAAACCTGATAACCGATCTCGGTTTAACGCCCGCAGATCAGTTTACGGTTGCCATTGACGGGGGCGCCGTCTTAAGAACCTTTGATATCGGCGTTGCCGCCGGTGGAGACGTAACCGTCACCACACTGGGGGACATCATCACCGATATCAATACCAACGTTGCCGGCGTCTCGGCCTTCCTCGGCAATAACGGGGAACTTGTTATCCAGCGTGACCTGTTCACAGGCGGCGCGGCAGAATCCGTCGACCTTGCCAACCTGACCGGAACGCCTCTGGCAGGATTAGGTTTGGCGGCAGGTATATTCTCCTCCGACGACCTGAACAGTGCCACCTATGACAACGGTACGCCGGCGGATGCCCCCCCTTACAGCAGTGAAGAATTCCCGGCCTTTCAGAACCTTCCGGGAGACCCGCTCTACAACTCTCGCGGCTGGTGGCAAGTCACAATCCTTGACCCCAACAACAACCAGCTTTCCCGCGGCCTGATTAATTTTAACGGAGACGGGACCGTGAACGCGCTGCCTGACGGAAGCGGAAATATTGATATTGAACTCAGCAATATCAACTGGGGCAACGGATCCGAAGCCCAGAGCATCAATATTGATATCGAACGCTTCAGTCAGTTTGACAGCGACTATACGGTTCTGTTTTCCGACCAGAACGGTGCCGAGCTCGGTCTTCGGACGGGTATTGACATCGACCGCGACGGATTTGTGATTGCGCGTTTTTCCAACGGCGCCACATCACAACTGTACAAACTGCCGCTTGTCACCTTTGCCAACCCGAACGGGCTGCAGGAGGTTTCCGGAACGGCCTATACCGAAACGGAAGAATCCGGTGAGGAAAACCTGCGGGAAGCGGGATCAGGAGGCGCAGGCTTCCTTGAAGCATCAACGGTCGAAATTTCCAACGTGGATCTGGCGGACGAGTTTTCAAGGCTCATCATCACACAGCGGGCTTACTCCGCAAACACAAAGGTGATCAACACCGTCGACCAGATGACAGAAGAATTACTGAGACTTCGGTAGAAAACCGTAACAAAACGCTCTCGGTAAGAACGCGGCCCGGTCGTCCGGGCCGCGTTTTTTATTATGTGGGGAGAAAAGGGGAAGAAGCGGTTTACCCTCCCCTCTGCCATGTATATGATGACGGGCATGAAATCCGCCACCGCTACACATGCGCCCTCCCCGGAAGAGCGCCCTTTTGCCGACATTCCTTCCTGTGACCTGGAAACCGCGTTCAACAACTGTTTCCAGACAAGGAACTTCGTACAGGCGCTGGATATTGTTTGCGAATTGCTGGCGCGGGACCCGCACAACGAATTTCATAAAAAGCGCGCAGGCATTATCGTGCCGGAAATTGAAATTGCCGGCTATACGCCCCTGTTGAAGCAAACCCTGAGCGCCTGCCTGGATTCCCTGACCATCGCACATCAGCCTTTCTTCCGCGCATGGCTCACCACATTCTGGGAAGATCCGCTTCAGGAACCTCTGACCTCCCTGATGGAAGAAGAAAAATACGAAGATTTTGCAAAGCGCGTCCATTGGGAAACCCTGCGCCCCTGCCTGCGCGACCCCTTTCTCCTTCTGGGCCTGCGCACGCTGATTATGACGGACACCGTCATGGAAGACCTGCTGACATGGCTGCGCCGCTGGAGCCTTGAAAATCAGGAAATTCTGGAAGACGAAGACCTCCCTTTCCTCTGCGCGCTGGCCGAATATGCCTACCAGCGCGAATATGCGCTTCTTGAAACGGAAGAAGAAGCAAAGGCAGTTGATTCCCTGGCCTCAAAAGCCGGTAAAAACGCGCCCGCTTTGACTCTTGCCCTTTTGGGGTGCTACCGCCCCCTGCACAATTTCCTGACCGATGCGCCGGAGACAAAAGCCTTAAGAAATCTCATCACGCTGCAGGTCACGGAGCCTTTAACAGAAAGAGCACTGCGCAAAACCATTCCGGCGCTGACCTCCGTTGAAAACACCGTTTCACAAGACGTTCAGGCCATGTATGAGCAAAACCCCTACCCGCAATGGCGCTCCTTTGATACGGCCCCCCTTGTTCACACCGAGGTCGAGGCGGATATCCTCGTTGCCGGATGCGGCACAGGCTGGTTCGCCATTCAAATCGCGCTGGCCTTCCCGAACGCAAAGCTGACGGCCGTCGATTTGAGCCTGACAAGCCTGTCTTACGCCAAACGAAAAGCCCGTGAAATGGGGGCTTTAAATATCTCCTTTGGACAAGCCGACATTTTAAAGCTGGACCAGATGGAGGACACGTTTGACCTGATTGAATGTTCCGGCGTCCTGCACCACATGAAAAACCCCGAAGCCGGATGGGCCAGTCTTCTCACGAGGCTGAAGCCGGGGGGGCGCATGTTCATTGCGCTTTACAGTGAAACAGGCCGGAAATCGATCGTCGAGGCCCGCAGCCATATCGCGCAGGAAGACTATACGCCCGACATTCACGGCATCAGGCGCTTCCGAAAGGACATCATGGCCCTGCCCTATGACCACCCTTTATATGAAATTTCAGAGTATAAGGATTTTTACAATCTGTCGGATTGCCGGGACCTTGTCTTCCACATTCAGGAAAAGCGCTACACCCTGCCCGAACTAAAAACACAAATGGACGCGCTGGGGCTTTCTTTTCTGGGCTTTCGGGAACAGCCGAAACAAATACAAAACAGTTACATAAAGGATTTTCCGGAGGATGAGAGCATGACCGACATGGATAACTGGGGAAAATTCGAGGAAAAACATCCTCACCTTTTCAAGAAAATGTATCAGTTCGCCTGCTGCCGGAAAGGGGAAACCGACACCCCTTCCGCCGGCTTTCAAAACATTGACGCCGTGCCTCACTTTACGATAGGACGGCAAGCATGAAAGCCGCCCCCTTCCTTCTCCAGCCGGATCAAAACACCCCGGAAACGCTGTACGAGCAGGCCAAAACCTTCATAGAAGAAAAAGCGCCAAATAAAGCCGACCCCCTCATCGAAGAAATTCTCCGGCAAACGCCCGGCAATGTCCCCGCGCTCGAACTCAAGGCGGCTTCCTGCAACCTGAAAGGAGATTTCGCCAACGCCCTCGCGCTTTACCGGCTTTTGAAAAAGAATTTGCCGGACAATACGGCGCTGGATATCTCTATCGGTCAGGTTCTCTCCAAAAAAGGAAATTATAAAGAGGCCGTTATCTCTCTGGAAAAAGGGCTGGAAACCACCCCGAATGCCGGCGGATTTGCCGAATTGAGCCGCGCTTACCTGTCTCTCGGGAACAGGGAAAAAGCCAAAGAAGCCATCCTGAAGGCCCGGGAACTGGCCCCCGAAAATGCCGAACATCTTTATATGTACACTTGTTTTTTACACAGGCCTGAAAATGCAGGCGATCCTGTTTTCAAAACACTGGAACGTCTGGTTTCAAAAACGCAGGACGATCTGGAACTGTCCTACCTGCATTTCGCCCTTTTCAAAGCCTGCAAGGACACAGGAGAGGATGACGCAGCCTTTGACCACCTGACCCAAGCCTGCCGCCACAAACGGAAAACCTTCTCCTTCAACAGTGATAACACGCACGAATATATAAAGAGACTCCAGCTTTATTTCTCAAAAGAGTTTGTCCAAAGTTCCGGCATAAAGGGATGCCCGTCCGACGCGCCCGTTTTTATTCTCGGCCTCCCGCGCAGCGGCACCACGCTTTTGGAGCAAATCCTTCATGCCCATCCCGATATTATCGGCATCGGGGAAGATATGTTTTTGTTCTTCCTGATCGAAAACTACTCCAGCCTGCCGCCGGTGAACGGAGAAAAATACCCGCTACGGGCCAGTCCAACCAAACAGATGCTTACGCCGGAAGCTATCGCCAAGCAATATGAAGGCTATATCCGGGACAAAACCGGCGGAGCAAAGCGCATCGTGAACAAAGCCATCGGAAACCGTTTTACGGCGGGTTTTCTCAAGATTGCCTTCCCGAACGCCAAATTCATCCACATTCACCGCCACCCCATGGATTGCCTCTTTTCCTGCCTCAGCATCAATTTCACGGATATGACGCAGCCCTTCACTTACGATATGGAAGAACTCGCACAGCATTACCGCGACCACACCGCCCTGATGCGCCACTGGAAAGACGTGCTCGGAGAAAGCCTGCTGGACGTGGCCTATGAAGATATTGTTGCCGACACGGAAAAAGAGGCCCGGCGAATAATTGCGTTTTTGGGCATGCCCTGGGACGATGCCTGCCTGGAATTTTATAAAACGAAAAAAGCCGTCGCGACCGCCAGCGTTATGCAGGTCCGCCAGCCTGTATATACCGGGTCCGTCGGACGCTGGAAACGCTTTGGAAAACATCTCATCCCCCTGATTGAAGCGCTGGGGGAAGATGCGCCCGAAGACGCGCAGGCTTTTCTGAAAGACCAAAAAAGCGCATGAGCCCAAAAAACAGAAAACAGCGGCGGGCTGGACAAAAAGACCTTCCGCCTTTGCCCCTTCTTGAGCAAGCCATGGTCGCGGCCTATAAGGCGGAGAAATACGAACAGGCTTTTAATATCTGTTGCGATTGTATCCTGCGCGCGCCTGATAACGATCTTTATAAATTGCGCCTGTCGCAATTCGCTCCGGAGATTAAGAACAGCAGCTTTCACCCTGATTTGAAACGTGTTTTGCTTGCCTGCCTGAAAAGCAAAGCCCTCGACCATCAAAAATTTGCGGGGCTGTGGATCGCCTTTTTGCAAAAAGATCCCCTTCATCAGGCTTTAATGAATATTTCTGAAGACATGGCGCCGGATTCAGTGCTATGGCGCAATCTCCAAAGCTCTCTTCAGGATGAATTTCTTCTTGAGGGGCTCAAAAAACTGACGCTTCCAAATCGGAAAATCGAGAATATTTTCAAAAACTTGCGGCGTCTTTTTCTGGGGTGGTATCAAAAAGGAGAGATTCTCAAGACCAAGCATCTGCCCGCCCTGTCCGCTTTGAGCGCCCATTGCTTTTTCAACGAATATCTTTTCGATGAAACGGAAGAAGAAAAACAAATCATAGAAGACCTGCAAAAGGCCGGCCGCACGCCGCTTCATCTGGCCCTCTTGCATTGTTACCGTGCGCCCGATGAAACGGACCCCCCGCCAGACATCCCTTCTATCGGACATATAAAAGACAAAACATCCGAAAAAGTCCGCGCCATGTATGAAGAAAATCCATACCCCAGATGGCAAAGCGTTGACCTGCCCCCTTCCCCCCAAAAAGGGATTGAAGGAACCTGGCTGATCGCCGGATGCGGAACAGGCCGCCCGGCCCTGCAGGCAGCGCTTATGTTTCCGGATATTCATTTTACCGCGATTGACCTAAGCCTCGCTTCGCTGGCCTACGCCAAAAAGAAAGCCGGCGAATATGGCGCAGACAATCTGGAATTTATGCATTGCGACATTCTGGATCTGGACCAGATTGAAAAGACATTCGATATAATTGAATGCTCCGGCGTCCTGCATCACATGCAAAATCCCGAAGAGGGCTGGAAACACCTGATACGGCGGCTGTCCCCCGGCGGGCGCATGAATATCGGCCTTTACAGCCTTGCCGCCCGCGAAAGCGTTCAGGCCGCCCGGAAATATGCCGCGGAAAAGGGCTACCCGGCGACAACGGAAGGAATACGCGCCTTCCGGCAGGATATTTTTGCCCTCCCCGACACCCATCCGGCAAAAGCCGTATCGGCGCGGCGGGATTTTTACACCCTGTCCGAATGCCGCGACCTCGTGTTTCATGTGCAGGAGAAGAATTACACCCTTCCGGAACTGTCGGAAACCCTCAAAAAACTGGGACTGTCCTTCCTCGGATTCAGCACAAACACCCCCAAAATAACCCGCCTTTACAAGAAGACATACCCGGAGGACCCTCAAATGGCGAATCTTTCAAACTGGCAAGCCCTGGAAAAAGAATATTCCGGCCTTTTTATCGGCATGTACCAATTTTTATGCTGCCGCGAAAGCGAGATAAAGTCCCCCTGCCTGCCCTTTGAAAAAATAGAAAAATCCTTGTTTTTCAAATAGTAAGCAGGTTTTTTTCGATTCCTTCTTGCGGGGAATACACCTGTTAACTATTTGCAAAAACTTGACTTTTTGGTGTTAACGCCCCCTTAATATTTGTGTTATACTATTGAGAGTGTCCCCCCAAGTATTGGGAGGATTGCAGTATGCAAACACTAAAAAAACCTAGGAAAGGAGAAGCATTATGTCTTCTGATGTCGTCTTATCCGCAGCCTTGCGGAACAACCTACTTTCACTGCAGAACACACAGAGAAACATTGACACGACGCAACTGCGTCTGGCAACGGGTCTTAAAGTCAACTCTGCTTTGGACAATCCACAGAACTTCTTTACAGCGCAATCCCTGAATAACCGGGCAAGCGACCTCTCCCGTCTTCTGGACGGTATTGGCCAGTCTATCCGGACAATTGAGGAAGCTGACAAAGGGGTTACCGCACTGACCAACCTTGTTGAGCAGGCACAATCCATCGTGAGTTCCGCTCGTGATGAACTGGCTGCTTCAGAAGGGGAAGCCCGTGCAATTGGTGAAGTTGACCTGAGTACCTCCGATATTACGGCCGGTACGTTTGCTGCCGCCGGTATCGCTGCCGGTGACCAGTTCCAGGTCATTACAACAGATGATGACGGTCTGCAAATCGCTGAAACGATTACAGTGGCCGCCGGAGATACCGCCTACGCGCTGACAGCCAGAATCACGGACCAGTTTGCTGATAACCGGAACGGTGAAATCGTTGCCAGCGTAACGGATGAGGGCTTCATCTCGATCGAAAGCTCTGGCGGAAGATCTTTCCGTATTGTTGACAGTTTCGTCGGTAGTGGTACTGAACTTACAAATGCCGGTTTCACGGCACTTGGTCTTGGTGACTACTTCGAAATTGAAAGTGTTGACAACGCCGGGGCCGCGACACGGGCTGCCGCAACGATCGTTGCCGGTAACACGCTGACCTCGATTTCCCTCTATGAAAATAGCGGAGATATCGTTGAGGCCGGTGATGCCATTGCAGGCGCAACATTCCAGGATGTTGACGGAAACACGGTTATCACGGGCTTTGCGGTCGGCGACACGATTGACATTCAGGTCAACCGTGACGGCGGTAACTTCAACCAGACTCTGACATTGACGGCCACATCATCCTTCCAGGATCTTGTTGACCTTGTCAATCAGGATGCAAACCTGAAACTCTACCTGGAAGCGGGCTTTGACAGCAACACGGGACAGTTCACCCTGACGTCTATCTCTGACGAAGTGAACAGTGCCGGCATCACACTCGGTGCCGTCGGTGCTGCCAGCTTTGATATCGGACTGGGCGATCCGGCCGGTACGCTGGACCCGATCACGGTTGCTGCCGGTGTTCCGGAAGAGCGCGTGTTCTCTTTCAACAGTTCAACAGCTGCCTTGGACAATCTGGCTGCCGACTATAATACGTTGCGCGACCAAATTGATTCGCTGGTTGCTGACGCTCAATATCGTGGTGTTAACCTCTTGAACAAAGACAATCTGACCACCTTCTTTAACGAGGACAATACAAGTTCTCTTATAACGAGAGGTGTGAACTTTACGGCAGACGGTCTTGGTTTGACGGAAGCCTCTTTCCGGAGTCTTTCGGATATTGAACTGAACTCTTCCCAGGCACGGACTGCCTTGGAATCTGTTCGGGGCTTTGGATCGACACTGGCCAACAACCTGTCCATTATCCAGACCCGTCGTGACTTTACACAAAACACGATCAACACACTGAGAGCTGGTGCAGACGACCTGACGGTCGCCGATCAGAACGAGGAAGGTGCAAACCTGCTGGCCCTGCAAACGCGTCAGCAATTGGGTGTTACCTCCCTGTCTCTGGCTGCTCAGTCTCAGCAATCCGTCCTCCGGTTGTTCTAGAACGAAGAACAATCCGCTTCAGAGGGGCGGCAGGATATACCAAAGAGCCGGCGAAGAAATCGCCGGCTCTTTTTTTATGCTTTTTTCTTTAAAAACAGATTGTCTTCCTTAACTTTTTATCAGCTTTCCTGTAGTATCCTGAAACTACAGGAAGAAATCCTAAAACTTAAAAGGAGGAAGAAATCCCATGGGACTTGTTATCGATCTCAAACCAGGCGAAAAAATACTCATTGGCGACGCCGTCATTACAAACGACACGCAGCGCACCCGTCTTCATATTTCCGGAGAATCTCCTATCCTGCGTGAAAAAGACGTCATGCAGGAAGAAGAAGCCGACACGCCCTGCAAAAAAATTTATTTTATGATCCAGTGCATGTATATGGCGAACGATTCCAGAGAATACCACAATAAATATTTTGAACTGGCCAGGGAAATACAGCACGCCGCGCCTCAAGCCTCTTTCATGTTCCTCATTATCAATGAAAAAATTATGGATGGCGCCTATTATAAGGCTATGAAAGAAGCCAGAGAACTGATCAAACTGGAAAAGGAGCTGCTTGAAAATGTCGCCAAGTAAGCCCACACAGCCGAACAATCCCTATGCCGCCGCTGCGGGCGCATATGGAGACAACGCTCAAAAACACACGCCGGATCAACGCGAACTGGAAGCGCGCGTCCTTTTGAAATCCGCTAAATTTCTGCAAGACCTCCAAAACGACTGGGACAATGTAAACAGCGACCTTCTGGAAGAAACGCTGCGCTACAACCGTCAGATATGGATGATGTTTTACGATACGGCCCTTGAAAATCCGGACAAAGACCGCCCCAACGACCTGCGCTCCAATATTGTAAATCTTGCCAATTTTGTGTTTAAACGGGAAACTGAAATCATGGCCAATCCGGAAAAGAACAAACTGGATGTGCTGATTAATATCAACCGTGAAATCGCCGCAGGCCTTATGGCCAAACCGGAAAACACCGGGACGAATCCACGGGAAGACGGCACAAAAAAACCACCCGAAAGTGGCCAGACATCAACCTCCGCCTAAGCAGATATCTAAATCATTATGCCTGCGTGTCCACGCTGACAGCCTGCTGCACTTCCAGTGCCGATGTAGACTGCTGTTGTGCCGGCGCAGCCGTTTCCGGAGCCGGGGTTGGCGCCTCTTCTGTCGTTTCCGTCTTGTCGGAAGGCTGCTTGACTTCCGGAGTCTCGCTTCTTTGTTGCGTTTCCAGCGCCGCAGCAGCCGCCTGCGCCCTCGTATAGGCCTTAAGCTGGCTTTCGGACGGAAACTGGCGAAGGACATCGCCGGTATCTGAATCACGGATTTGCAAAACAGCACGGTCAAAATTCACATCGACGTGAATGTAAGGACTCACGTAAGGGGCCCGCGCCACCTCCTGCACACGTTCAGGATTTGCGGCGAAAGAGCGCGAAGCCGCCTGCTGCTCCACGTTTCCACGAACCAGAGGCGCATTCGACAACACTGAATTCACAGCTTCTATCATAATATGCTCCCTAATCAAGCGTGCCTAAAACAAAGACATAAATCAGGCACACTACCCTAGTATCATTCTATCTAAAGATAGTCCACTTGTCAACAAAAAAACCACCTTCGGGACAAGTAAAGAGGAAGATTACGACGGCCAAATATTTTAATTAACTATTCGTTAACTTCTTAAAAAACAAGTAAATATAAAAAAACAAGATAAATACTACATATTTTTTTACTTGTTTGTTTGAAGACCCTGATAAATCGTCCTTTTAAAAGCAAGAAAAAGAGAAAAATTTTCTCTAAAAACACAAAGGATTTTCTTCCTTATTTTCAAAACACTTTTTAGCGATATGTTAAATAATTGACGCAATAATCAATAATTAAAGCATCAAGCCTCACAACATAAAAAAAGCGTATCACTATGAAAACAAAGAATACAAACGAGCCGAACCTCCCGCCTCCGGATATAAAACGCTGGGTAAAATCCAGAAAACTGGCGGTTGTGAAAGCCATAGAAAAAGGCTTTTTGAGCAAAGACGAGGCTTGCACCCGCTATAATCTCAGCCTTGAAGAACTGACCTCGTGGACCAAACTTCTGGAACGGCACGGACCGGAGGCTTTGCGCACCACGCATTTGAAACAATACCGGGCCGAAGACCTTCAGAAACAAAACTTTCAGATTATCTGACAATATTTTCATATAAGCACACGAAGCTCTAACCGTAGAAAAAGCGACAAAAACAGTTTATAATCCTCTGTGAATGTTTACGTTTTCAGAGGGCTGAAAACGTGTTATTTTGCGTAAGACAAGATATCTCCACAGGCCGCCCTTGCGTTCCCGCCTTCTTATCTTCTAAGGGTTCCGGCCGAGTTCTTGCCATGCGTTTATGACGAAAGACAATGATTACAGGGTAACCGACACGTGAACAGCTTTCTTGAAACCTTAAAACAACTTGGAGCCGCCCGCCTCGGCATTATGGGGGGCGTTTTGCTTTCCCTCCTCGTCTTTTTCATTTTTGTCTCCATGCGGGTTTCAACGCCGGATCTCAAACTCCTCTACAGGGATCTGTCGTCCTTGGATTCGGGCGCCATTGCCGCCAAGCTGGAAGAGGCGCAGTTTCGCTACGAAATTTCGCAAGACGGCTCCCGCATTATGGTCCCCGAAAATGACATAGGACGCGCCCGCATGCTTTTGGCGGAAGCCGGCCTTCCCAATGGCGGTTCCATGGGGTACGAACTGTTCGACAAAGAGTCCGGGTTTGGAACAACGAATGCCGTCCAGAATTTAAACCAGGTTCGCGCCCTTGAAGGGGAGCTTGCCAGAACCATCAGCTCTCTGGACCCCATTCGCAGTGCCCGCATCCACCTTGTTTTGCCGCGCCGGGAACTTTTCAGCCGCGAAAGCCGGAGCGCCAGCGCCAGCGTTGCGGTCGGCATACGCCCCGGAGCCCGGCTTGAATCAAGCCAGATCTTGGCTATCCAGTCCCTTGTCGCTTCTGCCGTGCCCGAACTGACCGTGGAAAAAGTTTCGATTATCGACCAGAGCGGAAAACTTCTGGCCAGGGGCGGTGACGAAAACACGACGACGGCCAGCCTCAAGGCCGAGGAAATGAAACTGAATTATGAGCGCCGCATGACCCAATCCATCGAGGATCTGGTGGGGCGCACGGTCGGATACGGAAATGTCCGCGCCAATATCACGGCTGAAATGAATTTTGACCGGGTCAATACAAACGAAGAAATATTCAACCCTGAGGGGCAGGTTGCCAGGTCCACACAGACCACGGAAGAAAGCAGCACGGAAAGAGACGTTGCGGCTGAAAATGTTTCGGTTGAAAACAATCTTCCCGGCGTCGGGAGCGATCTGTTTTTAGATGAAAAACCTTCCCTTGAGAGTAACCGTGTTGAAGAGGTCAGCAATTACGAAATCAGCAAAACCATCCGCAGCACGGTCCGGGAAGCAGGCGAAATCAAACAGCTTTCCGTTGCCGTTCTTGTAAACGGGACATACACGACGAATGAGGCGGGTGAAGAAATATACCAGCCGCGCAGCGACAAGGAACTGGACCAGATTGCCGCACTGGTGCGCAGCGCCGTCGGGTTTGACGCCCAGCGCGGCGACACGATCGAAGTGATCAACATGAAATTCGCGCAAATAGAAACCACGGATGACTCTCTGGTCGCGGATACTTTTTTTGGGTTTGATAAAAACAAACTTCTGGACGCTGCGGAAATCCTGACCGTCGCTATCATGGTTATTCTTGTAGTCCTTCTGATTCTCCAACCGATGGTCGGGCGGCTTCTTGCGACGGAAGGCCCGCAACTGGATGAAGAGATGGAAACGGACCTTCTGGCGGCCCGTCCGTCAAGTCCGGCGCTGGAGGGACCTTCCGAGTTTGAACCCGGAGATGCCGGGGAAGAGGAGAGCATGATCGACATGCAAAAGGTCGAAGGGCAGGTAAAAGCCTCTTCCGTGAAGAAAGTTGAAGACATCGTTGATGCCTATCCGGCGGAAACCGTTTCTGTTATTCGCAGCTGGATGACGCAGGAATAAAAGACGCAAACGTAGGAAAAACAAGAGAAAAGCATGCGCGTTACTGAAGATTACAGAACCCTTTCCGGACCGGAAAAAGCTTCCATCTTTATGCTGGCGCTGGGAGAGGAATATATTGCCAAAATTTTTGAGCATATGGACGATGAAGAAATCCTTGAAATCTCGCAGACCATGTCCGGTCTTGGAAAGGTGGATTCGAGTGTCGTTGAACGGCTTTTTGTAGATTTTGCCGAACAGATGAGTTCCGCCAATTCACTCATCGGAACGCAGGACAGCACCGAACGGTTGCTGGCAAAAGCCGGCATGAGTCCGGAAAAAATCGAATCCATTATGGAAGAAATCCGGGGGCCTGCGGGCCGCACGATGTGGGAAAAGCTCGCCAATGTGAACGAAGAAATCCTCGGGAACTTTCTCCAGAAGGAATATCCGCAAACAGTCGCCGTCGTGATGTCCAAAATTTCAACGGATCACGCCGCCAAAGTTCTGGCCATGCTTCCCGACAGTTTTGCGCTCGAAGTCATTAACCGGATGCTGCGGATGGAAGCCGTCCAGAAAGAAGTTCTGGAAGACATAGAACGCACCTTGCGGACAGAATTCATGTCCAATCTTGCCAAAACCCAGCGCCGCGACAGCCACGAACTGGTGGCCGATATTTTCAACAATCTCGAACGCACGTCGGAACAAAAATTCATGGAACAGCTTGAAAAAGCGGCCCCTGAATCCGCCGAAAAAATTCGTAGCCTTATGTTTACCTTCGAAGACCTCCAAAAACTTGATCCGGCGGCTATTCAAACGGTTGTGCGGGCGGCGGACAAAGAAAAACTTCCTACAGCGCTCAAAGGAGCGACAGAGACCCTGCGCGACCTGTTCTTCTCCAACATGTCCGAACGTGCAGCCAAAATCATGAAAGAGGACATGGCGGCCATGGGACCTGTACGCCTCAGGGATGTCGAGGAAGCGCAGCAATATATTGTAGGCGTGGCCAAAGATCTGGAAGACCGTGGTGAGATCACCATTTCGACAGGCGCAGAAGAGGACGAGTTGATTTACTGATATGTCAGACATGAAACCTGGACAAAACAGACCTGACGATCCTATGAAAAAATTTTTCTTCGACCTGCACGATTTTAGCGATCCAAACGCCGCGGAAGAGATTGAAGAGGAACTCCCTCCCCCTGTTTTTAACGAGGAACAGCTTGAAGCCGCGCGGCGGGAAGCGCATGCTTTGGGGCGTCAGGCAGGGCTGGATGAAGCCGCCGCCAGCCGGGAACAGCTTGTCGCAAACATGCTCCGCAATATTTCGGAATCTTTTTCAAAACTTTTTGCGTCCGAACATATCCGTGAAAAACAATTTGAACAGGAATCCGTTAAGCTCGCCCTGGAAATGCTGGAAAAACTTTTTCCGGACCTCAATGAAAAAATCGGACAATCCGAAATCAAAAATATGATCGCGAATGTCCTGCACACACATTCCGGGCAAAACTCTGTCCGCATTGAAATCGCTCCCGCCGTGAAAAAGGACGTAGAAGACCTCCTTCAGTCACACATGGATTCGCACCAGAGCGGACGTGAAAAACAGCCCCTCTACAAAATTATCGAAAAAGAAGACATGAAAGAAGGGGAATGCCGGATGCTCTGGGATGAAGGCGGCGCCATCCGCTCTCCGGACCGGATTACAGAAGAAATCCGGAAAGAATTTAAAAAACTCCTCCCCAGCCAGCCCCAAAAAGAACAGGAGAATCTTCCCGCAGAGAAAAATAGTGGTATAAACAAAGAGATAAATGCAGAATCACCGGATATAGAGCCGGATGGAGAGAAAGATGAGTGACGAAACCGAAACACCAGAAGAAGCCGTGACGGAGACAGATGGAGACGCCGGAGATTCTTCGGGAATGCAGCTTGACGAGATCGAAGGCTCTGTTGTCGGGCAGGAAGAAGAAAAGGAATGGGCCGAAGGAGAGCCTATGACGGCGGATGTGACCGCCATCTACGACATTCCCGTTCAAATTTCGGCGGTCCTTGGACGCTCCAGCATGCCGGTGAACCAGCTTTTAAAACTGGGCCGGGGCGCTGTGGTTGAGCTTGACCGGAAAGTCGGGGAAGCGATTGATATTTATGTAAACAACCGCCTTGTCGCCCGCGGCGAGGTGGTGGTTGTAGAAGACAAGCTCGGCGTAACAATGACTGAAATTGTGAAATCAGACAAAAGCTAAAAAGACGGTTGATAGAACATCATGGACGAGAAAACCGAAAATACCCTCTCATCTGACGCCCAGGCGAATATTGTTATCAAGATCGAAAGTCCTAAAATATCTGTCGATCTGGTCACGGTGCTGGGGCTCATCTTCGCCGTTGGAGTGATTGCCGGCGCCATTCTTGTAAATCAGAGCAAAGCCAACTTTTTCAATGTGCCTTCTTTCCTGATCGTCATTCTCGGCACCGTTTTTGTGACCAGCATTTCCTATAGCTGGGAGGAACTGAGCAAAGCCGGAAAAATCTTCGTCCAGTCCATGATCCGGAAAAGAGTGAACCCTTCGATCATGGCCACGCAGCTTATGGACATCACGATGCTTGCCCGGAAAAAAGGAATGCTGGCCCTGTCCGGGATCGAAAAGGAATTAAAGAAAGACATTCATCTGGCCGACGCCGTTCAGATCGTCACAGACGGCTATGGCGGGGAAGATATCGAGCGCGTGCTGTCGCAAAACCTGGATGCGCTCGTCGAACGTCATCGCCGCGCAGCCAGCATTGCCCGCCGGGGCGCGGATGTCGCGCCTGCCATGGGACTGATCGGAACGCTCGTGGGACTGGTGCAAATGCTGGCAGACCTTCAAAACCCCGATAGCATAGGACCTGCCATGGCGGTGGCCCTCCTGACCACGTTTTACGGCGCCATTTTGGGAACCGTTGTTCTCTCCCCCATTGCCGCGAAGCTGGAGCGGAATTCCAACGACGAAGCGATGATCCGCTCTCTGGTTTTAACCGCGATGTCCTCCATTGCGCGGCAGGAAAACCCGCGCAGGCTGGAAATGCTTTTAAACAGCGAATTGCCGCCGGACCAGCGCATTAATTATTTCGACTAAAGGAGTTAAAGTACGATGCGTTTGATGATTATCGGCCATCTGGAAGGCTATATCAGCGCCGCAGGAAAAATCGCCCTGCAACGCGGCGCCAAGGTTATTCATTGCGAAGACACACAGCAGGCCCTGGGCGCTTTGCGCAACGGAAAAGGCGCAGATGTCGTGATGTGTGACATCAAGCAAAAAATCGGCCCCTTTGTTGCCTCCCTTGCGGAAGAGCGCATCAATGTCCCCGTCGTGGCCTGCGGCATTGGAACGGATTCACGCGCGGCCGTAAAAGCGATTGAAGACGGCGCAAAGGAATATATCCCGCTCCCGCCCGATGCCGAACTGATCGCCGCGGTCCTGGAAGCCGTCACAGAGGAAGACGACCGCATGATTGCCGGCGATCCGGCCATGAAGGACGTCCTGACGCTGGCCGACAAAATTGCGCCCAGCGAAGCCACCGTTTTAATTACGGGCGAATCCGGAACGGGCAAAGAGGTGATGTCCCGCTACATCCATAAAAAATCCAAACGCAAGGACGGCCCTTTTATCGCGGTGAACTGCGCCGCTATTCCCGAAAACCTTCTGGAGTCCGAACTTTTCGGTCATGAAAAAGGAGCTTTCACCGGGGCCGCAGCGCGCCGTATCGGAAAATTTGAAGAAGCCCATACCGGCACGCTTTTGCTGGATGAGGTTTCGGAAATGGACCCGTCCCTTCAGGCAAAACTTCTGCGCGTCCTGCAGGAAAAAGAGATTACGCGTATCGGATCGAACGAACCGGTCAAAGTCGATGTGCGGATCATCGCCACCTCCAACCGCAACATGGAAGACAGCGTCAGCAAAGGGGAGTTCCGCGAAGATCTTTATTTCCGCCTGAACGTTGTCAATATCCGCCTGCCGGCCTTGCGCGAACGCCCGGCCGATATCGTCCCGCTGGCGCAGTTTTTTGCCGACAAATTCGCGGAAAGCAACGGCATCGACAAAAAGAAACTCTCCAAGGAAGCGCAGGAAAAAGTGAGCGCCCACAACTGGCGGGGAAATATCCGGGAACTCGAAAACACGATGCATCGCGGTATTTTGATGTCGCTGGAAGAAGACATCGAAGCCGGCGCCCTTCATATCGAAGGCAGCAGCTTTGCAAGCGGGTCCGCCAGCGGCGGCGGCGCGAAACAGCCCCCGGACCCTGCAGGCGTTTCCAGCGCAGGGGCCTGCACCGTCAAAAACACAGGCGCGGTTGAATCTCTTATTGGGCGCACCATTTCGGATGTGGAACGGGATATGATCTTAAACACGCTCGACCATTGTCTGGGCAACCGGACCCACGCCGCAAACATCCTCGGCATTTCCATCCGGACGCTGCGCAACAAGCTCAATCAGTATAAAGAAGAAGGCCGCGACATCCCCGCCGCCCAAAACGGCTAGATATCGCTTTCAGGCACTTGCGCCTGTTCTTCGGCAAACTTCACGCTTAAGTAAAGCGTATCTTCCTGCCCTTCCGGTGCTACGCCGGCAAGTTCTTTCGAAGCCTGCCCGGCTGCGGAGGACGTCACAACAGACGCCGGATCGACGCCCTGCCCGCTTAAAACATTCTGTATGACAAGCTCCCTGTCCGCGCTTACCCCCTGCCCCGACAAAATAATCCGGTAAGGTTTTCCCTTGTTTGTTTGGATCAGGGAAACGGCCTCCTGAATCGCCGCTTCCGCGCCTTGCGCAAAAGCAGATGTCCCGGCGTTAAAAGAAACGGCGTAACGCCCGGCCTCGACATAAGGATCATTTACCGCCGCCAGCGCCTCAAAGAAACCTGCGCGGCAAGTCATGTCCTTTTGCCCTTCCTCGGCCTGATCCAGCCAGCAGTCATATTGCGCCTGCGCCTGCGCAAGCCGGGCATAATTTTCCGGCAGCATTTTAAAACGCATGGCGTCAATCAACTCTGCGCGCGCCTGTTTTAATTCCGTTGTGGATTCTTCATCGATCTTAAACTCCCCGACATAACCGACGGGGACATGCTCCCCTTTCACGGCTGCGCTTGCTTTTTCCGTGTAATATTTGGCCGCCCTGTAATCATACAGCTCATCGTTTTCGTATTTTGCCATCGCATAATACTCCAGCGCCAAAGACCGGCTAAAAGAAACGGCCTCTGCGGCAACGGCCCCGCCGGCAGCAGGAGTCACCGTGTTAAGCCCCTGCGCATTCATGGCATATTGCTGCGGCGATGTGCCTGTCTGGAAGTCCTTCTCCAGAGAAGCCAGATCATCGCTATAATGACCACAAGCCGATAAGGTGAGGGCAGAAACAAGAGCGAGCGCCTTTAAAGAATATGTCATAATATCTCCTGAAACGAATTTTATTTGCTATAATAAAGCAAAGACCAAGCCAAAAATCAAATATTTTCTTTTTATTCTACGCGCGCCCAAGACAAAAACAACCGCTATCCCCCTGATATCCATAGGGTTTTATTCTGAGGAAAACCGACCCCCTTAACGCCGGAAAAGGCGGCTTTTTGAAGCAAAGCTTCATAAAATGTTAGTATATTTCATAATATTATTTGCGGATTGTAGTTTGTAGTATGGAGAGATGACGATGGACGATCCCGTCACAGGCATGCCGGACGAAGGAACAAATGCTGAATTAACAGGCGCGCAAAAGATAGAAAAACTTCTGTGCGAAGTCGGCGTTGACGCAAATGTTTCC
The DNA here is from genome assembly GCA_023898765.1 of Rhodospirillales bacterium. Lineage (NCBI taxonomy): Bacteria > Pseudomonadati > Pseudomonadota > Alphaproteobacteria > Rhodospirillales > Rhodospirillales bacterium. The sequence goes on along the minus strand of CP060238.1, from coordinate 1,062,613 downwards.
GAAACAGGCCCGGAGCACGACAAAACCTTCGTCATCGAGACCGGCGTTCTTGAGCAAAACGCAATCGGTGCTTCTTTTGACGTTTATAAAAACGAAATATCCCCGGCAGAATACCGGGGAGATGGCGGCGCTGAATTTTTTGGACAAGGCACCGTATCAAGAGATATGAGCGATAGAGACCTCACCTCTCACAATCCTGTTTTGACCTTCTCAGAAGGACGTATGGCTGAAATAGACGCCCTTCTTAATGACCAGGAATCTATAAACTGGTTAAAGGAAAGCGTCGAAATGCAGGTAAATACTGTTCCTGATGGAGATATCAACTTTCACAAGCAAAACGATTGCGGCCTTGGAAAGGATAACGCGGTCCCCACCCCCACAGAAACCCTCAAACCCAACTGGTAAAACACGTACAGGCCGTTAAGGATTAAATGTGCGTCGAAACGGACGAAAAAATCCGTTTGCGGCGCATCTGTAACTTTATATTTCCTTCTAAAGAGAATTTATTTTTTCATAATAAACTACAGAAGACTACAAACGAAAACCCCCGTCATTTACAAACCCCCCCGATGCACAGTAGAATGAACGTTGAAATTGTCGTAAAAACCTGTTGATTCAACCCGTCCTTCAAACGTTTCTTTTAAAAATCCTATGGCAGAAAATTCGAACTTGACCCTCTCCGCTCCTGCCTCTGCAAGAGCCGCAGGCAGCGCGGCCTCCGGCGGTTTTTTCCGCACGGATATCCTGCTGGCGGCCGGAATTGTCGCCATCCTGACCTTTATGCTGATCCCGATCCCCACATGGGCGCTGGACCTGGGATTAACCCTGTCGATCCTGTTTTCCGTTTTTATCCTGATGCTGGTGCTTTCGATCAAAAAGCCGCTGGAATTTTCAACCTTCCCGACTGTCCTGCTTATTACCACCGCGATGCGGCTGGGGCTGAACGTGGCCTCTACCCGGCTGATCCTCGGGGAGGGCCACACCGGAAAAGACGCCGCCGGACAGGTCATCGAGGCGTTTGGCGGTCTGGTTATTCAGGGCAGCTATGTGGTCGGTGGCATCGTCTTTGCCATTCTCGTGATTGTTAATTTTGTCGTTATCACGAAAGGATCGGGCCGGATCGCCGAGGTTGCCGCGCGCTTTACGCTGGATGCCATGCCCGGAAAACAGATGGCCGTCGATGCCGACCTGTCCTCCGGCCTGATTACCGAAGAAGAAGCCAAACAGCGCCGGAAGATCCTTGAATCCGAAAGCAATTTCTTCGGCGCGATGGACGGCGCGGCGAAATTCGTGCGCGGGGATGCCATTGCGGGCCTGCTGGTCGTCTTCGTCAACATTATCGGCGGCATTGTGATCGGAACGGCCCAGCAGGGCTTAAGCCTTGCCGATGCTGCCGCGACCTACACCGTCCTGACCATCGGGGACGGGCTGGTCAGCCAGATCCCCGCCCTGATCGTGTCCGTCAGCGCCGGTCTTCTTGTCTCCAGAGCCGGTGTAGAGGGAAGCACGGACGAAGCGCTTCTGGACCAGTTCAGCCGCCACCCCAAAGCGATGATCTTCACCGCCGCCTTGATGATGGTTATGGCGCTTATCCCGGGGGTTCCGTTCTTTCCCTTTGCGCTTATGGCCTCCATTTTTGGCGGCTTTGCCTATATCTCCCGTAAAAGGGTGGAAATAGAGGAACAAAGGGAAGAAGCCGCCCAAATCGAAGGAACAAGGGCCGCCGGCGCCAAAGCGGCGGAGGAACCCATCTCCAAAGCGCTGGCCATCGATATTATCCGGCTGGAAATGGGCTACGGCCTGCTGCCCCTTGTACAGGGCGAAGGCGGAAACAAGGTCACGGACCAGGTCAAGGGCCTGCGCCGCCAGCTGGCCGAAGATATGGGATATGTGCTCCCGGCGGTGCGTATTCAGGACAACCTGCAGCTTCCCGCCAATACCTACGTGGTCAGGATCAAGGAAATAGAAGCCGGGCGCGGCGAAATCCGTCCCGGCATGCTGATGTGCATGGACCCGGTCGGCGCGCCCATCACCCTGCCCGGCGAAAGCACGATGGAGCCGACCTTCGGCCTCCCGGCCATGTGGATTGACGAGCAATACCGGGAAGAAGCCAATTTCAAAGGCTACACTGTTGTGGATGCCCCCACTGTCATCACCACCCATATTACGGAGATCGTCAAAGACAATATGGCAGACCTTCTCTCTTATGCCGAAACGCAAAAGCTGCTGGACGAATTGCCGCCCGAATACCAGAAACTGGTCGGGGATATTATTCCGGCGCAAATTTCCGTGGGGGGCTTGCAGCGCATTCTCCAGAACCTCGTGGCCGAACGCGTATCTGTCCGCGACCTGCCCACCATCCTCGAAGGCATTGCCGAGGCGGCGGCTTATACCAAAAATGTGGCCTTTATCACCGAACATATCCGCACGCGGCTGGCGCGCCAGATCTGCAACCAGAACACCAATGTAAACGGCTTTGTTCCGCTGCTGACCCTGTCGCCGGAGTGGGAACAGGCTTTTAGCGACGCGCTGGTAGGAAGCGGCGAAGAACGACAGCTTGCCATGGCCCCGACCCAGCTCCAGGAACTCATTACCGCCGTGCGCGAAGCTTATGACGGATTTGCGCAGGAAGGCGAAACGCCTGTCCTGCTGACCTCTCCGGCCATCCGGCCTTACGTGCGCTCCGTGATTGAACGCTTCCGTCCGCAAACCATTGTGATGTCCCAAAATGAAATCCATCCCAAGGCAAAAATCAAAACACTGGGCCAAATTTAACCTTATCATTTTGATCAAATTGATTTATTGTTGTAGTGCATATGATGTATAGACCCTTTATATATGCTCTGGCCTGTTCTGCTCTGAGTGCCTTGGCGGTCCTTCCGTCCCTTCCGGCTTTGGCGCAGGAGGCGCCGCTGCAGGCGCGGGGGGAGATGAACTGGCGGCTGGGCTCGGAGCGCTCCATCCTGATGAGCGAGTTCTGGGTGCCTATTGCACAAGCGCAAGATTCCGTCCTGTACGGCGATCTGCGCCTGATGGGCGACGACCGCGATAACCGTGAGGGCAATATCGGGCTGGGCTACCGCCGGATTCTACCCGGCGGCAAGGCCCTTGCGGGCGGGCATTTATGGTTCGACCGGCGGCTGACGGATCGGGGCTCCATGTTCCACCAGATCACGGGCGGGGCGGAGCTCCTCGGCGAGGCGTTCGACCTGCGCGCGAACGGCTATCTGCCGCTTTCGGGCAAGAAGGAATACACGGTGCCCACGGTGAATCCGCAAGGACCTGCGCTGGCGGGAACGGGCATTTTTGTGGACACGAACGGCCGGCTTCTGGAAGAGCCGCAATACGGGCTGGATCTGGAGCTGGGCTGGCGGGTGCCTTATCTGGAAGGCTTTACGGACAGTGTGCGCCTTTACGGGGGCGGCTATCATTTTGACGGGGACCACACAGAAAATGTCACGGGCTGGCGGGCGCGTTTTGCTGCCGACATCACCCCCGACATTCAGGTCGGGGCGCGGTTCCAGCGGGACGCGGCGCGCGGCTCTCAAGGGTTTTTGGAGGCCACGATCCGTTTCCCTTTCGGCCAGAAAAAGAGCTTCCGCAAAGAGGGCCTGCGGGCGCGTCTGGATGAAAGTCCGGAGCGCGATATCGACATTGTAACGGGGGCGCAGGTGACGGACACGGGCGCGCGTGTGCCGGTGATCAATGCCTCAACCGGCGCGGCGCAGGAAGTGCTGCACGTTGACAACACCGCCGCGGGTGGCGGGGACGGCAGCGCGGAAAACCCGTTCAATACGCTAGCCGATGCGCAGGCGGCGGCGTCAGCGCAGACCATTATCTATGTGAAGGCGGGCGACGGCACGACCACCAATCAGGATCAGGGCATTGTGCTGGACAAGACGGGCCAGCAGCTCATCGGATCGGGCGCGAATTTTCTTTATGACAGCGGGCGTTTTAGAACGGCGAACGGCATTTCACCCACCTCGATCCTGATTGCGGCGGCAACATCCGCGCCCAAAATTACCAACGTAAATGCCTTGAGCGACGGGGTGCGCATCACGGCCAATGATGTGACGGTGGCGGGGATTACGGTGGACGGGGCAACGCGGGACGGCATTGTGGTGGAGGCCGACGGCGCGGCGGCGAGCGCTATCGGAGTCAGCATTCAAAATGTGAGCGCGCTCAATAACCGCTTCGGGATTTATGTGCACGGGACTAATGGCGGGAGTGTCAGCGCCAAGGTGCAGGGCGCGGTGACGAGTACGAATACGCAGCACGGCGTGGCGATTTACGATGACACGGCGGGCACCTTCACGGCCGATCTGGGCGGCGGCGCTTTGGGCTCCACGGGCGGGAATGTGCTGGCGGGCAACACGCTCGAAGACCTCGCGGTCGAGCTTGATGGCGGCACGCTGATGGCCCAAAACAACTGGTGGGGTCAGGCTTCCGGCCCGGATACGGACGATCCGTCCGTGGGCATCGCCCCGCAAATCTATTACGGCGCACCCATAAATGACGGCCTTGTCGGCCACTGGACGTTTGATACGGAATGGACCACCAACACCACCGCTTATGACAGAAGCGGGAATGGGAATGATGGCACGCCTATAAATGGTCTTTCTCTAACAGATCAAGTCGTAGGCGTAAATAGAGAAGCCCTAGAATTTGACGGAATAGACGATGCTGTATCAATGGGAAATATTCTAAGTATGGGACTGAATAGTTTTACAATTGTTTCAAATGCTCAGACCACCGTCGTAAATTTTAACGATAACTCTAACGGTATTGTTTACACGAAAGGTACCGGTTTTAGTTCACAGGAAGGTTATCGCCTAAGCCTACCGAATGGAGCATTCAATGTGAGCATTGCAGATGGTACAAATTTTGCCACCCATACGAGCAGCGCAGGAAGAAATGATGGGACTTGGCATTTTGTTTCAGCTGTTTTTGATAGAGGGAATGAAATACGGGTCACTGTAGACAACAGCTATAATTCAAGCACTGTTGAAAACACTATTGGAAACATAACCTCTCCATATAACTTTGCGATAGGTGCCTTGAATACGGCAGGGAATATTATTTATCATCCTTTTGATGGCCAGATCGACGATACGCGCATCTACAACCGCGCTCTCTTGCCTTCCGAAATTTCCGAACTGTACCGGATGGACACCTCCAGCGCGGTGGACACCTCCGGCTTCCTCACGGCGGCCCCTTAAAAAAATCCTCTCCCCTTGGGAGAGGGCGACGAAGCAATCCAGAAAAACAACAGAAATTTCAGGATTCTGGATTGCCGCGCTCCCGATGGTCGCTCGCAATGACGGAAGGGGTGAGATTCTTCGCTTCGCTCAGAATGACAAAAAGAAAATCAGCGTGACAAAAAGGAAAAGGGCCGCCCCCTAATGTCACCCCCGCTTTATGCGGGGGTCCGGAAGAACGGGCCGGCCGGATCCCCGCATGAGGGCCGGAATGAAGGAAGGGCAAAAAGGGCCGTTTTATAAACATCTTGCTGCATTCTATGTCATAATGCTCTAGTCTGGAGAATCAGAAGCACGTATACTCACTTATTGAATCGGTTAACTTACTCCCATGCGGCTCAAGTCGTTCACAGCAAATACTATGACAGACGCGATGAAAATGGTTCGGGATGAACTCGGCGAGGACGCCATTATCGTCTCCACGCGCGAGGAAAATGGCGGGCGCACGGTACGTCTTACGGCGGCTGTGGAAGAAAGGTTCGACCCTCAGGAACCGACATCCGACGCAATTTCACGTGACTGGATGTATGCGGACGACGATGATGAATCCATGGTCATAGAGGAAATCACGGAAACCATGCTCCGCCATGCGGTGCCGGAAGATGTTCTGGATCAGGTTGTTTCCTGTGCGAGTGTCCTTGGGTTGGACGATCCACGGGCGGCGATGATTTCCACGATCGAAAGCCTGTTCAAATTTTCTCCCCTTCCCGACACCCCTTCGGATCAGGCTTTTATGCTTGTGGGCCCGCCGGGGGCCGGCAAGACGCTGGCTGCTGCAAAGCTGGCCGCCCGGTCTGCCATGGGAGGACTCAACACCGCCGTTATTACAACCGATACCGTGCGCGCAGGCGGCGTGGAACAGTTGCAGGCTTTTACCCGCCTGATGAATATCGACCTCAAAAAAGCCTCCACGCCAAACGAATTGAAAGCCTGTCTTTTGGAAACAAGGGAAGCCGACCAGGTCATTATCGACACCGCCGGCACCAACCCGTTCGATCCGGACTCCGTCAAGATGGCGGCCCGCTTTATCGGGTGCGGAAATATCGAGCCGGTTCTCATTCTTCCCGCCGGCGCGGATGCCGATGAATCGGGAGACATCGCCCGCATTTTTTCAACCATCGGCGCTAGGTCCCTGCTGCCCACACGCGTGGATGTCGCGCGGCGGCTCGGCGGCCTTTTGTCCGCGGCCCATCAGGGCGGCCTGAGCTTTGCGGATATCAGCGATACGGCAAAGGTCGCGGACGGACTGGCGCCTTTAAGTGCAAAACGTCTCACTCAGCTCTTGATGCCGCGCGCGGAAGACGCCAAACTACACAAAATAAGGAAAGCAGGATAGACCGCATGCCCGATACGGCCTCCAGAGAAAAAGAACTGCCCCCCTCCGCTGCGGGAACGTCCCGGCGGGGCGAGAAGCTTATTGCCGTCGCCAGCGGAAAAGGCGGCGTCGGCAAGACGTGGTTTTCCATCACGCTCGCCCACGGGCTGGCCATGGAAGGAAAAAAAGTCCTGCTTTTTGACGGTGACCTGGGGCTCGCCAATGTCGATGTCCAGCTTGGCATGATGCCCAAGCGCGATCTCAACGATGTGATACGCGGACGGATGGGGCTGGACAAAATCATCCAGCCCTTTGAGGAAGGCGGGTTCGATATCATCGCCGGACGCTCCGGTCAGGCCGCCTTGTCCGCCCTGCCCAGCCAGCGTTTGACGCTTTTGCGCGACCAGCTTATCGAAGTTGCGGACCTGTATGATGCCGTCATTCTGGATCTTGGGGCCGGCATAGACCGGACGGTGCGGATGCTTTCCGCCTCTGCGGGCCGGACGCTTCTCGTTACCACAGACGAACCCACCTCTTTAACCGACGCTTATGCGTTTATTAAACTCGGCAGCGCGGCGGGCATGTCCAAGAATGTCGGCGTGGTCATCAACCAGGCTTCCAGCGCGGTCGAAGGTGAAAAAACCTACAAGACCCTGCTCAAAGCCTGCGAAAATTTCCTGCGCATCCGCCCGCCCCTCATCGGCATGGTGCGCCATGACCCGCGGGTTAAGGACGCCATTCGTCATCAAACCTCCCTTTTGACGCGCTCGCCGAACACGGAAGCGGCAATGGATGTTCAAAGGCTGGTCAAAATCGTGATGAAAGACCTGGCAATAGCTAAAAAAGCGCAGGCTGCAGGGTAGAAGGTTTCATACCCTTAATGCTAAACTATCCTCCATGAACGACGGGTCCGATTTAACAAGGGCGCCGCAAAGCGGACGTCTCGATCTTCAGCCAGGCGGAAAAGGAGAGCAATCCGCCCGCATCGTCCGCCTGCCCGACGCGCTGGAAAATATCGCCCGCGCGCGAAGGCTGGAAGGGGAAGTCGTCCGGACCAATCAGGACGGCAGCACCAGAATCCGGACCCCGGAAGGCGACATTGATGTCAAACTGCGCGAAAGAAACCCGCCGCAACCCGGTCAGAAAGTTGAAATAGATCTTCCTGCGGGCCGCCCGCCGCGGCAAGCCGTTGTGCGTCAGGCACCGGAAGCAAAAACGAAAGCGCAGCCGCAGCCGCAACCGCAAAACACCCGCCCGCAGCCACAGGAAGGAAGGCCGCTTCCACAGACGGCCCGCGCGCAGGTCCCTGCTCCGGCAACGACACAAACACAGGCGCAAACACAGGCACAAACGGTTCCGCCCGCTCCCTCTCCCGCCGCACCGCGCCCGTCAGGAGGACAGGCGCCGCCCGCGCCGCAGCCTCTTCCGCTACAGCAAAACACCGCCCCCGCGCCATCTTCCAATCTGCCCCGCGCGCCGCTTGAAAGCGAAACGGTTGTCCGGCTTTTACCGGTCCCGCCCGTGCAGGCCGACCAGATTGTTCAGCAATTTTCCCGGACTCTTGAAGTCCTTCCGGGGCAGGTCACCAGAATTCCCTTCCTGGCCGGCCTTATCGCGCAGAACGCACAAAGCGCGCCCGGAAAAGACCTGATACAGATCGGGCAACATACCCGGATCGAGCCCCTCGTTCAAACCTTGCAGCCTCCCGCTATCCCGCTCCTGCAAACCGTAGAGATCATAAACGCGCAGCCCCCTTTGCCGCAAAGCACGGCCCGTCTGATCGCCCGGATCCTGAACCTGCCTGCCGCACAGACATCGGGACAGGGATATGTGCAGGGACCGGCCGTTCCGCAGGCGGCAGGCTCTCCCCTCCCGGCGCCTTCCGCATCCGTCCTGACACAGATACCTCCGCAGGCTTTTTCGCTCCCCGGCGCAGGAAGCGCAGGCACCCTTTCCCTTCCGGCTTCCCCCGCTTCTTTGCTTTCGTCTCAGGCCGCGCCGTCCGTCCGCATCGCGCAACTGGATGTTCAGCTCTCGCAGGTTTTACCGCCGAACGTCATTTTAAATAAAATCACGCCGCCGGGCGAAGCTTTGCGCCTGCCTGTTCCCGCGACGCTCAAGCTGCCGCAGGTCATTTTGACACAAGCCCGGCCCGCAACCCTGACCGCGCAAGTGACCGGCTTTACGCCGCAAAACCTGCCGCTTGTGACCTTGCAATGGCCCGGCGCGCCGCTGCCGCAAAGTTTTGTGCTGCAATTCAACGCGGGCAATTTGCAGCTTGGCAGCCAAATCCAGCTCCAGCCGCAAAACCTGACGCCCGCCGCTCCGCAAAATCTCCAGACAGGGGCTTTGCCCTCGCTTTCAAATTTCCTGCAAAGCGGACAATGGCCGGCTCTCGAAGAGGTCTACCAGTCTCTTCTGCAGGCCAGTCCGGCAGCGGCCCAGACAATGGCGCGCATGCTCCCCTCTCCGGCAATCCCTGCGCAGCTGGGTCCGGCAGCCCTCTTTTTCATTGCGGCGGTGCGGGCGGGAGACATCACAAGCTGGATGGGGGAGCGGAAAACGGATCTTCTCCAGCGGCTCGGCAAAGGCGCGCTGACAAACCGCCTGTCGCAGGATATTTCAAACCTGGGCCGCGCGGGTGCGGAAGGCACAGGCAGCAGCAGCGAATGGCGCGCCACGCCCCTTCCCCTGTTCTGGGAGGGCGAAATCCACAAAATGGCGCTCTATGTGAAACAAGATAGCGGCAACGCAGGCGACGGGAGCGAAACGGCAGACAAGCGGCAAACCCGCTTTATCTTTGACCTGACTCTGAGCCGGATGGGAGAGGTGCAGCTGGACGGGCTTTTGCGCGGCAAAAGGCTGGATCTGGTCGTGCGCACCCAAAACGCCTTCAGCGCCTCCATGCAACAGGCCCTGCGGCAAGGCTACGCCAAAGCCCTCAGCGACACGGACATCTATGGCGAGCTTTCCTTTCAGGGCGATCCCAGATACTGGGTGCGCGTCCTGAAAGGAAAAGAAGCCCTCGGGGTGGAGGCGTAAAACAAAACCGTCATTGCGAGGAGCTTTTGCGACGACCTGTCCGCCGAAGCCCATAGGGCGAAGGTGGAAGCAATCCAGACCACCCCCCTTGACAAAATAGGATTTATTTCCTATACTGTCTCTTGCAAAGGCCAGAAAACCAGCCTTCCGTCATGACCCGACTCTTGTCCGTCCGTAGCTGCGCAGCAGCAAAGGCGGATGTTCGGGCCCTCCATGGATTTCCATACCGTCATTCCCCGGATTGGCAGGGCCAATCCTAGGGGAATCCATGGAACTGCTATTTTTCTTGCCTGTTGAAAGCAAGTCATTGAATGATAGATTTATGAACCGCTCCATAGCGGACGATTATCTGGTCGTTAAAGAGAATCCGATGTTCGATGTTAAAATGTTAGGTGAATTTTATACTGATCTATCTGCCCCTGATGGAATGGGTATAACTGAGTTTCAAAATGGGCTAGAAACCCTGTTCGCAGAAGACCGTTCCAATGACGATTTAAATAACTACCGTCTTGGAAAAGGGCCATGGAAAAAACTTAGAGATGAAATAACACCAGTATCACGCTTTCTTCAGTTTAAAGATATTAAAGCGGACCGAATTCGCTTTCCGCTCGATAACAATACGCCTGATTGTTGGTTATTGAATGATAATGACGATAATTTTGGGATAGAGGTAACTATTGAACGTGGGCGTGAACGATATCATCGAAAGAAAGAGATGATTGAAACCGGTTTCGGGCGCGGTTTTATCGGGATACAAGACGATGCACCGCAGAGCGACTTTGATCGCCATATGTCCAAAAATCGAATTATGTATACAACCGATCAGGCTCTTGAGGCAACAAAGGCGGGTATTCTTTGTTGTCTTTCGAAAAAAAATGATTCTGAAAAATATGAAGGGATTTTTTATCTGTTAATTCAAGCTCATTTAACCACTCTTCCAAAAGAGCGTTGGAACGCTATTAAGGAGGAGTTATCCCAAGAAGCAGCAGGCCTTCCTTTTTGCGAAGTGCATATAATTGGAAACGCTGACGAAAAACCATGGGGGTTTCAAATTAAATAGGACAAACGTCCGCTTATGGACGAAAACAAACAAATGTTTTCTCTATCTCGCCGCGCTGAGCTAACCCTTTGAAAAACAAGGAAACAGAGGATAGGAAAAAGCCCCGGTTTTGCAAACGAACTGAGTGATTCCAGATTACGGTAAATACGGGCCAGGCCTCTGAGCCGGTCCGCATGCCTTATTAAGCCTTCAAACGGCGGATAACGGCTTCGGCGATATTGTCCTGAATGCCGATATCAAGGTGCGAGGTAAAGCCCACACAGGAACAGTTCATCTCGCCCAGGCAATAGGTGTCGTTTCCGTTTTCATCCGTATCCAGAATAAAATCCGCCGTCCAGAGAAGCGGAAAATCGGGCAGGTTTAACTTCTCCTGCACCATGGGAAGCTCTTGACTGAATTTGCCCATCAGGTCCGGCCATTTGTCCGGGGAATCGTATGTATAGACCGCGCCGGAAAACAGCGTCGCCGAAAAGGCGTCCGCATCTTCGGCCGGTTTTTTATGCACGACGAAAACAGGCTGCCGTCCCACCATCAGGACACGGATTTCGCCTTCCTTGATCCGCGGAAGAAACTTCATGTCAATGACAAGGCCGTCATCCCCGCCGAAATACCGGTCGCAAAATTCGATAAATTCGCCCAGAGTATAGCTGTGCGCCTTATTATCCACGGCTTCGACGCATTTAAGCTTCGTGTCCATCGGCAACGGGGCGCCAGCCTCAAATTCGCGCGCGTCTGCCACTTTGACATGCCATATCCCTTCCCCTGTGGACCCGCGATTTTGCTTAATCACACGTTCGTTACGGGACAGGCTGACCGGAAAGGCCGCCTTCATCTCCTCGACGCTGCGATACATCGCGGTATCCGAAGGGACAAAAACGGAGTCCGTCAGTTTTGTCAGCGCCTCTTTCGATCCCATATTCACCATCGTATCGGGCGCAGGCATGCCCTTGGCGCCCGCGCGTTCCAGCCGTCTCAGAAATTCGAAATATTTTCCTTCCCCGCCGGAGATCGTGCCCGGATTCACCCGGCTGACATAGGCATTGATCTTGCCGGAGAGTTTGTTCAACAGTTCTTCGGATTTATCATCGTCATAAAAGACGGCCTCCGCCTCATACCCCCGGTCGCGCAGGGCCTGAACCATCGGCATCGTATCCTTACGGTGTCCGTCCGCTTCCTTGTCGCTGCCGCCTCTCACTTCAAAAAACACGATACGCTCAGACATGCTGCCCCCTTCAAAAACTGGATTAATCCCGGATTGTCAAAAAAAGGAAACACAGAAAAACTTAAATACTGAAACACCTTAACCAGGAGACGATTAAAAACGGGTTAAACAAACAGCGCCCGCTACAGCCCAAAACGGTCAGATCCGCCGGCCTTTATTTCCCTTATTCCTTGCGCCGGAACCCTTCTATGCCGATATCGTCCATTTCCTTTGTTTCGCGCGCGCCGATCTCTTTTTTTTCTTCTTCCCTGCGGTTGCGCTGAACAATTTCAACACGTTTGAGATTGGCAAACGCCTCGCGCATATCATCCTGCGCAATGCGTACCCGCACCTCAAGCTTCGCCAGTTCTTCCTCCAGACGTTCAATGTCGCTTTCAACCGCTTCCGAGAACGTCCCGAAATAACCCAGCATGGCCAAATCCTCTGTTTTTTCAAGCGCTTCCCGTTCTTTTTGAAGGCTTTTCAAAAGCTGGTTTTTTCGAACTTCGAACGTTTCCACCTGCCGATATAAATCCGCCAGCATTTTCTGTTTTTCCTCGACGCTGTGACGCCGGAGCCTGACAATCGCCGAGAGATCACTCCCCATCGCCCTGTACCCCGTAAACCATTCCAAGGCATTCCGCGAGCATCCGGAAAGACTCTTCCACGGTTGTCGAGTCGTCCTTATCCTGCGCCAAAAAAGCTTCGAGAGAAGGGTAACGCGCAATCGCCTCGTCCACTTCCGGGTCGCTTCCTTTTCGATACGCGCCTAGCCGTATCAATTCTTCCATATCCTCGTACCGGCTTATCAGCCGCTTCGCTTTTGTGACCAGCATATTTTGCTCTGTGCTCAGGCACTTAGGCATCGAACGTGAGACGGATTTTAAAACATTAATCGCCGGATAGCGTCCCCGGTCGGCGATTTTACGCTCCATTACAATGTGCCCGTCCACGATCCCGCGCACCGCATCGGAAATCGGCTCATTGGGGTCGTCTCCCTCGACAAGAACGGAAAACAGGCCCGTAATGGCCCCTTCGCCCTGCGCGCCGGGGCCGGCCCGTTCCAAAAGGCGGGAAAGCTCTCCGAACGTCGTGGGCGGGTACCCTTTGGACGTCGGCGGCTCTCCGGCAGACAAACCGATTTCCCGCTGGGCCATGGCAAAGCGGGTGACGGAATCGATCAGGCACAGAACCTGTTTTCCCTGCGCCCTAAAATATTCGGCTGTCGCCAGAGTCATGTAGGCGGCCTGACGGCGCATCAAAGCCGGCTCATCTCCGGTGGCCACAATGACGACAGAGCGCGCCAGGCCGTCCGGCCCCAGATCGTCCTCCAGAAATTCCTGAACTTCCCGCCCCCTTTCGCCCACCAGCCCGATGACAGAGACGTCGGCCGCGCAATAGCGCGCCATCATGGAGAGCAAAACGGACTTTCCGACGCCGGAGCCTGAGAAAATCCCCATGCGCTGACCCTGGCAGGTCGAAAGAAAGCTGTTCACCGCCCGCACCCCCAGATCAAGCGTTTTGCCAACCCTCTGTCTGGAATGGGGAAGCGGGGCCTTGTTGCGCAGGGGAACCGGATGTCCGCCCTTCGCGAGCGGGCCTTTCCCGTCGATCGGCTGTCCGAGCGCGTTAATGACCCGCCCGAGCCAACGCTCGTCGGGGCAAATCACGGGCTCGCTTTGCTGGATCACGGACGGGCATCCCAGCCCGACCCCCTCCAGCGTGCCAAAAGGCATCAAAAGCGCCTGCCCGTCCCGAAACCCGATCACTTCGCAGGGAATATCCCCCCCGGGAGAGGGGCGCAAATGCACCATCGACCCGATCGACAAATCCTCCCCGAACCCGGTAATTTCAACAAGAAGCCCCAGAATCTTGGTCACGCGCCCATAAACCTCGTAGGGCGAAATCGGCTCTATCGCGGCCAGCGCTTTTTCGGCTAATCGGTCCATGCCCCTACTCTAGCGCAAAAACAAAAAATCCGGAAAAGGGTTAATTACTTTTGTTAACCTTTTCGAAAATGTGTTAATATTTTCGTTAACAAGTCTTAACACGCACCTTTTGGGAGATTTACATCATGCGGGTTCTTTTGGTTGAAGATGACAGTTCCACGGCAAAATCCATCGAGCTTATGCTCAAATCCGAAGGATACGTCATAGACGCGACAGATCTGGGCGAAGACGGACTGGAAATCGGCAAGCTTTATGACTATGACATTATCGTGCTGGATCTGATGCTGCCGGATATGGACGGATATGAAGTCCTCAAACGCCTGCGCGCCGCCAACATTGAAACGCCGATCCTGATTCTCTCCGGCCTGACGGAAATGGACAACAAAATCAAAGGGCTTGGTTTCGGCGCGGATGACTATCTGACAAAACCCTTCGACAAACGGGAACTGATCGCCCGTATCCAGGCGATTGTCCGCCGCTCCCAGGGGCACGCCCAGAGCATGATCAAAATCGGGCAGGTTAATCTGAATCTGGATACCCGCACCGTGGACGTCGACGGCAAGCCGCTGCATCTCACCGGCAAGGAATACGGCATTCTGGAACTGCTGGCGCTGCGCAAGGGAACGACGCTTACGAAAGAAATGTTCCTCAATCATCTTTATGGCGGGATGGACGAACCCGAAGTCAAGATTATCGATGTGTTCATCTGCAAGCTCCGCAAAAAAATCGAGGAAGCAACCAACGGCGACAATTACATCGAAACCGTCTGGGGCCGCGGCTATGTCCTGAGAAATCCGCAGGAAGATGCAAAACAAGCCGCCGGATAAGTGTAACTTCCGATTAAAGAGTTCCACAGTTGCGTAATATTGCGTAATATAGGGCATGTTTAACCTGCCAAACATCCTGACCCTCTCCCGGATTGCAATGCTGCCGGTTCTGATGGTTTTTTTCTTTATTCCGGCGCCATGGGCAGCATGGAGCGCCCTGGGCATTTATACCCTCGCGGCCATAACCGATTTTCTGGACGGATATCTGGCCCGCTCCATGGACCAGATATCCTCTTTCGGCAAGTTTCTCGACCCCATATCGGACAAAATTTTTGTGGCGACCCTCCTTTTGATTCTGGTGGGATTTGACCGCCTGACGGGCGTGTGGATCATTCCGGCCATTGTGATTTTAATGCGGGAATTTCTGGTCGCGGGACTGCGGGAATATCTCGGCCCCCTGAACGTCCAGCTTCCCGTGTCAAAACTCGCCAAATGGAAAACCACCGTGCAGATGGTGACACTCGGTTTCCTGATCGTCGGCGATTACGGGGATGTGATCCTCCCCCATACGCTCAGCTACGGGCAGTGGGGGCTGGCCCTTGCCTCCATCCTGACTCTCATCACCGGCTGGGATTATCTCAAAACGGGATTAAAGCATATTAAATAAAACCCTTCGCTTCTTTGCCTCTTCGCGTTAAAAAGAGGCATGACAGATTTCATGTTTTGCCTTGCCAAACCGTTCCTGCATGCGCTCGACCCCGAAGATGCGCATAAAGTAACGATTCTCAGCCTTAAAACGGGCGTGATGCCCCGGCAGCGACGTATAGACGATCCGCGCCTCCGCATGACACTGTGGAACCTTGCATTTGAAAATCCGGTCGGAATCGCCGCCGGATTTGATAAAAACGCGGAAGTGATCGGCCCGATGTTCGATATGGGCGCCGGCTTTGCGGAAGCAGGAACGGTGACCCCGAAACCGCAGGCGGGAAACCCGAAACCGCGCCTCTTCAGAAACCCCGGGACACGCGCCGTCATTAACCGGATGGGATTTCCCAATCAGGGCGTGGACGTCTTTAAACGGAATCTTGAACGTTTTTACGCCCGGCCCGCCGCCCGTTCCAGAGGACTTGTCGGCCTGAATATCGGCATGAACAAGGATCAGGCAAATCCGGTGGAAGATTACTGCCTTCTTGTGCGCGAGCTGGCACCTTACGCGGATTATTTCGCCGTAAATATTTCTTCGCCCAACACGCCGGGCCTGCGGGACATGCAAACCCGCGAAACGTTTCTGAAACTGACGGAACAAATTCTGGCGCAGCGGGCAAAGTCCTGCCCGTCCGAAAAGCTCCCGCCCGTTCTGGTAAAACTGGCCCCGGACCTGACAGAGGCTCAGCAGGAAGACCTGGCAGGCGCCGCGCTGGAATCCGGCGTGGAGGGGCTGATCCTGACCAATACCACGTTAGACCGCCCGGAAACTCTACCCGAAGATTTCAGGAAAGAAACCGGCGGTTTGAGCGGCGAGCCCCTGACCCAGAAATCGACCGATATCATCCGTAATTTTTATGATCTGACACACGGGAAACTCCCGATTATGGGAGTGGGCGGCATTTCATCCGCGCAGGATGCCTATGATAAAATCCGCGCAGGCGCCAGTGTGCTTCAACTCTACTCCGCCCTTGTATTTCAGGGGCCGGAACTGATTAAAAAGATCAATACCGGCCTGCTGGATTTTCTGGAAAGAGACGGTTTCAAACATCTTTCCGAAGCCGTCGGCGCGGATCACGCCCAAGCATCTCGTTCACAAAAAAGAGCCGCCGAATGAAATTTCTGTTTACCCTGCTCCTCCTGCTGGCCTGTCCCGCTTACGCGCAGGACGCCATGCCGCAGCCGGCGATCGCCATGCATGGCAGCGTTAAATACAAACCCGGCTTCACCCATCTGGATTACACCAACCCTGACGCGCCGCAGGGCGGAATCCTGAAATTGCATGCCATCGGCACGTTCGATTCGCTAAACCCCTTTATCATAAAAGGCACCCCTGCAGACGGTCTGGCCTATCTGGGACAAAGCCTTGTCTACGATTCCCTGATGGAGCAGAGCAACGACGAGCCTTTTTCGATGTACGGTCTTTTGGCCGAAAGCATAGAACGCCCGGAGGATAACACATGGGTCGCTTTTAACCTGCGCCCGCAGGCACGCTGGCAGGACGGAACCCCCGTCAGCGCCGAAGACGTTGTCTGGAGCTTCCACACCTTCCTTGAAAAAGGGGCGCCCTTTTTTAAGGCCTATTACGGGGATGTGGCCAAGGTCGAAGCGACGGCGCCGCAGCGTGTAAAATTTACCTTTACCCATGGCGGGAATGCGGAATTGCCGCTTATCCTTGCGCAACTCGCTGTCCTGCCGAAACATTACTGGAGCGCGGAGGGACGCGATTTCGGCGCCACCTCCCTGGAACCGCCCCTCGGCAGCGGCCCTTATAAAGTCGGAAATGTCATGGCAGGGCGCTCAATCGAATATATCCGCGACGAAAATTACTGGGGCAAGAATTTGCCGATCAACAAGGGACGCTTTAACTTCGATAAAGTCTCTTTCGACTATTACAAAGACAGCAACGTCGCGCTGGAAGCCTTCTTCGCCGGGGAATACGACTACCGCACCGAAAACACGGCCAAGCTCTGGGCGACCGCCTATGACGCCGCGCCGGTCAAAGACGGACGCATCATAAAAGAAAAAATAGCGCATGAGCGCCCGCAAGGCATTCAGGGCTTTCTTTACAATCTCCGCCGTCCTGTCTTTCAGGACAAGGAAGTGCGAAAGGCGCTTGCCTATGCGTTCGACTTCGAATGGTCGAACAGGCAATTCGCCTATGGCAGCTATAAACGCACCGACAGCTATTTTGAAAACTCCGAACTGGCCGCGCAGGACGGACCGCCGACCGGACGGGTTCTGGGCATCCTTGAAAAATATCGCGGGAAAATCCCGGATGAGGTTTTTACCGCGCGCTACGCGCCCCCGAAAACAGACGGCTCCGGCAATGCCCGGGAAAACCTGCGCACGGCCATGAGGATACTGGACGAGGCCGGATATAAGCTGGGCGAAGACGGCATCCGCACGCATGAAAAAACCGGCCGGCGCCTTGAATTCGAAATTGTCGATTCAAACCCGCTTTTTGAACGCTGGGTCCTGCCCTTTATCACCAATTTGAAAAAGCTCGGCGTGCAGGCGACTTTCCGGGTGCTGGACCCGGCGCAATATCAAAACCGGATGAATGCGTTCGATTTCGATATGACGATCGGCGGGATTCCGCAGTCTTCTTCCCCCGGCAATGAGCAGCGGGATTTCTGGTCTTCCGAAAAGGCCGATATCCCCGGCTCCCGCAACTATATAGGCATCAGGGACCCGGTGGTCGACGCCCTTATTGAAGACCTGATTCAGGCCGGAAGCCGCGAGGATCTCGTGGCCTATTGCCGGGCGCTGGATCGTGTTTTGCTGTCGGGCTATTACCTTATCCCGCAATGGCATATCGACCATTTCCGCGTGGCTTACTGGAACAAACTCAACCACCCGGAAACCCTTTCCCCTCTCACCCCGGGCGTGACGGATACATGGTGGGTGAAACCGGAATGAGAACGGCGATCATCATCCCGGCCCGTTATGCTTCCACCCGTTTTCCGGGCAAGCCGCTGGCGAAAATTGCGGGGCAAACCATGCTCTCCCGCGTCGTGGATGTCGCCCGCACGGCGATCGACGAGCTGGATCTGGAAGGACTGGATGATGTCACGCTGGCAGTCGCCACAGAAAACGGGGAGATCGCGGCGCACTGTCTGGAAATCGGCGTGGATTGCATCCTGACCTCCAAAACCTGCGCCACCGGATCGGACCGCGTTCTGGAAGCGGTAGACCGCCTCGCCAAAGACCTGAAAACGCATTTTGATTTTGTGATCGGGCTGCAGGGCGATGCGCCCTTCACCCCGCCCGAGGCGGTGCGCAAAATGATCGAAGCCTTTCAGGGCAATCCCGGACTGGACGTCGTCACGCCCATTGTCCGGCTGCGCTGGAGAGAACTGGACGCGCTGCGCGAACAAAAAAAGATAACGCCTTTCAGCGGCACCACCGCCGTAATAGACACGGACGGCAAAGCCCTCTGGTTTTCAAAAAACATCCTGCCCGCTTTGCGCAAGGAAGAGGATTTGCGCAAGGAAAGCGATTTTTCTCCCGTGTACCAGCATGTCGGCCTTTACGGGTTCAGAACCGACATCCTGAAAAAATTCGTGTCCCTGCCTCAGGGGCGTTACGAACAGCTCGAAGGGCTGGAGCAGCTCCGCCTGCTGGAAAACGGCCTGTCCATCCAGACCGTGACCCTCGAAGTCGAGGCCGGCCTCGCACAGGCGGGCATTGACTCGCCCGAAGATATCGCGCGCGCGGAAAAATTGCTCGCATGACAACGCTCATCATCGCAAGACATGGAAACACCTTCGGCCCCGGCGACACCCCGACACGGGTAGGCGCCCGGACGGATTTGCCGCTGGTCGAAAGCGGCCGAAAGCAGGCCCGCGCCATCGGGAAATTCCTGAAAGACAACAGGATGATCCCCGATGTCGTGTATGCGTCCGAACTCGCGCGCGCGCAGGAAACGGCGAAAATCGCGATCAGGGAAAGCGGGATCACCAACCCCGTCTTCACGCTAGACATCTTTAACGAGATCGATTACGGCCCCGACGAAAACAAACCGGAAGAAGACGTGATCGCCCGCATCGGGAAAGACGCCCTGAAAGACTGGAACGAAAAAGCGATCGTACCGGAGGGATGGAAGGCCGACCCGGACCGGATCATCCGGCACTGGATCGATTTTGCAGATCAGGTCAAAGCCCATGACGACAACGAAACCGTTCTGGTGGTCACATCGAACGGCATTGCGCGCTTCGCGCCCCATATCACTGGCGACTTTGAAGGGTTTATCCAAAACCACGGCATCAAGATTTCAACCGGGGCGCTTTGCATTTTTAACTTTAAAGACGGAAACTGGATTGTGAGGGAGTGGAACCTGCGCCCTTAATTATATCGTGCTTTTAACGTAAGAGGCCCCTGATTCATTGTGTTTTTATCATGGAGAATTTCGTGCAACAGGACCTCCGCCAAAAACACGAAAAAATTTTCTTTTCTTTCCCCGGCCCCTTCAGCGCCAAAATCCAGAATAGGTTCAAGTTTTCTTCGTATGGCATTTTTAGCAGAGTCGAAACTCTCTGTTACCACATCCTCGCCTTCTACTTCGGACATTATTGTATTCTCGATTGTGTTATCGACAAAAATCTCTGCAAGATCCTGAGGACTTATGCCCAGTTGATGAGCCATTACGGGGTTGCGCGCAGACAAAGACATGGAGGCCAACAGAAGGTCATCCACAGCTTTTACAGCATTGCGTACAAGCGGTTTCAAAGCAATCTCTCTGGAATTCAGAACCCTTTGTCCATCCATAAAGGAAAAACGAATGGCCTCTTCCTTTCCTGTCTTTACCTTCGAAAGGTGAAGAACGCATTCAGCGGCAGGACCGCCAAATCTGACTTTAACCCGCAGATACGGCTCTTCTATCGGGCAGGCTGTCCGGCTGGCACCCGGCACACCCTCCCAAAAAGGATCGAGTTCCAAACTCCCCTCGTCCATGAGAACTCTCGTTACAGTGGCAAAGACCTGTTTCAGGCTTTTTCTCTTTCGCGCCATATCAAATGTCCGTCTTTTCGGTTATCGAAAGCATGTTTTTTCATAATATTTAAAAAATTTCAAGCTTTTAATTATAACTGCCGTTGTCACGCCCGCCCGTTATAGCCGTTCCCGTTAAAAATCGGACATGTTGATTGTTTTGAGTTTTTAACACGAAGACCACAAAGGATATGAAGTTTCACGAAGTTTTTCTTTTTCAAGCAACGACTTCGTGTTTCTTCGCAAGCTTCGTGGTAAAAACGATTTACTGGTTTTTGCGATGCCCGGGCTCTTAAGCAATATATCTGAACCCGTATAATTTGATGACGTTTTATTCGCGGACTTCATGTCCTTTGTGCCCTTCGTGTTAAAATCCGGTTCTCAACGTCTTTTAAGGTATAACCTGCATCTACGATGAGATTCTTCGCTGCGCTCGGAAATGACAGGATGGAACCGGCCTTAAGCGATGAACGCTCTAACTGCACAGCCACGGACAAAAAATATTCATGTGTATTCACGGCCATTCATGGGTAGAATGCCCTCATGAGCAGTTACATCCTTCGCCGCCTCCTGCTGATGATCCCGACCCTGCTCGGGATTATGCTGATCTCGTTTGTAGTGGTGCAATTCGTCCCCGGCGGCCCGGTCGAGCGCATGATCGCGCAGCTTCAGGGCCACGGCGTGGAAGCCACGGCCCGCTTCGGCGGCGGCAGCGGCGGCGGGGATATGGCCGTGGGGGCCGCCGCCCAGTCCACGGGCCAGAGCAGCAAATATCGCGGCGCGCAGGGGCTGGACCCCGAATTTATCGCCGAACTGGAGGCGCTTTACGGTTTCGACAAACCCGCCCACGAACGTTTCGTCCGGATGGTCTGGAACTATATGCGATTCGATCTGGGGCAAAGCTACTACCGCGACGTTTCCGTGATTTCACTGGTGCTGGAAAAAATGCCGGTGTCCATTTCGCTGGGACTGTGGTCGACCCTCATCATCTACCTGATCTCTATTCCGCTGGGCATCAGGAAGGCGGTCAAAGACGGACAGTCCTTTGACATCTGGACATCCGCCGCCGTCTTTATCGGTTATGCCATTCCTTCTTTCATGTTTGCGATCCTGCTGATTATCCTGTTTGCGGGCGGACGGTATTTTGACCTGTTCCCCTTGCGCGGCCTCGTATCGGACGGCTGGCAGGAGATGAGCTTCCCCCGCCTCGCGCTGGATTACGCCTGGCATATGGTCCTGCCTGTGGCCGCGATGGTCATCAGCGGCTTTGCGGGCCTGACCATGCTGACCAAGAACTCCTTTCTGGACGAAATCAACAAGCAATACGTCCTCACCGCCCGCGCGAAGGGGCTCGAAGAAAAGCAGGTTTTGTACGGGCATGTCTTCCGCAACGCCATGCTGATCGTGATTGCCGGATTCCCGAGCGCCTTTCTGGCAATCTTCTTTACCGGCTCCCTTTTGATCGAAGTTATCTTCTCCCTCGACGGGCTGGGCCTGCTGGGCTATGAGAGCGTCATTAACCGCGATTATCCGGTTGTTCTGGGGACGCTCTATATCTTCGCCCTGATGGGGCTGATTATGACCCTGATCCGGGATATCGTCTATGTGAAGGTGGACCCGCGCATCGATTTCGAAGCGCGCACGGTTTAAGTTTTTATTTGACAGAATAACGCAACTCGCCTATCTTGCCCGCACCCGGAAACAGACAGGCTACAAGGCGTATCACTCATGGATTTCAAGGCTATTCAGGACAAACTTAAAAATCTGCGGGACCGCATCCGCAAAGAGGGGCGTATTTCCGAAGATAACGAACAGGAATTAAAGCTCCTTTTGCATGAAACCCTTATGAGCGCGACGGACGAACTGAACGGCCTTCAGGGAAAACTAGAGACGCTGGCTTCGCAAAAAATCGGAAACGATAACGTCTCCCCCCTTTCAGAAGACCAGAGCGCCCGCCTGTCTCTGATCCAAAAAACCGGCACCGGCAGCGCGAGTATTCATTAAGACATCGTCATCGCGAGCGCATGCGAAGCAATCCAGAGTCATATAAGGGATAGATTCTGGATTGCCGCGTCGCTGACGCTCCTCGCAATGACGAAAAAGAAACTTGGTGTCTTGGTGTCTTGGCGGTTAGAATGAAGACCATGACTCTTTCACCCATCACACGCCGACGCCTTTCCCAGTTTCGCGCCAATAAACGTGGTTTCTGGTCCTTCTGGATTTTTCTGGGACTTCTGCTCACCGGGCTGGGGGCGGAGTTCATCTCGAACGACAAGCCTTTGCTCGTCCGGTATGAAAATTCCTTTTATGTGCCTGTCCTGACGAATTACCCGGAAACCGTTTTCGGCGGGGATTTCGAAACCGAAACGGACTATCGCGACGCCTACGTGAAAGAACTGATCGAGGCAAAGGGCTGGATTCTCTGGCCGCCCATCCGGTTTTCCTACGACACCATTAACTATAACCTGCCCACCCCTGCCCCGTCAGCGCCGACGCGCGAAAATATCTTCGGCACCGACGATCAGGGCCGCGATGTCGCGGCGCGCGTGATTTACGGCTTCCGGATTTCCGTTCTGTTCGGCCTGACCCTGACTCTCGTCAGTTCCCTCATCGGCATTACCGCAGGCGCTTTTCAGGGCTATTACGGGGGGCGTCTGGACCTGTTCATGCAGCGTGTGATCGAAGTCTGGTCGTCCCTGCCCTCGCTTTACATCCTGATTATCTTTTCGGCGATGTTCATTCCGGGCTTTTGGACCCTGCTGGCGATTTTGCTCCTTTTTTCGTGGGTGTCGCTGGTCGATGTGGTGCGGGCCGAATTCCTGCGCACCCGCAATTTCGACTATGTGAAGGCGGCCAACGCGCTGGGCGTTTCCAACCTGACCATCATGCGCCGCCATGTCCTGCCCAATGCGATGGTGGCCACACTGACCTTAATGCCCTTTATTTTGACAGGCTCCATCACGGCCCTGACGTCGCTGGACTTCCTGGGGCTCGGCCTGCCGCCCGGCTCGGCGTCTCTAGGAGAACTACTGGCGCAGGGCAAAAACAACCTGCAGGCGCCATGGCTCGGCATATCGGCCTTCGTCAGCCTTGCCCTGATGCTTTCCCTTTTGACCTTCATCGGCGAAGCCGTGCGCGACGCCTTTGATCCCCGAAAAACAAACCTCTAACAGAAAGAGAACCCCCATGATAAAAGAAGTTTCCGGTGATATCCTCCTGTCTCAGGCGCAGGCCATGGCCCACGGCATCGCCCCGCACGACCATTTCAATCAGGGACTGGCCATGGCTCTGCGCGAACACTTTCCCGCCATGGCCAGGGATTTTCGTCATTACTGCCACCAGCAAAACCCGAAACCGGGCAGCGCATGGCTCTGGGCCGGAGCAGAGGGCAAAATCATTATCAACCTGATGGTGCAGGAGCCGCCGAAGGATGAAAACTCCCATCCCGGCAAAGCCAAGGAAAAATATATCCATAGCGCGCTCAAAGATTTGCGGAAAATCATTGAAGAAGAGAATATTTCTTCTCTGGCCCTGCCGCGTCTGGCGACCGGTGTCGGCGGACTGGACTGGGCGGATGTCGCCCCCCTCATCCACCAGACGCTGGGCGATCTGGATATCCCCGTCTTTGTCTATACCACCTATCACAAAGGCGAAAAGGCGAAGGAATCCCTGAAAGCCGCTTGACACGGCGCCCCTTTGTCCCTTTACATAGGCGGATGCCACAGAGAGACATCATATACGAGTTTTTACGGCCCCTTTCATACGAGCGACGTATGCGCTAATCTGCCGTTTCCGGTGGCGCCGGAAATTTTTATCTCTTTTCTTTAACAACAATTTATATCCGCATCATGGCACATCCAAAAATTAAGGCGTCGGTCATCGGCGTAACAGGTTTCACAGGCACGGAGCTTCTTCGTTGCCTGATCCAGCATCCCCATGTGGAAATTCAATATCTGGTCTCCCGCCAGCATGAAGGCACAAATCTGGGAGAGGTTTTTCCAAGGCTCTCGCACATAAAAGGCCTCACCATTACCAATACCGACCATGAAACGGTTGCAAAGGAAAGTGATGTCGTGTTCCTTTGCCTCCCTCACAAGGCCGCGCAGGAAGTCGCGCCAACCTTTCTCGGCAAGACAAAACTCGTTGATTTTTCCGCCGATTTCCGGCTCGGCGATGCGCAGACTTATGCGCGTTACTACCATACGGAGCATCAGCATCCAGAACTTCTGAACGGGCAATTTGTGTATGGCCTGCCAGAAATTTACCGGGACGAGATTAGAAAAGCGGAGGCGGTGGCTAATCCGGGCTGCTTTGCGCTGCTGGTGCAACTCCTCCTCTTCCCGCTGAAAGGAAAAATGAGCGGCGCGGATGTGATCGCCATTTCCGGCACCTCCGGCGGCGGACGGGCGCCCCGCGATCCGATCGACCATCCGGCGCTCTCTGGCAACATCCGTTCCTACCTCATCAACGAACACCGCCATACGCCGGAAATTCTGGCCACCAGCGGCCTCAAAGAAACCGCGCTGAATTTTACGCCGACAGTCGGCCCTTTCCTGCGCGGCATCTTTGCCAATGGATTTATACAAACGGAAGCAGCGCCGGACCTGTCCGTTTTCGACGGACACCCTTTTGTCCGCCTCGTCGACAAGGTGGAAATGACCAATGTTGTGAGTACAAACTTTATTGATTTAAGCTACAGTGAAGGCAATCGCGGCACCATCATTGCGCAAGGCGCGCTGGACAATCTTTTGCGCGGGGCTTCGGGCACCGCCGTCCAAAACATGAATCTTATGTTCGGCTTCGATGAAACGTCCGGGCTGGACTTTGACAGCCCGGTTTACCCCTAGGAACCCTGAACGATGATTAAATCCGTCAAAAAATTCTACCGCCAGCGTTTCAAAGGGCAGCTTTTTATTATCAAGGCCAGCGGCCGCATTATCACAGATAAAAAGGCCCGCCGGAACCTGCTGGAAAATATTCAGGCCCTTACAAAAGACGGCGTTAAAATTTTACTGATTTACGGAGCCGGAGAAGCCATTGACGAAGCCCTGACGGAAGCCGGAAGGACTCCAAAAAAAATTAACGGGCGGCGGATCACATCAAAAGAAGATATCCTACTGGTCAAAAAAACACTCGCCGGCGATTTGGGATTCAGGCTCCTTGAAACCATGAAGGACGTCGGTTTGAACGGGTACGGACTGAATGCCCTGCCGCCGGACTGGGTCGGCGTCCGCCGCCGCCCCAAACTGGATAAAACCATCCGCTTTGACGGTGAAATTACAGACGTTCACAAAAAAGAGATCGGGAAATTTTTTCAATCGGTTTCTTTTGCCGCCTGCCCCTGCCTGGGCATCATGGAAGAAGGAACCAGCCTGAACATCAATGCGGATAATGTCGCCATCGCACTGGCCGTGAGCCTGAAGGCCTCTAAACTTGTGCTCTTGACCGATGTGGACGGTGTTAAAATCAAAGGAAAGGTCGCTTCTGTCCTGAGCGCCCATGAGCTGGAAGGGCTTATTGAAGACGGAACCGTCACCGGCGGCATGCGCGTAAAGCTGGAAAGCTGCATTGAAGCCTTGAGATCGGGCGTCAAACGGGTGCATATTTTAAACGGATTTCACAAAGATGTCCTGAGGGAAGAAATTTATACTTCCTCGGGGGCCGGCACGATGATCGTACGCCGCAGAGAAAAAGAACGTTACGAGGCAGAAGAGATTTCAAAAGGAGAAGACAGATGAACAAAACGCAGGATTGGAAAGACCGCGCCGCCAAAGCCATTATGCCGTTATACGACATCAAGAACGCCATTCTGGATCATGGGGAAGGATGTTACCTTTACGACATTGAAGGCAAGAAATATCTGGACTGCGCGGCAGGCATCGCTGTGGCTTCGCTCGGCCACGGAAACACGGAATACACAAAAACCGCCATCGACCAGCTGAACAAATTTATTATCTCTCCCGGCTCTTTCCAGTCTGTCCCGAAGATCGAATGCGCGGAGCTTCTGATTGAGCACAGTTTTGCCGATCAGGTCTTTTTTACCAATTCCGGCGCCGAAGCTGTTGAAGGATCGTTAAAACTCGCGCGCAAATGGGCGCATTTAAACAAGGGGGAATCGTGCAAAGAGATCATCACCTTTGACAATTCCTTCCACGGCCGCACCTACGGCGCGGTAAGCTGCACGTACAAAAGCAAAAGCCAGCCGGAATTCGCCCCCTACCTGCCGGGCATTCATTTTGCGACCTTCAACGATATCGAAAGCGTCCGAAAGCTTGTTTCCGATAAAACCTGCGCCATTCTGGTGGAACCCGTACAGGGGGAAGGCGGCGTCCTTCCCGCCGATAAAGAGTTTTTAGCGCAGCTGCGCCATATCTGTGACGAAAATAAAATCATCCTGATCTTTGACGAGATCCAGGTCGGGATGGGACGTCTGGGCACGCTGTTCGCCTACGAACATTTCGGCGTGGAACCGGATATCATGACTCTGGCCAAAGGCATGGGGAACGGATTCCCTGTCGGGGCCTTCGTGGCGCGGGGAAGCATTTCAGGCGTGTTCAAATATGGAGATCACGGCTCCACCTATGCCGGAAACCCGCTTGCCACGTCCATTGCCATGCATACTATCAACCAGATCCGGCAGCCCGCTTTTCTCCAGAACGTCGTGGAAACGGGCAAGCACCTGAAAGCTTCCCTTGAGCAGCTTCAAAAGGACACCAACTCGATCGAGGATATCCGCGGCCTGGGCCTGATGATCGGCATCGATACGGTCTATGACATTGGAAAACTGATGAACGCCCTGCTGGAAAACGGCCTTATGACCACACAGGCCGGCGCGAAATCCCTGCGCCTGACTCCCCCCCTCATCATGAAAAAGGAGGAAGCGGACGAAGCCGTCGAAAAAATCGCGCATGTCATCCGGAAGGGGGATTTGTAATGCCTTCCCTGCGCAGGGCGGACAGGACAACAGAAAAAGGGGAAATCGTTCTCCCCGTTGAAGGCGCGAAAGAGCCGCAGGATATAAAAATAAAATGACTCTTCCCCTTCTCCAGATCAAAAATCTGTGTGTCGATTTTAAAGGCATGGACGGCATCGTCCGCGCCGTGGAGGATGTTTCTTTTTCGATTGAGACGGGACAGACGCTCGCGCTGGTCGGGGAGAGCGGTTCGGGGAAATCGGTCACGGCCCTTTCGGTAATGCAGCTTTTGCCCTATCCGCTGGCCTCGCACACGCCGGACTCTTCCATCCTGTTCAACGGGGAAGAACTGGTAGGCAGGCCGGATTCTTTCATGCGTACCATTCGCGGCTCCCGGATCGGAATGATCTTTCAGGAACCGATGACGGCCCTTAATCCGCTGCATGTCATTGAGCGGCAAATCGGCGAAGTCCTGCGCCTGCACCGGAAAATGGATGAAAAGGCGGCCCGTGCGCGCGTCCTGGAACTCCTCGATCTGGTGCAGCTTCCGCAGATGAAGCAGCGCCTCGGGGCCTACCCGCACGAGCTTTCCGGCGGGCAGCGCCAGCGCGTGATGATCGCCATGGCTTTGGCCAATAATCCTGACCTCCTGATCGCCGACGAGCCCACAACGGCGCTGGATGTCACTGTACAGGCTGAAATTCTGGAGCTTCTGGAACAGCTTCAAAAAGATCTGGGCATGGCGATGCTGATGATTACGCACGACCTGTCCATCGTTGAAAAATTTGCAGATTATGTCTGCGTGATGAAAGACGGGAAAATTGTCGAACAGGAACCTGCGAAAAAATTATTCTCCGGGCCAAAACACGACTACGCCAAAAAGCTCCTGAACGCGCAGCCGCGCGGCGAAATCTCCGCGCCGAAAAACAATGCCAAAACGATCATGAAGGGACGCAATATTAAAGTCCACTTTCCCCGCAA
The DNA here is from genome assembly GCA_023898765.1 of Rhodospirillales bacterium. NCBI lineage: Bacteria > Pseudomonadati > Pseudomonadota > Alphaproteobacteria > Rhodospirillales > Rhodospirillales bacterium. The sequence continues at coordinate 1,034,430 of CP060238.1, read as the reverse complement.
AAAATCTTTTTGGGGCAAGACAACGGACTGGGTGAAGGCCGTTGACGGCGTGGATGTCGAGATCAAATCGGGACATACGCTCGGCGTGGTCGGCGAATCCGGCTCCGGAAAATCGACGCTTGGCTTTGCGCTTTTGCGTCTTCTGGGCGGCACGGGACAGATCGCGTTCGAAGGGCGGGACATTTCCACCTGCACCCGCGGGCAAATGACCCCGCTGCGCGCGGACATGCAAATCGTCTTTCAGGACCCTTTCAGCGCACTGTCGCCGCGAATGAGCATCGCGAATATCGTCGGGGAGGGCCTCAAGGTCCACCGGAAAGAGCTGGGCAGCGCGGACCGCGACGATCTTGTGACAGAGGCCCTGAAGGATGTGCATCTCGACCCCGGGACCCGCCACCGCTATCCTCACGAATTTTCCGGCGGACAGCGCCAGCGCATCGCGATCGCGCGGGCGATGGTTTTGCATCCGAAATTTGTGGTGCTGGACGAACCCACCTCCGCGCTGGACGTGTCCGTTCAGGCGGAAATCATCGACCTGCTGCGCGAACTTCAGGGCAGGCACAACCTTGCCTACATGTTTATCAGCCACGACCTGCGGGTTATCCGGGCCATGGCACACGACCTCATCGTCATGCAAAACGGGCGCATCGTCGAAAGCGGCAGGGCGGCGGATATTTTTCACGCGCCCAAAGAAGATTACACAAAAACGCTTCTGGAGGCCGCCCTGAACCTTAAGACACGGCAGGCGGCGGCAGGGAATCGGCGCGCATAACGACGGCGGTATGATTGCCCTCCCAATCTCTCATCTTCAATCCCAGAACGCCCCCTGCTGCAACCTGTTTCCACACCCTGCCAAGAGCCTTTTCCATTGCCTTCGGATTGTTCTGATAGCGATCCAGATTTTCCGTTCTGTGCGGGTCTGCGTCCGAATTAAAGAAAGAGGTTAGAAGAACGTCTACGGTTTCGCCATCTACTTCTACCGGAATGCGGTAGCTTTTGTCTCTATGGCGCCCCATCTCGTCGGAGGCATGGCTGATGTATATATCAGGAATAAGCCGAAACTCTTCCAGAGAAAGGTCTTCTATTTTCATCGTTTTCACCACTGGTTTTTAATTATGAAAACAATAAGCCTTTTTCCGTCTTTCCTGTCAAGCAGAAAGCGAGAGATGTGGTCACGTTCCTTAATATACTTGACATAACAATACTTTCGTGGAATAACCGCCCTGAAACAACGCACCGAGACATAATTGGAGCCCTCAGATGCATAAGAATACTTCACGATTCGCGCAACGCCTTGTCCTTGCGGCCAGTCTGGTCTTCCCGGCAAACGACCTTCTTGCCGCCGATATGGGTTCGACTGAGCCGCCGGCAAAAGACCGGGCGGCAACATCCCAAAAGGCTGAATCAAACCTGCTTGTCTTCTGCGGTGTGACCGTCTCCGGAGGACTCCATAATTATACAGAAGGAATGGTGTTCTACACCCCGGCGCTCAAAAAAAGCATCGGATCCGCAATTGACTTCATCATGGAAGAGGCGCTTCCCGACGGAAACAAATGGGTTCAGGGTGTGGTCCCGACCATCGAATTCAAGCCTCTCAAAGGCGTATTTCAGGGCCCGGACGCCGGCGAAGAAGCCGTTACAATTCCCGGCCGCGGGAACAGGCTGATTATTCTGGACGGGGAAACCCTCGAAGAAAACCGGCAAAAAATCCTTCTCTACCTTCAGGAGGAAACGCGCCTGCTGCTCCTCGAGTCGGAAAAACCCCGCTTCAAAGCCGTAAAACCGGCCGAAAAAGACGGCAAAGAAAACAAGGCGCCTTCGAAAGAACGCCCCGATTGCAACCCAAAATACGGATGTCTTATCGCCTGACCATTACCTAGAGCATTCTGCGATCAGGCCGGTACGCCCGTCTTGTCATCCTGAGCCGAAGGCAAAGGATCTCAATGTTTTCCGGAGATTCTTCGCTACGCTCAGAATGACAGAATGGAACCAATCAAAACGACGAACACTCTAACGCCCCATCCCGCCCCCTTCGCGGCGGGGATCGGCAGCGCCGGTATAAAGGCCGTTTTTGATATGGATGGCGGTCAGCCCGCTGTTTAACTCTTTGATTTCAACAGGATGGCCCCTTTGCTTCAGCCCGGCAGAAAGAGGTTCTGCCGCCGGCTCCATCTCTATTTTCGTTCCCAGATGAATGATATTCGGCGCCTCCAGCGCTTCCTGCACGTCCATGTCCCAGTCAATGAGCGCAACAATCCGCTCCAGCACATAGCCGATGATCGCGCTGCCCCCGGCCGAACCGATCACCAGAAAAGGCCGCCCCAGAGGGTCGAAAATAATCACGGGCGCCATCGAAGAGCGCGGACGTTTCCCCCCTTCCACCCTGTTGGCAACGGGCTGCCCGTCCCGTTCCGGCTCAAAGGAAAAATCGGTAAGCTGGTTGTTCAGCAAAAACCCCTCCGTCATCACCCGCGAACCAAAGGCATTTTCAATGCTGCCGGTCATGGAAACGATATTGCCGTACCGGTCGATAAGGCACATATGCGTTGTACCCGGCGGCTTAGGGGCCATATCGGGCTGCTGCGGCGCGGCGTCCCATCCCGGCGGCGTGCCGGGCTGCGCGTTTTGAAGCGCCCCTTCCAGCGAAATCATGCGGGCGCGCTTTTCAAGATAATCCGGATCCAAGAGCGCTTTTCCCGGCGTTTCGACAAAATCCGGGTCTGCCATGTAATAATTCCGGTCCGCGAACGCCAGACGGCTGGCCTCGGCGATCAAATGCCAGCTTTTCGGGTTATCAGGTCCGAGTTCCCCCAGATTGAAATGCTCCAGCATACCCAGCGCGCTTAAAAGCGTCAGGCCGCCGGAGGACGGCTCGGCCACGGAACATATCTTGTAACCCCGGTAAACGCCGCACACGGGAGAGCGGCTTCGAACGCGGTATTTTTCCAGATCCTCCATCGAAAGAAGCCCTGGATTTTCAGGAACTTCGCGCACGGCTTTCACAATGTCCTGCGCAATCTCCCCGCTGTAAAAAGCGTCGGCCCCTTCCAGCGCGACCTTCCTTAAAACAGCGGCATATTTCGGGTTCCTTAGAAAATATCCGGGCCGGACGGGTGTCACTCCGTCGGGGAAAAAATAAAGGCGCGTATCGGTAAAACGGCCCAGACGCCTGTAGTCCTGATGAACCATTTTGGACAGGCGCGGCGTAACTTCGAACCCCGTTTCGGCCAGCGCCACCGCCGGAGAGAATAAATCCCGCCACGGCATCTTCCCGTGTTTTTTGTGGAGTTTTTCCAAAAGACGCAACGTTCCCGGCACCCCGACGGCGCGCCCCCCGAGGGCCGCATCGTAGAATTCCATCGGCTTGCCGTCCGCCCCCCGGAAGAGATGTTTCCCAGCCAGCGCCGGGGCCGTTTCCCGTCCGTCCAGTGTCATGACAGTTCGCTTTTGCGCATCGTAATAAAGAACAAACCCGCCGCCCCCGATACCGGAAGATTGCGGCTCGACCAGCCCCAGAACGAGCTGGACGGCCACAGCCGCATCCGCGGCCGTGCCGCCCCGGCTCAAAATGTCATAGCCGGCTTTTGTGGCTTCGAGATGAGAGGTAACCGCCATAAATTCCGTGCCGGTCGCCACCGCCGGATGCTGCAATCCCGTCGCGCTTTCAGGCGCGGCCCTAAAATCTTCCCTTTCGCCTGCAACCACCTGAAAAGAAAAGAAAATCAGTGCAAGCGCAAGAAAGGCCCTTTGCCAAAACCGGCCGAATATCCGACTATGAGGTTCAATATAAAGCATTTTTTCCTTGCATTCGTACGAATCCCTCGTTAGGAAGTGCATGTTTTTTACCGTGTCCGGACCGATTTGTCAGGCACAAAAGAGAAAGCCGAAAAGGGGTGATTAAGCATTGGTAACTGTAACCGTCCGCGATAACAACGTCGAGCAGGCTCTTCGCGTTTTAAAGAAGAAGATGCAGCGCGAAGGAATCTTCCGTGAAATGAAGCTGCGCCGGAACTACGAAAAACCTTCCGAAAAGAAGAAACGCAGAGACGCAGAGTCCGTCCGCCGTTCGCGGAAAATGGCCCGCAAAGGCAGCGATCGCTATTAAGGTCGCATGTTTAAAATAACCCTGATAAATAAAAAAACCGCCGGAAGCTGATTTCGGCGGTTTTGTTTTAAGGCGGCTACAAAGGGGCCGTTGCGGCCCGAAGCCAGCGGCGGACCCCTTCTTCCAGATGCGGCGAAATTTTTGCGTAAACCTCCGCGTGATAGGCGTTGAGCCACTCAAGCTCTTCTTCCGTGAGAAGCGCCCTCTCGATCAGGTTCCGGTCTATGGGGGCCAGGGACAGCGTTTTAAAGCGCATCATTTTTTGCGGCGTGTCGCTGCAAGGCCCCGCCTCTTCAACCGTCATCACATTTTCTATGCGAATGCCGTATTGTCCCTCGCGGTAATAGCCCGGCTCGTTCGTAATCACCATACCCGCCTCGAAGGCCCTTTGCCCGCGCGGCGAAATAGTGGCGGACTCCTCATGCACATCCAGATTGGTACCGACCCCGTGCCCCGTGCCGTGCGCATAATCCAGCCCTTCCTCCCACAGGGCGCGGCGCGCCAGAATATCGAGCTGCGCGCCCGTGGCGCCTTCGGGAAACCGCGCCAGCGCCAGATTGATATGGCCTTTTAAAACGAGCGTGAAATGGCGGCGCATCTCTTCGGTCGGTTCCCCGATTGCAACGGTGCGGGTGATATCGGTGGTCCCGTCCACATACTGCCCGCCCGTGTCCATAAGAAGCAGGCCCGGCGGCTTGACCGGCGCGCCTTTTTCCCCTGCCGCCAGCGTATAGTGGATAATGGCCCCGTTTTCGCCAAACCCGATGATGGGAGGGAAAGACGGGCCCTGATAAGAATTGGAAACCGCCCTGACCTGCGTTGATTTTTCGGCAATGTCCCCCTCGCAAATCCCGGACCCCGCCTGTTCGCTCACCCAGTGCAGAAAGGTTGCCAACGCCGCCCCGTCACGGATATGCGCCTCCTTGATTCCTTCTATTTCTGCCGGCGTTTTACAGGCCTTCAAAGAAACGCACGGATCCTTGATATTTTGAATTTTTGTCCCGGAATCCGTCAGGATATTTTTAAAACGTATCGGAGCGTTTTCAAAATCTACCCCGACAGGTCCCGCCTGCGCTTTCAAAACGGCTTCCATTTCTTCCGGCGCACAAACCCTTACACCTGGGCCGATATGGTCTTTGATTTCCGCCGTCACGCGCGCCGGCTCAACAAACCAGTCCAGCGTTCCATCCGCGTATAAAATGGCGCGGGAAAGAACGACAGGAAGATACTTCACCTCGCTGCTGCGCACATTCAACAGCCAGCTAAGAGAAGCCGGAGACGTTAAGATAAACGCCTCCAAAGGTTCGTTTTTTTGTTTTTTCAAAAGGACTTCCGATACTTTGCTTATTTTTTGACTTATATCCAGTCCTGCTATTTTTTCGGGAAAAATCCGGACAGGCGCCGTTTGTCTTTCCGGCCTGTCCGCCCCCCACAGGAGATCGACAGGATTCTTCTCCATCGGCTGCAGGGAAATAGAGCATCCTTCGAGAGCGGCCTCTATCTTTTCGATCTGCGCAATCGTCAGAAGATCGGGATCGTACCCTATTTTTGCACCGGATTTTGCACGCTCCGCCAGCCACTTCCCTGCACTCACTTTTGTAAAATCACCCGTTTCATATAGGGCCGAATCGATTTGCTTCTTAAGCTGGACGCGGTAACGCCCGTCGGACATCACTACGGCGCTTTCCATCAGGACAACGGCAAACCCCGCCGAACCGGTAAACCCGCTGAGCCATGCCAGACGTTCCTCCGAAGGCGGCAGGAAATGGTTTTGATAGGCATCCCCGTAAGGCTGGAAATAACCCTCCAGACCTTCCTGTTTTAAAATTTGGCGAAGGGCTTCGAGGCGCTTTGAATAACATGTGTCCATGGGAACCGACCCTAAATCGGATTATAAAAACGCGCAAGGCACTTGCGGCAGAGGCACCCAAGAGAGTAGAATTGCCGTAAAAGAGAGAATATATCTATGTCTTACGTACTTCTTGGTATCGGACTGATCGTTGGCGGATTTGCGCTCTTCCACTTTGTACGGAAAGCCTCGCCGCAGCAAATCGGCACGCTGATCGTTATTGTAGGAACGCTTGTCGTGAGCGCGGCTGTCTTTCTGCTGTCCATTTCGGGGCGCCTGCCTGCGGCTGTTGGCGGACTCGCCGCTTTGTGGCCACTTCTTTATTCGATCTGGAAAACACACCAGCAGGTGAAGACAGAGGAAAAAATCTACGATCACCTTACCTCAGCCAGCGGGCGCGCAAAAATATCGGAGGCTCTCGACATTCTCGGCCTGGAAGAGGGCGCGAGCGTTGAAGAAATCGAAAAAGCCTATAAAAGCCTGATGAAAGATCACCACCCGGACCAGCACGGCTCGGAATGGATTGCCAAAAAGCTCAATGCCGCCAGGGAGCTTCTCTTAAAAAACGCTGAGGATTAAGCCAACAAGCTTGCATCAACCGCCGGTTTTGTGCAAAACAAGGCGTTATGACAGATCAAAAAGATTATAAGCCCGTCCGGAAGGCCGTTTTTCCGGTCGCCGGACTCGGAACGCGTTTCCTTCCTGCGACCAAGGCGATGCCGAAAGAGATGCTGCCCATCAACGACCGGCCCCTTATCCAGCACGTTCTGGAAGAAGCCAGGCACGCCGGTATTGAAGAATTTATTTTTGTCACCGGGCGCCACAAAAGAATGCTCGAAGAACATTTCGATTATCAGCCCGAATTGATGGAAACACTGGAATCGCGCGGCAAGGAAGACATGCTTGAACAAATCAAAAGCTGTGAAATGCCCGCCGGGAAGCTCTTTTTAACGCGGCAGCCGCGTCCGCTGGGGCTGGGGCATGCCGTCTGGTGCGCCAAAAAACTCGTGGCCGACGAGCCGTTCGCGGTTTTATTGCCCGATGACATTATCAAACACCCCGACGGCTGCCTGAAGCAGATGATGGAAACATATGCGGAAAAAGGCGGGAACGTCATTGCCGTGAAGGAAGTCCCGCGCGCCGAGACGAAAAACTACGGCATTGTCGAAACTGGAACCGACAACGGACGCGACGTAAGCGTCAAAGGGCTGGTGGAAAAACCGGCGCCGGACAAGGCCCCGTCCACCCTGTCCGTCATCGGGCGCTACATCCTGCAGCCGGAAGTGTTTGAGCACCTGGACGGTTTTGAAACCGGGGCGGGCGGCGAAATCCAGCTTACGGACGCGCTGGCGACCCTCATCGGACGGCAGCCCTTCCACGGCCTGCGCTTTGAAGGGGACCATTATGACTGCGGCAGCCGGATCGGATTCATCGAGGCAAATATTGCCTTTGCGCTTTCCGACCCCGAAATCGGCGATAATGTCCGCTCTATCCTTGAAAAATTTACACAGCAAAAAGAGTTTTCGAATGAACCAGCCGCAGCCGCAGGCTAAAACGCCAGCCACGGGCCCCTACTCCTTTGACCCGACAATCCTGCGTGAATATGACATTCGCGGGCAGGTCGGCATAAATCTGGGTGAACAGGACGCCTATGCTTTGGGCCGCGCGTTCGGCACCTATGTCCGCCGTCAGGAACGCAAGGAAGCGACTAAAATTTGCGTTGGCTATGACGGGCGCACCACCTCCCCGGCCCTTTCCGGCGCGCTGATCCGGGGCCTGAACGAAAGCGGAATTGACGTGAAAAATATCGGCCTCGGCCCCACACCCATGCTGTATTTTGCCGTAAAAGATCATGGCGCCGATGCCGGCATTATGGTGACCGGGTCGCATAACCCGCCGGATTATAACGGCTTTAAAATGATGCTTCAGACCGGCTCCGTCTTTGGAGAGGCCATTCAGGCTTTGGGAACCCTTGCCGCAAACGCCGATTTTGAAACGGGCTCTGGCCGCACGCAGCACATTGATATCCGCCAGAATTACGTCGATCGGTTGCTGAAAGACCTCGAAACAGGGAGAGAGCTTAAAATCGCATGGGATGCGGGAAACGGGGCTTCGGGCGATATACTCAAGGCGCTTACGGACAAACTCCCCGGAGAGCATATCCTGCTGTATGAAAGCATCGACGGCGCGTTTCCAAACCACCACCCCGACCCCACCGTCGATAAAAACCTTGAAGACCTTCGCAAGGCGGTCCTTGAAAACGGCTGCGATCTCGGCATCGCCTTCGATGGCGATGGCGACCGGATCGGCGCCGTTGATGAAAAGGGAAATATTCTGCGCTGCGACGCCCTTATGACCATTTACGCCGCCGACGTCTTGAAAACACACCCCGGCACGGCGATCATCGGGGATGTGAAATGTTCCCAGATGATGTTTGATGAAATCGAAAAGCTTGGCGGCAGGCCGATTATGTGGAAAACGGGACATTCCCTCGTCAAAGCCAAAATGGCGGAAGAAAACGCGCCGCTGGCGGGCGAACTCAGCGGGCATATTTTCTTTGCCGACAAATATTACGGCTTTGACGATGCGCAATACTGCGCCATCCGGCTCATCAACGCGGTGGCGCGGACGCAGGCGCCTTTTTCGTCCCTGACGGCGCACCTGCCAAAACTGTTCAGCACCCCCGAAATCCGCATTGAAGTTGACGAGAGGGAAAAATTCGATCTCGTCCCCCGGATTATTGAAAACCTGAAAGGCCGGGAAAACGGAAATATCCGGATCAATGAAATTGACGGCGTGCGGGTGACAACCCCCGAGGGCTGGTGGCTTGTGCGCCCGTCCAACACGCAGGACGTTCTGGTCAGCCGTGTCGAGGCAAATTCGCGTGAAGCCATGGATAACTTGCTGGATATGGTGCAAAAAGAGGTTGCGAAACTTGGCTACGCCCTTAAAGTTGCATGACTTTAAAATCTACGGGGTAAGAGACAAATGACAAAGAACGACGAAACGGCCGAAGTTATCGAGCTTCTGGCCTCCCGCATCTGCCACGATATCATCAGTCCGGTCGGCGCGATCAATAACGGCGTTGAATTTATGCAGGACATGGGACCGGACTCCGCAGAAGAAGCGCTGGGCCTGATCTCCTACAGCGCCGAACAGGCCAGCGCCAAACTCATGGCGTTTCGTCTGGCCTACGGGGCGGGCGGACGGGACCCGAACATTAAACCCGAAGACGTGCAAAAAGCCTTCTCCGCCCTTGTTTCGGCGGAAGGAAAGGTGTCGCAGAGCTGGGACCCTTACGGCCCGCTTGGCCCAAGCCCGCTGCCGAAGGCCTATTGCAAAATGCTCATGTGCGCAATGATGCTGGCGATGGAATGTCTTCCCAAAGGCGGAACCGTTTTTGTAAAAGCCGGCGAGGGCAACCAGACCCTTATTACGGCTGAAGGCCCGGGTGTCGGTGTACGCGAATCCGTCGAAGAGGCGCTGGCCGCCTCCCTCTCGCCGAGCAGTCTCGACCCGCGCCTTGTGCATCCTTACGCCGTGAGCATCCTGGCAAAACATTACGGATATACACTCAAAATTTCGGAAAAAACGGACGAAAGAGTCGTCTTCACGCTTCAATGTCCTGATGACTGATGGGCTTTTGCGTTTTATCTGACCGAAAAAATGCAGACTTCCTGCACAGGGGAGATATGATATTTTCGGAAATATTTTGTATGTAGAATATTCACATGCTGCGTTTTCTGTTATCCTTCCTTCCGTGTATCGCCTGCCTCTGTGTGCTTTATGTAATTTCGCCGGGTAAAATGTCGTTAACATTACTGTGACACTGTCATCTATTTTAGACACGGAGAGAAATAATGGACGATCTGATTGCAGACTTTCTCGTTGAAACCAATGAAAGCCTTGAAGCGCTGGATCAGGACCTCCTTAATCTTGAACAAAACCCGAATGACAAGGATCTTTTGGGCAACATTTTTCGCCTGATGCATACCATCAAGGGAACCTGCGGATTTTTGGGGCTTCCCCGTCTTGAAAAGGTCGCGCACCATGCCGAAAACGTTCTGGGGCGTTTCCGTGACGGGGATCTGGATGTCATACCGGAATATGTAACCCTTATTTTTGAATCGATCGACCAGATCAAGTTTATTGTCGGCGGGATTGGCGAGACGGGCGCGGAACCGGAAGGAACCGATACCGACCTTATTGAAAGGCTTGACGCCGTTTATGAAGGCCGCGAGGCAGCACAGGCGGGTGCCGCGCCGGAACCGGAGCCGGAAGCCGCACCGGAAGAAGCGAAAGCAGAGGAAGAAAAAGCCCCCGAGCCTGCCGAAATTTTCGAAGAAAAAACAGAAGCCGAGCTTGATGCCCTCTTTGAAAACAAAGCGGAGATAGAAGCAAAAGAAAGGGCAGAAAGAGAAAAAGCAGAAGCAGCGGCGGTGGAAACAGAAAAAGAGAAAAAGCCCGCGCCGCCCTCTGCGGCAGCCGCCGCCAAACAGCAGACGGGCGCCGCGCCCGTCGTCAATCAGACACTGCGCGTAAGCGTCGATGTTCTCGAAAACCTCATGACCATGGTCAGCGAGATGGTTTTAACGCGCAACCAGCTCCTGCAGATTTTAAGGAACCAGAAAGAAAGCGAATTTTCCGCGCCGTTGCAGCGCCTGAATCACGTCGTCTCCGACCTGCAGGAAGGAGTCATGAAAACCCGCATGCAGCCCATCGGCAATGCGTGGTCCAAGCTGCCCCGGATTGTCCGCGATCTCAGCATGGAGATGGGGAAAAAGATTGACCTGGAAATGATCGGGCAGGAAACGGAGCTGGACCGTCAGGTTCTGGAGATGATTAAAGATCCCCTGACCCATATGGTGCGAAACTCCGCCGATCACGGCGTTGAAATGCCGAAAGACCGTACTGCGGCCGGCAAACCGGAAACGGGGAAAATCACCCTGAGCGCCTTCCACGAAGGCGGGCACATCATCATCGAGATCAAGGATGACGGTAAAGGTCTTCCGATGGGCAAAATCAAGGAAAAAGTTCTGGCCAACGGCCTCGCGACGGAAGAAGAGCTTGCGGCCATGTCCACGCAGCAGATTCAGCAATTTATCTTCCATGCCGGGCTTTCAACGGCAGAGAAGGTCACGTCCGTCTCCGGACGCGGGGTCGGCATGGACGTTGTGCGCACGAACATTGAAAAAATAGGGGGCTCCGTTGAACTCAGATCTACGGAAGGCGAAGGCTCGACATTCTCGATAAAAATCCCCCTTACGCTGGCGATTGTTTCGGCCCTGATTGTTGAATCGGGAAAGGAACGTTTTGCCATTCCACAAATTTCGGTGCGCGAACTGGTGATGATCAGCGACAAATCGGAAATCCAGATTGAAACCATTAAAGGCACGCCCTTTTTCCGCCTCAGGGAACAGCTGTTGCCGCTTGTTTCCCTTAAAGAGCTGTTGAAACTGGAAACAAAAAATCCCGAAAAAAGCGAATTGGAAGAAGAGAGTGTAGAGAAACAGGAAAAGACGAAAGGAAACAGGGATTATATTGTTGTCACCCAGATCGGCGGCTATTCTTTCGGAATCGTTGTCGATAAGGTTTTCGATACGGAGGAAATTGTCGTCAAGCCGGTCGCGAAAATCATCAAAAATATCGACGTTTTCTCTGGAAACACGATCCTTGGCGATGGAAGCGTCATTATGATTATTGATCCCGCAGGCATTGCAAGAGCGACAGGAGATGCCAATACCACAGATGCCGCCGTGGAAGAACCGGACGCTTCGACCTACAAAGGCGAGAAAACATCCCTGCTTCTGTTCCGTGCAGGCACCGGTTCCCCGAAGGCTATTCCCCTTTCCCTCATTTCACGACTGGAAGAGATAGACCTGTCTAAAATAGAAACATCCGGCGGACAAAAAATGATCCAGTACCGCGAAAAACTCATGCCCCTTATGACCATTGATCCCGAAACACTGCTTTCAGGGGAAGGGCATAAACCGACCATCGTCTTCGCAGATGAAACAAGCACGTTAGGGCTGGTTGTCGATGAAATCGTAGATATCGTGGAAACGCATATAGATATCCAGGTTTCCGGTGGTGAAGATAAAATATTCGGCAGCGCGATTATTGAAGACCGGGCGACGGATATTGTAAATGTCGGGCATTTTCTTCAAAAATCGAACAAGAACTGGTTTAAACGGCACAGCGATAAACCCTTCGGCGAAAAAAGTTCCGGCACGCAAAAACTTTTACTTGTTGATGACAGTCCTTTTTTCAGGAACATGCTGTCTCCCCTCCTCACAATGTCCGGCTACGAGGTCACAACGAAAGACAGTCCTGTCAAAGCGCTCCAGCTCTGCGAGGCAGGAGAAAAATTTGATGTGATTGTATCGGATATCGAAATGCCGGAAATGAACGGTTTTGAGTTTGCAAAAAGAGTCCGCGCCGATAAAAGCAACTGGAAGTCCACACCGATGGTTGCGCTCACATCCCATGCCACCCCTCAGGATATGGATCGGGGACGCGAAGTCGGCTTTAGCAAATATGTCGCCAAGTTTGACAGGGAAACCCTGCTGGATACCCTGTCCCAGACATTGAACGAAAACAGTGGAGATGCCGCATGACCCAAGCAACCGCTTCCGTAGAAACGGAAAAACAAACCCATCTCCAGTCTTCAAAAGAATTTTTAACAATCCTGATTGCCGGGCAGCTTTTCGGCATTCCTATTTTACAGGTTCAGGATGTTCTGGGGGAACAGGAAGTGACGAAAGTTCCTCTGGCGCCGCCGGCGGTTTTGGGTTCGCTTAATCTTCGCGGGCGTGTCGTGACGGCCATCAACGTCCGTAACTGTCTGGGATTGCCCCCGCAGGAAGAACGGCACAAGGAAATGAGCGTCGTCGTAGAACATGAAACGGAACTTTACAGCCTGATTATCGATGAGGTTGGGGATGTCATGAGCCTTAAAAACAAGGACTTTGAAAGCGCGCCGGCAACGCTTGATCCCGTCTGGAAGAATATTTCATTAGGAATATACAAATTAGAGGGTAGAATTCTTGTGATTCTGGATGTCCCCGGACTTCTGGATAGCGTTCATTCCTAAAAAAAATGAAGGAAATAAGATGAAATCATGTCTCGTTGTAGATGACAGCCGCGTCGTTCGGAAAGTGGCACGGCGGATCGTCGAGGATCTCGGCTTTTCCTGTGAAGAAGCGGAGGACGGTCAGAAAGCTTACGAATCTTGCGAACAGAACATGCCGGACGCCGTTTTGCTTGACTGGAATATGCCTGTTATGAACGGTATCGAGTTTCTGGAAAAACTGCGGCAAATGAGTGGAGGAAATCATCCGAAAGTCGTTTTTTGCACAACCGAGAATGATATGGCTCACATCCAGCAGGCCATAGAAAAAGGCGCCGATGAATATATTATGAAGCCTTTTGACAGCGAAATTATCCAGTCCAAGTTTTCACAGATCGGTATTTTATCCACGGAGGCTTAAAAGCCACGGAGGCATGAAAGAAAGACTTTTTTAAATGACCCTCCCTATTCGCGTAATGCTTGTTGACGACTCTGCCGTTGTTCGGGGAGTCATTTCCCGTATTTTGAGCCGGGAAGAGAACATAGAAATTGTCGCTTCCGTTTCCAACGGCGCACAGGCCATTGCGGGCATTGAAAGATACGCGCCTGACGTTATGACGCTGGATGTCGAAATGCCGGTGATGGACGGTATCACGGCCCTTCCCCAACTTCTTAAAGCCTCGCCGCACACAAAAATCATCATGTGTTCAACGTTAACCGAGCGCAATGGCCAGATCGCGATGAAAGCGCTGGAGCTCGGGGCAACGGAAACCATTGCCAAACCCACCAGTGCAAACGAGCTTCTGCACGGCGAAAATTTTGAAGAGCAGATCGTCCGGCTGGTCAGGTCTTTGGGGCGGATTGCACAAAAAGAAAACAACAAAGGCGCCTCTCTTTCGCAACAGGCGGCCGCCGCCCGGTCTTCCGAACAAAAGCCGCTGCAAAAAAAATCATGGTCCCTGAATACGAACCCGGGCGCGTACAAAGGCAAACCGGCTTTAATCGCAATCGGAAGCTCGACCGGCGGACCGCAGGCCCTTTTCAACGTGCTGTCCCACTTCAGGGGGTTCGACGTGCCTGTCATTGTGACACAGCATATGCCGGCGACATTCACGGCTATCCTCGCGCAGCATATTTCTAAAAAAGCGGGCATAGAGGCTTTCGAAGGGGCGGAAGGCATGGTCCTTGAAAAAGGAAAAGTTTATGTTGCGCCGGGCGGTTTTCACATGCTCCTGAAAAAACAGGGAACGGACACCGTTATCACATTGGGCGACGGGCCGCAGGAAAATTTCGTAAAGCCTTCCGTTGACCCGATGCTCCGAAGCGCCATAGGAATATACGGTAACAAAGTGCTGGGCGTGATGCTGACGGGAATGGGCGCCGACGGCCTCCCCTCTTTCAGGGATCTGGTGAAAGCCGGCGGAAGGGTTATTGCGCAGGACGAAAAAACGAGCGTTGTCTGGGGAATGCCCGGCGCCGTAGCGGAAGACAGTTTATGCAGCGCCGTCCTGCCCCTTGATGAAATCGGACCGTGGGTCAAACAAAGGATGATGCTATAAAAAGGGGGAAAGCCGCATTCATGTGTGGCAGGATCAATGAGGAGAAGCGTATAACTCACAGGTAAGAGTAAAGTTTAAGACGATCGAAATGGACTGCAGAAAACGCTAGATTAAAGATAATGAGAATCAACGATTTCGACATATATCAGAATTTACTGATGGAAAAATCCGGCCTCAGCCTGACGCAGGATAAATCCTACCTGCTTGATTCCCGCCTCACGCCCGTTTCCAAAAAATGGGGATTCCCCTCTCTGGACGCTATGACAATGGCCCTGCAGGGCGTTCCCGATCCGAACCTCGTAAAGGACGTGATCGAGTCCATGACCACGAACGAGACGTCCTTTTTCCGGGATACGCGCCCCTTCGACGCCTTCCGGGACCATGTGCTTCCGGCTCTTCTGGAAAAAAGAGCGATCCAGAAAAGAATCCGAATCTGGTGCGCCGCCAGTTCAACGGGCCAGGAGCCGTATTCTCTGGCGATGCTTATCAAAGAACAGGATGCGAAACTTGCGGGCTGGCATTTTGAAATCATCGGCACGGACATTTCGACGGAGGTCATAGAAAAAGCCCAAAAGGCCGAATATACGCAGTTTGAGGTTCAGCGCGGGCTGCCCATCCAGATGCTTGTGAAGTATTTTGAACAAAAAAACGAAAAATGGGCGCTCAAACCGGAAATTAAAAATATGGTCAAATACCGTTATTTTAACCTGCTGGATCCGCTCACGCCGCTGGGGAAATTCGACATTATCTTTTGCCGGAATGTTTTGATCTATTTCGACAAACCCACCAAGAAAGCCGTTCTGGAAAAAATGTACGACCTGCTTCCGCCGGACGGATTCCTCTTTCTGGGCGGGTCGGAAACGGTTTTGGGCATTACGGAGTCCTACACGCTGGCACCCGATTTGCGCGGAATCTACAGCAAGAACGAAACGGCCCCTGCGCGCGTCGGAAAAGCGCTTGCCACGTAGTTTTTTTGCTTTATAACCCCTGTGTATGAACACATCCAGCACAGCGTCAAAATCTTCAGGCCCCGCAACCATTCGCGATCCACGGCAGGTAAAAATCAAGCGCGCCCTTATCTCCGTTTCGGATAAAGAAGGTTTAAGCGATTTTGCCGCAAAACTCGCCGCTTTTGGCGTGGAAATCCTCTCGACCGGCGGAACCTCCAAAGCCTTGAAAGACGCCGGGATTGCCGTGCGCGATGTGTCCGACCATACCGGTTTTCCGGAAATCATGAACGGGCGGGTGAAAACGCTTCACCCGAAAATTCACGGCGGCATTCTCTCCCGCCGCAGCGATGAAAATCACGTTCAGGCGCAAAAAGACAACGGCATCAGCGATATCGATCTCGTCGTGGTCAATCTCTATCCTTTTGCACAGACCGTTTCTGCGGAGGCGGACTTCGATACCTGCATCGAAAATATCGACATCGGCGGGCCGTCCTTGATTCGCGCCGCCGCGAAAAACCATGAATTTGTGACCGTTGTCACCGACCCGCAGGACTATGAAGACGTCCTGCACGAGATGGAAGAACATGACGGGGGAACAACCTACGCGCTGCGTAAAAGGCTCGCGGCGAATGCCTACGCGCTCACGGCCACTTATGATTCGAACATCGCGAGCTGGTTTTCAAAACAGACCGATGCGGAAGGTTTTCCCCGCCGGATCAGCGTCTCCGGCACGTTGAAACAGCCCTTGCGCTATGGCGAAAACCCGCACCAGAAAGCGGCGCTTTATATGGTGGACGGCCTGGCCCGTCCCGGCGCGGCAACGGCCAATATCCTGCAGGGCAAGGAACTGTCCTATAACAATATCAACGACACAAACGCCGCTTTTGAGCTTGTCGCCGAATTTGACGGCCCTTCCGTCGCGATTATCAAACACGCAAACCCCTGCGGCGTGGCAACGGCCGACACCATATCGGACGCCTATGAAAAGGCTTTGCTGTGCGACCAGACGTCCGCCTTTGGCGGGATTATCGCGATCAACCGGACCCTGGACGCCGCGACGGCCAAAAAAATCATTCAGGTTTTCAGCGAGGTGATTATCGCCCCGGATGTGGAGGCCGGCGCGCTGGACATCCTGAAAGAGAAAAAGAATTTGCGCGTGCTCACCACGGGCGCAATGCCCGATATCCGTGAAAGCCGCCGTCTGGTGACCTGCGTGGCGGGCGGGCTTCTGGTGCAGGACTGCGACAATGGCGTGATAACGCCCGAAGACCTTAAAATCGTATCGGAACGCGAACCCACGGAAGAAGAGGTCCGCGACATGCTTTTCGCCTTTAAAGTGGCCAAGCACGTGAAATCCAACGCGATTGTCTATGCCAAAGACGAAAGCACCGTCGGGATCGGCGCCGGCCAGATGAGCCGCCTTGATTCCTCGCGCATCGCCGCAAGGAAAGCGCAGGACGCCGCCGAAAAAGCCGGATGGGACACTCCGAAGACCAAAGGCTCCGTCGTGGCCTCGGATGCGTTCTTCCCCTTTGCCGACGGCCTGATCGCCGCCGCGGAAGCCGGGGTCACCGCCGTGATTCAGCCCGGCGGCTCGATCCGCGACGAGGAAGTCATCAAAGCCGCCGACGACCGCGGACTTGCGATGGCGTTCACGAATATGAGACACTTCAGGCATTAGAGCATTGTGGGTTTAGGTTGGTTCCATTCTGTCATTCTGAGCGTAGCGAAGAATCTCCGGAAAACATTGAGATCCTTCGCCTTCGGCTCAGGATGACAAAACGGGTCGTGACTCAATCTAAACGATGAACGCTCTAAAGGCCCCCTTCGTCATTGCGAGCGCAGCGAAGCAATCCAGCGGCCCGCAATGACGGATTTTTAACACAAAGGACACAAAGGACACGAAGCATGCACGAAGCGCGACAAAAACACGCCCCCGCCCGTCATCCCCGCGGCGATGCGCAGCATCGCTCAAACGGCGGGGATCCAGAAGAAGTGCGCGGCTTTGCCGCGCTCCCTTCAGTCGCCCGCAATGACGGGAAAAACGGGCTTTCGGAAAACAGTGTTGAAACGCTCTAACGCACTGAAAATAAATAGTTTTTCAGTCTCATTTGCATTTGCTATTGCCGTTTTGGTAACCTTTTATTAACTTCGGAAGAGTATTTTTAATAATCACTGAAAAAGTGGTTTTAGGTTAAGGAAAGAGAGTAAGAGAAATGTTAAAAAGATGGGCTTTGGGACTAGGGCAGAAGCTTTTTGGTGGCTTTCTTGGAGCCGCTGACAAGACGGCCGCAGAGGCCGCTCAAAAAGCTCTTCAGGCGGGCATTTTGAAAAAAGGGGTTGATGCTGCAACAGCCGCATCAGCGATGGGCGGCCTTGGGAAGAGTAGTTTTTTAGGTAAAGCGCTAAAAGTTACTGGTCTGGGCGCGGCTGCCGAAGTCCTCTTAAATGGCGGACTCAAAAGTTATGTGGGTGGCGCTTTAAACGAAGTATACACTTGGTTAGGATTGGCGGAAGCTGAGCAAAACACTGCGGGAGCTTGGCACTCTTTCTTCAAAAACCTTCAGGAACTCCTTGGTCTTTTTGGTATTGAATCAAAATGGCTCAATGATAAAATCGCAACCCATGCCAAAAAGGATAGCAAGTTTGAGAATTTCAAAGATACTTTCTCGGATGATCTCTCACATGTTGGGCATGACCTTTCAGACAATGCTCTGGGATATGGCATTGGTGCCGCCGGTATTGCCGCAGGCTATGGCGTGGGAAAAACGGCCCTGTTGAAATACGCAACCAACCCCGCCGGAACGGGTTTTCTTCGCAACGCTGTTGCCACTGTTGGAAACAAGCTGAGCGCCATACCGGGAATTGGAAAAAAACTCGCGATTCTCAGTGGTGTTGCCGCAGGTGCTTACTCTCTCTGGCCCTCCTCGGCCGAGGCAAGCGAGGCAGGTTCCATTGTAACGGACCCTGTATCGACCGAACTGGGCAATGAAATCACGAGTAGTGAAATCGCAACCGAAGTCGGCGCGGCAGGTGTCTCCATTCTTGGGACGACGACAGCCGTTTCCGCAGCCTCCCCTGCAGCCGCAATGTTCGGATTAAAGGGTGTACCCGGATTGGGGGCTGTCATAGCAGCCGGAGATGCACTTTACGATACGGCAAAATACGCTTTACATGGCGACTTCACAAAGGCTGGCTTGCGGCTTGTCGCCGGTGCCGGTGAAACAGTAGCGGGCGTTGGCGGTGTGCTGACCTATGGAACACTCGGCACAGCCTGGAGGGAAGCCGTGAATGCGGGTGGAAAAGCCCTGTTTGGAGAGGAAAACGATATCGGGCACTCCTACGTTGTTCAGGGCGGCTCTTTCATCGCCAATATATTCTCCGATGCGGCGGACCCCGCCCCGGAAGTGGCGCAAAACAGGGCGCCGGTTCGCAAACTGGAACAATCCTACGTACCGGCATAAAAAGGGCCGCAATATTTTCCAAAAAGACCGCCTCAAAGCGGTCTTTTTTATGAAAGCCCCCTTCCTCCCGCAAGGGCAAAAAAATGACGGGTTTTTTATTAAATTATTTTACAACCCGTTGATTTTAAACAAAAGTTTTTACCCCAAAACCCCTGCCAAATTTGCATTTCTTAACCTCTGTTTTGTATAATTTATACAGAGTTAGACACAGGAAAGAATTTGGAAGAAAAAGATGACCGTAGCCGCACCAGCACCGACCGTTCAAACCACCGCGTCCTTTAACAGGGCCGCCATGGTTAGCGACCTTGAGCAAAAGGGTTTGCTTGTTGAAGAAACGGGTGTTACCGGCTGGTTTGGAAAACTTGGGAGCGCCTTCGGAATGGCGGGCGCGGGAGTCGACTGGAAAGCCACCTTCGTCAAAGCGGATGCGGACGCCACGCTCGACGCCCTCAAGGCCGGCGGATCGGACGAGGTCGACCGGATGATCGACGCCATCCGCGGCGACAAAGAGGTTAAAGACGCATTCCACAAAGTGCTGCAGAACGAAGGGCAGAACGGCCTTCTCGGGCTGCAAAAAATGATGACCGGGAACGGCAGCATTACCGCCGACGAGTTGAACAATGTTCTGAACGACAAAACGCAGCGCAAGGCCCTGCTGGCCATGCTGAAGGTTGTCGCAACGGACAAGCAGAATATGGATTACGCCGCCCGCTTTATGAAGGCGGGCGTCGATCTTGCCAGAGACCCCGGCAATCCGGAAAAGCTGCAGGCCATGCAGAAAGTAATGAAGGAAGGCGGCATTTCGAACGCGGACCTTATCGATCCTCAGATCTTTATCACGTTCCTTGCGGACTCCCTGACGGACCCGCAAGGCGCCGTCAACGGCCTGATGGCGGAACTGAAAAACATGGGAATGAGCCCGGAAGCCCTCGCCGCGCTCGAAAAATACGCGAATTTCGCATCCAATTTCATGCAGGCCTTCGGCGGAGACTTCAAGGAGTTTTACGATGTCCACGGCCCGACCATTTCAAGGGCCCTCGGAACCGTGAAGGAAGACGTCCAGACCGTGTCCGACGACATTGACAGGCTGAGCGGCGTGGCTACCGCGCCGGCGAAGGTGAGCGGCCATAAGACAACAGCGGTGGAAAGCGCCACGCGCGACTGGAACAAAGACATGGATATTACGGCCGAAAACAGGGAAACGTTTGAAAAAGAGCTGGCCGCAAGAACCAATGTCCCTGCAGGGCCCGCCTTCTCTTAAACGCTCCGGCCTTCAGGCTTCAGGCCGGCCGTCTTTCGTGTCTTTCATAAATCCCTCTGGCGGTTTTATTATCTATTGCCTTTTGGCGTGGGAACCGTATCTTCAGGCGCTATGAGTGACAAGACAACACCCCTCGCCCGTATCCGGAACTTCGCGATTATCGCCCATATCGACCATGGGAAATCGACTCTGGCCGACCGGTTAATCCAGACCTGCGGCGGACTGGAAGAACGCGACATGAAAGAACAGGTGCTGGACAGCATGGAGATCGAGCGCGAGCGCGGAATCACCATCAAGGCCCAGACGGTCCGCCTGTCCTATACGGCCAAAGACGGAATCGCGTACCAGCTGAACCTGATGGACACGCCCGGCCATGTGGATTTTTCCTACGAAGTCTCGCGTTCGCTTGCCTCCTGTGAAGGCTCCCTTCTGGTCGTGGATTCCACGCAAGGGGTGGAGGCGCAGACGCTGGCGAACGTCTATCAGGCCATCGAAAACAACCATGAAATCGTGCCTGTCATTAACAAGATCGACCTGCCCGCCGCCGACATCGAAAAAGCCAAGGAGCAGATCGAAGAGGTGATCGGGCTGGACGCCTCCGACGCCGTGCCCGTTTCCGGCAAAACGGGAGAAAATATCGAAGGGCTGCTGGAAGCGATCGTCACCCGCCTGCCGCCGCCGCATGAAGGCGATGCGGACGCGCCCGCCAAGGCCCTGCTGGTGGATAGCTGGTATGACATTTATCTGGGCGTGGTGATTCTGGTGCGCGTGATTGACGGATATCTCCGCAAGGGCCAGAAAATCAAATTCATGTCCACGGGCGCCGCACGGGAAATCGACCGTGTGGGCATTTTTACCCCCAAACATGTGATGCTGGATGCGCTCGGCCCCGGCGAGATGGGCTTTATCACCGCCGCCATCAAGGACATCACCGAAACCAAGGTCGGCGACACCATCACGGATGAAAAAAAACCGTGCGCGAAGGCGCTGGCCGGTTTCAAACCGTCCATTCCGATGGTGTTTTGTTCCCTGTTCCCGGTGGATGCGGGGGACTTTGAAAAGCTGCGCGACAGTCTGGGGCGCCTTGCGCTCAACGACTCCTCCCTGCATTACGAAGCCGAAAGCTCGCAGGCCTTGGGGCTGGGTTTCCGCTGCGGCTTTTTGGGGCTGCTCCATATGGAGATCATTCAGGAGCGCCTAAGCCGTGAATTCGACCTCGACCTCATCCCCACCGCGCCGAGCGTGGTGTACAAAATCAACCTCACCAACGGGGAGAAGATGGAGCTTTACAACCCCGTCGACATGCCCGACGTGGTGAAGATCAAATCCATTGAAGAGCCGTGGATCAAGGCAACCATCCTCGTGCCGGACGAATATCTCGGCGGCCTGCTGAAACTTTGCGAGGAGCGGCGCGGCGTGCAACTGGAACTGACCTATGCGGGTTCGCGCGCGATGCTGGTTTACCGCCTGCCGCTCAACGAAGTGGTGTTCGATTTTTACGACCGGCTGAAATCCATCTCCCGCGGCTATGCGTCGTTCGATTACCATCTGGACGGGTACGCGGCGAATGACCTGGTGAAGCTGGAAATCCGCGTCAACAACGAGCCCGTGGACGCGCTCGCCATGATCGTGCATAAGGACGCCGCCGAGAGCCGCGGACGGCGGCTGTGCGAACGGCTGAAAGAACTCATCCCCCGGCAGATGTTCAAAATCGCCATTCAGGCCGCGCTGGGCGGGAAGATTATCGCCGCCGAACATTTAAGTGCGCTGCGCAAGGACGTGACCGCCAAATGTTACGGCGGCGATATAACGCGAAAACGCAAATTGCTGGACAAGCAAAAGAAAGGGAAGAAAAAGATGCGCCAGTACGGCAATGTCGAAATCCCCCAAAGCGCCTTCATCAATGCCTTGAAGATGGGGGATGACAAGTGACGGTTTGGCTAAGTGTGGCTCCGCCACACTTAGCCAAACCGTCATCCCCACTTTCCCCTACGTCATCCCCGCGAAAGCGGGGATCCAGAAAATCCAACCACGGAGACACGGAGAGTTTGAAATAACAGAGTCCGCCCTCCATCGGGATGACACAGCGCTAAAAACCTGCTATACTGCTCCCTATCAACACCACCCGTGCGCCTGAATGTCGGGCGTTTTTTTATGCCTATTCACCCGCGTCATTGCGAGGAGCCGCGCCGTAGCTTTTAGCGAAGGCGGGCGACGCGGCAATCCCGTTTCATGTCATCCCGAGCAAGGTCGAGGGATCTTGTATATATCCACCGTCAAAGATCCTTCGACTGCGCGCCTGACGCCGCTTCGCTCAGGATGACAAAAAGGGAGGCTTTCTGGATTGCTTCGTCAGCTTCGCTTCCTCGCAATGACGAAAGAAAACAAAGGAACTCAAATGTCTAAAACGCATCCCCCGTCCGTGGAGGGCGGAAAACGCTACCTGCATGCCACGATGCATGAATTTAAAACCCACATTGCCGCTTATATGCGCGCGCTGGAGGCCGGCCGGGCGGACGGCATTGTGCTCAAACGCTATCACAAGCCCGTGGGCATTCTTTTTCCGATGCCAAAGCGGGATTAGCGCTGCTTTGCGTATTGCCGGAGGGCGCGCGCCATCCCGTAGATGGAAATCCCCAGTGCCGGCAGGCCCAGCGCGAACATCAGGCCGACCTGAATCATAAACGACATCGGCGAGTCCGCGTAATAGGTATAGGCGTCATATTTGATCTGGATCCGCCCGGTGGTGAGCGCGAAGTAGGCCATCACCATAAGCAGCGCGCCAAAAAACCAGACCATGGAAAGCAGCCCCGTAATGCCGAGCAAATCCTTTTTGCTGATCGGTTCGTCGTCGATTTCTATTTGGGGTTGATCTGTCATTTTTGGGGAATTTTAAATCCCGGAGTCGACTTAGTCCACTTTTAAGTGAAAAAAATCAATCCTTTACGAAAAGAGTTGGTCCGCTTAATGTGGACCCACATTTCAAATGGAGGCTGATATGACCCGCTTTTTTGTTTTTCTGACAGCTACGTTTTTTCTTTTTGCGCTTTCCCCCGCCCGGGCGCAAATGCAGGACCCGATCCTCACCTTGCCCGACGGACAGGCCATTCTCAATATCTCCGCGACAGAGCGCATGGAAATCGAGCAGGATCTGCTTGTGGCAACCCTGTCTTACGTCGTGCTTGACCGCGATCCGCGCACCCTTCAAAACGAGATTAACACCGTGATGGCCGCTGCGCTTAAGGCCGCCAAAAAGGTGGAAAGCATCAAGGTCAACACCGGCGCGTACCAGGTCTACGAACAGCACGACCCGCGCACCAAGGAAAAGAAATGGCGCGGCAGCCAGTCCCTGACCCTGAAATCAAAAAAGGCAGAGGACCTGCTGGAATTAACCGGAAAACTGCAGGATATGAGACTGACGATGAACGGCCTGTCTTATATGCTCGCCCCTGAAACAGCGGTGAAAATCCAGGACAACCTGATGGAAGCAGCACTGAAACAGCTTCAGGACCGCGCGAACCGCGCCGCCAAAGCGATGGGGAAAAGCGCTGCGGAACTGCGGGATATCAATGTGCAAAGCGGCGGCATGCCCTATCCGCAACCGCAATATGCGCGCGGCATGGCCATGGCGGAATCTGATATGGCAATGGCCACGCCTGTGGCCTCAGCCGGGGAAACCACCATTACCCTGACAGTGTCCGCCCGGGCGATTTTAAAGCCTTAAAAAAAGCCGGACTCATACGATTGTGCGCAGAAAAAAGACATTTTTAACTGTTTGCCTGCCAGACTAACCCGCGTATTATTGAACGGCAGATGAAGTCAAAACGGAGATAAAAAAGGTGAACAGCGATCCATCAAAAAACGTCCTGGGCGATCTGGAAGGCAGCGTCCTGAATGTGCATAGCCAGCTTGACCTCATACAGCAATTCATGTCCCGCCGCTTTGATGAGCTGTCTATGGAAATAAACGCCACATCACAACAGATTGATATGACGGAAGAAGGTCTGGGAAAGCGCTTTTCGGAGATTCTGGAGATTTTGGGCGCCATTTCCTACAACGGACAGGGCCTTACGCCCGCCAATACGGGCGTCGAGCTTGAAGCCGTTATTGAAGATACGGAAAAGGCCGCCAACACCATTCTGGATGCCGCCGACCGCATCGTCGAACGCATCGAGCACGATGAAGAGTGGAACAATCCCGACACACAGGAAATCGCAAAGGAAAAAATAAAACAGGATGTGCAGGATATCCTGATGGCCTGCACCTTTCAGGACCTTGCCGGGCAGCGTATCCGGAACACGCTGGATAATTTGCAATTGATCGAAACCCGCCTGAGCGGGACGCTGAAAAAGCTCGGGATCGACGTTGCTCCCAGCGAAGAAGACATCGCCAAAAAAGCCCAGGGCACTGCGCGCTCCTCTCAGGGCGACATTGATACCATGTTCTAATGGTTCAAGGGTTTGAAATTCTGTGCTAGACTCCCCTGAGAATGAGCAAATTCAACACATCCCTTTTGCGCGAAAAATTTACCCTACATGACCCTTTGGAAGGGTTAAGCGGCGAACCGCCTTTTATTGCCCTGAGCAACCGGATGGTTGTGCCTTTGGCCAATGACACTTTTCAGGAACACGAAACATTTGTCGTCCGCGCCCAGAATATGCATAGCTGCGTGCGCCTGGCCGGCGCGATCGCCAAAGAATTTTTTGACCGCGGTCCCATTACGCCACGCATAGAGCCGTTCCGCTGGGAAAAGCTCTGGCTGGAGGTCGTAAAAGGATATGAAAAAGAATGGAATCCCGACATATGGGGATGCGTTTACTACAACGGAAAGATTCTCTTTAAGGCAGGAGAGCATCACCAGTTTCTGGATATCATCGAACAATGCGATGCCAAAAACAAAGGGGAATACGAATCTTCCATCGTTTTCGCGGAAGAAGCCTTTAAACAGGCCGGAAAAAACATACGGATCGAGCATGACGCCAATATCGCCCTGATTATAAAGATCGGCGCCGAGGAAGAAGACGAAGCAAAATGCGGCGTTATCCTGCGCGGCGCAGACAAAACAACCACCTTTAATTACACCGTGGCCCCCAAAAAAGATCCCATCAAAATTCCAACGCTCCTGAGTGTTTCCGCGGCTTTTCTGGAGGGAGTCCAGCTGGCTTTTTCCGTTGGATTTATTAACAAAAAACGCGCGGCCAAACTCATCGAAAAATATTCGGACGAAGACCGGAAAGGGGAGAAATCGACGCAGCGGCTTATGAACCTGAACACGGCGATCAGCCAGTTTGAACAAAAATATCATGTGTCTTACCGGCCCGAACGCCCGGACTTTTCGGAGATGAAAAAGGACGCGGAAATTTTCGCAATGAAAATTCTAAAACCCCAGATCGAAAAAAGGATAGCCTCCGGAGAGATAGACGAAGACGACTGGGTGATTTAGAGCATTATGCAACCGGGTCGAGCACAACCCGGTTTGTCATCCTGAGCCGAAGACGAAGGATCTCAGCGTTTTCCGGAGATTTTTCGCTGCGCTCGGAAATGACAATGTTGGACCAACCCAAACGATGAACGGTCTAGCCCATCAGAGCTGACATATCCCCCTCCGCCTGCAAACAAGCGCAAACCGCTATACCTTACACGATGACCTTACGCCGCCAGACTGCGTAAAACATAATGCAATATCCCGCCATGGCGGTAGTAGTCCGCTTCATCTTCCGTGTCGATCCGGCAAAGCAACGGGACCTGCTCGCTGGAGCCGTCCTTGCGGTGGATTGTCAGAAGGACGTCCTGCCGGGGTTTTAACTCCCCCTCAATTCCCGTGAGATCAAACGTTTCCTCGCCCGTCAGGTTCAGTGACTTACGGCTTGTGCCCTCTTTAAACACGAGCGGCAGAACCCCCATCCCGACAAGATTGGAACGGTGAATCCGCTCAAAGCTCTCGGTAATGACGGCTTTAACGCCCAGAAGACGGGTGCCTTTGGCAGCCCAGTCGCGGGAAGATCCCGTCCCGTATTCTTTCCCTGCAATCACGACCAGCGGTGTGCCCTTTTCGATATACTTCATCGCGGCATCATAAATGGACATTTCCTCTCCGCTTGGCACATGCCTTGTAAAGCCGCCTTCGACCCCGTCAAGCATTTCATTCTTGATGCGAATATTCCCGAAGGTCCCGCGCATCATCACCTCGTGGTTTCCGCGGCGGGAACCGAAAGAGTTGAAATCGCGCGGCGCAATCTTGTGATCTTCCAGATATTTCCCCGCCGGAGAGCCCTGCGTAATCGAACCGGCAGGAGAAATATGGTCGGTCGTCACACTATCGCCCAGCAGCGCCAGGCAATGCGCGCCTTTAATGTCCCGTGTCGGCGAAGGCGACGCCGCCATCCCTTCGAAGAAAGGCGGGTTTTTGATATAGGTGGAAATATCGGCCCAGTCATACGTTTCGCCGGACTCGTCCCCGCCGCCGATGGCCTGCCATTCTTTCGGCCCTTTAAAGACATCCGCATAGCGTTCCGTGAACATTTTCTGCGTCAGGCAAAAATCAATCGTATCGCGAATTTCTTTATTGGACGGCCAGATATCTTTCATAAAGACGTCATTGCCTTCCTGATCCTGCCCCAGCGGCTCCTTCAGAAGATCCTTCTTCATAGACCCCGCCAGCGCATAAGCCACCACAAGCGGCGGAGACGCCAGATAATTGGCCTTCACATGCGGCGATATCCGGCCCTCAAAATTCCGGTTACCGGACAGAACGGACGTGACCGTTAAATCCCCCTCTTCAATCGCCTTGGTTATATTGTCCGCCAGCGGTCCCGAATTCCCGATACAGGTCGTGCAGCCGAAGCCCACCACATTAAAGCCCAACGCATCCAGATCATCCTGCAGGCCCGCTTTTTCAAGATAGTCGCTGACCACCTGCGACCCCGGCGCCAGGGACGTTTTGACCCATGGCTTGGTTTTAAGGCCTTTTTTCAAAGCATTGCGCGCCAGCAGCCCTGCGCCGACAAGGACAGACGGATTGGACGTATTGGTACAGCTTGTAATCGCGGCGATAACGACATCGCCATGATTCAATTCATAATCCGCTCCTTCGACAGGAATTTTTTTGTCTTCCGCCACCAGCTTGCCAAAACCTGCGGCAGCGCCGGAGAGCGCAATCCGGTCCTGCGGACGCTTGGGGCCGGAAATAGAGGTTTCTACCGTGCCGATATCCAGCTGCAGGCAATCTGTAAATTCAGGCTCGTTCTTACTGTCGCGCCAAAGTCCCTGCTCCTTCGCATAAGCCTCCACCAGCTTCACGCGGTGGGGATCCCGGCCCGTAAATTCAAGATAACGCAACGTTTCGTTGTCAATCGGGAAAAAGCCGCAGGTTGCGCCGTATTCCGGTGCCATGTTCGCAATCGTTGCACGATCCGCAAGAGACAGGTGATCCAGCCCTTCGCCGTAAAACTCGACAAATTTTCCGACGACCCCTTTTTCCCGCAGCATCTGGACAATAACCAGAACAAGGTCTGTCGCGGTTAACCCTTCTCCCAGCTCTCCGGTCAGCTTGAAACCGACCACTTCGGGAATGAGCATGGAAATAGGTTGCCCCAGCATGGCCGCTTCCGCCTCGATTCCCCCGACTCCCCAGCCCAGAATAGCCAGCCCGTTCACCATCGTTGTATGGGAATCCGTGCCCACCAGCGTATCGGGATAAGCGACCTGCTTGCCGTTTTGGTCTTTTTCGACCCAGACGCTCTGGCCCAGATATTCCAGATTCACCTGATGGCAAATACCGGTGCCCGGCGGCACGACGCGGAAATTATCGAACGCCTCCTGCCCCCAGCGCAAAAATTCATACCGCTCGCCGTTCCGCTCGAACTCCCGCTCGACATTATGCTGGAAAGCCTGCGCACTGCCGGCTTCATCCACCATCACGGAATGGTCAATCACAAGATCGCAAGCCGACAGGGGGTTGATCTTCTGCGCATCGCCGCCAAGCGCCACCACCGCCTCGCGCATTGCCGCCAAATCAACCACTGCGGGAACGCCTGTAAAATCCTGCATCAGAACGCGCGCCGGACGGTACGCTATTTCATGTCCCGATTTCCTGTTTTTCAGCCACTCTACCAGAGCCCGCACGTCTTCCGTCTTGACGCTGCGCCCGTCTTCATAGCGCAACAGGTTTTCCAGCAGGACTTTCAGCGTAAAAGGAAGCTTCGAGATATCACCCATTTCCGCCGCAAGCGCCTTCAGGCTGAAATAATCGTAAGATTTCCCTTCAACGTCTAATGTTTTGCGGGTTTGGAGTGTATCTTGACCTGTGCGTACCATTTTGGGACCTCGTTTTGGATGTTGTTATGCGCCGAATAAAGGACGAAAATCCTCTGGCTTCGGCTAGGAGTGTATCATGGCGCGCGGAAAATAAAAAAGTGGTTAATGCGTGGGAATGAGTCCAAAAAAAACAAAGAAATACGCATTACGGCAAATATCGCCCTTATTTTTGCCATATTTATAAGCGACACTTAAAGAGTAATTATTTTTTCTCCTCTTGATGTTTCCAGACCGCTGCCCCAAAAAGCAGCGGTTTTGGCTTACTATAGGCTGCGTTTTTGATGTCCGTGGGCAGGGCAGGCCTTTCTGACACGCTCATACTCCTCCGCCGTATCGAGGCGCTGCTGCAATATTTGTCTCTCTTGCGTCATTTCCTTTGTTTGCGCACGAACAGGCTCCTGAATAGACTCCAGCATGTTTTTCTGGATGCTTTCAAAAGACGTAAGGGGATAAGGGCCTGCGCCCGCCCCCCTGTCCTGAACCAGTTTTTCGATCAAACGCTTCATCCTGTCCGCATATTTGCGGGCCACAGTAGCGTCCACCTCAAGATGCCGCTTCTCATGCGCCAAAATCGCATTATGTTCGCAGCTTCCTTTTTTGAACTCGCGGGCGATATATATGGTCGGATTCACGCGCATCGTCACGTTGACCCTGTCAAAATAAATACAGCCCTTCCCCTGCACCGGATATTTCTCATGCATAAACTGGACGCGGCTTTCGACACGGATTTCACCGCTCATAAGCCCCCCGACTTTCGCGTCATGCTCCGGCCCGTAGGGAGAAACCGTATCCACCTCAAACCCCGTCAGTTCGGCTTTGCTTTTGGAATAATCATAATTCACAACCGTTTTCAGGCGCTCGACCGTTACAACAGGCTCTTTTCTGGGGACGCACTTCACCTCCATCGCCGCCAGATGCAGCAGCCCCATACTTACCCATTCAAGCCCAAACATGCGTCTTCCTTCTTTCCTGACATTCCGGTAGAACATTCCATTATACAGGAAACTTGTCTATAAGAGGGATAAGAATCAAAAAAGGCCGGGAAAGGCCGGGAAAGGAAAGACAAAAATGTCCGCAGCCATGGGAAGCGTTTTATTATTTTTACTGGATGTTTTTTTCTGGATTATCATCATCCAGGTCGTCATGAGCTGGCTGATCGCCTTTGACGTCATCAATGTCCGCAATCCCCAGGCCGCCAATCTGGTCCGGCTGTTTGATAAAATTACGGCCCCCGTTTATACCCCGCTGCGAAAATTCATACCGCCCATTGCGGGGATCGATATTACGCCGATTATTATTATCTTCGGCATACAGCTTTTGAAAAACCTGGTCGTCAGCGTCTTTTTAACGGCCGGCGCTTCCGGATATTAGATCATGGCCGACGTACAAATCATTGACGGAAAAGCCCTCGCCGCGCAGCTTAGAGAGCAAATTGCCGCCGAAGTGGCCGCCATGCCAAAAAAACCGGGACTGGCCGTTATCCTGGTCGGCGACGACCCCGCCTCCCAGGTTTATGTCCGCAACAAAATCACGGCCTGCGAAAAGACAGGGATACAGAGTTTCGAACACCGCATGGACGAAAACTCTTCCGAAACAGAAATCCGGCACGCCATAAAAAACCTGAACGCCAATCCGGATGTCCACGGCGTTTTACTGCAGCTCCCCCTGCCGGCCCATCTGGCCGACGTGCAGGAAAAACTGGTACAGGGCATTGCGCCGGAAAAAGATGTGGACGGCCTGACAATCGCCAATGCCGGAAAGCTTTTTTTAGGCATGAAAGACGGCATGGTGCCCTGCACACCGCAAGGCGCTTTGCATCTTATTCAATCCGTCAGGAAAGATTTAAGCGGCCTGAACGCCGTTGTGATCGGCCGCTCCAACCTGTTTGGCAAACCGATGGCGCAGCTCCTTCTGAATGAAAATTGTACCGTGACAACCGCCCATTCCCGCACGAAAAACCTGCCGGAAATCTGCGCAAACGCCGATATCCTGGTCGCGGCTGTGGGCCGCCCGAAAATGGTTCAAGCAGGCTGGATCAAACAAGGCGCGATTGTCATTGATGTGGGGATTAACCGTCAGGAAGACGGGAAGCTCTGCGGCGATGTGGATTTTGAGGCCGCCAAGGAAGTGGCCGGCGCCATCACCCCCGTCCCCGGCGGTGTCGGCCCGATGACGATTGCGTTTTTGCTCAAAAACACAGTAAGGGCAGCAAGCTAGCCCTACTCTCCCTGCGCTTTGGTGAAGCCGGGATCGCCGTCGTAATTATAAAGATTTTCCACGGCCGTGAAATCCAGCCCCGCGCCGTGCAGCGCTTTAAGCTGCGCCGTCACATCCGCATGAAGGACGTGTCCGTCCCGCCCGACAAAGCGCAAACGCCAGTTGTCGGAACAAAAGGTTTCCGCCGCCCCGTCCGGCCAGACTTTCGTCCCGCGATTGGAAATAATCTTGAGATGGACATTTTCCACCGTGTGGGCATTTACGACATCCGCCAAATCATCCGGCTCGCCATTCCAATCCAAAAAGACATCCACGCCGACAAGCTCTTTCTTCTGCTCGACACGGTCACGGACAGGCGGCAGGACAAGCCCGCCGCTTTTACCCTGCCCGTAATCCTGAACGGCCATATGCTCCGGCTTTTGCCCCATACGCTCTATCACAGCCCCGGCAAAAGCGGCGGTGCCGACTTTTTCCCTGCTCGTGCCTTCACGGTAAAGGTCCCCCGTGTGAATCCCGTCTTCAATCGTTTTAAGCCAGGCATTGTGAACCTTTCCGGCCACGTCGTTCTGTCCAATATGCACCAGCATCATGACGGACCCCAGAAGAAGACCGGAAGGATTGGCGATGCCCAGTCCTTCGATATCCGGCGCCGTGCCGTGCATGGCTTCAAACATCGCGCAGGTCGTTCCGATATTGGCCGAAATGCCAAGCCCGACAGACCCCGTTACCTCCGCTGCAATATCGGAAATAATATCGCCATACAGGTTTTCCGTCACAATCACATCGAACACTTCCGGTTTGGCGGCAATGCGCGCCGCCCCGATATCGATGATATAGCGCTCCTGCTCTACTTCCGGATACTCTTTCCCGATTTCCTGAAAGACGCGGTAGAAAAGCCCGTCCGCAACCTTCATGATATTGTCTTTGACCATGCAGGTGACTTTCTTGCGGTTATTGGCCTTCGCATATTCAAAAGCATAGCGGATAATCCGTTCCGAACCCGGCCTTGAAATCAGTTTAACCGCCGCCACCGTATCCTGCGTCTGGCGGTATTCAATCCCCGCATAGAGATCCTCTTCATTCTCCCGCACCACCACCAGATCCATATCGGGGAAATGGCTTTCCACGTAAGGCGCGTAAGACACGCAAGGACGCACATTCGCATACAGCCCCAGCGTTTTGCGCACCGTCACATTCAGGCTTTTATACCCGCCGCCCATCGGCGTAAAAATCGGCGCCTTTAAAAATACCTTGGTCCGGCGCAGGGACTCCCAGCTTGAGTCTTCGATCCCTGTCGGCACGCCGCGCTCGTAAACCTTCTTGCCGATTTCAATCTCTTCAATATCAAGCCGCGCGCCGGCCGCTTCCAGAATTTGAAGCGTTGCGTCCATAATTTCCGGCCCGATGCCGTCACCGCGTGCTACTGTAATAGGGGTATTGCCAGTCATGTCTAAAAGCCTTCCTTGTGAGAACCACCAGAAGGCTTTATTATACGCATCTGCAACCGCCAGTCGAGAGAGATTACAATCTTATGTTCAAATCCTTAAGCCCCAAAGACCACCTTCTGGCGATGTCTGCGCTCGTAAGCACTGGATGGAGCGCCTATGCCCTTCTCGACACCATTTCCAAGACACTGGCGCAAGACTACGACGTTCATCAAATCATTATGACGACCAGCTTTGTCGGCATGGCTTTTTTAGGCGGGTGGATATTTCTGGCAAAAGGGTGGAGGGGCTTTGCGTCAAAGCGGCTCAAATGGCATCTGGCGCGCGGATTTTTGATCGGCTTTGTAGCCATAGCGGTTGTAAACGCTCTGGCCCTGATTCCCCTGGCCGAATTTTACGGCATCGTTTTTATCTCCCCATTTCTGGTCCTCATCATGACCGTTCTGTTTTTGAAAGAGCATGTCGGCTGGCACAGATGGATGGCCGTCGCCGCCGGATTCACGGGCGTTATTGTTTTGGCGGGCCCGCAATTCATGCATTTCGGCGCCGGGGTCATACTAGCTTTTCTGGCGGCATTCCTTGTTGCCGCCAGCACCATCCTTGTCCGAAAGATCGGCCCCGGAGAATTTTTGCCGCTTTACGGATTTTATCCATTCTTTTTTATGTTTCTGGTCAATACGCCCCTTGCCCTGCCAAACCTCAAACTGCCGGAAATATCTGATATATGGCTTTTCGCCGCAGGCGGCCCCCTTGTTGTTCTGGGACAGCTCGCCGTGACGTACGCTATCGCCCACGTCAAAGAAACCGCTATTATCGCACCGTTTCACTATATCCAGATTATCTGGGGCGTTGTGCTGGGCTATCTTATTTTCGGGGATATCCCCGCCCTCACAACCTTAAGCGGCATTTTCCTTATTGCCAGCGCAGGGCTTTATACGATTTACCGGGAATACCACCTCGCGCACGCCGAAGACTAATCACGAAGAAGCTTCTTATCTTCGCTGCGCTTGTAAACATAAATGCCAAGAACGGACAACCCCACGGCCCAGATCGTGCTTAAAGAGGCCATGCCCTGCAAAACCAGCGGCGCTTTTTCCGTTTCGAAAATCATCACATAGGCCAGCCCGAACATCTGCGCCGCCCACGTAAAGGCCATCAGATAGCCAAAAGTAGGCCGCATGCGCCGGACATAAGGATCGTTCGACGCTACCTCTGTGCGCAGGGATTTGTTAATCTCCTCCAGAGACACTTCAAATTCCCTGGACTTCATTTGCGCCATCTGTTCGGCATGGCGGTTGGCTTCGGCCATCTGCTCCTGCGAAATCATCCCGCCCGCCAGCGCGGCGTCCAGTTCGCCCAGCGCCTTACTTGCGCTTTGCGCCGCGGGATGGTCTACGTTCCCCAGGGAACGGCCTAGAATATCAATTAAAATGGGAAGCCCCAGTTGTGTCAGTATTGCAGGAAACATTCTCTATACCTCTATCAGTTTGTAAAAAATATGCTGCCCGATGATTGCCGTCGGCTTTTCCCCTTTGGCCCAATACGGCGCGACATAAGCTGCGTGGTAATGCGTGGCGCCGCCCGTGGGGTCCCGCAGTGTTCCGGATGCGGCGCGCCGGGCAACTTCCAGAGCCGTAACAAAACGGGCGTTTTTTTCGTCGGCGGCCTGAAGTTTTTTATAGCTTGGATCGCTCCGGTTCCAGCAGGAGAATTGATACGGCTTCTGGCAGACCCGGATAATGTCGTTGCCCCACCAGTAACCGCCCTTGGCTTTCGATATGTTCACACGGTTCAGGACAACGGCGGCAACCGCCTCCATCCCCCTTTCCCCTTCGCCCCGCGCCTCCCCCCAGAGCGTGCGGGCCAGCACATCCACTTCCATCTCCCGGTAAAAATCGGACGCAACCGTCCCTTGCGCTTCCCCGTCCCGGAAAAGCAGCTTTAAAAAACCGAACATGATTTTATCCTTTAAGTGTTGTTTGTTTTTTCCGCCTGCAGGGAGGCAGCCTTGAGGGCCGTGCGGTCGAGTTTCGATTCGATGCGCAAGAGATGCCCGACAATACGGAACTCCAGATCCTTCATATCGCCTACGGACGCGTAGCTTTTTGCGACCTCCAGCTTGAAGGCGGACAGCGCTTCCCGAAGCTGGTTGGACCGGAGCTCCAGCGCTTCGTGCAAATGAAAAAGAGAGTCGTTGCATTCTTTACGCGTGCGCCAGATCATCCAGAACATGCCGGAAATCACCGGCAGATCGAAGGCCGTAATCCACCAGACCAGTCCGCTTTCAAATAGGGTATTCATTTTCTAAACCTCAAAATCTGTTTGTGCCGTATGGTTTTCTCCGCCGCGCTTCCAGTTTGGACGGGAGGTCGCGTAGGACCTTTTCAGGCGGACGGGTTCCTGCAGCAAAGCGCCCGCCACTGCGTCCAGTCCGTCGTCCCGCGCGCCTTTAAGACCGGGACGCCATTCAAGAATCTCCTGCAAGAAGGGCGTATCATAGACTCCCGCATGGACATGCAGCGCGCGCGCCGCCAGCGCCGCGTCAAAAGCTTCAAGAATACGCAAATCTTTCGGGCGCGTATTGCTGACCTCTAAAACAGCGCAAGGCGTATTGGCCGCGCCCAGTTCCCGGCGCAAAACAGCCGGCAGGAACTTTCCAATCCCGTTTATTTCCACCACGACAGAAGGCGCGAACAGACCTTTGAGGATCCTTGCCACTTTTTGGCATTGCTGTGTGGCCTCATCTGTCTGAGCGTTCGGATCGCACCTGATATATTCAAGCCGGTGCAGCCAGTATTCCCCCTCTTCGTCCGTATACACGACAGCCAAAACGCTGCCGTCCCCGCCCGCGCTGCCAAAGGACGGGTCCCACCAGGCGCTGCACGACACAAGTTTCCGCGCCCCCAGATGAAGACTGGCACTCTTCTGTACTTCCTTATAAACCAGTCTGTCCCCGTAACGGCAAAGCAACGCGGGATCGAGCCGCCCTTCCGCAATATTGACGGGCTGAAGCATCATCTGGGACGCAAATTTGTTCGGTCCCGTTTGCGTCCTGATACGCTCTATATCCTCCACCGTATAACGCTCCGGCCAGGCGCTGTTCCCGTCACCGTCAAGAAGCGGCAGACAAAGACGTTTATAGTTTTTTAAAAAAATTTCGTCCTGCCCCAGATCCGGGCGCGGCGCAGACGCATAAATGGTATCCCATGTATGCGGCGTCCCGATATAAAGCTGCATTCCGCCCGGCGTTAAAATATATTCGTTCTCCGCCAGACGCTCGCGAAGACCTTCTCGTTTTTCTGCACTATCGCATGTCCCTGGAACCTCCACATCATCGCAGATAATAATATCCGCCCGGTTTCCGGTGATGTTGGAAGAAACCCCCGCCGCCAGAACGGACGGGTCCCGAAGCTCTTTATTCCGTTTGATTGTAAAGCGGTCGTTACTCCACTGATCCGCTTTCCTCGGCATGAGATGCGCCGTTAAAGGATGTCTCTCGATCATCCTGCGGATGTTCCGCGCCATTTTGCGGGCGAGCGACCCTTGCGCGGACAACACCAGGATACGCATATCCGGATCCCGACATAGAAGCCATGCCGAGAACGCCCCGGCGATCGTCGACTTTCCGCTTGCCCGAAAGGCCATGAGCAGCAGACGCCTGTCGCCACGCTCCCAGCATCTTTGCAGCCACGTCGCCATTCGAAAGTGAATCGCTGGTGTTGTATATCCTTGACAAGAGTTCCATAGGCTTAAAAATACGCCGAAATCGACGTTTTTGCAATAAATTTCAGACATAACAATATAAGCTAGTTGTGATAAACCAACCTTTTAAAAGAAAAAATCCACATTAAGAACATTATAAAAAATGCTGTTAATCATCCGGATATTCTTCATGGTAATGACGCAGATTTTCTTCCGCATCGGAAAGAGCCTTCACCAGACTCTGGTTATTCTCCGAATCCTGATCCGGAAGCTCGGCCCATTTCGCCAGCTTCAAAAGAAGCTCGATATGGGCAATCGCCACTTTGCAGGCCGTGTGGTGCGCGGAAAACGCCTTGGCGTCGTCCTGCGGCGCCTCACGCTCTGAAAAACGATGATAGGAGTCCAGCGCGCGTGTAAGCGCTTCCGGAAGAAACTCCTGTAAATACAGCCGCGTTTCTTCCTTTATCTTATCTTTTGTCATGCAGGTCCTTTTAAAACACAATAAAACCCCGCTCCATGAGCGGGGTTTTGTCGCACAAAATAACGAACAAAAATTTTAAAACTTCGAAATGATATACCACTGCCCGCCGTTCGACACGACCGTAATGGCTTTATATTGCGCGTTTAAAGGCTGGTTAAAACCGTCCGGCCCGCTGCCGCCCTGCTCGCTCACCGTAATGACATTGGCAGACGTGTCCGTCTTTTTAATCGTAATCGTTCGTCCGATAGCCTCGGAAGCATTGGCCGGCGGAAGGCGCGCTTCCAATGCACCGCCAAAGGAAGACAGTAAATAGGTATCCACGGCCATATCAATATCGTAAACACCGCTCCCGTCAAAAAAGCGCGTATTGCCCGGCGCGCGGTTGGACGAAATAACGAACCACTCCGCGCCGTTCGAAATCATCTGGACAAAATCATTTTCCGCGCCCAGATAATAGCTCTTTCCATCCGGCCCGCTGCCGCCATCCTCATTGATCGTAATCACGTTGCCGGAGCTATCCGTCTTTTTAATCACCATCATGACCCCTGCGGCACCGGAGGCCGCAGGAAGTTCGACCGTCAATGCCCCGCCAAAAGAAGACACCAGATGCACAGAGTGCGATAAATCCAGCGTCACAGTGCCGCTGGTGTCAATAAACTCCGTATCATAGCGCTGAAGCGTGGCGTTCATATCCACAACGCTCGTTTTTTGCAGGTGGTTTTTATCGGGATACCCGGCATTGAAAGCCGTATACGCACCGCCGGACAAATCCCAGATTGCCGCACCGTCACTGGCCGAAAGAAGATTGTAAACCGCCGTTTCGACCGAACCGGATTCCAGTTTGACATTCGGCACAAGGTTGTCGCTTTCCGCATAAGGATTTATCAAAAGCGTTTTGTTCGATCCCGCCCCGATAATAAAACACCCCTGCGCCGTGCCTTTGACATTGGCCTCACAATCGATCAGGGAATTATTAAAGGAGCCGTGTTCAACATAAAACCCTGCGCCCGTAATATCCGCGCCCAGGGAATAAACCCGGCAATTGTAAAATTTGTTTGCATTGGGCGTATCCCCCGCGCCGGATTTTGTCAGATGAAATCCGTTCACGGCAGGACGCTCTACCAGAACATTGATAAAACTGTTCCAGTAACAGGGTTTGTTGACGTCCGTGTATCCGTCAAGCTGCACACCCGTGTTCGGCGTTACAATCGTGACGCCGGATACGGACACCTGAACGCACGGGCGGTCCCGGCCGAAAAGTTTAATGCCCACATCGCCGTTTTCAATACGCAGATTGGAAATGCGCGCGTAATCCGCCGGGACTTCAATCGCGTTAAAGCTGTTATCCTGACATTTCAGGACAGATGTGGAACCGGCGCCGGTTAAAGACTGACGTTCGCCGACGGTGATCGGTCCCGTGATAAAATAGGTTCCCTCCGGCAGGTAAACGCTGTCGTAGGCCGTCAAAGCCTTTTGAATAGCCAGTGTATCGTCGCTCAACCCGTCTCCCGCCGCGCCAAAATCCTTCACGGAAATGCTGTCGGAAAATTTATCGTGAGAGGTGCGCGTGACCGCGCCTGTGCCGGACGCCGTAAAGTCCGGGGCCGCCATGGCCCCTTCCAGAGATACCGCCACAGGATCTCCGTTCCCGTCAAAGCCCAGCGCCTTGTTGGCCCGGAGACTCCGGTCCGGCATTTCCACATTGCCCGGCGTCTCGTGATCGCCGTAGCGCAGCATGGGAGACAAGCTCCTGTCCAGTTGCTGCAGACTGGCGGTCAGATAATCCAGTTCATTGTTAATCGCGGCGGCGGAAAAATCCCCGCCCTCCAGAAAGTCGGTAACGCGTTCCAAAGGCAGTATGCGCTTCAGCGTAATGACGATCCCGCTTGCGGGGGCGCTATCGAAGGTTACGCTTCCGCCGGACGTTTCTCCGGCGCCGGAGACGTCAAACCCGCTCGTTTGGGATGCCCCGTCAAAATAAACTTTTAAATCCCCACCCGAAAAAACCGGGAAAGGGTAATCGAAAACGGTCTGCGTCCCGTTGGCGACGTAACGCACAAGCGGAGCGACCGCAGGCATTTTAATATGCTCGGTTGTCATGAAATATATCCTGTTTTTATATTAAAAAAAGTTAAAAGGCGCCGAATAGCCGGCCAAGGAATGTCTCGCGTCCGTACGAACGTCCTGCGATACTCTCCTCCAGATCCTGTCTGGCTTTAAGCTGTGTCCGCTGAAGAACGTTCAAACGACGCTGCTGCTCCAGGTTTTGATCGATCGCATTTAAACGCAACCGATCCAGCTTTTCCCTTTGAGAGCGATCCTCTTCCGACTCGTCGAAAAGCCCGAGCAAAACAGCCTGGGCAGACCCGCTGCTTCCTGTTTCGATCCCGCTGGAACCGAAGCGAGCACGCTGGCGCGCCACAGAACGTTTGAGCGCCTGACGGCGGCGGGACTCCGCTTCCGCCGCTTCCGCCGCTATACGTTCCCGATCCAAAGCCGCCTCTTCCTGCGACTTTGCCAGAGCCTCGTTCTGGCGCGCCTGAAGCTGGCGCAAGGCCAGATTGTTATCCGCCCGTAAAGCGCTTTGCCTAAGCTCTTCCGGACGGCTTCCTATACCCAGTACATCCGTCGCCGTTCGCGCGACACTTGTCGCAAGATTCAGACCCTGAACGGCAGGCGCAATGGCACTGGCCGCATTTGTAAGTCCTGCCATTTTTTTCTCCTTCGTTAATCGTTTATTTTGAGTTCCGTTGTCACAGATAAAAGGGTGAAAGGGAGAGGAAGGGACTGCTCGATTTCCCAAAGGGAATCCGCTCCGTCCTTTTGCCAGCCCAGCGCCCGGACACGCACGTCTCCGCTTACGGACGGCGGCGGCGAATCCAGAATGGCGTCTTCACCGAATTGCTTCAGGGAAACATCCTGAAACCCCCGTCCGACGTTCAGCCTTAAGCCCTGCGTCTCACGCAACCGGAAAATGGCTTCGATCATGCGGGTTTTACGTCCGCCCCCTCCCCCCTCAGCCACAGAAGGCGGAAGAGGTTTGATGATATGCGTATAAGAAAGGCCGATTTCAAGGCGGCTGGCCGGCTCGTCCAGCGTCACGCTGCCCCCGGTCACGGTTTTATCCGTCTGCGGCGTTCCATCCGCAATAATGGAAACGCTTGCCCCTTCCAGATGATCCAGACCGGACCATGTTGTTTTGGGCGTAGCAGACTCTCCCGTCAAAGCGGAATCCAGATTCAGACCTTCTTCAAAACGTTCGATAAGATAAATCTCTTCACGCTTGACCAGCAGATAAACATCGTCTCCGACAACGCAAACCGCACGGACCTCTCCGGCTGTTTCATGCAAGGTCCAGGCGGCAACCTGCTCAGCCCTGTACACGGTCAGCGTGGCAAACTTCCCGTCCTCGCGCACAAGAAACAAAAGGCGGCGGATAGCGTCAAAATCCTGATCGACCGGTTCTTCTATAATATGGCGGGACAAAAGCGCCAGATCGGTCGCCTGATAAGCCTGCTCCACATCCGTATATAAAAACTCGCGAATTTCCCTTTTGTTCCGCGCGACAAACAGCGTCGCTCCATCGACCGTTACGGGCGGAATATACCGCTCGACAACAGAGCCGACCCTCGTCTGCCTGTTTAACTGCACCGTCTCCGGCGTCAACGGATCCCCCGTTACCATCCATTCCGCGCCGGAAGTAAAAACCTGCAAATGCCGCCCGGAAAAGATACCGCGAATGGCATTCACCTGATCGGACAAAATGGAAAATTCAATTGACTCGTCATCCAGCCCCGTCCCCAAATCAAAATTAAAAAGATCACCGCTGCGGGAAAACCACAAACGGTTAGGCAAATCGCGCGAACCGCCAATGACCAGACGATCCTGATGGAACGCGACCGAAACCGGCCAGCCGCGCACAGGGCTAAAAGCCTGTTCCTGCCAGTCGATGGTGGCGTCCGTTCCACTCAAATCTTCAATAACATTCACACTGACCACGGTTGGAGAGTTATAGCTTGTAACCTCAACTTCCTTCCCGCCAACCCGCAGGCGCGTACCGGCATGCAGCGGTGCAAAAACATCCTCCGACGCCGTCAGCGTAATGGTTCCGCTAACCCCGCTCGGAGTTACCGTGACCTCGCTCTGCGCAAATTTATAAAAGGGCTGCTGAATGACGTTCCCTTCCGTGAAGAAACTCCATTCCTCCAGAGAAAAAACACCGCTCCCGCTGCGTGTAAATTTTTTGGGCGGGTAATCCGGATGAACGAGAAGAAGCGTATCGGCGCTTTGCGTCCAGACGACCTGATGAATTTCACTCAACGGCCAGGGAGCCGCAAGCGTCGCAACCTTGGCGCCGGCTTCATACACATCGATTTGCCCCGCCGTAAGAACCAGAAGATAGGTTTGCTGCGTATTGAATTCAAACGCGACAAGGCGCCCGTCTCCTGCGGCCATATCCACATAAGAGAGCCCGGCACGGCGCGTCACGCCGCCGGTCGGGAAAATAAACAAATTGCGCAAGGTCAGCGCGCCGTTTTCATAGGCGCGCAGATCTCCCCGCCCCAAAAGCTCCGGCGAAACCTCACCGGCCGTAAAATTCGTTTTGACTTGTCTGATGCGTGTCATGGTTTTTCCTTATATTTGAAGACACAAAAAAACCGCCTCACAAGAGGCGGGCACATGGGTTTATAGGCCGATCTACGATCTGCTAATCCTGAAATCCGTTTGAAGAAGCACAAATATACATGTTAAAGTTTTTTCCATGAAAAAAACCTTTCTTCTTTCGGGCCTTATACTCCTCGTTTCTTTAGCTGCCGGGGGCGCTTTTATATTTCATGAAGACAAAATAATTTTTCCTTATGAAATAGAGAATGTAGAGAAACGGCTAAAGCTCATTCACAAGAGAATGAAAAAATATGAACCGGATAGTTTTGCGCAAGGCATAAACTATTTTTATCTGGCTGAAATCTACGCCGATCCTGAAACAGAATATTACGACATCAAAAAAGCGGAGCGCTATTATTTCAGAGGATATATAGCTGAATTTCAACTTTTGCTCAAAGCAAAACAATGTGTTTCTTTTTTTGAAAATAAACCTCATTTTCCGGTGTCCTTTGACACATGGAAACCTACTTCCACTGATGAAGCTGTTTTATCCCAAGTGATAGATTTTTGCAGCCTATCTAATGAAGATCTGTTTCAAATAGCCGAAGATTTTGAAACGGATGGGGGCCGCTTTTTAACAGACCGCATAATTGCCCTGCAGATCTATAAGCATATCAGGATGAAACAATACCTAAAGACTCCAGTCTCTCCTCAAGAAGAAGTTCAAAAAGAAAAAGTACAAAAAAAAGTACAGGAGTTGGAAACCAATCAGTAGTTTATGCGCCTGCGCAGCCTAACATCTTTCTTTCCGATTTTATATCGTTGATATTTTTTTAATATCTGTGCAAAAATTCTTCCATGAGAAAAACAATTCTTTTTTTAGGAAGTATAGGCCTACTGGCTTTGGCTGGCATGTACCCCGTCAATCAAGATGAAAAGGGAAATCAAAATGCCTTACCTCTCAATATCACATGCCCAGCCTTCATAGTTTTTTCCCCTTCTTCCTTTCTCGAATGGATCATGGATAGCTCTGCCCTCAGGTTCATGGTTGGAGAGGAATATATTTCCTGTACAATAAAAAAATTGATGGAAAGAGAAAAAAGAGAAGACGAAAAAATATACTTGGATTCAACACTCCTCATTCATGCAGGACGCCCTGATCTCGCAGCGCACTTTCTTGACCGCCTTGTTTCACGTGGTAATTTTCTTGCTGCGAAAGAATTGGCAGCCCTTTACGATGAAGGAAATGGCGTACCACAAGATAAGAAAAAAGCTGAATCTCTTTTACAACAAGTGCGAGCAGAAACAAATAATTAAACTTATCTCTTTACCCTTCCTCTCCTTCCATGCATTTTCGATAACCTGCTTCTTTTTCATCGCTATCTTTTTCCGCTTCTTTAAGAAGAGCCTTTGTATATTCAACATTGGAAACGGCTTCGGAAGATTCGCTGTAAGTTTGCTGCCACACATGATAAGCTTCCTCGAATTCAGCAAGAGCCTTTTCTGCCTCACTTTCTTTATCAGAAAATGCTTTTATGATTTTTCTTGCTATAACCCTTATAAAACGCCCTATTGGTGTTATACTAACCATAATCGTAACGGGTGCTCTTTTAGAAATCTCCACTACATGATCCGCTGCATTATTCATGCTTTCTCTTTTCGAGGCCAGTGCTTCAATTGTTTTCTCCAGCTTTTCTTCAATCACTTTAACAACGGCAATAGAATTTTGCCAAATCCCATATAGTTCGCTACAATCTGGTTTTTCTTTCGGTGGTTCCGGTTTTCGGCCCGGCCTGGGCGGCGTTTCCGGTTTTTCTTCGGGTGAATCTTCCGGCTCTTCCTCGCCCTTTGACTGTAATTGCCGCTGACGGACCCAGTCATGAACGATAGTTTCTTCCTGTGCCCGTGTCATAGAAACGGCCGCATCCTGCTTTTGCCTTAACTTTTGTACAAGGGCGGCCTCCGTCTCCCCGCCGGGCGCCAGCCAACCATCTTCTTTGAGGTCATTATCGCGCTGAAAATCTCTAATCCCATTTTCCAGTGTGCGTGTAATTATCCCAAGCGGACGGCTCATATAGTCGCGTTCCCGTTTTTCTTCTGCAGCCAAATGTCCGGTTTCCTCGAGACCCGTGCGTACGCGGCGTACATCTTCTTCCTCATTATCCATGCCATTCCCTACCGGAGCGCCAATAAAACCGCCAAACAGCTTTTTGAAGAACATAGATTACCTCACATCTATCAGCGTGAAATTCTCGATCCTGTTGGGGCTGTCCTGCTGCGCATCTATCTGCCGCGCGCGGGCGAACTCTTTCTCCGCCAGACGGTAAAGCGCTTCGGCGCGGGAGGTATTCTCCGTCACCGGAATGGTAAATTCCGCCGCCAGCCGGGCGATCAGAGCCGCGTCGAAATAAGGGGGAAACTCCTCTTCTTCGGGACGAAAAATATAGCTCAAAACG
Source organism: Rhodospirillales bacterium (assembly GCA_023898765.1). Classification (NCBI taxonomy): domain Bacteria; kingdom Pseudomonadati; phylum Pseudomonadota; class Alphaproteobacteria; order Rhodospirillales; species Rhodospirillales bacterium. Next base: position 990,951 of record CP060238.1, on the reverse strand, counting down.
ATTTCTTCCGAATCCGTGTGAACCGTCCCGCGCGATATGCGGTAATTTACGCCGCGCCCGCGCCCGCCGCTTCCGGCGGAAATCGCGCGCAAATAATCGTTCGGGAGCTGGAAAGAATTTTGGTAGTCCGCTTCCGGCGGAACGCTCAGTTTTGTCAAAGAGACCTGTCCGCTGGCAAACGTCCAGGGATAGGAAGACAACAGCGCATCCCGCGTCGGCGCGAAAAGGGCGCCTGCAATTTCAGATTCCGCGCTCCCGTCGTCAAAAGAGGTAATCGGCGCCGCCCCGATACGGATCAGCGCACGGCTGCATAGGCCTACATCGTTCAAAGCCATTGTAAAATTCCTTTTATCTTGAATAAAAAAAGGCCGGTTCCCGGGTCGAAATCAATCGCCGGGAACCGGCCCGCATCGCATACGGACAAAAAAACAGGCGGCCTGCCTTGCCTGGCAGGGCGAGCGCCAGAGGAAAGGGGAATGGCGCTTCAAAGCCGCTCTTTTGTCACATCAGGGGGGTGCGCTCTTTTTAAGCGTAGAGCGCAACAGTGACAGCGCCGCCTGTAATATCCGTCACGATATAAAATTTCGTAACAGGCGTTCCGTCCGTATCGACGTTGGCGATGATGAGGTCGTTGACGTTCATCATATCCGCCGCATTATCGAAGTAATTTGCTGTGGTAACAGCGCTATCCACGCTCTTGTAGTGCCACAGCGTGAAGTTGTTGGCATACGCCAATACACTTAGGTCTGAGAGTGTTAAAGCCATTGCTTTTCTCCTTTTGTTTTATGCTGTGGGTTAAACAGGCGTTTCATCACAATTAATCGTCACGACACCGCTATCGTCTACCAGACAAGCGCCCTGGCTCATCATGTTGTTGACGAAATGCGCGGCGCGATCGCCATGCCAGGTAATGTCCGTTTGAACATCGCTACCGGAAGCATGACCTATGGCCGTTTTGTGATAATAGAAACAGGACCGGACGCCGCCGCCGTCAACCGGCAAACCGGAATGCGGAATCCAGATCGTGCCCAGCCATTCTTTCGCTTGCGTGGCATTTGAATAAGGAAGCTGGCCATCACCGATATAATTGGCATTCACAAACTCTTCAATCTGGAGAAGATCGCTCCACTGCTTCCAGCCGATAACCGCGAAACGCTGCGCGTCGTCCGGAACATCCGTGTCGCCAAATATCTCAAATGCTTCAAGCACTTTGTCTTTGGTCAAGCCGGTTCCGGCATCCGCGATGATATTTGCGGAGGCCGCCGCCAATCCATCAATAATAAGCTCATCCGTTTTGCGGCCAAGCGCGCCCGCGCCGGCACTCGCAATCACCTGACGCTCATTGTGCTGGACTTTCAGTTCATCAAGCCGGTCCACCCAGTCACCCGCGTAAAAATCCGCGAGCGTGCATTCAACATTGGAATGCGCCAGATTCATCACCGGCACCATGCCGTGTGTTGATTTTGTCGAAGCGGTGCCCTTGCCAACCTTTTGAAAGGTGGTGGAGGCCCCTTTGACATCACTAATGGTGCGCACCGTATTCCGCAATCTGGAACCCTGGCGCTGGTAGGCTTCGTGCACTTCGCGTTCGAACTGCTTTATAAAAGCCTGGTCAATGCTAACAGCCATGACATTTTACCTCTTTGTTAAGTTAGGGGGAAAAGAATTGCCGGAAAGTAGGGGTTGTCCGAAAAAGGGCCGTAAAAACCGGAAAGTGCCCGAAAGGGCTTAAGGGGCAAAACAGACTGTTTTGTTCTCCCATAAAAAACCCGAACAGGTCTTTGCCTTAAGTCACAAGACGCAATTCGGGTGTTGATATTCTTTTTATAGGAATAAATTCCTTGATTGTCAAGAAAATAATTCAGAAAAAAGAATAAACGTTTGAAAAAACGGTTAATGTGTGATTATATGGAAATACTTAAAATTGTTAACAGGATTGTCGCGAAACATGCTTTCTCATATAGTGAACTTTATGCGCCTTAAAATAACCAGTGACGAAGATAAAAACCGGCGGAAGTCCCCGCGCCGCAAAGTGGACAGCTGCGTCGGCGTTCTGGACGGCAAAACCTATCCCATCGAGGACTGGAGCGACGGCGGAGTCCTGCTGACCGGAAACGATAAGCTTTTCGGCATGGATGAAAACAAGAGCATCACGCTGAAGTTCAAACTTTCGGAAAGGATTGTCTCTGTCCAGCACCACGGAAAAGTTATCCGCAAAGCCAAAGACAAGTTTGCCATCCAGTTTGATCCCCTGACCCGAAAAATCGCGAACCAATTCCAACAGGTGGTAGACGATTACATCGCGCAGGAATTTGCGGCGTCACAGGCCTAAAAATCCTATAAAAAAAACGTCATCCCCTTGGCACGCCGCGCAAGCGGCGTTTGCACAAAGGGGATCCACATGCGAGAGCAGCCTTGCTGCTCTCTTCATTTCTGGACCCCCGCCGTATGTATCCGGCTACGCCGGATCGCGGGGGTGACAATATGTGCCCTAGTTCCCGTAAACTTTCTGGAAGCCTTCGGTCACTTTTTTAATAAAGGACGGGTCCTGATCGCGCCAGTATTTCGGATCGCGCATCATAGCCTGCAACTCCAGCTCTCCTTCCCCGCCGGAAGCCGCATCCGCCCCCGTTGAAATAGAAGGCTCCTCCCCCTTCATCATACGGAAAAGCGCCATGACTCCTTCATAGGAACTGGCAAGCGTATCCAGTACATCTTCGGGCAGGTTCTTTTTCCCAAAAATCAGAAGCTGGTGAGAGACTTCTTTCCATTTTTCTTCGCCGCCGAATTTATCCACCAGCTTTTCCAGCTCGCGATCCGCCTGATAATCCGCAGACATATCAATAATCATCGGCACCATTGTTTCTGCGGCCAGGTCATAAACAAACTGGACCTGATCCTGCGTAAAACCTTTTTCGTGAAGCGCTTTATTAATGTTCACGTCCGGTTCAAAAAGGCCGTGAGAGCAATCCACTTTGTAGTCCTCCGGCGTTTTAGGCGCACTGGGCATACCGGAAAGCTTTTTCTCAAGCTCGCCATAAGATTTTACAAGCGCCTCCGTACGTATCTCTCCCGTCTCCGGGTCCTTGAACTTGTCCGGCACATTGTTTTCTAAAAAATTCTCGGTCATTTTTACATTCTCCTTTTTTGAAATTAACCTTTACGCCCACGATCAATGAGCCTTAAAATTGTTGCGACCATCGCACGTTGACCTTCCATGTAACGAAGCTGATCCTCCGGGGTGCCTGCCCCCTGAACCCGCTGAAACGTCATGACCTGAAGCCATGCCAGGACTTTTTTCCCGTCTTCGCTTGAAAACAGGCGTGCGAAAGATCTCTCGATTTCTTTTTGTTCCATGCAGGAAATCTGATGGGTATAAACCATGCTTTTTTCAGCTTCCTGCATGGGAAGTTTCGATCTAAATAACATTTTCTAACTCCTCTTCGGTAACAGGTGGAATAACAGGGGAAGCGGAAAGCTCCTTACGGATCAAATCGCTCGGCACACCCAGCGCATCGCCTAAAAAGCGGGCTGCACGCGGCAAATCGACAGATACCAACGCCTCGGGCCCCATAGAAATCACAGAATCAATCCATGTGAGGGTGTTTTGAATACTCCGCAACCCCTGCGCCCGTGCAAGCGGCGCACGATAGTCAAGCTCGACGTAACGCCCGTCCAGAATAATATCCGGAATTTCGCCCCGCCGGCGCAAAATGGAAAAAGCGCGCCGGATAAGCGGCGTAAGAAGCTCCGATTGCAAACGCCCGTACGTCGCCCCCAAAAGAAGGGCCATCTCGGAAGAGCGTTCCAGAACTTCCGTTGCGCTCATTCTCGGGCCAGAAATATTTCCGAGTTTATCGGTCAATAGCGCGTGGCGAATCCGTGCGCGCAGATCTTCCAGCACCAGTTGCGACACGTCGAAACGTCCCGGCATATCCAGGGGCTTGAGGCCGTCAGACCCAACAGCCTTGGGAATAATTGCGCCCGGCACCAGTTCGATATTGGCAGGATTCAAAACGCCGTCATCGTCCGCCTGCCAGATACCGGTGGCCGCAATAGATGCGTTTTTAAGAATCAGTTCCACGACCTTGTTGGCCGTTTTGATATCCGGCAGAGTCTTCATAACCGGCGAACGTCCGTAAATCTCGCCCGGAGATTTCATCCAGCGGAACGAAATAACCGGGGAACCTGAAAAGCGGCCTGTTCCCAGAAGATAGGGGCTGCCTTTCTCCATAAGAAGGGCGGTATAATTATAAGCGCCCTCATCCGGCAAAATACTCTCCAGCACATCGAAACGCGCCTGAGGATCTTTTTCGCCCTCGCGCAAAATATCCAGTGGCAGTTCCGCGGCCGGATACCGCGCGCGAAGCTGATCCAGCGTCAGGGAAAGCTGACGAAAAGACCCGTCCAGAAAACCGTTTTTCCCCTCTTCCAGCACAACATCGCTTAAAGGAATGGCCGTGAACTTAAAGGCTGAAAAAGCCCCCGGCGCGGCTTCTTCCAGATAGAGTGTCGCGGTGCCGCCGACAACAAGATCCAGATAGCATTGATGAATCTCGACACTAAAATTGGAACGGTCGAAATGCGCCTGAATGGTTTTTGCCGCTTCTTCCAGAACAGGGGCAAGCGCTTCGGCTTCCTCTGCGTTTAAGTCGGGACCGGGTTTAAACCCGAACCACTGTGTCCAGGGCGGTGTCAAATTCCCGAGCAGACTGGCGGCCAGTTGATCGACCGCATCCAGAGCCGTGCCATCGTAAAGACGATCCGTTCTGCTATTCCCCGGACGCTGAATATGCGTAAAATCGCCGCGCTGGGGCAAAGCATAATCGTAACATTCCTGCCAGTGGCTCTCCCATCCGTCACGGCGGGTTTTTGCGCGGCGAAACCGCTCTATCAGAGCGCTGAAATCCTGATCTTCCGTCCGGATTTGTGAAATTTGTGCCATATCCATTTTTATTCTCCCAGCAATGTTTTTTGATGACCGGACTCGTTAACCCGCCCAAGCACCCCGCGAAAACCGGTCAGGATTGTTCCAAGTTTTCCACGATTTCGGCGCAAAAGATTCTTGCGGCGCAATTCCGTGCGCTGCTCTTCTTCGCTTGGCTCTGCCTGTGTGTTTTCCACCGCCGATACGGACGTTGTTTCCGGCGCCGCGACGGCCTGCGGTACATAGACGACGGAAGTTTGTACGGCCCTTGGGGCCTTGGGTGGCTTGCTTATGCTGCCCATGATGAATCTCCTTTTTCTAAATATTTGTAAAGTTGCCACGGCGTCAGAATGAAGCGCCGGTGAATACCCAAAATCCGTTTTACGGCCTCCACGCAGGTAAAAAGCATAAGCGGCGCCGGTTTTTTAAGGGGCCGCCGGAGAGGCGCAAAAACAGGCTTCAGCCCCCTCGATTCAAGCCATGCAGGCAAATCGAAATCCGGCGGGACGTGGTGGTGAATGGCCACCTCCGTAAAATGTGAAAGCGGGTCCACACTGCTCCAGCGCTCTCCGTCATTTAAAAGGACATAGCAATGACGAAAGCCGGGCCGTAAAAATTTAAGCCATAAAAATTCTGTTTGCCCGCTAAAGACAACCCATGCTTTTTGCGAAACACCCTCTTCCGACAGACTGCTCATATTTCCATCCTTTCCTGATAATGCCCCCCTTGATAAACCGTTGCGCCGTGCGACCAGAATTTATTGGGATGAGGGGCGCAGAGCGTTTTGGCGCGCACAATGCCCTTGCGAACCAGAATCGGCTCGATACGTTCCAGGGCTTCCTGCCATAGATGATAGGCGCGCACTTCCTTTACGCGGCGCGGATCCGGAACCATCTGGCGGCGTCCGTAATGACGCAGCACCATCAGATGGTCCATCAAAAGCCTGCGGCTGCGGTGAAGCCGGTTTAAAACGTTCAAAATATCGGACGGCTCGCAAGGACGTATCACAAGCCCCATACCGGCGGTAAACCGCGCCCCGTCATTGCGGGCGGCCTGTGCCTGGATAAACCAGAACCACGCCTCGGCGGCGCTTTCAAACGGGGTGGTTTCCTGATCCGCTTGCGAAGAAAGCGTGTCCTTGTCCTGTTGATTCATTTTTGGAGGTTCCTGTTTTTAGATAAATTTGTTCCCTTTATGTTCTCCTTTATGCTAGAGTTAAAATCCAGAGTCAAGAAAAAAATAGGAATTTTTTCTTATTTACAGACGGGCGTAGGAATGTAAGCCTATAAAAAGGTCGTCATTTCGCTTTATTTTTGCACAAGGCATGAGAAGCGAAGTGTACAAATCCGTACATGAGCGACGAATAACGATGTGCAAAGATAAATGGAAATGACGAGATGCTGACCCACGAAAACATATGGCGCGCGATTGACCGCCTGGCAGACAGTTTCGGTTATTCCCCCTCCGGTCTGGCCAAGCAATCGGGCCTTGATGCAACCTCTTTTAACAAGAGCAAACGGATCAGCCCGGACGGCAAGCCCAGATGGCCTTCGACCGAAAGCATCTCGCGTATTTTGCTCGCCACCGGCGCCACGATGTCGGATTTTCTGTCCCTCGTCGACAGCGAGGATCATCTTGAAAAAGCAGGTCCGGAGCCTTTCAATGCGATTCCCGTGATCGGCCTTGCACAGGCCGGCCGTAAAGGTTATTTCGATGAAGACGGCCTGCCGGCCGGAGACGCATGGGACGAAGTGCGCTTTCCCGAATTTGATACGAACAGCGGCAAACATATTTATGCGCTGGAGGTCAGCGGCGATTCAATGGCCCCGCTTTACCGCAAAGGAGATATTCTGGTGATCTCCCCGAACGCCCCCTTGCGGCGCGGCGACAGGATTGTGGTGAGAACCGTTGAAGGCGAGGTCATGGTAAAGGAATTACGCCGCAAAACAAGCAAACGGTTTGAGCTTAAATCCCTGAACCCCGCCCACGAAGACTGCGCGCTCTCCACGGATGAAATAGACTGGTTCGGCCGCGTGATCTGGGTCAGCCAGTAGGCACCAGTTTCGCCAGAATACAATCTACTGTTAGTTCACCGCTCTCTTGAGACACACCAAGAAATCGAACCGTATCGCCTAACGTTACCTGAACGCCCGGCTGTTGATTAAATTGTTTCACAAGCATTTCAGGCAATTTGGCAATCTTGGGATTAGCATCTGTTGGCGCGGTAATCCTGACACCAATACGTGTAGCGTCCGAATGAAAATCTCTCATTACACTGTTGATAGCCTCGTTTACATCCGCTGGTGAACAGGGAGAACCCAAATAAGCTTCTGTAACTTTTTCCAGCTTGTCTATTTCAGCTCTATCCATAAAAAGAGAAACCAAAATGCCCTCGTAAACAGTTCCCTCGTTACCCATGACCTACCCCTTTTATGCATTCCGCTACAGTCAATCATGGACAGAAAACCACGATTTTATAGTTATGTCAAATATTTTCTTTGTGGAAGCCTCTGTGTTCTCCATGTAGTGTGGTAAAAACTTACGGAGAAAGATAATGGATAAAAAACAGATTGCCGCCGAGTCTGCCAAAATCCTGCTGGACACAAAATCGGTCCTGTTTAACGCGGAGGAACCCTTTCGGTACGCTTCGGGAAATGTCGGCCCTGTCTATATTGACTGCCGCCGCCTGCTTTCTTTCCCCGATGCGCGCTCCCGTCTCATGGATTTTGGGAGCAGCCTGTTAAAAGACCTTGATATTGATATCGTGGCAGGGGCCGAAACGGCCGGCATTCCTTATGGCGCTTTTATCGCGGAACGCCTGAACAAGCCCATGATTTACGTGCGCAAAAAAGCCAAAGGCCATGGCCGCATGAGCCAGATTGAAGGGCATCTTGAAGAAGGGAGCCACCCGCGCGTCCTTCTGGTGGAAGACTTGCAAAATTTCGGCGCCAGCAAACAGGTTTTTGTCGATGCCCTGCGCAATGCGGGAACGATCGTCGAAAATTTCTTTGTTGTCTTCGATTACGGCATCCGTCCGGAAGTTATAAAAGAAAATGAAGAAATGGGGCTGACCCTTCATAATCTGGCCAACTGGTGGGATGTTTTAAGCGTGGCCAAAAAAGAAAATTATTTTGACCCTGCCACCCTCAACTCTGTTGAACTTTATCTGGGCAACTCCGAAGAATGGGCGAAAAAAAGAGCATGAACGCCCTGCCGAAAATCACGTTCTTCGCCGCGCAAACAAAAGAGGCGCAGGCCGCCCGCAAACAGCTTGAAAAAAAATATGGTGGCTGCTCTCTGGAAGAATCCGACACGGTCGTTGTCCTGGGAGGAGACGGCACGATGCTTGAGGCGCTTCACAAAACATACGATACAGGCAAACCCGTTTTCGGAATGAATTTCGGCTCGGTCGGTTTTTTGATGAACCCGTACGCGCCGGACGACCTTCATGAGCGGCTTTCGAACGCAAGCCGCGTCGATATTCATCCTTTACGCATGTGCGCAACCGATCAGGAAGGTGACTTAAAAGAAGCGCTGGCCTTTAACGAAGTATCCCTTCTCCGCCAGACCCGCCAGACGGCAAAAATAAAAATTTCGGTTGATGATGTCGAACGCATTCCCAAGCTGGTTTGCGATGGCATCCTGCTTTCGACGCCGGCCGGAAGCACGGCCTACAACCTGTCGGCGGACGGTCCGATTTTGCCGCTGGGCGCCAATGTCATGGCCCTCACGCCGATCAGCGCCTTTCGCCCCCGCCGCTGGCGCGGCGCGCTTTTGCCACACCATGCCAATGTAAAGTTTGATATTCTGGAACCCGACAAAAGACCCGTCAGCGTAACCGCAGACTCCACAGAATTCCGAAACATCAGGACCGTCAGCATGCACCAGTCAAGAGAGATTCGCTGCACACTCCTGTTCGATCCGGATCAGCACCTTGAAGAACGCATTCTAAAAGAACAGTTCTTGCCCTAGGCTTTTCGCGGTTTTGATGAAGACGCTTTAACCGAGCGCAGTTTCCGCTCCGCCGCAAGTTCGTTTTCAATCATCCCCAAATCTTCCATGATTTTTTCGTTCACGGCGCCGTCTTCGATAATCCCCGTTTGCGGAATCAGGCCGAGTCGTTTTGCGATTTCCTGATAGCCTTCCACAAGGTCCCCTATATCCTGACGAAAACGGTCCTTGTCCAGTTTTTCTCCTGTTTTTTCATCCCAGAGACGGCAGTTATCGGGCGAAATTTCGTCAGCCAAAATAATATAAAGCTCGTCATTCTCGCCCCAGAGCCGGCCGAATTCGAGCTTGAAATCGACAAGCTTCAGGCCGATGGCCGAAAACAGGCCGCTTAAAAAATCGTTCACGCGGAAAGCCTGCCCGATGATCTCTTCCAGTTCATAGGGATCGGCCCACCCCAGCGTGACAATGTGGTTTTCGCTGACCATCGGATCGTCCAGTTCGTCTTTTTTATAGAAAAACTCAATCAATGGCTGCGGCAATATTGTCCCTTCCTTAAGTCCCAGACGCTTGGTCAGGGAACCGGTCGCCACATTCCGCACAACAACTTCCAATGGAATAATCTCCACTTCCCGTACAAGCTGCTCACGCATGTTCAGCGCTTTGAGAAAGTGGGTCGGTATCCCCATCCCTTCCAGTTTGGTCATAATATGGGAAGATATCCGGTTGTTCAGGACCCCTTTCCCTGCGATCTGCGCAAATTTCTTGCCGTTGAACGCTGTTGCATCGTCCTTGAAATACTGGATTAAAGTCCCGGCTTCCGGCCCTTCATAAATGATTTTGGCCTTGCCTTCATAAATCTGTCTACGCTTGTTCATTCAAACCACCTGTTTTTTTTGTACACTTCATATAACAATGGATTTCATATCTTTCAAATGTTACAAATCAAAACGGGTCATTTGTAAACATAATTAGAGAAAATCCGATGGACAAAATGGACGAGCGGGAATCCGCATTTGAGAGTAAATTCGCCCACGATGAAGCCCTCCTGTTCAAGGCGGAGGCGCGCTGCTGCAAGCTTTTCGGGCTTTGGCTTGCGGAGAAAATGGGCATGAGCGCCGAAGAGGCCAAAGCCTACGCCGGGACGGTTGTGTCCGCCAACCTCGAAGAATCGGGCTTTGACGATGTCAAGCGGGCCGTAAAACCGGATATTGAAGCCAAAGGTCTGGATATTTCCGATCATATTCTGGACTCCAAGCTGGAAGAACTCTTTGCAGAGGCTAAAAAGCAAATCCTGTCCGAAACGGGCGCCTAAATGGGCATGGACGCCAAAATGATCAAAGAGATGATTCTGGATGGCGTGCCGGAAGCACAGGTCAAAATAGAAGATTTGCGCGGCGACGGGGAACATTACGCCGCCTATGTCACCTCCCCGGCTTTCAGGGACCTTTCGCGTGTAAAACAACACCAGATGGTTTATGCAGCCCTGAAGGGAAAAATGGGGGACGAACTCCACGCTCTCGCCATCCGGACTTCTGCGTCTTAGACATCGATAATTGTTGTGCCCTCCCCGTTCCATTGCTATAAACCGGGGCAAAAGGAACCACTCATGGAAAATGTGATTTTTGACCGTATCCGCAGGGAAATTTCCGAAAACGACGTTGTTCTCTACATGAAAGGGACGGCCGCTTTTCCCCAATGCGGTTTTTCATCGGCCGTGGTCCAGATTCTCTCGCAGCTCGGCACACCTTTTAAAGACTTCAACGTTCTGGAAGACAGCACTCTCCGGCAGGGCATTAAGGATTTCACGGACTGGCCGACCATCCCGCAGCTTTACGTGAAGGGGGAATTCGTCGGCGGCTGTGACATTGTCCGGGAAATGTATGAAACGGGCGAGCTGCAAAAGCTCCTGTCCGATAAAGGCATTGCCGCGAACGCGGACGCCGCCTGATCTTCACATTCTTGGTAACTTCACATTCTTGGTAACTTCCCGTCCCGGTAAACGCTGCAGGACTGAATAAGGCCGAATCCGACCATCACAGCCAGCATGGAGGTTCCTCCGTAAGACACCAGCGGAAGAGGCGCGCCGACGACAGGGATAAGCCCCATCACCATCGCCGTGTTGATAAACACATAGAGCGAGAAATTAACGGTCAGGCCAAAGGCCAGAAGACGCCCGTAAGCATGGCGGCAACGCATGGCAATGCGAATTCCGTAGCCGAGTATGACCCCGACGACCAGCAGCAGGAACACGCCGCCGAGCAGGCCCCATTCCTCCGCCCAGAGGGTAAAGATAAAGTCCGTTTGTTTTTCCGGCAGGAAATTCAGGTGACTCTGCGTCCCTTTCATAAAACCTTTTCCTTCAATGCCCCCGGACCCAAGGGCAATTTTAGACTGCATAATGTGATACCCGGACCCCAGCGGATCCGATTCCGGATTTAAAAAAGTCAGAACACGCTTTTTTTGGTATTCGTGCATGAACATCCACCCGATGGGCGCAGCAGCCACGGCGGCCACGCCGCCTATGATAAAATACATCAACGGCGCACCGGCCAGAAACAGCATCGCAATCCCCGCCATAACGATCATCAGGGATGTTCCCAGATCGGGCTGCAAAAGGACAAGCCCGACAGGCGCCAGAATCAGAAGCGCCGCCGGGACCAGAAAACGGATATGGCGCATGTCCTCTATAGAAGCCATATGAAAATATTTTGCCAGCGCCATCACAACGGCGATTTTCATGAACTCGGAAGGCTGGATCTGGATAAACCCGAGATTGATCCAGCGCTGCGCCCCCATGCCGATATGGCCCATACCCTCCACAATGACGAGCAGGAAAAGTCCCGCGAAGTAAACGGGATAAGCCAGCCGGTACCACCAGCGAATATCAATGAACGCCACCACAAGCAAAACGATAAAACCGGCCGAAAAACGGATAATCTGGCGGGAAGCCCAGGGTTCGAAACTTCCGTTTCCTGCAGAATAAAGGGCAACAAAACCCATACAGGCCAGAAGGACAATCGCCCCCAAAAAACCCCAGCTGATCTGTGAAATTTTATGAAGAAAAGAGGAGTCGTCATGTATTTTTACGGAAGACCTAACCATTGTTTTCCTCTCCGTCGGAAGCAGGATTTCTGATCTGCGTCCTCAATAAAAGGTCACGCGCAATAGGCGCTGCAACGGCGCTGCCGCCCCCGCCATGCTCGACGACAACGGAGCAAACATAACGCGGGTTTTCGATGGGCGCGTAGCCGACAAAAAGGGCATGATGCTGGAAGTGCCACGGCAATGTCTCGTTTTTGATCCCCCGGCGCCGTTCTTCACGTGTAATCCGTTTGACCTGCGCCGTTCCGGTTTTTCCGCCCATCTCCATCCCCTGCTCTGTAATGCGCGCTGCATAAGCGGTCCCTTCCCGCCTGTTCACAACCCCGTCCATTCCGCGCTTTATCAACTTAAGATGTGCAGGATCAATATTCAAACTCTCCTGCTTTCCTTCACTCTGCGAAGGAGGCGTCACAAGCCAGGGCTTGACCCTCTGCCCGCCATTTATCAGGCGTCCCGTCATAACGGCAAGCTGGAGAGGTGTTGAGAGCAGATAGCCCTGACCGATACTGGCGACGATTGTTTCACCCGGCTGCCAGGATTCTCCAAAGCGGGCAAGTTTCCATTTTTTATCAGGGATCAGGCCCGGCCGTTCCTCGGAAAGTTCAAAATCAATCTTTTGTCCCAGCCCGAGCCGGTGCGCCATTTCGGCAATTTTTTCAATCCCCAGATCCGTTGACAGTTTATAAAAAAACGTATCGCAGGATTGCATAAGGGCTCCCACCAAATCGACAGACCCATGCCCCGTCCTTTTCCAGCAATGAAAACGGTCCTTCCCGTATTCATAATGTCCCGGGCAAAAAACACGGGTCCCGGCATGGATAACACCTGCCTCCAAAGCCGCCAGCGCTGTGACCATTTTAAAAGTGGACCCCGGAGGATACTGTCCTGCAATCGCTTTATTTGTCAGAGGATGGGTACTCTCCGCCAGAAGTTCTTCCCAGTTTTCAGCGCTGATCCCCCGTGTAAACAAATTAGGATCGAAACCGGGGTGAGAACAGGATGCATAAAGCGCGCCGCTATGGGCATCCATAATGACGGCGCTGCTGCTGCGCGTTTCAGACAGGCGTTGCTGCGTATAGCGTTGAAGCTCCGCGTCAATGGACAGCGAAATCCGCTCTCCTTGTTTTTCCTCATTATTCTTCAATTCACGCACTTCGCGGCCAATGACATTCACTTCCATTTCCGAAGTCCCCGATGTCCCGCGGAGTCTTGTGTCGTAAGCCTTTTCGATACCGGTTTTCCCGATTCGAAATCCCGGCAGGGTGAAAACGGGATCTCCTGTAAGTTCGGCTTTATTGACCGCGCCGACATATCCGACGATATGAGCCGTTGCCTCCTTGAAAGGATAGTTTCGAATTTCACCGGCCTCGGTGCTGATACCGGGCAGATCGACAAGATTAACTTCTATCTTCGCAACATCTTCCCAACTTAGGTCGTCCCTCACCTCCAAAGGAACGAAACCGGCAGACTTTTTTGCTTGGGATAAAACTTTTTGGATCGATTTTTCATCCAGATCTATCACCGCGCTTAACTTTTGAAGCACTTTGGAAATATCGTCTATTTGCTCGGGGACAATCAAAACCCTGAAATTCTGGTTATTGACGGCCAGCGGTACGCCAAACCGGTCTACAATCTGCCCTCTGGAAGGCGCAATCATTTTGACATTGATACGGTTGTTTTCAGACAAAATCTTGTAATGTCCCCCCTGCACGACCTGAAGCCATGCCAGCCGTCCCCCCAATACGGACAGAAAAAGCCCCTGCGCCGCGCCTATTATAAAAGCCCGGCGGGTAAATGTTTTTGCACGATCGTCCCCTTTATCCATAGCGGCCAGAATAATGCGGCTTCCTTCGCTAGGCCAGAGACTTGTGAAGATGCGGCAAAAGCCTGTGAACAGAAATAAAGAGCAGGCTCATAAGCGGGAAAATTAAAATACTGACGCCCGCTTCCATCAAGGCCGGCCATAGGGAAGAAAGGGAACGGCTTACAATGGAAAAAAAGCTCCATTGGACGAAAACGACCAGAAAGGCCGTCACCATAAAACCGGCCCATAGCATCAGGAAAGACTGCCCCATCAGGAAAAGCCGCTGGGAGCGGACAAGCCATTGCGCCGCGACAAAGAGAAATGCATTCAGCCCAAGGGGGAATCCGGACAAAATATCCATAGCCAGCCCGATCACAAAAACAAACGCCGAGGGCATGAGCGTCGGCCTGTAAACGGCCCAGTAAAAAACGGCCATCAGAAAGAAAAGGGGGCGCACCTCTCCCATATAAGGAAAAGGAAAACTGACAAAATTTAGAAAAACAAGACAAAAGGTCAGGACATGCGCCAAAGCCAGCCGCCACAAAAAATCCAGACGTTCAAAAGAAAAAAAATCAAACATAAACAGTCAAAAACATCGGCCTAATCTTCGGGGCCGATGCGCCCGCGGCGAAGATTGGGATCCAGAGGCGCATCCAGAACACGAACATAGGTGACACGGTCCATATCCGCAAAGGGGCGTACATAAGGCAAGCCGTCCTCTCCGATACTCACTTCCCCGACAGGAAGGCCCGGCGGGAAAAGGCCGCCATGACCGGATGTGACAATCCTGATCCCTTCACGCATCGGCATATCCGGCGGCAAATGCGTAAGCGTCGGAAAACGGCGGTTTGTGCCGGTTAATATCGCCCTTTGCCGCGTCCCCTCCATCAGGACAGGCACGCGGGAGTTAAAATCGGATAACAGCAAAACACGGGACGCCTTTTCTCCGGTTTCAATAATCCGGCCCAAAAGCCCCTCTCCGGACAATACGGCTCCGCCTTTTTCAACTCCGGCCTCACGCCCTGCGGCAATCAAAACCGTTTTGACATACGCCCTGCCGGAATCGGAAATCACCCTGGCGGAAACAAAATTATGATGCGCCTCCACTTGCAAATTAAGGAGAGCCTGCAAAGACTGGTTTTCCGCCTGCAAAACCAACGCTGTCTGATACCACTCTTTAAGACGGGCATTCTCGGCTTCAAGCCGGGCATTTTCAGCCCGCAATTCCGCCATTCCCGAAACATTCCCCACAAAATCGGCAGCATTGATGAAAGGCTGGCTCAGGGCCGTTAAAAGAGGAGAAAGGAGATCGACAGCCCCTACCCGCGCCCCGGAAAAAGTACCGGGACGCACAAAGGAAACGGCCAGCAGGAAAGTTGCAAGCAACAGAAAAAAGAGAGAACCGCTCCTTAGCCAGAAAAAGCCATAAGGAACCAGACGGGCAAAAACCTTTGATTTTGTTCTACGTTTCACATGAACAATTTAACGGAAAACGACACGTCCCGCAATGGAAGCGCTATAAAGAATAAACAGGAAAACACAGCGTTATGAAGTAAAGCGGGTTCTTGTGACCTAATAAGAACCGATCAGGACGGTTTTGAGCGTTCTCATTTCTTCCATCGCATGCCCGGTTCCCAGCGCCACACAAGAAAGCGGATCATCTCCGATGGTCACGGCCAGCCCCGTTGCATGGCGCAGGACATAATCCAGATTCGTCAAAAGCGCCCCGCCGCCTGTGAGCACAATGCCTTTTTCGACAATATCGGCGGCCAGTTCAGGCGCCGTATGTTCCAGCGCGACCTTCACGGCTTCGATGATCTGTCCGACAGGCTCGGCCAAAGCCTCGGCGATCTGGCGCTCCGTAATAACGATTTCCTTCGGAACGCCGTTCATCAGATCGCGTCCCTTGATCTCCATTTCGCGGCCCTCCCCGTCTGCCGGAGGGCAAGCCGACCCGACCTCTTTTTTAATGCGCTCGGCCGTACTCTCCCCGATCAAAAGATTATGAACGCGTCTGATATAGGCGATAATCGCCTCGTCCATTTTATCGCCCCCGACCCGGGCGGATTTGGCATAAACGATCCCGCCCAGGGAAATCACCGCCACTTCCGTCGTGCCCCCGCCGATATCCACAACCATGGAACCCGTCGGCTCCGTCACGGGGAGTCCTGCGCCAATGGCTGCCGCCATCGGTTCTTCAATCAGATAAACCTCGCTGGCCCCCGCGCTTTCTGCAGATTCCTGAATGGCCCGCCGCTCCACGGCCGTTGAGCCGGAAGGCACGCAAATCACCATTTTAGGAGACACAAAAGAGCGCCTGTTATGCACCTTGCGGATGAAATGCTTAATCATCGCTTCCGTAACGTCAAAATCCGCAATCACCCCGTCGCGCAAAGGCCGCGTGGCCACAATATTTCCCGGCGTCCGGCCCAGCATCTGCTTGGCTTCGTTTCCTACGGCAAGAACCTGCTTTTTCCCGGCATGCATGGAAATGGCAACCACGGAAGGCTCGTTCAGGACAATGCCCTGATCGCGCACGTAGACAAGCGTATTCGCTGTCCCCAGGTCAATGGCCATATCGGCAGACATAAAGCCGAAGAGCTTGGAAAACATAGGTTAGGCAATCCTTTATCGTTTGTTGTTTCCTAATTTATCGAACTGCTGATCTATAGCAGAGTTAAAAGCCCCTTGCACCAAGAGATTGTCTTTATAAGACAAGGCACAAAAAAGCCCGCCACACAAACCCGGCGGGCCCCTTATCCGGCGTTATAAAACTTATCCCTGACGCGCTTTGAAGCGTTTATTGACTTTGTTAATCACATAAACCCGTCCGCGACGGCGAATAACGCGACAGTTACGATCACGTTTTTTTAATGTTTTCAATGAGTTGGCAACTTTCATAATCTCGTCCACATCCGCTATAGTCTCGAATAATGCGGGACAGTACAGGGGAGCCGCATCCTTTGTCAAGCAAAGGTTTTAAAGAACGATCCCCCCCTTATCCATGAGAATAAGGAGCACAAAGGCAAGATGCGTTAAATTATGGGCTTCCTGATCCAGACCGAACGCCCACCAGAACATGGTATTGGCAGGCTTCCATCCTTTTTCATAAGTTAAAACGCCTTTCGTTCTGTCAATGATGCTGTGTATCAGGAAGTCCAGCGCCCCCAGCCACCAGAGCGTGGGCGCAAAAGCCAGCACAATCAGCGTGGTGCCAATCGCATGGATAACGGTGTGAGAAAACAGCGCCCTGTAGCCCTCTTTTCCGGGCTTTCCCTTGTTCAGCGCCATCCAGTCGGTTTGCAGCAGAAAATCGCATGTAAGCTGCTTGAGCCTGAAGGCAACATATAAAAAAAGGAGAAGGAAAGGGCTCATTAAAAGAAACTTCCGTAACTGTAATCAGGAGTCATTATGCCTTTGAATCATAAAAATTCCAAGTCTATTGATTTTCGCCTTAAACCCTTTCATCATTAACCATACGCTAACCATTCTCGCGCATAGTAGGATGGAGTGAAACATAACATCCAGGCTTCTCTTTAAAAATGGAACAACAATCCCAAAAGGTTTTTCAGGCAGGCGAGGTTATCATGTCTCAAGGCGAGCGTGGTGAATGCGCCTATATCATAGAAGAGGGCCAGGTTGAAATTCTGATTGAAAAAGCGAACGGGCTTGTCCAGCGCGTGGCCACGCGCGGGAAAGGGGCCGTTATCGGAGAAATGGCCATCGTTGATGACGAGCCGAGGGTTGCGACCGTCAAGGCTGTTGAAGATTGTACACTCCTTGAAATCAGCCGCGAGGATTTTAACCGCCGGCTGAAAAATTCGGATCCCGTCATCCGCATGATCGCCCAGATTATTCTCACCCGTTACCGCGACATGCTGACCCGCGCCGCTATTTTCCGGGAACCGGGAACCTTCCCGACCCCTGAAGATCTCGAACGCGAACATGTCGAGCAAACAAATGCCGTGGAAACGATCAAGATTGCGAACGAATTTAAAACGGCGCTGGAAACAGGGCAGCTATCCCTGCACTACCAGCCCATTATCGACCTTAAAACCGGTGAAGTCGAAGGGTTTGAGGCCCTGATGCGCTGGATGCATCCCGAAAAAGGACCGATTTCCCCGGGCGTGTTCATTCCCGTTGCGGAAGATAGCGGGCTTATTGTAGAAGCCAGCCGCTGGGCCTTGCGGGAGTCCTGCAACGCGCTCAAACGTATTGGCGGACAGGCCGGGTACGACAACAGGTTTTTTATGAGCGTCAATTTTTCCAGCACAGATTTTGCTGAAAAAAATTTCATTGAACAACTCTACAATATCCTGAGTTCTACAGATGTCCGGCCCGATAAAGTCCATCTCGAAATCACCGAGCGCCTTTTGATGAGCCAGCCGGACAACGCAAAAGAAACCCTTAACATGTGCCGGAAAGCGGGCCTTGGCATTTCGATTGACGATTTTGGAACCGGATATTCCTCTTTAAGTTATCTCCACTATTATCCGATTGATACGCTGAAAATCGACCAGTCCTTTGTCCGAAATATGCATAAGGACGAAACAGCCAAAGAACTCGTGAAATCAATCGTTTCCCTTGGACACAACATGAATATGCGCACGATCGCCGAGGGCGTCGAGACAATAGAGGAAGCCGCTCTTGTTTCCGAAATGGGTTGCGAAAGCGCACAGGGATATTATTTCGCCAAACCACTGGCTGAAGCCGATGTCACAAAGCTTGTGACGAACTGGACGCCCAAAGACCTCGGCAACTGAAAGCCGGGTCGCAAACTACATAAAATTTTATGTAAATTTTAGCTCCTTTTAAATATTAGTCCGTAAAATAGGAAGGATGGGTGTACAATTACGCCTGCAGCCCCCTGTTAAATCAGGGAATTAAAGGGATAGAATTTAAGGGGAGATGGGGGAAATATCATGGCACACACACCGCACGGCGATTTGCCGCAATCAGAAAACAGCCAACAAGAGGGCCCTGTTGAAGTCATTTCAGCCGAAGGGCAAAGCCTCGTTGAGGTCCCCGGAAACGGCTTTATTTCGAATGCGGATATGTCCCGTGACGGAAATGATCTGGTTTTAGAAAGCCCTGACGGTGCCACCGTTGTGGTTGAAGGCTACTTTCTGGCAGATCCCGCGCCTGCCATCGAATCCCCCGATGGCGGCGTTTTGACCCCCCAGCTTGTTGATTCTTTTGTTCGCTCCCCCGCACAATTCGCAGCCAATTCCTCCGCGACGGATGAAAGCCCGGTTGGAGCCATTGAAGAAGTTAAAGGCGAGGCGACCGTCACACACGCAGACGGAACAAGCGACCCTGTTACGATCGGCACGCCGGTTTATCAGGGAGATATTATCGAAACCAGCGGCGAAGGCGCCGTCAACATTGTCTTTATAGACGAAACCAGCATGGCGATCAGCGAAAACGCCCGCATGGCCGTGGATGAATACAAGTTTGACTCCTCGACGGAAAGCGGCGCGACCAACCTTTCCGTCCTGCGCGGTGTTTTCGTCTTTACCAGCGGATTGATCGGGCGCGACGATCCCGATGACGTTCAGATTGACACCCCCGTCGGGTCTATCGGTATTCGGGGGACGATTATTGCCGGCCACATCAACGCCGGCGGCGAAAGCGAAATTACCGTTATCGAAGGCGCAATCGTTGTCAAAAATGGCAGCGGTGAACACACGCTTTCCGTCCAGTTTGAGACTGTTAAATTGAACGGCTTCAACAATGCGATTGAGGATCTCGGTGTTCTGAAAGCACAGGATATCGGCGGAAGATTTGGATCGCTGAGCGATGTCGCGCCGACCTTCTACAACGCCATTCAGGATACGGCAAAAGAGCAGGGGCATAATGAAGAAGCCGCAAACGCGGAAGCAGATGCGGAAGCACAGGCAGACGCAGACACGGAGGCGCAGACCGAAGACAACGGTCAGGATACGTTCGAAGATCCGCAGGCCGAAGAGATCATGATGAAGGATCCGGTTTTCCATCAGGACGTTCAGGGAGCAAAAGAGCCCGCGCCGATGGCCGACATGCGACATGGCGACCCTGCCAGAGAGGGCGGCAAAAATCATGGGCCGCTGCCGGGAACGCACATGGGCCCCCCTCACGGCGAGGGACTTCCACCGCCACCACCGCCACCCAGTGTTATTAATAACGGCGGCGGCAGCAGTGGCAGCAGTAGCAGCAGCACCGGCACACCCGGTTTGGACCTGACCAATGGAGCGGGCAGTCCGGGTGTCAGCCACATCGTGGATAATATTAACAACCAGATAGGCCATTCCATCAGCGCCGTCGGGGACGCAAATAATGACGGCTATGCGGATTTCATGTTTACGAACAACTCAACCGCCGCTGGAGAAAATCATAGCTACATTATGTACGGGAATTCATCCGGAAACCTGAGCGGCTTGGTTTCTACGCTGAACGATACGAACATTGTTTCCTTTGCGGACGTTGATGCCGATCAGGGAGAGCTGGCGATTTTTGCAAACCCCAGCACGGGCACGGGATTTGACCATGCGGCCATCTCCGGTATCGGCGATTTCAACGGGGACGGCGTAAACGACTACCTGGTCGGACAAGGCCAAAACAACGCGACAGGAAATGCCTTTATTGTGAGTGGGGATAACCCCGTCAATTCCATTGCACTCGGCGGCTTAAACCCTGCCGACTTGGCCGGCCATTCCGTTTCCGCTATCGGGGACATAGACAATGACGGCTATGCCGATGTGATTATCGGCGCACCGGGAACAGCGACGAATACCGGCTCCGCCTTTATTCTGACAGGCCACATGGGAACCATAATAGGCACGGAAGACGTATCCACCGGCTTTACCGGAACACGCGTTAACGGCGCCGCTGCCGGGGACCGTTTTGGCGAATCCGTGATCGGGCTGGGTGATTTTGACAGCGATGGGAAATCCGACTATGCCGTTGGCGCCAGCGGCCACAACAGCCTTACAGGCAAAGTGAGCATTTACAAGAGCGACGGATCGACAATAACAGACCTTTTTGGCACAAATGTGGGAGACCAGTTCGGATCCGGCCTCTCCGCCATCGGTGATTTTGACGGCGATGGAAAAAGCGACCTGATCATCGGAACGGAAAGCACGGACACAGCCCGGCTCTACGCAGGCGGAACAGGCTACGAAATCTCCACAGACGCCCACAGGATCATGGGTGGCGGCGGTGTCGGCGATTTCAACGCGGACGGGTATGACGATTTTGCCATCGCGGTGGAAAACGGATCGAGGGCTGACATATACGTCGTTTTTGGGGACGATACCCCGATCAACATGACTCTGGCCGAGTTGAACGATCCGTCAAAGGCGTTCAAAATGAGCTATGAAGGAATTGCCGCAGGCTCCGATATTTCCATTTCTTCTGTCGGCGACGCCAACGGAGACGGATTTGACGACATGGCTATCGGAATC
The DNA here is from genome assembly GCA_023898765.1 of Rhodospirillales bacterium. NCBI lineage: Bacteria > Pseudomonadati > Pseudomonadota > Alphaproteobacteria > Rhodospirillales > Rhodospirillales bacterium. The sequence continues at coordinate 969,725 of CP060238.1, read as the reverse complement.
TCCAGCTATGATATCAATAGTGATACGCTCGGAGACGGTCAGGTTATCGTTGTAAACGGCCGTGAGGTCGGAAACACGAACTATGTCAGGGACGGATATGGGCTGGATGCAAACGGCGGTGCAGGAAACGTTTCCGCCAGCGCAAACAGCCAGCATCTGGTTGACATGAGCGGCAGCGACAATTTCAGCGATAACGGATTTGCCGGCCTGAGCTTCCGCGGCGGCCATGGGGACAATGAAATATTCCTCAGCAACACCCTCTTTCAGGATATTGACGGCGGGCTGGGTTACGATACGCTTAGGATTGACAGCTCTCTTGATTTCAGCAATATCGACTATGAAAGAATCTCCGGCATTGAAGAAATTTACCTGCAAGGATCAGCGTTGGGCCCCGGCCCCACCCTCACGCTGACGGTTGAAAATATTTTCAATATGCTCAAATCCAGCGATACGGGAGAGCTAAAGATTGATTTCAGTAATGATTTCTCCGATCTTGTCATTGATGATGGTATACTGGGTGATCCTTATGCAAACGATGATGCTGCAGATATTGCTACGGCGCTTGGAACATTGGCGGGCGGCGCTGTCTCCATCGGATCAGGAGGAGGCTATGATACGTTCACTGTTGGGGGCTACCAGCTTCTCATTGATAATACCAACCCCTTAACATTCCAGTACGTCGTTTAATCACTTGCTCTTGGCTTCAAAAACCCCGTCCCAGGGCGCCTGGGGCGGGTTTTTTACAAGGTCTACAATACGTTCCATATACAGATCGTAATAGAAAGAAAGCTGTCCGTCTGCCGCTGCGCGCGCCTCCTTTAAGTCCTGCGCGGCGCAATCGAAATCCCCTGCGCGGTAAGCCGCAAGCATGCCGTTGTGAAGGGTTTCCCATCGCCTGAAACCGTCTTCCCCGGCAAAGGATTCATCCCCGAGAAGCGTAAAAACCTTCAGGGCGTTTTCCCGCCCCTTCACCTTTAAAAGGTCCAGTTCGATGAAAGCCATTTCCTGAACGACGTTGCGCGTGTCTTCCCCCACCAGAATATCCACGCCATATGTTTTTGTCTGCCCTTCCAGACGGGAGGCCAGATTGACGGCATCCCCCAGCGCCGAATAGGCGAAGCGCTGTCTGGACCCCATATTCCCGACGCTGCAGGGCCCTGTGTTAATCCCGATCCCCGCGCTCAAAAGAAGCGCCTCCCGCCCCTCTTCTTCGGCCCGCGCTTCAAGCTTCCGGTTGATCGGCCCCAGCGCCTCCTTCATTTTCAGCGCGCTTATGCAGGCATGGCGCGCGTGGTCTTTGTCATCCAGCGGCGCGTTCCAGAAGGCCATCATGGCATCGCCCATATATTTATCGATCGTGCCGCGATTTTCCATGACCGTGTCGGACATAGGCGTCAGGAAATCGTTCATCAGGTGGATCAGCTCTTCCGGCGTCAGATTTTCCGATATGCTTGTAAACCGCCGGATATCGGTGAACATCACCGTAAGGTCCCGAACCTCTCCGCCCAGTTTCAGTTTGTCCGGGTTTTTCGTCAACTCCTCCATAAAGCTTGGCGAAATATAAAGGCCGAAGGCCTGGCGAACCTGCCGCCGCTCGGATTCGCTGCGAATGTAGCTGAGCAGGGAAGACACCAGAAACAAAACGGACAGCGCCGCGCTCGGATAAACGGGGTCCAGCAAAATCCCCATGCGCGTATAGGCTTCCCACGAACCCAGAAACATCCCGCCCATCAAGATCGCCGTAAACAGCGCGAGCCATATCACATTGATAAAAGGCGCCAGAACAATAATCAAAAATCCGGCCAGACCGATAATGAGAGCTTCCACGCCAACGATAATATCAGGACGTTTGAGATATTTCCCCTGCAGGATTTGCTCGACAATATTCACGTGGACCTCCACGCCCGGCACAAAAATATCCAGCGGCGTGGAACGGATATCTCTTAACCCTTCCGCGCTTGTCCCGACGAAAACGATTTTATCTTTCAGGCGTTCGCGCAGCCGCTCTTTTTCCGCCGGATTAAAAAGCCTTTGCGCGGAAATATATTCTTCCTGCGCAATATCGCGGTAATACACCCAGAGTTTTGAATCGCTCTCGATCGGCACGTCCAGCCCGGCGATTTTAATCAGGTAATTCGTATCCAGAGCCGTTTTATCCTTGCGCTGGCGCAGCACAAGACGCGCTTTTTTATTGATATAAACCCGCAAGGCTTCGATCCCCAGCATGGGATAAAGCTCCGGTTCAATGCCTTTGGTATTCTCCGGCGGGTAGCGCACAAGTAAAGAAACTTCCCGGATAATCCCGTCGACGTCCGGAGTCGCCATAAAGCTTCCGTTTCCCGCCGCCGAAGAGGAAAATTCCGGCAGGTTTGTCGCCACGCCGGGCACTGAAAACCCGTCCCTGAAAAAAGGGGTTTTATCTTTCATCAGGAAGGTCGGCTTGCCTGTCTGAAACGGACGGCGCAGCGTTTCTTCGGGGCGGGCGCGTGTAAAACCGGTTACAACGTTTCCGGCTTCCCGGATAGCCTGTGCAAAAATCTCATCGTTGTCCGGCAGCTCTTTCAGCCGCTGGCGAATATCGTCATACCCTTCCTCGGGGAGCGTTGCCGCTACAAGCGCAGGAGAGGTGCGGTCCTTCTCGGCAAAAACAATATCGAAAGCAATGACTTTTGCGCCCAGTTCTTTAAGCGTGCCGACCATGTCCGCTATCACGCTGCGCGGCCACGGCCATTGCCCCATGACCTTCAGGGATTCTTCATCCAGATCTATAATGACCACGTCACCGGAAGGCGGGCGCGGGTGCAGCCGGTTAAAACTGTCGAACGTTGCGTACTGGAGACGCTTGCGCAGTTCGTGAGAGGAACCGCTGAAATAAACGCCGGCACCCAAAAGCCCGAAAAGGATAAGAATATGTATCCATTTATTCGTGAGAAATTTTATCATCTCTCCGTCAAAGCGCGATCGCGTGCACGCAAGATAGGTTTCAACAAATATTCCAAAATCGTGCGTTTGCCCGTAATGACTTCTGTTTCCGCAACCATCCCCGGCGTAATAGGAAGCGGTTTTCTCTCTGTGCCCAGATAGTTTTTATCCGTTCGCACTTCAATTTCAAAAAAGACGTTTCCCTCACGGTCCGTGACGCTGTTCGCGCCGATCCGCACCAGATTTCCCTTTAAGGACCCGTAACGCTGCGGATCGTAAGCGGTGATCTTAACGTTGACATCCTGCCCCGGATGCAGGAAAGCAATTTCATGCGGCGGCACGCGCGCCATGATCTTCAATTCATCGTCCAATGGAACGATCTCCACAAGCTGCATGGCCGGTTCGACGACACCTCCAATCGTTTTGAGCGTAATTTTGTTTACCACCCCGTTCACCGGAGAACGAATTTCGGATCGAAAAACCCGGTCCCCAATCGTGGTCAGGTTTTCATCCAGTTGTTTAATGCTCGTTTCAACTTCGTTCAGTTCGCCCAAAGCCTGCGTATGAAACTTGGCCCTTTGGTCTTCGCGCTCTTTCCTGGCGGCCCTGAGTTCAGCCTCCAGCCCGCTGCGTTTTTGACTGGCCTCCCGTATCTGGCCGGAGATATCGTTCAGCTCCCGTGTCAGCCTGATTTCCTCAAGCTGCGGCACGGCTCTTTTCTTGACCATTTCACGGGTAATCGTCAGCTCTTTTTGAAGGAGGGTCCGACTGTCCGCCAAACGCGCAATTTTAGCGCGCACTTCCGCAAGCCCCGCGCTCGCACGGGAAATCTTGTCTTCCAAAATAGATTGTGCATTGTCGAGTTCCTGCTGGCGGGAGTGATAAAGAGCCTCTTCATTCTCCGCAATCTTGGGTGCTTTTTTACGAATGTCTTCGGATAAAGAAAACTCGCTTCCATCCGCCTCTGCCTTCAGCCGCGCGCGCTTGGCCTTGAGCGCGACCGACCGCGCCTCCACCCCGCGCTCTTCCGAAGCGGACGCCACATCGCTGATCCGCAGCAAAACCTGATCTTTTTCGACAACGGCCCCTTCACTGACAAGAAGCTCGCTCAAAATGCCGCCTTCCAGAGATTGTACCACCTGAATTTCACTTGTCGGCACCACCTGCCCGCCGCCGCGAATGCGTTCTTCGATTTCTGAAAAGCCGGCCCAGACGATAAAAGCACCCACCAACGAAGCCACGGCAAGCAGCATAAAATGAGAGCTGTCCGACGGCTTCAGCCGCGTCGCCGCCTCCAGTTCGTCCATAAAGTCTGTTTCGTCTGTCATGCCGCTTCTATTCCTTCGGAACCTCAATACCGCCCTTGCTCAGAACCTCAATTACCTTATCCCGCGGGCCGTCGGCCACGACCTTGCCCTGATCTATTAAAATGAGCCGCTCCACAAGCGTCAAAAGATGATGCCTGTGCGTAATCAGCACCAGCGTTTTGTCTTTTGTCTGTTCCTGGATATGCCGCGTAAAAACGGCCTCGGCCTGCATATCCATGGCGTTTGTCGGCTCGTCGCAGATATAGATATTCGGCTTTAAAAGCATCGCGCGCGCCAGCGCGACACATTGCCGCTGACCACCGGAAAGCCCTTCCCCGCGTTCCCCCACCGGCGCGTCATACCCCATCGGGTGGCGGGAGATAAAATCGTGCACGCCCGCGGCCTTCGCCACTTCCAGAATTTCGGCTTCGGAGGCATGCGGCGCGCTCGCGGTGATATTGTCGCGAATGGAGCCGCTGAACAGGACAACATCCTGCGCGATATAGGCAATGTTCCGGCGCAAATCTGCCGGATCGATCTGCTGATAGTCCGTTTCATCAAACAAAATCGTGCCGCCGGCAGGATCGTAAAGCCCCATCATCAGGCGGGCAATCGTGCTCTTGCCCGATCCGATGCGCCCGATGACTCCGACCTTTTCTCCGGCCTGAATGGAAAAGCTTACCTCATCCAGCGCCTTTCCTTTTGTCCCCGGATAGGCGAAAGAAACTTTTTGAAAAGAAATCTGGCCCTTGAGATCCGGGCGGTGAAGAAAGTGTTTATGCGGTGGACGATCTACGGGCTTGCCCATAATGCCGTTAAGCGTTTTCAGCGCGCCCTTGGCGGTATGGTACCGGCTCATCAAATTGGCAACCTGCCCGATCGGCGTAATGGCCCGTCCTCCCAAAAGCACGCACGCAATCAGCCCTCCAACCGTAAGCACATGATCTTTTACCAGATACATACCGATTAAAACGATCAGGATAGAGGCAATCTGTTGCAGGAACGTTGCGGCGTTGACGCCCATTCCCGACACAAAACGCGAGCCCTGGGCATAGCCTGCATTCTCCGCCACATAGCCCCCATAGCGCGCCCGCAGACGTCCGTCCGCTCCGGTGGCCTTAATGGTTTCCAGCCCGTAAATGCTTTCCACCAGAAGCCCGTGCTTGGCTTCCGATGATTTTGTGGATTTACGCACCAGCGCTTTCAGGGGAAACTGAAGCGCAAGTCCCGTAACAAAAACAATGACGATCAAAGCGAAGAGAAGAAGCGCAACCGGCCCGCCGATCAGCCAGATCACAAAAAGGAAGAAAAAGGTAAAAGGCAAATCGACAACAGCCGTCAAAGTGGCCGAGGTGTAAAAATCGCGCACGGAATCGAAGTCCCTGAGCATATTCGCAAAAGATCCGCTCGAGGCAGGACGATCCGCCAGCTTCATATTCAGCAGATGATCGTAAATCCGCCGGGCCGCAATCACATCGACCCGCCGCCCCGCCAGATCAATGAAATAGCCGCGCAAACTGCGCATAATAAAATCAAACAGGAAAACCGTAAGCGCCCCCAGCGCCAGAACCCATCCCGTTTCAATCGCATTATTCGGGATCACGCGGTCATACACATTCATAATAAAAAGCGGGCTGGTAAGACCGAACAGGTTGATAAGAACCGCCGCCAGCGCCACGCGCATATAAATTGATTTCGCCTCGCTTATCGGCCCCCAGAACCAGTGACGGTCGCTATCCTCCAGATGGGGCGCGTCGGGGTCCGAGAATTCAGGCTTTGGATGCACGAAAATGGCATACCCGCTATAGGACTTTTCCAGATCCGCCATAGAAACATCCCGCAAAGCGCGCGTTTCAGGCGACCAGATATGCGCCTTTTTCCGGTCTTTGCTCACCCCCAAGAGCACACAGGCCTGGTCCTTTTCGAGAATAAGCACGGACGGCAAAACCGGCGCGGGGATTTTGACGGGTTTTTTACGCTTAACAACCCGCACGTTAAGATTGATTTTTTCTGCCGCTTCGCAAAAAAGCTCCGGCCCCATATTTTTTTCGCCGTAAGCGAGCCCTGCGGTTAAAGCAGGAGCCGATTTTGCACGTCCAAAATGGCTCGTCAGGAAAACAAGGCACTCCAGCAAAGGGTCTATAGAGGAGGCGTCAATTTTGCTCATGCGATACAGAAACCCCCTTCAGAGAGGATTTATAAAGCAGGGTTTCGTCTGCCTTTACAAGAGGCACAGATTCTTCCAACGCTTCTTCTCCTTCTCCCCCCTCCTCTGCCACAGGTGCCGCTGCCGCAGGCACGTCCGACTCCGCAAGTTCTAAAGACTGTTGCAACCGGCCGGTAGAGGCCAACGTCATATATTCGGACAAAAGAGTACGGTATTCCGCATTCATTTTTTCAATCTGCGCGCCAAAGAGCTGGTTATCCGCTTGCATGAGCTGCAAAAGCCGAATGCGTGCGCCTTCGAACTGGCTCTCATAAGCTTCGAAAAGTTCGGCGGTAACCGCCTCCCTTTCCTGCGCCAGATCGCTTTGCTTGCGGGCCGTTTCAAGCTGCGCATAAGCCAGGCGAACCTCCTGTTCAATCTGGCGCACAACTTCCTGAGAACGTGCCTGTTTTTCCGCATAATCGGCCTTGGCGCGGCGAATCCGGGCCAGTTCCGCGCCGCCTGTTGAAAAACTCCAGCTTGCGCGCAAAAGCGCCCGCCGGTCTTCGATCTCGCCGCCGATTTCTTCGAGCTGATCTTTTTTCAGATAAGACAACTCCCCGTTCAAATCGGGATAAAGGGTTCCTTTTTCTGCCGTCACGTCATATCCCGCAGCCTCGGATTCCTTGCGCGCAGCCATAATGCTCGGATGATGCGCCTTGGTGTAAGAGAGAGCTTCTTCCACAGAAGGGAAAATCATCTCCTCATGCACGGAAGGCTTTTTGAGCGCCCCGTCCGGCATCTTCCCGACAACTTCCACATAGGCCGCATAAGCCGATTCAAGCTGCCCGGTCGCCTCGCTCAAACTATTGGCGAGCAACAAATTGATATTGCGCGCCTGCGCCGCCTCGACCTCGTCGGCAGCGCCAGCATCCACCATCATTTCGACCCGTCCCAGATAATCCTGGAGCTTGTCTTTATAATCCCTCGTTTTTTCCAGCGTATCGCGCGATTGCAAAACATTGATGTAGGCCTGAACGGCGCGTAATGCGAGGCTTTCTTCTACACTGGAAACATTATAGTCTGCGGCAAAAATTCGCGCGCTTGCGGCATCCACGCGGTTTACCGTTTCAAAACCGCTGAAAATAGGCTGGGTCACGGAAGCGTTTCCTTCCCAAATCCATGAATAGGCCGCCCCCCTGCTTACGGTCAAACCGCGGCTTGTACTGTTATCGCCGTACATTCGTCCGCCCGAAGCGTTCGCATTCAAAACAGGAAAGAAATCCGATTTCTTTTCCCGGCGTTCCTCCATAGAGGAAAGATGGCTTGCCTTGGCCGCTTCTACGCTCGGATGATTGTTTAAAGCCGTCTGAACCGCTTCGCGCAAAGTCTCCGCATGCGCACCCGAGGACAGACTCAGGGACGCTCCAGCAACCGCCAGCAATAAAAATCTATAACACATCAAGAAATCCCCAGAATCGAGGCCAGAACTTCAGCCTTATTGAATTTAAAGGTTTATTGGACTTTAAGCAAGACTCTGACCCAAAATAACGCACGATTATGTATTTTTGGGAAAAACTTCACAAATTATATGCTTTCAGGCATTGTCTCTTTCGTTCTTCCTGCGTTAAATAACGTATCAAATAGAAAGTGAAAGGGTTTCCCTGTGACTCTCAAGATTGCCGTACCAAAAGAAACTTCGCCGGATGAAAAGCGCGTGGCCGCCTCACCGGAAACAGTCAAAAAGCTTGCCGCCCTTGGCGCAAGCGTCTGTCTTGAAAGCAACGCCGGAAAAGGGGCTGCCTTTTCCGACAAGGCCTATAAAGAGGCGGGCGCAACGATTGTCAAAACGGCAACGGAAGCCCTCAAAGACGCCGATATCGTCCTTCGTGTCCGTCCGCAAGCCGGCGAGGATTTCAAATCCTTACGTAAAAACACGCTTCTGGTGGGCATGTTAAACCCCTATCAAAACGAAGCGCTGATTAAAAACTGTGCCGAAAGCGGCATAACCGCTTTTGCGATGGAACTCGTGCCGCGCATCACGCGCGCGCAGGCAATGGATGTCCTGTCCTCCCAGTCCAATCTGGCGGGCTATAAATCCGTTCTGGACGCTGCGGAGCATTACGCCCGCTCCTTTCCGATGATGATGACCGCTGCCGGCACGATTGCGCCGGCAAAAGTGATGGTGATGGGCGCCGGCGTTGCGGGATTGCAGGCAATTGCAACAGCCAAAAGGCTGGGCGCGATCGTCTGCGCCACGGATGTCCGCCCGGCCGCCAAAGAGCAGGTGCAATCTCTGGGCGGCACTTTTGTGGCTGTCGAGGACGATGAGTTTAAGGAAGCGGAAACATCCGGCGGCTACGCCAGGGAAATGTCAAAAGCTTACCAGAAAAAACAGGCGGCCCTGATTGAAGAAACCATCGCCAGACAGGACATTGTAATTACGACCGCCCTGATCCCCGGACGCCCTGCGCCTAAACTTATCTCGGAAAAAATGGTGAAATCCATGAAACCCGGGTCCGTGATTGTCGATCTGGCCGTGGAAGCGGGTGGAAACTGCGAACTCTCGCAAAGCGGAAAAGTCGTTGAAAAGCATGGCGTTACGATTGTCGGACATTCGAACACGCCTTCCCGTCTCGCGACAGACGCCTCCGCCCTCTACGCCAAAAACCTTCTGAGTCTTCTGGCCCTGATAATAAAAGACGGCGCACTTTCGATTGACTGGGAAGATGAAATTATCAAGGCCATTGCCCTGACCAAAGACGGTGACATTATTCACCCCGGTTTTCACAAGGAAAAGGCGCAAGAAAACCCTGTCAAAGGCAAAGCCGCATCGGAAGAGCACCTTGTAGAGGAACCGGAATCGCAAAAGAAAACAGGGACGGATAAAGAATAGAAAGCAAAAAAATGAGCGAAGACAAAACACTTTCCGAAAGCGCGGCGGATCTCGCCAACAAAGCGCAAGACATAGCAGACCAGGCCGCAAATATAGCGGTGCAGGCAAGCCAGGCCCTTGCGGACATGGATGGCGGACACGGCTCGTTCTTCCTAAGCGGCCTGACCGTCTTTATTCTGGCCTGCTTTGTCGGCTATTACGTCGTCTGGCACGTCACCCCGGCCCTGCATTCACCGCTGATGGGTATCACAAACGCATTGTCTTCCGTGATTATTGTCGGCGCCCTGATTGCCGCCGGACCGGCGGAGATGAGTTTTTCAAAACTCCTCGGATTTCTGGCCGTTGTTCTGGCAGGCGTCAATATTTTCGGCGGCTTTATCGTGACCCGCCGTATGCTAAGCATGTTCAGGAAAAAAGGATCGTAAGCCATGGAAGCCCTCTCCACCCTCGCCTATCTGGTGTCTGCCATATGTTTTATCATGGCGCTGCGCGGTCTTTCCCATCCTGAGACGGCGCGCGCCGGCGCCGTTTACGGCATGGGCGGCATGGCCATCGCCATTACAGCCACACTTTTTATCGCCGTCCAGTCATGGTGGCTTATTCTGTGCGGGCTTGCGATCGGCGGAAGCATCGGCACCGTCATCGCCAACAAAATCAAGATGACGGCCCTGCCCCAACTGATTGCCGCGTTTCATTCCCTTGTGGGCCTTGCCGCCGTTTTTGTCGCCGCCGCCGCGTTTTTCAGCCCGGAAAGCTACGGCATCGGACTGAAAGGGGACATCCCCGCAGGCAGCCTGATCGAAATGTCTCTGGGGGCGGCTATCGGGGCCATTACCTTTACAGGCTCGGTCATCGCCTGGGGGAAACTGCAGGGCAAAATCAGCGGTAAACCCGTGACCTTTCCCATGCAGCACCTTATCAATGCCGCATTGGGCGGAGCGTTAATCGCGCTGATTATCCTCCTGACCTTAAGCGAAAGCACTCTCCTGTTCGGTCTGGTCGTTCTGGCGGCGCTGGCACTGGGCGTCCTGATTATCATCCCGATCGGGGGCGCGGACATGCCCGTCATTGTGTCCATGCTCAATTCCTATTCGGGATGGGCCGCCGCCGGTATCGGCTTTACGCTGCAAAACGATCTTTTGATTATCACCGGGGCGCTGGTGGGCTCTTCGGGCGCCATTCTGTCTTACATCATGTGCAAGGGGATGAACCGCTCCTTCCTGAACGTGGTGCTGGGCGGATTCGGCGCGGAAGAAAGCGGCGGCGGCGCCGCGGATACGGGAGACAGACAGGCCCATATCGGATCTGCCGAAGACGCGGCCTTTATCATGAAAAATGCCTCTAAAATCATCATCGTGCCCGGTTACGGCATGGCGGTGGCGCAGGCGCAGCACGCTTTGCGGGAAATGGCGGATATCCTGAAGGCTGAAGGCGCGGAAGTGAAATACGCGATCCATCCCGTGGCGGGCCGGATGCCCGGCCATATGAATGTGCTTCTGGCCGAAGCCAACGTGCCTTACGACGAAGTGTTCGAACTGGAAGACATCAACCGCGAATTCGCTCAGGCGGATGTCGCTTTTGTCATCGGCGCGAATGACATCACCAATCCGGCAGCCAAAAAAGATTCCTCTTCTCCGATTTACGGCATGCCCGTTCTGGACGTGGAAAAGGCCAAGACCGTCTTCTTTATCAAGCGTTCTTTAGGCTCCGGCTATGCGGGGATCGACAACCCGCTCTTTTACGCGGACAACACCTATATGTTGCTCGGCGATGCCAAGAAAGTCACCGAAACCGTCGTCAAGGCGATGGAGTAGGCTGGGGAGGGCATGGATTTTTCCAATTCCCCTCATGAATCTCAAACCTTGTCTCATCGACCCCCGGCAAAACATTGAACGCCTCCGGCGTTTTATTTCCTGCCAGAAAACGGGTATCGAGAAATTCTTTTTGTTTCTCGAACTCGTTCCAGAACAAGACATGCGTCCCCGGCTTGTCGAGGGCGCCGGGCTGCTGAATTTTTGTCATCAACTCGCGGAAGCCTTCATCGTAGGACGAAATAAGAGCGCCGTCGTTAATCAATAAAACCCTGTTTTCTGGATTTGTATTATGAAATACGATTCTGGCCTTTGAAAAATTGGAATCTGTCGCATGGAGGACTATCTTTTTTCCTTCCAGAAATTTCATAAGGGCCTGACGCTCTTTCAGATCGGGATAGGCCGATTCGATCAGATTCAAAGCCTGTTGTGCCCCGTCGGAAGGGGAATAGCCCGGAAAACCTTGGCCTTGAAGTGTATTGTCACAACGCTGCGCCCTGTCCTTAAAAACAAAGGACATCCGGTGAAGATCATCCAGCGCCGCCTGCTCTTCCGGCGTAGGAACAGGATCATCAAATGCCCCGCCGAGCCACAAGCCTCCCGCCACAACGGCGATACCGACAGGTGCCGCCGCCCATCTATATTGTTGCAGAAGAGAAAAAAGGCCACCCTTTTCAGCGTCCCTTGCAGGTTTCACGCCCAGTTCAACAGCCATAACATAATCCTTTCCCAAAATACTTCCGGCAAAAATAGCCAAAGATAAAATTATGTCAATGAAAAATCCATTCGAACCCCGGAAAAAGAAACGGTAAGATGAACATCATGAAAAACACGCCCGATCTCGCCCCCCGCTTTTTACCCCCTGAAGGCTGGGAGGAAGATTACTTTAACAATCCAAAAACGGGCCATAAAATCCGTTACGGCTATGTCCTCCCGAAAACGCCGGCCAAGGCCGCCGTCGTCTGTCTCGGCGGCCTGAGCGAATTTGCCGAAAAATATTTTGAAACGGCCCGCGACATGCTCGAACGCGGTTTTTCCTTCTGGACGATGGACTGGAAATATCAGGGGCTTTCGAAACGCCACGATGTCAATGTTCACAAACGCCACAGCGACGGATATGAGCAGGATATTCTGGATCTGGACCATTTTGTCACTCAAATCGTCCGGCCGGAAACAAAAGCCCCCCTCCTGCTGCTTGGCCATTCGATGGGAGGGAATATCGGCCTGCGTTATTTAAGCCGGACCCCCGGCACGTTTAAAGCCGCTGCGTTTTCCGCCCCGATGCTCGGAATCAAAGCGCTGGACCCATACGGTCCTTTGGCAAATCTTTTGCTCTTCCTGCTGCGCCCTTTTTACGATTCTTACGTACCCGGCGGGAAAGACTGGCATGAGGAAATGCGCACAAGCCGTAAAACGGATATTTTTTCAAGCGACCCTGTCCGCAAGGAAGTCCATAATGCGTGGTGCCTTGCCCGGCCGGACCTGCAGGTCGGAAACCCGACGCTTGGATGGGTACGGGAAAGCATGAAATCCTGTCGGGCCCTCCAACAGGACGGCGCTTTGGAAAAAATAGATATCCCGGTTCTCCTGGCCTGCGCGGGAAAAGATACTCTGGTCAGCAACGCGCTTATCCGCCGGGCTGCGCAGCATATTCCGCAGGCCGTTCTGCTGGAACTCCCCGGGGCGTATCACGAAATCCTGATGGAACGCGACAGTCTGCGCGGTGTTTTCCTGAAAGGTTTCGATAAAATTCTTTAAAGCCCGTCCAAAAAAGCATATGATCTTCCGGTAAAAAGGACCTTTGAAAATGCAAAATTTCTCCATTGAAAAACTCCGCCTTTGCGACCGTATTCTGACCGCCTTTCAACTGGCGCTGGAACAGGAAGATATCGAAACGGCCGAAGCCCTGAATAACGCCATGGAGCTCTCCATGACCCGGAAAACCGGCGGCGGGGAATTCATCGAACGAAGGGATTATCCCATAGATGTCGAAAAAGCGATTGAAAAGCTTCGCTCTCTAAAGAAAAAAGCCGACAAGAAATAATCACCCTCTAATAAGCGCGGCCCATTCCTCTTCACTCAGGATTTGCACGCCCAAGGCTTCCGCCGCCTTTGCTTTTGATCCCGCATCCTCCCCCGCGACCACATAATCCGTTTTTTTAGACACGGAGCCGGACACTTTCGCGCCAAGGCTTTCGGCTGTGGCCTTGGCCTCGGGGCGCGTCATGGAAGACAGGGTTCCCGTGAAGACAACCCTTTTTCCCGAAACGGGACTTTGCTGTGTTTGAGGCGCTTCATAGGATTGGATCGTCAGAAGGCTCTCCAGATCCTTCAGTACCTCCTGATTATGCTTTTCCGCAAAAAATCCCAGAAGGTCGTCCGCAACGGACGGCCCTATATCCTCGATATTTATAAGGTCCCGATACGCGTCAGACTCGCGGTTTTGAGCCTTTTCCATTTCATTTTTTAAATTTTGGAAACGTTCGTATGCCTGCGCGAGGCGTTTGGCCGTAGCCTCTCCGACCTGACGAATGCCCAGCGCGTAAATAAAACGGCTCAGGGAAATCGTCTTGCGTTTTTCTATCGCCTTAAAAAGATTTTGAACCGATAAATCTCCCCAGCCTTCCCGCTCCTGCAAAGGAGGATCAAGCTCCCCGGCCTTTTCCGGAAGACGGAAAATATCCCCCGGCGTTTTGACCAGCCCCTCTTCCCAGAACTGCTGCATGACTTTTGCGCCGAGCCCCTCGATATCAAATGCATTTTTGGATACGAAATGCTTGAGCCGTTCGAGAGCCTGCGCCGGACAAATCAGGCCGCCGGTGCAGCGGCGGACGACTTCCCCCTCCTCCCGAATAGCCAGAGAACCGCAGGCCGGGCAATGGTCCGGGAAAACAAAGACTATGGACTCTTTTTTTCGTTTAGCCTCAATATGTTTCAAGACCTGCGGGATAACGTCGCCCGCCCGCTGGATAAGAACATGATCCCCGATGCGCACATCCTTTCGGGCCAGTTCATCCTCATTGTGCAATGTCGCGCGGGAGACAACGACGCCGCCAACCGTAATCGGCTCCAGCTCCGCCACAGGCGTCAGCGCGCCCGTCCGCCCCACCTGAATGACAATATCGTTCAAAATAGTCACAGCCTGCTCGGCGGGAAATTTATGCGCCGTCGCCCAGCGCGGCGATCGCGAGATAAACCCGAGACGGTCCTGAAAATCCAGACGATTGACCTTATACACCACCCCGTCAATCTCATAAGGCAGGTCGGGGCGTAAATCCATGATATTCCGGTAGTAAGAAAGAATATCCTCCAGTGTCTGGCACAGGGAAACAGGCTCGGCTTCCTGAAATCCCCACTCCTTTAATTTTGAACGAATACCGGATTGAGTGCTTGCAAAATCCTGGCTGGTTTCCCCCAGCGCATAACCGAAGAAATGCAGCGCCCTCTGCGCGGTAACCGTAACATCGAGAAGACGAACGCTCCCGGCAGCGGCATTGCGCGGATTGGCGAAAACCTGCTTTCCTTCTTCTTCCTGCCGTTTGTTCAGCGCCATAAAATCATCCCGGCGCATATAAATTTCTCCGCGAACTTCCAGAATATCCGGCGCTTCTTTTGGAAGAGTCTGCGGAACATCGAAAATCGTTTTGACATTCTCTGTGATATCCTCCCCTTCGCTTCCGTCCCCGCGGGTCGCCGCCAGAACAAGTTTCCTGTTTTCATACCGCAGGGAACAGGACAGGCCGTCAATTTTCGGTTCTGCCGATATCTCAAGCGGCTCCTGTTCCTCCAGTCCTAAAAACCGCCGCACACGCGTCAGGAAATCCTGCAACTCTTCTTCATCGAACACATTGGAAAGAGAGAGCATCGGCACAGCATGCCTGACTTTTTGAAACCCTTTTGAGGGGGCAGCCCCTACTTTCTGCGTCGGACTTTCCGCGCTTGCAAGATCCGGATATTTTTTTTCCAGGGCTTCCAGTTCACGGCGCAGCGCATCATAATCCGCGTCTGAAATTTTCGGCGCATCTTTCTGGTAATAGGAAATATCGTGCGCCTTGACCTGTTTTACCAGAGCGGCGTGCCGGGCGCGCGCCTGCTGCTCATCCATATCAAAAAGCGTTTCCATCTTCATGCCGCCCGTGTCTCCAGCAGCCTGTCCGCCGCCGCGCGGGCTTCTTCCGTAATTTCCGCGCCGGCCAGCATGCGTGCGATTTCTTCGCGTCTTTGCGTATTTTCAGGCAAGGGAACAATATCGGTCTTCACTTCCTTGTCGCCGTTTTTGCTCACAATCCAGTGATGTGCTGCCCGCGCTGCGACTTGCGGCGAGTGTGTCACCACCAGAATTTGACGGTATGCGGACAGGCGCGCCAGCCGGTCCCCTACGGCCGCTGCCGTAGAGCCGCCGATGCCACTGTCCACTTCGTCAAACACAAGCGCGCCGGCGGCACCGACTTCCGCCAGAACCACTTTCAGCGCCAGCATAAAACGCGCCATTTCCCCGCCGGAAGCAATTCTGGCCAGAGGCCCTGCCGGCGTCCCCGGATTCGTGGCGACCATAAACTGGACGCCGTCTATCCCGGAAGGCCCCCACTGATCTTCCGGCAGCCGTTTGATTTCCGTTTCAAACCGGGCCTTTTCCAGCTTCAGAGGCCCCAGTTCCTTTTGCACCAGTTCGTCCAGTTTTTTTGCGGACTTCCGGCGTGTTTTTGAAAGAGAGTCGGCCTGTGCCAGATAAGACAGGCGGCAGCGTTCGACCCTTTTAACAAGGTCTGAAAGCCTCTCATCCTGCCCTTCGATCAAATCAAGCTGCTGTGCCAGATCCTCCCGTTTTTGGGGCAGGTCGTCAATCCGGCAGCCATGTTTCCGCGCCTGGTTTTTAAGGGCAAAGAGACGCTCATCGATCTCTTCCAGAGAGCCGGCGCCTTCCTCCATCTCACTTGAAAAGGAGCGAAGCTGCGCCGAAACTTCCTGCAATTCCGCCGCGGCACGGTCCATGCCCGCCGCCATTTCCCTTGCCTCCTCACCAATCTGCTCCAGCGCTTTCCACACGCCGCCCATTTTGTTTTCCACCGCCTCAAGCCCCTGATGGGCGGCGTTCAGCCCTTCGAATATTTTGTCCCGCCGCATCAAACGTTCCCGTTGCAACGTCAGCTCTTTTTCTTCCTCCTCTTTTGGCGCGAGTTCATCAAGGTCTTCAAGGGCCCCGCGCAAATACTCCTCTTCCTGTTTCGCTTTTTCCATTTTTGCACGGCTGTCGCTCAATGCCTGATCGGCCTCTTTCCACGCCTCCCACAGGCGCGAAAGCGCCGCCCGTTCTTCGGACACGTTCGCATAGTCGTCCAGCAACCCACGATGCTCTTTCGGGTTTAAAAGCCCCTGCGTTTCAAACTGCCCGTGGACTTCGACCAGCGTTTCCCCGATTTTTTTGAGCAGGGCGATGCTTACAGGCTGGTCGTTTACAAACGCGCGGGAGCGTCCATCGGCGTTAACGACCCTGCGAAGAATAAGCGTATTCTGGGTTTCCAAACCGGACTCACACAAAAAAGCGTGCGCCGGATGGTCTTCTTCTACTTCGAAAGTGGCGCTGACCTGCGCCTGATCCGCCCCTTTTCTAATCAGGGCGGACTCCGACCGGGCGCCGAGCGCCAGCCCCAGGGAATCCAGCAAAATAGACTTTCCGGCCCCCGTTTCCCCGGTGAGGGCGCACAAACCTTTTTCAAACTCGATGGTCAGGTGGTCGATCAGAACCACGTTTTTGATGGTCAGGCTGGCGAGCATCCCGCCCCCCTCTAATCTGGCTTAAAAAGGGAATCGACCGTCTTGTCGACGAAAGAACGGTCATCCATAATCTTGGCGCGCATGGCCGGATCAAGAATTTTATAGCTGTCTTCGTACCATTTCGACCCGGGATAGTTATATCCCAGAACGGCGGCCACACGCGCCGCTTCCGTTTTCAACCCCAGGGTCAGATACGCCTCTACAAGACGGTGAAGCGCCTCGGGGACGTGGGTTGTGGTTTGATAGTCGCGTACAACGGTCCGAAAGCGGTTGATGGCCGCGTTGATCTGAACCCGGTTCAGGTAATACCGACCGATTTCCATTTCCTTTCCGGCAAGGTGGTCGAGCGTCAGATCCCTTTTCAGTTTGGCATCGCGCGTATACTCGCTGTCCGGAAAACGTAAAATCAGGGTGTTAAACGCCTCCAGCGCGTCGTTTGTTACAGCCTGATCGCGGGCCACGTCCGAAATCTGCTCGTAATAAGCCAGCGCCTTCAGGTAATAGGCGTAATCAATATCCTCGTTTCCGGGGTGAAGCTCTATAAAACGGTCCAGCGCCAAAATGGCTTCGTCATAGCGGTCGTCCTGATACGCCGCATAGGCCGCCATAAGCTGTGCCTTTGTTGCCCACTGGGAATAGGGATGCTGGCGCTCCACTTCTTCGAAATCCTTGCTGGCCTGCTCATATTCCTTGGAATCCAGCGCATCGGCCGCCTTGTTATACAGTTCCTCCACGGGACGCTCAAGCTGCGCGGAGTCTTCCTTGTTTTTATCGGAAGAACAGCCCGCCGCCAGAAGCGAAAGCGCGGCCAGGGAAACCGTTATAAGAGATTTTTGAACCATGCGTTATTTTTAGCCTGATCGTGTGGATATGAAAAGGAATTTACCTCTCCCTTCCCCATAAATATTCTTCTTTTTTTAAGAAAATCAGGCGATTGCGACAGAAGAGGCCCGTGGTTTTTCGGGATAAACATGACCGTCCGCCTCATCCACGTCCACGAAGAGATCGACGATCTCATAAGCGGAAGGGTCGGCAAAAAGAGCGCGCAGGACCTTGTTGTTCAGCGCATGCCCGCCGCGAATACCTTCATAAGCGCCCAAAACCGGGCCGCCGGCCAGATATAAATCTCCAATTGCGTCCAGAAGTTTATGGCGAATAAATTCATCTGCGCAGCGCAGTCCTTCCGGATTTATCACGCCGCTCTCATCCAGAACGACGGCATTTTCCAGAGATCCGCCCAGTGCCAGCCCTGCGGCCTGCATCGCCTCAACTTCAGCCAGAAATCCGAAAGTCCTGCAATCGGCGATATCGTGCTTGAAATTCCCGTTCACAAGCTTGACCTCATGACGCTGCGTTCCCACATCCGGATGTTCAAAATCTATCTGCCCCGAAAAAACCGGCACGGCGGAAGGGGAAAGGGTCACTTTCTTGTCGCCGTCGCGAACCGTGATCTCTTTCAGAATCCGGATGGCCCGGCGCGGCATGGACTGGACCTGAAGCCCCGCCTCTTCAATGCGCTCGACAAAGGGAGCGGCGCTTCCGTCCATGACAGGAACTTCCGGCGCATCGACTTCGACCAGAACGTTATCGACGCCGCATCCGCGCAGTGCAGACATCAGATGCTCAATCGTCCCGACCGTGACACCATCAGAATTTCCAATCACCGTGCAAAGGCGCGTATCGACAACATGGTCCCATTTTGCGGGAATAAGGGGATTTTTACCTGTGATATCCGTGCGTTTGAAAACAACGCCATGCCCGGACGGCGCAGGCTTTAAAGAAAGGTGAACAGCTTTGCCGGAATGGAGCCCCGTTCCCTGAATGTCAATTTTATGGCGTAAAGTGTGCTGCATCCCTGAATTATATGGGAGAGCGCAGAATTCCTTCAAGACACGGTTTGTATCGCATTGTTACAAAGACAGGGCAAAAAAAGAGGGAGCCGGATTTCCGGCCCCCTTAAAGGGATACTCTGGAGGACACCCGCCAAAAGGCGGGATTCTTTAATTTGCTTGTCGTCTTAGGAAAGCCGGAATATCAAGATCGTTCTCTTTCGTTTCGGATTTCGGGGCCGCAGGCGAATCAATCCCGAGCTGGCCCTGTGAAGGACTGTTTTGAGGCCGCTCCGCACGCAAACCTGAATGGAAAGCTTCCGTTTCCGTAGCGTCTCCCTCATCTCCCTTCGCATAGTGGCCGCGAACGCCGGTAATACGTTCAAACAAAGAAGGGGTTTTCTTACGATGTTCCGCGCTATGCGCCCCCGGCACAGGAGGACGAAGAACAAGGCTTGAATCAGCAGGCGCCCGGACAGGAGCCGGAGGGACAAATTGCCCGCCATACCCTACGGGAGCCTCATTCCGCGGCTCTGCAATCGCAGGTGCCGGCGGGATAAAACGGCCGGCCTGGACACTTCCCCGCAGAACATCTCCCTCAGCATGCATCTGGGGCATTCTGTACTGGGCCGGGGCAGTGGCAATAAACTCGCGCTGTTCGAACATATCCGCTTCGGCGGATACAGATGGCGCCATCGCCGAAACGGGAGGCATAGCCGCAGCTCTGGCCGCCGCCGTTGCGGACTGGATGGTCGTTTCCGTATTTGGCCTTGCGCGCTCCAGTGAGGGCCGCGTATCCGCACTCTGCACATGTCCGACGGATGTAACTTTAACGCCGCCGCCCAAAGAACCCGTTTTTTTGGATTCGACAACATCAATCCCTGTTGCGACGACAGACACCCGCATTTTACCTTCCAGTTTATCCTCGAAGGTGGACCCGAATATGATATTAGCGTTCGGATCGACTTCTTCGCGGATGCGGTTACAGGCTTCATCGACCTCAAACAGGGTCATGTCCGGCCCGCCCGTCACATTTATAATCACGCCCCTGGCGCCCTTCATGGAAACATCGTCCAGAAGAGGATTGCTAATAGCCGCTTCGGCCGCTTCAATGGCGCGGCGCTCCCCTTCGGCCTCGCCGCTTCCCATCATCGCTTTCCCCATTTCCAGCATGGCGGAACGGATGTCGGCAAAATCGAGGTTAATCAGTCCCGGCACGACCATCAGATCAGTAACGCCCCGCACGCCGGATTGCAAAACGCTGTCCGCCATCCGGAAAGCTTCGGGAAACGTTGTTTTCTCATTGGCTACACGAAAAAGATTCTGATTGGGAATAACGATGAGCGTATCCACGAACTCCTGCATTTCCTGAATGCCGCTCTCCGCCATACTCATGCGGTGAGATCCTTCGAAATGGAAAGGTTTTGTCACGACGCCGACAGTCAAAATACCGCTATCCCGGCAAGCCTTTGCAATAACGGGAGCCGCCCCCGTACCCGTACCGCCCCCCATTCCGGCCGTGATAAACGCCATATTGGAGCCTTCGAGATACTGCATCAACTCATCGAGGCTTTCCTCTGCCGCCTGCTTGCCGACGCTCGGTTTTGCGCCGCTGCCAAGCCCGCCGGTGACGTGAACCCCAAGCTGGAGTCTGTCTTCGCAAAGAGACCCCTCAAGCGCCTGAGCATCCGTATTGCAGACAAGAAACTCGCACCCTTCCAAGCCCGACGAAATCATATTATTGACGGCATTCCCGCCTGCGCCGCCGACACCGACAACTGTTATTCTGGGAGACAATTTTTGAACCTCTGGTGTTTGAATTCGAACGTTAATCATTTTGAAACCTCCGTAATTGAAAGGCCTTGGTTTTTGATTCTATGGGCATTTTTCTCGGAACGGAATCCTGAAAATTCATTCGCTAAGAAAAAACGGCAGGTTTAAGTGGCTAAAAAACAGTTTCTCTCCCCCACTCACTTATCAAGAGTCACGTCCAAGTGACTCTTTTGATTCGTGATTTCAGGATTGTCTCACAAGGACCATACCCCGCCAACCCTTGTACACAAATAGCTGTGGATAACTCCTGTATTATCCACTGGACGATTTTGAAAAGTCTTTACCAGTTTTCTTTCCACCAGAATTTCACCCTCTCCCAAAGTGATTCGGGATGGGCGCTCGTCATAATTTCAGCCGGCATTTCATCGTGACGATTGACAAAATAAGTCAAAAGACCGGCTGTGGTTGAAAAGGCGGGACCGCTTACCGCGTCAGGCAAAGAGTTAATGCGAAGGGGACGCCCGAGCCGGACCTGTTTATCCAGAACGGCCTGGGCCAGATCGCGCAGACCGGGCATCTGGCTCGCCCCGCCGGTCAGGACGACGCGGCGGCTTACCGAAGCTTTCAGCCCGCTATCCTCCAGCTTTGTCCGCACCAGCTCCAGAATTTCTTCCAGACGCGGCTGGATAATACCTATCAGAACGGAGCGCGGCACATGGTTGGGGCTGTGGCGATCCGTCTCGCCGACCTGCGGAACATCAATCATTTCATTGTCGTCATGGCTGGAAACCATTGCGCTGCCGTACAGGGTTTTTAAGCGTTCGGCATCCGCGCTGCTGCATGTTAAGCCGCGGGCAATATCGTTGGTGACATGCCAGCCGCCGACAGGAACATGGTCACTGTAAATCATGGCGCCCCCCTGAAAGACCGCCAGAGAAGTCACGCCGGCTCCCATGTCAATCACGATGCAGCCCAGATCTTCCTCGTCCTCGACCAGGCAGGACAGGCCGGCCGCATAGGGAGAGATGCACAGCGCTTCAATATCCAGATGGCTGCGTTCCACACATTCCGCAATATTCTGCAAAGGGCCCAGCTGGGCTGTAACCATATGAATCCCGACTTCCAGATTCTGTCCCACCATGCCGCGGGGATCCCGTATTCCCTCCTGACCGTCTACGCGATACCCGACGGGAATTGTATGAACCAGTTCGTACTCTGCGCTTAAAACCTGCTGCTGGCTTTTGTTTAAAGCGCAGCGCACGTCATTGTCTGTAATGTCATGACCATGCACCTGAATATCGGCAGACAAAATATGGGACTTGGCATGAACGCCCGGCACATTGATAACCACCTCGCGCAAAGGATACCCCTTCATAACATCGGCCGCCATGTTTTCCGCCGTGTGAACACTCTGCCGGATGGCGGATTCGGCAGCTTCCAGATCAACAACGCTGCCGCCCTTAATGCCTTTGGAAGCCTGATACCCAACCCCCATGACTTCGATACTGCCCTCATCGTCCGAAACACGGCCAATAAAGCAGGCGATCTTATGTGTCCCTACATCCAGGGCCGCCACGAGAGTTCCACGAGGTTTGGGGGCATGCTTCATGTTAGATATCACCGCCGGCCGCCGGATTAAAACCTGCTTTATATTCCTGAACGGCGCCCGGATGTGTCCGGACCGTAATCTTGTTCGGATCGCGCAAATCTATAGAGCGCACATCTTTTTTCAAAAGCCCCTCTTCCCTGTGCGTAAAAGAAAGCCGCCTGAGCGCCAGCCCCAGTTCTTCCTCCGGCAATTTCACAATCACACCCGTCTTCAGTTTCAGATCCCAGCGGCGATCTGAAACAAACGTGGCCGCCTCGACCATCTCTTTAATTTCGGGCTCAACCTCAAGCACCTCAAGCAACGCCTGCGCATGGACCGGCGCGTCTTCACCGACAAGGATAATCAGGTCCTGAAACCGCTCCAGCTTATAAGACGTCAAAACGGTCCCCTCTTCGTCGATCACGGAAAGCTTTCCCTTCCGCTGCCAAAGGGCCAGAGGCTTCCGCTCGGTTAACCGGAGATAGACCGTATCGGGGAGACGCCGCTCGACATGGACCGAGCGCACCCATGAAAGTTTCTCCACAGCCTCCTGCGCGGCCTTGGGATTAAAGGCAAAAAGCGGATCGCCCTTTTGCACATTCACAATGGCTTTTAAAGCTTCTGAATCCGTATACTCGCGCCCTTCCACCAGGACATTGCGAACCGAAAATCCGGCCCCGGCGCTCATTTCGAGAACAGACTCCCTCGTCCAGCCGCCCAGACGGTCCGCCGCGCCGGATAAAAACAGCCATGAACCGATCCAGAAGACAAATGCGAGCACGCCGCCAACGACACCCGCACGCTGCACCCAGAAAATCAGGCGCTGCGTTTTAGGGGCGCGCTGCTTGAGGATTGAACTTCGTTTTGTGCCTGTGTGTTGCCGTGACATTTTGCAGTTTCAACCAGATGAGCGCAAAGCGCGGGAAAGGACATACCGTTATAAACGACTTGGGAAGGGCCGATGCTTTCCGCCGTCAGCCCCGGCTGGGTATTGATTTCCAAAAAATACAGGCCTTCCGGCCCCTTTTTGGAGTCATCAAAACGGAAATCACAGCGCGCAAGCCCGCTGCATCCAATTGCATTATACACGGCCTGCGCATTTTCCAAAGCCCTGTCGTAGACTTTTTCCGGCAATTTAGCGGGCAAAACGAGCTCCGTTTTCTGATCATGATATTTGGCCTCATAATCGAAAAAGCCGCCCGTATGGGAAATAATCTCCGTCACCGCCTGCGCCTTGCCGTCCAGAACAGCCACCGTCAGTTCCCTGCCGGGGATATATTCTTCCACCAGGACCTCATCCCCGAAGTGCCAGCTTTCCTCATCCAGCGGCACGTGATTATCGTTTTCCATGACAATACGAATACCCAGGCTGGAGCCTTCACAAGGCGGCTTTACAACGTAAGGCGCTTCCATGACACCTCCGGCCAGAACGTCTTTTTTGGTCACAACTTTCCCGGCCGGACTCTGGACACCGGCAGCCGCTGCGATGCGTTTGGACAACGGCTTGTTCATCCCGATCGCCGAGGCCGTCACGCCGGAATGGGTATAGGGAATGTCCATAATTTCAAGCAGGCCCTGAATCACGCCGTCTTCCCCGCCCTGCCCGTACAGATTGTTAAACACGACATCCGGTTTCGGCGTCAGGTCATCTATCAATTTCCGAATGTCCCGTGTGACATCAATCACGCGCAAATCATATCCGCATTCGCGCAAAGCCGCTTCGACCGCCTTGCCCTTGGTCAGGGACACCTGCCGCTCCGCCGACCATCCGCCGACCAGTAAGGCCACTGTCTTTGTCATGCCCGTTCTCCCATCCTTTTGATTTCCCAGCGTAGCCTGATTCCATGCGTTTCGTAAATACGTTTTCGGATTTCCTCGCCCAAAGCTTCCAGATCGGCGGCGCTCGCCTCCCCTTCGTTAATCATAAAGTTACAATGTTTTTCAGACATTTTTGCGCCGCCGACCCGAAGGCCGCGCCCGCCGACGTCCTCTATAAGCTGCCAGACTTTCGTATCTTCGGGCAAGCCGGCCTGCACCAGTTCCGCAGGCAAAGGGTTGGCGAATGTGGACCCGCCCGTTTTCTCGCGCAAAGGCTGGCTGTCCTCGCGGCGCTGTTTAATCTGCGCAATACGTGCCTTAATTTTTTCAGGCTTGTCCTTTTGTCCCCGAAACGTCGCCGAAATAAAGATGTAATCTTCCGGCGCCTCCGTATGACGGTAGGTCATACCCATTTGATCCGGTGTCAGGACATGAAGAGTCCCTTCCCGGTCCACCGCTTCGCACCTTACCAAAACATCTTTTGTCTCGCGGCCATAGCAGCCTGCATTCATCCTGAGCGCCCCGCCGATAGAGCCGGGAATCCCGCTATAGAACTCAAGACCTGCAATGCCCGCTTCCGCCGCCGCCAGCGCGACATTGGCATCCAGCGCCAAGGCGCCCGCCTTTACAAGGTCCCCTTCCGTTTCAATATCGGCAAAGGCCCGCCCCAGACGAACGGTTACGCCCGGAATACCGCCCTCGCGCACAATCACATTCGACAGCGCGCCCAGCACCGTAACGGGCACATCCCCGGAACAATTTCTGAGAAATGAAATCAGATCCTCTGCATCCGCCGGTTTGAAAAGGACCTCCGCCCTGCCGCCGCAGCCAAACCAGCTCTTCCGCCCCAACGGTTCGTCAAAGCTGTAGCGCCCGCGCACTTCGGGCAGCGAATCCGATATTGTTTTTGCCTTACGCATAGCCGTCTTCATCACCCAATAGTTTGATGGTGCTTCCTTTTCTATTCAACCTATCTATTTGATTTTCCATGACGTTCCAATAGTTTCTTTTTCTTCGCCATGCGGTCATCCGCGATCCGGAGCCTGCCAAGCTGCTGGAGAAAGGCTGCATTCAGCCGTAAAAGTTCCTCATATTCCTGCAGGTTCCTGGTGCGCATGCCGTGTTTCCACGCATTCAGACTGACGCGGGCCTTGCCTGCCTCGCTTTTGGGACCTGTCGATTTTTCCCAGGGTTTCCAGCGCCGGATCGCCTCGGCCTGCTTTCGTTTTCTTTCTTCCGTCCATCCGTTTGCCACGACGTCGCCTCCTTCGGTTTCAGGTCCTGCCGCCCCTATTATAGGATAATTTTCCTATAAAGGAAAGGGGGTTTTTGGGCGGACTTCACACTGTGATTACAGCCTGAAACGTCATGCCCGCAGAGGCGGGCATCCAGCCTTTTGGCCCTGGACTCCCGCCTTCGCGGGAGTGACGAGCAACACGACATACCGCAGGCAGGACACTTATCTGCATAGGCACATTTTGTTTTTACCACGGAGACACGGAGATTCTTTTATAGTCGTTCTTCTTGGGAATTGAATATTTTTTCTGTACCGTCATTCCCCGGATTGGCAGGGCCAATCCTAGGGGAATCTATGGATTGCCCTAGAATCCGCTTCGCGGATTCGGGCAATGACAATATAAAAAATGTCCCGTTCTTAACTCAAATCACTATATTATAAAAACCCGCGATTTTGACATTCGTGTAATGCCCAGCGCGTATAATCCATGATTTTGGGATGTTTCAATGCTTCCGAGACATCTCCATAATGCACAGCTTCGCCCTCATAGCACCCTGTAATCGTCCTATTTCTATCTTGCCAAAAATGGACATGGACCAATTCTTTATGTCCCGTCCAGTCTTCGCTCACGGCACCAATATTAACGACATCCTCTTCGAGGACTTGTGCGCCAAGTTCTTCGTTCAACTCCCTTATCAGCGCTTGCATAATAGTCTCACCTTCTTCAACATGACCGCCAAAAGCATTTAAACATCCGCCCCAACGCCCCCAGTTTACAGGACGTTGCTGTAATAAAAGCTTACGGTCATGCGTTAAGATAACGCAGTCCGCAAGATTCTTATCAAACACGGAAATATCTGTTTTCGTCAGATCAACAACACGAACAGATTGTATATCATGTGACATTAACAAATCCTCCGTGCCTCTGCGTCTCTGTGGTTCAAAAACCTCAAGCGCTTTGTTTTTCGTGAGACTGAAAAATCTTTTCAAGCTGCGCCGGCAGGGCATAGGCCCAGGCGGTGATATTCCCCGCGCCGAGGCACACGATATAATCCCCTGCTTCGGCGATGGCCGCCACGGCCCCGGGCAGGTCGTCCGGCGAAGACAGCACATGCGCGTCCTTGTGCCCGCGCTCTTTGAGGCCCGCAGCGAGATGCTCCTTGTCCGCGCCGTCAATCGGCTCTTCCCCCGCCGGATAGACATCGGCGATAAAAACGCTGTCGGCATCGTTAAAGCAGGTGCAGAAATCATCAAACAAATCGGACAGGCGCGTATAGCGGTGCGGTTGCATCACGGCAATGACCTTGCCGCCGCTTTCTTTGACCGCCTCCCTCGCGGCCTTTAAAACCGCCATGATTTCGACCGGATGATGCCCGTAATCATCAATGACGGTCATACCGCGCACCTCCCCCGTCTTCGTAAAGCGGCGCTTCACACCGGAGAAGTTTTTCAGCGCCGTTTTCATGACCGCCGCGGGCACGCCCATTTCATGCGCAATCGTCAGCGCCGCCAGAGAATTCAGGACGTTATGCGCCCCCAGCATCGGCAAAAACACGTCGCGCAGGATTTCTTCCTTCCCGCCGTTCATCCAGCCTGCAAAGCGCACATCGAATATGTTTCCTTCCCCGTTGCCGCGGACATTTTCCGCGCGCACATCCGCCTGCGGATTAAACCCGTACGTCACCACACGCCGGTCCGACAGCTCGGGGATAAGCGCCTGCACCTGCGCATGATCGGAGCACAGAACCGCGAACCCGTAAAAAGGGAGATTTTCAACAAAGGTCCGAAAGGCCGCCTTCACCCCGTCAAAAGAACCGTAATGGTCCATATGTTCGGGGTCGATATTCGTGACCACCGCGACCGTCGCCGGAAGCTTTGTAAAGGTTCCATCGCTCTCGTCGGCTTCGACAACCATCCAGTCGCCTTCGCCAAGGCGCGTGTTGGTGCCGTAACGGTTGACGATCCCGCCATTGATAACCGTCGGGTCATAGCCCGCTTCCTCCAGCATCACGCCTACCATCGAGGTCGTGGTCGTTTTCCCGTGCGTGCCGCCAATCGCGATCGACCATTTCAGCCGCATAAGCTCCGCCAGCATCTCGGCGCGGCGCACCACAGGCATGCGTTTTTCACGCGCAGCCTTTAATTCCGGATTGTCCGGTTTGATCGCCGTCGAAACGACAACAATGGACGCCCCTTTGATATGCGCGGCCTCGTGCCCGACAAAAACCCGGATGCCCTTTTCGCGCAGGCGCACCACGTTCGGCCCTTCGGCAATATCGGACCCCTGCACCTTATAGCCCAGCGCATGCAGGACTTCGGCAATCCCGCTCATCCCGATCCCGCCGATCCCGACGAAATGAAGCGTCCCTATATCCAGCGGCATTGCGCGCATTGTTCTAAATCTCTTAGTGTCCTTCGTGGTTCAAATTCATTCTTCCTAATCATGCCGTCCCTGCGTGAGGTCAAAAGGCTTGGAGGCCTCTTTGTCCCAGCCCGACGCCAGCGCGGTGACCAGATTGCCCAGCTTCCGTGCAGCATCCGGCCGGCCGCACGTCCGCGCGCCTTCCGCCGCCTGAAACAGGATTTGCGGATTTTGCAAAAAGGTTTCAATGCGCGCCAGGAGCGCTTCGGCCGTAAAGCCGTTCTGGCTCATCACCCAGGCGCCGCCGCTTTCGGCCACCGCGTCCGCATTCCGCTTTTGCTGCTGGTCCTTGTGATGCGGATAGGGCACGAAAATGGCCGGACGCCCCGCCGTCGTGACTTCCGCCACTGTCCCCGCGCCCGAGCGCGCGATCACCAGATGCGCCGCAGAGAGTTCCTCCGCCACATTTGTAAAGAACGTCTCCAGCCGGGCCTTGATGCCCGCCTGTTCATAGACGCGGCGCGCCGCTTCAATATCTTCTTCGCGGCATTGCTGGACAATGTTCAGCCGCGCCTTGTAAGCGTCCGGCAATTTCGAGAACGCCTCCGGCAACACCTCGCTGAAAACGCTTGCCCCCTGCGACCCCCCCATCACAAAAATATGCAACGGGCCGTCCTGTTCAATGGCCGGATAAGGCTGGTTATATAAAGCGGCAATTTCCGGGCGCACGGGGTTTCCCGTGACCACGCTACGCACCAGATCGCTGTCTTCCAGCCCTTCAATATCCGGCAGGCCCAGCGCAATCCGGTCGGCCTGCGGCGCCAGCCATTCGTTGGCCTTCCCGATCACCGCGTTCTGTTCATGAATAATGGTCGGAATTTTTTTCTTCTGCGCCGCATAAACAGCCGGATAGGAGGGATACCCGCCAAAGCCGACCACAACGGCCGGATGTAAGCGCTCCATCAGCCTTCTCGCCTGAAGATATCCGACCCCCAGCGCCAGAACCGATTTTATCTTGCTCAAAACCCCCGAACCGATACCGCCCGACTTTAAGGTGTAAAGCGGCACGCCGCCGGCAAAAGGTTCGTATTTTTTGCCCCGGCTGTCGCTCGCCAGCGCAACCCGGTACCCTCTGGAGATCAGGTCGCGCGCCAGCGCGTCGGCCGGAAACATATGGCCGCCGGTGCCGCCCGCGCTTAAAAGGATCAATTTGCTTTGCGTACTCACTCTTTTCCTCCGATGCCGCGGAGGGATAATCCCCCCCGCGCGATACCCGATTTTGCCTGCCGTCTTGTCAAGGCTAAGACCATACCCATTGCCATGGACATCGACAAGAGGGATGAACCGCCGTAACTGACAAAAGGCAGGGTCATCCCCTTGGCCGGGAGCAAATGCAGCGCAGATCCCATATGAATCAACGCCTGAAGCCCGAACATGCATAAAAGCCCGCCGGTGGCCAAAACAACAAAAAGATCGTCGCTGTCCATGATCCGGTTAAATCCCCGTATCAGAACATAAGCATAAAGCGCAATCAGAATAACGACAAAGAAAAGCCCAAGCTCTTCCCCCGCAACCGAAAAAATAAAATCCGCATGCGCATCGGGAAGGGAAAGCTTCACGCTGCCCTGCCCCGGCCCCGTCCCGAAAAAGCCGCCGCTTTGAAAGGCCTCCAAAGACCGGTCAACCTGATAGGTGTCGCTGCCTTCCGGATGAAGGAAACGATCGACCCGGCTGTGCACATGGGAAAAACTGAAATAGGCAAAGACGGACGCCGCCACAAGCGCGCCGCAAAGCAAGACAATCCAGCGCAGCGGAATCCCCGCAAAGAAAATCAGGCCGAGAAAGCAGGCCGTTACCACGAAACTCATCCCCATATCCGGCTGCATCAGAAGCAACCCGAGCACGGCGGCATAAAGCCCGCACGCCACTTTCATGCCCGAGAAACCGGACTCTTCGCGCCCGGAACTCATAAACCATGCCGCGACAAGGATAAAAGCGGGCTTTACAAACTCGCTGGGCTGAAGGGAAAAACCGAAAAGAGGAAGCCACCGCTGCGCCCCTTTGACTTCCTCGCCGAAAATCAAAACCAGAACCATCGCGATCATGCCGCCGCCCAGAACGAGAAACGCGCTCCGCCGAAGCAGGCGAAGATTCATCATCGAAAACAAAAACAGCACGGCCAGAGAAGGCACAAGCAAAACAAAGTGACGAAAGACGAAATGATATTGCGGCGCGCCGATCCGCAGCGCCACAGGCGGACTGGCCGTCGCCACCAGCGCCATGCCAAAAACGATAATGACCAGAAGAACGGCCAGCATGCGCCGGTCCACCGTCCACCACCAGCGGCCGAGAAAAGAATGGTCTGTGCGCTGAAACATGCTCATAATTTCTCCACCAAGGCCATAAACAAGTCGCCGCGCTTCTCATAGCTGCGGAACTGATCCCATGACGCGCAGGCCGGCGCCAGAAGAACCGTCCCCTTTCCGGCCGCCTGCGCCGCTTTATGCGCTTCCGGCAAGGCCGAGTCCAACGTTTTATTGAGGCAATAAGGGATCTTGTTCTTCTCCATCCAGACGGAAAAGTCTTCCGCCGCCGCCCCGATCAGATAGGCATGGCGAATTTTATCCGCGTACGGCTCCAGCCCTTCAAGCCCCCCGTCTTTGGCAAGACCGCCGGCGATCCAGTAAATATCGTCATAACAGCCCAGCGCTTTTTCGGCCGCCTGCGCATTCGTCGCCTTGCTGTCGTTTATATAGGAAACGCCGCCGATCCTGCGCGCCAGATATTGCCTGTGCGGCAGGCCGGGATAGGTCTTCAGCGCCTTCAGAAACAGGTCCGCACCAACCCCGAACTGGCAGGAAACACCGTAAGCCGCGCAAATATTCTGATAGTTATGCGCCCCGCGCAATGTCTCCAGCCCTTCAATCTTTCCAACCTCTTTTTGCCCGCCGCTGCGGTCGTCTATCAACACACCGCCGCGCACAAAAATGCCGCCCTCCACCTCTTGTTCGACGGAAACGGGAATCATTGTCCGCTCTCCCCGCTCCCGCACCCTTTCATAAACAAGGCGGCTATGCGCATCGTCCACGCTGCAAACCCCCACGCCCTTTCCTTCGAAAATCCGGGCCTTGGCCTCTACGTATTTTTCCAGCGTGCCGTGCCGGTCGATATGGTCCGGGGAAATATTCAGGAAAACGGAAACATCAGGACGAAAATCCGGGCACAAATCCATCTGGTAAGAAGAAATTTCCAGCAAAAAGCACCCGTCTTTTTCAGGCAGGTCCGTATCCAGAATGGCCGTGCCGATATTCCCGCCCATTGTACAGCCGATCCCGCCGGTTTTGAAAATATGATGGAGCAGGGCCGTTGTCGTCGATTTTCCGTTCGTGCCCGTAATTCCGATTATTTTTCGCGACAGGTCCGCGCGATGCAGGATTTCAAGATCGCCCAAAATCTCGATCCCCAGTGCCCTCGCTTTTTCGACGACCGGGTGCGGCGCGGGAAAATGGAGCGGCACCCCCGGCGATAAAACCAAAGCGGCGCATTCCGATATATCCTCTTTTAAAACGGCCCCGATCTCTTCGGCCTGCCGGCGCCCCTCCGGATCGTCATCCCATGCAACGACCTGCGCGCCGCCCTGAAGAAGCGCCCTCACGACAGACAGGCCGGACACCCCCAGCCCGAAAACGGCGACGGGCTTTGCCTTCAAGGATTTTACAAATGCGGAAACATCAATCATCTCAGCTTCAACGTAGACAACCCGACAAGCGCCAGAATAACGGCAATAATCCAGAACCGGATCACAATTGTTGGCTCAGACCATCCTTTCTTTTCGAAATGATGATGGATCGGCGCCATGCGGAAAACGCGCTTGCCCGTCATCTTGAAAGACATCACCTGCACAATGACGGAAACGGTTTCGAGCACAAAAAGCCCGCCAATAATGACCAGGACCAGTTCATGTTTCACGATCATCGCAATCGCTCCCAGCCCGGCCCCCATGGACAAAGAGCCCGTATCCCCCATAAAGACCGCCGCAGGGGGCGCGTTAAACCACAAGAATCCCATCCCCGCGCCGATCAACGCCCCGCAGATCACTGCCAGTTCCCCGCTGCCGGGAACAAAATGAACCCCCAGATAACCGGAAAAAACGGCATTCCCGACCAGATAACTGATAAAGCCGAAGCATCCGGCCGCAATCATCACAGGCCCGATCGCCAGCCCGTCAAGACCGTCCGTCAGGTTCACGGAATTGGAAGCCCCGACGATCACCAGAACGGAAAACGGAATAAAAAGAACGCCCAGAGGCAAAAGATAGTCCTTCACAAACGGGATGGCCAGACCGCTGTCCAGCGCATCGCTTGTAAAATGCAGGTAGGCCAGCACGGCGCAAAACGAAATGGCGCATTCCAGCGCCAGGCGGACTTTGCCCGGCACGCCGTTATGCGAGCGGTTGGTCAGCTTCACGTAATCGTCGGCCAGCCCGACACAGCCGAACGCCAGAACGACCAGCCCCACGATCCAGACATACGGGTTGGTCAAATCCGCCCAAAGCAAAACGGAAATACCGGAAGAAATCAGGATCATCAGCCCGCCCATCGTCGGCGTGCCCGCTTTTTTAAAATGCGTATCCGGCCCGTCCTCCCTGATGGGCTGCCCTTCTTTTTGCTTTTTCTTAAGCCACCTGATCGTCATCGGCCCGATGACAAAGGCAATAACCAAAGCAGTCACAACCGCCCCGCCCGTCCGAAACGTCAGATAGCGGAACAGGTTAAAAAGGATGAAATCATCCGAAAGGGGAACAAGCAAATTATAGAGCATTTCCAGCTAATCCTTTTTTCTCAATTTTTCCGGCAAAGCGCGAAGCGCCTCGACCACAAGCTGCATACGCGGTTTTTCGCCGCCGCCGCGCGAGCCTTTCACCATGACCACATCCCCCGGCACCAGAACCTCCGGTACAATCTGCGCCAGCTCCGCGCTGTCGTCCCTGTGCGCCCCGCGCTTTTCTTCCGGCAGCGCATTATACAGGTTTTTCATCAGCGGCCCCGACGTATACACAAACTGAACATCCGCGTTTTGTAAAGGCACAGCCATATCCGCGTGCAGCCTGGGCGCGTCCTTTCCCAGTTCGTACATGTCCCCCAAGACAGCAATCCGCCGCCCGCCGCGCCCCGGATCAATCAAGGCCAGGACCTTGAACGCCGCCCGCATCGCCACAGGAGAGGCGTTATAACTCTCGTCGATCAGCGTCACCGGATTGTCGGGATCCCCGATATCCAGATATTCCCGCCGTCCGCGCCCCGGCGGCGGCACAACCCCGGCCAGCGCCTTGGCCGCCTTTTTCAAATCGCAACCGCTCAATTTGACGGCGGCCAGAACACTTAAAGCGTTCGAGGCAATATGCCGTCCCGGCGCCTGAAGCGTCAAAACAATTTCCTCGCCCAGAACGCGCGCTTTCACCCGGGAGCCGTTGGCGGCGATCAGGCATTCCAGCATGCACACATCCGCCCGTTCGTCTTCGCCGAAACTGCAAACCCTGAGGCCGCGCGCCTTCGCCTTTTCCTCCAGAAACCCGAACCATTTGCAATCCCGCGGAAGGACGGCGGCCGCCCCCTCTTTCATGCCTTCGAAGATTTCGGCCTTGGCCTCCGCGATCCCTTCCTCGCCCTTTTCAAAACTTTCGATATGGACCGGCTGGATCGTTGTGATAATCGCAATATCGGGCCGCACCTGCCGGGTGAGCGGGACAATTTCCCCGCTGTGATTCATCCCCATTTCAAACACGCCAAAATCGCAGCCGGCATGCATCTGCGCCAGAGACAGCGGCACCCCCCAATGATTGTTGTAGCTTTTCCCGGAGGCATGGACCTGCCCGCACGCCCCGAAAGCCGCCGCCAGCATTTCCTTGGTGCCGGTCTTGCCGACGCTTCCGGTCACCCCGATTATTTTGGCCCCGCTGCGCGCGCGTGCGGCCCCGCCCAAATCCTGCAACGCCTTGAACGTGTCCTCCACAACAAGAAGCCGCCCCTCATCGACACCTTCCGGAATTCTGGACACGACCGCCGCCACAGCCCCTTTTTCCAGCGCAGCGGCGACATAAGCGTGCCCGTCCCCGTGATCTCCGGCCAGGGCGACAAACAAATCCCCTTCACACACGGTCCGGCTGTCGATCGACACGCCAAAGGCTTTCCAGTCCGCAGGCGCCCTGCCGCTTGTCGCGGATGCCGCTTCCTTCGCCGTCCAGATCACATTAGATGCACTCATATTCACTCCTTTAATCAAACCCTTTTCATCGCATTTTTGACTTCCTGCGTGTCGTCAAACTCTTCCCTGCGGTCCGAAAAAATCTGCCCCTGTTCGTGCCCTTTCCCCGCCACGACAAGAACGTCCCCTTCCTGCGCCTGTGAAACCGCCCATTCGATCGCTTCCTGCCGCCCGGCAATTTCCCTGGCCCCCGGCGCCGCCTCCAGAATTTCCTGCCGGATAAGGGCCGGATCCTCGCTGCGGGGATTGTCGTCCGTGACCACCACCAGATCCGCCAGATCCGACGCAATTTTCCCCATCATCGGACGCTTGCCCCGGTCCCGGTCCCCGCCGCAGCCGAAGAGACAAATCAACCGGCCCTTCGTATGGGGCCGCAGCGTCTTTAAAATCGTCTCCAGCGCCGCCGGTTTATGCGCGTAGTCCACGTAGACCGCAGCCCCTTTCGGATGCGCGGCCACAAGCTGCAGCCGCCCCGGGACGCCTTTCAGGTTTTCAAGCAAAGGAACGGCGTCTTCCGCCCCGGCGCCGCCCGCCATCAGGAGCCCCAGCGCACACAGCGCGTTCATCACCTGAAACTCACCCACCAGCGGCAATGTGACGTTATATTCCCGCCCCTGCACATCAAGGATAACAGCCTGCCCCCGCGGATCGGGCACGCAGCTTTTCAAAAGAATATCTTCCCCCGCTTTCCCGAAACCGATCGTTTTTTGCACGCAGCTTTTCAAAAGCCTTTGCCCGTATGCGTCGTCCGCATTGATAACGGCCGTCGCGTCCGGCGGTAAAATCTCCGTGAACAGCCTTTCCTTCGCGGAAAAATACGCCTCCATGTCCGCGTGATAATCCAAATGATCGCGGGAAAGGTTTGTAAAAGCGGCCAATGTCACCCTCACCCCGTCCAGACGATACTGATCCAGACCGTGAGAGGATGCCTCCATCGCCAGATGCGTAATCCCCGCAGCCGCAAGATCCGCAAGATCCGCGTAAAGCGCCACAGGATCCGGCGTGGTCAGGGAGCCGGGCCGGGTAAAGCCGGGCGCGCGCACCCCCAGCGTTCCCAAAGACGCACAGTTCTTTATGCCCGACAACGCCCAGAGCTGCTGCAAAAAGGAAACGGTAGAGGTCTTCCCGCTCGTTCCGCTAACGGCCGCGATATTTTCGGGTTGAAGGCGGTAAAATTTCGCCGCCGCCAGCGCAAAGGCCCTGCGCGGATTTTCGTCCGTGACCAGAATGACATCCGCATCTTCCGGCAAATTTTCCGGCAAAACCGTCCCTGACGGCGCAAGGATAGCGCACGCGCCGTTGGAAACGGCGGCAGAGATAAACTTCCGCCCGTCCGTTTTATGCCCCGGCAAAGCGGCAAACAGATATCCCTTCCCGGCGCTGCGGCTGTCTGCCGTCACGCCTTTGATCTCCATATCTTTTTCGCTGTCAACCAAATCAGTGAGACGCAAGTTTTCTCTCCTTCTCGATTTCCTTTTTCGATTTCACATACCGGCGCAAAGGGGCCGCCAGGTCTTCCCCTCCCTCTTCCGGCGCGATCCCCAAAACAGAGACAACGGATTCGATCACACGGCGCATGGGCGGCGCGGCCACCCATCCCCCCGTCGCGTAACCGTACGTTTCCGGAATGCCTTTCGGTTCATCCACCATCAAATAAATGCTGTAACGGGGCGCCGAAACGGGGAAAACGGCAAAGAACGAAGAGATAAGACTGTTACGATCATACCTGCCGTTTACATTTTTTTCCGCCGTGCCCGTCTTGCCGCCGACCTCATAGCCGGGCACATCCGCCTTCTTCCCGGTTCCGTCCGTCACCACAAGCCTTAACAACTGGCGCATCCTGTGCGCCGTTTGCGGCGAAACGATGCGCACATCGCTGGCATTTTTGTCTTTTTTGCGGCCCGGCCGACTTGTTTTCGACAAAACGAAGGTCGGACGCACCAAAATCCCGCCGTTTACAATGGACGAGGCCGCGCCGACAAGCTGAAGCGGCGACACCGCAATACCGTGCCCGAAAGAAGCCGTCAGGGTGTTGACCTCCCGCCATGGAGACGGCACCAGCGGTTTTCCGACCTCCGAAATTTCCATCTCCGGCGCGTTCATCAGCCCCAGATCGGACAGGAATTTTTTAAACCGCTCCGTCCCTATTTTTTCTCCCATCAGCGCCGAACCGATATTCGAAGAATACATGAAGACTTCCAGAACGCTCAAAGCCCTGTTTTGCGCATGGTAATCCCTGATCCTGAAGCGTCCTATTTTAATCGGACTGGACGCGTCAAAAGACTGCTCCAGCGAAGCGTTCGTTGTCTCCAGAAGCGCCGCCGTCGAGAAAATCTTGAAGGTCGATCCCGGCTCGTACACACCGAGCGTCGCGCGGTTAAAGGTATTTTCCCCCTCCGCCTCTCCGGCCTTGTGAGGATCGAAATCAGGCAAGGACACCGATGCGAGAACCTCTCCGCTGCGCACATCCATAATAATGCCCGCGCCGCCTTTCGCATGATGCTTTTGAACGGCGTCCAGAAGCTCCCGCCTTAAAACATGCTGGAGCCGGACGTCCAGACTCAAAGCCAGAGGCGCGCCGTTATCGCGCAGCAGATTATCGAAAGAGCGCTCGATACCGGCCAGACCCTTGCCGTCCACATTTGAAAAGCCTACAAGATGCGCCGCCAGATCCCCTTGCGGATACACGCGCTTGTCTTCCTCCCGGAACCCCAGACCCGGATTGCCCAGATAAAGGACGCGGTAATGGCTCTCCGGCGTCATGTTCCGCTTTATCCAGACAAACCGTTTATTGCTTTGCAGTTTTTGCAAAAGACTGCCGTAAGAAAGATCCGGAAAAATTTCGGCCAGTTCTTTCGAAAGAGCAGCCGGATCGGAAACAAGCGCAGGGTCCGCATAAAGAGAGACCGTCTTCAAAGACCTGGCGAGCAGCACGCCGTTGCGGTCCACGATATCCGCGCGCCGCTGTTTGCGCTTTTCAGGCGGCCGGTTTTCAAAGGAAGAAAACTGCAAATTCCGGTAGGCCTGCCCCTGAATGATGGAAAGGTCAAAGGCGCGGGCGGCGATCATGATATAGGCAAACACAAAAAAGGCGCTCACCAGCACAATACGGCCGCGCGCCTGATCCAGCACAGACCGGCGGGAGCCCGTCATTTGCAGGGTTTTGCGAAAAGGCAGGTTCATCGCCCCTCCCCTTTCACGCGCTCCTTGATTTCAAGGGAAACAGGGTGCCCGTAATCTTCCGGATTCATAAACGAAGGGGAAACAGGTTCCGGAATGGAGGCCGCGTCCTCCACCACCGTTTCGCCGCCAGGCCTGGACATTTGCAAATAATCCCGCGCAAGCGTTTCCAGGCGCTCCGGCCGGTTCAGGTAGTCCCATTCCGTTTCCAGCACGCGGATAAATTCCTCCTCCTGCATAACCGCGTGGCTCACGCGCGATCGCTTTCGTTCCGCCTGCTGGACGGACTGGCTGGTCCAGAACAGAAGAACACCGAAAACAACGGCCAGCGCCAAAGACAAAAAATTGGAAATGCGGAAAAACTTCATGCCGTTTCCTCCTTGCGCCAGACGGGATATTCGCTGCGGACAGCGCCGCGCAAATGCGCGCTGCGGGAACGGGGATTCTGCCGGATCTCGGCTTCGGAAGGCTCCACGGATTTGCGCGGAGACAAAAGGAAGGAAGGCTTTACAGGCGAAAGCCGGGAAGGAAGGTGCCGGGAGGGCCCGGCTTTTTTGCCGGCGCGCTCGTAAAGAAACGTTTTCACAAGACCGTCTTCCAGCGAATGGAAAGACACAACAACCAGACGCCCCCCCGGTTTGAGAAGACGTTCCGCCGCCAGAAGGCCGCGCTCCAGCTCGCCCAGTTCATCATTCACGGCGATGCGCAGCGCCTGAAAAGTCCGGGTGGCGGGATCTTTCTTGTCTTTGGCGGATTTTGGCAGAGCGGCGCGAATG
Organism: Rhodospirillales bacterium; assembly: GCA_023898765.1. Lineage (NCBI taxonomy): Bacteria > Pseudomonadati > Pseudomonadota > Alphaproteobacteria > Rhodospirillales > Rhodospirillales bacterium. The sequence continues at coordinate 932,041 of CP060238.1, read as the reverse complement.
ATATCGGCCAGCTGCGCCGTCGTCTCCACAGGCCCCTCCGCCCGTGCCGCCACAATCCGGCGGGCGATCCGGCGGGACTTGCGTTCCTCGCCATAGGCGTAGATCAGATTTGCCAGATCCTCTTCCGCATATGTGTTCACGATATCCGCCGCCGTTTTTCCCTCCGGCGTCATCCGCATATCCAGAGGCCCGTCGGATTTAAAAGAAAAGCCGCGCGCAGGATCGTCAATCTGCATGGAAGACACCCCGACATCCAGAATGAAACCGTCGACTTTTTCATACCCGGCGGCGCAGACAAGCTCCAGCGCATCGCCGAAACACCCCTCCACAACAATCAGACGCTTTCCAAATTCGCTTTTAAGGGCTCCGGCCCGCGCAAGCGCTTCAGGATCCCGGTCAATCGCAATAACCGTGCAGTCCGCCGCCTCCAGAAAGGCGCGGCTATACCCCCCCGCGCCAAAAGTGCCGTCGACATAGACCTCTCCGTCACGCGGTTCCAAAACCGCCAGAACCTCGGAAAGCATAACGGGAATGTGGGGAGACTCAGCCATGCCGCCCCCCCTTCGGAATGGTCAGGTTTTTCTCTTTGACCCGTTGACGGGCGGCGGCTTTGCGCGCCTCGAGAGCTGCCGGTTCCCATATCTGGAATTTATGACCCAGCCCGACAAAAGCGGCCTGATCCCGCACACCAATAAAGGCCAGAAGGTCCCCGGGCAAAACGATCCGCCCGTCCCCGTCGAAAGAAAGCTGGAGAGCCTCCCCGAACACACTGGCAGACAAATCGTCCTGCGCATCGGAAAACAGGTCAAGCCCCTCGTCGAGACGGCGCGCCACCTCTTCCATATGAGACAGGGAAAATCCCTCCAGCGCCTTATGCCTGCCCGAGCAAAACAGAACGATCTCTTTGGCCCCCTGCGCCACAAGAGCCGCGCGAAACTGCGCAGGAACGGAAACCCGGCCCTTTTGATCGACTTTATTCACGTATGTAGACAAAAACAGCGCCATGCGCGCGAGGATCTCCTTAAAAAAAACACAAAACACGAAAAGACCGGAAACATCCGGTCTGTCATGGATATATATGGGATATCATGGGTTCCTATGGGTCGTCAATTTGCGCAAGCGCTGCACGGACGTTTGATACACAATAAAAAAACGAAATGGGACCTCCTGTCATTCCGGGCGCAGCGAAGGATGACAAAACCGGAGCTTTTTCGTAAAAAAAGGGGGTTAACGCGAAGGGCACAAAGGACATGAAGTCCGCGAAGGCGTCCCGGGAGCGCATTTCATTTTTTTGCCACGGAAGGCACGGGGGGCACGGAAGAGTCGTTATTCTAACCTGAACTATGAATAACTATCCTTGTATACCCGTACCTTAAATGTCATCCCCGCGCCCCCTTGTCATCCCCGCGCAGGCGGGGATCCAGAAAAACCAGACACTTGCTGGATGAGGCCGGTTTGTTTTCACCACGAAGCTCCAAAGCTTGCGAAGAAACACGAAGTCGTTGTTTGAAAAAGAAAAACTTCGTGAAACTTCATATCCTTTGTGCCATTCGTGTTATAGCGATTTGGGTTAGGAACCGGACGTTTTCTTATATCGTCAGTGCAGGAAAATGTCCGATTTTTAACGAAATGGGCTAGATTCCCCGACTTCAGGCCGCCTGCGCGGCCCCTCCCCCGGAATGACGGGAATATTCGTCTCTTATCCATAGTCAGGGTTAAGAAATTAAATTATCCCTTTTCCTCCTAAAAAAGAGGTTTCTTGCCAAAACTGCCCGGCCCGGAAGAATATTAAAAGTTATGAAAAATATGCGTTTTACTTTGTTTTTTACTAAGCTGTTGTTTTTATTAGAAAAATAATTGACACTCCTGTTTTTTTATGGCAAAAGACAGCATCACGCGACAAAATGATACTGTGTATGGGGATTACTGTTATGTTAACTGCATTATTTATTCTGATCTTATCAATCAATGGCGGACTGTATCTTGGAACCATTACCTATTCGACCTACAAGTCGGAAGAGATAGGAAAAGCCATCGACCACTTTCAACAAAAACGGCCTTTTTCCGGCGAACTGGTCCGGCAATTTGGAAATACGGCCAAACAAAAAGGGCGTTTTATAAATAACTGCCTTATGAATCTGGCCCGGGCCGCCTAGCTGGCAAAGGCGGGCGGCGCTGAGATCCTTCGCCTTCGGCTCAGGATGACAAAATCGGTCAGAGGGCCTGTAAGCCGGGTTCTGTTCCGTCTTCGCCCTGCTTGCGCAACGCGCCGGCGGAGATAGCCATTCATCTGGGGCGTTTGTTACCAAAAACCTCTAGCGATCTACCCGGGCTGCGGATCGGAAACAATCCATATGCAGCCCCTATTTGATCTTGCTTCCGGCGGGGTTTACCATGCCGTCTTTGTTGCCAAAGACGCGGTGCGCTCTTACCGCACCCTTTCAGCCTTGCCTGTGACCGTAAGGCCCATCGGCGGTTTCCTCTCTGCTGCACTTTCCGTCAGGTCGCCCTGCCCGGGCATTACCCGGCACCGTGTTTCCGTGAAGCCCGGACTTTCCTCCCGGCAAAGGCAAAAGCCCTTGCAAAGCGGCTATCCGGCCCTCTGACCGGAAAGAGGTATATCACCAAGTTCCCTAAACATGCAAATGCCCGGCAAGAAGCGCATAAAGGCGCGTGCGGGTCAGGCCCGTGACTTCTCCCGCGCGCCCTTCCGAAAAAGCCTCCGGCACGAAATGCCGCTGGAACGCCAGCAGGTTGGCCTCGAACGCCTCACGGGGATCGTAACCAAAATCGGACAAAGCCCGCGCCATCATCAGCCCCGCCCCCCTGACCACATCGTCGTCGGAAGGCCTGGGCCACGCCCCGATGCCGCTTTTTGCGAGCCGTTCCCACGGGAAAAGCTCCCCGGGGTCCGTTTTGCGCGCCGGCGCGATATCCGCATGCGCCAAAACAGATTTTTTATCCATTTCGATACGGCTCGTAATGTCTTTGCAAAGGGCCGTCAGGCTTTGGATTTGCGCCTGCGGGAAAGCGCGATACCCCCACTCATGCCCCGGATTGACCAGCTCTATCCCGATGGAGTGGCTGTTTATATCCGTGGCGCCCATCCAATAGGCCCGCCCCGCGTGCCAGGCCCGTTTTTCCTCCGCCACATGCCGGTAAACCGTTCCGTCCTCGTCAATGGTGTAATGTGCGCTTACCTTGCTGCCGGGATCCGTAAGGCGCGCCAGCGCCGCCTGCGCGTCCGGCATACCCGTATAGTGCAAAATAATGAAAGAAGGGCCGACCCCGCCCGCGCGCTCGTCGAAATTGGGCGAAGGCCTGGAAACAAGGGAAAGGCTCATGGCGCCGTCTTTTCCTCATGGACCAGCGAAAGCAAGACCAGTCCCGCAATCCAGAAGACAACAATGCTCATCATGCCGGCCTGCTGATTGTCGAAAAAGACCGTGGCCCAGCCATAGGCAAGCGGCCCCAGAAAACTCACCGACTTGCCCGTAAACGCATAGAGGCCGTAAGTCTGCGTCACCATCCCCGGCGGAGCCAGCCGCCCGGCCAGTGTCCGGCTGGCCGCCTGAACCGGTCCGATAAAAATCCCCAGCGCAAAGGCCAGCCACGTGAACGTCTCTTTATCGGCGATAAACAGAATGGAAAGCCCGCAGAGAATCAGGCCGCAAAGCGATAAAATCGCGGTCGGTTTGGAGCCGAACCAGTCATCCAGAGAGGCAAACAAAAAAGCCCCTGTCCCGGCCGCCACGTTCAACCCGATCGCAAAAATGATAATCTCCTGAAAATCCATCCCGAACTGCCCGGCGGCATAAACCCCGCCAATAGCAAAAAGCGTGACCAGCCCGTCCCTGTAAACGGCGCTGGCAATCAGGAACAGGAGAATATTCCGGTGCGTGCGGATTTCCCTCGCGGAGGCAACCAGTTGCCCCCACCCCGCCCTGAAAGACTGGATAAAACTGAGGGGACTCCGCTCCACATCGTGGGTAAAGAGGAAAAACGGAATCGCAAAGACGCCGAACCAAAGCGCCGTTAAGGGACCGCTGGCGCGGATATTGGCGCTGTCCGCCCCTGAAACGGGCAAAAAGGGCTCGATCTCGCCAATCCCGACAAGCCCGAACAGGCAAAGAGCCAAAGCCAGAAGACCGCCCATATACCCCATCGCCCAGCCCCAGCCGGAAATCCGGCCGATCATGTGGGGCGGCGCGATATGAATCAACATGGCATTGTAAAAAACCTGCCCCAGTTCAAACCCGATATTGGCGACAACAACGCAAGCCAGCACAAAAAAGACGTTTGACGGCGTGTCGTCCGGCTGCGCAAAAAACAAAAGCGCCGTGGGCACGATGCAAAGCAGGGACAAGAAGAAAACCCAGCGCTTGCGCGCGCCGGAATGGTCCGCCACCGCGCCCATCAGAGGCCCGAAAAAAGCGATGAACACGCCGGAAAGCCCGATCGCGAAACTCCATTGCGCCGCGCCGAGCGTTTCGTCCCCGATCATCCCGCGCGTAAAAAACACGCTGAAAACAAAGGTGATAATCACCGTCCCGAAAGCCGTGTTCGCCCAGTCATACAGGCACCAGCAAAAGATGGAGCGCCTGCTGCCCTCCGGGGAAAGAGACTGTGGGGTGGAATCCGTCATAAGATCATTGTACGTTGTAACTTTTTCAAAACAACAGCGAATTATCGGGTATGAAACCTCTATTTTCCCTGATGATCGTCCTTTTATCGGCAGGACTTTGGACAAACAGCGCGAAAGGAATGGACGTGGCCGACACGATCGCAAATGAAAAACCTGAAAACGCCCCTTACGCCTCTTTGGCGGGCGGGTGCTTCTGGTGCCTGGAAAGCGAATTCAGGGCCCTTAGGGGCGTTTTATATACCCGCTCCGGCTATGAAGGCGGGGATCTGGAGCATCCCGCCTACCGCGACGTCACCACCGGGAAAACAGGCCATGCCGAGACGGTGGAAGTGTATTACGACCCCGCCTTGATCTCATACCGGCAAATCCTCGATTTCTTCCTGCGCAAGGCCCACGACCCCACCCAGAAAGACCGGCAGGGCGTCGATGTCGGACCGCAATACCGCTCTGCCATTTTTTATCACGACGACACGCAAAAACAGATCGCCGAGGAGGCTATCAAGGCCGCGGAAAAAGACAAGGTCTGGCCAAAGAAAATCGTGACAACCCTGGAACCACACACGCAGTTCTGGGAAGCGGAAGGATACCACCAGCAATATTACGAGAAATATGAGGCCGAAAAAGGCCGCCCGCATATCCGCGTTTTAATGAAAAAGGCGAAGAAAAATTCCCGCTGAAAAAGCCGCAAAAAAGCCTGTCGCTCTGAGCGAAGAAAGGTATCTCGCGATATCGGCAAATCAGGGATCCTTCGCTGCGCTCAGGATGACAAAGCCGGGGCTTTTTCGTAAAAAAAAAGGGGGGTAACACGAAGGGCACAAAGGACATGAAGTCCGCGAAAATATCGCGGGAGCGCCTTCAAAAAAAACGAAACTTTATCCAATTCCCGACTTCTAGAGCATTATCTCTTTAGGTTGCCCCACCTTTTTTTTCGTCATCGCCTGAATTGGCGAAGCCAATTCGGGGAATGACAGCGGAAGAATGTTGGGTCTACCGAAAAGAGAAGTGCTCTAAGGTATTGAAAAACAAAAAAGTCGAAACCCTGTTTCTAAAACGGGGTCCATCGCATATGCTCCAAAATCCCATAGACCCCGCATTAAATGCGGGGTTTCGGTTTTAAAAGAAAAAGAAGAAAAAAGAAGTCGGAAATGGGGTTAAGGAAAGAACGGAATATCACCAGCGGAAAAGATGCCCTCGATTTATCGCCCGCTCAAACATTAGAGTTCTCTCAAAATTTAGCGAGCGCGTCGGGCCAAACTCCTCTTTGGGGCCCTGCTCTGTAACACACTCATGCCACGGCGCGTTCTGTATTGCCACCCGCGCCTCTGCCGCGTCCTTAAAAGCCCTCAAGCTTGTAAATTCAAATGGTACAGGGTTGGAAAACGTTGTTGTACCCCTGGCAAGCCTTGCCCCCTCATATCTTTCACCGCTGGGAGTCCTGGTATTATCAAAAAACACCCAGTACAAGTTTTCCCTGGGCTTATTAAGCGTATGTGTAATCATTATACTATCAACCTTTCCAGCCTGTGAGCCGCAACATATTACCGAAAATACAATTGTTGTTTTATAATAAAGAAAATATATGTCAATCCCCCCGCATAAAAGCCGCCGGCCCTTTCACCGGCAGACATATTTTCCGGCGGAGCCTGTAGAAAGCTTTGCAAAGCCCGGACCTTTCCGGTAGAAATTTCGGGTTATGACGCAAAACCTTGCCTACACGGATGAAATCGCGCGGGAAACCTCGCCCGTCCGCAACCTGCTCGAAAAACAGTATGACGAAAAATACTGGCAAAGCATTGCGCCTTATATTCATGAAATCAACCGGCTGAAACGCGAAAAAAATGCGGTTTTGCTTGCCCATAATTATATGACCCCGGACATCTTTTTCGGCGTGGGCGACATCACCGGAGACTCCCTGCAACTGGCGCGCGAAGCCGCCAAAACGGATGCGGATATCATCGTCCAGTGCGGCGTGCATTTCATGGCGGAAACGGCCAAAATTCTGTGCCCGGAAAAAACGGTTCTCATTCCGGACCCCAAGGCCGGCTGTTCCCTGGCAGACGCCATCACGGGCGAGGACGTCCGCCGGCTCAAAGAGAAGCATCCCGGCGTGCCGGTCATCACGTACGTGAACACCTCCGCCGAAGTGAAAGCGGAAAGCGATGTGTGCTGCACCTCGGCCAACGCGCTCCAGATTGTCGAGGCGCTGGGACGTGAAGGGCACAAACGCGTCATCATGACGCCGGATAAATTCCTGTCGCAAAACGTGGCCGCCCAAACGGATATCGAAATTATCTTCTGGGAAGGCACCTGCGTGGTGCATGAAAAATTCACCGCTGAAGACGTGCGGAAATTCCACGCCCAATATGACGATATCGCGGTCCTGGCCCATCCGGAATGCCCGCCGGAGGTCATTCAGCAGGCGGACTATACCGGCTCCACCTCCCAGATGGACGCCTATCTCAAGGAAAACAAACCGGCCCGCGCCGCCCTGATGACGGAATGCTCGATGAGCGATAATGTGGCTGCTGCCAACCCCGACATAGAAATGATCGGCACCTGCCAGATGTGCCCTTACATGAAAATGATTACCCTGCCGAAAATCCTCTCCTCTTTGCAAAACATGACGCATGAAGTGACGATTGACGCTGAAATCGCCGCCCGCGCGCGAAAACCTATCGAGCGGATGCTGGAGCTGAGCAAATAAGGAGAAAGCCAAACCCATGAAAACCGCTTTCCGTCTTTTACCGCTCGCCGCCCTGATTTTCGCTTTCTTCCTTGCCGCCCCTGCCCGCGCAGAGGAAAAGGAATCCGTCTATGAGCGCGTCATGCGCACGGGCGTTCTGCGGTGCGGATTTATCCCGTGGCCGCCCGGATTCGAGATCGACCCGAACACAAACGAAGTCAAGGGCCCTACGAAGGACCTCTTTCAAAGCATCATAGAATTAACAGGCTGGAAAGTGGAATTTGTTCAAACGGCTCTTGGAAATGTCCCGCTTGATCTAAAGACTGAAAAAATAGACGCGATGTGTGCGGACGGCCCATGGACGATTACCAATATCAAACTCGTCGACTACACGACGCCTGCCGTGTATTCCCCCGTTCTCGTTTATATACGCGCCGGGGAAACGCGTTTTTCTTCCTACGCCGACCTGAACAGTGAAGACGTATCCTTTGCAGGAATCGACGGGGATATCAGCATCGATCTTGCAAAGTTACGGTTTCCCAAGGCAAAGTTGCAAACACTTATCAATCTGACCGATCCGGCCCTTATGATGATGGAGGTCGCTTCCGGCAAGGCAGACGCCGTAATCCTAGACCCTGTTACAGCGGAGAATTACATGAAAAACAACCCCGCCAAAATGCGCCCCTTTCCGGTGAAGGAGCCGCTGGCCACTTATCCTGCCGGCATGTCGGTCAAACGGGGGGAATCCCTCCTGCAGCAAACGCTGAGCCGTGCAACTGAAATGGCAATCAATATCGGACTGGCAGACCAGAAAATAGATCTGTACGATCCGGCACGTAAAACAATTTATTCCCCCGCCAAACCATACGAACTGCCGGAGTGAAAAATGAGCCTGTCCCCGCTTATGATTGAAAAGGCCGTGCGCGCGGCGCTCGAAGAAGATATGGGCCACGGGCACGACATCACGACAGACAGCCTGATCCCCTCCGGCGCCACAGGCCGGGCCGTTCTGCGCACACGGGAAGACGGCGTTCTGGCAGGCCTGCCGGTCGGCCTGTCCGCTTTCACGCTGCTCAATCCGGCCTGCGAAATAACATCGCTGAAACAGGATGGAAATTTTCTCGGCGCCGGCGAAAACATCGCCGCTATAGAAGGTCCGGCGCGTTCGATTTTAACGGCGGAGCGGGTGGCCCTGAATTTCATTTCGCACCTGTCCGGCATCGCCACGAAAACCTGCCGGTATGTTCAGGCCATTGAAGGAACGGACGCGGCCATTTCCTGCACGCGCAAAACGCTGCCCGGGCTGCGCGCTTTTCAAAAATATGCCGTGCGCTGCGGCGGAGGCGTCAATCACCGCTTCGGGCTGGACGACGCCATCCTGATTAAAGACAACCATATCGCGCTGGCGGGCGGAATTTCCGCAGCTTTGGACCGCGCCTTCGAACATGCCGGCCATACCGTTAAAATCGAAATCGAGGTCGATACGCTTCCCCAACTGGAAGAGGTTCTGGCGCATGGCGGCGCAGACATCGTCATGCTCGATAATTTCACGCTGGAAGACATGGCCGAAGCCGTGGATATCGCAGAAGGCGCCCTGACGCTTGAAGCCTCCGGCGGCGTGACCCTCGACACGGTGCGCGGCATGGCGGAAACGGGCGTGGATCTAATTTCCGTCGGCGCCCTGACCCATTCGGTCAAAGCCCTCGATATCGGTCTGGACATCGATCTTTAACACAAACCTGAAAGGGAAAACCTGATGAAAATATTGCTTTTCGCGGCGCTGGTGCCTTTGTTTGCCTCCCTGCCCGTCATGGCGCAAGAGCACATTTCCGTCTTAACGGAAGACTCCATTCAGGCGTTCGTCGATGACTCTGCCGCGCTCACAGACCCGGATAACGGCATGAGCGACGAGGATATCCGTTCTTTTCTGGACACCCACCTGAAAGCGGACGGCGCATATAAAAGCGTCATTACCTATGAAATTCCCGGCTACCCGCCGCAGGCGCGGCAAGTGTCCCTGAACAAGGAAGACTTTATCCAAAACGTCATCGAAGGCCGGAACGCTCTTGAAGATTACGCGGCGGATGTCAGGATCAACAGCACCGAAATCGAAAAAGACGGGCAGCAGGCAAACATCCGGACACGCACAACGGAAACGGGCCGCATGCCTTTTCAGGACGGCGCCATGGTCCCCTTTGAAGGAACCTCCATCTGCACGCAGGGCCTGTCCCTGAACCCGCAAGGGCAGGTCGTGCTCTCAACGGCCGACTGCCGGACAACGATTACGATTCTGGAAGACTGATTACTGGATATATAAAAATACGATATGGGTCAGCGCGAAAATATAATACCCGCCAAGCTGGTAGGATGTATCGATCGCCACGGCTTCAAACGGATACCCCGTATATAACGCCCCCATAAGCGCCGGCGGCATGGCAAAAGCCACCCAGAGCAAACAGGCCAGGGCGAAATATCCCGCCGGATTGTTTATCCCCAGAAAATGGGCCATGAAAGCGTAAAAACAGGCCGTCAACAGCCACAGAAAAAAAGAAGCAACATACGGCCACGGCGTAAGCTTCGTGCTGTCCACGCCCCTGACCTCCCGCCACTTGTTCCCCATAACCTTGGGATGGTACCAGAGAATCCCCAGTAAAAAGGCCAGAACGCCCGACAACAAAAACGCAAAGAAATTGATTTCGATGTTAAGAAACATACCTACCCCCTTCGAGACACCATGAGTTTTTTTATTTCAGCAACTGATTTCGCAGGATTTAAATCTTTCGGACATGCATTGGTGCAATTCATGATCGTGTGACACCGGTACAGCCTGAAAGAATCTTCAAGCTGATCCAGACGCTCTCCGGTCGCTTCATCCCGGCTGTCCGTTATCCAGCGCCACGCATTGAGCAAAATGGCCGGCCCCATAAATTTGTCGCTGTTCCACCAATAGCTGGGACAGGATGTGGAGCAGCAAAAACAAAGAATGCACGCCGCCGGACCATGCCCGTCTTCGCCGTTCAGCATTTCCGATTCTTCCGCGCTTTGGAGACGCTCCCGCGTTGGCGCCGGGCTGTCCGTTTTCATCCATGGCTCGATAGAGGCATATTGCGCATAAGCAAAATTAAGATCGGGCACCAGATCCTTTACCACCGGCATATGCGGCAAAGGCGTAATCCTGGCGTCACCGCTAATCTCGTCAATCGGTTTGAGACAGGCCAGCGTATTGCGCCCATCGATATTCATCGCGCAGGACCCGCAAATCCCCTCGCGGCAGGAACGCCGGAACGTCAGGGAACTGTCGATTTTGTCCTTCACGTGGATCAGCGCATCCAGCACCATCGGCCCGCATTTATCCAGATCCACCGTATATTCATCCAGACGCGGATTGTCGTCGTCTTCCGGATCCCACCGGTAGATTTTAAACGTCTTTTTACGCGCCGCGCCTTGCGCCGCATCGTATTTTTTGCCTTTTTTGATTTTTGAATTCTTCGGAAGGGTAAACTCAGCCATAAAAAATGCCTTTTGTTTTTGCTTACACAAAAGTACAGGCAAATTCGGAATTTGTGAAGGCGGAAGTTACCAGTTATTCATTCTCGTAACGCAGCGCCGGTTCATGCGCAAGATTGACCGTATGATGCCGGTCGTTGCTGGCCGCATGCGTCCTGATCGCCACTTCGCTCCACCCTGCTTTGCCAAGCTCAATATCCTGCAGCGGCACATCCGGGATATAACCGCCATGCGCGGCCACATCAAACCCTTTTGCAGGAGTCATATCGTGCTTCATACCGACAGGCCGCCAGTCGTAAGGATGGCCGGAGCGGAAATGTTCCGGGCTTTTGGGCCTGAGTTTCAGGTCATCCGGAGCGTGATGCGGGTGTTTATCGACCGCCCCCTCCATCGCCATCACCCTGATATGGGCCTCCCAATGGCTTCCGCAGGGATTTAGCTCCAGAAGTTCGACAAGCAAGGAAGAGTTTTGTTCCAGAACCGGCGCGCAACGGGAAAGCGCCTCCCGAACAGCTTCCTGCGAATCCGGCCCCTGCCCCATATAAAAAAGCATCTCGTTCATGATATGCCTGCTTTCCGATCCCTGAATGAAGGCAAGCATACAACAACCCGCCCTCTTCCACAATCAAAGGCGCATTTAATGTACGGAAAAGGGATAATGATGATGATAGTCATAGCCATGAAGATGCTCCAAATGAGAATGAAAGGGGTTTCTGGCGATCGGCAACGTCCTCAAATTAAGCCCTGCCATATCCCGCAACCCCCAAAATATAGGCCACTCAGAGGGCGTGAGGACCTGCCTTCCCCCCCGCCCCGCGACCTGCATAGGCACGCGGAACCGCACCTCCTGCCCCGTCCCGCGGGTCATCCGCCCTGCCTGCCCCGAAGACTCCTGCGGTCTTTCTTTCGACGCGCCGCGGCGCGCCGGAGATGCCTGCGCTCCGCGAACGCTTTTGTCACCGGACCGCGCAGGCGGAACGAACATCGCCGTGCATGTCGCCATCCATGTGCCATCGGGATTTTTTGTAACTTTAACCGCGGTGATAACAACCCGGCCTCCGGGCTCACCCACCGCTGCATGCGCTAACGCGCCTGCCTGCGCACCTGCCGCCGCCGCACCGGCGCTCTGCGCGAACACCCCCGCTGTATAAGACATGGGGCCTCTCTTTCCGTTCACTCGTAAAATGAACCCAGAGCTACTCGCTATACCGTGCAGCGTAATAGCTGTTAATATTATGTCAAGAGAAAATCCTTCTTTTGTCCGACTTATCCACAGAAATATGTGGAGCTGGTGTTTCGTAAAACAAGCGGGTAAGAGGAAAATGTGTTTTTTTATTTTCCCGTTTTATTTACCTAAAATTTTAACAGAAAAACCGTGAAGAAAACGCACTTTAACGGTATAATTAAAGGACGTACAAATACGTTTTTCTATAACGCTTCCTGTTCACACGTTTTAACTTCCGAAAATAAAAGCTCATGCCAAATTTCAAAATTTTTATGTTCTGCCTTGCCGCCGCCGGATTTGCGGCCCTGCCTTCCGTCGCCCGGGCGCAGGATTTTTTGCCGCCTACTTCGACAACGGTGGAACTCGGTGACTCGGTCCTTGCGACACATCCGATGCTGCGCCTCACCCCGGAAAAATCGGAACTGCTCCGGCTGGACCGGGACGCCATAAGCGTCGTTGTCGGCAATCCCGCGCATCTCAGCGTCATGATGGACACGCCCCGCCTGCTTGTTCTGGTCCCGCGCGCACCCGGCGCAACCCACTTCACAGTCCTGGACAAAAAAGGCGAGATCGTTATGCAGCGTCATGTCATTGTGGCCGCGCCGAAAGAAAACTACATCCGTGTCCGCCGAAGCTGCGCCAATGCGGCCCAGGACTCGGGCTGCCGCGCAACAAGCGTTTATTTCTGTCCCGATATGTGTCATGAAATAAATGTGACCCAGATGGGAGAAGAAACAGAGCAAACGGATTCCCCTGAAGAAGCCCCTTCTTCCGGTGCATCGGGCGCCTCCACATCTTCTCCTGCCGCCAGCACCCCCCCGCTTGAGGAACAAACGGAATAGGGCGCTCCCTTTTAACAAACAACAGATTCACATACGAAAAACCGACATCATGCCTTCTTCATTCTTTCCCAAAAAATCTTTCTGCCTCTGCCTTATGGTATCGGCCCTGGCCCTGGGCGCCTGCGAAACCACAACAACAAGTGAAGAGCGCCCGAAACCGTCACCGGAACAGACGGAAAACAGGATTAATTCCGCCATTGAAAAAGCATTGCAGGATGCAGAAAATCGTGGAAATAAACAGGAGAGCCTCCTGCTGCTGGAACAAATTTACAAACGTAATTCGGCAGATCCGGTGGTCGCGGCCCGCTTTGCAAGGGCCTTGCGCGAAGACGAACAACTGAACAAGGCCCGCCTTGTTCTAAAACCGCACACAACGGGCAAGAAAGCCCACCCGGATACCTTAACGGAAATGGCCATGGTCCATTTGGGATTGGGAGACTACCAGTCAGCGGAAGAAACGGCCCGTGAATCCATTGCCCTGAACCCGGACCAGGGGCGGGCTTTTCTCGCGCTGGGAACGGCGCTGGACGCCCAGAACCGCCATGAACAGGCCGAAGAAGCCTTCCGGCAGGGTTTAAGCCACTGGAAAGGCGACCCCGCCCCCATCCTGAACAACCTGGCGCTCAATCTGGCCTCGCAGGGAAACCTGAAAGAATCTCTCAATGTCCTTGAAAAAGCGCGCAGCCTCTCGCCCAGACGCATGGAAATCGAACGCAATTACCGGATTATTTCCACCCTGTATGAAACGTCTTCGGGGCAAAGCAGAAGATCTTTTGCGCCGCCGCCCCCTGCGCCATCCCATAAGCCGGACGCACCTGAAAGCCTGAAAAACAAAATCGTGATTCCCGCGCCGGCAACCGAAAAGGTTGAAAACGCCGAAGTCGAAAAAGTCGAAAAAGAAACGCTGGAAGAAATTCAAAATCTGGAAGAACCGGCCGCACCGGCACAAACGTCTCCGTCCCCCAAAAAACGCCGTCTCAACGATTAACCGCCGCCGATCCCTGCCGCCGACGCGCTGATCCCGGCCGGGCCAAGGATGACAATAAAAAGCGCGGGCAAAAAGAACAAAATCATCGGCACCGTGAGTTTGGGCGGCAAAGAGGCGGCTTTTTGCTCAGCCTTGGCCATGCGTATGTCGCGCAGCTCATCCGCCATGACGCGCAGCGCCTGCGAAACGGACGTCCCGTATTGCTCCGCCTGTATCAGCGCCGTGGCAAAGGATTTCCCATACCCGCCGACACGCCGGCCAAAATCGCTCAAGGCCGCACGACGGTCGCTGAGCATCGCCATTTCCGCACTCAGGATACCAAGCTCTTCCGCCAAAACAGGCGCATGTTCGGACACTTCTTCCGCCACCCTCTCGACGGTCTGCTCCAGACCGATGCCGCCCTGAACACAAATCAGCATCATATCCAGCGAGTCGGGAAAAGAGATATTCAGCTCTTCCTGACGCTTGATGCCCTGATTTTTCACAAGCAGGCGCGGCAAAAAGAAACCGGTAAAAATAGCGCCAACCAAAATTATCATCGTCATACTGTTGGAGACTTCTTTTTCGGCAGCCGAAATAAACAGCATTGAAAAAGCGACAAAAATAATCGGCAGAATAATTTGCGCCAGGATATAAAAGATCGGCGCCATCGGATTTCGAATACCGGCCACAAGCAATTGCGTCCTGATTTTTTCGCCAAGCTCCCCCGCCAGCTTCTGAACCTTGAAAAAGGTTGCCACGGAGTCTTTTGCCGAAACGGATTTCTGCCCCTTATTCTCAAGCTCCTGCCGTGTGGTGTCGAAAAGGGTTTTCCGGCGCTTTTCGATCACATCCTTATAGCGCGCCTTCTGCTCTCCCCGTTGCAGAAAAGGCAGGGCAAAAGCGGCAAAAGACAGCGCGGCGGCAAGCGCGCTGACAACCACAATAATTAAATCGCTCGTAATCCCGAACATAGCCTACACCTTAAAGTTAATCATCTGGCGCATCACGAGAACGCCGATAAACATCCATGTAAGAGCGCTCCCCAGCAAAACTTTCCCCGTGGGGTCCGTAAACAAAAGCCTGATATATTCCGGGTTGATAAAATACATCCCCAGGGCAACAACGCAGGGAAGCGCCCCGATAATCATGGCAGAGGCCTTGGCCTCCGAAGACAGCGCCTCCACTTTCCGCCTGAGACGAAAACGCGCGCGAATGACCGTCGCCAGATTTTCAAGAATTTCAGACAGGCTCGATCCCGTTTGCGCCTGAATGGCCACGGCCGTTGCAAACATCTGCATTTCAGGCAGCGGCATGCGCCGCCCGGCCGCCAGAACGGCTTCGGCCAGCGGCACCCCGATTTTCTGCTGATCGAACACGCGGTCCATTTCTTCCCCGAGCGGACCGGAAAATTCCCGCGCGACCATCTTGATCGCTTCGCTGACCGGCATACCGGCTTTTAAAAGCCGCGTCATGGACTCCAGCGCATCGGCAAAATCCGCCATGAATTTTTTCTGGCGGCTTTTCGCGCTCATCCGTAAAAACAAACGCGGCACCCCGAAGAAAAAAATAATGGCCACCATCGTCACAAGAAACACGGACAGACCGGCGACATAGGCCACTAATGTCGCCACAACGGAAAGGAGAAGAGAGCCCGTCCAGAATTTCCTGGTTGAAAACCTGTAGCCCGCCTGCTCGATGGAATCGGCAAGCTTGTTCCTTTTCTCCGCAGAGTCTTCGCTCCCGCCTTCTTTCAGCTTTCTGGCAAGATCCGCACGGCGGCGATTTTGATCCGACCCTTTTTTTCCTTTCTTGAAAGACGCCCCCCCGCCGATAACATTTAAAACCCGCTTGCGCTTTTCCGCTTTTGTATTGAAATGCATCGCGGCGGCCATGCCAACGACAAGCAAAAAAATCAGTCCGATGATAACGGCGGAAAGCATATCAGTCGTAAGCCTCCTCCATGGCGTCGAGCACCATTTTCTCCACGCCGAACTGACGCGCATTGTCCCAGAATTTCGGACGCATGCCGGAAGACCTGATTTCGGTAATCAGCTTCCCGTTTTCATCCTCCCCGAGAAATTCCAGCTTGAAAAGGTCCTGCATCGTCACGACCTCTCCTTCCATGCCGGTAATCTCGGAAACATGCGTCACCTTCCGGGACCCGTCCCGCAAGCGCTGCACCTGGATAATGACGTTCACCGCCGAGGCAATCTGTTCCCGCACGGCAATGGTCGGCAAATTCATCCCCCCCATCGCAATCATGTTTTCCATACGGGAAATGGCCTCGCGCGGATTGTTCGCGTGCACCGTTCCCATGGAACCGTCATGCCCCGTATTCATGGCCTGCAAAAGATCGAACGCTTCCGGCCCCCGCACCTCCCCCACGATAATCCGTTCCGGGCGCATCCGCAGGCAGTTCTTCACCAGATCCCGCATGGTAATTTCCCCCACGCCCTCCAGGTTCGGCGGACGGGTTTCAAGCCGCACCACGTGAGGCTGCTGAAGCTGGAGTTCGCACGCATCCTCGCATGTGATAATCCGCTCCCCCTGTTCGATATATTTGGTCACGCAGTTGAGCATTGTCGTCTTGCCGGACCCCGTTCCGCCGGAGACAAGAACATTCACGCGGCAACGCCCGATCGCCATAATCAGCTTGGCGCAGCTCGGCGACATCGACCCGAACTCCAACAGTTTTTCAAGCGTCAGCTTGTCCTTTTTGAATTTACGGATGGTCATGCAGGCGCCGTCAACGGCCAGCGGCGGGATAATAACGTTGACCCGCGACCCGTCCGGCAAACGCGCATCGCAAATAGGGGACGCTTCATCGACCCGCCGCCCGATCGCGCCCACAATGCGCTGGCATATGGTCGTCAGATGCTGGTTATCCCGAAAATCGACTTTCGCTTTTTCAATTTTTCCATTGACCTCGATATAGGTCGTCTCCGCCCCGTTAATCATGATATCGGCGATATCATCGCGGGACAAAAGCTCTTCCAGCGGACCAAACCCCAACATATCGTCGCCGCATTCCCTGGCGATTTTGGAAAGTTCGGACGGCGTTAAATCAAGATTTCGAAAACGGGAAATCTCCTCGACGGCGCTGCGCACTTCCTCGCGCGCTTCTTCGGTTTTCATCCGCGCCAGCGCCTTCAAGTCAATCCCATCCCGCAAATCCAGCCAGATCCGGTTACGGGCGCGTTTCAGCCGCATGGACGTCACCGCATCGGCCGCATCGTGGAATTTGTCGGCGACATCTTCCTCTTCTTCTTCCAAAGAGAACGCGTCATCCTCAAATTCTTTGGGAGGCCCGGCCTGTTTCTTTTCGCTTTTGGCAGGTTTCTCTTTTGAAGAAACATCTTCTTTGACGTCTTTTGTGTCTTTGGGTTCTGTTTTTTCGGCTTCGGGCGCAGGGGCCTCCTCCGCTACCTCTTCCTTTTTCAGGGGCGGCGGTTTTTTCGGCGGCGTGGCGGAGCCTGATTGTTTTTTCCCAAACATTTTATTTTTTCAGCTTGCCGATAAACTGCCCCAAAAAGCCCGAAGTTTCCGCTTTTTCGTCTGAGCCTTCCCCCTTGGCGACAATAAGCTTGCGCGCAAGCGGCAAAAGAGTTTCAACAATCTGCATCCCCGCTTTATCCGACGTAATCTGCTTTCCTTCGCTTTCCAGACCAAGGAAAAGCTTCGGATCAAAAGGCACCAAAACGGAAGGATCGCGGTCCAGCGCCGCCTTGATATCCGCCTTCGGCACTTCTTTCCCGGGAGCCATGCCCTGCATGTTTAAAATCAGTTCCAGACCGCCGTCCGAACCGTCCCGCAGGGCCTTGACTTCGGCAAAGAGACTCCGCGCCGCCCGCAAAGAGGCCAGGGTCGGCGTCGACACAACAATCAATTCATGCACGCGGTTAATAATCGTCCGCTTCAAGGACGGGATAGAGCCGGATAGATCCACCAGCACGACAGGATACAGTGCCATCACCATATCCAGAAGCGCTTCATATTGCTGGGCCTGCACAGACGGCTCCAGCATGGACTCGCTCCCGCTCGCCAAAACGCTGAGTTTGTCATTGGCAGAAAACAGCATGCGTTTGAGGGTATCTTCATCTTCCGTTACGGCCGCGCGCACCGCTTCGTGCAAAGAGCCGCTCGGCTCAAACCCCATGCCAACGCCCAGAGAAGACCAGCCTCCCGCAGCGTCCAGCAGAAAGGTCTTTTCCCCCAGCTTTTCAGAAACGCCCAGAGCCAGCGCCTGCGCCAGAACGGAAGCGCCGACACCGCCTTTGGAACCGATCACGCCGATCAGCCGGCTGCCGCTGGCCCCAAGCTGGCACACAAGCGCCTTCGCGACAACTTCGCTCAAAACATCTTTCGGCACCGGCCGCACCAGATAATCGCTTACCCCCATGGAGGTAAGGCTCCGGTAAAGATTGACATCATTCACCGGACCGATCACAACCGCGTTCGTGCCTTCCGCACAATAGCGCGACAGCGTTTCCAGATGCGCAATAAAGCTCTCATCCGTGGTGTCCGTTTCGATAATGACCAGCGCAGGCGACTGGGAAAGCTGGTATTCCTTAATGGCGGATTCAACACCCCCTTCACGGACATTCACATTCACGCGGGCGAAGCGCCAGTCTTTCCCCATCTCTTTCGCAGACTCGGTCGTCTCCGCATCACGGATAAACAAATCCACTCCCGCAGAAGGAAGAAGGATATCCGTTTCTTTGTTAACCTGCTCACTCATACCTTTTTTGCCCCGTGTTTTTCATTCACACGAAAGCTTCCCCCTCTCTTTTTATTCGCCAGAGATCTCTTCGCGACCAAAAACCTCCAGCTCGGACCTCACACGCTCCGGATCGACCGTTCTGTGAACCTCCACGATACTTGTCGCCCGGCGCGCATCGGCGCTGCCTGTCGTTTCTTTTCCACGCAAATCGCCGGGACGCGATATCTGGCGCGCCAGCATGGTTTCAACGCCGCACCCGAAACGGTATCCGTTAATATCCCGCGACGTATTATGATCTCTCAGTGCGGGCATTTCACCGCAATCCGACGGCGCCTGCGCGTGAACGGTATCAAAGGACACCATCAAAACGGGCTCCTCCCCCTCAACGGGCATCGTCGCCGTTTTGACGTTTACAATACCCTTTTGAGCCAACGTCCTGTTGATCCTTGCAAGTTCCGAAACGGCCTTCATCGACGTGAAGGATTTCGATTTCGGGTTATAGGTCATGGTCAGATCTATCGGCCCGTCTCCATACCGGTCGTACTGCGCCGCCAGAGACGACAAATAGCCGTCATCCACCCCGGACAGGGGAACCTGTTCCATGCTGGTCTGACTTACCAGTTCCGCGCGGGACGTATTCATCATGGACGGGGTGCTCTGGTGGATGCACCCTCCCAAAACGAGGCATCCCGTCAAGGCCGTCAAAAATATTTTTGTTTTTTCCATCTTCCTGTCCCCTAATCGATAATATATCCAAAGCTACCGGTTTCCTGCAGAAGGTCTTCCGGCGCAGAGGCCCCGTAAGTCCGGCGAATATTATTGCCGAAGATCCCTGTCATCTGACTGCTTTCCCGGGAAGGTTCTTCCGGAACGTCCTGCTCCTGCGAATTGTTTTGCGCAAAAGGCTCTACCAGATACGGTGTAATCACGACAACCAGTTCGGATTCATCCCGTTGGAACGTGTCGGATTTCAAAAGATCCCCCAGAACCGGAACGTCGCCGACACCGGGAAGCTGCGTCAGGCCGGAAATCGTATTGGACTCCAGCAAGCCCGCAATCATCAGGGTCCCGCCGCTCGGAAGCTCTACCGTCGTTTTCGCGCGGCGCACATTGAAGGTCGGCACGTTAATACCGTTAAGCTGCAGGTTCTGTTCGAAAGAGGTGGTCGAAACTTCCGTCGTAAGCTCCAGATTGATCCGGTTGGACGACATCACGATCGGACGGAAATTCAAAGATACCCCGAACGGACGAAATTCATAGACGAGGTTTCCGTTGCGGTCAATTTCCGTTGGAATCGGGAATTCACCCCCGGCGAGGAATCCTGCCTGTTCACCGGAAATAGCGGTCAGGTTCGGCTCCGCCAGCGTGTTGACAATCCCTTCTTCCTCCAGCGCACGCACGAGGAAATTCAGCGGCCCAAAGCCGTTTCCGGCATAGGTCAGGGCCATGACGCCAAGCTGGGCCGGCGCGGTCAGTCCAAGGGCCGTCGCGGCGGTCGTCGCAATACTGGTCGCATTGTCAATGTTACCCGTGTAGCTCGTTTCCACGCCCAAATCCTTCAGGGCGCTGCGCGCGGCTTCGACGATTTTCACACGGAGCATCACCTGCTGCTCTCCGCGCACGGACAGCATATTGGTGACAATTTCATCGGTCGTTCCCTGGGCGCCCGAAACTTCCGCCGCGTATTGCGCAACCAGAGTCGCAATCGAATTGGCAACGGACGGCGTCGAAACATCCCCGGTCAACACAACCTGATCGCTCAGGATGTTTAGCTGGACCTCTTCGTTCGGATAGAGTTTGCCCAACATGACTTCCAGTTTTTCGATATCCATCTGGACGTGGACATTCAGGCGCTTCACAATATTTCCCGCCGCATCCAGCGCCATAATATTCGTGTCCCCCAAAGCCGTCCCGACCAGATACAGGCGGTTGGAGCGCACAGCCATCACATCCACAATGGAAGGATTGGCCACCAGGATATCGGAAACAGGGCCGGAGATTTCAACCATCTCGGCCTTGCCCAGCATGATGTCCACCGTTGGATCATGCGGTATGCCAACCAGACCGGCGAAATCCGCCTTGCCCGCCAGCGCCTGACCGCAGGGCATCAGCACAAAAAGCGCCAAAGCCATCAAGCTTAAAACCGTTTTTCTGTTTCTGAATGTATGTTCCATGGTGCTCACCTTGGGTTCTTTCAAATCTTCTTTTTTTGGTTACGGGCTCGTCCGGCGAACAGCCATATTGGTCGCCGTGCCGCCATTATAAATACGGACCATTCCACTTGCGCCGCCTCCGCTGTCCTGCGCTTCGGCAAGACCTTTGAGAACGCGGCTCATACTTACATCTGTCGTCATTTGTTCATTTCTGGAGGACCCGTTGTCCCCGATTCCGCGCAGGGACAAAACGAGATCTCCCATTTCAGCGGCCAAGGCCAGTTTCTCGGCCCCCGCCCCGTCCACTTCCAGCGTCACCGTACGAGCAACCTTTGCCTGATCCTCTTCCCGTTTGGCTTTCTGGTCGGCCGCCAGAACGCGGACATTCTCCAGAATCGTTTCCGTGGCAAACTTGCTCACCATGGCCTGAACGGCGGGATTATCCTTGTCCTGAACTTTGACCTTGTACGTCACGATGACGTCCACACGGTCTCCCGGCCCGACAAACCCGCCGGCCATCGTCTGGGCTTTCACGGAAACCGCAACGGCCCGCATCCCTTCTTTCAACGTCGCCGCCAGAAAATTCCCCTTGTCTTCGCTGACAATAAAGGCGGGATGGATAGGCTGCCCCGCCGAAACGGCCTGCAACATCCTGCCGGATGCCGCGTCGCTTGCTTTCTGATCGTCTTCCCGCACAATCGCGCCGGAGAACATCGCGTCTTCCGGCCATTTTTGCCACTTCAGGTCACTTGCCCCGATTTCTTTTCCAACGGCCAGATCCCGCGCCGCCACAAGAATTTGAATCTGCGAGCCTTCCGCGCCTTCCGTTTTTTTGCCGCCTAAAGAAGCCTGCACGAGCACAGCCACGAGAATGGCAATCAAAAACCCGCCGCCCAGAACTATCAAAACATTTTTATTCATTTCAAAACCTCTTAAAAGCTTTGGCAAAACCTTGTCTGGTTTGCTCGCGTAAAATCCCGCAAAAAGCAAAAAACTTCAGGAAAACAGAGAAACTCAGAGTGAAACTCGGACGGTAAAAGAAACGTAGAAAGAAACTCTACCTTCCAAAAAATACGCTGTAAGCCTTAACAAATCGTGAACGACCGGAAAGCTTTATTGCCCCTTTGCAAGGGCCGCGAGTGCCGCAAGGTCAAAATACCCCACCTGATAAAATGCAACAACCGCGCCAAAAATGATGGCTATTCCATAAGGCACGGCGCTCACGCCTTCCTGCGCCCTGGCAAGCCAGCTCCCCTCCGGCGGGGCCTTGAAAGGCTTTGTCTTCTGGACCATAATGGTGACAAGCCCCAGAACGCCGCCAAAGAGCGTCATAAAGAATAAAAACGACAGCAAGCCGCCCATTCCGACCCACAGCGCATAGACGCTCGCCAGCTTCGAATCTCCGGCCCCGAGAACATTCGTAAAAAACAGCAAAAAACTGACGCCAAACACAAGGAAAGCCGCCAAAAGATGCGATTTCCACGAGGCAAAATATGCCACCTCCGGCGCCATCCAGTGCAAAATTAAAAAGGCCGGCACAAAGGCCACAACAATGGCCACGGAATAAAGATTGGAAATGGTAAAGCCGTTAAAGTCGGACCAGGCCGCCGCCAGCCCAAAGCCCAAAGCCACAAGAACACAAAAAATGACGATAAAAACGAGCATGGGGAAGCACCATCCTTTTTGCATTTGTATATTTTACGGAATCAAAACAGGGAGAAAAAGAAATCCCGCCAGAACGTATGAAACGTATGACCGGCGGGATTTCCGAATAAATTATAACCCGAGAATCTTAGCCACCGGCCAAGGCGGTGCTCATGTCTTCAAACAGGCCTGACAAATCAGCGCCGAATGCAAATACCGCAGCCATAATGACAAGAGAAATTCCAGCGGCAATCAGTCCGTATTCAATAGCTGTCGCCCCGTCTTCTTTTTTTAGATATGAGAGAAGTTTTAACATATATTGGTCTCCTTCGTTTCCTGCTAAGTTTCTTTATTTTGGTTACCCACACTTCAAATGAGAGAGATGAAGCGAACCGTTAAGTTTAGAATATACCATAACCTTTTAATAAGGGGTTAAAAAAAGTGCCTTTTTACTACATTTTTTAAAGAAAACAGCGGTTTATCCATAATTATTACTTCGAATTTTATCTTTCCGCCTATAATATTATGGTAAAGACAGGGTGATTACTTCAAATTTTACGTAAATTATTGAATATCGCCCTTTTTATTAAGAATAACCTCCGTTTTTTAACACCCCTCAATTTCGTCATCGCGAGCGACCATCGGGAGCGCGGCGATCCAGAATCTGCGGAAAACACAAATATTCTGGATTGCTTCGCGGAGTTTATCCCCGCGAAAGCGGGGGCTCGCAATGACGGAAGGAGCGAGATTCTTCGCTGCGCTCGGAAGGACAGGATGGAACCGGCCTTAAGCGATGAACGCTTTAGATAAACGCTACTGCTTGATATGCAGGTTGCTGAGTTCGCGGCTGATTTGCTCGAAAACCTCGATCAAATCCTCCTGCGAAGGCGCATCGTGATATTTCGTGATGTCCGTCGCACACGCCCGGTAGAAATCCTTCGTCTCTTCATCCACACCGGAATAGAAGGTGACGGTGTAGATAATAATCCCCTCTTCCTTGATCGCATCGCAGACTTCGGCAAAACGGTCGTTCAGATCGTCCGGCGAAATGCTGTGCTGGTTTGTCTTGCCATAGGCCGTATACGCATGGTTCATCGTGTTGACCCCGTCGGTCATCATCAGGATGGCTTTATCCCACTCATTGTCATCGTATTCTGCGCCTTCGGTAAAAGGCTCCTCCGGCGAGATCACGCGCCACCCCCAGACCATGCCGTAATTCCCGAGGGTAAAGCCGTCCGCCGTCATATTGTTAATAGAATCCACCAGCAAATCCTGATCGCTGCTCAGCGGCACAATCGGCTGCACCGGACAGTGATATTTCGGACCGTAATAGGTGTTGTAGTAATCCGCATAGGTCATGTACGGACTCCATTTGTACACATTTCCGGTGTAGTAGCTGCTCGTGGAGCCATTCCAGTCATAGCGGTACATCTCCCACGGGCCGCTGTGATCGGTCGTGTCGGCAGGGTAGTCATGCGCCAGAACGCAGCCGTGCCACTGGCCTTTTGCGGAAGGATCATATTCCAGATCTTCCGCCGCAATCCCGTAATTGCTGCCTGCATAAGGGCCGTACGAACTCGTGTAGGCCGTATACACATCCGATGCAGGGTTCGTTATAAAAGGCGTGCCGTAATTATTCCCGTCCAGATCAACACCCCAACCGTAAGGGCCGACATTCACCGAAGAGCTGTAAGGCACCAGGCCAATCCGCACATCCTCGGGATCGTTGACCCGCTCGAAAAGAATATTGACGAAATTCTCCGAGGCGTCCTTTAACGCCCCGATATTGTTATTGGTGCTCATAGACCCCGTATTATCCAGAACCAGCACCACTTCAAGACCGCGGATTTCCCTTTGGACAACCGTTTCGGCCATCACGTCAACTTCGTCTATGCCGAAAATGCGCATAAAGGCCGTATCAAGCTGCGCATAGGCTTTCACGTAAAGCTCGTTTCCGTTCACTTCGACCACAATCCCGTAAGTCGCCCCGATTTCATCGGTCGGATAGTTGATATCCATGAAATCGTTCACCTTCTGCTCGATCTCCGTCTGATCGTTCGAAGCCATCGCGGCAGCCGCCAAAGCGGCGGCATCCAGCGCACGGGACAAACGTTCATGCACCAGATAACTCTGCGCCATATCGACAGAAACACCGACCGCGCTCACCACAACGGGAACGGTCAAACCAAAGATAAGCGCCATGGCGCCCCCCGCGCCTAAAACGTAAAGCCTGACACGGCTTGCGATTTTCCCGGAGAGTTTATCGACTGTGTTTCTTATCTTGTTTTTCATTTGGTACACCCACATGTTTTTTGTTATGACTTTTTTGTTACGATGGACAATCCGTACAGGCAATCGTCGCGCTCTTACGGCCACGCAGAAAAGCGACTTCCCGCATATCAATCTGGTCTACGACAAAATCGGCAAAAAACGGGGTGTATTCATAAGCGACGCTTACGACTACAAGCCCCTCCCCTTCCTCGGCAAAGCCCGCAGTGCTCGCCACGGCGGTATCGTTGGCGGGCATGCCTTGCGTCACGCGCCACAAAACGACCGGGTCGCCGTCCTCGTCAAACTCAATGCTGGCGATATCGTACCCGAATGTCCCGGTCGGATAAGGCTCCAGAGCCATTTTCCCGGCCAGAATGATATCGTTGACAAGATCCATATTGACCACTTCGTAACGCGTAATCAGATCTCCCACCACCTGCGAAGCCGACATGACTTTCTGGTTGACGACAACCCCCTGCCCCAGATCGTAAACCCCCATCAAAAGAGACAACAAAACCGGGAAGAGAATGGCAGCCTCCGTGAGCGCAACAGCTTTGTCTTCGACCCACCAGGCCAAAATTTTCGTCCGCATCAGAAAACTGTTCAACATATCCATTTTTTAATTCTCAAACTGATAGGGCTCTGTTTGCAACACGATCGTAGACAGCATCGTCCGGGTGCTCCCGCCCGTATTGGTCAAAACAGGCTGCATCAACGGCGTCACAATATTGTAATTATATGCCACGCGGATCAAAACCACGTCATTCACCCCGCCCGGCGAAAAGCCCTGATTTTGAAGATTGCCGTTTTCGTCAAACGTCGCATCCGGCAAGTCGTCCGCCGCCCCGAAATCCTCCAGATCAAGCACCTGAAACTGGATATCGTCACACGGAATTAAAATCGCCGCAAAGTCACAAACGGCATTTCGAAACGTTTCTTCCGGATCGCCGGCCCCTTGCTGAATCTGGCCCGTACGGATCAAACGGGCCGCCGTCGCGGTCGAAGCCGACAAAAGGCTTTGGGATGTAAACATCAGAGCCGTCTCGATCGTGCCGATAATCATAAAGATAAAAGGAAGGGACACGAAGCTGAATTCCACAGCCATCGAGCCATTTTCCTTTTGAAACCAGGATCTTAATAATTTTAGCAAAATAAGAGCCTCTTTTACTTGGTATTTAATTACAATTTTTTCTTTTTCCTAAACGTAAAAAAGCATGCCCGTTTAATCCATTGAGCATGCTTTTATCCACCCTCCATCATAGAACATAAGTCTTAAAGACGGCTTAAAATCAAAGGCCGGTCCTAAGCATCCTCTTCCTTGTCTTCTTCTTTGTCTTCTTTGGTTTCAAGAGGAAAACCGTAGGGATCGAGCGGAATTTTTCCGGTAACGGATTTTCCCCATCTCCGGATCAAATCCTCGCTGATTTTATCAATTTCCTTCAGCCGCATCTTTCCTTTTTCTTTCATCACCGCCATAACGATACCGATCATGGCCCACTCAATGAGATAACCGATCGCCGCCGCAAAATACATGACCACAATCGTCCGGGGCTGCATAATATAGTCCATCGCCGTTTCAACCGTATGGCCGCGAATCCAGACCTCCAGAACGAAAGGAACGCACCCGGCCAGATTCATGGCCCCGACGGTAAATGTCTTCGTCTTTCCTTTCGTCCGGTCCACCAGAAGGACGACAAAAGTC
Organism: Rhodospirillales bacterium; assembly: GCA_023898765.1. NCBI lineage: Bacteria > Pseudomonadati > Pseudomonadota > Alphaproteobacteria > Rhodospirillales > Rhodospirillales bacterium. Next base: position 905,679 of record CP060238.1, on the reverse strand, counting down.
GGCAGCATTCCAACCGAAAGCAAGAGCGTCGTCGGATGAAAAACGACGGCCAGAATGATAATAAACACCAGAAACAGGTTTCTTTTAAACCCGAGCTTTTTGGTTTCCTGTTTTTTCTTTTGAGTCTTCTTCGCCACTTAAAAAATCGTTCCCCCCTTTACGAAAGCCAGAAAAGCGGAAGCCAGAATAACAAAAGCGGCCACAACCGCCGAAACAAGCGCCCCTGCCCGCTGCCCCGTCGCCTGCCCAAAATTATCGCTCCGGGTCAGTTTCAGGTTCAGAGCGACAGCCTCTTTTTCCAGATCAAAAAACATTTTTTGCGCACGCACGAAGCCCTGATGATCCTTCTCATACCGTTTTACACTGTCAAACTCGGTCGCAATTTTAACCAGGTCCCCCGTTTTTTTGAGTTTTTCAACCCGTGCCTTTACACTTTCCCGCAGTTCAATATCGTGAAAGCGCAGATAGACGGGATCCAGATTTTCAGCGATCCAAGACGCAATCCCCGGAAATTTCCCCATGCAGGATCTTTTTTGAATCGTCGCAAGCGTTTTAAGCTCCCCCATAACCCGTCTATAGGGCTCCTCGGCCCTCAAATCCACAAGATACGGATCTATGTTTTTACGGTCCTTGACGGAGAGGAACGCAATAATATGCCGATCGAAAAGAGACACCGGCCGATCGGAAGAAGCCGAAACGCCTTCAAGGGCATGCATCATGTCTTCCGGCGTGCGGACAAAATAATCTTTTACCTTTTCACTTAAACATTTGCTTTCCGGATTGAGAAAATAAATACAGCGCTCGATTCCAAATCCGATGGCATCCTGACGCAAAAAATTACGGCAGCTATCCGACTTTCCTAAAATGGCTCCCACGTCCAAATACTGATGGGGACACATGTCCACCCACTGCCCGACAAAGTACCGTTCAAAAACCTGCTGGTAGTCCTGAACGTTTTTTTTCAAAAGGTAAGCCTCGGTGAACGCTTTTCCAAGCCCTTCAGGGAAAACGCACACGCCCTTGTAGCGCAAGGGCGCGTCAGGATACAAGGCAATGGAAAGACGCGTGGCCAGATTATCAGGAGACCCGGTTCCCCCTCCCTGCACAATTAAAAGCGCTTTTTCCACTCTCTTTTTGAGATCCTCATTATCAATGGCCCGCTGAAGCCAGTTGTCCAGTTCTCCACTGTCAATCATATGGGCGCACTCGGCCGGGTTTTCTTTCAGGGCATACGCCAATAGCTCAGGACGCACGTATTTTTTTCCATTAAAAATAATAGGCCTGTTTGCCTTGATCCTCTTTTGACCGCGTTTGGGAGAAAGCCGTTCCCCTGCCAGCCACTCTTCGACTTCACTGAGCGTCCAGCGTTGCGAGAGGTCGTCCTGCAAGAGTCCGCGCAGCAAATCCAGAATAGATCCTTTAAAACGATCCTGTCCGATTAAAGCGGGAAAACTTCCATGTTCCATTTTATATTCAAGGATTTTCCTGTCGCTTTTTCCCTCCAGAGGATTATGCGTTCGCAAAATAACGGCCAGCGAAGCGCCAAAGGCGTACAAATCATCCGAAAAAAGCCCCTCTCCTCTGCCCACCGGATCGGCAATCCCCCGCTCAATCGTTTCATATAGAACAGGCTGCGCAAGAGAAGCGGGACAGGACAGGCAATCACCCAGAATAACGCGGTCCGGATTCTTCGATCCCCCGTTAAAGATGTTCGAGGGTCTAATATCTCCATGAATAATGGATTTATCCCTCAAATCCATGAGAACGCCGATCATGGGACGGATAATGCTTTCCATGGCGACATCCACTTTCCAGCCGAGCCCGCCGGAAAGATCATTGGGCATGATGGACTTTCCCAAATTGTTTTCATAAATAAAAACATAGCGTTCCCGCCGCTCCGGAGGCCAGTAGACCGGCCCGGAAGCTACGAGTTTTGCCATCGCGAGATTAATAATGGAGGAATATTTTGCGGAGACGAGACTCCGGGGCGTTAAATGATCCTCGCAAAGAAGGGCGAAAAGATTGTGGCTGACCTTTCCGCTCCCGCGGGCAACATATGCCTGAACAGGCCCTTTATCGAGATGTTTCAGGCGCTTGGTTGCGTCTATATAAATACTGTCGTTAAATACGGCTTCTGTTGAGACGGGACCGCTTTCCCTGGAAGGAGAAGCTCTTCTTTCTTCTGTTTCGTCCTGCGGTTCATCCTGAACCTTGTTTTTGTCTTCCATCGTCAAAAAACCATCCTGAAAAAACCCAAAAAGACTGATAGTCCGTATAAGAAAGAAATACGCAGCAGAAAAACAGGCCGAACGGCCTCCTTCCCTATTGTAAAGGCGTTTGAAAGGAAAGTAAAACCGAAGAAGGCTTTGTTATCCCGCAAAGGGGTCATGTACAAGAATCGTGTCTTCCCGCTCCGGACTTGTGGAAAGCAGGGAAACGGGCGCTTCGATCAGCTCTTCCACCCGCCGGACATATTTAACGGCCGCCGCCGGAAGATCGGCCCAGCTCCGCGCACCCTGCGTACTTTCACGCCAGCCCGGAATGGTCTCGTAAACGGGTTTCAGCAAGGCCTGCTCTTTCTGAGAGGCCGGGATATAGTCTATTTTTCTGTTTTCCAGCTCATAGCCCACACAGATTTTAAGCTCATCGAACCCGTCCAGCACATCCAGTTTTGTCAAAGCGATTCCATCAATCCCGCCAAGCTTGATCGACTGGCGGACCAGCGCGGCGTCAAACCATCCGCACCTGCGCTTGCGCCCGGTGGTCGTGCCGAATTCGTGCCCGCGCTCGCCAAGCCGGTCCCCGTCCGCATCCTTCAGCTCCGTGGGAAAAGGCCCTGTTCCGACACGGGTGGTGTAGGCCTTGGTAATGCCGAGCACATAGCCGATGGATTTGGGACCGACACCCGCACCGGTCGCCGCCTGCGCCGACACAATGTTGGAGGAGGTCACAAACGGATAGGTTCCATGATCGACATCCAGCATCATGCCCTGCGCCCCTTCGAACAGGATTTTCTTTCCCGCCTTGCGGGCGTCATCCAGCGTTTTCCAGACCACATCCGCATAGGCCAGAAGGCGCGGCGCAATCTCCATCAAATCCCCATACACTTTTTCAGGATCAATCGGCGCGGCATCCAGTCCTTTCAGCAGAGCGTTATGATGGACCATAAGCCGCTCCAGTTTTTCTTTCAAAAGCTCCGGGTCACGCAAATCGCACAGCCGAATGCCCCGCCGCGCGACTTTATCTTCATAGGTCGGGCCAATGCCGCGTTTGGTGGTTCCCAGCTTGTCTCCCCTGCCTCTGGCGGCCTCCAGCGCGACATCCATCGCCGCATGGCAGGGTAAAATCAGGTTTACATTCTCGGCGACTTTCAGATTTTCCGGCGTAATTTCAATCCCATGATCCTGAAGATTTCCTATTTCTTCCAGCAACGCCCAGGGATCCACGACAACGCCGTTCCCGATAATCGAGAGTTTTCCTTTCCGCACAATGCCGGAGGGCAGGAGATGCAGCTTATAAACATTCCCGTCAATGACGAGCGTATGGCCGGCGTTATGGCCGCCCTGAAAGCGCACCACGACATCCGCACGGCTGGAGAGCCAGTCCACAATTTTTCCTTTTCCCTCGTCGCCCCACTGGGACCCGATCACCGCAACATTCCCCATATTTCCTACCCTTCTTCTCTGAAAACCTTCCACCCCTGATCCTGCAACGTCTTTACCTCTTTCCAATTCGCATCGGCGGAAACCGTTTTTATTTTTTCCTCTTCCGCTTTTGGCAGCGCCGGTAAAATACTATCCATGTAAAGCGTAAAACCGGTCGCCGTATCGTCTTCCCCCCCGGCTTTCTTCATGCCGAGTTTGTAACGCCCGCCGCCGCCGACCTCTCCCCGCACACCGGCAGCATACAGGGTGAAGCTGACGCCGGTTTCATAAGTCAATCCGCGATGTTCGAGCGGGTCCACCGTGATGTTCGCCTTCAGCCCGTAAACCGCCACAGCCTCTTTCAGGCTTTCATAGACGCAGATCAGGGAAGACACCTCCTCCTCCGCCGCTGCGCCGGAAAAACGCATTTCGCGCAGGCAGGAAACAGCTTTTTCCGCCTCTCCCGCCGCTTCCAGCAACGGCGCAAAGCACCGGACCGCGCCGTCCCGACATTTCTCAAGCGCTTCACGGTCCCGCTTTTTAAGAATTTCAAGGATCTCCGCACGATCTTCTTTTGCAGTTTTTTCCGCGTCAAAAATATGGCCGGCAAGCGCCGGAAGGGACAAATCAATGGTCAAATCTTCAAGACCGACCGCAGACAGGGACTTTAGGGCCAGAAGCGCAACTTCGGCATCGTTCTTAGGCGAAAAAGCGCCGATAAATTCGCACCCGACCTGGCAAAACTGCCGCGCCGGACGAAGCTGCGTCCCGTTGACCCGCAGCACATCCGCCGCGTAAGACAGGCGCAAGGGACGTTTTTCCCCGGAAAGGCGGGAGGCCGCGATGCGCGCGATCTGGGCCGTCGTATCCGCGCGGACCCCCATCATCCGCCGGCTGACCGGATCCATCAGGCGAAAGGTCTGCGATGCCATCGCCTGCCCCGGCCCGGCCGTCAAGAGAGAGTCTTCAAATTCGACCAGCGGCGGTTTCACCTGACGGTAGCCGAAAGCGGCAAATTCCCGCATCAGCATATGGGTGGCCGCCGCCTCTTTTCCCGCCTCCGGCGGCAAAAGATCGGACAGTCCGTTCGGAAGCAATGCGGGATGTATGTCACTCATAATCCAGCTGTTTTAACCGTCAAAAGCCCCCCTGTCCACCGAAGCCTCCCGCAAGGCAACAACGAAACGAAGCAAAACGACAACCGGTTGATTTTACTTCGTTTTTTGAAAAAATGGTGCCCGCAGCCATTTGAACCAAAACACATATGGAACAAGGGAAGCTCCCCTTTTTGAATTTTTTTACCCGCTTATGGTAGAATCTATTCATGTTGAAAAGTGTGCGTAGAAAGGCCTTTATTTGAGCTTCCATCAGGAAATTGCCGCTTTAAAAAGCGAAATGTTTCGACCGGTTCCGCCTGTTCCGGAAGAATTGGCTATGGACTCCGGCCTGCCGCCGCACGCGCTTTTTGCCGAAAATGCGCAGCACGTTTCCCAGCCCTCCCCTTCCTCTTCTTCCAGTTCTCCCAGAGAAATGTCTTTTCAGGAGCACCAGCTTCGCGCCGGTTCCGGTGAACAGGACGGCGGCGGAAAATACGGCAACCATTATCTGCAGCAGGGAAATAACGGCAACGGCCCCCGGGGCGAGGAAGAAAAAAAGAAAGAGCGGGAAAACCAGCAAACCTACCGCAGGATGATGGTCGCCATGGGCGGCTCCATCACCATGGAGCAGTATAACAATCTGCTGGAAGCGACGGACGAAACGATCCAGGAGCTGGAAGCCAAACAGAAAGAGCTTGAAGTCAAGATTGAAGAATCGGACAAAAAAATAGCCGTCTATGAACAAAAAGAACTGACCCATGAAGAGAAACTGGAACAACTCAATTCGGAAATGGAAGAGCGCCAGGAAGCACTGAAGACAGAATCAGAACTACAAAGAGCTCTGGGAAACTCGGGACAAAAACAACATTCCGGTCCACTCAAAGAATTGATGGAACGGGATAAGAAAGAGATTGAAAGAATCGAAAAAGAAAGAAAGGCCACTGAAGAGGCTTCAAAAGAGAATTCCGAAAACCTCCAAGAGAAAAAAGGAAATAACAGGCAGCTAAGGCAGAAACATCGGCATGGCGAAAACGATGTGAAACATGCAAGGCAGTTTCGCGAGAAAATACACGAACTTAGAGAGAAGGCAGAAAACGGAACGCTCACGGCAAAGGACGTAGAAGATGTTCCCGAAAGAGCGCTGGAAAAGCTGAGAACAAAAGATCCCGAATTCTATCAGCAAATTAAAGATGCGCGGCAACAATCCCCCGCCGTCGAAAATTCAGAGCGAACGGCAAGCCTGACACAAGACGGGCAGGGCGTTCAATCGGACAAAAAACTCGGAAATTCTTTCGCCGCCGCAACGCAGGGACAGCAGCCTTCGGCAGATCCTGCTCCCGATATGGACCAAACCTACCGCCCCTCTATTCCCAGTGGCACGGGGGGCATGGCGCTCCATAGTTAACCCGCCGTTTTTGCGCCGTACGGTTCTATGGAAAGCATTTGGCGTTTGCGGAAATCTCTGCTATACTCCGCGCATATTCAGAACATAGAAGAGCGCATATAGAAGAGCATATGGACACGTCCGAAAAACAACCGAACAAACCGCTGACCTTCCAGCAGGAACAGCTCCTCGTGGCATCCGGGCAAACCGGTTACACCCGCGTCCATCATTACCTTCACCCGGAAAATCTCGACGAAGACGGGGACGGCGTTCCCGACAGAAAGCAAAAGAAAAACAAAAAAGGGTGTGCTGCAAGCTTTCTCTTCGCGACCCTGTCGCTTCAGAAAAGCATGGAAAATATAAGGACATTTGGAAAAATGCTCTCCGACCTTATGTCCTCCGGTTTTTCGAAAGCCTCTGCGGCCCCGAAAAAAAGTCCGGCGCCGAATGATCTGGCGGTGTGCTTCGCAGAACAGAGCCTTGCCGTTGAAACCATTGGAATAAGCGAACGCGCCGCCGCCGAAATTGAAACGGCCCTTGCGGATATCCGCCTGTGGGAGCAAAAGCGGAACGCCATTCCATCAACCCAGATGGGCCCGTATGTGGAGGACCTTCAAATCCATGTACTGAAAACGGAATTCGGACTGAAAGCGCATCCCGAAACGGGCGCCTATATCCCTTCCCTGCACGTCCTGCAGGAAAAATTCGATCTTTCCGCCACCGGACAGGCCTGCACGATTCAGGTGCACCGCCCCATGACGCTGCGCGAACAGCTCCGCGAGCAATACAGATACGCGGCAGCGCCGGTGACGACACTGGACGCCCCTGCCCCTGTCCCGAAAGTCGTTGCGCCGGCCCCTTTTGTGCTGCGCCCGCCAGCCTACACGCCCGTATAGCCTGAAAATCAATATTCCGCACCCCCGCAATCCCTTATCCAGAGCGGAATACAGCCGCATTTTTGCTTTTTTAACCCCCTTTTTTGTATAATTTACTCATTCGGTAAACAGGAAGAGTATTGATGGCAAAACAGCAGAAAAAAGAGGCACAGACCGGCGGAGGCGGAGCGGGATTAAGTAACGTTTTCATGCTTACGTCCCTCCTGCAGAGAAATGCCGCCGGGCACGCTCTTTCCCAAGGATTCAGTATTGAAGCCCTGCAGAGACACACAGCGGACACCTACACTCCCCGCACAACCCTGCCGCCGCGCGAACGCCTTTCGGAGCCGCCGGAAGGATGGAAGATGGGAGACGATCCTGTTGTCCTGACGAATCCGGCCTCCTCCTTTAGAGTTTCCGATGAATTCCGGCAGAGAAGCGCCGTGCGCATGCATCAGGGAATGGATATCGCAGCACCGGTCGGAACGGAACTGAAAGCCGAAACGGATTCCCAGGTCGCCTATTCCGGATGGTCGAACGGATACGGTAACATCGTTATCCTCAACCATGGGGACGGCGTATACAGCCTGTACGCCCATCTGGACGGCGATAACGTTCAAACGGGCGATTATCTCCGTAAAGGCGAGGTTTTTGCCAACACCGGAAATTCCGGCATCGGGACGGGTGCGCACCTGCACCACGAAATCTGGATACAAAAGGGCGATAACGCATATGTCGTAGACCCCCAAAAAGCCTTCGGAAAGGATTTATCCCAGCAGAGCACGCAGGATTTTCTTATTCAGGATGCCGGAATTGTCGCACAAGGACTCAAAAAGGGATCCGGCGCATGGGGCAGGGTCGCGCAAAACCTCCGTCATGACGGCCACGACCATGACCACGAGGATCACGATCATGACCACGAAGGGCATGACCACGATCATGACCATGATGTAAAAACGGCCGGGCTGTCGGGAGAAATGAACAAGGCGACCGGTCTGGCCGAAACCCCGGACGCCGCGCAGCCCGCCCCTGCGGAGCGGGTCGCCGCAATAAAAGTGGACGTCGCGCAGCCTGCCCCCGTCTAAAAACGCTCAGGCCGCTTTATCGACCGCTTCGACGAGGCCCTTCACGGCGTTTACGGAGCCGTCGAACATTTCCTGTTCTTCAGCGGAGAGTTTGATCTCGATAATCTTCTCAACACCGCCTGCGCCAATCACGACAGGCACGCCGATATAGAGCCCGTCGATTCCGTACTCGCCCTTAAGTTTGGCCGCGCAGGGCAGGACCCGTTTTTTATCTTTCAGGTAACTCTCCGCCATTGCAATCGCACTGGAGGCCGGCGCGTAATAAGCCGATCCGGTTTTGAGCAGGCCGACGATTTCGGCCCCGCCATCGCGCGTGCGCTGGACAATTTCATCCAGCTTTTTCTGCGTGGTCCAGCCCATCTCCACCAGATCCGGCAAGGGAATGCCAGCCACCGTGGAATAACGGACAAGCGGCACCATCGTATCGCCATGCCCGCCCAGCACAAAAGCCGTCACATCTTCGACGGACACGCCGAATTCCTGCGACAGGAAATAACGGAAGCGCGCCGAATCCAGAACGCCCGCCATGCCCACGACTTTATTCGCGGCAAAGCCGGTCACGCGCTGCATCACCTCCACCATCGCGTCGAGCGGATTGGTAATCACAATCACGAACGCCTCCGGCGCATGGTTTTTAATATTTTCGCCAACGGTTTTGATAATGCCGGAATTGATGCCGATGAGATCGTCGCGGCTCATGCCCGGCTTGCGGGGAACGCCCGCCGTCACAATCACCACATCCGCGCCCGCAATCGCGCCGTAGTCGTTGCTGCCGACAAAGGCGGCGTCAAACCCTTCCACGGGAGAGGATTCGGCCAGATCAAGCCCCTTGCCCTGCGGAATGCCTTCGGCGATATCGACCAGCGCCACATCCCCCAACTCTTTCAAACCGGCCAGATGCGCCAAGGTTCCGCCGATCATGCCGGCTCCGATTAATCCGATTTTTGCCCGTGCCATATCTCATATCTCCTGCGTTCGCGTTTCAAGTGACAAGATTGTAATCCCGCAGCCTGCGGCGCGCAACGTGTAACTGGCCTTAAGGCAAAATCAGAATCGGGGTGTTGACATCCACGGCATTCCATATCTGGTTCATATCGGAATTTCCCACGGCGATACAGCCATCCGTCCAGTCTTCCCGTCTTTTAAAACGGCTGGAAAACGAAATGCCGCCGGGAGAACCGTGTATGACGATTCCGCTTCCCGGCTTCACGCCGCGTTTCCTGGCGTTGCGGACATCTTCTTTATTCGGATAGGAAATATGGATGGATTTATAATACTTGCTGTTCCTGTTTTTAAAGTCGAGAACATAGCGCCCTTCGGGCGTGCGCCGGTCCCCTTCCTGCTGTTTGTGACCTATCGGATTATCCCCCAGGACAATCGGAAAGCTCTTGAAAATTTTATCCCCTTTTTTGAGATAAAGCATACGTTCGGATTTATCTACGATGACCATATCCGCCTTTTCGCCCGCCAGCGCCGCGCCGGAAAGACAAAGACAAAAACAAAGAGCGCATAAGGCACATATGTTTTTCGCCCAAAACATCAGGCCGCATCCAGCCCCAGAAAATCAATCTGCCAGTTCATGTCCTCTTTACTCAGGGGATAATCCGTCCCCCCTTTGGGATAAATCAGTTCCTTGGAGGGAATTTTCCCGATCTCCTGTTGAAGCCGGAGCGCCATACGCATGGACAGCCCCGCCTTCCAGCACACGGCGCAAATCCCTTTGGGCGTTTTCATGTCGAAAACCTTCCGGATATTCGCCGCGCCCGTTCCCGCCAGCGCCGCCAGCGCCACAATCACAAATTCGTGATCCCGCATCGCCAGCGCATCAGAAATAGCCGCCTCCTCCAGCCCTCCCTCTTCCGCAAGCCTGCGCACACGCTCTATTGCGCTGCCTCCGGAGCGTTTTTCGGCCCCTTCAAACTCAATCCGGCGGCGCACGACTTCCGCGATTTCCTCTGTCGTTTCCGCGTCAAACCTGCCGTTTACCAGCAAGGTTTCCCGCACTTTTTCATCAACGAATCCCGCCAGCTTTTTTGCCATTTTGGGCGGCAGGACCTGATGGGTGACAATGGACTCATGCCATTCGGGATATTCACGGGCCCGCTCGACAATATGTTCCAGAAGCGCCGGGGTAATCTGCGCCCCCTTGTTCTCAATCAGAAACGTCCCCGCCGAAACATTCCCGCTATCAATCACCGCTTCCGAAACGGGCGCGCTCACGATATCGCGCTGCGCGATCACCTCGACCGCCCACCCCGCCGGATGCGTTTTAATGATATCCAGCAGATCGGAATCCTCGAGCGCCGCGCAAAAGCGTAAAATCGGCTCGGCAACTTCACGTTCAATGTCGCGGGCGAGTTGCCCCGCAATTTTCGGCGGGGCATGCGCATGGTCTTTCAAGGTGCTCGCCAGCGCCTTCCGGACTTTCAAAACTTCATCAAGCGCCAGCGTTGCAAGAGCCTGCACCGTATAGGCATAAAGCTGGCTGTGCCTGTCATGGGACAACTCGGGCAAAAGCCCGACCAGCCGCCCCGCCAGCGCCATGCGCACATCCACGTCCTCGTCAGAGGCCAGAATAGTCCCCGCATGAACCGGCGTAGCTTTATTCCGGGCCACCGCCTCGCGAACTTTGGCGCTCGGATCCTTTTCGGCAAGATAATAGAGGATTTCCTGATGCGTCCGGCTGTTTCTGGCCAGAGACAGCCTGCTTTTTTCGCTGCCCGTCTTCGCAATCTCTTTTTCCTTGTCGTATTGCTTTTTGGAACGTTGGGAAGGGAAAAAACTTTTTCTTAAAAAATTCAGCATCACAAAGCCACTTTAATATAACTTGGCCGCCTTAACACCCTAAAATCCTTCCGGCGAAACATCCATGTGTCGTTCCGGTGTCGTAAGCCCGTATTCCCCGATGGTTTCTTTACCCGTTAACCGCTTTACTCTATGGTTAAAACATGAATATACCCGTAACTTAAGCGAGAATCAGTCTTATGAAAACTATCTTTTTGTCCGCCCTTCTTGCCGTTATCGCTGCTTTTGCCACGGTGAAATTAACCATGCCTGCGGGCATAACGGCTACCCCCAAGGAAACCGCTTATGAACGGGTCATGCGCACGGGAGTGCTGCGCTGCGGTTACGGGGCCTGGGCGCCGTTTGTGTTGAAAGATCCCGTGACATCTGAAATGACCGGGTTGTTTGTGGAGCTGACGGAGGCCATGGCACAGCTGAACGGTATTCGCGTAGAGTGGACGGCGGAAGTGGATTGGGGCAGCATCCCTGCCGAATTAAAAAGCGGCAAAATTGACGCTCACTGTGCGGGTATGTGGCCGGACGGGCACCGGGCGCAGAAAATGGCTTTCACCGCGCCGTTTACGTTCCTGAATGTGGGACTGATCGCGCGGGAGAACGACTCCCGCTTCAACACAGGTGCTTCTATTACCCTGGCGACTGTCAATAAGCCGGAGTTTACCGTGGGCGTGGTGGAAGGCGATGCGACAGAATTCATGACCAAAAGCGCACTGGACAAAGTGACCGTTTATGCCCTGCCACCCATGGCTAATTACGGTAACTCCATTGCCGATTTGGAAGGTGGACGCACCGACTTCTTTCTAGGGCCAAAAATCATTGAACAGCCACTGCGGGACAGCGGAGCCAAGGTGAAATTCATCCCCCTCACCGACCAGTTGCAAACCAATGGCGATGTAATTGCGGTAGATATTTATGAGCACGAGCTGTGGCAATTCCTGAACGCCAGCGCCAAAGACCTGCTCAACAATGCCGCCTACGACCGCATTATGACCAGATACGAGCAAGAATACCCCGGCAGCCTGCTGCGTCCGGCCAAGATGTATCAGGAGTAATCCCGTCCCCTTAAACACCCTAAAATCCCTGTTTTCAGCGTCTAAAAACAGGCAAAAAAGTATTTGCATAAAACAATTCCTTCTGCTACAAGCCCTCATAAATTGACATAAAACAAAAGAGAGGGTGTTTCATTATGAACCTGACAAAACGAGTTATAGGTGTAAGCGCCGCCTTGCTAACAACAGGCGGACTTCTGGGCTGTGTTCCAAAAAACATTATCGATAATCTTCCAAATGGCGGCGGGATTCCTTCCGCTGACGGCGTTACAAGACAGGCTGTCAACGAGGGGGTTGCGTATGGAAAGGCCGAACTCCAAAAGAGGCAAAATCTCCATACAGACGGCGTCACAGGGTTAACTTTTGACAAAACCACCGGACTCATCGTTGCGCCGGAAAACGGACCGGACAGTTGTCACGCCTCGAACATCGGGCGCGCCAAAATGGGAGACCTCCTGAGAGAACGCAAAGACATAGAATACAAAAAAGAAGTCTCAACCTCTCTTATCGAAAAAGGAAAGCTGACTTTTTCCTACGGTCGCAATGCCACGGAAAGACAAGTCGCCATGAACAGCTATGAAAGCGACACGCAAGGCTGCGTCAATTTCAACGCTTCGATTGAACAAGGACAAAATAAACTTTCCTGCGCCTTTCAAAGTGGCGGCGTTTACACCCAAAAAGGACTGGTACCGACCAGTACGGCCGCGTGTTTCGACAAGGCTTCCTCCACAGCGAAAAACTACGCCAGCCGGTTTGATGAAATCCATGGCGGAGAATACACCGAGACATACGGGAAATATTTCCGCAATCCGGGAAGCCTGCCGACCCTTCAGCGGTAGCCGGTTTCAACAAACATAAAATTTTTTAAAGGATAAGGCCCGATTTGCAACCATGTAAACCGGGCCTTTTTCTATGATCGTCCATAGGCGGAAGACTGCATTTCCCGCAGGCGGCTGACCGTCCGGTCAAATTCGAACGCGTGGTCGTGCCCGCTATATAAGCGGTCCGGCGGAGCATCCGCCGTGACTACCAGATGACGGCCCTTATCATAAAGAACATCCACAAGACTCATAAAACGCTTCGCTTCGTTCCGGCGGTCATACCCCAGTTTGGGCACCCCTTCCAGAAACAGCGTATGATATTTATCCGCAATCCGGATATAATCCTCCGCGCCGCGGGGTTGCTCACAGAGCTGTGAAAAAGGACATCTTGCAACGCCGTTTGCCGCGCGGATACAAATCTCCCGCCCCTTGACCTTCAGAATTTCTTTTTCCGGAGGGGCGCAATCCGTCAGCCCCGCGAATAAATCGTCCGCTTTCTCGCTCGCACCATGGCCCAGCGGCCAGAAATACATGTTCCTGTCCTGTTCAAACACGGCGCGGTAGTCCCTCTCGCTGTCCAGATGCACAACGTCCATCCGTTCCTTCAGCAGCGCGATAAAAGGAAGGAAAAGATCCCGCTGCAACCCGCCTTCATAGAGGCGTTCCGGCACCCAGTTGCTCGTCACCACAATGGCAACGCCGCGCTCAAACAGCGCCGTAAAGAGCCGCGATAAAATCATCGCGTCCGCCACGTCGGTCACAAAAAATTCGTCGAAACAAAGGACCTCCACATTTTTTGCCACATCGCGCGCATAGGCCGGGAGAAGATTATCCACGCGCCTGCCCCGCTGCGCATGCAGCCATTCATGCGTCTCGATCATAAATGCGTGAAAATGGACCCTGCGGCTTTTTTTCTCTTTTTTGACGGCGTCGAAAAACAAATCCATGAGCATGGATTTTCCGCGCCCGACCCCGCCATGCAGGTAAACGCCGTTTAAGCCCTTTTCGTTCTTTGTCATTCCGAGCACAGCGAAGAGCTTTGAAAAACACCGTGAGATCCTTCGCTTCCGCTCAGGATGACAGATTGATTGATAAAGGCGATCCAGCGCCTGCACGGCTTTTTCCTGCTGCGGGTCGGAACGAATGTCACCCTTGTCCAGCAAATCCTGATATTGCGCCAGCAAACTCACTTCTTTTTTTCCACGCGGCGGACAAGAAAAACGGACAGCTCGTACAAAAGCAAAATCGGGATAGCCAGCCCAACCTGCGAGATCACATCGGGCGGAGTCAAAAACGCCGCAACGGCAAATGTCGCGATGACCGCATATTTGCGTTTCGCCGCCAGCCCGTCAGCGGACACAAGCCCGGCCTTTCCCATGAGCGTAAGTAAAACCGGAAGCTGGAAACACAATCCAAACGCAAAGATCAGCGTCATAATCAAATCCAGATACTCCCCCACCCGCGCTTCAAGCTGGATGGGCAAAACGGTTTCGCCGCCGCTGCTTTGAAAGGACAGGAAAAACGGCCAGGCCATCGGAATAACGCCGTAATACACAACCGCACCGCCCATAAAAAACAGGACCGGCGTGGCAATCAGATAGGGCAGGAAAGCGCCCTTCTCGTTTTTATAAAGTCCCGGCGCTACAAAAAACCAGATTTGCGCGAGCAGGACCGGGAAGGTCAGAAAAATGCCCGCAAAAAACGCAACCTTCAGATAGGTGAAAAACGCTTCCGTCAGCCCTGTATAAATGAGGCGGTTGGTCCCGTCCGTCCCCATCGCATCCGCCAGCGGCTGCACCAGAAACCCGTAAAGGGGCTCCACAAAAAAGAAACAAATTCCCGCCCCCGCAAACATCGCGGCGAACACCCAGAGGAGCCGCCTGCGCAGTTCGACAAGATGGCCGGTGACCGGAAGAGCCTCAGTCATTTTTGCCCTCTCCCTCTTCCTTCGGCGGCAACGGAGCCACGGCCTTTTCATCCGCTTCTTTTTCATCCGTAACAGGCGCTTCGAAATTCACGCCCCTGCGCAGCTCTTCTATATCGCCGGCTTTGAGCACATCATCAAACTGCCGGGAGATCGCAAAACGAACATACTGGAACCGGCGCACCAGCCGCCCCAGCCCGTACATGATTTTGGGAATATCCCGCGGCCCGACAACCAGAACGGCCACGGCCACAATAACCAAAAGCTCCGCCCAACCGAAATCAAACACGGCCTAGTCTTTCTTGTCTTCCGGCTTATTTTTTTCCAGCGCTTCCGGTTTTGTTTCCTCGTCACCGATTCCCTTTTTGAAGGACTTGATGCCCTTGGCGATGTCCTCCATCACGCGCGGCAAACGCCCCGCCCCGAACAAAAGAAAAACCAGGGCAACAACAATCAAAATCTGCCAGATACTCGGGCTCATTCTTCATCCTCCTCTTCCAGTTCCTCTGCCGCATCGCGGTCCGCATCGTCAAATAAATCCCCCGTATCGGGGATCGTGTCGATCGCCGGGCGGCGGTCCAGCAAGCCGGACGCCTTCAAGTCATCCAGTCCGGGAAGGTCCATGATAGTTTCCAGACCGAAATGGTCAAGAAAAGCGTTTGTGACCATCCATGTCAGCGGGCGTCCGGGCGTTTCCCGCCTGCGGCCCGGCTTGACCCACTCCATTTCCATGAGCATGTCCAGCGTGCCCTTGTGGGTCGCCACCCCGCGAATATTTTCAATCTCGGCCCGCGTTACGGGTTGGTGATAGGCAATAATCGCCAGCGTTTCGAGCGCTGCGCGCGAGAGCTTGCGCTCCACGTCTTTTTCGACCGTGAGGGCGCCGGCGACCTCCTGCGCGGTCCGCAAGGCCCATTGCCCGCCGGTTTCGACAAGCTCTATCCCGCGCCCCGTATAGGTTTCCTTTAGCTCGCCCAGCAGGACGTTTAAATCCGTCCCTTCCGGCAAACGTTCATGCATCATCTTCGGCGAGAGCGGCTGCGCACTGGCAAACAGCATGGCCTCCAGTATGTGCAAGGGAGAGATGCCCGATTGTCCTCCGGCCTCTGCGGTCCCGACATCCAACGGCTCTTCCATTTTCTCTTCAGTTTGTTCCGGAATCATAATTTTCCTCTAATGTTATCTCATCCACCGCAGGCGGACGGTTGGACGTCCGCAAATAAATGGGCCGGAAAGCCCCGTCCTGCCTGATTTCCACGCGCCCCTGCTTGGCCAGTTCCAGCCCCGCCGTCAAGGTCGAGGCCAGCGAAGACCTGAAATACAAACTGTCACGGATATTTTCCGGCAGAAAACTCTGCAGCGTTGCCCAGGCGCTATACGGGCCGGAGCGCGGCAGGTTCCCCAGCATTTTGTTCATGCGGTCCACGGCTTCTTCCATGGACATGATATTGAACACCGGCAGCTCGTAGTTGCCGTATTCTTTCCGCCGCTGAATATCCCCGTACGCCTTCAAAAGATCGTAAAGACTCACCTGCCAGTGTGTCTGGAAAGACGTCCCGAGACCTTCGGGCATACCGCGTGCAAAAACGCTGTATCCCAGACGCGGGCGCGCCATGAGTTTGTCGGCCGCCTCGCGCATCGCCTCCAGACGCCGGAGCTGGAACTGCAGCGCTTCGGCCATAACCTCGCCGCTTGGCTCCCCTTCCGCGCCTTCGTCCTGCGGCAAAAGGAGGCGGGATTTCAGGTAAGCGAGCCACGCCGCCATCACCAGATATTCCGCCGCCAGATCGAGCCGGAGCACCTTCGCGCGCTCGACAAAATTCAGATATTGCCGCACAAGCTGGAGAATGGAAATTTCCCGCAAATCCACTTTCTGATGACGGGCCATTTCGAGCAAAACATCGATCGGCCCTTCATAGCCGTCAATATTCAAAAGCAGCGCGTCCGCATCGTTCTCGTCCGGGAGAATATCCCTACGCGGCGGGTCTTCTTCGAATTCGTCGGCTTCGTTCATAACGCTCCAAACTTTCAGGCCGCAGCGCAGGCAGGCAGGCGGCGATTTTCTTCATCTCTTCAAGATTGCCGGCGCAGTATAGCGCAATATCGCATCCCGCCTCCAGCATAGCTTTGCATCTATCCTCAAGCGGCCCACAAGAGTCAAGAGCGCCCATAGATATATCATCACTCAAAAGCAGTCCGTTCCATCCGATATCCTGCCGGATAACCTCTATAACCCTGCGCGATACGGAGGCCGGACGGTCCGGATCAATCGCCTGATAAACAATATGGGAGACCATCCCCCACAAGGCGGGCGCGAAAGGCTCTGCCAGCAGCCCCTTGAAAGGCACGAAATCCACGGCCCTCAAGTCCGCCAGTGACGCCGCCACAACGGGCAAATCATGGTGGGAATCCTGCGCGGCGCGGCCTTGCCCGGGCAAATGTTTCAAAACGGGCGTAACGCCCCGTTCTAAAAACATCTCGCAGGTTTTTTTGCCCCGGCATAAAACATCGTCGACATCGGACGAAAAAGCCCGGTCGCCAATGGCTTCGTGAGTCTGTTCGAACAGAACGTCCAGCACCGGCGCGCAATTCACATCAATGCCAACCGCCGCCAAATCCTTTGCAATCCCGCAAGAAACCGCCGCCACCTCTTCCGTGCCGGCGCAGCACCCGGCCGCCGGATAAGCCGGCCAGTGCGGAGGCCCCATCCGCTGCACCCGCCCGCCTTCCTGATCTATCAAAACGGGGCATTCCCACCCGGCGCACTCCCGCAGACGCCGGACCAAAGCCGCAAGCTGCGCGGGATCTTCGATATTTCGTTTAAAGAGAATAAAACCAAACGGCGCCGTTTGAGAAAAAAACGCACGCTCCCCTTCCGTCACACACGGCCCGGAAAGGGAAAAAATAACGGCTTTCGAAAGAGCGGGACTATTGCCCGACGACAAGGCACCCTCCGGGCGTAACCTGTTGAATGGAACGGCACGTGGAAGACGCCGATTCCTTGCTCACGGGCCCTGCCTGAATCCGATAAAAGACGCCTTTGTCCCCCAGATCCGCGCGCTGCACGCGGTGCGAATACCCGCTCAGCTCGGAACTGTATTTCGCGCGGATTTTTTTCCACTCGCTTTCCGCACCGTCGGAAGACTTCACGCTGCCAAGCTGCACATAGAAGCTGCCCGCCGCCGGACCGCCGGCGGCAGGTTCGATCTGCGACGGCGACGGCGCAGAAGAAACGGATTCCTCCGTTTCCACGTTCCTCGCCGGCTTGCTGGCAGGTGACGGCGCGACAACAGCTATCTTCGGAGCCGTTTGCGTTGTCTTTTCTTCGGCTGCAGGCGTCTTTCCCTGAATATCGTCCAGAGCCGTATCCATCATTTCATGAGGTTCCAAAAGATCCGGAATGTCCTGTGGCTCTTTTTCCTGAACGGAAGACGCACCGGCCATTTTGTCCTCGGCTTTATCTTCGGCCAGACCGCCTTCTTCATTCACCACCGCCCTGGGCTGCGGAGGAATATCATCCGTATTCAAGCCGGCAAAAAGCTGGGACCGCGGCAACGCCTCTTCATCGCCCTCCTCGTCCAGAAGATTTTCGATCTCCTCGTCCTGACCGTCCATCGCGCCGAAAACGGTCGAATCGCGGTGGGAAACCTGCATGCCGCCGGGATCGGCCGGCTCAACCTTAAAGCCTTCCGCATCCGCGCGAATAATCGGCACCGCCGAGCCTTCACCGGCCCCTCCGCCGGGATAGCCCTGCCAGAAAACGCCCGCCAGCACCAGAAGGGCGATAATCACGCTGGCAACAGCCACTCTGGGCCCTATCAACGAAGAAAAACGGCGCGTCACGCCACCCTCTTCCCCGTAATCAAACTCGTCACGATAATCCATGAGTCTTATGCTATGAAAAAAAGAAGAGCCGCTCAAGACTCTTCTTCAATTTGTTCACCGGCTGCCTTAGAGCATTGTGCCTTTACGTTGACTCTCTTTTGCCGTCATCCCCGCGGCGATGCGCAGCATCGCTTAAACGGCGGGGATCCTGAATGTACCAAACGACGAAGATTCCTCGACTTCAGGCCGCTTGCGCGGCCCTTCGCTCGGAATGACAGGAATATTTGTCTCTCCATAGCTGGAGTTAGTTAGAGAATCTTAACGAAGCTGGGGCCGAAGATGATTTGTCGTCTCATACGCTGCGCTAATAGCCTTATCAAGACACACACCGCCCTCCTGACACTCTTTTTTGGCACGGGAGACGGCTTCGGACGAAAAGCCCGCGATACTCAAACGATACGCCGCAGAAATAAACTTTTCCCTTAAATTTTTATCGCGCAAAAATGTTGCCTCGTCAAAAACGGCTGCCTGAAAACTGAGCGACGTCAATACCCCCAGTTTATCCGGCGTCCACAGATTCGGTTTTGAACTGCGAAACCATCCAGCGCTCCGGGAAGCCCATTCGAGCATCTCGTCGATATGTCCGGAAATACCAAAAGCCCCCCGGGCGGTTCTCAACGATATTTTTTCTACAGAACACCCTGCGTCCGCGACTTTTCTGGCCGCCTGGAGAAAAGCGTCCTTCACCCCTCCGTCCTGTAACGATCTCAGCTTTTTAAATACGGCCGCCTTAAAAGAGACACTTTCCAAGGTCAGTTCAGCTTTTTGCAACATAGTCTTTACTCCCTGCGCTGTTATTTACGTAACAAAGGTTTTTATCTCAAATCCCAGTAAAGGTCAAACAGTCTTTCATGCTCCCGGATCGCGTAGCGGTCGGTCATGCCGGCAATATAATCGCACACGATGCGCGCCTGCGCGATATTGTCGATGAGGCCCCCCGCCTCCTCGACCCTGCGCTGCCAGTGATCGGGCAGCAAATTGTAATGTTTCATGAAGGTGTTAAAGAGGTCGGGAATAATCCGCTCCACCTTAATCCAGATGCGGTTGACGGTATAATGGCGGTACATGCGTTTATGAAGGAAGGCCCGCAGCTCCTCGACCTGTCTGGACATGTCCTCGGAAAACGCCACCATCTGGAACCCGGCCCTGCGCACATCGTCCGGACTTTGGGGATTCACGTCCGCCAGGTTTTTCTGCGTCTGCGCCAGCACATCATGAACCATGGCCCCGATCATTTCGCGGATGGTTTCCTGAATAATGTAATGCTCGCTGATATCCGGCCAGTCCTTGCGCACCTTGCCGATGATCCGCCCCAGCAAAGAGAGGTCTTCGAGATCTTTGAGCGTAAACATCTGCGCGCGCAGGCCGTCTTCCACATCATGGTTGTTATAGGCGATATCGTCGGAAATCGCGGCCACCTGCGCCTCCAGCGTCGCATGAGTGCGAAGCTGCAGGTCGGTTTGATGCTGGAGTTCGGACAGGGTGACGGGCAAATCGTCCCCCGTCACCGGGCCGTTATGCTTGACCACCCCTTCCAGCATTTCCCAGCTTAAATTCAAACCCGGCCAGCCCGGATATTTGCGCTCCAGCCTGCTGACCACGCGCAGGGACTGGTCGTTATGTTCGAACCCGCCAAAGGGCGCCATGCATTTTTGCAGGAATTCCTCCCCGATATGGGCAAAAGGCGTGTGCCCCAGATCATGCGCCAGCGCAACGCCTTCGGCCAGATCCTCATCTATCTGGAGCGCGCGGGCCATGGAACGGGCAATCTGCGCCACCTCCAATGTGTGGGACAGGCGCGTGCGGTAATGATCGCCCTCGTGATACACAAAGACCTGCGTCTTGTACTTCAAACGGCGGAAGGCGCTGGCATGGATAATCCGGTCGCGGTCGCGCTGGAACGGGGTGCGGGTCGCGCTATCGGGCTCTTCGTAAATCCGTCCCCTGCTCTGGTCCGGGCGGCACGCATAGGCCGCCAGCGGCAGGGCGCAATAACTATAATCGGCCTGCGCCTCTTCGGAAGGGGTTTCCTGTTGTTTTTTACTCATGGCATACCGTATAATTTTTTTATGACCTTAGCACTGACAGACGCCCTTGTGAAACGCATTAAAATATTGCGGGACCGGGAAGGAAATCCGGCCCTCATGCTGCGTGTGGCCGTGGAGGGCGGCGGCTGTCAGGGATTTGAGTACCGTTTCGAACTCACCGAAAGCAAAAACGAAGACGATAAAATTTTTGAAAAAGACGGGGCAAGCGTCGTCGTCGATTCCGTATCCCTGCCTTTTTTGAAAGACGCCGAGATTGATTATGTAGACGATCTGATCGGCGCGGCCTTTAAGGTCAACAATCCCAACGCCGCATCCTCCTGCGGCTGCGGCACGTCTTTTTCCGTGTAAGCCTGTTATATTTACGGCGCCAGTATCTTCGGATCTGAAATGGAGCGTCTTCCCGAAACAACCTGCTGAACCACAACGGACATGACCCGGTTCAACGTATCGATGTCGCTGCTTCGAATCTGAAGCTGGTTACCCCCCACAAGGGCGGGAGGAGAAACGCCGACCTCTTCAAAAAAACGGCGAAGGGAGCCCGAGCCAAGCGGAACAAGGTTAAATGTTCCCCCTTCTTCAAGGGTTATGGTCTGCACAAACATACTCATCATTTCTGTCTTTCCCTAAAAAAGTAAAAGTTTTTACCCTAGCCCGGTCGGGGCGCGGGATTTCCGGGCCGCTCAACAAGCCGCCTGTAATCTTCGAGCTCATTTACATCCTTCCAGAACTGAACGACATGATGCCCCTGCCCCCGCACCAGCGAAGATGTTTCATAGCGCATAATTCCTATCCCCTGACCGCTCAGGGACGATCTCCAGCACATATCCATGGCGAACATGATATCTTTCAAAAAGAAGGCTGTAATCAAATCTTTCTTTTGCACATTTTCCTTAAGATTTTTCTTGTATTCCGCAACAGGCATACCGCCCGCCAACAGTTCCTCGTCCGGGCCGAGAGTCTTTTCCTGCGCCTCTATGTAGGCGGCCACCTCTTTGACGGCCACTGCAAGATACTCGGCCGCATTTTCCTGACTTCTGCCGGACAACGCGTCAAAAGCAAGAAAATGGACCGGAATTTCCTTTAAATCGGACAGTTGATACAAAATATCCTCTATTTTTCGGCCGCCCACGCCAAATGTCGCCGCAAAATTCTTGCCGTGCGCCTTCATCGCCGGGGCAACCGCCGCTTTAAAAAAATCGGGAAACAAAACAAGGGCGCCGGGAGCCAGCATGGCTTTCTGCCGGTTGATCTGCCGCCGGTCTTCCTCGTATTTCCGCATCTCTTCCCTGTATTTCCCAACGGCCCTTCGAAACCAGGTTGCCAAACTGAATTTTCTTGTCATTGTACTCTTTCATATCTGTCGGAAACCGGAAATAGCAAGAAGTTTTGATTATGTCAATAAAAATCGCGTCATGGAACGTCAATTCGATCAAGGCCCGCCTGGACCACGTCAAAAACTGGCTGGCGGCAAACCGGCCGGACGTCCTGATGCTTCAGGAGCTTAAGGGGCTGGACTTTCCCGCCGGCGAATGCGAGTCCCTTGGCTACGGCTCCGAATATGTTTCCCAAAAAGCCTATAACGGCGTGGCCGTCCTGTCGAAAAAACCGGTCCGTGCCGTTCTGGACCGCCTGCCCGGAGACAAGACGGACGAGCAGGCGCGCTATCTTGAGGTGGAATATGACGGCCTGCGCCTCATCAATATCTACCTGCCCAACGGCAACCCCGCGCCCGGTGAAAAATTTGATTACAAGCTCGGCTGGATGGAGAGGCTCTACGCCCGCCTGAAAGAATTGCGCGATGGAGAAATCCCCTTCCTTGTCGGCGGCGATTTCAACGTGATCCCGGAGGCGCGGGATTGTTACGACCCGAAAGGATGGGAAAGCGACGCGCTCTATCGCCCGGAAACCAGAAGCCGCTTCCGCAGCCTTTTAAATCTCGGCCTGACGGACGCGTTCCGCATCCATAACGAAGAGAAAGGCCAGTATAGCTTCTGGGATTATCAGGCCGGTGCCTGGCCGAAAAACCACGGCCTGCGTATCGACCATTTTCTTTTATCCCCCCCCGTGACAGACCGGATGGAATCCTGCACCATTGATAAAAGCCCGCGCGGGGAAGAAAAAGCCTCCGACCATACCCCCATTCTTTTAGAGATTGCCGCATGAAATATTTATTCGCTTTAACATTGTTCTTCCTCAGCGGCTGCGCGCAGGACTTCAAGACTTATCAGAGATATCTGGCCTCCAAGAATATTCCCGCCCCCACGCTCGAACAATTTCCGCACTGCCACAGCTATGGCTGCCCCAAACACGATCTGGTGGAACTGAACAGGCAGCAGTGGAAACAGATTGATAAGATATTCCCCGCCCCGTCCAAAACGGCCGCGCAGGAACGCGCCCGTATTGAAAAAGCGATCGGCGTTTTTGAAACCGTCGTGGGCGCCATGACCGGAACGGACAAGGATATCCACGGCACCTTTATCAAAATGGGAAAAGGACAGCTCGACTGCGTGGATGAAAGCACCAACACCACCATCTATCTGGACCTGCTGCGCCAGCGCGGACATCTGGCCTTCCACGAAATCGAGCAGCCGCAAATCCGCCTGCCCTTTATCGGGGGCGGACGCTGGACCCACCAGACCGCCACCATCCGCGAGGTAGAAACCGGCGAAAGATATGCCGTGGACAGCTGGTTTGAAGATAACGGCTTTCCGGCCCATGTGGTGCCGCTGGACGCATGGACCCATGGCTGGCGGCCTCCTGCGAAAGAAAAACCGGCCTCCTAAAGATCAAGTATCTCCGGCGCCAGAAACTCTTCGTAGTTTTTCCAGGCGCCGCGCGCCCCCTTATAGATAGGCTTGCGCACCTGCGCGGCGCTGGCCGTCGTCACCGCCCGCTGCGTCTTGTGAAAATCAAGGCATGAGTCCTGCCACGGCAGCCCGCAATAATCCAAAAGAACCCGCGTCCCTTTTTCCTGATCCCCGATTAATTCCTCATAGTGAAAATCCAGAATCTCCCCCGGGAACACACGATGCCAGTGCGCCATCATCTCACGATACAGGCCGTAATAGCCCGCAATATGAACCTGGTCATACGCAAAAGGCAGCGACCCGACAAAAAGCTGTTTAAAGATGGACAGGCAGGTATCGCGCGGATCGCGGATGCAGTGAATGATCTTCGCCTGCGGAAACATGGTTTTGATAAAACCGATATAGCGGAAATTCAGCGGCATTTTATCCGTGATGAATCGAGCCGCCGGATCGTGTTTCCGCAAAGACGCCAGATACGCCTGCGCGCAAGCCGTGATTTTATCCTCCGTCAGGGCCGCAAAATGCGCCGCGTAATCCTGCGGCAGAAGATTGAGCTCCTGCGCAAACAGATGAAACACGTCATGCAGTTCCCCCGCGCCGTAGACATCGGCATGCGAGGCCAGTATCTGTTCCGCCAGGGACGTGCCGCTGCGGGGCATCCCCACGATAAAAACCGGCGTTTCGTCGCGCAGCCCGGCCCCTTTGTGCGCGTCAAAAAATGCGCGGGTAAAAGAGCCGCAAATTTGCCGGAAATACGTCTCAACGCGCGGCAGCGAAAAACGGATCGCAGCGCTTACCATGGCATTGCCCGTTTCATAATTCGCAAAGGCCGCTGGGTAATCCCCGAAATCCTCACAGGCTTTCCCCAGCGCGAAATAGAGCCCTGCCTTCGTTCCCACCTGCAAACGCGTGTCTTTCAGCGCCGCCTGCATCGCCTGAATATGGGGATCGTCCGGCCCTTCATATTTTTTAAAAGACGCAAGGGACCGGTGATAAGAGACATTCAGAGGCTGCGCCGCCAGCGCCTTTTCCAGATTTTCAACCGCCTCTTCCCGGCGGCCCAGCAACGCCTGCACCGTGCCGAGATTGCCGCGCACATCCGGATGTCCCGGCTCTATTTCAAGCGCTTTTTGAAGAACACCTTCCGCCGCTTCACTCTGCCCGGCCAGATTCAGGATTTTGGCCTGCACCAGATAAACGGGAACGCAGGCGGGATCGATCTCCAGCCCCTGCCGGCAAACCGCCTGCGCTTCTTCAAGCCGGTGCGCCTCGCACAAAGCCAGCGCCAGATTCTGGTAGGCCGGCAGGAAAGAGGCGTCCCGGGCGATAGCGTCCCTGAAGCACGCGATGGCCTTTTCCGCCTGCCCCGAAGAAATATGGGCCACCCCCAGTCTGGAATGAACCTGCGCATCTTCCGGACGCAGCGCCAGCAGTTTTTCAAAACAGGCAACCGCCTGTTCAAACCGGCCCGCCTGCAAAGACTCCTCGCCCGCCCGGAATAAATCCTGAGGATCGTTCGAATAAGGCGCGGGAGAAGACATCACGATTTTTTTTGCTTTGTTTTAACCTGTCTCGCTTCGTATGGCGCAGGATGGTGCCACGAGAGAGGATTGAACTCTCGACCTCACCCTTACCAAGGGTGCGCTCTACCACTGAGCTACCGCGGCCTGCCTTAAGGACAGGGCGGACGGTACAATAAAAACTCTGGCCTCTCAAGCGTGTTTTCGCCTATAGTCCCTCTTTAATTTTGGTTTATTTCGGAAACTGGCCACAGGAATGCCACAATGACGCAGCAAAAAGAGACTCCGGCCGCCACGCAAAGCAAGGCCGACCTGCGCGCGGCCGCCCTGCGGGAAAACCTGAAAAAGCGCAAAAACCAGGCGAAAGAGAGACAGGATGATGGAAAATCGCAAAACCGCTAAACACACGGCAAACGATGACGAGGTTCAGGCTGCGCTCACCCGTGGCGGGTTGCCGGGCCTTCTGGCCGATCATCAAATCCGGGATCTGGCGCTGAGCGAAGGCATGATCGAGCCGTTCGAGGAAAAACAAAAAGCCGACGGGGCCATTTCCTACGGCCTGTCCTCTTACGGATACGATGCGCGCGCGTCCCGCGAATTCAAGATTTTTACAAACGTGGACAACGCCATTGTCGACCCGAAGGATTTTTCCCGCCAGAGCTTCGTCGACCGCGAAACGGATGTGTGCATCCTTCCGCCCAACAGTTTTGTGCTGACGCGCTCCATCGAATATTTTCGCATTCCCAAAGACGTGCTTGTGATTTGCCTGGGCAAGTCCACTTACGCGCGCTGCGGCCTGATCGTGAACGTCACACCGCTGGAGCCCGGCTGGGAAGGCCATGTGACACTGGAAATTTCGAATACGACGCCCCTGCCTGCCAAGGTTTATGCCGGCGAGGGCGTTGCGCAATTTTTATTTTTTAAAGGATCAACCCCCTGTGAAACAAGCTACGCAGACCGAGACGGAAAATACATGCGGCAGACCGGCGTCACCCTTCCCCGGCTTAAATAAGGAATCGAACGATTCCCCGCACCTCGTCGCCTTTACCCACGGAGAGGTCAAACCCTCCGGGCTGGACAAGCTGCGTCTGCACGGCGGCAACCGCCTGAACGGCACCATCCCCGTCAGCGGCGCCAAAAACGCCGCCCTCAAGCATATGTGCGCGAGCCTTTTGACGGACCAGCCGGTCCAGCTTGAAAACATGCCTGTCACGCTGGGAGACGTGCGCACGCTGGCGCAGCTTCTCGACCATCTGGGAGTCGACGTCGCCCTGCGCAGCGACAATATCGCCTTCCTTCGGGCCAAAGAGATTAAATCCCACATCGCGCCTTACGATCTGGTGCGGAAAATGCGCGCCGGCGTCCTGGTCCTCGGCCCCCTGCTGGCCCGTCACGGGCAGGCCGAAGTCTCCCTTCCCGGCGGCTGCGCGATCGGCACACGTCCTGTGGACCTCCACATTATGGGCCTCAAAGCCATGGGCGCACAGATCGAAATCGAGGACGGTTATATCAAGGCCAGAGCGCCGAAATCCGGCCTGAAAGGGGCGCATATCACCTTCCCCAAAGTGTCCGTCGGAGCCACCGAAAACCTGATGATGGCCGCCACGCTGGCAAACGGGGAAACCGTCTTGTCCAATGCGGCGCGGGAGCCGGAAATCATCGACCAGGGCGAAGCCCTGATAAAAATGGGCGCAAAAATTGAGGGGCTCGGCACACCGGAAATCCGTATTCAGGGCGTTTCCTCCCTGCACGGCACCACCCACAGCGTCCTGCCCGACCGCATAGAGACAGGAACCTACATGTGCGCCGTCGGGCTTATCGGCGGGGATATCCGGCTGAAAAACACCCGCACGGACTTTCTCTCGGCGCTCATTGCCCCGTTGCAGGAGGCCGGCATTGAAATAAAGCAGGACGGCCACGACGTCCTCGTTCACCGCAACGGCAGCAAGCTCAAGGGCGTGGACATCATGACCGAGGCCTATCCCGGCTTCGCCACCGACCTGCAGGCCCAGTTCATGACCATGATGACCCTGTGCGAAGGCGCCGGCATGATTACCGAAACCATTTTTGAAAACCGTTTCATGCACGTGCCGGAGTTGGTGCGCATGGGCGCGGATATCACGACACAGGGAAATTCCGCCATCATTCGCGGCGTGGAAAAGCTCAAAGGCGCGGAAGTCATGGCCACCGACTTGCGGGCGTCTGTTGCCATGGTGCTGGCGGGACTGGTCGCGGAGGGGCAGACAACCATCAACCGGATATACCATCTCGACCGCGGCTACGAAAACATCGTCGACAAGCTCACCGCCGTCGGGGCGGATATCGAGCGAATCAGGGGGGAATAAACGCCCCCTTGACTTTTAATGTTTTACATATATTTATTACGTTTGCGTAAGTAACGGGTTGGAGTATTTCTGTGAAAAACATAACGGGCGCGTTCGGCGGTACAACACAAGGCACACAGGGAGATGAGGATTACAGGCTTATACGGGCGCTGCATCTGAGTCCTCTAAATAAAAACGACGCCCTCCTTTGCGAAATCGCAAACGAATTGCTGTTCAAACGGCATTTCCGGACGCTCAGCATAGATAAAGCCTACCGGGACATCACAACGTTTTTTGACCCGGCGACAAAAACGCCGCGAAGAATAGAGCCGCCGTGTTCTCTGGGCATACTGGGGCTTGAAATCTCTTCCCCAACCCTGCGCAGCCGTCTCTTTCCGCCACTCTTCGTAAACGTGCAAACGCCGGAACAGGAGCAGAAATTTGCAGAGGAATCGGCTATATACAAGGCGCAGGCCCTGGGCTTCTTTCAGAAGGAAGTTGGAAAATCCTTATTCATCTGCAAAAAGACAGATTCCTGGTCCGACGACACCATATCAACCTTTGAATGGATCAGGCGCAATCTTCAGGGCGGGGAAGACATTCTGGAACAGATTCATACCGTATCCAATACCCTCCGTAACATGGGACACAGCCTCAGGGACGGCGCCCTTCTTCGGGAAGCCGTTTGCCTTGAGGAGAGAAGGGCAAAGCTTTCATTCTATATGGGCTATACGGGCTTAAAGCCGATCGTCCGGTAGAGGGCGAACAAAACACGGCACGCCGTGAATTTTCCTTTGTCTTTTGTCCCTTTTTTTCGCTACAACACCCCTATGGCGGATAAAAAACGCATCCTGGCCGTACCCAAGGGCCGAATCCTGGAAGAGCTTCTTCCGCTCCTCCGCAAGGCGGGGATTGAACCGGAAGCGGCTTTTGCCGACCCGGAATCCCGTCTTTTGCGCTTTACCACCAACCACGACAATCTCGATATTATCCGTGTGCGGGCGTTTGACGTGGCCACGTTCACGGCCTTTGGCGCGGCCCATCTCGGCATTGCCGGATCGGACGTGCTGGAAGAATTTGATTATGAAGATCTCTACGCCCCCATAGATATGAAAATAGGCCATTGCCGCCTGTCCGTCGCCATGCCGGAAGAACTGGCCGCAAAGGACACGCCCGCAAGCTGGAGCCACATTCGTATCGCCACAAAATACCCGAATCTCACCCGCAAATATTTTGCGCAGCGCGGCGTGCAGGCCGAATGTATCAAGCTTTCTGGAGCCATGGAGATTGCGCCGGGACTGGGGCTTTCGCGCCAGATTGTCGATCTGGTTTCCACCGGCTCGACACTCAGGGCCAACGGTCTGGTTGAAGTTGAAAAAATTCTCGATGTCTCCGCCCGGCTGATCGTCAACCGCAGCGCGATCAAAACAATGCCGGAAGAGATGCAGGGCTGGATCGAGGCCTTCCGGAAAGCGGTCCCCTGAGACGATATGACCGTATCCAAAAGCGCTATCTCCCATATTACATTACGGTTTCCGGACCGGAACGGCACCCCCGCGCAGATGCTCAGGGAAAGCGATACGGCCATTTCGGATTTAATAAAGGAAAGCGTTTTCCAGCCCTTAAATAACGATAACGGCCCGTACCGTATTGAATTATCCATTCAGAATAACCGACTGATTTTTCAGATACAAAATGACGCCAAGGAAGACCTCCCCTCTCTGATCCTGTCTTTAAGTCCCTACCGGCGCATTATCCGCGATTACTTCCTGATGATCGAAAGTCATGAGACAGCGCGCAAAGCGGGGCAGCGCGCAAAGCTGGAACCGATCGATATGGCGCGGCGCGGCCTGCATAACGAAGCGGCCGAAATCATGATGGAGCGCATGGAAGATAAAATTGAAATGGATATGGAAACGGCGCGGCGGTTTTTTACCCTGATCTGCGCCCTGCACATCGGGCAGCCGCGATTGTGGCGGTAAGATAGCGCCCCCGGAAACACCGGAAAACAAAACCCCTTTGCATCGGAAGGAAAACTCCGCTATACCAGAGCCCTTGCAGATAACTTGAACCGTTGAAATGTCAAAAGAAGAACTACTCGAATTTAAAGGTGTCGTCACGGAAATCCTGCCCAACGCGATGTTCCGCGTAAAGCTGGAGAACGATCACGAAATCCTGGCGCATGCGGCCGGGAAGATGCGCAAACACCGTATCCGCGTCCTGCAGGGCGATTCCGTTGTCGTTGAAATGACCCCTTACGACCTCACCAAAGGCCGAATCATCTTCCGCGAGAAATAAAAAGAGCGGATTTACGGGCAAAAAAAAGCCCGCTATCAGCAGGTGTAAGCTCTCTTATTCATAGGGTGTTTCGGGGTTCGCCCCTTCAGGCCGTTTCGCCCCTTTTTATACTTCCACGGCGAAAGCTGGATTGCGCCGCTACCCTCGCCTTCCTGATTATCGTCTTCAGAGTCTATAAGGGAAGCAACCGATTGAAAAATCGATTCAATACTGAAAGCTAGCATAAACCACACACCTTTATTTGCTAAAACCTCACGCGTTCTTTGTGATGTTTTTTCGTCCCGAAGTCAATTCGTTTTTGACTAAAGTCAAAAAAATATCCCGCGTTTTTTTATGTGATTTTTGGCCGGGTTGTTTACGGCTTTTACGGGGTATCGCAATCCTGCCGCAGATGTCATCCTGAGCGGAGCGAGCCTTGGCGCGCGCAGTCGAAGGATCTTCATAACGTTAAATTTAAAAGATCTTTCGACTACGCGCCGGATTTTTATCCGGCGCTTCGCTCAAGATGACAATGTTCGGTGTTTTAATGTCTTTACAGGCAACCCGGCTGAAAATGACACTCCAGACATACAAAAAGGACGCCTCGAGAAGCGTCCTTTTTGTAGTATAATATCGGGGGGAAACCTATGACGGCTTTGCGCCCCATCCAATCTTGAAAAACGACCTGTCTTTAAGCTGGAACCACCGGCGGCCTTCGCGATTACGTGCCATCGTCAGCAACCTGCCTGTCGTAAGGGACCCCATCGCGTTATATCTGGCGCCGGGAATTCCTATAGGACTCCCCAAATTCGTTACGCCCTTCATTTCCCTAGGATAACCCGCCGCTTCCGTAAAGGGAGGACGAACCCGTATGCAAAACGCTTCAGCTGCTGCTGACATTTTAACCCTCTATTTCAAGTTTTCGGAAAGACACCATTATTGAAGATTTACAAAGCCAAACCACGGTTTTACTCTATATCTTATGTCTTTTTTCCAAACCAGTGCCCTAACCCTAGCATCTTCGTCGCCCAGACGTCTAGAACTTTTGGGAAAAATCCACATTGCGCCGCAAAAGGTTGTCTCCCCGGAAATAGACGAAAAACGCCTTAAAAAAGAAGGCCCTGAGGCCCTTGCGCGGCGTCTGGCCGTTCAAAAGGCCCAAAGCGTGTTTGAAAAAGAGAAGGAAAATCAATGCTTTATTCTTTCCGCCGATACCGTTGTCGCCTGTGGACAAAATATCCTTGAAAAACCTCAAAATGCCGCCCAGGCCCGCAAATTCCTTGAAAAACTCTCCGGACGGCGCCACCGGGTCTATGGCGGAATCGCCGTCATTTCACCCGGCGGAAAGCTCGTTTCCCGCGTATGCGAGACGATTGTGCAGTTCAAACCCCTCTGTCCGGCGGAAATAGACGCCTATCTCGATTCGGGCGAATGGGAAGGAAAAGCGGGCGGATACGCTATTCAGGGACTCGCCGGATCCTTTATCAAACACCTCTCCGGCTCATATAGTAATGTGGTAGGACTCTCCCTTTATGATACAGTGCAAATGCTAAACGGGTTGGGTTTTCGGACGAAGGGATAAGAACGCTGGATATTCTGATCGAAGAGTTGGATGGGAGCCTCTGGGTCGCCGCCATATCAAGCCGCGAGCTTCAGGGGCTGGAGGTCGATCCCGTGCACGAACAGGTGCGCTGGGGCGCCATTTACTGGGCAAAAGTCACCCGCATTGACAAGGCGATGGACGCCGCCTTCCTGGATCTGGACGGCGAGAACACAGGGATTCTTCACAACAAGGATGTCCGGATCGAACAAAAAAACGGCGCGGTGAAAAAAGGCGGAAAGGAAGAGATCGGAAAAATCCTCACCCCCGGCCAGATGGTCGCTGTGCAGGCCAAAAGCGGATATCTCGCGCGGGAAGAGGATTACCTCCTCCCCAGCGAAGAAAAATCCGCGCTCGTGAGCATGGATATCACGCTGCAGGGGCGCTATCTGATCTTCTCCCCCATCATGCCCGACAACCGGGTGTCTTCGCGCATCCGGGACAAAAAGCTCCGGCGGCAGCTTCTCAGGATGCTCAACGCCACCGAAAGCATCAAGGGCTGCATCCTGCGGGCCGCCGCCGCCAACACGCAAACCGACATCCTCCGGCGTGAGGGAAAAATCATGGGCGCGATGTGGGAACAGATACAAGCGCACCTGTCCGGCGACGCCCCCGCCCTGATCATGGAGGGGCCGGACGCGCTCCAGCGCACCGTCAGCGACCATGCCGGCAAAACAATCGACCGAATCGAAATCGTTACGATGGAGCAATTCGAACATGTGGAGGAATGGTGCGAAATTTTCGCCCCCGACCTTGTGACCAAAATCCGGCCCGTGGAGTTAAACGATCCCCATGCGGAGCTGGCTTTGTTCGAGGAGCGGGACATCCTTTCCAAGATCGAGGACCTGTTCCAGCCCTACACGATTTTAAAGCAGGGCGGCAATATCATCATTCAGGAAACGACGGCCCTGACCGCCATTGACGTCAATCGCGGGACAGACGGCCGCCCCGCAATGGAAGTCAACCTGGATGCGGCCGGTGAAATCGGACGCCAGCTTCGCCTGCGCAATCTCGGCGGCATCATCGTCGTCGATTTCCTGAAAATGAGAGGCAAAAAAGACCACAAAACCCTGCTGGCCGCCCTCGAAACGATCTTTGAGAAAGACCCCTGCACCGTCCAGATCCACGGAATCACGGGGCTGGGGCTGGTCGAAATCACCCGGAAGCGCCGCACGCCCGCCCTGCAGGAGCGCTTTTCCACCGCATTCGAGTAAGAAAAAGCGGGAAGAAGGAATAAGAAAGGGACAAGAGAAGTCTGGACAGGAAAGGCTCTTTCTTCTATAAGCCCTTAGTCGGCTCCCCGGAGCCCGCAAGCCCAGATAGCTCAGTTGGTAGAGCAACGGACTGAAAATCCGTGTGTCGGCGGTTCAAGCCCGCCTCTGGGCACCATTTACAGAGAGCTTGTCCTGTATTTTCGTTTTATTGTTTGGATTTAAACTTTGCGCGAACACCTTCTTGCAAAACACGACCCTCTTGCATACACACTATCTTGCTAATCAATTGCTCAGCAAAATAAGAAGGAAGCCCTTTTTGTTCTAATCGTTCCTTCAAAATATCTACCGTTTGTTTCGGATATGCACGCCCCATTTTTAAGATCATTGCAAACGCAGTACAAGGCTCATGCTTTCCAACGTCAGGCGTATAAAGCATTTCACAAAGAGCGGGTAAAACGTTGGGAGGCGGCATTCTCATTACGGCATTGACCAGCGTCTTATCTTCTCTAAAAAGCATATCCCCATATGCTATAATTTCCTTGTATAACTTCCTTAAAATAGAAGCCTGCTCATCTTGCAACATTGATAAATGTTGTTCCAAATCAACCTTTTTTTGGGGGCGCATAACTTTATGCAGTTGTAAAACAAGCCACTCATCCGTCAAATTTGTAAGAGAGTGGTAAAACCCCGTACCATCGGACTTTACGACATAAAAAGGTGCTTCACCTGATGAACGTTCCTGATAAGCAAAAATAGAATTTGGATCATTGCGATCAAACTCCAGATAAGGTTTATCCAGATGACTGACAGCCCCTTGATTATCAAAAGAAGTTACAAGCAAACAATTCTTTACCTTACTAAAACCCCTTGTACCCTTTCTAACAGTTCCCTTAATCTCAATCTTCGCGCTTTCTACAGCATGGAAGCAATTGGTCTGGTTAGGCTTATTAGACGTATACCCCTTTGGCGGCAAAATAATCAGTCTGTTTATATTCCGTTCATCTTCTACGCCGTCTTTCAGCTTCAATATAAAAGCGGCAGGGCGGCGAATAACCTCAAAATCTTCACCAAGAACGTGCGTCACAAGAGCTTTTACAAAACTCTGACCTAATATTATCTCCAAAACATCTAGCATTTAATTTTTACGCCCCTTTGACTGGAAGCGTTTCATGCTCCCATGCAATTTCATACAATACTCTAAAGCTATCCGCTAATTCCGTTTCGTTAATAACGGTAATTCGTATGTTATCCTCTTGAAAATTCAATAAACCAAGCTTCGGACCATAAGCGTAAAATATAATATCTTTCCATTTGTCTTTTGGAATCCAGCGATATTCAGCAATAGGAAGAATAAAGGATTCATCGCTTTCTCTGATAGCTATACGTACCCTGATACGGTCCCCCAAGCCTTTCATACGGCGCGTGTGCATTGCGTACCATTCTTCGCCCAAATATTTTGGCCAGAGCGTTGGCTGCGTATTAAATAAACAGATATCCCCCCCGTATTTTTTGGCAGTTTCATAAACGTCATCCATGAATGTTTGGAATCCCTGCCTGCCTTCATAAGTAATGATATCGGACGTATTCGGATTGACGCCGCCTTGTTCCGTAAAAACAATACCAGCCCCTTCAAACCATTTTTGAATTTCTCCAAGTCTGCCGGAAGGAATCGAGGCTTTACCCGTAAAATAAGAATTAAAAGTGCTTTTGTTCAAAGCAATTTTATCTGCAAAGTCGCTCCTGCTCATTCCCAGAAGCCCCAACGCGGCGTCAATCTGTCTTAATGTAATCATCTGGCCGCATCCACTTATTTGGAATATTTTCCACTTTTTTCTATTTTTTAACCTTTTATTAATACTTTGTCTATAAAAATCACCTCATCAGTGATTACGTCAATTTGTCAAAAGGTAAGAAAAATGGATACGCAAACAAAACAACAGGCGCAAAGCCGCAATCAGGACTTGCAGGAAGAGCTGGAAAGCCGCTACGGGCCGGCCATCGCGCAGCAGATCGTGGACGAAATCAACAAGGCCGAAAAAACCGCCCATGTCCCGGACTTTATGGCCGTCAAAGCCGTATCCGAAACCATGGAGCTTTTCCGGGAGGAAGCGCAAAAAGCCCTTCGAAACCTGAAAGGCCGGAGAAAAGCCGCCAACGACGATGTCGCGAACCTGGACGAAAAGCGCGCGCGGCAGGAATTTGAAAAACTGTTCGGCCTGTATATCGCCGCCCAGCACAATTTTTATGAGATGTACCGCAAGGCCATGACCGCCCATCTGGAAGAAATCCCCACATGGAAAAAATACAAAAAAACAAATCAGGACCCGGAAATGACCACGGTCGCGTAAGACCCAGACAATGAAATAGAACGAGTGGCCTGACCTTCCCCAACGTCAAGCGGCTTGAAACCGGCGGCCAAGGGTACCCCACATCCCTTGGCCGCTTGCCTTTTCCGAAGACAGGAACAGGAGCAGACCAGACGTCTGGGGATTTCTACGATCAGATCGAGCACAATCTGTTTTGTCATCCTGAGCCGAAGGCGAAGGATCCCAAAATTTACCGGAGATTCTTCGCTGCGCTCGGAAATGACAGGAAGGAACCGGCCCTAAACGATGAACACCTAATTGTCCTTAAGCTCCTGGAGCAAGAGGGCGGCTTCGCGGAACGCCAGTCCCTGCGGGGCGCGCGCCAGATAGGCTTCCAGCGCCTGCACGGCCTCCTCTTTTTTCCGGAGGCGGGCGTAAAGAACGCCGGCATCCAGAAGAAGCCTCCATTCGTCCGGATCAATCAGGCGCATCTTTTCAACCGTCCGGACCGCAGAGTCATACTCCCCCGCTTCGATCTGGCGCAGCTTGATGTTGTTCTGGAGCCGGATAAGAATCTCCCGTTGCGCCGAAACCTCGTAATAAGAGGAAGACAACTCCGCCTGCGGCCCCATCAGCCTTTTCACCAAATCCCTTAGATCCGGCGCCTGCATAATCCGGCCCCCTGTAAACGGATCAAAAATAAGGCGCACGCCGTCTTTTTCGATCCGGCAAAGCATATGGCCGGGGAATCTCAGCGCCCGGACATCCCACCCCTGCGCCGATCCGGCATGGATATACAGGAGGGAAAGCGTAATAGACAGGCCCTTCCGGCGGTCAATCACGCGCATTAAATCGGCATTTTGCAGATCGTCATGCGTTTGTGTGTCGCCCGTATAGCCGCAGGCTTCAGACAAAACGTCCGTCAGGGCGGCGAGCTGCGTTTCCGCGCTGTCTTCTCTTCCCTCCTGTAAAAGAAATTTATGCCGCTGCGCGACGTCCTGCGCCAGTTTTTCCAGATGGCTTTCATAGCGCCCGATGGAAATGCCCGGATGAGCGGCCGCCGCAAGCGCCAGTCCGGCCCGCGCCACATCTATTTTTTCGTCGGGCAAAAGACCCGTTTGTCTTAAAAAGGAATCGGGATCGAACGTCATTCGGAAGAAAGCGGCTCGGACTCAACGGCATCGGGCGCGGGAGCGGCTTCGGAAGACGGCGCAGAGCGAATTTCGCGCATCTTCTCCTGTTCCCCCACCAGCTTGACGTAGCTCACCACCTGCTTGACATGCGGAATGGTGCTGGCTTTTTCGATCACATACTCCAGCTCTTCACGCCCCTGCGCAAAGCCCATCAGATAGACAACGCCCTGCACCGTATCAATGGAATAATTGATGGATTGCACCTTGCGGTCAAAGGTCAAAGACGTGCGCAGCCGCGTGGTAATCCAGCTGTCCCGCACATACCCTTTGATCCCTTCGCTATCGGCCACACGGATTTCGTTAATGACCTGTTTCACGCCTTTCACCTGCCACGCCAGCCGGACGGCCTCCACACGATGCTGCGGGTCCTGCACCACGCCCGTAATCAACACCCGCCCCTGAGTTACCGTCGTTCCCAGTTTGGAAAACATTTTCAGATCATGCTTGAGCCACGCATCGTTAATCAGCGCCTGAATTTCGGTATCGCTCAGGGCGCGGCTGATCCCGCCCTCCTTCGCCGCCGAAACGCCGATCGTCGCCCCGGCCCCGGTTGCAAGCCCCACCGGCGAACAGGCGGGTAAAATAAAAAGACTTAAAAGAAAAAAAGGAAAAAGTTTTCTGATCATGATTTCGGCCTTAGGATTTGGATGTCGGGAAGCGAATCCCCTCCCGATTATGCCGCATTATGCCGCCGGACGCCATGCATTGTCCAGATGCCGGATAAAAAACGGCCAGCGCACGGCCATCACGTCAAAACGCAAATCACAGGCCCCGTGTTCCGCATGGCGCTGCATGTAATACAGGGCCGCCTGTTCGATCCGCCGGCGCATTTTCGGCGTGACAGACTCCAGCGCGTCTTCCACGCTGCCGCGCTGCTTTACCTCCGCAATGACCAGCGTTTCGCCTTTTCTGGCTATGAGGTCGATTTCCCCCACCGGCGTTTTGAAACGCTGCGCCAGAATGTCATACCCCTTTATTTTAAGAAAAACCGCCGCAAGCTTTTCGGCCTTTAGTCCCCGTTTATAGGCGTCTTGCTTGCCGGGCAACGCGCTCATTTTCTACCGGACAATTTCAGCGCAAGAGTGTAAATCGCTTTTTTCGGCTTTCCGCTGGCGATCGAAACCGCCTCCGCGGCATCGCGGACGGACATTGTCTCCAGCGCTTTGGTAATCTGGTCTTCGAGGCGTTCGCTGGATATTTCCGGCGCAGCGCCCTGCCCGACCACCACCACGATCTCTCCTTTCGGCGGCTCTTTTTTGAGGCTTTCCGCAATCAGCGCGGACAGGCTTCCCCGCCGGACTTCCTCAAACATTTTTGTCAGTTCCCGCGCAACGCAGGCGGAGCGATCCCCCAGCACCGCTTTCATGTCCTTCAGGCTGCTGGCCAGACGCGGCCCCGTTTCATAAAACATAAGCGTGCCCGGCACATGCGCCCATTTTTCCAGCATTTTTTTCCGCGCCGATGTTCTGGCAGGCAAAAATCCGGCAAAACAAAAGGCATCGCTCGGCAGGCCGGAAAGCTGCAGGGCCGTGACGGCAGCGCTCGCGCCGGGAATGGAAGTCACCTTGATATTTTGCTCAACCGCGCCGCGCACAAGCTTGTAACCGGGATCGGAGATCAGCGGCGTCCCCGCGTCACTGACCAGAGCCACGGATTTCCCGTCCCTGATGTGCCCCATAAGAAGATCACGCTGCCGCGCGGAACTATGGTCGTTATAAGGCAGCATTTTCTTTTTAAGGCCAAAAGCATTCAGAAGTTTTCCCGTCACCCGCGTATCCTCGCAAGCCACAAAATCCACTGCGGCCAGAACATCCAGCGCCCGAAAGGTCATATCGCGCATATTGCCGATAGGCGTGGCCACAAGGTAAAGTCCCGCCGGCAAGGAAATCGATTCTGGTCCTTCCCTGTTTTTTTGTGTAGGCTTCATCATCATTCATTAAGAATAAACACCGCCATGTTCCAAATCCAGCGCCTTCACCCCCTTATCCCTGCCTTTATCATGCTCGCCGCTTTTATGGTTTTGTCCGGCTGCGTCGCCTCGGAACGCCAGGTGCCCTGGGCAAGCCCGGCCGCGCAAACAGCCGCCACACAGGCGCCGGATACGCTGCCCGCCCCGGCCCTTGCAAGCGGGCAGATACAGCAGGCGCTCCCCGCCGCCGCCACATCATCATCCGCCCGTTCCTATGCCGCGCTTCCGGCGGTCAAGGTCGCCATCCTGCTTCCCTTAAGCGGCAAGAGCGCCCCGATCGGGCAGGCCATGCTTCAGGCGGCGCAACTCGCCGTCTTTGATATCGGATACGACAATTTCCAGCTTATCCCCCGTGACACGCACGGAACGCCGGAAGGCGCGCTTCAGGCCGCCACCTCCGCGCTCAATAACGGCGCGGAGCTTATCCTCGGCCCCCTCTTCGGCCCGGCTGTGCAAGCCGTCAAAAATGTCGCCGCGGCACGGCGCGTCAACGTCATCGCCTTTTCCACCGACTGGACTCTGGCCGGCGGAAATACATATCTGATGGGCTTCATGCCCTTCTCGCAGGTCGCCCGCGTGAGCGCCTATGCCGCCTCCAAAGGCATTCGCACGGCCGGACTCCTCGCCCCGCGCGACAAATACGGCAATACCCTCGCCAGCGCCTTTGAAACGCAGGCGCAGCGCAGCGGTATCCGGATTACGGACCGCTTCCGCTTCGCCGCCGGTAACAACAATATCACCGCGCAGCTCAAACCCTTCACCCACTACGATCCGGCGGCGCAACAAGAAAACCCGAACCTGCCGCCGCCTTACCAGGCCGTATTCATGCCCGTGGGCGGACAGCAGGCCGACATGCTCGCCGGAGCGCTGGGCTATTACGGCATTACGCCGGACAAGGTCAAAAAACTCGGCACAGGGCTCTGGGACGACCCGCAGGTGGCAAGCCTGCCCCATATGCAAGGCGCGTGGTTCGCCGCGCCTTCGCCGTACATGCGCAAAAAATTTGAAGACAAATACAGCCAGACCTACGGACAAAAGCCGCCGCGCCTGTCTTCCATGGCCTATGACGCCACGGCGCTGGCCGCCGTTCTGGCCCGCACGGGATTCCAGCAGGCGGGCCGTCCGGCCTTCGACCGCGCCGCCTTGACCAACCCGAACGGCTTTGCCGGCATGGACGGCATTTTCCGCTTCGGCACCGACAATCTGGTAGAACGCGGGCTGGCCGTTCTGGAAATCCGCCACCGCCGCATCGTCGAAATCGACCCCGCGCCAAAAACATTCCAGACGGCGCGGCCATAAGAAAGAAACTCAGTCGGCCTTACTTCTTACAAACGCCGCAAGCTTTTGCGCCAATATGCCGTCCGGCATATCGTTATGGCCGTAACCCTCGAGAGAAACCATCTCTTTCGGATCGTTCGCCGCAGCAAAAAGCCTTTGACCGAAGGACGGGGCAACCACCCTGTCTTTCATCCCCTGCAACACCAAAAGCGGCGCCTTCACCTTTTTGATTTTGGACAGGCTGTCGAATTTATCCTTCATCAACAAACGGACCGGCACGAAAAAATAGGTTTTGGCCGCCACGTCCGGCAGACTCGTATAGGGGGATTCCAAAACGAGCGCCTTTACATCCGGATATTCCAGCGCCATCTGAACCGCCACCCCCGTTCCCAGCGACTCCCCGTAGAGGATAATATTTTCCGCCCTTACGCCCCGATTGACCAAAGCATGCATCCAGGCGCGCGCATCGTTATACAGCCCCTCTTCGGAAGGTTTTCCCGGATTGCCGCCATAGCCCCGGTATCCCGCCAGTAAAAAACCGTACCCCTTATAAGCCTGCGCCATGGCCTTTTCGATCCGCGTGCCGTAATGGGACGCATTGCCGTGAAAAAACACCACAACATCTTTTTGAAAAAGCGGCGGCTTGAACCAGCCCGACAGCGTCAGGCCGTCAAGGGTCCGGACGGACATCTGCGTGACATTGTTCTGCGCGTAAGCCCCGATATCCGGCTTTTGCGTATCGGGAAAATAGATCATGGAGCGCTGCGTGAAATACAAAACGGCCACAAAAGAAAGGTACAGCAAAAGAAAATGAAAGAGCATTTTCTTCGCCTTTCTTTTCATTTTTTATCCTGACCTTCCTTGGGGGCCCGCGTTTTCCGGCCCTGTCAAACTTCCGTCAAAATGTCCGAACAGGGCAGGCGGGATTTCGGCAGCTTCGCATTGTAATCCTTCTCAGGGTCGCTATAGCCAAGCGCTACGACCACAAGAGCGGCATAGCCTTTTTCGCGCAAACCAAATTCTTCATCCAGAACCTGCGTATCAATCCCCTCCATCGGCGTTGCCGCGATGCCCATCGTCGAAACCCCCAGCAAGAACGCCCCCAGATTGAGATAAACCTGCCGGGCCGTCCAATATTTTACATCCTTCCTCTCTTCCTTATGGAGAGCGACGAACCTGCTGCGCCCGGCATTCATTTTTTCTTTAAGAGACGGGTCCGCATCGAAACGGCCGTCTTTTTCTTCCTGCGCCAAAAGCTTCTTCAGGAAGTCTTCTTCCATATCAAGCCTGCCGCAAAACACCACGACATGCGACGCGTTCCGGATGAGAGGGGAATTAAAGGAATAAAGCGCATCCGTTGACCTGGCGATTTTTTCCCTGGCGCCCTCCGACGAGGCCAGAATAAAATGCCAGGGCTGCCCGTTCACGCTGGAGGGGCTGTAGCG
Source organism: Rhodospirillales bacterium (assembly GCA_023898765.1). Lineage (NCBI taxonomy): Bacteria > Pseudomonadati > Pseudomonadota > Alphaproteobacteria > Rhodospirillales > Rhodospirillales bacterium. The sequence goes on along the minus strand of CP060238.1, from coordinate 865,132 downwards.
GAGAAGCTCCTTTATTTTTTCGATATCTTCATCGGGGATTTTCCGGCCCGGATCGTAAGCCTTCGCCGTATAGCGGCCCTTGGCGTAATCTGTAATGTCAAAGCCCATCTTTTTGCCTTCTATTATTTTTTTAAGCCGCTTCGTCTTTTTTGACTTTGGCCTTGGGCAAATCGAGCCTGATATGCAGGTCCTTAAGCTGCTCCGGCGTGATGTCACCGGGCGCGGACATCATCTGGTCTTCATACTGGCCGTTCATCACAAAAGCGTAAACCTCGCGCAGGTTCGGCTCGTCCGCCAGCAGCATGACAATCCGGTCGATGCCGAACGCGCAGCCTCCGTGCGGCGGCGCACCGAATTTAAAGGCATTCAGCATCCCGCCGAATTTGGCCTCCAGAACGGATTTATCGTACCCGGCAAGGCTGAACGCCTTTTCCATGATGTCGGGCTTGTGATTCCGGATCGCGCCGGAGCACAGCTCGAACCCGTTGCAAATGGCGTCATACTGATACGCGTAAATGTCTTCCGGATCTTTGTTTTCGAGATCCTCCATCCCCCCTTGCGGCATGGAAAAGGGATTGTGGGAAAAGTCGATCCTGCCCGTGTGTTCGTCGCGCTCATACATCGGGAAATCCACCACCCAGCAGAATTTATAAACGCCTGTCTCACGTGCGGCCTCATGACCTTCGGGCAGGGCGTCGCAGATGACATCACGGGCAAGACCCGCAAACTTGGCGGCAGCCAACTCTTTATTGCACACAAAGAAGATGGCGTCGCCCTCTTCCAGCCCGGCAAGTTCCTTTAACTGTTCCTGCGCAGCTTCAGGGATAAATTTGGCAATCGGTCCGGCCCCAACGCCGTCCTTAAAGACCACATAACCCAGACCCGGCGCGCCTTCGCCCTGTGCCCAGCTATTGAGCTTGTCAAAGAAGCTGCGCGGCTGGTCGAAGACTTGAGGCGCGCGGATGGCGCGCACCACGCCACCTTTTTCAACCGTGCCTTTAAAGGCTTTGAATTCCACATCGTCGCGGGCGAAAACTTCCGTCACATCCACGATCTCCAGCGGATTGCGCAGGTCCGGCTTGTCGGTCCCGTATCTGAGCATGGCGTCTTCGAAACGCAGATGCGGAAGCCATTCGACCTTGTGCCCGGCGCCGGTAAAGTCGTTGAACTGTTCAAAAACGCCCTGAATCACCGGCTGCACGGTATCGAACACATCCTGCTGGCTGACAAAAGACATTTCCATGTCGAGCTGGTAAAACTCCGCAAGCCGGTCCGCGCGCCCGTCTTCATCCCGGAAGCATGGCGCGATCTGAAAATATTTATCGAAGCCCGACACCATCAAAAGCTGTTTGAATTGTTGCGGCGCCTGCGGAAGCGCGTAGAATTTTCCCGGATGCAGCCGCGAGGGCACAAGGTAGTCCCGCGCGCCTTCCGGGCTGCTCGCGGTTAAAATCGGGGTCTGGAATTCCTGAAAGCCCTGCGCGTGCATACGCTCGCGAATGGAAAAAATCACGTCGTTTCTAAGGCGGATATTTTTCTGCATTTTTTCGCGGCGCAAATCCAGATAGCGGTATTTCAGGCGGATATCCTCCCCCGCCCCGTCATCTTCGGCCACCTGGAAGGGCAGCACATCGGCGGCGCCCTGCAGGGTTACTTCATCAATATACAGTTCGATCTCGCCGGTAGGCATATTGGGATTCTGTGTTTCGCCCGGGCGGGTCCGCACCTTCCCCACCACCGTAATCACGGACTCCACACGAAAGCCTTCCACCTGTTCCAGCAGGGGAGAGCCTTCATCCACCACACATTGGGTTATGCCGTAGGTATCGCGCAAATCGATAAACAAAACCCCGCCATGATCGCGCTTGCGGCCAATCCAGCCGGAGAGTTTCACCGCCTGCCCTTCATGCCCTTTTCTAAGTTCCCCACAATGATGTGTTCTGTAGCTGTGCATTTTCTGTTCCTTTAATCAAAACAAGCCTTTATAACGGGGCAGACAAAAAGGCACAAGAGCTACATGATTATTCAAACGCAAGACGATCTTGAGGATTTCTGCGCCGCGCTGGCCCGGGGCCCGTATCTCACGATCGATACGGAGTTCCTGCGGGATAAAACCTATTATTCAAAGCTTTGCCTGATCCAGATGGCCGGACCGGACGTGGAGGCAAGGGCGCTGGATATGATCGGCACAACCCTCGACTGGACGCCGGTTTATGACTTGCTGGTGAACGAGAATGTTTTGAAGGTGTTTCACGCGGCGCGGCAGGATCTGGAAATTTTTTACCAGATCAACGGCAAAATCCCCCACCCCATTTTCGATACGCAGGTGGCCGCGATGGTGTGCGGCTATGGCGATTCCATTTCCTACAGCGCGCTGGTGCAGGATATAACCGGGCATCCCCTTGAAAAAAGCGCCCAGTTTACCGACTGGTCCCGCCGCCCCTTAAGCCAGAAACAGCTTACCTATGCGCTGAACGACGTGACATACCTGCGGGAAGTCTATGAGAAGCTGCACGACACCTTGCGGAAAAAAGGACGGGAAAGCTGGGTGAACGCCGAAATGACGATTTTAACCACGCCCGAAACATACGACTCCCACCCGGAAAACGCATGGGAACGCATTAAAATCCGCTCCGACAAACCGGAAGTGTTCGCCATCTTAAAAGAACTCGCCGCATGGCGCGAAGCCACTGCACAAAAAAAGGACGTGCCGCGCGGACGCATTTTAAAGGACGAAACGCTCGCAGATCTGGCGCTCTACAAGCCCAAAGACATGGAAGGTCTTTTACGCGTGCGCTCCCTGCCCAAGCCCGTCGCCAAGGGGGAAACAGGAGAAAAACTCGTAAAGCTGATTAAAAAAGCCGTCCAAAGCCCGAAAGACACATGGCCACGGCGTGAAAACAGCCGCCCCTTCCCAAAAACCGCCCGCTCCACACTGGAAATGCTGAAGATGCTTCTCAAAATCAACACGGGGGAAGCGGACGTCACCCCCAAAATCATCGCCAGCGCACAGGACATGGAACGTCTGGCCGCGGAAGACGCCCCCGACATTCCGGCCCTCAAAGGCTGGCGGCATGAAATTTTCGGGAAAGACGCCCTCAGGATGAAAGCGGGAAAACTGGCCCTGACCCTTCAAGACGGGGAAATCCGGCTCATCGAACTGGAGGAAAATTAAGCCAGCAATTCCCGGATAAGCGGCACGGAAATAGCGCGTTTCTGAACCATGGCAGCCTGATCCGCTTTTTCGATCAAATCCCGCGCCGCCCTGAAAGAGCGTTCGATGCGCGGCAGGATGTAAGCGATCACCTCTTCGCTGACACGCAACTGACGGTCATTGAAAAGTTTGACCAAAAGCGCCGAGAGCAAAAGATCGTCCGGTTCCCGGATCGCGACGCTCGGCGCGGCGCGCAGCCTGGACGCCAGATCCGGCAGGGCGAACTGGCGGCGGACCGGCGGCGCTTCCAAAACCATCAGGAAACTGCGCTGCTCCTCTTTAAAAATATTATACAGATGGAACAGGCCCTTTTCGCACGCCAGATTTCCAATCAGATGATCGGCATTGTCGAGGATCAGATGTTCGTATTTTTCCGCCAGATCCCGCGCCGAGCCTTCAGACAATATCGACGGATCCACGCATACGGCATGGGACTTTTCTCCCCACACGGCGGCCAGATGGCTCTTTCCGCTCGCCGCCTGCCCGTACAGGACAAACGCAGGCGCCGGCCATTGCGGCCACAGGTCCAGCCAGGCCACGGCGTCTTCATTGCTGGGGGCGATCAGGAAATCCTCCCGGCCCAGCGCAGTCCGGTGCCCTAAATCCAGAGGGATCTGTACAGCCGGTTCACCCATTTTTCTTTTTCTGTTTCTCTTTTGGTCTTTTGGAAGGGAGCTTTTTATACAAGGGGCTTTTCTTGTACTGCAAAATCGCAAACCCGACGAGCACCCCTATAACGGCTGCGACGGGAACCGCCAGAAGCATCCCCAAAATGCCGAACAGGCTGCCGCCCGCCATCAACGCAAACACAATCCATAAAGGATGAAGCCCGACGCTGTCCCCGACCAGCTTGGGCGTGAGGATATTGCCTTCGACAATCTGCCCGACGATAAAAATGGCCGCGATAATGGCCACAAAGCTCCATTCCCCCGTCTGGAACCACGCCACGCCGACGCCGACCACCAGCCCCAAAGCGGAGCCGACCATGGGAATAATCGACAACGCGCCCGCCGCCAGACCGATAAGAAACCCGTATTTCAGCCCCGCGATACTTAAGGCCACGGCGTAAATCACCCCCAGCAGGAAAGCGACGGACAGTTGCCCGCGGACAAACCCCGCCAGTTTTTGGTCAATCTGTTTGAATAAATCCCGTATCACCGTTTCATGCTCCCGCGGGTAAAGCCCCTCTATCCAGTCTGTCAGATACGGCCATTCCTTCATCATGAAAAAGGCCGCCAGCGGTGTAATCACGAGCGCCGTCATAAACCCGGCGACCGCCTGTCCGCCGGACGCCAATCCTCCCACAATTCCGCCCGTTACGGTAACGATTTTACCGACATTGTCGCGCAAAAAAGATTTTATGCTTTCGAGATACCCGTCGCCGAGACGATCCTGAATCCAAGAAAGATACGGTTCGGAAAAATTAAACAGCACATCCATGTATCCGGGAATATTCTCGATCAGGGAAACGGACTCCCTGTAGGCCGGCGGAATGGCCACCGTCAGGACAACGCCGGCAAAAACGAAAAAGAGCGATAGAATCAAAAGCGTTCCCAAAAGCCTCGGCAGGCCGGCTTTTTCCAGACACGACACCAGGGGATTGAGAAGATAGGCAATCGAAAATCCCAGCGCAAAAGGCATCAAAACCCCTTTGAACACGCAGACGAACCCGAAAAACAGGGCAAAAGCCGCGCCCCAGAACAAAAGCTGTTTTTGAAAATTAATGGCCATCGACAACCATCTCCCCTTTTAACCTAATAAGGCCTGCGCCCCATGGACAGATCGTAAACAAGACTGCCGGCGGCCGCATTGCTATACCCGGGAACATAGCCCGCCTGCTGCCCGTATCCGGCCTGCATCACAATGCCCGCGCGCTGCAACGCCTGACGCAAATGGTCTTCGTCGCCCGCATATTGAAGCTGGACCTCCGCCTGCTTGGGCTTCAGCCCTTTAATCAAAATCGTTTGCATCCCGGGCAAACGATCCAGAACATTCTTGGTTTTGACCCATTCCTGCACCGACGTAAAATGAACGCGCGCCTCAAAGAACCGGATCTGTGCGGGCGTAATCACCCTTTTTTGTTTCCAGTTTCCGCGCAGCATGTTTTTAACTTCGCGCACCGAACGGTCATAAAAGGCATCCCTGCCTTCTTCGGGCAAAGAGTCGATGCTCACAGAGCGCATATATTCCGGCCCGCTTTCCCCCACTTCGTAAAGCCTGACATCCAGAGACAGCGGCGCATCGGCCTCAACGCCCGTCCTTTTGGGCGCCGCGATCAAAATAGCGGCCTCCTCGGCCTCGTAGCGCGCCATCATCCGCTTCATCATTTCGGGCGCATAAGTGAGGGCCTGATCGTCCCGCACCTGCGAGACATCCAGCAAATCCCCCATGGGAACGATCGTCAGGGACTCCGCCTCACCCTCTTGCGGCCGGACCCAGGCTTTCATCCATTCGTTGGACGGCTCCCACAAAGTCATGCGCGATCCATATTGATAGAACGGAAACACAAGCAGGGAACCGGCCTGCACAACATCTTCGACATAGGGCGTCCCCCCCGCGGCCAGACGCGAACGCATGGCGCCGGGACGAAAACGCACCGTAAAAACGCCTTTATAGCGAACGGCGGAAAGCTGTTCGTTGGTGACTTCGAAATCCTGAACCAGCGCAGAAATAGTCGTGGAATCGGGCGTTTCAAAGACTTCGAATTCTTCCGGCGGCAGCAGTTTTTCCGCCAGCATCCGGTAGGCTTTGACCTGCGCTTCCTCCATCGCATTTTCCCGCGCCTGCACGGCATTGTCCGCCGTCACGTCCACCTCGACATTTTCAACCGTGTAAATATCGTCCTGCGCAAGGGCCCCGCAGGAAAAAACCACACAAAAGACTGTATAAACCAATGCAAAATGTTTATAGAATGTCGCCATCCGATGTACTTTCTTTGGGAATTGTGGCCTTTTTATAACACTGAATGAAAAGAAATGAAAAGAGAATGAAACAGGGCGCCTATAAAGAAGCCGGTGTCGACATCCATGCCGGCGCCGAACTGGTTGAACGAATCAAACCGGCCATTAAAAACACCCACAGAAGCGGTGTCATGGGCGGCCTTGGCGGATTCGGAGCCCTGTTCGATGTCAAAGCCTGCGGATATAAAGACCCGCTTTTGGTCAGCGCCACAGACGGCGTGGGCACAAAGCTCAAAATCGCCATTGATACCGGGAAGCACGACACCGTCGGCATCGACCTCGTGGCCATGTGCGTGAACGACCTGATCGTGCAGGGGGCGGAGCCTCTCTTTTTCCTCGACTATTTCGCCTGCGGAAAACTGGACGTGGCCAGGGCGGAAAAAGTGGTGTCCGGCATCGCCGCCGGATGCAAGCGGGCCGGATGCGCTTTGATCGGCGGCGAAACGGCCGAAATGCCCGGCATGTACAGCGAGGGGGATTACGATCTGGCGGGCTTTACCGTCGGCGCGGTGGAGCGCGACCAGGTGATTACCGGAGACAGGATCAAGGCCGGAGACGTTATTCTGGGCCTTGCCGCCAGCGGACTGCATTCCAACGGCTACTCCCTCGTGCGCAAGCTCGTGGGAACAGCCGGGGGCTGCAGCTATGACAGCCCCGCCCCGTTCGAGCCCGGCGCCCTTTTAGGGGACGTCCTGCTGACCCCCACCCGCATCTACGTCAAACAAATTCTGAACGCCCTGAACATAAAGGATCAGGAAGGATATAGCGCGATCAAAGGCCTCGCCAACATCACAGGCGGCGGCCTGATCGAAAATATTCCGCGCATCCTGCCCAAGGACCTTTCGGCGCGGCTGGATGCCAACGCATGGGATCTGCCGCCCCTGTTTGGATGGCTGCAGGAAATCGGGGATCTGGCGCCGCAGGATATGGCCCTCACCCTCAATTGCGGGATCGGGATGGCCCTCGTCTGCGCCCCGGAAGAGGCCGGCAATATAACGGCCGCCCTCACGGAACAGGGCGAACGGATGTACACGATCGGACAAATCGAAGACGAAAAGCAACAGGCCCAAACCGTTCATATCGACAATATGGACACCGCATGGAAGCGCTGATTCAGGCGTCTTTGACCGCCCGTCACGTCCATCTGTAAAATACACAAAATATTTTTTACATAAGAACATTTAAGGTGCCTTGAATGTGCTTTTATTCATTTTTTAGTAACCATTTTCGGCGCATCATACAGGAAGGACATCGTTTTCAGAGACGATTCCGTTCGGGGACTTAAAAAGCATATGAGAAACAAAGACTTAAAAAACGGCTTGCACGATAAAGCCAGCATGTTTCGTCCTGTAAAAGTTCTTTTTGCAGCGCTGGCGGTTTTGTGCTTTTTCCTGCCGTTTGCCGCCAAAGCCCAGACATATGAATTTGATGACCACATACCCCTTATTCTGGGCGATAGCGAAAGTCACTATTTCCTGGGGGCCTATACGTATCTGATCCCCGATCCGGACGAGAAATTTACCGCGCAGGAAATTCTCGAAAAAGCCAAAAACCTGTCCCTCTCCCAGCGAAACACCCGGGACATTATTGATCTGGGATATCTGGGCGAAAAAAAATGGCTTGTGTTCAAACTGCACAACACCTCTTCCGAAACAGACTGGCTTTTGAATTTCGGCAGCACGCTGGAAGGGCGCTACGGGTTTCTGGATAAAATAGATATATACAGCTATATCCCCCAGCCTCTCGTCTCCGCTGCGGATACCAAAGAAGGCGTTTTAACCCCGATCACAAAACGGCTCGACAAAACGATTCCCTTAACGCTGGAAAAAGATCAGGAGGTCATTCTGATTATGCCGCTCCAGTCCACGAGCGGCGTCCCGCTGACGTTAAACCTCCAAATCCAGACCCGCGATTTTTCGATTCTGCAGGGCGAGAATCTTCTGGGGGATTTAAATATCCTGATGATGTTCCTCGCGGGCATGGCGTTTTTCTTTCTCTCTGTTTGCCTGTCGAAAAGATCCTGGAACTACCTGCCTTTTTCCGTCTATTACGCCGTTCTGGTTTTGCTCTTCCACTGGAACAATGTCAGCGTCTTCAGCCTCCTGCCCCTTCGCGGAGAAATCCTGCCTTTGCTGATGGGGCTTTTGGCGGTCGGCTCCGTCGGCCTGACGAAAGTCTTTCTCGATATCCGAAAATATGATTACACCGAAAGATATACCCTGAACGGGCTGGCCCTTCTTGTCTTTGTCTGCGGCACGGCGGGACTTCTCCCGCTGGAAACGAACCCCCTCATAAAAACAGCCCTTTTTTACGGCCCCATCGTTTTTACCTTTACCGTTCTGCCGCTCCTGTGCTTTGCGCAGGCGCAAATCCGGAAAGACGAAGCCTATCCCCTGATATGGGCGTGGCTGTTCCTTCTCGCCGGCATTATCATCTCCGCCGCCGCGTTGTCGGGATTCCTCTCTTTGTCCGGCATTACCGTCAACGCCTTCTGGATCATGCTCTTCCCGCAGGCCATCTTTTTCATTTCCGCGACGCTGAAAAGAATCGAACGCCAGCAGGACATCCTCTTCGAAGAAAAAGCACAGGAAAACAAGGAAACCCTCTCCCTTGTCCGTCTGCGCCATACAAAAGAATCCGCAGAACAAAACCGCCTGCTCAAGGTGATCGAAAAAGAGCGCCAGCTTCTGGCCCAGATGCGGGAAAGGGAAGCCCGCAGGACAGAGGAAATGCGGGTCGCAAAAACGGCCGCCGATGAAGCCAACCGCGCCAAATCCGCGTTTCTGGCCGTTGTGAGCCATGAAATCCGCACGCCCATGACCGGCATCATGGGCATGGTCCGCCTGTTGCTCGACGGAAATCTGAGCAAGGAACAAAAAGACTATGTCATGACCATTCAGGATTCCGGCGACGCCATGCTGACGCTTCTGAACGATATTCTGGATTTTGAAAAAATCGAACGCGGCAAAATGGACCTGGAATATATCTCGTTCGACCTGCCGCGTCTTATCCAGGGGATCGCCAGACTGATGTCCGGCCATGCCGCCCAGAAGAATGTCGGGCTGAAAGTGAATATCGAGGACAGCGTCCCCCGCTATGTCATGGGAGATCCGAACAGGCTGCGCCAGATCCTCCTGAACCTGACAAGCAACGCCATCAAGTTTACCTCTGAAGGGGATGTAACCCTCCATCTGCGCGCGGAAAAAGGGGAAACGGACAAGGATTACAATATTTATTACGCCGTCCATGACAGCGGGATCGGCATTGCGCAGGACGTGCAGGAGTATCTCTTTACGCCTTTTGCACAGGCCGATTCCAGCATCTCCCGAAAATTCGGCGGCACCGGTCTGGGGCTCGCCATCTGCAAAGGTTTAATCGAGGCCATGGGCAGCGTCATCCGTGTGAGCAGTGAAGAAGGACACGGCAGCACCTTTTTCTTCACCCTTCAAATGGAAAGAGCCAAAGAGGAGGGGGAAACGGAATCTTCCGAAACGCAGGAATCTCCTCCCCCGGCCGCTGCCGCCCCATTGGACGCAAAACATGTCCTGGTCGTTGACGATAACGAAATCAACAAAAAGGTCATTTTAGGCTTTCTGGACAAAATGAACTGCAGCGCCGAAACGGCGCAAAGCGCCGAACAGGCCATAGAGATGATAAAAACGGGCACCTACGATGTGGTTTTAATGGACATCCAGCTCCCGAACATGAAAGGGGACGAAGCCACGATGGTCATCCGCCAGATGGAAGACGTCCGGAAAGCGAGCCTGCCCGTCATTGCCCTCAGCGGGAATGTTTTGCAGGAAGATATCGAACGCTTTTATCAGGCGGGAATGGACGGCTATGTCGCCAAACCGATCGACCCCGCAAAACTGGAAAAAGCCGTGATGTCCTCCAGACCGCACGTCGCCCCCTCCCCTGGTGCCCCCGCAGAGGAAACGAAAGACATCACATCCGAATCCGGTATTTTCGACGCCGAAATGCTTGGCGTCCTGAGAAACAATCTTGGAGAGACACAGTTGCAGGAACTGCTGGACGGATTGATCGTGAAAACGCAGGAAATTGTCGAGGCCCTTGTGAACGCCTCAAAAGAAAAAGATATGAACGAAATCGCCGCCCGCGCGCATGACCTGAAAGGGATGGCCGGAAATTTCGGCCTTTCGGAAATCAGCACGATGGCGGAAAACGCCGAAAAAATCGCCAAAGGAAGTCCGCCTGACGCCGCGCCGCCGCAAGAAGACCTGAACGAACTGATTTCCAGCCTGCCGGACGCCAGCCTGCGCGCCAAAGAAGCCCTTAAAAGCTGGATGCGCGCTTAAAGACGAAAGCCCCTACCCGACGATTTCGCCTTCCGGAAAGAAATATTCGATTTCAATTTTGGCATTTTCCGCACTGTCGGACCCGTGCACGGAATTTTCGCCGATACTCAGGGCGAATTCTTTCCGGATGGTGCCGGCCGCAGCTTCTTCCGGATTGGTCGCGCCCATCACCTCGCGGTTTCTGGCCACAGCGTTTTCCCCTTCCAGAACCTGCACCACCACGGGCTCGGAAATCATGAAGTCCACCAGTTCGCCAAAGAAAGGCCGGTCTTTATGGACGGCGTAAAAGCCTTCCGCCTGCGCTTTGGTCATATGAATGCGCTTCTGCGCCACAATCCGCAGCCCTGCCGCCTCCAGCTTCGCATTGATCGCCCCCGTCAGGTTCCGCCGCGTGGCATCGGGTTTCAGGATAGAAAAGGTACGCTCTATGGTCATCACTTGAATTCCTTCTGATTTTCTGTCGTGAGGCTTTATATCGGGCGGGCTCTTTCAGGGCAAGCCTCTAAAATATTAAAAATTTCTTAAAAACCCTCTTGACTTTCCATAATTATAATAGTATAACTTCTGAAATCACAAAGACGGCCTTTAGGAAATATACTTTCTTCCTTGCCAGCTCTTTGGATTTTTTGTTAACGTAACGGAATTAAAGTTTTACTGCGGAGGGAAAAAGAAATGGCTACAGATACATACGGAAGACAAGGCGGTTCAGGATATGGAGACCCGCAACCTATTAACGCTCAACAACTGCTGGCTAACCACTTTAGGGCCCCGCATGAAGTATCCGGTGCAGATGCAGCCCCTACTGTCTGCAACCCCGGCTTTAAAGGGTTTCAAACTCAGGATAAAAGATTCTGTGGCCACCGCCCGACCTCTCAGCCTACTATCTAGTTTGACTGTTAAGATTTAAACACGCTCCACGGGGAAGCTTTCTGCAAAGCTTCCCCGTTTGCTTTTTTGGGGTAAATACAAACGAATGGAGCCTTAACCGCCGTGACGGGGGCCGGCAGGACCGTTAGGACGCGGAATTTTGGCATTTTCCTTATCGTGTTTTCTTCCCCAGACAACAAGCCCCCCAATGAGCCCCCCTGCGATCCCCACAGCCGTGCCGAGAGTCACCAACACACCCTGACCCACGTTTTCATGACCTGTTTTTTTATGCCCCTCTTCCGCATGAGAAAGCGGAGAGCTAACCAATAAAAACCCCGCCGTCAGTGCCCTTGCCGCTTTATTAACGGCCGCTTTTGTAAATATCTTTTTCATTTTTCACACCCTTTTTTTTGAACATGAACCGTCTTCGAAAAGGGCATACGCCCCTCGAAAAGGTTATGTCAAGAGAAACCGGATCCATGAAAGAAAAATCAGGTGGCTTATTGCCACTCTTTTTCTGAAAATGACTTGTTTCCCGTCATTACGAGCGACCAACGGGAGCGAAGCAGAACCGGTTTAATGTCATCCCGAGTGAAGTCGAGGGATCTTGTATATATCTACCGTCAAAGATCCTTCGACTGCGCGCCTGACGGCGCTACGCTCGGGATGACAAAAAAGGGGGGCTTTTTGGACTGCCGCACCTGCCTGGGCGAAGCCAGAGATTCGCTTCGGCGAAGGCAGCTCAGCCTTTTGGCCTCCTCGCAATGACGAAATTGAGGAATACCAAGAATCAGGCGGATATGGCTCTTTCAACTGCCTGCGCCGCATCGTTTGCCGCGCTGCCGTTCGGGCCGCCCGCCTGCGCCATATCGGGACGTCCGCCCCCGCCCTTGCCGCCCATCGCTTCCGCGCCGGCCTTGACCAGATCCACCGCGCTGAATTTGTCCGTCAAATCCTTCGTAACCCCGACCACGATAGAGGCTTTCCCCTCGCTCGTCGCGATCAGGACCACCACGCCGGATCCGACCTTGTTTTTCAAGTCGTCCGCCATGGGTTTAAGATCCTTGGCCGGAAAATCCGGCAGGACCCTGGAGATAAATTTAATCCCGCCGATATCTTTTATGCCGTCATTCGAGGACCCGCCGCTGCCGCCCGTCGCCAGTTCCCGGCGCAGGTTGGAAACGTCCTGCTCCAGTTTCTTTTTTTCTTTCAGCAAAGACTCCACCCGCTGCCCGACCTCGCTTGCAGGCACCTTCAATGCCTGCGAGACCGCCCGCAAAAGATGATCCTGCTGCTCGAAATAACGCAGGGCCCCTTCGCCCGTCAGCGCCTCTATCCGGCGAATACCGGCGGCCAGCGCGCTTTCGGATATGATTTTAAACAGGCCGATATCGCCCGTGCGCCTGGCGTGCGTGCCGCCGCAAAGCTCGATAGAGAAAGGTTTGCCTTCGGCCTCTTTTTCACGCCCCATAAACAAAACGCGCACTTCATCATCATATTTCTCCCCGAACAGGGCCGCCGCCCCCATGGCCCGCGCGTCATCAATGGGCATGATGCGGGTGATGATTTCCGTGTTGGCCCGGATTTCATCATTCACGATTTCCTCGACGCGGCGGATTTCTTCCGGCGTGATCGCATTGGGATGGGAAATATCGAAGCGTGTGCGCTCTCCGTCCTGCAGGCTTCCTTTTTGCGCCACGTGATCGCCCAGCACCTGTTGCAAAGCTTCATGCATAAGGTGTGTGGCAGAGTGATTGGCACGGATGGCGTCGCGCCGGGCTTCGTCCACCTGCATTTCCACCGTATCGCCGACATTGAGCGCGCCCTTGTTGCATTTCGCCTGATGCAAAAAGAGTTTTCCGAGCATCTTTTTGGTGTCGGTGACGGCCAGCGCCCCCCCTTCCGCCGAGAGTGCGCCGGTATCCCCGACCTGCCCGCCGCTTTCGCCGTAAAAAGGAGTCTGGTTGGTAATAACCATGCCTTCCTCGCCTTCTTTCAATGCGTCCACGCGCTGGCCGTCTTTGACAATCGCCAGCACCTGCCCTTGCGCCTTCGTGCTTTCATATCCCAGAAATTCGGTCGGGCCGCATTCCTCCAGCAGATCGAACCAGAGCTTTTCCGTGCCCGCATCGCCGGAGCCGGACCATGCGGCGCGGGCCGCTTTTTTCTGCTCTTCCATGCAGGCGTTAAAGCCGTCCATATCAACGGAAATCTTTTTGACTTTCAGGGCGTCCTGCGTCAAATCGAGCGGGAAGCCGTATGTGTCATAGAGCTTAAAGGCCACGTCGCCGGAAAGTGTTTGGCCTTCGCCAAGTTTTTCCGACTCCTCATCCAGAATTTTTAACCCGCGATCCAATGTTTTCTTAAACCGGGTTTCTTCATTCTTAAGCGTATCGGTAACCATCGATTCCGCGCGCTTCAGTTCAGGATAAGCGTCTCCCATCATCGACATAAGCGTTGGGAACAAGCGGTACATCAACGGGTCCTGTGCGCCCAGAAGATGCGCATGGCGCATCCCGCGGCGCATAATCCGGCGCAGGACGTACCCCCGCCCTTCGTTGGAGGGCATCACCCCGTCCGCCAGCAAAAAGGCCGAGCAGCGCAAATGGTCTGCAATCACCCGGTGGGAAGCGGCCTGCGGCCCGTCCGGGTCCACGCCCGTCAGGTCGGCGCTGTGTTCGATAATAGAGCGCAAAAGGTCGATATCGTAATTGGACAGCTTGCCCTGCATGAGGGCCGCCATGCGCTCCAGCCCCATCCCCGTATCGATGGAAGGTTTCGGCAAAGGCTTGCGAACGGGCTTTCCATCTTCCCCCGGCTCCTGTTCAAACTGCATAAACACAAGATTCCAGAACTCAAGGAACCGGTCGCCATCTTCATCAGGAGAACCGGGAGGGCCACCTTCCAGCGCCTCACCCTGATCGTAAAAAATCTCGCTGCACGGACCGCAAGGGCCCGTATCCCCCATCTGCCAGAAATTGTCATCCGTGGGAATGCGGATAATTTTATCGTCGGGAAATCCGGCGATTTTCTTCCACAGCCCTGCGGCCTCCTCATCCGTGGAATGCACCGTTACCAAAAGCCTGTCTTTGGGCATACCGAAATTCTTGTTCACCAGCTCCCAGGCGAAGGAAATCGCTTCTTCCTTGAAATAATCGCCAAAGGAAAAATTCCCCAGCATCTCGAAAAACGTATGATGGCGCGCGGTATAGCCGACATTATCCAAATCGTTATGCTTTCCGCCCGCCCGCACGGATTTCTGCGCCGTCGTGGCGCGCGTGTAGGGCCGCGTTTCCACACCCGTAAAAACATTCTTGAACTGGACCATGCCCGAATTGACGAACATCAGCGTCGGATCGTTCTGCGGCACCAAAGGCGAGGAATCGACGCGCCTGTGGCCGTTTTTCTCAAAGAACCCTAAAAATTCTGTCCGAATGTCATTGACCGTTTTCATAATTTTGTGCTTTATGTGTATTTAAAGAAGTCCATATTAATCCGCAAAGGCCGCGAATATGCAAGAATTTATTAACCTCGCCAACTATATGGCGGATGAGGCCGGAGAAATTATCCACCGACATTTCCGCACAAGCTTTGATGTGGAAACCAAGGCCGACGAAACGCCGGTGACAATTGCAGACCGGGCCGTAGAGCGCGCCCTGCGTGACATCATCGAACGGCAGCGGCCCGAAGACGGCATTCTGGGCGAGGAATACGATTCCAGAGAAGGCCAGAGCGGCTACATATGGATTTTCGACCCGGTTGACGGCACCACAAAATTCGCCGTCGGTTGCCCTACCTTCACCACCCTGATCTCCCTGTGGAAAGACGACACGCCCCTGCTGGGCCTTATCGACCAGCCGATATCAAAGGAGCGCTGGCTGGGCGTAAAAGGACAAAAAACAACCCTTAACGGACGTGATATCCAAACACGTCCCTGCGCGTCCATTGGCGAAGCTTTTGCGTCTGCGACCACACCGGTCATGTTTAAAGACCGCGGCGCGACACTGGAGAAAGCATGCAAGTCTTTCGTCTGGGGAAAAGACGGCTACGCTTACGGCCTTCTAGCCAGCGGCTTTCTGGACGCCGTTGCGGAAAGCGATATGGGCCCCTACGACTACGCAGCCATGCCCCCCATCATCGAAGGCGCGGGCGGCCTGATGTGCGATTGGAACGGCGCGCCGCTGACATTGACGAGCCCCAAAGAAAAATCAAGGGTTCTTGCTCTGGGAGATCAGCGTCTCAAGAAAGACATGCTTAAACTGCTCAACGCGTAGCGTAACGCAAGCCTTCATTCGTATCCATCGCCGCATAACGCGCCCAGCGGCCCGAAGTCACCGCATCCAGCGAAGGGGTCGGCTGCTGAAACCGCATCCGGTAAATCCAGTAGTTGGACAGCACACGCTCCACAAACGCGCGCGTTTCCGTGTAAGGAATGCTCTCGATAAAAAGAAGCGGATCGGAAAGGCCCGCCCGCTCTTTTTTCCAGCGCGAGAGTTTGCCCGGCCCCGCATTATAGGCAATGGTTAAAAGCAGAAGATCCCGCCCCACCACGCCGTGATCCAGCAACCTGTTAACGTAAGTCTGGCCGATTTCAAGATTAACCTGCGGCTCCCTCAAGCGCTCCATGCCGGCTTTATCCTCGTAAAGGCTTGTGCCGGCGACATAGCCGGCGGTCGCGGGCATAAGCTGCATCAGCCCCGTCGCCCCGCTCGGATTTTTAGCCGACATATTGAAACGGGATTCCTGACGCACCAGCGCATGAATCAACGCCTTGTCCACCTTGTATCCGCTTTCGGGAACCCACGGAAGGAAGGGGTAAAGCGCGGCGGCATACGGCTCTCCCTCCGAATTTCTAACCGTATTTCCAAGGCGCAGCGTCAAAGCCGGCAGATCATTCTGAACGGCATAAGCCAGCAGCGCTTTTTTCTTTTCCCCGGTTGAAACAATGGAGCGCCGGTTCAGTTCGGCTTCGGCCATATCCACCTGTCCGGCGCGCAACAGGGCCTCGGCTCTTTTTCCCGCCGGGAAAGAAAGAATATACGCCTTCCTTTTGCCCGTCAGGTCCGGCACATCCCAGGAAAATTCCGCGTCATAGCCCAAAGCCCGCTGCGCAATCAGGCCGTAAAAGGTCCTCGGATGCGCCGCCGCCTTCCGGAGCCAGCGGCTTACTTTTCTCTGCTTCCCGCCCTTCATATGGGACCGCGCCGCCCAGTAAGACGCCGCCGACACCATCCAGCCCGAAGCGTAAGGCGAGGACGCCGCGCTTGCAAACCCGGCGGCGGCCTCGGTAAAATCCCCCTGCTCCCAGTTCGCAAGACCGTATATCCAGCCGGCCTGCGGCACTTTTTCCCCCGACCGTTCTAAAGAGGCCAGCGCATGCCTTTCCGCCTCGTCGATTTTGCGCGCATATAAAAAACCCGACGCCACCACCGCCCGCAAACCGTCATATTCAACCTTGTCCAGATATTTCGCTTCGGCCAGACGTTGAAGCCCCTGCGTCGGTTCATCATTTTGCGCGTGAACCCGAATGGCATGGGACAGTTTCGAAAGGGCTGCCTCCTGCGCCGCACTCCGGTGTTTGCGGCTTTTATATTTTTTCCGGGGCGGGGCGATTTTACCCAGATTTCCGCCGATAGGACTGATCTCCTGCGGCTTTTGAAGCGACTTTTCCGCGCCGGAGGGCGCGCGCATCAACGCCAGTTTGTAAATTTTTTCCGCCTGCGGATGGTCTGTATAAAGATCGAGCCAGTCTTTCAGTTCCTGAAACGTCGCCCTGTACCCGGTCGGGTGCAAATAACGCTGCGCCAGCACATGCCCCATCAAAAGACCGTTCCCGAGTTCCGGCACAAGCGCGGCGGCCTGCGCCATCTCCCCCGCCCTTTGATACCCGAATATTTTTTTGTAAAGCGCCGCATCCCCGCCGGAAAGCGTATCCGCGACAGGCCCGTGAAACAGCCTGATCCCTGTTTGAGATTTTGTTTGAGGTTTTGTTTGAGGTTTTTGGCCCGGAACGGGCGTATGTTCGCCCCCTTTAAAAAGGCCGTGCAGGGAAGCAGGCAGGGAAGGCTTTGAAGGTTTTTCCGGCGGCAACGGCATAGCGCCGCGAGACAAGGAGGACACAGAAGCGCGCGGCTTCGGCGCAGGGACAGGAACCGTGTCCGCCCGCCCGGCCTGCGTGTAAAGGAGCGCCGCCAAAAGAAGCCCGACACCCCCGACAAGGCCAAATCTCCGTCGGACATATCGCCCTGTGACACATGGCCTCGAAAATCGTCTTGTTAAAACGCTGGGCATAATGGCGAGGATATAGTGGATTTTCGCCCAACGGTCAATATTTATGAAAATTTACGAAAGCGCCGTGTCCCGGATGTGCCGCTGCAACATCAGCATATCGGCCCAAACGGCTTTTTTCTGGGCCGGCGTGCGCAAAAGATAGGCCGGATGATAGGTTGCCAGCGCGGGAATCGGGGCCAGCCCGCCGCCTATCCCGTCCGTCCGGGGGTGATAGTCGTGGAGCTGCCCGCGCAGCCTCGAAATCCCCTCGCTGCGCCCCAAAAGCGCCTTGGCGGACACCCCGCCGCAGAAAATAAGGACTTTGGGCGCGACGAGCGCTATGTGGCGTTCAATGAAGGGCAGCGCAATCTCGATCTCCGCCGGCGTCGGCGTCCTGTTGCCCGGCGGGCGCCAGTTCAAAATGTTTGAAATATAAAGCGCGTTTTCCGGGCTTTCGCCCGTCCGGTCCAGCCCGACACACTTTAAAATACGGTCCAGAAGCTGGCCGCTCACCCCCACAAAAGGCCGCCCCAGACGGTCCTCGTCCCCGCCCGGCGCCTCGCCGACAAGCATCACATGCGCCTTGGGATTGCCGTCGGCAAAGACGATCTGTGTCGCCGTTTTCTTGATCGCCAGCCCGTCGAAATCCTGAATGGCCTGTTTGAGCTCTTCGAGCGTCTGACACGCCTGCGCCCGTGTAACGGCTTCGCGTCTGGCCGCCGCCGCGCCGGGCAAATCCGCCGATGCCGCCGTGATTTCGGGAAGATCGGGCTTTCGGGGCAAATCCGGCGCTGCCGTCCGGTCGACCGGCCCGTCCACAAGCGCTTCATCCGCGCCCGCCTCGAGGTGCCACTCCAGCGCCGCCTTCAGCAAAATATGTGGTGCCGTGCCCATCATCACAAAAAAACCTTATATTTCCTCTATAGTCTCTTCATATCTATCGTGTAAACTAACCGGAAACAACTGCCGAAGGATATTTGCCCCCATGACCACCCCCCTCCGACCCGACCGCGAAGCCATGGAATACGATGTCGTCATTGTCGGCGCGGGTCCGTCGGGGCTGTCCTGCGCCATTCGCCTGAAACAGCTCGCCGCGCAGTCCGGCAAGGATATCTCCGTCTGTCTTCTGGAGAAAGGGTCCGAGGTCGGCGCCCATCTGATCTCCGGCGCGGTTTTCGAACCCAGGGCGCTGGAAGAGCTGATCCCCGACTGGAAGGACAAAGGCGCGCCGCTTCACACAAAAGTCAAAAAAGACCGGTTTTTATTCCTGACAAAAACATCTTCCTTTCCCCTGCCCACGCCGCCCCAGATGAAAAATCACGGCAATTACATCATCTCCCTGGGGGAACTGGGACGCTGGCTTGCCGGTCAGGCCGAGGAGATGGGCGTTGAAATCTTTCCCGGCTTTGCGGCCTCCGAAATTCTATACGGAGAAAACGGAACCGTCACAGGAGTCGCCACAGGGGATATGGGCATCGGCAAGGACGGGCAAAAAACGGATATGTTCGAACCCGGCGTTGAACTTCACGCCCGCCAGACCGTTTTTGCCGAAGGCTGCCACGGCTCCCTCACCAAAAAGCTTATCCGGAAATTTGCGTTAAGGCCGGAGGGCGTTTCCCAGACATACGGTCTGGGCATCAAGGAGCTCTGGGAAATTCCCGCCGGAAAACATGAGGAAGGGCTGGTCGTGCATACGGCCGGATGGCCCATGGATTCGAAAACCTATGGCGGATCGTGGCTCTATCACATGAAAGACAATCTTGTCTCCGTCGGTTTTGTCGTGGGGCTGGATTACGCCAACCCCTATCTCTCGCCCTTTGAAGAAATGCAGCGCTTCAAAACGCACCCGGACATCCGCAAGACGCTGGAAGGGGGACGGCGGATCGCTTACGGCGCCCGCTGCATCGCGGAAGGCGGCCTGCAATCCCTGCCGAAACTCTCCTTCCCCGGCGGGGTCCTTACCGGCGACACGGCAGGTTTTCTAAACGTGCCGAAAATAAAGGGAAACCACACGGCCATGAAATCCGGCGTGCTCGCGGCGGAGGCCGTCTTTGCCTGCCTGCAGGACGAAAACGGTCCGGCCGAATGCCGCACCTATCAGAAAGATTTTGAAGCCTCATGGCTTTATAAGGAACTCTACAAGGTCCGCAATATCCGTCCCGGCTTTCACAAAGGATTCTGGTTCGGATTTTTGAACGCCGCTTTCCAGACCTTCGGCGGCTATCTCCTGCCCTGTACGCTCAAAAACCATGCCGATGACAAGCAGCTTCAAAAAGCGCAAAACACGGCGCCGATAGATTATCCCAAACCGGACGGCGTCCTGACCTTCGACCGCTTGAGCAGCGTGCAGCTTTCCAACACCAACCATGAGGAAAACCAGCCCTGCCACTTAAAACTGAAAGACCCGGACATTCCCGTTAAAAAGAACCTGCCGGATTATGCCGAGCCGGCGCAGCGTTATTGCCCCGCCGGCGTTTATGAAATCGTTGAAGGAAAATTCGTTATCAACGCGCAGAATTGTGTACATTGCAAAACCTGTGATATCAAGGACCCGGCGCAAAACATTGACTGGACCCCGCCGCAGGGCGGAGGTGGTCCCAATTACGCCAATATGTGATAAGATGAAGACAAGATGCCTGTAAAATCGCTTTTAGGATTGTGTATCGCCGGTTTCATCGGAAATTGCGGCCCGGCTCCGGTTGATGAAACCGCAAGCGCCATGCAGCGCGCGTTCGCGCCGCCGCCTGTTGCGCGGCAGACTTTGTCCGGCAATTATCTGGCCGGACAATTCGCCCAGCATCACCGCGACTGGGAAACGGCGACACGTTATGTCGGGCGCGTTCTGGAATACGATCCCGACAATCCGGAATTGCAAAAACGGGCCATGATTCTGGCCATGGGATCGGGGGAAACAAGCCGCGCCATTTCGCAGGCCCGTGAAATCCTGAAAACGGACCCACAGAATGTCCTGGCCATTTTATTTGTGACCATCGATTCTTTTTCGCGTCAGGATTATGCCGCGACAATCCAGACTCTTTCCACCATGCCCGAAGGCGGCATGGCGGACTTTGTCCGTCCCCTTTTACTTGCATGGGCCAAAGCCGGGCAGGGAAAAACCGAGACGGATGCGCTTGCGGAAAACAGTCCGCTGCACGCCTATCATGCCTTCCTGATCGCCGACTATCTGGGCAAGACGGACAAAATCGACAGCTATCTGGAAAAAATACTGCAAGACACGGCCATCGATATTTATGAACTGAAAAACATTGCGGATATTTACGCCAAACACGGCAAAACGGACAAAGCCAAAGAGCTTTACGAAACCATTTTGGCCACGCAGCCGGACAACGAACAGATACTGACAAGACTGGCACGGATCAAAGAAGGAAAACCCGCCGCAAGTCCGGGCGACCTTACGCCTGTCAGCTCACCCGAACAAGGCGCCGCCGAAGCCATCTTCGACATGGCCCGCGTTTTGTTCAGCGAATACAGCGACGACAGCGCCATGGTCTTTTCCCGCATGGCGCTGCACCTGAACCCCGCTTTAAGCGAAGCCAGAATCCTTCTGGCGAATATTATGGTCCGCAATAACCGGCTGGACCGGGCCATTTCATACTACCGGTCCCTGACGCCGGACGATGAAAACTACATCCCCGCGCAGCAGCGCGCGGCAGATCTTCTCGAACGCGAGGGCCGTTCGGAAAAAGCCGCCGAAATTTTGAAAAAACTGTATGACCAGAAAAAGGATTTGAACACCCTGATCCTGACGGGGGATATGTACCGCCGGGCCGAAGACTATGAGTCCGCCGTCAAAATCTACAATCAGGCCGCCGAAGCTCTGGGAGGGAATATTCCCAAAAAATACTGGCACCTGCTTTATACGCGCGGCATTGCCTATGAACGGCTGGGCGAAACAGAGCGCGCAGAAAAAGACCTCAAAGCCGCCCTGTCCTTCCAGCCGGACGACCCTTATGTCCTGAACTATCTCGGATATAGCTGGGCCAACCGGGGCGAGAATCTGGAAGACTCCCTCAGGATGATTGAAAAAGCCGTGACGCTGCAGCCCGATGACGGCTATATCGTCGATTCCCTGGGCTGGGTTTTATACCGCATGGGCAAACATCAGGCCTCGGCCGAAACGCTGGAGCTCGCCGTTGAACTCCAGCCTTACGACCCCACGATCAACGACCATCTGGGAGACGCCTATTGGCGGGTAGGCCGGAAAAGGGAAGCCCGTTTTCAGTGGGAACGCGCCTTAAATTACGCCGGCGAGGAGGGGAATACCTCTGAAGAGGGGATGGAAGAAAAGCTCCGCGCCAAACTTCAAAACGGCCTGAGCGAAAAAGACCCTTCTTTGAAAGAAGCGAAAAATGCAGGGGAAGACCCCTTAAAACGATAACGGCAACGGTAACGGCCCATGATTTTTTTTGCCCCCGCGAAACTGAACCTGTATTTGCACATCACAGGGAAAAGACCGGACGGATACCATCTTCTGGATTCCCTTGTCGCCTTTACGGATATAGGGGACGAACTTTCCGTTGAGCCCGCAGATAATTTTTCCCTCCGGATAAAGGGCCCTTTTGCAAAACAGCTCGAAGACCGGGAGAGCCCGGAGAACAATCTGGTGACGCGAATGGCCAAACAGGCCGCCGCCCTTTTTCAAAAACCTTTGAACATTCAGGCAATCCTGACGAAGAATCTTCCCCTCGGCGCAGGTCTGGGAGGAGGGTCCACCGACGCCGCCGCCATGCTGCGCGCGCTCCTTCTGCACTGGAAGATAGAGCCGGACCCAAACACCCTGGACGAACTTTTGCTGGATCTGGGAACCGATCTGCCTGCCTGCTTTAAAAGCACGCCTTTGCGCATGCGCGGCATCGGGGAGAAAATACAAAGCGTGCCCCCCCTTCCGGCCCCGCTTTTTATTGTTCTTGCTTATCCCGCAAAACACAGCGACACCGCTTCCGTTTATCGAAACCTGTCCTCTTCTTTCATCCCGGAGATCAGGATGCCCAAAGCGTTTGGAACCGTTCAGGATTTTACCGGCTTTTTACAAAGCTGCGGAAACGATCTCACGCCGGGCGCCATCAAAGGAACGCCGGAAATATCGGAAGCCCTGGACGCGATGGAACGCCAGCCCGGCGCGCTTCTTACCCGCATGAGCGGCAGCGGATCGAGCTGCTTTTCGCTTTTCGAAAAAGAAGAAGCGGCCCAAAAAGCCGCTTCAAACATCGCCCGCGAAAACCCGTCATGGTGGGTAAAACAAGGCCGTATTGCCGCCCTTACTGTTTAGACGCGTTCTTATCAGCCGGCGGACCGGCCCGGCGGCCCGTTTGCGCCTTGTTGATCGCCTGCATCCGCTCTACCAGCCGCTCCACATCATCCATGCCGATCTGCAGAGATTTTGCGAGCCCTTCCAGCGCTTCTTTGGCATCAGAAGACCCGGCATCCGCTGCAATTTTATACCATAAAAGCGCTTCCTCCGGCTTGCTCTCCGCCAGAAGCCCGTTTTCATAGATCAGCCCCAGATTATAGGCCGCTTCCACAATCCCGCTATTCGCTGCCTTTTCAAAAAACGCGGCCGCAAGCTGCGGATTATAATCCGTTCCGATGCCTTCGATATACGCGATCCCGAGATTGTACTGGGCCTCCGGATGTCCGAGGCGGGCGGCCTCCCGGTACCAGTAAAGCGCCCGGTCAAGATCGCGGTCCACCCCGAGCCCCTGATGATAGAGAACACCGAGATTATACCGCGCATTGGCAATCCCGTTATCCGAAGCTTCCCGGAACCAGAAACGCGCTTTTTCAAAATCCTGTTTTACGCCGCCATGCCCGGCCGTATAAATGGCCGCCAGATCGTGCTGGGCTTCGCCGTTTCCGGCCAGAGCCTGCGTCTGGATTTCCTGCACCCTGTCTTCCAGCGCCGGGTCCGCTTTCACGCGATCTTTAAGAGGTATGTTGCCTTTTTCGGCTTTGATCTCTTTTTGAAGCGCCGGTTTTTGAGCAAAAGCGATTTTCTCAAAATCTTTCATCGGCGGGGACAGAGTGATGTTTTTTTCTTCCAGACCGAGCTCCGCGCCGACCGCCGGCGCGATTTCGTTCAGGCTGTCCGCCAGTTTTTCAGGGTCTTCGGACAAGGCGGCCAGAATTTCATCGTCATTATAATCAAGGACTTCCTGCGCGGCCGGTGTCTGCACGCTTCCTTCGGACAGCGTTTCCGGCTGGAGAGAAACCTCCGTTACAGGCTCCGGCAAAGAGCCGGCCTCAGGCTCAACGTCCCCCAAACGCGCCGTCAATTTTTGCTCTTCCAGATCATTGACGGACGAAAGGTCCGCAGGAGGCGGCAGCGAGTCCGCCGCCGCGTCGTCATCTTCTCCCTGCACAACGGCCTCCCAGCGCTGGTTGTCGAGGTTAAGCCGCGCAAGGCCGCCGCCTTCCAGAACGGCAATCTGCGGAATCTCCGGCTGCTGCACCTGATTAATCGCCCAGCCGAGCAGCAACGCCGCCATAATCATCGCGGCCATCCCGACCGACTGCATGTGAACGCTGCGGCGCCACCACGGAAGGGAACCGCCGTCTTCCGCCTCCAGAGGATCGCCCTGCCACGCCGGAAGACGGGGCAAGGCCCCCTGAACGGCCGCATTCTGGTCGGTCAGCAGGACAAGCGCCTTGGCCCGCAAGGTTTCCTGCGTTTCCATCGCGACTTCTTCCAGACGCTCAATTTTACGCAGCATGCGGGATTTTTCCTGCGAGACTTTATCAAGCTGGCGCGCCAGACGGGTTTGCTCCACGACAGATTCGTCCAGACGCTGGTTGATCGCCGTCTGGCTGTCTTCGTTGTCCCGAAGCTGTTTGCTGACCAGGGCCTGCCCGGCGGCGGCCTTGACCAGTTTTTCCTCCGCCTCTTTCATGTTCTTTTCGAAGCGGGCCTGACGCTGGGAAATCTCGCTTTCGAGTTTCTCCCTCATCTGAATTTTATGTTCCAGAGATAAAAAAGCCTTGCCGGAGCGCTCCGTCTTGTCTTCAAGCGCGGCCAGCGCCTTGCGGTATTCCCGGAGTTCCCCCAACAGCTCATAACGCTCGGCTTCGCTGCGTTTCAGTTTGTCGCTGATCTGCGCCAGCGTGCGGATAATCTGGATATTCTGGCCATCCCGCCTGTACCCGTCATCCTGCTCCGGAGAACGGACCACGTGAACCCTGTCTGGAGCGCGTTTAGATCTCATGACGCCTTGAACCCCTGTAATTAGTGTACATAATGAATGACTCGGACTATATAGATTTTGGAAAATAGAGCCAAGACAAATAATGGGATATATCCACAAAGCCTTTAGGGGGATCAGGCCTGTCCTTTTATCTGTCCTGCGCGCATCCTCCTGTGTTATAAGCGCATATGCTTGAAGACGACTTAAACCGTATCCAGGAAGTGCTGACCCATCAGGAAAAGCAGATTTTCGACCTGAACGACATGGTCACGCGCCAGTGGAAGGAAATCGACCGGCTGAAAGCGGAGCTTGAAAAGACCAGGGCCAAGCTGAACGTCCTTGAGGAAACGGCGGCGGAAGCGATGGGAGAAAAATTGTCCGTCAGCGAAGAAGCCGCGCGCAACAAACCCCCGCATTATTGAGAGCGGCAAAGTTCCATCTTCTCTTCCCTCTTCAGGCCCTTGATGACCCTCTCGCGCTTCGACGCCCTGCTGCGGTCGCCGCATTCCTCATAATACAAAAGCGTAAAAGGCCCGCGCCCTTTGGTATATTTGGCGCCCTTCCCGCTTTCGTGCGCTTCGAGCCGCGCGCTCAGATCATTGGTAATGCCGGTATAGAGGCTCCCGTCCCCGCATTCCAGAATATACACGCCCCAAGCCATCCCCTATCCTGCGTCTGTGCAATCGCCCGGACATATGATACAACCCGCTTTCTGAAAGGAAAAGAGATCATAAAGAATGCCGCCGCCGCTTTTATTATCCGTCAAAGACGCCTGCGTCCGCTACAGCGAGGTGCCGGTCTTCGAAAACCTGACCTTCAACATCCATGAAGGGAAGCGGATCGCGCTTGTCGGGAAGAACGGCGCGGGCAAATCGACGCTCATGAATATCATTACCGGCGCGCAGGATCTGGATGACGGCGAGCGCTGGGAAGAAATCGGCGTTACCACAGGATACCTGCATCAGGACATTCTCCCCGAAAAAGACGAAACGGTCTTTGACTATATCTTCAGCGAAATCAAAGAGAACGAAAAAGACCTCTACGCCTATAAGGTCGATATGGTCGCCGAAGCGCTGCACTTAGATACCCGGGCGCAGATGACCCGGCTCTCCGGCGGACAGCTCCGCCGCGCAGGGCTCGCCAGGGCGCTCGTGGAAGAGCCGGACATCCTGCTGCTGGACGAGCCGACGAACCATCTGGATCTGGAGGCTATTGAATGGCTGGAAGGATATTTGAACGCCTGGCGCGGCACGCTGCTGTGCGTCAGCCACGACCGCACCTTTTTGTCCAACATCACCAATCAGGTGTTCTGGCTGGACCGGGGACAATTACGGGTCAGCCCGCGGGGATTCAAATATTTCGACGAATGGTCAACAATGCTTTTGGAGCAAGATGAACGGGAACTGAAAAACCGGAAGGCAGCGGTCGCGCAGGAAGTCGAATGGGCCAACAAAGGGGTCAAAGCCCGCCGCAAGCGCAATATCCGGCGGCTGGAGCAGATGCGCGAAGCCCGCGACAAACTGAAAGCGGATGAATCCGCTTTCCGGCGTGCCACGGCCAAAGTCGAACTCAAACCCCTCAAGGATATTGAAGACAGCGCAAAAACCGTTGCCGAATTTTATAACGTCCATAAGCGTTTTGAAAACGATGGAAAAACCATCCCCATTCTGGATAAATTTTCATTGCGCATTTCCCGCGGGGACCGGATTGGAATCCTCGGCAAGAACGGCTCCGGCAAAACCACCTTTTTGAAACTTCTCAT
This sequence comes from Rhodospirillales bacterium, assembly GCA_023898765.1. Classification (NCBI taxonomy): domain Bacteria; kingdom Pseudomonadati; phylum Pseudomonadota; class Alphaproteobacteria; order Rhodospirillales; species Rhodospirillales bacterium. Next base: position 838,544 of record CP060238.1, on the reverse strand, counting down.
CGGGGAACTGGAGCCGGATCAGGGCCGCGTCAAAAGACGCAAAGAGCTGGAATTTTCCTATTTCGACCAGAAACGAAAAGACCTTGACCCCGATTCAACGCTCCAGAAAGTCCTCGTCCCTTCCGGCGGGGATTATATCGACGTCATGGGAAAGCAGCGCCATGTCTGCGGCTACCTGAAGGACTTTTTGTTCGACCCCGGACGCGTGCAGGACAAAGTCTGCCAGCTCTCCGGCGGGCAAAAAAACCGCCTGATGCTCGCCAAAATTCTGGCCAGTCCGAAAAGCTGCCTGATCCTTGACGAACCGACGAACGATCTGGACATGGACACGCTCGATATGCTCGAGGAAATTCTGTCCCAGTATAAAGGCACGCTCATTGTCGTGTCCCACGACCGGGATTTTCTGGATCAGACCGTGACAAAAATCCTGGCCTTTGAAGGCGATGGAAAAATTGAAAGCTGCATCGGCGGTTACAGCGACTATCTTGAAAAGAAAACCCGGAACGGCCTTCCCCGCGAAAACGGGGAGCTTACAAAACCCGATAAAAAGGCCCCTGCGCCTGTGCAAAAGACAAACGATTCTCCGCCGAAGAAACTGACCTACAAACTGGAGCGCGAACTGTCGCTGCTGCCTGAAAAAATTGAAGCCGCCGAAACGAAAATTGCCGAAATGTCACAGGCCCTGAGCGATGCGGATTTTTACCGGCGCGATCCGGACGGTTTTCACGAAGTCACCAAAAATCTGGCAGAGATGCAGGCGAAGCTGGAGCGCTATGAATCCCGCTGGCTGGAGCTGGAAGAAATGAAGGCGGAACTCGCCTGACCCCTTTACCAGAGCCAGGCCGCCCCGCGAACGCCGGAGGAATCTCCATGACGGGGCGGACGCAGGGATGTCTTGCAGCTATCCGAGAAAACATATCTGTCCCAGATCTTCGGAACGTCTTCATAAAGCCGTTCCACGTTGCTCATCCCGCCGCCCAAAACGATCACATCCGGATCCAGAATATTTATAATCTGCGCCAGCGCCCGCGCCAGACGGTCCGCGTACCGGTCCAGAGCCGCCACGCATTTCTTGTCTCCCTCCTGCGCCTTGGCGACGATATCGTGGGTGGATAAAACCTCCCCCGTTACCCGCGCATAATCGTTTTTGAACCCCGTGCCGGATATCCATCTTTCCAGACAGCCGCGCTTGCCGCAATAACAGGCCGGGCCCGGATATTCGTTCCATGAAGGATCGTCCGTTATATATTCGATAGGGTCCTTATGTTTGTATATCTGCGCCGTTTCCATGTTCCCGCCCAGCTCATGATCGAAATATTCGAGCCACGCCGCACTTTCCTTGCCGGAGAATTTCAGGGAAGGAAGAGGATTGTGCCCCCACTCCCCGCCGATGCCGTTGATACCGGAAACGGGCTTTCCGTCAATCGAAATCCCGCCGCCGCACCCTGTTCCTATAATCACGCCGAACACAATTTTGGCGCCCTTTCCTGCGCCGTCTATGGCCTCGGACACCGCAAAACAGTTCGCGTCATTCTGGATGCGGACTTCCCGCCCCAGCAGGCCGCTCAGATCTTTTTGCAGGGGTTTGTCGTTCATCCAGACGGAATTGGAATTTTTAATGCGGTTTGTATCCGTGGAAACGGTTCCCGGAATCCCCATGCCTACCGTTCCTTTCATGTCCAGACTGGCCTCGGCCTCTTCCACCAGAGACACAAAACTGTGCAGGGTCTGGTCGTAATCGTCCCGGCGCGTGGGAATACGCTTCCTGTAGAGCTCCTTCCCGTTCCGGGCGTCCAGACCGATAATCTCGGTCTTGGTTCCGCCAAAATCAATTCCCAGTCTAAGTCCCTGATCCGTCATAAAAAGCACCCATCCTTAAAAAGGCCTCATTTGGCGCAAATTCGCGTCCAAAACCTAGTTAAATTTTTTAATGACTTGAACATAGAGGATAGAGGATTCGAATTCCACCCTTGTTTTTAAGGGATAAACAGGCCGGGAATTCAACGTTTTCTCCCGGACACCTTTCCTTTTACACGGCGGGAGAGGGAACCAGAATTCCGGGTGCAGGCAAAAGAATCAGCGTTTCCTGCGCCGGCGAAGCCGCAGGCCTCGAAAGCTCTACCTTCAGAATTGCAGAAATCGCGCCCTGACACTCCTGCATCGTTTCCACGCAATGGCCGGCCTCGGGATGAGGAGAAGCCATATCCGTAAACTGTATGATCTGCGCTGAATTCCCGGTAAATGCAAGCCCGGCCTCTACACCCGTCGCTGAATCCTCTATAATGACGACCCTGTCCAAAGGAATGGAACCAAACTTGTCGCCCGCCAGTTGATGCGCGTATGCAAACGGATCGCTGCTGGGTTTTGGCTGTTTTCCGGCGGAGAGAATATCGGTCTTCGTAACAACGATCGGGAAAATATCCTCTCTGTCACAGGCGACACACCCGAAAGCCTCCGAAAGCCCGTTATAGACGGGACGGTCTTCGGAATTCGTAACCAAAACGGACATGATGCCCATGCGCTTCAAATCGTAGAGGGTTTCAACCATCTCTGCCCGGGGAGAAAAATCGGGTATCATGGCAAGATAGCCTTCGCGCGCACGCTCCTCGAAGTCTTTCGGGGTAATGTAATCCGCTAACTGATGAAATCCGTTACCGCAGATAATCCGGTGAATATGCGTCTCCGGCCTGCCGTTACACAGGTCCCACGGGATAATATAATCGACACCGGCCGCAGAAGAAAACTCGGACACAATACCTTCCAACACAGCCCTGTTTCTGAGCTCTGTTCCCGGTATAAAGGTCCCGTCGTTATCCACCAACAACAGCCCCTGCACCATAGACACACCCTCACATTTATTACTATTTTATTTTTAGTATGTGAATTTTTTATAATTGTAAAACAAATAAGTTAATTGTTATGTATAATTGTGAACTTCTTTCATTCCCTTCCCGGACTGCCGGAATTTCACAAGCGCCTCCGCGTCCCTGATCGCGGGAAAAATATGATACGGCGTCGTCCCCGGACGCTCGTTGCCGTTTGCCGACAGGTCGCGATTCAAACTTTCCGTCCATCTTCCGCCGGCATCGATATAGTTTTTCCGCAACAGGCCGATCATGCCGGACAGCGTTTCTTCCGCCCGTTCCCGGTAACCATCGACACCGGACATGACGGACGCGGCCCTCAATGTTTCCAGTACGGGCCAGATTCTTTTACCGGTGTCTTCGGGCTGTCCGTCGCGGCGCTGCGCGTTAAAAATCCCGCCATATTTTTTGTCCGTGCCGCGCTCAAAAACAAAATCGAAAAGGGATTTCATCGTGCGCAAATGACGCTCTTCCCTTTCCCCTGTTACGTCCTGATATTTTTTCAAGAGCCAGATCCACTCGGCATGATGGCCCGCCTCGACCAGATGTCCTTTCTCCCCGGACGGGGATAAATCCGCCTCGAAGAACTCGCCGATCGTCTGCGTCGCCGGATCCAGAAACCTGCCGTAGAACAGATCCACCATTTCATCCGCCACGGCTTTGTATCTTTCGTCCCCTGAGACCTCGAACATATACAGGCACCCTTCGAGCAAATGCATATGGGGGTTTTGCCGCCTCGGTCCGGAAAGAACCTCCAGCGTATTCCCCTCCAGCCCTTCCGCAAACCCCGCATGATCCGCATACCGGAAATGCCGCGTTATGAATTCGAGGGTCCTTGCCGCGTCCTCCAAAGCCCGGCCGTCGCGCGTCGCCTTATAGTAACAGGCAGCGGCCAGCAGGAAGAAAGCATGCCCGTATAAATCATACCGGCCATCGCACAGGCTTCCATCCGCGTTGAGACTGAAACGAAAGCCGCCTGTTTTATCCCCGCGGTAACGGGAAACAAGATGCGCATATCCTTCCGTTATTTTTTCCAGATAGTCCCCGCGCCCGCTATCCGTATAAGCCTGCGCGTACACGATGATTTGCCGGCACTGGGTCAGCAGCCGCCTGGGCACATCCAAAGGCCGCCCGTCCGCACCAAGCCGTTCATAAAACCCGCCTTGCGGGGCGGAAAAATCCTTAAACCACGCCGGGACCCAGACATGAAGCGCCTCGTCATACAAAGCCTCCAGGGCCGCATAACCGGCGTTTTTTTCTGTGAAACCGTTCATATTTCCAGTGAATCCCGAAGCCGTTCCGAAGTCAAGAATGGAAAAGCGGCGCAAAATCGCCTGACAACCACAGGCAAGCTTGTTATTGTACCGCCATTCCTATTGAAACGATTGATCCAAAACGGAGGCGACATGCGATGTTTTTACTCTCCCATATGCTGAAAAAATTTATCCGGAAAGGCAGCCTGCAGATTATAGATGCCGACCAGAAAACATATATTTTTGGAAATGGGACCGCTCCCTTTGTCGTCCTGCGCTTTCACGATAAAAAACTGCCGCTGAAACTCTTTTTGAACCCGGAATTGCGGGCCGGCGAAGCCTATATGGACGGCAGCATGACCTTTGAAACAGGCGGCGTTTACGACCTTCTGACCCTGTTCGGCCTGAACCGCACGGCGCTGGGGTCCTATCCCCTTCAATCCCTCCTGCGTAAAATCTGGAAAGCCTTGCGCGGATTGCAGCAATACAACCCCGTCAAAAAATCGAAACAAAATGTGGCGCATCATTACGATCTGTCAAAACGGCTTTACGAACTTTTCCTTGATAAGGATCTCCAATATTCCTGCGCCTATTTTAAAAGCCCGCAAGACACGCTGGAACAGGCGCAGGAAAACAAAAAAGAACATATCGCCGCAAAGCTGCACCTGAAGAAAGGGCAGAAAGTTCTGGATATCGGCTGCGGATGGGGCGGGCTGGCCCTCTATCTGGCCCGACACGCCGATGTCGAAGTGCTGGGCGTGACGCTCTCGACCGAACAGCTCGACGTGGCGCGCGCCCGCGCAAAAGATATGAAGCTGGATCACCGGGTGCGTTTCGAACTCATGGATTACCGCGATGTGAGCGGCTCTTTCGACCGCATCGTTTCGGTGGGCATGTTCGAACATGTCGGCGCGGGGCATTACGATGAATTTTTCGCCAAGGTCAAAGAGCTTCTCACCGATGACGGCATCGCCCTCCTCCATTCCATCGGGCATATGTCCCCCCCGGGCACCACCAGCCCGTGGATCAGGAAATATATTTTCCCCGGCGGTTATTCGCCCGCCCTGTCCGAAACTTTCGCGGCGACGGAACGGAACTATCTCTGGGTCAGCGATGTCGAAATCTTACGCCTCCATTACGCCGAAACGCTGAAAGCATGGCGGGAACGTTTTGAAAAAAACAGGGCCGAAATCGCCTCCCTTTATGACGAGCGCTTTTGCCGCATGTGGGAATTTTACCTCATCAGCGCCGAAATGGTTTTCCGGCAAGGCTCTTCCATGGTGTTCCAGATGCAGCTGGCCAAAGACCGCGCCGCCGCGCCTCTGGTGCGCGTGTACGAAAACGACATCGAGCCGCTCGCCTTGTCGGCCTGAAAGGTATAATTTTTACATAAGTTATTAAAATTAAAAGATAAATTTAAGGCCTCCTTAAACCCTTTCCTATAGAATGGACAAGAATGGGTAGGTGTGTTTGCGTTTTTTGCATCGTCAACAAAAACAAAGGGTAAAAGCTTAACGTTTTGATTTTAAACAAGAAAAAAACATTGCGGCGTTCTTTGGAAAAAAGATTGATGCTGGATGCCTCCATCACGGCGATCGGCGGCAATGTTTTGTGGCTGGATGCCGCGGATCAGACCACCATTATCGACAATGACGGCGACAGCGTTTCTTCCGGCAATTTCGACGGTCAGGTGGCCCAGTGGAATGACAAATCCGGCAACGGGAACAACCTCTCCCATGCAACAGGATCAAACCAGCCGACCTATGTGGCAGGCGGGAAAAACGGCAACGATATCCTCAGCTTCGATGGAAATGACGCGCTGTATATCACAGACGCTGCGCAAACCGGACTGGATCTGACCGGAAACGGCATGACGCTGATCGCCGTGACCAACCCGACGACGACAGGCGGCGCCCGCATCCTCATAAACAAGGAAAGCTCCTATGAAGTCGCGTTTCAAGGCGGAAAATACCAGGCCGCCGTTTCAACAACCGCGCCGGGCGGATGGGCATGGGGCGGCACGTCCGCCATTACGACGGCCTGGCATATCACAGGATTCACCCATGCCGATACGGCCTGGCAATTTCATCAGGAAAGAGCGCTCTCCGAACAAATGGTCCCCGCCAACAACCAGACCGGAAATATCATACCTTCGAACCAGATTTTCACTGTCGGCGGAAGGGGAGGAGCCATCCCGACAGGCTCGTATTTTCAGGGAGACATGGCTGAAATTATTCTGTTCGACCGCGCTTTAACCGATAGCGAGCGTCTTGATATCGAAATTTACCTTTCCAACAAATGGGGAATTGCGCTCAACAACGCAGCGCCCACCGTTACAAAAGCCGCCGGAGATCTGGCTCAGGGCGCAAGCATAACAATCAATAACGGCATGCTTTCCTCGACCGATTCCGACGACCCGGATGCCGACCTGATCTACACCCTTTCGTCTTTGCCCACGAACGGCACATTGAAACTCAGCGGCATCGCCTTAAACACAAACGACACGTTCACGCAGCAGGATATTCTTGATAACAAACTCACTTTTACCCATGACGGAAGCGCGGCCGCCGGGACGTTCGACTTTACCGTGACCGACAGAATGGACACGACCGCCGTTACAAGCTTTTCCCTCGGGTTTACGCTTTCGGAAACCGCCAACAACCCGATCAGCCTCAATGAAGGCGGGTCTGTGACCCTCGGAACGGCAGACCTTGAATTCGGGCCGCCGCCTGACGCATGGTACGACGCTAACTGGCTCTACCGCCAAAGAATTACGATCGACAAGACCAATATTGGGTCGGACCTGACCGACTTTACCGTCCTTCTGACAGAAGCCAATATGAATGCGGGATTCTGGACGGATGTCAAAGCCGACGGCTCCGACATTGTCCTGACCGCCGCGGACGGCACGACAAAACTGTCCCGCGAACTGGTCCATATCGACACGGTTCTCAAGACGATGGAACTGCATGTCAAACTGCCAACCGTCGATGCGGGATCCGATACGAATTTCTATCTTTATTTCGGCAATGCCGCCGCCGCGGAAACAAACGATCCTGCCACATGGAGCGCGGATTATGCCGGCGTCTGGCATTTGGACGAAGCCGCCGGGAATGCCATCGACGCCACAGGAAACGGCTATAGCGGCACGATGCAAAACGGCGTTATCCAGGGCGTTGCCGGGGCCATCGGCAAAGGAGTCGATCTGGACGGAAGCAATGATTACATCAATGCCGCGATCAACAAAGGCACCTCCACCACCTTTAGCCTCTGGGCCACATGGGACGGCGGCGCAAACGACATGCTGTTTCTGGCCGGAAATTACGGCGCGGGGCCGGATCTTTTCTTCGTGCCCGGCGTTAACAAAATCAGCTGGAATACGTGGAACAGCTCTGCCAATGCGTTCGGCGCCATTCCCGCAAGCGCAAGCGACGGAAATTTTCACCACTACGTCGTGGTGATGGAACCGTCCGGCGGAAAATTATATTATGACGGCGCGCTTCTGGGCACAGCCGTATATGCCGATCCTTCCGGCACGACCTTTTTTAGAATAGGAGGGGGGGACCCCAACTACACATGGGGCGGAATGATAGACGAGGTCCATGTCGCCACAACGGCCCGCAGCGCCGACTGGGCCGCGGCAGAGTACGCCAATCAGAAAACGCCTTCGTCCTTTTACAGCGTAAGCGCCATTCAAACGGGCGCAACCCCCCTGACCTATACATTGACGGACGCGGTCGATAACGGCGTCTTGAAACTGGGCGGCGTTACCCTGAACGTCTCCGACAGCTTTACACAGGATGATATTGATAGCGGACTGATAACCTACGTGCATAACGACAGCAACACGACGTCCGATTTTTTCAGCTTTACCGTCTCGGACGGGCTGGGGAATATTACAAATATCCGCGACTTCACCTTTGACATCACCCTCGTGGATGATGAGGGGGGCGGGCACATCCCGGCAGAAAATCCAGAAAATGAAAATAATAAAAACAGGGTCTCCGGTGATACGGCAGCAAATGAACATCCTAAAACACCCTCGCAGCAACTGATCCGCTCCACGTTTTCCGGCGAGGGGCTGTCCGCCTTTTACGGCGGCGCGTTAAACGAAATCGTGCGGGAGGGCGCCACCGCGCAAATCCGCCAAACGCTGGAAGAAATGGACGGAGAAAGCGGCGCCGAACTTCCCGACGGCACGCCGCATATTCTCAGCGCTTTAGAAAAAGAATTCTTCCCCGCGCAGGATCATCCCCTCCGGCAGTTCCTTCAAGACGCCGCCCCTGAAGAAAACGGGGATATGCCGGAAGAAGAAGGCACGCCCCTTTCCGGACAAACGGACGGCGCCCTCCTGCTGGAACAAGGCAGGTTCGACCGGAATGTCCTGAGCTTTTTGGAATCTATCGGAGGGCAGGCATGAAACCGCGGCTTCCCGGAAAAACGCTCGCCCGTGTCCTTGAAAAAAGGCTGATGCTCGACGCGGCCCTGATTGCCGAGATCGGCAACGCCCTGGTATGGCTGGATGGAACGGACCAGAGTACCGTTTTAGACGCGGAAGGCGATGATGCCGCTTCCGGCGCCGCCTTTAGCGGCAAGGTTGCCACATGGCAGGACAAGTCGGGCAACGGGAATCATGCCCTCCAGAGCGACAACTCCAAACGCCCGACCTATCTGGCCAACGGGCTTAACGGGATGGCCTCCATAGATTTCGACACCGCCAATGACGTTTTGCAATTCGGCGTGGCCGGTATCAATGTCGGCAGCGACTACACCGTTTTTGCCGTTTTTGATGCGCCCCTGCCCGGTACAGGCACGTGGCGCACCCTTTTCAGGGGCGTTCCCAACGATCATCACATTATTGTCCAAAGCGATGGAAAGCTGGGGATGTATGACAACAGCAGCGGCGGATTCCGCGACAGCGGTTTCGACATGGACACACTGGCTGCAGGAGGCCATCTCATGTCTTCCCTCATGTCCGGCGGACAAACCCTCTTTGATATAGACAGCCAAACCATCGGCACCTCTGACAGCCAGGGTGATTCGAACATCACCTACTTTGGAAACTATCAGGGCGGGAACCAGCGCTTTGGCGAAGTTGGCGAGCTTCTTATTTTCAACCGTAGCCTCACAGTCGAAGAACGCCACGATATTGAAAATTATCTGGCCGACAAATGGGGCATTGCGACCGCAAACCTTGCGCCTTCCATCGTCAATAAAAGCGCCAGCGCCAACACAGGGGCAACCGTTACCTTCACAGGCGCCGATCTTACCTCGACAGATGCCGACAACACGGATGCCCGTCTGATCTATACCGTTTCGACTCTCACGGCAAACGGAACTCTAAAATTGAACGGCGTAAATTTGAATATCGGAGACACGTTTACGCAAAGCGATGTGAACAGCAACCTGCTGACCTACACACACAATGGCGGCGGCACGACCACGGACAGTTTTGACTTCACGGTGAATGACCGGGCCGCAACCTCTGCCGTTAATACGTTCAGTATCAGCATCGACAACACTTATGTAGATACCCCGCCGGTGCTTTCCACCAATACAGGTATTGCGGCAATGATCGGCACAAGCTCAACCATTACAACCGCGATGCTGGAAACGACAGATGCCGATACGGCGGACTTCAATCTCGTTTACTCTTTGATCTCCGATGTCACAAACGGCAACTTAAAATTGAATGGCGTGCTTCTGAACACAGGAGATAGTTTTACACAAGATGACATCGCCAATAATTTGCTGACCTATACACATAATGGTTCCCCTATACTTGCAGACAGTTTCGATTTTACAGTCAGCGACGGCGTGACAACACTTCCGGTTAATACGGCGAATATCACCGTAACCGATGCGATTACGTCTCTGGCCCATGTCGGCGGAAAAGCGACAGGGGATTATACAGTCGTTGCAGGGGGCGAAACTTTCATCGGACATATCGACAATGACGGAACCTCTTCATGGCTTTTGATCGGGCGCGGGCGTGAAGGATGGGAATTCGATTCAGACGGGCAGGGCGCCACGGCGGATATTGTGACGGGCCTTGGCACAACAGCCGGATTTACACCTGCCGCCTATAACACGACCATCATCAGCGATCTCATCAACTATGCCGGACTGGATCTTTCCAATGTGGAAATCCGCATAAAACGCGCTGCCGACACTCTCGGCACCAGCTACCAGGAAGTGCGCTGGAACGCCCTTTCCCAGACAACGTGGACATGGCAGTTCGATACCGCCGATCTTGACATTCAGCACGATGTCCGGGCATCCGTTCTCGGCGGGGCCTTCCTGGACACGACCGGGAAAACACGCGATGCCATGAGCACGCCGGGCAGCGATTCAGGCAATAATTATCAACGCATATTCACCTGGGGATGGGGCAGCCACGCCAGCAAAAAAGGATTCGCGTATGGCAGCACTGTAAGCGGCGTGAACGGAAATGATCCCAACACTTTTCTCTGGGAAAATACAACCGAAAACCATGCCATTCCCTACGCGGAAGTTTATATCCGTTTTAAGGGCGACCACCCTTCCGTAACCAGACTGAATACGGGGACCGTGCTTTTAAAAGGCACATCCGCGATACTCGAAAACACAATGCTGGATACGGACGATATCGATACGGCAGACACATCCATTCTCTACCGCATCACGGATATGGCCGATAACGGCACACTTTATAAAAACGGCGTGGCCCTGGTCTTGAACGACACCTTTACGCAGGATGACATTAACAATCATCTGATTACTTACGAACATGACGGGTCAGCCACCGCAGCAGACAGTTTTGACTTTACGGTAACAGACGGCTCAACAACCCTGAGCACGAACAGTTTCAGTTTTTCCATTACAAAGCCGCCGGCAAGCGAAACATCTTCTACCGGGGCCTTGCCGGACGCCCCGCAGGACCCCGCTGCCAAAACGGGGCAAAGAGAACATGCTTCCACATCGACACAAAAAGAAACGCGCCCTGATGCGCCCTCGCAGCAACTGGTCCGCGCGGCCTTTTCCGGCGAGGGGCTGTCCGCCTTTTACGGCGGCGCGTTAAACGAAATCGTGCGGGAGGGCGCCACCGCGCAAATCCGCCAAACGCTGGAAGAAATGGACGGAGAAAGCGGCGGCGAACTTCCCAACGGCACGCCGCATATTCTCAGCGCTTTAGAAAAAGAATTCTTCCCCGCGCAGGACCATCCCCTCCGGCAGTTCCTTCAAGACGCCGCCCCTGAAGAAAACGGGGATATGCCGGAAGAAGAAGGCACGCCCCTTTCCGGACAAACGGACGGCGCCCTCCTGCTGGAACAAGGCAGGTTCGACCGGAATGTCCTGAGCTTTTTGGAATCTATCGGAGGGCAGGCATGAAACCGCGGCTTCCCGGAAAAACGCTCGCCCGTGTCCTTGAAAAAAGGCTGATGCTCGACGCGGCTGCGGTCAATGCCATTGCCGGCGCCATCAATTATTTTGACGCACAGGACATAGATGGGGACGGAAACACAGGCAACCAGCCTGCAAACGGCACAGCCGTTTCGAACTGGGACGACATTAGCCCGAATGATTTTGACTCCGACCAGACCACCGGGGGAAACCAACCCCTTTTTGACACGAGCGCCCTGAACGGCCGCGGCGGCATCAGGTTTGACGGCATCAACGATATCTCGATTATTGCCAACGACGCCCAGATCAACACGGGATCTTATACGGAAAAATCTTTTGCTTTTGTTTTTGAAACGGGCGCGGACGTAAACGGCGTACAGATTATTTATGAACAGGGCGGCAGCTCCAACGGCTACCAGCTCTCGATTGTGAATGGGCATCTTTACGCTTATACATGGGCCGAAAGTTACTGGGCCGGCGGCGATCGATATAAATCCATTGATCTGGGCGCCGTCAGCGCCAATACGAGCTATCGCGCCGTGATGATTCACGATGCCACCGACCCAAACATCAACAACAAAACATGGTCTGCCGGCCTGAACGGCGGCGCCCTGCAAACCCTGACCCGCGTAGACACCATGGGCGCGCATAGCGGAAACAACGCGCTGGGCGGCGTGGGGGACAGCTCCCAACATCCGGTGACGGATGCCGACCTCGCCACCGGGTCTTATTTTAAGGGCGCGATCGGGGAATTTCGCGCATGGAATCATGTCTTAACAGCCGGGGAACAGGCGGATATTGAAACCTACCTTTATCAAAAATGGTTTGGCACACTGGCCCTGACCACCAATAACGGTACGACCCTCAACGAAGGCGCAAGCATCGTGATTACGACGGGAGAACTGGACGCCACGGATACGGACACCCCTGATTCAAACCTGATTTACACCATCACCTCCGCCACAGGAAACGGGACCCTGTTCAATGGAACAACCGCACTGGGTCTAACAGGCAGCTTCACACAACAGGATATTATCGACGGCAGGATTTCCTATACCCATGATGACAGCGAAACAGATACCGACAGTTTTTCTTTCAGCCTGACGGACGGCGGTGAAATTGTCACCGGCAGTTTCAACATGACCATAAACGCTGTTTTCGATCCCGCCGCTAACATCAACACCGGCGCAAGCCTTGATGAAGGCGGAAGCACCGTCATACAAAACACGCAACTTTCCTATGACGGCACAGGCGGAGATACAACAACTTGGTATGATACGAACTGGCTTTACCGCCAGAAACTCACCATAGACAGCACACAAATCGATTCCGATCTTACCGATTTTTCCGTCTTGTTTACCGAGGCCGGTCTGAACGGAAGCTTCTGGAGCAACGTTCAGACCAACGGAGCGGACATCGTGATAACGGCGGCAGACGGCACGACAAAACTGGACCGGGAACTGGTCTCTCTTGATACCGTCGGCAAGACGATGCAGCTCTATGCCCGCACAAACCTGTCTTCGACCATCGATACGGATGTCTATATTTATTTCGGGAACGCCGCAGCAGCGGAAACCAATCAGGCCACTACATGGCGCAATGAATTTACGGGCGTCTGGCATTTTGACAGCGACTTCGATGTCTCGGTCGCAGACAGTTCCCAGAGCGCCAATACCGGGTTTACGCGCGCCGGCTTTAATTCCGGCAATCAAATAGCCGGCGTTACGGGCCAGGCGGGGCAATTCAACAACAGTGAGTATCTCGCCCTGAATTACGCCTATAGCGGCAACAACACCCTCCCTCAGGTGTCCGTCAGCGCATGGATCAACACAACGGAAAGCGGTGGAAACTGGAATGACAACTGGGCACTTATTGACTTTGACCGCAGTGAGTTCTTTGACGTCTTTATCAATACAGATGGCACCGTTGGATTTTCCACGGCCGGAAACGGCCTGTCGGTCCATGATTTCTACTCTGCCGCAACAGTCAATGACGGCACGTGGCATCATATTGCAGCCGTTTATGACGGAACAGATAAAATCCTTTACGTGGACGGCGTAGAATCCGCCCGCAGCACCAACACACATGGCGGGCTGGCGCTTGGAAAAAACACACGCTACGGCTTTATCGGAGACGGGTCTGAAGCCAGCACCTTCGATACCGCACGCAACAGTCTTTACTATGACGGGGCGTTCGATGACATGCGTCTTTATGAAGGCACAATGAGCAATGCCTGGGTTGCGGCCGAATACCGGAACGCAAACGACCCTTCTGCCTTTTATGCCGGCGGCAACATCCAGATGCAGGACAGCCAGCTTGTCTATACTGTCGACGTCCTTCCGGATAACGGGGTTATTGCACTGAACGGGATCGCCCTGAATGTAAACGATACGTTTTTGCAAGACGACATCGACAACGGCCGCATCACATATATCCATGATGACAGCGAAACAACTTCGGACTCTTTTGAGTTTACGGTCGGGGAAAGCGCGGGACTTGGCGCAACAGGGCAGATCTTTCTTTTTAATATCCGGCCCGTCAGTGAATTTTCAACGCCCGACGACCCGTCTGACGCACATGCAGAACATGAAACGCCTCACAAAAACGGGCCGAAAGAGATGAGAACGAGCCCACAACTGATCCGCTCCACGTTTTCCGGCGAGGGGCAATCCGCCTTTTACGGCGGCGCGTTAAACGAAATCGTGCGGGAGGGCGCCACCGCGCAAATCCGCCAAACGCTGGAAGAAATGGACGGAGAAAGCGGCGGCGAACTTCCCAACGGCACGCCGCATATTCTCAGCGCTTTAGAAAAAGAATTCTTCCCCGCGCAGGACCATCCCCTCCGGCAGTTCCTTCAAGACGCCGCCCCTGAAGAAAACGGGGATATGCCGGAAGAAGAAGGCACGCCCCTTTCCGGACAAACGGACGGCGCCCTCCTGCTGGAACAAGGCAGGTTCGACCGGAATGTCCTGAATTTTCTCCGTGATATTACATAACGTTAATTTCCCTCGTTCTTTTTGACATTATTATTATGTCAGGTACACTATTCTCAGGGTTTTTCGCCCTTTCTTTATGAGTCTTCTAAAACAACAACTTAAGCCAATGGGACAAAGGAATTTTTCCAGAATAATTTGCGTTCTCATCGTCGTAACGTGTCTCTCCGCTTGCAGTGCCGCATCGGGGCCGTTGACGCTGTCCGAACAGTTAGAAACGCTGGAAGAAGATTTGCGCGCCCTTTTTGAGACGAAAGAGGTTGAAAAGCCCATCACGCTCTATCAGGCGATGGCCCGCGCCCTGAAATATAATATGGACCACAGGCTGGCGGTGGCCGAAGAATCCGTTGCCAATGGGAATGTGGCGCTCGCGCGTCTGGGCATGTTGCCCTCTCTGGAAATGAAAGGCCAATATATCGGGCGAAACAATCAAAGCGCGTCCTCCAGCCAATCCTATGTCACAGGCACGCAGTCTCTGGAATCTTCCATATCGACGGAAAAACACCGGCGAACGGGCTCTCTTGAAGCAAGCTGGGACATTCTGGATACGGGGCTGGCTTTTGTGGAATCCCGTCAGGAAACGGACCGCGCCCGCATTGCCGCCGAACGGCGGCGCAAGGTCATCCACAATATCGTGCAGGATGTCCGCTATGCCTATTGGCAGGCCGCCGGGGCGCAGGAAATGCTCGCCAAAATCGACAGCCTGACAAACAAGGGAAACGCCATCATCGAAAATATCCGTAAAGCCGAAGATGCAGGCGTCAAATCGCCGGAGGAATCGCTGAAAACCCAGTCGCGCCTTTTGGGCACAATGGATGAATTGATGACCATGCGCTCCCAGCTTTCCTTTGCCCGCATTGAACTGGCCAGCCTCATGAATGTGCCGCCCGCCGCGGCCTTTACACTGGCGACGGATGCAAAGGATCTTCCCTTTAAAAAAACGGCGATACCCGGTCTGGACGTACCTGTCCGCGATCTTGAAAAACTGGCGCTGGTTATCCGTCCGGAAATCCGGGAAGAATCTTTCCAGAAACGGATTGCAGCCAACGATATCAGTCTGGCCGTTCTTGAAACTTTTCCGGGCATGGATATCCTCCTGTCCCAGAACTACGACGACAATAAATTTCTGGCGCACGACAAATGGGCCAGCTTTTCCCTTGGGTTCACGCAGAGCCTCATCCGCCTGTTTACGCTTCCGGCCCGCCTTGAACAGGCCAGAACAAAGCAAAAACTGGCAGACCTGAAACGTCAGGCTTTGGCCGTTGCCATTATCGCGCAGGTTCACGTCGCCGACGCCCGCTTCGGCCTGTCCAGAGACCGCCTTAAGCTCCTCAGGCGCATCCATGCCGTAAACGAAAAGATGGCAACCGTCGCCCGGTCCCAAAAAGTTGCGGAAACCCTGACAGAGGGGGAACTTCTCGAAGTCGAAATGGGGCTTCTTCTCTCGCGCATTCGCACCTATCTGGCCTTTGCCGAAATGCAAAACGCTTACGGGCAGGTGATAAATTCCCTTGGGCTGGACCTCCTTCCGGAAGAGGCCCTTGAAAAAGAGACGGACGAACTGGCCGGTTTATTGCAGGGCAGCCTCTCGCGACTGGATAAAAATTCTTTGACGGATATCATCTCCCACATCAAAGAAAAAAGAAAAGACAGAGGCATGGACGTTATGGAAGCCGCAACAGAAACGGAAGTAAAAAACGCCGTCCAAAAAAACGGCGTCGAAAATCCGGCGCCAGAAGCCGCCCGGACGGCTTCTATCCCCCTCCCGCCCAGAAAACCGGACATGGCGCATCTTGCCCGGACACAGCCAAAACGGAAACAACGCGATACGTCTTTCATGAGCTTTAAAGGCCTGTATCAGGAAGCCTCCCTGCAATGATTTTTTTCAAAAAAACGCCGACTCTTTTTATCGGGACCCTGTGCGCCCTTTTGGCTGCTGCGCCCGCGCACGCGCAAAATGAAAGATCCATCCAGACGGTTTTGGTATCCGAGCAGGAAGCCACCATCGCCAGCCCGATAAACGGGCGCATCACCATGCTTTCCCTGCATGACGGGGATACGTTCCAGAAAGACGACGTTCTGGCCGCCTTTGATTGCGCCATCGAAAAAGCCCAGCTTGAAAAAACGCAGGCGCAGCTCGAAACGGCCAATGCCCGCCTGAAAGCCCAGGAAAAGCTGCAGGAACTCAAGGCCGGATCAAAAATCGACTTTCTCATTGCCCGCGCGGAGGCAAGGCGCGCCGGTGCGGAAGTCAACGAATATAAATCCCGCCTGGCCCTTTGCACGATCAAGGCCCCGTTTGCAGGACGCATCACGGGCCGCAACGCCAACCCGTTTGAATCCATTGCCGCCGGCACGCCGCTTTTAAAAATCGCCTCCCTTGAAAACCTTCAGGCGCAGCTTCTTGTCCCCTCGAGCTGGCTGGCGGATATCAAAATCGGCAGCAGCCTGCAAATCAAAATCCATGAAAATAAAAAATCCTATCCCGCGCATATCATCCGCATCGGCGGCGCCGTCGATGCCGTCAGCCAGTCCATTCTGATGGTCGCGCAGCTTGACGAAGCGCAGGAAGAACTCCTGCCGGGCATGAGCGGCACCGCCCTGTTCGAACAGGCCAAAACGAACGGGCAACCCGCGTCCTCTCCCGTCACGGATTATGAGCCGGCCGTCCCCGTCCCTACGCTTGAGATCATCCCGGACCATATCCTCCTGCCGGAGAGCGAATAATGGCCGGAGAAACCGCAGACAGCCTTCCGGTGCATGATGAGCGGCTGGTGGCGCTGACAACCCTTTTGCTTCTGGAACAGGAGGCAAGGCACAAGAAAGACGTTTCCTCCCTCGCCTTCCTGATGGTCAATGAAACGCACCGCCTCTTTCCCTACCGTCAATGTTCGTTCTGGGAGACGGATGCGCCGGGACACGTAAAAATCAAGACCGTCTCCGGTTTATCCGTCATTGATCCGGATGCCCCTTATCTCGTCTGGCTGGAAAGACTCATCGAAAAAGAACTTAAACAGGAAAAAGGCCGGGCGGACGACAACATGGCCGCGCTGAAGACGTACACGCCGCAGGATTTCAACGAAGAAACCCAAAAGGATTTAAAAGAATGGGGCGTGCGGCATGCCGCCCTTTTATCCATGAGCACCACAAGGGCCGGCTACAAATGCGGGCTGTGGCTGGACCGGGACACGCCGTTTCAGGAAAGGGAGCAGCACCTCCTGTCTCAAATAGCCGATTCCTACGCCCACGCGCTGGACCGCCTCCTGCGGCAACATGACAATTGGAAACGCCAGTTGCTCTCATATCTTTCCTTAAGCCGCGTTCACAAAATCTTCGCTCTTCTGGTTCTGGCCGTTCTGCTTTTTCCCGTCCGGCTTTCCGTCGTTGCGCCAGCGGAAATCATCGCCCGCGACCCTTTTATCGTAAGCTCCCCCGTTCAGGGTGTCATCGCAGATGTGAATGTCCAGCCCAATGACACGGTGAAGGAGGGCGACCCGCTTATCCGTATGGAAGACACCGTTTTAAGGAATCAGGTTACGCTCGCCGCCAAAGCGATGGAGATTGCGCAAACCGCCTACACAAAAGCCTCGCGCGAAGCCTTTTCCGACCCGAAAATCAAAGCCCAGCTTGCCATGCTTCAGGCGGAGATCGAGTCCAAAAAGCTGGAGCATGATTACGCGCTGGAGCTTTTATCCCTTTTAACCGTTCCCGCGCCGCGCAGCGGCATCATTGTATTCACCGATTCAAATTCCCTGCGCGGGCTGCCTGTCCAGCCGGGCGAACGTATCATGTCTCTGGTCGATCCGAAGGACACCGAAGTTTTAATCCGGATTCCGGCAGAATCCGTTATTCTTCTTGAACCGGATATTCCGGCGAAGCTCTTCTTAAACATTTCCCCCCTGCGCCGCCTGGAGGCGGAAATCAAAACGGTCAGCTACGAAGCAACGCCCGATCCCGACGGCCTTCTCACCTATAAAGTGCGGGCGGTGTTTCCGGAAGGCGTCCCGCGCCCCTCTATCGGGCTGAAAGGCACCGCACGGCTTTATGGCGGCTATACCCTCTTCGGTTACCAGATGCTCCGCCGGCCGCTGGCAACGCTTCGCCGCACGACAGGGCTTTAGTGAAAAAGGAGATTCTATGACGGACTCTCCCCTGGATACCGCGCCCCCGAAACTCCGCAACGACCTTATCCTGCATCGCGGCCCGGCCGAAGCCGATGGCTCTCCCACATGGACACTCTACGATCCGTCGGGCAACCGGTTTTTCCGGATCGGCTGGCTGGAGTTCGAATGCCTGTCGCGGTTTGGCGCCTATAAAACCATTGGCGAAGTCGCAGAGGCCGTTGGACGGGAAACGGCGCTGGAGGTAACGCCCGAAGACATTATGGAGGTGGCGCGCTTCCTGACCTTAAGCGAACTGGTCGTCATAAGCGGTCCGGACGCTTCAAACATTCTGGAAAAAAAGAGCCGGCTCCAAAAAAAATCTTTCTGGAAAAAAATCCTGCACAGCTATCTGTTCTTCATTGTCCCGCTGGTCAACCCCGACCGTTTTTTACGCAGGACACTTCCCTTTGTAGGCCCCCTTTATACCAAAACGTTTTTTCGCTTCCTTCTTGTCCTTCTGGCATTCGGCCTGTATCTCACCGCGAAAAGGTGGGACGAATTCTGGAACACCTTCCTGAATTTCTTCTCGTGGGAAGGCCTTGCCTTTTACATCGTCGCAATCGCCTGCGTTAAAATGCTTCACGAACTCTCCCACGCCTATATGGCCGCCAGGCAAGGGGTGCGCGTGTCCTCCATGGGCGTGGCCTTTATCGTGCTTTACCCCGTCCTGTTCACCGAAACAAGCGGCGCATGGAAACTGCCCGAACGAAAAGGACGGCTTCTCATTGGCGGCGCGGGCGTTCTGGCGGAACTGTCCGTCGCGGCCATAGCCCTCATGCTCTGGCATATGGTTCCCGACGGGCCGGTGCGCAGCACAGCCTTCTTTCTGGCAACGGTTTCGCTGGCAGGCTCCCTCCTCATCAATCTCAATCCCTTTATGCGCTTTGACGGCTATTACCTGCTGGGCGATGCGCTGGGCGTGGACAATCTTCAGGCCCGCGCCTTTGCGCTTGCGCGCTGGAACATGCGCCGGATTCTTTTCGGCTGGTGCGACCCCGTGCCTGAAACCTTTGAGCGCCCCTTGCATCTTGCCCTTTTGATTTATGCCTACGGCACATGGATTTACCGTTTCTTCCTGTTTCTTGGAATCGCCGTTCTGGTTTATATGTTATTCTTCAAGCCGTTGGGACCCTTCCTGATGGCCGTTGAACTGATTTTCTTTCTGGGGCTTCCCATTTACCGCGAAATGAAAAGCTGGTGGACGATGCGTGAAAAAATGAACTGGAATATACGGACAGGACTCTCAAGCGCCTTCCTAGGGATTGTCATTCTTGCGCTGATTGTTCCCTGGCGCGGACAGGTTGACGTTCCGGCTGTCATCCAGGCAAACGACTACCGCAACCTGCATGCGCCCGCCCCGGCCCGCATTGACAGGCTGCATGTCTCGCAGGGACAGCAGGTCCAAAAAGGCGCACTTCTTCTGGAACTCACCTCCCTTGAACTGGACCAGAAAATTCTCGCCGCGCGTCAAACGCTCGAAGCGCTGAAACGCCAGAAAACACGGGAGGAAACCGACCGGAAACTCGTGCAGCGCCGCCACGTCGTGGATCGCTTGATCGCACAGGCGCAAAGCACGCTGGCAGGATATGAACGGCAAAGACAGGCGCTTAAAATCCATGCGCCCTTTGACGGCCGGATTGCCGATATCTCGCCAAATCTGCACAAAGGACGATGGGTCGGCGAAGACCTGCCCCTGATCCGGCTGGTCAATTTTGACCGCAGTATCCTGCATGGCTATATCCACGAAAAAGACGCCGGGCTGGTTCGTATCGGCAATCAGGGCACCTTCTATCCGGACAATGGCGGCGTCCTTAAACCGCTGCGCGTGAAACTGACGGATATGAATCAAAACAATGCCGCCAGCCTCGACCGCGCCGACTTTTCCGGCCTGTATGGCGGTCCGGTAGCCGTTCAGGATCATGACGGCGCGGGCGCCGCAAAAGGGCTCCTCCCGCGCGACACCCTCTATGCCGCAACGTTCGTGCCGCTAGACAGCGAAAACCTTAAAGCGCCTCCCTACCTCCTTCGGGGGCATATCCGGCTGAAAGGAAAGAGGGAGAGCCCCCTGTATCGCCTGTTTCGGCACAGCGCCGCCCTCCTTATCCGCGAATCCGGCTTTTAAAGCATTCAGGACTTGATATAAATCAACCGATTGCGTTTTATCTTGCTATAGAAAGATTAGTCGGAAAAAAACAGGGCAACACAGGAAAACACAATGAGCAAAAAAACAGCGAAGCATTACGACGTTATCATTATCGGCGCCGGCCCTGCAGGCCTTAGTTTCGCCCGCGCGCTCGCAGAGACGGATTTGAGCATCCTCCTGATCGAGAAGCTGCCGAAAAAGGTTCTGGCAAACCCGCCCGTCGACGGCCGCGATATCGCCCTGACCCATTTATCCGAGGAATTGATGAAAGATCTGGGCATCTGGCAAAACATGCCGGCAGAAGAAATCGGAAAAATAAAGGAAGCCAAAGTCCTCAACAGCGATTCCCCCTATTCCCTGCATTTCGACCACCACGACACCAGCAAGGACACGCTGGGTTATATTGTTTCCAACCACATCATCCGGAAAGCCGTCTATGACGCCGTCAAGGAATTTTCAAATATCGAAATCGTCCCCGAAACCGAAGTCACCGACCTTAAAACGGATGAAAGGGACGCCCGCGTCACCTTATCCGACGGAACGACCCTGAGCGCCCCTCTGGTCGTGGCCGCAGACAGCCGTTTTTCAAATACCCGCCGTAAAATGGGCATATCGGCCTCCATGCTGGATTTCGGACGGGTCTGCATTGTCTGCCGTATGACGCATGAGGGCGATCACAATAACGTGGCCTACGAATGTTTCCATGACGACCGGACACTGGCGGTCCTGCCCCTGTCGGAGAAGACGTCCTCCATTGTCATCACCCTGTCCGCGGATGAAGCCGATTCCGTTATGGCTATGGAGGAAGCGGCCTTTAACGCCGACGTTCAAAACCGTTTTGAAAACCGTCTGGGCCGGATGAAGCTGGCCGGCGAAAAGCACGCTTATCCCCTTGTCGCCGTTTACGCCAGGAATTTTGCGGCAACCCGCTTTGCGCTGATCGGCGATGCGGCGGTCGGTATGCACCCCGTCACCGCGCACGGATTCAATCTGGGACTGAGAGGCGCCGTCACGCTGGCGGAAGAAATCAAATCGGCGCTGGCCCTTGGCGGCGATATTGGCGCCCTGAATCTCCTGAAAAAGTACGAAACAAAGCAAAACCGCGCCGCCAGACCCCTTTATCTGGGCACAAACGCGCTGGTGCGGCTTTACACCAAAAACACCCGGCCGGCCAGAATCTTGCGGGGAGCCATGCTCCGGCTGGGCAACAACCTGCCTCCCGTCAAGCGCCTGATTATGAACCAACTCACCGAAATACAAAAACTTTCGGCCTGACCCGGACGCCGCAGACGCCATAAAGCTGTTATTTAAACGACCTCTTCCCTTGCCGGGGAGCCTTTGTCTTGAAACAATGGTCCGTGAATAAAGGAAAAAGGAAAATTTATGAGTGTTTCGCCGGAAGTGAAAGAAAAGATGAACCAACTGGCCCGTCACTGCAGCGCTTATCAGGGGGCCGATACGCGCCGCAGCCTTGTTCAGTTCGCCACGACCTTCGCCCTCTTTCTCGTTTTCTGCACCGCCATGTTCTTCAGCCTCGAATACGGATACTGGCTGACCCTTTTATTATCCCTTCCGACCGGCGGATTGATGGTCCGGCTTTTTATTATCCAGCACGATTGCGGGCACCGCTCTTTTTTCAACTCCCGCAGGGCTAACGACACGCTCGGACGCCTGATCAGCATCCTGACGCTCACGCCTTACGATTGCTGGCGCAAGGGCCATGACATCCACCATGCCACTTCCGGCGATCTCGACCGGCGCGGCGTCGGCGATGTGGATACGTTTACCGTCGAGGAATACAAAGCCCTGCCGAAGCTGAAACGCCTGAAATACCGCACCTTGCGCCACCCTGCCGTCTTTTTGCTGTTTGGCGCGCCGCTTTTTCTCCTTTTGAACCACCGCTCTCCATTCGGACAATCCCTGCCCGCCCGCGATATCTGGAAAAGCATTATGGGGCTCAATCTTGCCATCATCCTTGTCTATGGCGGCATCGGGCTTTTGATCGGCTTTAAAACACTGGCGATGCTTTACCTGCCGGTCCTTTGTTTTACGGCATGGATCGGCGGATGGCTTTTCTTTGTCCAGCATCAGTTTGAAAACACATACTGGGAACGCAAGGAAGAGTGGCGGTTTCAGGATGCCGCCGTTCTGGGCAGTTCCTATTACGCCCTGCCGCCTATCGTGCAATGGTTCACAGGCAATATCGGCCTACACCACATCCACCATCTCTGCGGGAAAATCCCCAATTACCGCCTGCAGGAATGCCTGGAAGCCAGCCCGGAGCTGCAAAAAATCAACCGTTTGACCTTCTGGGAGAGCCTGAAATGCGCCCGCCTGGCTTTATGGGATGAAGACAATCAAAAACTGGTGGGGTTCAGCGCCCTGAAAACCGCTTAAGCGGGACGCCCGTCGGGCCGCGGCGACCAAAGGACGGGGCCGTAGAAAAGCGCGTAACTTCCAAAACCTGCGCCCCATAAAATCCCGGAAACCGTAACCCAGACAGGATGGGCGTCCGGCATAAAAAGCGGCCCAAAAATCCGCAGAAACGCCGCGCCCTGTATCAGGACGAACATAAAAACGGTCATCTTCGAGGCTATCAGATTGCGCCCCGTATGCCCCAGAGCCACCCGGCACATCATCCCGATCGTCATGGAGCCGATCGCCCCGGCCGTCGCCGCATGCAGGGCGATCGTCAGGGGCACCAGCGAAACCCCGGCCAGAGACATCAGGAACAACGCCGCCACCAGCCAGCCATAACCCAGATGCAAAATCCACAGCATCGGGTCCCGCCAGACAAGGCGCGTATGATACACGCGCATACGGAGGGCATGGATAAAGGAAGACAGCAGGGCAACCCCGCCCGTCAGCGCATGGTCCGGCCCGATCAAAACCGTGCACAAAATCAGCGTGAACAAGGATGCGAGCGCCAGAATATCCTTTTTTGGCTGGTCCGTTTGAAAAACCTCCCGGCCGCTGCGGCGCAACGCCGCCACGGTAAAGGCCGGGATCACCCGCCCGCCGATCAGGGAGATCATACTCAAAACAACCAGCAACGCGACATAAAGCGCCGTCATATTTTCCGTGAGATAAAACGCCGCATTGCAGGCGAAAAGAAGGCTCAGCAGCCCCAGAAAAACGAAATTGCGCCTGCTCCGGCTGCGCAAAAGAGGAATGGCCAAACTCACGGCCAAAGCGGGCAGGAAGGCGCAATCCACCACTGCCGCCGTTGCCAAAGGCAAAATATCCGTATTGACGGCCAGGCGGCCCGCCAGCCAAAGGAGGCATAAAGCCGCCAGATGAATCTGGCGCGCCGGCGCGCCGCCCGTCCAGTTGGCCACCGCCGTCAGCAAAAAACCGGCGACAATCGCCATAACGAACCCGTAGACCATTTCATGGGCGTGCCAGAAAACCGGGTCGGAAAAAACGGAAAGAGGCGCCGTCCATCCGGCATAAAAACCGCTCCAGACAAAAATACTAAAGCTTGCATAAAGCGCGCCCAGCAAAAAAAACGGGCGAAAGCCCCGCGCCAGAACAGGAGCCTCAAACAGCGCGGGCATGGCGTCCCTCGACGGCTTTAAAATAAGCGTCAAACGCGCACGCGACAACGCGCGTAAAAGGCCGTCCCTTTTCCGTGACCTTTAAACGGTTTCCTGCAATTTCAATCAGGCCGTCTTTTTCCAACGCCGCAAGTTTTTCCGGCACATCCGGGAACGCGCCAAAATCCGCTTCAAAATTGCACATGACCTGTTCAATGGCGGCGCGGCGCGCCAGATCGTCCTGCGTAGCGCGGCAGCCCCGCGCAACCGGCAGGCTGCCGCCGGCCAGCGCCTTTTGATAAGCCGCTGCCCCCGTGACATTCTGCACATAAAAACGGGCAAAACTGCTGATCGAAGACACGCCCATCCCGATAATGGTGTCGCATTTTTCATCCGTGTAGCCTTGGAAATTCCGGTGAAGCTTCCCGGCCTTTAACGCCTGATAAAGCGAATCTTCTTCCCGCGCAAAATGATCTATGCCGATCGCCCGGTAGCCCGCCGACTCCAGTTTCCTTTTAATTGCCTCGTTCATCTCAAAGCGCTCCAGCCCTTCGGGAAAACCGTATTTTTCCAGAATTTTCTGATGCTTTTTCATCCACGGCACATGCGCGTACGCAAAAACGGCAAAGCGGTCCGGTTCCAAAGACACCGCCTGATCCATGCTCTTTTCAATGCTTGAAATTGTTTGCAGCGGCAGGCCGTACATCATGTCAAAATTGATGCTGCGCATGCCGCCCGCCCGAAAAGCGCGCGTACATTCAGCCACCTTTTCGAAAGGCTGAACACGGTTCACCGCCTCCTGAACCTCCGGATTAAAATCCTGCACGCCGAAGCTGACACGGTTCACGCCGCCGGAAACATAGCCCGCGATTTTTTCTTCCGTTAAAAGCCGCGGATCCATTTCCATGGCAATGTCCGTCGCTTCGGACAGCGCAAAAACAGACCCCAGCTTTGCAATCAGTTTTTTAAAATCCTCCGGCGTCAGGAAGTTCGGAGAGCCGCCGCCAAAATGAATGCAGGCAACCGGAACCGACGCAGACAGGGCCTTTCCGATCATCTCAATTTCCTGATAAAGCGTCCGGAGATAGGCTTCCATCGGCTTGTAGGAATTCACGACCTGCGTATGGCAGCCGCAATAATGGCAAAGGATGTGACAAAACGGGATATGGAGATAAAGGGAGACAGGCTCTTTTTTATCCAGCCCCGCCAGAATTTGAACGTAGTCTTCCTGCGAAAAATTTTCTTCAAACTGTACCGCCGTCGGATAGCTTGTATAACGCGGCACAGGCCGGTCATATTTTCGAATGAGATTTTCCGTTTCCTGATCCATCAATCCAGATATCCGCTTTTCGCAATAAATTCAGGGTTTAGAAATTTCGGGTCCGCGCCGCCATAGGCCAAGGGCCGCCCTTTTATATCCGTCATTTTCCCTCCCGCGCCCAGCAGCACCGCATGGCCCGCCGCCGTATCCCATTCGCAGGTCGGCCCGAAGCGCGGATACATATCCGCCTTCCCCGCCGCCACGGCGCAGATTTTAAGCGAACTGCCGCGCTTGATTACTTTGCGCACCTTATAGCCCGACAGGAATTTATCCAGCTTTTCACCGCTTCCGTGCGATTTGCTGGAGACGATCACCAGACCCTCTTTCGGCGGAGGCCGCACGGAAATCTGCTTTTCCTTGCCCGTGTCTTCCATCCAGCGAATGGCCGTCCCGTCTCCATATGCGGCATAAAGCTCCCCGGGAACGGGCGCATAGACCACGCCAAGAACGGGCACACCCTTATGAATCAGGGCGATATTGACCGTGTAATCGCCGCTGCCGGAAATGAATTCCTTTGTCCCGTCGAGCGGGTCCACCAGCCAGAAATAGGCCGCGTTCGAAAGATCGGGCCTCTGCCCTGCCGCCACGGCCTCCTCCCCGATGATCGGCACGCCGGGCAAAATGTCTCTCAGGGCTTTTTCGATGAAGTCTTCGGCCTTTTGGTCCGCCAGGGTTACAGGCGAACCGTCGCCTTTGACATCCGCCCCCTGATATCCGCCTTCGTCAAAATATTCGAGGGTCAGCTCTCCCGCTTCCAGCGCAATCCGCCGGACCATATGACACAAGGCCTTTGGGTGGCTTAAAAGTTTATGGGGAAGATCGTTCATCTGGCCTGCCGTTTTTCCTTGGAGCGAACATATTAAAACCTGATATCCGGGGCGTTTATAGCAGCATTTGAACGGCTTTAGAAGCCGTTCCTCCTTTTCCGATTTCCTAAAAAACAAAAAACCATGCTATCGCAGGGAAAACGTCTTTATCGCTCGAAAAACATAGGGAAATCCTGTATAGTCCAAGCCTGTTCTTTTGTCCAAAAACCCCGATACAAACACTCCTATAAACGATGATATCTCTTCCGGAAAACGAATTTGACGAAAACGCTTACAACGACCTGAAAAATGCGGTCGGCCCGGCGCTTCAAAAAATTACCGAAACGTTTTTAAGCAATTCAAAAGAAGATTTTGCGGCCCTTCAAACGCATTTTTCAAATGACGATCTGGATGCAACCTCCAGAGCGGCCCACAAACTGAAGTCTTCCAGCGGCTATCTCGGGTTAAAACATGTAAGCAATCTGGCCAAAGAGATTGAATTTGGCGCCAGAGAAGGAAAACCGGCGGAGGATTTGGCCGCTTTGGTGCAAAAAATGCGGGAAGCGCTTTCTTCCGCATGGGTTTTTCTGGAATCCGGGACGCATTAAAGCTTCATGAACACACCCTTCCCCAAACGCATCATGCATGTTGAAGATGATGCCCTTGTGCAGAAAATCGCCCGCATCGCGTTGACACAAGGCAGCAAGCACACTCTTTTAAGCTGTTCGAGCGGAAAAGACGCGATTTTTAAGGCGGCGGCCTTTGGCCCCGATTTAATCCTGATGGATTATTACATGCCGGATATGGACGGGCCGGACGTGCTGAAAATATTACAACGCACAAAAGCCCTGCAAACCGTTCCCGTCATTTTCATCACCGGACGCGAAGACAGACAGACTTTCCGCAATCTTGGAAATGCCGCAATCATTGGCTCCATTGAGAAGCCTTTCAACCCTGCCCAGCTCAGCCAGAAAATAGAGTCCCTCTGGAAAGAGCATTTTACGGATTAAAACGCCGCGCTTATAAGGCGTTTTCTTCCCTTTCCTCCGGAGAATCGTCCCCGACAACGGATAAGACGGGAGAAAGGGACTCCACAAGGCCCAAAGCCTTTTTCACGCGCACACGAAAATCATCCATTTCAAAGGGTTTGACAATATAGTCTTCCGCGCCAAGGCACAGGCTTCCGACAATTTCGTCCGCCTTGTTGGTTGCCGTGAGCATTACAACAGGAATATCCTTCGTTACCGCTTCCTCTTTCAGGGTTTCAAGGACTTCATTGCCGTCCAGGCCCGGCATTTGCCGATCCAGCAGGATCACCCCCGGCTGCGCCGCACGAGCCATTTCCAGCCCTTCTTCGCCGTCATACGCACACAGGACGCTAAGCCCGACAGCGTTTAAATTGGCCTTTACAATTTCGAGAAGCGTTTCATCGTCATCAATGACCAAAACTTTCGGACGGTTCCCCACATCTACCACGGCAAAAAATCTCCCTTTAAAAAAATACAATCACAAGCTGCATACTTTTTACAGTATACCCTTTAAAAGAGAGTTAATACATTCAAAAAAGGAAAAAATCCCATACGCGTGCATGGAGCTATAGAACACGATGATAAACGGCAAGAGTCTGCGCATTCACGCTTTCCACATTGAAATCCTCCTCCACCCGCCGGCGGCCCGCTACGCCCAATTTTTTCCGCAACACCGAATCATCCAGTAAACGCGCAATGGCCGCCGCCAGGCTTTCAGGGTCTTTGGGCGGCACAAGAAGGCCGTTCACGTCCTGCTCCACCGCCTCGCGGCAGCCGGGCATATCGCAGGTAATGATCGCACGGCCGGTTGCCGCAGCCTCCAGCAGAACCTTCGGCACCCCCTCCCCGTAATAAGAGGGCAGGACGACCATCGTACTGGCGCGCAGGGTTTCCGGCATGTCGCGGCACTGGCCCAGCCATTCGATCAGCCCCTCTTTTTCCCAGCCTTCGATTTCTGCGCGGGCAATCGAATGGGGATTTCCGGCATCGACACTCCCCGCCACCTGAAAACGGGCAGCGACGCCTCCGGCCTTCAGAAGGCGGGCGGCTTCTACAAAATCACAGATCCCTTTTTCCTTTAAGAGACGGGAGGCAAACAGGATTTTTGGCGGCGCGTCCGTTTCCTCTTCTTCCTGCGAAAACGGGAATTCCGACAGGTTAACACCGCTGCCGCGGATGACTTCTGTCCGGTCTTCACGAACAATGCCCGCCTCTAAAATAAGGCGCCGGTCATCTCTGTTTTGAAAAATCAGGAAAACATTTTCCCGTGAAAAAGCAAAACGCAGGAGAGGTAAAACGCCCAGCCGGATCAAACGGCTTTTCAGCGTCTTATGCGTAAAAAGCGTCCCCAGCCCTGCAATCGTAAACACGAGCGGTTCCTTCCCGCCCGCCATACGCGCCGCCAGCGCCGTGTAAAGCGCGTAGCGAACGGTCATCGCATGGATGATATCCGGCCTGACACAGCGAATGGTCTTTGCGATGCCCAGGACAATTGCCAGATGTTTAAACATGTTTACCCCGCGGGCGGAGGCCGGAAGGTCATGGGGAATCACTCCCGCCTCTTTTACCCTCAGGTCGGACCCGGCCGCCGCCGCCGCAAGATGAAGGGTAAAACCTTCCCCCTGAACGGCTTTTGCCAGCGGCAGACGATGCGACCAGAACCAGGCCATATCGTTAATCACCATTAAAAATGTCGGGTTAGAAGTCATGCGCAATCATACGGGCGATTCCGTCTTCCAGAGAAAATTCCGGCTTGAATCCGGCCGCGCGGCATTTTTCCGCCGCGCTTGTCGTATCGGCGCAGAATTTCCGGACGCGCACCGCGCTGACCGGAAAAGATTTTCCGGTGATGCGCGCCAGAACGTCAAACGTATAGCCCGCCAGCATCCCAAGGGCATAAGGAAGGCGCAAGGCGCTCTTCTTTTTGCCCAGCGCCGCATAAACGACATCCGTTAGCTCTTTTGTTCTGTAATCGGGCTTGTCCGCATAGTTGTAAATCTGCACGCCCGGTTTTTCATGCAGGCAGAATTTTAAAAAGGCGGCAACATTCTCAACATAGGCCATCGACTTCCTGTTTTCTCCTTGGCCGATCATCACGAATTTTCCGGCCGAAATCTGGCGAATGAGCGTGTAAACATTTCCGCGATTGCCTTCCCCGAACACCACGACAGGCCGCACGATCGTCAGGCTGCGCGCCGGGTCCTGCGCCGCCCAGTCTTTTAACGCGTCTTCGGCTTCCAGCTTGCTCTTGCCGTAATCGTTAAACGGCGCAGGCGCGCTGTTTTCATCCGGCGTTTTCGCGTCCAGCCCGTAAACAGCAAAACTGCTGGTAAAGATAATTTTAGAAATATTATTTTTTTCCGCCGCATGAATAACGTTTTTTGTGCCCTGAACATTCACGTCGTAATAACGCGTGCGCGGGAAAATATCGTCCCGGTGCGCGGCGGCCAGATGATAAATCGCCCCGCACCCTGCGCAGGCGCTCACAAGGGCGTCCCGATCCTCGATATCGACGGGCGTCTTTCCCGCCAGATCCAGACCGGCGACGTCATGGCCTTCCGCTTCAAGCCCTGCCTTCAATCTGGCGCCGATAAATCCGGCGGCCCCTGTAATTGCGATTTTCATTTTTTGCCTTTCACCATCCAGCGTTCATACCAGGCCTGAAACATCAAAACCGACCAAAGATGCATCGAATTGGCATCGACCGTGACGCCCTTTTGATGTTTTTCCCATGCGTCCCCGACAATCCCGGCATTTAAAAACCCCTGATCCTCCAGCTTCTTTTTGTCCAGCAGCCCCGCCCCCCAGTTTTTAAGCGGCCCGCGCAGCCACTCGCTCACCGGAATGCCAAAGCCCATTTTCGGGCGCTCGAACAGCTCTTCGGGCACATGACGTTTGAGCACTTGCCGGAGAAGCCATTTCCCGTTCATCCCCCGCACCTTCATATCATGCGGCAGGCGCCATGCATATTCGCACAATTTATGATCCATAAGCGGGGCGCGCAATTCCAGCGCCACGGCCATGGAAGCCCGGTCGGATTTCACCATCAGGTCGTTGGGCCGGTAGGACAGCGTATCGCCGTACATCATCCTTTCGGCAAAAGACAGCCCCTGCGGCTGCCATGCCGGCTCGTTCAGGGGAATAGAAGGCACCTTTCCGCCCGTCACCACTTCTTCCGGATTGGGCCACGCCCCGACCAGATAGGCGTAAACATCCTCCGGCGTTTTCAGGCCGGTCAAGCGGGCCAGCCGGTGCATCCGCCGTCCGAATTGCGGATAACCGGCATAAAGAGAGTCGTAAACGCCTGCGGGAACGGCGCGGACCAGCGCCCCGGCCGCACGGCGAAGCGGATAAGGCATCCAGCCGATTTTTTCCCACACGGCCGGAATATGGGTATGGCGCTGATAGCCGCCCAGGATTTCGTCTCCTCCATCGCCGGTGAGCGCCACGCTGACCTCTTCCCGCGCCAGCTTGCTGATAAGATATGTCGGAATCTGGGAGGGGTCCGCAAAAGGCTCGTCATAAATATCCGGCAGTTTCGGAATGACGTCCAGCGCATCCTGCGCCGTCACGTAAAATTCACGGTGCTGCGTGCCAAGGTGCCGGGCGATCCTTTCGGCATGGACGGCTTCGTTATACCCGGCCTCTTCAAACCCGATGGAAAAGGTTTTGACCGGCTGTCCGGAGCCGCTTTGCATCATGGCGACCACAGCGGAGGAATCTATGCCGCCCGACAGAAAAGCGCCCAGAGGGACATCCGAGATCATGCGCTGATACGTCGCCTCCCGAAACATCTCTTCAAACTCTTCTATGCATTCGGACGCAGGCTTGACATTCGGATGCGCTTTTGCCGCCTCGACGATATCCGGCAAATACCAGTAAACCTCCATCCTGCCTTTCAGGTCCTGCCGGGATGGAAGGGACTCCATATCCAGAGTCATCCGCGCGCCCGGAAGAAGCTGCCACACGCCTTCAAAAATGCAGTGCGGCGCGCAAACATAGCCGTAGCGCATATAAAGGGCCAGGACGTCGCGGCTGATTTCCGGCGTAAAATCCGAATGGGCATGAAAGGCTTTCAGTTCAGAGGCAAAAAGAAGGCTCTCTTTCCCCCATCCCACATAAAGCGGTTTTTTTCCGAAGCGGTCCCGCACCAGATGAAGCTTGCGCTCCTGCCGGTCCCAGAGCGCGAAGGCGAACATGCCCTCCAGCTTTTGCAGGGTCCGGTTGACGCCCCACTGCTCGAAAGCGCCGAGCATGACTTCCGTATCGCTGCGGCTTTGAAAGGCACGGCCCGCCGCCTCCAGATCCGCCTGAAGGCTGCGGTAGTTATAAATTTCGCCGTTGAAGACAATGACAAAGCGGCCCGTATGAGAGGCCATGGGCTGGTGCCCGCCGGCAGACAGGTCAATGATCGACAGCCTCCGGTGCCCCAAAGCCAACGGCACATCCGGGTCCTGCCAGACATCGGAATCGTCCGGGCCGCGATGGGCGATGGCGTCCGTCATCGCCTTGCAGGCGCGCCGCATGTCCTGACGTTCCGGCGCACCGAAGCTGTAAAATCCTGCTATGCCGCACATGTGAACACATCCATCCTTATATTCGCCCCTTACCTGTTCCGGCGGATTTTACGCCATTTGAGAACGTTTCGGTTATGCTCGGCCAGACTTTTCGCAAAGACATGCCCGCCCGTGCCGTCCGCGACAAAATAAACATACTCATGCGCTTCGGGATGAAGCGTCGCCTCAAGCGAAGCCCGGCCCGGATTGGCAATCGGCCCCGGCGGCAGGCCCGCATATCTGTACGTATTATAAGGCGAGTCTGTTTTTAAATCTTTCAAAAGCAGCCGCCGCCCCAGCGGCCCCTGCCCTTCGTTTTTCACTTTCCCCTGAGTCAAAGCGTAAATCACGCTAGGATCGGTCTGCAGCGGAATGCCGCGTTTCAAACGGTTCACAAAAACCCCCGCGATCCGCGCCCGCTCGGACGGAACCGCCGTTTCCTTTTCCACGATAGAGGCCAGAACGAGCGCCTGCTCTTTTGTCTCGAAAGGAAGGCCTTCCGCCCGTGCAGGCCACAGCTCCGCCAGAACGGCGTCCATCGCGCTTTGCATTTCGCGCAGTTTTCCGGCTTTCGTATCGCCCGTGACAAACCGGTAAGTCTCCGGCAGCAGGGAGCCTTCCGGCGGGATGTCCGGCACCTCCCCCTGCAGTTCGTCCACTCCTGCCAAAATCTGCACGATCTGATAACTGGTCAGCCCTTCCGGAATGGTTACTTTCCGGTCGTAAACGTCTCCCTCATGCAGCATGAGCAAGGCGTCCGCCACCGAAACGCCCGCGGGGAACTGATATTCTCCGGCCTTGAGACTGCCGTGCAATCCGGTCAGGCGCGCGGCGACTTTAAACAGCAGCGCGTGTGTTATGACATTTTGATCTTCCAGCGTTTGAGAAATTTTAGACACGCCGCTGCCCCGCTCGATCAAAACAAGCTGCGGCGCTTCCAGCGGACCGGGAGACAGATAAAGGTAGGCGCCATATCCCACGCCGGCGGCCAGCCCCGCCGCACCCAAAAGCAAAAAACTTAAAACGGAAAGAAAGAAATGCGGCCTGCCCGGCATGTCTATGAAACAGCCCGGAGGATTAAAGACGCATTCGTGCCGCCAAACCCGAAGGAATTGGACAG
Organism: Rhodospirillales bacterium; assembly: GCA_023898765.1. Classification (NCBI taxonomy): domain Bacteria; kingdom Pseudomonadati; phylum Pseudomonadota; class Alphaproteobacteria; order Rhodospirillales; species Rhodospirillales bacterium. The sequence continues at coordinate 805,378 of CP060238.1, read as the reverse complement.
AACGGTTTTGAGCGCTTTTTCCTTTGCCACCTTCGGCACCAGATCAATCCCCTGACAGGCTTCCGACACTGTCTCCAGATTGAGGGTCGGCGGCATGATCCCGCTCTCCAGCGCCTTCACGGCGTAAATAGCCTCGACTGCGCCTGCGGCGCCGAGCAAATGCCCGATGGCGGACTTGGTCGAGGACATGGACACGCCCGCGATATCGCTGCCGAACAAACGTTTCACCGCCGTGCATTCGATCCCGTCCCCGACGGGGGTCGAAGTCCCGTGCGCGTTGATATAATCGATTTCGGACGCCGAAATCCCGGCATTTTTAAGCGCCGCCCGCATGGCGCGATATCCCCCGTCTCCGTCTTCCGCCGGAGAGGTGATATGATAGGCGTCGCCGGACAGGCCATAGCCGATCACTTCGGCATAAATTTTTGCGCCGCGTTTTTTCGCGTGCTCGTATTCTTCGAGAACCACCACGCCGGAGCCTTCCGCAATCACAAACCCGTCCCGCCCTTCATCGAAAGGACGGCAGGCCTGTTGCGGCGATTCGTTGTAAGACGTTGACAAAGCCCGCGCCGCCGCAAAACCTGCGACGCCCAAAGGCGTTACGGCAGCCTCCGCGCCGCCGGCCACCATCACATCGGCATCGCCCAGCATAATCAGGCGCGCCGAATCCCCGATAGCGTGCGTGCCTGTCGCACAGGCCGTCACAACCGAATGGTTCGGCCCCTTAAAACCGTATTTGATGGACACATGGCCCGAGGCCAGATTAATCAGCATCGAGGGAATGCAAAAAGGAGACAAACGCCGTGGCCCGCGTTCCTTCAGCGTAATGGAACTTTCATACATGGCCGTCAGGCCGCCGATACCGGAACCGATCAAAACGCCGGTGCGCTCCCGCTCCTCGTCGCTTTGCGGCACCCAGCCGGATTCTTCAACGGCCTCGGCGGCGGCGGCCAGACCGTAGGAAATGAAAGGGTCGATTTTGCGCTGTTCTTTCGGCGGCACATATAAATTAACGTTGAAAGCTCCGTCTTGCGGATTTTCGTCTTCCGTCTTTGGAATCAGCCCCGCCACTTGCGAGGCCATGGCGGAAGCGTCAAAATGGTCGATCTTGCGAATACCGCTCCGGCCTGCCGTAATGGAGTCCCAGTTGCGCCGAACCCCCACGCCCAGCGGAGACACCATACCCATTCCTGTCACAACGACTCGTCTCATATCATCCGTATCCTAGATAAAATAAGGGCGGCATGGAAGTGCCGCCGCTTAAATAGATATAAAAACAAACCGAACTACTCGGCAGCGTTTTCTTTGATGAAGTTTACAGCATCGCCGACCGTCTGGATTTTTTCAGCGGCGTCATCCGGAATCTCAACTTTGAACTCCTCTTCGAAAGCCATGACCAGCTCTACTGTGTCCAGAGAATCCGCGCCCAGATCATCAATGAAGCTTGCGCCTTCCTGAACCTTATCTTCGTCAACACCAAGGTGTTCGACAACAATCTTTTTTACCCGGTCTGCAATGTCGCTCATCGCGTTCCCCTTACCTTTGTTTGTTATTCACTCAAAATCGGGTCGGACTTTACCAAGCGGGCGTGCGAAATCAAGTCCTTTTGTGTCACCGGGACAAGAATGTGATTTTTTCCTTTTTTATCAAATACCTAGGAGAGAAGGGATGTGGATAAGATGTTCGATCACCCGGTCCGCACCGGCATTTTTGAGAGAAATTTCCGCCCGTTTTTTATCAGGACAAACCCCTGTAAAGCCCCAGACATCCATTCCGGCTTCCTTGCCTGCGATGACGCCGCTTTCGCTGTCTTCAATCACGAGACAACGCCGCGGCGCGGCGCCCATTTTACCGGCGGCAAATAAAAACAAATCCGGCGCCGGCTTGCCGTTTGGCACCTGAACTTTGGTAAAAACCGTTTCGTCGGAAAAGACGTCCAAAAACCCTGTGAGCCGAAGAGACTCCAGCACATTGCTGCGCTCTCCGTTCGACCCGACACACACCTTTAAATGCCGCGCACAGTTTTTGACGACCTCCATGGCATCGGGAATCGGTTTTAAATGGGTTTTTTGAAGACGCCTGGCGTTTTCGATATAGCGCGACACCGTATCTTTTGGAAAAGAAAAGCCCGTTTCCATCTGAATCATCAGCAGGATATTGCTGACCGTTTTGCCGACAAAATTTTCGAGCGCATACGCCACGTCATATTGCGGCAGGCCGTATTCGCACAGCAGGTCGCTCAGGGCTTTATTGTTCAGATATTCGCTGTCGACCAGCGTGCCGTCGCAATCGAAAATGATGAGATCGAAATTATTCATGAAAATTTCTTATACGTCATCCCGAGCGAAGTCGAGGGATGACAGGCAAAACCTACACCATCGCCATGCCGCCATTGACGTGAATCGTGGCGCCGGTGACATAGGCGGCTTCCTCACTGGCCAGATACACCGCCGCCGCCGCAATATCGTCCGCAGACCCCATGCGGCCCATCGGAATCGTGGCATTGATTTTTTCTTTTTGATCGGGCGTGAGCGCCTCGGTCATGGCCGTAGAAATAAAGCCCGGCGCGATGCAGTTCACCGTAATGCCGCGGGAAGCAATCTCCATGCCCATGGATTTGGTCCAGCCGCTCATGCCCGCTTTGGAGGCCACGTAATTGCACTGGCCCGGATTCCCGGTCGTCCCGACAACGGAGGAAATATTGATGATACGGCCAAAGCGGCGCTTCATCATGCCGCGCTGAACGCTGCGGGCCAGCTTGAAGGGCGCGGTCAGGTTTACATCCAGAACCTCCTGCCATTCCTCGTCTTTCATCCGCATGGAAAGGTTGTCGCGGGTCAGGCCCGCGTTATTCACGAGAATGTCGATCTGCCCCATGGCCTCTTCAGCCTCTTTGACCAGCGCGGAAATCGCATCCGTGTCCGACAAATCCGCGGCGAAAACATAAACGCGTTCCTTCAATTGCCCCGCCAGCAAATCGAGCTTGTCCCTGTTCCGGCCCGTGATGCCGACGGTTGCGCCCTGCGCATGCAGCGCTGCGGCAATGCTGCCGCCGATCCCGCCTGTCGCGCCCGTGATTAATGCTGTCTTTCCCGTTAAATCGAACATTTATTTTCCTCTTTTGTTTTTTAAACGCAAAATTTCTATGTCAATTTTTTGCTTAAATGATAACGGGAAAACTCGCCGAAAATATTATTCAAAACCTGAGTAACTTCAAATCCATGTTTTTTATAAAATTCCGGTGCTTCCCATTCATACGTATCCACAAAGGCGCTGTGACACCCGTTTTCCCGGCCTTTTTGCAGGGCCCTATCCAGAAGTTTCGTTCCCAGCCCTTTATTTCTGTTGTTTTCGTCTACCCACAAGAGTTCAACGTACAACCACCTCCCCCGGCATTTCGCACAAAGCCCGGCAATAATCTCATCGCCCTGCGTTACTTTTAAATCAAATTTTTCCGGAGGACGGTAGAGTTCCTGCCCCAGATTATTTTCAGTCAGGCGAGATAAAACAAGCGTCCTGAATTCTTCATCCCTGTCCGCTTCAATAATATTTTGTTCTTCGCTCATGCCTCTTTGCACAACTTTGCGCCCTTTGCTTTTAAAAAAATCACTTAAGTTTCTTAATAAGCTCTTTCACCTGTTCCGGCGTTCCAACAGAAGATGTTTCGATGTCCTTGTCAATCCGGCGGGCGAGACCCGAGAGAACTTTTCCTGCGCCCAGTTCGATCATTTCGGTCACGCCCTGATCTTTCATCCAGATCACCGACTCGCGCCAGCGCACCATGCCCGTGATTTGCTCCACCAGCAAGCGGCGGATGTCTTCCGGGTCCGTAACCCCCCGGGCAACGACATTGGCTACGACAGGCACGCAGGGGCTTTTAATCTCCGCCCCCGCCAGCGCCTCTTCCATTTCCCTGGCCGCCGGGCCCATCAGGGCGCAGTGAAACGGCGCGCTCACCGGCAAAATCACCGCGCGTTTGGCTCCCGCTTCGGAGGCCATATCCACGGCGACCTGCACGGCGGCTGCGTGGCCCGACACCACGACCTGCCCCACGGAATTGTCATTGGCCGATTCGCATATGAGGTCCGGCCCAGCCTGCGCCGACGCTTTTTCCGCGATTGTCTGCACATCCGGCAAATCCAGTCCGAGAATGGCCGCCATGGAGCCGGCGCCAACCGGCACCGCGCGCTGCATCGCCTGCCCGCGCAGCTTGAGCAATTTCGCCGTTTGCGAAAGCTCCAGAGCCCCGGCCGCCGTCAGGGCCGAATATTCTCCCAGAGAATGCCCGGCCACAAACTTCACCGCCTTATCCATTTCAATCCCGCCTTCACGGGTCAGGACATTGACCACCGCCATAGACACGGCCATCAGCGCCGCCTGCGTATTTTCCGTCAGGTTCAGGTCCTCTTCCGGCCCGTCGAACATCAGGGCGGAGAGATTCTGGCCCAGCGCGTCATCGACCTCCTGAAATGTTTCTTTCGCGGCCCCAAATGATTCGGCCAGATCCTTTCCCATTCCGACAAACTGGGACCCCTGACCCGGAAAAACAAACGAACGATTCATATTTTTGACCTGATGCACAAGTTATATGGATAAAACCTGTGCGCCAGAATGGGGGGAAAGTCTTTATGCGTCAAGTTCTTAGGATAAAATCCGCAGTATATAAGCTCTTTCGGAATAATGCGCCGCAACGCAGAAAAAAGTACATTTTCTTTCAAAAATAGGGTAGTCTTTGAAACATACGGATAGTTAGTAATGGAACAAAAACAGTTTTCTTATGGTTTTAGTTCCGGCCACGGCTTCGGGCGTTTTTTTTCGGTGTGGCTCGTGACGTGGGAGAGATGCGGAAGGATAGAGGGCTCATTTGTAAAACGGATACCCCCTGAAAGGAGGCGCTGATAGTGAGTTCTGGAGAAAACAAGATTGTACGACATGTGCTCGAAGAAACGGGTTATGCCTACATGCTTAGCTGTGAAACGAGTCCTTTGAACGCCGATTATGCCGAATACGCCAGTTCGCAGTCTCTGTCGGACTTTCAGGCGGCCCTGGACGATCCGGAGCTGACCTACGAACAGCTTTGTAAAATACTGCGCAAGGCTTCACACCGTGAAGCAAGCCGGAGTTGCAAGACGCCGTGGTCGCTCTTCATGGCGAATTGCCTGAAAAGGAGCAGTAACAATAACAAGGCACGCTGCGCCAGGTAGGTTTCCCGGGTTGCGTGCATTGAGGTCGTTTGAAGTAGAAAGTAAAAGTTTTTTCATCCTTATTCCTGGGAAAGCCCGCTCCGGCCGTAAAAGACCGGAGCGGGTTTTATCTGGCGATGTCGTTTTTCCTTGATTCGGTTGCCTTTGTAGGGGTATAACGCGCCTCAATATGAACCTCGCCGGCATAATCCAGGGCTAAATGGCCGGCTAAAACTCAAGAGGAGATAACAGATGCCTTACTATGAAACCGTGTTTATCGCACGGCAGGACTTAAGCGATGCGCAGGTCAAGGACCTGACAAGCGCCGCCGAAAAAATCATCACCGATGGAAAAGGTAAAATCCACAAAACGGAACATTGGGGACTCCGGACCCTCGCCTACCGCATCAAGAAAAACCGGAAAGGGCACTACGTCCTGATCGAAAGCGATGCGCCGGCCCAGGCCGTTGCCGAACTGGAGCGGACCTTGCGTCTCAATGAAGACGTCCTGCGCTATATGAGCATTCGTGAAGACGAACTCTCCAGTGGCCCTTCCGTCATTTTAGGCGGCGGAAAAGATAGAGACAGAGATGAAACAGACACGCAACAGGAGGCCGCATAATGTCCGCAGCAGATGCTCCCACGGTTAAAAAACCGTTTTTCAGACGTAAAAAATCATGCCCTTTTTCCGGCCCGAAAGCGCAGGCCATTGACTGGAAAGACATCAAAACGCTCAGCCGTTACATTTCGGAACGGGGGAAAATCGTCCCGAGCCGCATCACGTCGGTGTCCCAAAAGAAACAGCGCAAACTGGCGCAGGCGATTAAACGCGCCCGTTACATGGCCCTGCTTTCCTATGTCCGTCAGGATGGAGAAGGCAGCGGCAGCAGTTACGGCAGCCCCGGCGGCAGTTCTTATGGCGGCAGACGCGACCTGTAAGGCCGCAGGAAGAAAAGAAGAAAGGATTTTTAACGATGGCAACACAAGTTATTTTATTGGAGCGCATTGAAAAACTCGGCGCGATGGGAGATGTCGTGAATGTAAAGCCGGGCTATGCGCGCAACTACCTTCTGCCGCAAAGCAAGGCGCTTCGCGCCACGAAGGACAATATTGCTTATTTCGAGACGCAAAAAGACGCCCTTGAAAAAGCAAATGCCGAGCGCAAAAAAGACGCCGAAAAACGGGCCAAGGCGCTGGACAAACTCACGGTCTCGATTATCCGCCAGGCTTCGGAAACAGGGCATCTTTACGGCTCTGTGGCCGCCCGCGACATTGCCGAGGCCGTCAATGAAGCAACAAAGGAAACACTGACCCGCGGCATGGTGGCGTTGAACCAGAACCTGAAAACGATCGGCATTTTCCCTGTCGACATCGCTTTGCACCCGGAAGTCAAAGTCGAAATCACCATCAACATTGCCCGCTCCGAAGATGAAGCCAAGATACAGGCCAAAACCGGTAAAGCCGTGATTGCGGACGAACAGGCCGAAATCGAAGCTGAGAATGCGGCGAAGGCTGAAGAAGAAGCCAAAGCCAGAATGCTTGAGGACAGCGCGCTGGAAGCGGAAAAGGAAAAAACCGAGGAATCTGCTGTCAAAGAAGCGGCTGAAGCCGAAAAGGCGCAGAAAAAAGCCGCCAAAAAAGCGGCAAAAGCCGAAGCCAGGGCCGAAGAAGATTCCGAAGAAGCTCCTCAGCCGGAGGAGGCGTCTGAATCAGAAGACGCCAAGGCCGAATAAGTTTTTCTTTACAAAAAGAATTCAAAAACCCGCTTGTAACAAAGCGGGTTTTTTTACCTTCTCCCCGCTATCCCCGTTATTCACAGACCGTAGAACCTAGGCGGCCTTTATAATGTCTGATATCCTTTGCCGAATCACACATAGAAAATAGAAAAGTTTTGTCAGGTAAAACTCATGTCGAACGTCGAAGAACTCAGAATCAATCATGACGAAGAGCCGGAATACCGGATTCTTCCCCATAATCTGGAAGCAGAACAGGGCCTGCTCGGCATGCTTCTTATTGATAACCGCCATCTTGAACGGGTCAGCGACTTTCTGCGCACGGAACATTTTTACCAGCCGCCCCACCAGCGCATTTACGACGCCATCCTCAAAATCGTGGATCGCGGGCAAAACGCCTCCCCCGTCACCCTCAAGGGATTTTTTGAAAAAGACGAAGGGTTAAGCGATGTCGGCGGCGCGAAATATCTGGCGGAGCTGGCAAGCGAAGTGCCTCTGATGAACAATGCCAAAGACTATGCCGATACGATTTACGATCTGTATTTGCGGCGGGAACTCATCCTTCTGGGGCAGGACGTTGTGAATGACGCCCACGAACAAACCGTGGACCGCGATGCCATCGGCGTCATTGAATCGGCGGAAAACAAACTCTTCCAGCTCGCCGAAACGGGGCAGATACAAAACGGTTTTTCGACGTTGCGCGATTCCGTTCTCACCGCTATTGAAATTGCCGAAAAAGCCTATCAATCGGACACCCATGTCACCGGCACGACCACGGGGCTGAACGATCTCGACCAGAAACTCGGCGGGCTTCACGACTCCGACCTTCTGATTTTGGCCGCGCGGCCGTCCATGGGGAAAACCTCTCTCGCGGTCAATATCGGCTTTAACGCGGCCAGGGCTTACGCGGAAAGCGGCGGAAAGGAGGGCGCCATCGTCGGGTTTTTCTCTCTGGAGATGTCCTCGGACCAGCTTGCCACGCGGATACTCGCGGACCAGTCGGGCATTTCCGGCGACGCCATCCGAAAAGGGAATATACAGGAAAGCGATTTCCGCCGTTTTGTCGAAGCCAGCCAGAAGCTCAGCCAGATTCCGCTTTATATTGACGACACGCCGGCTTTAACGATCGGCGCATTGCGCACGCGGGCGCGGCGTTTGAAACGCCAGCACGGCCTCGGGCTTTTGATTATTGACTATCTTCAGCTCCTGCGCGGCTCCGGCTCGCGCCAGTCGGAAAGCAACCGCGTGCTGGAAATCTCCGAAATTACGCGGGGACTGAAAGCGATTGCGAAAGAACTGCAAATCCCGGTTCTGGCCCTGTCCCAGCTTTCGCGGGCTGTGGAACAACGGGAAGACAAGCGCCCCATGCTGTCCGACCTGCGGGAGTCCGGCTCTATCGAACAGGATTCCGACGTGGTGATGTTTATTTTCCGGCAGGAATATTATCTCTCCCGCGAAGAGCCCATGCGCAAAAGCGGGGAGGACGAGGTCAAATTCAATGACCGTTACGCCCAGTGGCAACAGGATCTGGGCGACACGGCAAATATCGCCGAGGTGATTATCGCCAAGCAGCGCCACGGCCCCATCGGCATCGTCAAACTCTTCTTCGAACCCAATCTTACCCGTTTCGGGGATCTGGATACACAGCATCATGGCTGATAGCGCACGGCTCACGATTGATCTGGCGGCTCTGGCCTCCAACTATGTGCTCTTTTGCGCGCGGGCATCCGCCGAAGTGGCCGGCATTGTCAAAGCCGATGCCTACGGCGTCGGTCTGGCCCCTGTTTTTGAACGGCTGAAAAAAGAGGGCTGTAAAAAATTCTTTGTGGCCACGCCGGATGAAGCGCTTCAAATCCGGCGGATAGACTCCGGCATTTCCGTTTTCGTTCTGGGCGGGTTGTTTCATGGAAGCGAGGCAGAATATCTTTCTCAAAACATCCAGCCTGTCCTGAATTCTCCAGGCGACATCGAGCGCTGGAAAAATCTGGCGCGCCAAAAGGAAAAAAAGCTTCCCGCAACCATCCATTTCGATACCGGCATGAACCGTCTGGGCCTTGGCGATGATGAAACGCGCGCGCTTCTGGAAGATTCAAGCATGCTGGAGGGGCTGGATGTCCGGCTTGTGATGAGTCACTTTGCCTGCGCGGATGAAAAAGACCATCCTTTAAACGGGCAGCAGGCCGCCCGCTTTGCCGAAATCGCCCGGCATTTTCCCAAGGCGCAAAAATCCCTGTCCAACTCCTCCGGCCTGTTCCGAAACGAAAGCTGGCATTACGACCTCCTGCGGCCCGGCTACGCGCTCTATGGCGGGAACCCGACGCCGGAAACGAACAATCCTGTCCGGCCCGTGGTCCGGCTGGAAGCGCGCGTCCTGCAAACCCGCAACGTCCGGAAAGGAGAGTCCGTCGGTTACAGCGCCACCCATGTTTTCGAAAAAGACACAATGACCGCCACCCTTGCGCTGGGCTATGCAGACGGCTTCCTGCGCAGCGCCAGCGGCAAAGCACAGCTTTACTGGAAAGGGAAAGCCTGCCCTGTCCTCGGGCGGGTGTCCATGGATCTGGTGAGTATTGAGATCGGGCATCTGGACATCAAGCCACAGCCCGGGGACTGGATCGAAATTCTTGGCCCGCATCAAACCGTGGATGATCTGGCCGCCCGCGCCGGCACCATCGGCTATGAAATCCTGACCTCTCTGGGCCCGCGCTACAAGCGGGACTATACAGGCTGACCTACTGCGTATAAACCGCGCCGGCGGCAATGATCCGGCCGTTTTTTCTGTCCTGCGCAAAAATCGCCATCCCGGCATTTTCTTCCCGGAAAGAAGGGTAAACAGACCGGGTCAGGGCGGCGCCCGTCCAGGGACCGATATCCTTCAGGCGGCTGATGACATTATAGTAACGCATCTTTTTGCCCAGATTGCCGCCTTCCGTAATCGTCATTTCATGCGGCTTGTCGAAAACCGCCTGCCACAAACGTATGTCCCGGCCTTCCAGATCCTTTTCCGGTAAAGAGAACCGGTAAGCCCCGTCTGCGCCCGCCAGAATTTTGACGGTCCCTATTTTTTCCGCGCGCGCTTTCAGGATGGCGGCGCGCACTTTGTCGCTTTCATAGCCGATCACATCCATATGGCCGTTGACCACCATTTGCGGCGTATAATGCGTCGGCACGTCCAGAATTTTCAGGTAATCCGTCTGCCGCTTGGTGCAAAATTCCCTGGAAAGGGATCCGTCCTTCACATCAAAGTAATCGACATGGCAGGACAGGGCGATCAGGCCGGTTTGTTTGGCCAGACTTCCCATGAAACGGTCGGCGGGCGGACAAAATGTGCAGGCCTGGGAAGAAAACAACTCGACCACGACGGGCGCCGGAAGCCCTGCGGAAATCCTGCTTTTCCCGCTCTCTTGCAAACGGGTCTGGGCCTGCGCATCTCCGGCACAAAGCAGGCAAAGAAGCAATCCGGTTAAGAGTGTCTTAAGTTTCAGTCGGTTATAATAGTCTGGCATGGATTTTCATTCTTTTTAAGGAGAGATCACGCGCGTCAAAAAAGGGGATGTTACGTGGTTTTGAGGGCATTGTCATGACTCTTGTCGGAAATAAAAACGTTAAGACACAGGCTGTCTTTATGGCCGCACTGGCTCTTTTGCTTTGCATGAACGCTTCGACGCAGGCCGGCGCGGCGAAATCCGCACCGGAAACCGAAGAAAAGACGCAAAGCATGGAAATCATGCTTGAAGCGCCGAAGGCCGCCATGGCGGATCCCGCCGCAGACCGGATCAGGGACACGCTCAAGGCGGAATTGAAAGCCTTCCGCAAACACGATATTGAGGCGGCCTATTCCTACGCATCGGACAAGGCGCGCACGAAGTATAAGACGCCAAAACAGTTCTTTCGTGTGATGAAAAACACTTGCGGGCCGCTCTCCGACCATCTCTCTTATAGTTTTCTGGACAGGAGCCGGGTGGGAGATGCCATTTTTCAAAAAATGCAGTTTGTCGGCGCAAACGGAATCCCGACGAAAGGCGTTTTCAGGCTGATACAGGATGAAAACGGTCTCTGGCGCACGGACAGCTGTATCATGTTCGAAACGGACGCGCCGGCCGTCTAAACTTTCAGCCTAGGATCAAAACGCATTATCGGTTACCCTGTCTCTTATGGTGGAAGAAACTTACCGCAAAGATTTTCCTGTCTCCTGGGAAGAAATGCACCGGGACGCCAAAGCCCTCGCCTGGCGGCTGCAGGATAAGGGGCCGTGGAAAGGCGTTGTCGCCATCACCCGCGGCGGCATGGTGCCGGCCTGCATCGTCGCCCGCGAAATAGATATCCTGACGGTCCAGACTCTCTGCATTGCCTCTTACGATTATAAAGACCAGAGCAAAGCCAAACTCCTGCACGAACCTTCCCTTGAAGACGGCGGCAAAGGATGGCTGGTGATTGACGATCTGGCCGACACCGGAAAAACGTTCAAGCTGGCGCGGGAGATTCTCCCGAACGCGCATTTTGCCTGTATCTACCTTAAACCGGCCGCCGCAGGCACCGCCGATACTTTTGTCACGGAAGTCTCGCAGGACACATGGATTGATTTTCCATGGGAATGCGACGCCCTCACAGGAACCCCCCAAAAGAAATAAAGGGAAATAAAGAAAAAAGCGAAGCGATGAGAAAACCGATCGAAATTTCCACCGGAACGGAAGACGACCATATTTCCGCCCTGCTTAGCCCGCCAACGGAAATAAGGCCGGACCAGACCGACCTCCCTCTTGTCGTCATGGCGCATCATTTCCCCGGGACGAAGGAATCCCATGACGATCTCTTCGGCGATCTGGAATTTTTGTTCAACACGTCCGGCCTGCCCTCCCTGCGCTTTGATTTTCGCGGCTGCGGGCAAAGCAGCGGGCGGCAGGAACATTTCACCCTTGCCCGCGCACGGGAAGATTTCGATCTGGTTCTGCACTGGGCCAAAAAGAAGGGATATAAAAACATCATCCTTGTCGGCGAAGGACTGGGCGCCCGTCTGGCGCTTGAAAAAACAGGCGATAACACCATGATGCTTTTGCTCTTCTGGCCGTTGATCGATCTGCCGGATTACGCGAAGCGGCATTTTGACACTGAAAACCTCTTCAAAACGGACGGTTCGGCAGATTTCATCATGATAGACCGGAATAAAATCGGCATGCATATGATAGGGGAAATGCTTGATTCCCCGCCTTTTGTTTTCCCAAAACTGGAAATTCCGGTCCTGATCCAGCATGGCGCGCAAGATACCGTTGTGCCCGTCGAACAGCTTGATTTGCTCAAAGGCATGGAGGCAAGGCGGCTGGATATCACGACCTATCAGGACGGAGGCCACGGCCTGCCCGATCCGCGCCACCGGAAAATGATCTTTTTTCATATTGGGCAGTTTTTGGAGAAATATACCTGATTTTTGCTTGATTTTCGGGAGCCTAAGGCTGTATAACCCTCTCAATCGTTGCGGTACGGGCCGAAACTGGCATGCCCTGCGCGCAAAACATGAAGAATATCAAGGAGATATCAAATGCCGAAAATGAAGACCAAAAGCTCTGCCAAGAAGCGTTTTAAACTGACGTCCAAAGGCAAAATCAAATCAGGTGGCGCTTTCACAAGCCACATGATGATGAACAAACCCAAATCCATGAAACGTAAAGCCAAGGGCACCTTTATCCTCAGTGCCGCAGACGCGCGTATTATCCTGCGCAACTGGCTTCCGTACGGGCGGAAGAAGAAAAAATCCGCTCCCAAAGCAGAAGGAGGCAAATAATGGCTCGCGTGAAAGGGGGACCGGCGTCCCATGCAAGGCACCGCAACGTTCAAAAAGCCGCCAAAGGGTATTTTGGCCGCCGCAAGAACTGTTTCCGCACCGCCAAGCAGGCAGTCGAAAAAGCAGGGCAGTACGCCTATATCGGGCGCAAGCAAAAGAAACGGAATTTCCGCGCCTTGTGGATCCAGCGCATTAATGCCGCTGCCCGCCTGAACGGCATGACCTACTCCGTCCTGATGAACGGCCTTAAAAAGGCAGGGATTGAGCTGGACCGGAAAGTGCTGGCCGATATCGCCGTGCACGATGAAGCCGCCTTTGCCGATATTGCGAAAGCCGCCCAGGCCGCACTGAAATAGGCATCAATTGCTCAAAATTTTTCCAAAAGCCCCCGTTTTGGGGGCTTTTTCGGTCATGTGGCACAAAAAAAGGTCATCGGTACAATTACAATCATAAATTTATTCTTTTGTAGTACAATGAAGAAGACTTGAGACACCCCGCCCCATAAAAAAGGAGCTTATGCCATGAAAATTAAAGATGTACCGGCTTTTCAGAAAAACATGGAAGTCCTGTCCATGGATATCAAAACGACGGTTCTTGAGGCTGCCCGGGAAATGGAAAAACGCAATGTCGGCTCCGTCATCGTCACGGAAGGCAAGATGCTCTGCGGCATCGTGACGGAACGGGATTTATTGAGGCGCGTTGTGGCCAAAAACATAAGCCCCGACGGCATTTTTCTTGAAGATATCATGACCTCGAAGCTTGATATCGTGACCCCCGAAGACACGACGGCAAAAGCTGTTGAACTTATGACAAACGGCAATTTCAGGCACCTTCCGGTGGTCGGCGAGTATGGCGAAGTCATCAGCATGCTCTCCCAGAGGGACTTTTATGCCGCTCTGAGGGATTTGCGGGCCTCCTGACGCACTTTTTTACTGGAAACAAACGGCGCAGCCCTTTAAGACATAGGGCTGCGTTTGTTTATTAAGAAAACAGAAAATGACGGATATGACACAAAATATTAATGCGCTGAAAGACGAACTGGCCGGACTGGTCGGCGCAGCCAACGACCTCCAGAGCCTGGAAGAGGCCCGCGTAAAGGCGCTGGGCAAGAAAGGCCGGATAACGGACCTTATGAAAACACTGGGCGGCATGGCCCCGGAAGAGCGTAAATCCACCGGCGCCGCACTCAACAAGCTCAAAGACGAAATCGCCGCCCTGATCGAAAAACAGGAAAACGCCCTGAAACGTCAGGAAATGACGCAGCGGCTTTCCACCGAAAAGATTGATATCAGCCTGCCCGTCCGGCCCGAAGAAAAAGGGGCCGTCCACCCGATCAGCCAGACCATCGAGGAAATGCTCACCATTTTTGCCGAAATGGGCTTTGAAGTCGCCGAAGGGCCGGATATCGAAGATGACTGGCATAATTTCACGGCGCTGAACTTTCCGCCCGGCCACCCGGCGCGGGAAATGCAGGATACGTTTTTCCTGCCCGAAGACCCCGAGGAAGAGGGAGAAAGAGCCAAGAAACTGCTGCGCACCCATACCTCTTCCGTACAGATCCGGCATATGGCGTCAAACAAACCGCCGCACAAAATCGTATGTTTCGGCCGCACCTACCGCTCGGATTACGACATGACCCACACGCCGATGTTCCACCAGATGGAAGGGCTGATGATTGACAAAAAAACACATATGGGCCACCTGAAAGGCTGCCTGATGGATTTCGTGCGGGCTTTTTTCGAGATTGACGACCTGCCCGTCCGGTTCCGCCCGTCTTTCTTTCCTTTTGTGGAACCGGGCGCGGAAATGGATATCGGCTGCTCCCGTAAGGACGGCGGCCTGAAAATAGGCGCCGGCGATGACTGGCTGGAAATTCTGGGCTGCGGCATGACGCACCCGAACGTCCTCAAAAATTGCGGCATCGACCCGGAAGAGTATCAGGGCTTTGCTTTTGGCATGGGTATTGAGCGTCTGGCGATGCTCAAATACGGCATTCCGGACCTGAGAACCTTTTTTGAAAGTGATATAAGATGGCTGAAGCATTACGGGTTCAACCCGCTGGAGCGCCCCAACCGGGCCACCAGCTAGTCCGGCCCTTACAAAAATCCGATTATCCTGACTGGCTTCCGGTCTGGAAGGCGAACTGTCTGCATCGGGTTTCGCAGGACGTCACCTCCGAAACGTGGAGGCGGATATGCAGTCCGGAGGAACAGGTCTTTGCGCTGGGCGCCTGGAAAGACGAAAAGCTCGTCGGGATATTGCACTATGTCCTTCACCCCACCACCGGCAGCCTTACCCCCGCCTGTTACATGCAGGATCTTTATATACTGGAAAATTGCCGGCGGCAGGGTCTTGCCAGCCATCTTGTGGCAAGGCTGTCCTGTACCGGAAACGCGCAAAACTGGGCGCGCATTTACTGGCTGGCGGAACGCTCCAATTTTGCCGCGCAGGCGTTTTATAAAAACCTTGGTGTGAAGCTTGATTTCACGCTACATCTTTTACCAATGCAGGGAAACAGGATATGAAATTCACATTAGGCTGGCTCAAGGAACATCTGGAAACGGAAGCATCTCTGGATGAAATAACGGACAAGCTGACCGCCATCGGGCTGGAGCTGGAAGGGATTGAAAATCCCGGCGAAAAATTCGCCCCCTTTAAAGTCGCTTATGTCGAAAGCGCTGAAAAGCATCCCGATGCCGACCGCCTGCGCGTATGCCTTGTCGATACGGGCAAAGAAAAACTGCAGGTGGTTTGCGGCGCGCCCAATGCGAGGCAAGGCATGAAAGGCATTTTCGCCCCTGCCGGGTCTTATATTCCCGGCACGGACATGACCCTGAAAAAAGGAAATATCCGCGGGCAGGAGAGCAACGGCATGCTGGTATCCGAGCGCGAAATGGGCCTGTCCGACAACCATGAAGGCATTATCGACCTGCCGGAAGACACGCCTGTCGGCACGCCCTTCACGGAAATTTACGGTCTGGACGATCCGGTCATTGATATTTCCCTCACGCCCAACCGTCCGGATTGCGCGGGTGTGCGCGGCATCGCCCGCGATCTGGCCGCCGCCGGTCTGGGCACCCTGAAACCGCTGGACGCCGCGCCCGTCAAAGGCACGTTCAAAAGCCCTGTCAATGTGACGACACAAGTGCCGGACGCCTGCCCCCTTTTCCTGGGCCGCTATATCAAGGGCGTTCAAAACGGCCCGTCGCCGGAATGGCTGCAAAAACGCCTCAAAGCCGTCGGCCTGCGCCCGATTTCTATTTTAGTGGATATTACCAACTATTTCACCGTTGGCTTATGCCGCCCGCTCCATGTTTTTGATGCGGATACCCTCAAAGGGAATATCCACGTCCGCATGGCCAGATCGGGTGAAACGCTGGACGCGCTGAACGATAAATCCTACGACCTGACGGAAGAGATGACTGTTGTGTGCGACGACAGCGGCGTTCTGGGCATTGGCGGCATCGTCGGCGGCGTGCCCACAGGCTGCACGGAAGGCACAACAAACGTATTTTTGGAAGCGGCTTATTTCGACCCCGCCCGCACGGCGAAAACAGGGCGCGCCCTCCAGATCGACTCCGACGCCCGCTACCGCTTCGAACGCGGCATTGATCCTGTTTTCACGTTCGAGGGGATGGAGCTTGCGACCAAACTCCTGATCGAGCTGTGCGGCGGAGAGGCGTCCGACGTGGTTCAGGCGGGAGACCTGCCGGAATGGCAGCGCGACATTGAATTCGATCCCGCTTACACGGCCAGACTTGGCGGCATTGAGGTGCCGGAAAAAGACCAGATCCGGATCCTCGAAGATCTCGGGTTCGACATAAAAGGAAACAAGGTCACGCCGCCGAGCTGGCGCGGCGATGTCGAAGGCAGGCCCGATCTCGTGGAAGAAGTAATCCGCATCGTCGGATATGACCGCATCGAAGCGGTCTCCGTACGCTCCGACGAGGCCATTTCCCATTCGGCGGAAACGCTGTCTTTGACCCGCACCCGCCAGGCCCGCACTGCGCTGGCCGCGCGCGGAATGGCGGAAAGCGTGACATGGTCTTTCCTGTCCAAAGACCTCGCCGCGCAATTCGGCGCCAACGACAATGCGCTGACCTTAAGCAACCCTATCTCTTCGGATCTGGACCAGATGCGCCCCAGCCTGTTGCCCAACCTGATGAGCGCTGCCAGCCGCAACGCGGACCGCGGTTACGGCGACACTGCCCTGTTCGAAGTCGGCCCCTGCTTTGTGTCCGTGAAACCGGATGCCCAGCTTCTGGTCGCCGCCGGAATCCGGCATGGCAATATCGGCCCGCGCCACTGGTCGGGGAAAGAGACAAACCGTCCCAACGATGCCATGGACGCCAAGGCCGATGCGCTTTGCGTTCTGGACGCCGCCGGGGCCAAAGGCAATTTTCAGGTCACCCGCGACGCACCGGATTATTATCATCCCGGACGCTCCGGCGCTTTGCGTCTGGGGCCGCAAACCCTCGCCTATTTCGGGGAGCTGCATCCGGCCGTTCTGGAAAGCATGGACATCAAGGCCCCGACCTGCGGTTTTGAAGTGTTTCTCAACAATATCCCTGCGCCTAAAAATAAAGGGCCGGCCAGAAAGCTCCTGAAACTTTCGCCGCTGCAACCTGTGGAGAGGGATTTTGCGTTTATCGCCGATGAAAATGTCGAAGTCGATTCCATTCTCCGCGCGGCGGAAAGCGCCGATAAGAACCTGATTACCCGCGTGGAGGTTTTCGATGTCTATCAGGGCAAAGGCGTGGAAGAGGGCAAAAAATCCGTCGCGATCAACGTGGTCCTGCAGCCCGAAGACAAGACCCTGACAGATTCCGAAATCGAAGGGCTCGGCCGAAAAATCGTCGATACGGTGGCAAGCAAAACCGGCGCGGTTTTGAGGGGATAGAGGTTTGATCAAATTTTTATTAAGAAAACAAAGCCTTAACAAATATTAATTGACATATTATATGAAAATTGTTACCCTGACTCTCTGTATAAATTCAGGAAGGTTTTGTTCATGAAGGGCATAGCAAGATTTTTTGGCGCCGCAACGCTTGCACTGGCCAGCCTCGGAGCTGCAGCGCAGGAGCCGCAGGAACAAAATCCGGATAACCCGACTTTGGGCTCCCAATCTACAATGGATTTTGTATTAAAATGGGAGAATAATTATTTCCCAGGCGTAGATCCCGCAAGGATGAAAGTATCCCCGACGGTTCTTTCTTTTATAAACAAAATGGATCATTCAGAGATACCGAGGGAAGAGACATATGATGCCCTGAACAAGATCGGCGCTTTTGCCGCCAGAAATTTTGAAAACTCTAACTTTCGAGCAGACGCTTTAGAAATGTCTTTAAAAACCTACGCAAAGTTCAGAGAAATAGGCGCTTCCCATGAAGCGGCCCTTATCCCTCTGGGCGGGAAACATGAAAACACAACAAAACCCCTTCCAACTTTTGAAATTTAGGATTTAGTCCATCACCTCTTCCGCCAGCACGTCCTTGCGGGAGAGTTTGCCGATCATGGTTTTGGGCAGCGGCTGGTCGCGGAACTCCACGCGCTTTGGAATTTCCATGGGGGAAATTTTATCTTTCAGGAACTCCCTTAAATCCTCGAAGGTCAGGAATCTTCCGGTTTTGCATTTGATCCACGCCTTGACGATTTCGCCGCGCTGTTTATCCGGCAGGCCGGCCACGATGCATTCTTCGACGGAGGGATGCAGGTAAATGGCTTCCTCGACATTGCGCGGATAAACGTTATAGCCGTTGGTAATGATAAGGTCCTTGATCCGGTCCACGATGAAGAAATAGCCGTCTTCGTCCATCACGGCGATATCGCCCGTATGCAGGCGGTCTTCATGCATGGTTTCGCGGGTTTCTTTGGGCCGCTTCCAGTAGCCTTTCATCACCTGCGGCCCGCGCGCACACAGCTCGCCGCGCTGCCCGGCGGGCATAATGGTTTTGCCGTCTTCCGCGCTGACGATCTCAATCACGGTGGCGGGCAGCGGCAGCCCGATCGAGCCGGGCTTGTTCTCCCCCTCCACCGGGTTCACGCATAAAACGGGAGAGGTTTCGGTCAGGCCGTACCCCTCCACCAGGACGCATCCCGTTTTTTCCTCGAATGTCTTTTTGACTTCCACAGGCAAAGCCGCCCCGCCGGACACACAATAGCGCAGCGACGACAGATCGTATCTTTTCAGCTTTTTATGGTTGTTGATCGCGGTATAAATCGCCGGCACAGCCGGAAAAACGGTCGGCTTTTTCTTCGAAATCGTCTTGAGCGTCTCGTCAAGGTCGAAGCGCGGCGTGGCGATAATCTCCAGCCCCTTGCGCACGCTTAAATTCATCACGGCCGTCATGGCAAAAACATGGAAGAACGGGATAACGCCCAGCATCTTGTCCTGCCCCGGATGGCAATCATGAAACCACAGGGCCGCCTGTTCCGTATTTGCGACGATATTGGCATGGGTAAGCATGGCGGCCTTGGGCAGGCCCGTGGTGCCGCCCGTATATTGAAACAGCGCGACATCTTCCTTCGGGTCTATTTCGGCGGGCAACGGCGCCACCTCATGCGCAACCATCTCATGAAAAAAACTCGTTCTTTTTCCGGCCTGAACGTACGCAATCTCTTTTCGTTTAAATGTTCGAAACAGCCAGCTTTTGAGGGGCGGCAGCACATCGGTAAAACGGCAGATAACAATATGGTCCAGCCGTGTATCGTGCAGCATTTGCTGCACCTTTTCATAGAGAATCTCCAGATCGAGCGTAATCATCAAATCGGTTTCGCTGTCTTCGATCTGCGCGGCCAGCTCCCGGCGCGCATAAAGCGGATTGAAATGAACCGCCGTCGCCCCCGTATAAAGGATGGCGTAGTAAGCAATCACGAAATAGGGGCAATTCGGCAAAAACAGCCCGACCTTTTTCCCCCTTCCTATCCCCATATCCTGCAGGCTTTTGGCAAACTTCAAGGACAGGCTGTGAATGTCCGCCCAGTTTTGTTTGTACCCTAAAAAGTCAAAGGCCGGATTTTCACCGAATTCCGCCGCCGCCCTGTCCAGCAAATCGAAAACGGGGTGACAGGGAATCTCCGCATTCCATGGAATGTTCTTCGGATAGGATTTTACCCAGACCGGATCGGGTTGATTTTGTGACGTCATGAAAAAGCTCACCTGTTTTTTTTGTTACTCTACCGCCTGCGGGCCGCTTTTGTCACTTCAAACCCGCGGCTATTTTACCCGTTTCAAAATTTTCTATAATCATTTCTTTTTTTTAACATTGGCACACACGCCACAATAATGGTAAAAATAAGGTCAAAGTTCTATTTGTATTCTTTCTTTGTTACCTCTTTTTATAATAATTAAGGATTTGTTTCTTGACGATGGAAGCACCCCCCTGCGACGCCGCACCGAGCACTCCGCCGGTCCGGGCACAATTAAAATGGTTTAACGCAACCAAAGGCTTCGGGTTTATTGTTCCCGAAGAAGACCCTTGCGATGCCTTCGTGCATATCACGACCCTTCAGGACGCCGGCATTCAGGAGCTCGGCGAAGGGGCCATCCTGATGTGCAGCATTGTCAAAGGCCCCAAAGGCGCGCTTGTCACCCATGTTCAGGAACTTGTCGATGCCGGGGAAGACCCCAGCCCTATTTCTTTCCGCCTGGAAGAAGACGGGGAAGAGGTTTTCGAAGAAATGGAAGGGACGGTAAAGTGGTACAAGCCGGACAAAGGGTTTGGCTTTATTATCCCCGAAGACGAACAAAAAGACGTTTTCGTGCACCAGACCTGTCTGGAACGGCACGGTCTTTCCCTTCTTATCCCCGGGCAAAGGGTTCGAATGAAAATCCGCAGCGTTTCCAAAGGGCGGGAAGTTATTGACTTCGATCTTCTGGATTCTTACGAAACGGCTCGGCAAAAAAGCCAGAAACAGGCTTAAGCGCCTTCACACTTCAAACCCCATTTTATTTTGGCAAGATCGCTCTGCATTGTTGCGGTCAAGACAAGCTGTTTTGTTTTTGCGGGGCGAACGCCCTGTCCCAGATAGATACTGTTTTCGACCGACAAAACGGCCCCTTCCGCTACAAAACGCCAGCCCGTGCCGCTCTTTAACTGCAAAAGCGCCTCCGTTCCCCCCTGCACCAGGGATACCGAAACACGCGGATGCAAATGAAACCGGACGGCAATCTTGTGGACGCGCCCCAGCCCGACAGAGCAGCTCAGGTTTTCTTCCCCGCGCAAATCATGCCCCTGATCGCTGAAAAGCAAACGGCGGCGATGCGTAATCCCGTTCAGCGGGACATAGCCGTCATGACAGGCATCCATCAAAACGCGGTCCGGCTTGTCCTCGCGCGTGACCAAGACCTTGCGGGGCTTGCGAACCAAAGAGCCGTCCGCGTGCACCTCGCAAATATTCCGGTCGTCGATCACCAGCGCATTATGGGCCGGCGCTGCGCGCAGGGCATCTTTCCACGCCTCGTTTGTCGGATGCGATCCGCAATTGACAAAAATGCGCTCGCGCCCGTAGCTGAACTCAAAGGATAAGGGGGCCGCATGAACGCCCCGGTCGTGCGGATAGGAAGGCGGCTTCCCGCAATCCATGATAAGAAATCCCTTGCCCAAAACCGCGCGTTCAAAGCCCGTTTCCGGCAGGCTGTTTAGAACTTTTGCGCGGGAGCCAGCATGCATCAAAACCAGCTTGAGCGTATCTTCGTCGCCTTCCTGGGTGCCATTGAACAGCGCAAAACGCCGGTCCCCGTGCCGGAAAAACCGAAGGGCCGGCACCGCGCGATCCAGCGCAAACTGCACTTTTTCCAGCGGAGGATAACCGCCCTGCTGCAACGCGCCGCGTATATCGATCAGGATTTTTATGGCCTCAAGCAGGCTTTGCGGATTGCGGCTGATATGCCCGCCGTCGCTTAAAATCTGCCGGTCCAGTTCACGGTCCAGCAGGTTAAGCGCCCGCTCCAGATCGGCCTCCCGCCCTTCAAAAATCAACCCCCCATATGCCAGCCCTTTAATTGCATGCAGCAAAGGCAATCCTGTGACCGCCCCCGGCAATGCCCTGGCAAGATGATGCACCTGACGGGACAGGCAACAAAAAAACATTTCCTGAAAATCCTCGTCCGCGCTTTCGCCGAAAAAATCGAAACCCGCGGCCCAGTTTGCCACGCGGCGGCCCAGAATGTCGCTGCGCCAGTAAAGCTCATGCCAGCCGTGGTGATGCTCGATCCAGCTTTTGACCATCGCGCGGGCCGCCAGACGCCCCTGATCCCCGCCCAGCGCCTTTAAATCCCGCAGCCAGTCGAAACTGTGAAGATGCTCGATCCAGCTTTCGCTCGCCTCCCCGGGATGCCAGTCCGCATTGTGAAGTTCCAGAGTGTCTCCGCCAAGGGCAAAGACCCCGGAATGAACAAGCCAGCGCCCTTGATCCGCGCTGCCGGGCCACAAATCGCGCGGGCTGAACAAAAGACCCTGCGGAGTCGCGCCGCTGAAAGAGGACCAGCCGTAAAGGAGGGAATTACAGGCCAGACGATGCATCCGGCGATGCAGGGAATGCTTGACGCTTCGGACAAACTGGAAATTCATTCAGGCCCCCCGAAGCGCTTTGATATTTCCGGCATAGGCCTCCGGTCCGCCTTTGAAGGTCGCCGTTCCGGCCACCAGCACATTCGCGCCGGCCTTTACGACATCCCGCGCGGTATCGGCATTGATGCCGCCATCGACCTCCAGATCGATCTCCCGCCCGCACGCATCGATGCGTGCGCGCACATCCCCGATCTTGTCCAGAAGCGGAATAAACGCCTGCCCGCCAAAGCCCGGATTGACCGTCATAACCAGGATCAAATCCACCAGATCCATCACATTGTCCAGCACATCGGTATGCGTCGCAGGATTGAGGGCGACACCCGCTTTTTTACCCAAAGCCTTGATGCTCTGCAGCGTCCGGTGCAAATGCGCGCCGGATTCAGGATGCACGGTGATAATATCCGCGCCAGCCTCCGCAAAATCCTGCACGAACAAATCCACAGGGGCGATCATCAAATGCACATCGAAAGGTTTCCGGGTATGGGGGCGCAAGGCCTTCACGACGGCCGGACCGATCGTGATATTGGGCACAAAATGGCCGTCCATCACATCCACATGGATATAATCGGCCCCGGCGTCATCCAGACGGCGGATTTCCGCGCCCAGATCGGCAAAATCGGCAGACAGAATAGACGGGGCTATTTTAATGGGCTCAGGCATATGGATGTATGTTTTTCGAAGAAAAAAGACCGTTTGGGCCTATTCTATACAGATTTTATCCACAGGTCCAATCCTCTCGTCAGAATTTTTTAAGCCGCGAGATAAAAAACCCATCCATGCCGCCATGCGGGGCCAGATGATAGGGCAGGAGGCGCACATCCCCATCCAGCGTAATCGCCCCTTCGATATTGCCGATTTCCCCGGCCTTAACGGGCGCGCGGCGAAACTCCGGATGCCGGTAGAGGAAGGAGGTGATTTGCCCCTCCCCTTCCGCCTTTTGCAGGGAGCAGGTGCAGTAAATCAGGGTCCCGCCCGGCTGCAAAATTCCGGCGGCATTATCGAGAAGCCGTCCCTGAATCGCGCAAAGCTGCTCTATATCCTTTGGCGTTTTCAAATGGAGCAAATCCGGGTGGCGCCGGATAGTCCCCGTGGCGCTGCAGGGCGCGTCAAGCAGCACGGCGTCAACAGGCTTCTGGGGCTTCCATTCCGCCCCGTCCGCAATCACGGTTTCAACGCGGGCCCTCAGATTCGTCCGGTCCAGATTTTGGAAAAGGATTTTCATGCGCGAAGTCGAGCGGTCGACGGCGATTACATTTGCGCCCATGGAGGCAAGCTGCATGGTCTTACCTCCCGGCGCCGCGCACAGATCCACAACTGTTTTGTCTTTCCTGTCGCCGAACAAACGCGCCGGCAGCGCCGCCGAAGCATCCTGCACCCACCAGCTTCCATCCGCAAACCCGGCAAGCTCGGTGACATTCCCGCCGCCGCTGCGCCGCAAGGAACCGGTCGGCAGCGCGCTGGCACCCAGCGCCCCCTCCCATAATTTTATTTCTCCCTTATCCTTCACGGTTATATCCAGCGGCGCCTCTGTCAAAGATCCCTGCGCAATTTCCGCCGCTTCGATCAGGCCGTATGTCGCAATCCAGTCTTTTAAAATCCACTCCGGCACATTCGTCTGAACGGGATCCTGCTTTTTGACCCACTCGCGCCCTTCGGAAATCATCCGGCGCAGCACCGCGTTGATAAAGCCTTTTTGCCGCTCCGCCCCTTCGGCTTTTGCCAGCGAAACGGACGTATCCACCGCCGCGTGGTCCGGCACATCCATAAAAAGGAGCTGCGTGATGCCGATGTAAAGAATATGGCGCAGCGTTTCCGGGCGCGGCTCTTCCCCCCTGTTCATGGCGCGGCGGATCAGGTCGTCAAGCTGGCCTTTCCGGCGCAGCACCGTTGATACCAGCATACGGGTAAAAGCGCGCTCGCGCCCCGGCAAACTGTAAAAAGCCCGTTCGGATTCCAGGACCTGGTCCAGCGGCCGCTTTTTTTGCAAAACCTGGTCCAGTATCTTCAGGGCGGCGCTTCGCGCGGACAAACCGTCTGACAGGGGAAGGGTCGGTTCAGGCTGCATCGTTTTTACGGATATGGTCGTTTTCAAGATCGCAGCACGCCGTCACAAGAACCGTGTAAAGCCTGCGGATAATCTGCCCGTCTGCGCCTTTTTCCTTTGCGCGGGCGACGCAGCGCTCGATAACCTCTTCCACGCGGTCCTCCAGCACGGCCGGAATATCGCGCGCGGCTTTCAGCTCCGCCACTTCGTGAATAATCTCTAGACGCTGGGCCAGAAGATCAATAATCTGGTCGTCCAGCGCATCGATACGGGCGCGGTAAGGTTTCAATATCTCCATAAAGCGCAGTTTAGCCATGACGGACAAAAAGCCCAGAAAAAAATCAAGCGGAAAGCGGATTCCCGAACAAAAACAGGGGAAAACCGGGCAGGAGCCGCCGAAGGAGATTGGCGGCCCTGTCGGTCCGGAACCCACCCGTTACGGCGACTGGGAAGTCGGCGGGCGCTGCAGCGATTTTTAAAAGTTTAAACCCATGCCCGAAGACCGCACGCTTTTAATCGATATTCCCATGCCGATCGAAACACCGCGTTTGACCTTGCGCAACGTGCTGCCCGGCGACGGGAAGGAAATGCACGCGGCCAAGATGCAAACGTGGGAGATGCTCCACCGCTGGATGCCGTGGGCCACAGATATCGGCACTGAAGAAGATTCAGAGGCCAACATCCGGCAAGCCTATGCCGATTTCATCCTGCGTAAAGACCTTCGTGTACACGGCTTTGAAAAAAGCAGCGGGGAAATGGTCGTTTTTACGGGACTGCACCGTTTTGACTGGAAGATAGGGCGGTTTGAAATCGGCTACTGGGTCCGAAAAGACGCACAGGGAAAAGGCTATGCGACAGAAGCGGCAAACGCCCTGACGCGTTATGCCTTCAAGGTATTGGGGGCCAAAACGGTCGTTATAGACTACGCGGAAGGCAATGAAAAAAGCCAAAGGGTGATTGAAAAACTTGGCTTTGAAAAGGAAGGATGCGCAAAAAAGGACTTGCTCCTGCCGGACGGAACGCTTGCAAACCGCTACCGATGGAGCCGGGAAAATCTTGACGGCCTGCCTGCGCTGGATGTGACATGGGAAACACCATAATGCGCAGAAATATCTGGCTTTTTTGTATGCAGCCCTGTATGTAAGCGCCCATGAACCTGAAACCTGAAAATATCCGCAATATTGCCATCATCGCCCATGTCGATCACGGCAAAACCACGTTAATCGATTCCATCCTGAAACAAAGCGGGTCTTTCCGCGACAATCAGGAGGTGGATGAGCGGGTGATGGATTCCAATGACCTGGAGAAAGAGCGCGGCATCACCATCCTGGCCAAATGCACGGCCATTGACTGGGAAAACACCCGAATCAATATCATCGACACGCCGGGACACGCCGATTTCGGCGGCGAGGTGGAGCGCGTCCTGCACATGGCGGACGGGGCGATTTTGCTTATCGATGCGGCGGAAGGCCCGCTGCCGCAGACAAAATTCGTTCTGGGAAAAGCCCTCAAGCTCGGCCTGCGCCCGATTGTCATGATCAACAAGATCGACCGCGCCGATGCCCGCCCCGATGACGTTTTAAACGAGGTCTTCGACCTGTTTTCCGCGCTGGACGCCACCGACGAACAGCTCGATTTCCCGGTCCTATACGCCTCCGGCCGCGACGGCTGGTGCGATGAGGAACTCAATGGCCCACGGAAAAACCTGCACCCGCTTCTGGAACTCGTCCTGCGCCACGTGCCCGCGCCGGGGCTGGACGCGAACGCCCCCTTTTCCATGCTCACCACGCTCCTGAGCGCCGACCCCTATCTGGGACGGATGCTCACGGGCCGGATTTACAGCGGCAAGGCCAAAGTCAACATGCCCGTCAAAGCCCTGAACCTGAAAGGCGAAAAAGTCGAAACGTTCCGGCTGACGAAACTCATGGCATTTTCCGGCGTGGACCGCGTTCCCGTCGAAGAGGCTGTCGCCGGAGACATCATCTGTCTGGCCGGCATGCAAAAAACATCCGTGGCCGATACCATTTGCGCTCCGGATGTTACCGAGCCGATCGAAGCGCACCCCGTCGACCCGCCGACCATGGCCGTCACCATTTCCGTCAACGATTCTCCTCTGGCAGGAACAGAAGGAAAAAAACTCACCTCCGTCATGATCCGCGAGCGCCTGAAGGCCGAAGCCGAAACAAATGTGGCGATCCGCGTGTCCGAAACGGCGGGCAAAGACGCCTTTGAACTCGCCGGCCGCGGCGAGCTCCAGCTTGGCGTTTTGATCGAAACCATGCGCCGGGAAGGATTTGAACTTTCCGTCTCCCGCCCGCGCGTGCTTTTGAAAGAAGGGGAAAACGGGGAAACGCTGGAGCCGTACGAAGAGGTCATCGTGGATGTCGATGACGCGTATACGGGCGCGGTGGTCGAAAAAATGACGGACCGGAAAGCGGACCTGAACGATATGCGCCCCTCCGGCGCAGGCAAAACCCGCATCACTTTTCTGGCACCTTCGCGCGGCCTGATCGGGTACCAGTCGCAGTTTCTAACCGACACGCGCGGTACTGGAATTATGAACCGCCTCTTTCATTCCTACGGGCCCTATAAAGGAAAAATCCGGGGACGCCGGAACGGCGCCCTTATTTCCACCGATAAAGGGCAGGCCGTCGCCTACGCGATCTTCAACCTGCAGGACCGCGGCGTTATGTTCGTCTCCCACAACGACCCGGTCTATCAGGGGATGATTATCGGCGAGCATAACCGCGAAAACGATCTGGACGTCAACGTCCTCAAGGGCAAAAAACTGACCAATGTCCGCGCTTCCGGCACGGACGAGGCCGTGACGCTTACCCCGCCGAGGAAAATGGGGCTGGAAGAAATGATGGCCTATATCAACGAAGACGAACTGGTCGAGGTCACGCCGAAATCCCTGCGCCTGCGCAAGGTCCACCTTTCCGCAACCGACCGCGTGAGCGCGCGGCGCAAGGAAGCCAAAGCAGGCGCGGAATAGCGTTTGGATACGTCAGAGCGCTCATCGCTTAAGGCTTGGCTCCATCCTGTCATTTCCGAGCGCAGCGAAGAAGCTCCGGGAAACGCCCAGATCCTTCGCCTTCGGCTCAGGGTGACAAAATGGGTTGCAACTCGACCTGATTGCAGAATGCTCTAGGCTTTTAGACCCGGGGGAAGCTGTCCCTTTTGCGGCCCCTTGAGCTTGCCGTCTTTCCCGTAGGTTTTTTGATCTTTCTCAGACACAGGCGCGTCCGCGTCCGTCGTGTTGACGGTCCCTTCCGAAATAACCTCATCGCCATCTATTAAAACCCCCCGACGATTGTCAGTATTCACCTTCGCCTTTGTGTCCCATTCTTTTTTCATGATAAGTCTTATATCATTATAATTATGTAAAGTCAATAGATTCACCCCAGCTCGATCATCACCGGCACGTGATCGGACGGTTTTTCGAGATCGCGGGTTTCGGTCAGGATCGCGTGGCTTTTGAGTTTGGGCACCAGGGGAGCTGTCACCCAGATATGATCCAGCCGCCGTCCGCGGTTTGATTTTTTCCAGTCCCGGTTGCGGTAGCTCCACCAGCTATAGCATTTTTTCTCCTCCGGCACGAAATGGCGAACGGCGTCCGTCCAGTCTAAAGAGGCGTACATTTTATCGAGCTTCTCCACCTCGACCGGCGTATGCGATACCACATTCAAAAGCTGTTTATGCGACCAGACGTCGTGCTCGCGCGGCGCGATGTTGAAATCCCCCAGCGTAATCACAGCTTTATCCGCGCTATAGCGCTCCGCAAACCAGCCCGTCATTTCATCAACAAAATCGAGCTTATGCCCGAATTTTTCATTCACCTTCCGGTCCGGCTCATCCCCGCCCGCCGGAATATAAAGATTATGCAGATCGAAATCTTTAAAGGACACGCCGATATGGCGGCAATCCTCCCGCCCGACACGCGCGTGGATTTCCGCGTTTTCAAACGGCAGGCGGGAGAGAATGCACACGCCGTTATAGGACTTCATCCCGTGGATGTGCTGATGCGCATAACCTTCTTTTGCAAAAAGATCGGCGGGAAAAAATTCATCGGGGCATTTTGTTTCCTGCAGACAGACAATATCCGGCCGGTGGTTCCGCATCACGTCCACGACCATCGCGCTGCGCAATCGCACAGAATTGATGTTCCAGGTCATGATTTTCATGCCCGCTTTTCCTGTTCCAGCGGATAGAATTCTTTCAGGATGACAAACCCGTCGGCGATTGCCAGAACGACTTCGCGGCTAAGGCAGCAGGCAATGTCGCCCGGCCTGAAATCATGGTTTTCCTGCCAGCTTTTGGCCTGAAACACGCTCCAGCGCCGCCCGTCAAAGTCCGCCAGCATGCCGTAACGGCTAAAAGCGCGGATCATTTTGTCCGTCTGTGCCGCCGTTTTTGTCCAGTCGAATGTGCGGGCGGATTCAGGCACCGCATTCCACCAGCTTCCTTTTTTCGTCTGCGGTTTTGCGTTTTTCCAGAGATTTTGAATATCCGACACAACTTCGGACACGATATGCGGCGCCCGCATGACCATCCGCGCCGAAAGCGTTTCGATATCTTCGTCCGGCAGCATTTTTATGGCTTCCTGATATAGAATATCCCCGCGATCATATTCCTGCGCAAGTTTGTGAATGGTCATGCCGCACGCGTCCGGATGCTCCATGATTAATCTGGGCATCGGCATAAAACCCCGCCCTTCCGGCAGCAAGGTCGGGTGCAGGTTCATGCCGTACGCGCGGCTCTTGTCGATGGGCGGAATTTTGGACGGGTACCCGGCCGATATAAAACATTGCGCGCCCAGAGACAGCAGGTCTTCCACCTGCTCCGGCGTCACCGGCGCGAGCTCGAAAGACACCCCAAGCTCCTTCGCCAGTTCTTCGAGCCGCGCATTAAAAGAAAAGACATTGTCCGTTTCAAAAGAAAAAACGGACAATGTTTCATGTCCGTCCTCAACCAGCCGCTTCAGAACATCGGCTGAAAAATCATATCCGAAAAAGACAATTTTCATCCGGCCGCGTCCCTAAAACGGCATCTGCATGTTGGCGGGCAACCCCATTTCCGCCATGAGCTTCTGGGTTTCTTCCGCCAGCGTCGCGTCCGCGCGGCCTTTGGCATCGTTCAAAGCCGCCTTCAGCAAATCTTCCAGAATTTCTTTTTCCCCGTCCTTTATCATGGAAGGATCAATCTCGATCCCCTTGCACTCGCCCTTGCAGCTCATTCTTACCTTCACCATGCCGCCCCCGGAAGAGCCTTCCACCTCCTTGTCGGCAAGCTGCGCCTGCAGGTTTTGCATTTTATCCTGCATGGTTTTGGCCTGCTGCATCATTTTTTGAATATCCATGATCTGCCTTTCTTATATTTCTTCTTTCGACTCGTGAATCGCCCGAAGCTCCGCGTCCGGGAATATCCTTAAAATCTCCGCGACCAGCGGTTCCTGCCTGATTGCATCGAATTTTTGAATTTGCGCGGCTTTGGCCTGCTGGTCCAGGGTCGGCTGCCCTTCCGCGCCGGACACCGTAATGATCCAGCGCTCCCCCGTTGCCTTTTTCAGCGCGCGCGTGAGCGTTTGCGCAAATTCTTTCGGGGCATCCGCCGCCGGGCGAAACTCCATCCGCCCCGCCTTAAGCTTCACCAGATGGACATAGAGATAAACCTGAGACGCCAGCGCCATGGCGCCGTCCTGCTCCAAAGCGGACACGACATCCTGCAACGTTTGAACGGACGCGACGGATTGCGGCAACGTTTCTTCCTGCGGCTGCGGCGCCAAAGCGGCCTGCGCCTGCCTTGCGCCACTTCCGCCGCCTGCGCCCGTCTGCACCGTCGCGCCCTGCGAAGAGGAGGCAGCCGCCGCAACCATAATCCCGGCGCCTCCCTGTGGCACGGACGGATTATCCTGCAGTTTTTTGATAAGCTCCGCCGGGTCCGGCAATTGCGCCGCATAGGCCAGCCGGATCAGGATCATATCCGCCGCCTTTTGCGGAATCGGCGCCATATTCACTTCGCCAAGCCCCTTAAGAAGGATTTGCCACGCCCGCCCCAGCGTCGGCATGGAAAGCTTGGCCGCCAGATCGGCCGCGCGCTCCGTTTCTTCCCGCACCATCGTTTGCCCGGCCTCTTTCAGTTGCGGCAGCGCCCGGAGGCGCGTCAAAAGATGGGTCATGTCCAGAAGATCGTTCATAACGACAGACGGGTCGGCGCCTTTCCGGTACAGATCCTCCATGATGTCCAGCGCGGGGGCGCATTCGCCCTTCATCGCGTGCTCAAGCACATCCAGCACCAGACCGCGATCGGCCAGCCCCAGCATATCCTTCACCTGCGCCGCCGTAATCTTTTCCCCGCCCAGCGCTATCGCCTGGTCCAGCAAGGACAAACCGTCCCGCACGGACCCGTCGGCGGCCCGCGCGATCATCGCCAACGCATCTTCCTCACAGGACACGGCCTCTTTTTCGGAAATCTCCCGGTAATAATCCGCCAGCGTTCCCGCGTCGATCCGGCGCAAATCAAAGCGCTGGCACCGCGAAAGGACCGTTACGGGCACCTTGCGGATTTCGGTCGTGGCAAAAATAAATTTCACATGCTCCGGCGGCTCTTCCAGCGTCTTCAAAAGCGCATTGAAAGCGTTTTTGGACAGCATGTGCACTTCGTCGATAATATAGATCTTGTAACGGGCCGATGTGGGCGCGTAGCGCACCCCGTCCAGGATTTCGCGGATATCGTCCACGCCGGTGCGTGAAGCCGCGTCCATCTCCATAATGTCGGGATGACGATCCTCGCTGATCGCCCTGCACGTTTCGCAATCGTCCGTGGGGCCGGTCGTCGGCCCCGCCTTCCCGTCCGGCCCGGTGTAATTCAGGGCCTTGGCGATAATCCGCGCGGTGGTGGTTTTTCCGACCCCCCGGATACCGGTGAGCATAAAGGCATGCGCGATCCGGCCCGATTCAATCGCATTCTTCAGCGTGCGCACCAGCGCATCCTGACCGATCAGGTCGTCAAAATTCTGGGGGCGGTATTTTCGCGCCAAAACGCGGTAAGGGACTTGAGGATCAGACATGCCCCCTTATGTAGAGGGATTCTCCGATTCGGGCAAGACGCAAGATGGCGGGCCGCCGCCTTTAAAGCAGGATTTGTCAAAATTAAATGTGGAAGAAGTGGAAGGCCGGACTAACGACCCGAAAAATTCTCACGTGCGGCTGCTTCCTTTCGGACCTGACCGGATTGGCAAGGCTTTCGCCCGCGCCGACCTTCCAGACAAGGGTATAACAATCCTTCCCGGCCGGCGCAAGCGTTTAGCCCCGTCATATTGTCTACAGAGCCCAGAAGCCCAGAGCGGCAAACGTTCCGGCAATACAGCAGGCATCCAGACAATGGCTGAAAAGCGTAATCATGTGATATCTCCAAAATGCTAAAAACAGGAAAAAACCAGAAAGGAACCCGGTGAAGTACGCTCGTTTAGACCCCCATCTCTAGTCCTGTAAGATTAAAAAAATATTAAAATGATCACAGGTCTTGAAAATATGTCGAAAAACGATTATCAACGGCAGGTTCCAAGGGACGCCGTTGTAGCTCAGGGGTAGAGCAATGCTTTCGTAATTAAACGGTCACACAGCGGTGACGCTAGAAATACAGGGGTTTTCGATCTTGCCCCCGCCCGTAATAAGGCGATAATAAGGTCGAGGTCTTTTTCATAGGCCGCTGTAGCTCAGGGGTAGAGCAACGCATTCGTAATGCGTGGGTCGGGTGTTCAAATCACCCCAGCGGCACCATTTTCCGCCATTTTTCAAAAATCTAAACCACCTTATTAGACCTTATTACGCTTTTTGATCTAGATATCTATATGGTAGGAAGATACTTCTATGCCTAACAGCCCCATCCAGATTGTTCTGAATACGGATAACTTCATTGAAAGTTGGGATCGCACAGGTGGCGGTCCCAATAAAGATTTTTATGCGAATAATGATGCCGAATTTGTGCAACACAAACAAAAAATCTCCTCGCAATTATCAGATATAAAAAAGAACCAGGTTGAAAACGAATTTTCTGAGATTTCTTATGCGAAGCTTGTGCTAAAGCAATCGGGTCTTGCGAAAAGCCACAGACCAACCAAAGCTCTTTTCAAAAGAGACACAACCCCGGTTGTGGGCGCAGGTGATCTGGGTGAGCTATTTATAGAGCTGGATCCCAGTCGCATTGATAAGGTCACAGAACGGATTCAGCAAGCTGAAGAATTTACAAACTGGAAAGAAGATAAAGGATACAACTCCTTCGGTGGTATTTAATTTTATTGATGGCGAAGATCAACGTAAGTATTCGGCTGCCCAGAGAAATGATCTGCTGAATGTCCTTAGTACGGGCGAGGCACGAGCGCTATATATCTTGAATATAATGTTTGAAGTTCACATAAGATGGAAAGTTCGTAAAAAAACGCTGTTTATTTTCGACGATATTGCAGACTCATTTGATTACAAAAATAAATTTGCGATTATTACCGTCATCGGTATAGTCAGCAATGACGTATCTGTTCATAAAGCGTTTTTGAAGTCCTCAAAGGACTGTAGAACCAAGACCAGCCTTATTTGGTCTTTATCCAACGGTTGCTGAAATAAAAACGCTACACGGCATTTCCCGCCATCGTTCTCAATAACAAGAAAACGCTCGTTAAGCTCCGCAATTTCCTTTTCGGCTTTGGCAGTAACGGAGCTTGCCGATCCGTAAAGCCATTTGGATAAAACGTCTTTCAGCTTTTCTATGCCAAGTAATTCACAGAGTTTTGGCAGACCTGTGACCTCTTCTCCGGCATCCATCTTTTCTTTGGTCGCCTCGGCCTTTTTACGCATGTGTGCTTCATTATCCCCTTTCTGTTCGGCAATAAAAACAATCCAGCCATCGACTTGATCGAGCGGAAGCCCAGCGCGCAATAATGCGCCTGCTAATGCCAGACAAATTTCATCCCGCGCTCCCTGTGCTGTTGGATATTTCTTCAAAAACACAGCTAGGGAAGCGCACAGGCCACAGGATTTTTGAAGTTCATCCCATTTCATCACCGGAATGTCTTCGGGCAACTTGCTATTATGCCATTGTACAGTTTCACCGGAAGGATGAACGGACGGTGGAAACATGGTGTATCCACCGTTTCCCCGCAGCTCCATCACCACAGCCTTCTCGGTAAATCCTGCTATCTCTGCTTGCTCCGATGTTAGCTTAAATTGCTGCGTTTTTCCGGCATCGGGGCAATACAGAATTTTATGCCCGAAAGGTGCGGATTTTCTTCCGAAACCCGGCAAATGTGGAAAGAGTTTATTGGCAATGATTCCAGCCTCAGAACTATCAAAGTCCAAATCAACAAGACCATTGCTGTTTTCCCCCAACGCAACACCTATATTGCAATCTTTGGGAAAGTTCCTTGCTGTTTCGGACGTCAGGCGAGCATCTTTCCACTTATAACCATCAAACGGCTTTTTGTCCTTTGGTTGAAGGGGAATTGGCAACCAACAAAAATCAAGGTATGTTGCGGCAACATTGTAAAAATTATGCATTATCACCTCCATACTCAGAAGTGGATGTGAAACGCTGTTTTTCGAGATAAGCCTCAATATCGGACAAGCGATATTTTACACTGCGGCCCACTTTGATATAGGGAATGGGACTGCCTATCCGGCGATCCCGCTGAAGTTTGTGAGTGCTGCAATTGAGAAGAGTAGCGGCTTCTTTTTCTGTAATTAACTGCATGACCATCTCCTTTCTTTTTGATGTTGAAAGCAGTTGGTCTATTCAATTATCGGGTATTTTGGTTTATGGCCAAGCAGTTTTGGGCTTATTTTTCTTCAAATCTGACTTGACTGCCGAAGCGCCGCAGCCAGTCAGGAAAGAGCGTTTTTATAAATTCAATTTCCTTATCGGTTTCTTCGTATTCGAAGGCCTTTTGTGCCGTATTTGAAATGCAAACGCCCATAGTGTCTGATGTTCCCTTTCAGCTTACCCATCAGTCTAAGACGCGTAGCTCTAATTTGCTCTTTATCATTTTCCGTGATGCCGTCTGGTAACTGTGTTTGAAATTTATACCCTTTGACATGCTCCATACGGGCGATTTCTTCACAAGCCTCTGTAACGGTCAACATTCGTTTTAACCGCGTCCCAGTTTTTATATCTTTCCGAAAACAGGATTGTGTCATAACCGCAGCACGAGATAAAAGCTCATTATCATCCCTATAGCCGTCTTTTGAAATTTTCTTTTGGGGATCACCCAAAATGATTTTCAGTAAGCTATTATAGCGTTTCTCCATATCCCTATTATTGAAGTCACGGGTTTCATATATGATTTCAGCTAGGAATCTTTGCAGTACAGGATAGCCGTAGTCAGCTCGTATGAGCCGATTTATTTCCTGCTTCTTGGTTGCCATTCACCTTCTCCAAAATAAACGCTTCGATTTTTTGCACAGGGTTTCTTAACCGTTCTACATCAACAATGATGTAACCGCCAGTGACATCCGTGACGCGGTGATTAATAAGCCGCTTCAAAGCGTATGCCGAGATTTCAAGGCTTTCGGCGATTGTAATAAATGTCCGGCGCAAATCATGGCAGGTGAAAGAAATACCGGATTGTTTCACGACTTTGGCGATGCCTTTTTCGGTTCGACCAAATGGCCATATTCTCCGGGGCCAGGAAATACAAATTCGTAATTTCCGTAGCGTTTTTGTCGTGTTTGAAACATGCCATAGAGAAAACCGCCCATCGGCAACGTCAATGGATCGCCATTTTTGTATCGGGAATGGTGAAGGTACGGTCTTTAAAATCAATGTCTGCCCAGCGCAACGATTGCGCCTCACTGCGGCGAAGCCCCGTAAACATCAAAAACAGCAGAAAATCACGGTAGGTGTCATTCTCCAATGCCTGCACCGCCGCCCACCAGCTTTTCAATTCATGGGGCTTGATATAGGTGCGCTTGCGCTCCTCTTTGTACCACGCCTTTACGCGGGTTAAATAGACGACCGGATTGACGGGGCAGATGTCGTACGTGGCTTGCGCGAAGTTAAAGATCGCGCGCAAAAGGCGCATGGCTTTGTTGGCTGTATATGCCCCAAACTCTTCGGCAATTTTTGCGTGTTTTGCGCCGACCATATCCTTTGTAATATCGGTCAGTAATTTTTCTTTCCAATCTTTGAGATAGCGGTCTGTAATATAGCGGTAATCGGTTTTGGTACGCTCCTTCAGATTGCGCCGTGTCGCCAGATACGTTTTTAAAGCGTGATTGAGTGTTATCCGCTGTGCATTCTGTTCTTTTTCCTGCGCGTTTGGGTCAATGCCTTGCGCCATTAAATTCAACTTGTCTCTGGCAATTTTCCGCGCTTGCTCCGGGGTGAAGTGCCCGTGCCTACCAATCGTGTAACGGACTGTGCGGCCTTGAATGTCTTTCTGGGCTGTATAAGTTTTGGCCTGCGTACCGACGATCAAATAAAAGCCCCGCAAATCCGTATCGCAATACGCCACTTGTCCCTTTTTAGGACATGGGACTTGGTCAACAAATGTTTTTGTTATTTTAGCTTTTGGCATCGATTGCACTTTTTAATAAGGTTTATATTCAAACCTATAACTCAAACAAAACGCAAAAGACAACCAGAAAATTTAAAAATAATAGTTATTTCAGTAATTTATATTGATAGATACGGCTCCATACGAAACAAAATTAAACCATATGACCCTCGCATTTTATGCTCTGTTTTTTGTTGGTTTGACAAACTTTGCCTCGACTCCGGCACGCTCGCCGGATACATTGAATCAAAATGAATAAAGGAATCTGATTCATGTTACATGACGATGTAGCAGCCCTAAGAGAACGTACAGGCGGTACGCCAGACGAGTTTCAGGGCGTTTCAAAAGACAGGATAAGAGATGTGTTAACGTATCTGCATCTCGGCACGAATGCCGACCTTGTGGACGGCGTTTTCGCACTGCTGGACGATCAGACCGACAGTTGGTTTCCCAAGCCCCCTAAAGACGCAAAAATTACTGACGGCGCGACAACCGCACATCTGGGATGTCATATCGGCATTTTACAGCGCGGAGGCATGAAGCTTGACCGTGAAGGGCGTGATTATTGGATCAAACCACTGCGCGAACTGGGCGGTATTGAAGCCATTACGCTGATGGACGGCGAATTTATCTCAGGCCATGTAAAGGCCAAGTCGCCCAATTCTTGTTGCGTCGGCCAATTTTTCAAGCTGCTCAACACTCGGATAATGCAGGTTTCTTAAGTCGGTGGCATTAACCTGCGTATGGCCGGAGAATATGCGAAAATACTGATCGACCGCCTTCGAGTTCAAAAAGGCGCACAGTCCATGAGCCAGTTTTGATGAAAGTCCCTCGCCGTTTGCGTGGAAATAATTTAAGTGGTTTTCAAAGCCAACTCGCCCGCCGTGATAAACAGCGGCGACAAGCCGCCTCTTTTCTTCTTTAGCTGAAAACCGTTTTGTTAGCACGTAAAGGCCAGCAGGCAAGATTAATGACGCCGTATCTTCATTATCAGCCAGTGCATTGTGCTTTTTAAAATCAGGAATAGGCCCACCGACTTTGCCATTGTCGAAGTGTGCGGGATAAATCAGCGGCACCGTGTTTTCGCCGGGCATCTTGCGCAAATGCTCTTTTGCCCGAAAATCAACTACGCGCCCCGTAGAAACTTTTATTCCAAGATCAGCAAGGGTGCAGGGAAGCGCCTGAATTCGGGTCGCCAGATCATTATTTTCTATCGGTAGGCGAATAAAAGCATGTTTGTCTTCCGGTCTGACGATATCGGAGAATAAAATTTCTCTTGCTTCCATCACATCACTTGAAAGCTGAACACCATTTTGCTTCCAGCCTTTTTTGATCTTAAAGATAATATTTTCCTGCAATACACCATCATCTTTGAAGGCTGTACGGCGCGATTCAAAAACATGCAGCGAAACCAGCGCCGCTGAATCCAGCATCAGGCGGCGAAATGGTTCATAATAAGAACCGTTACAAAATGAGCGGGGCGTAATAGCGACAATTTCACCGCCTTCTTCCATCTGCTGGATGGCAAGTGCAACAAAGGCCGTATAGAGATTGACAGTTTCAATGCCCTGCGAACGTAGAGCCTTCCGCCAGTTCGACGCCGAATTGATTTTACCATAAGGCGGGTTCAAGATGGCACAATTATAGGTGCGGGTTTTATCAAGAAGCGGCGCAGCAGAGCTCAAAATATAGTCGTCTTTAATGAGGCGGTAGCTAAACTGAATGCCTGCATCCGCGCAAATATCGGCGCAAGAAAGCAGCGTTTCCTCTAAAATGGCAGCAAGCTGTTCGTCAACTTCATAAACCGTAGCGTCTATTGATGAGGGCTGTTTGCTGCGACTACAGGCTTCCGTGACGAAGGCAGTGGTCAAAGCGCCCATACCAGCCCCTGCATCAAGCAGTCTGACCTCATCTGGCAGGTCATCAAAATTAGAGGCCATAAACTCCGCTACGTTTGCTGGCGTCATAAACTGCCCAAGCGCAGAACGTCTTTCAACGTCTAATGTTGGCGAGACAAGACGACGGGTTTCATCAATTTGGGCAGCAAGCATCATCTTTATATCTTATTGAAAAGGTAGAAGGTGTTTCCCCTACTGACGTTGAGTTTAACTTACTCTTACCCAGAAAAAAAGTACTCGTTTTGTTCTGTCTTTAAAAAGGTGATAATAAGGTGGAAAGATATTGTTCGCGCCTGAGCGATATTGAAAGAGCTGTTTTTAAAAGTAGAAAAATCGCTGGAAATGCCTAAAAACCCGCCGTATTATATGGCTGGATATTGAACCAACCCGCCCCATATTATATTTACCATAAAATAATTCGTAAAGCATGGGTCGGGAGTTCAAATCTCTTCAACGGCACCATTTTCTCTTTATTTCTCCTGCATATCCTGGTGGAATGCCTTACAGCTCCATGAAACTTTGGGACTTTGTGATACGAATGGTGTACAATAGTTCGTATGCGCAAGATATTGCAGGGATTTCTGGTCATTATCATGCTGACGCCGGTTTTGACCTGCGCCATGTCTGTTTGCCCCGTGCAGGCAGCCAAGGCGGCAACGGTAGAAAAACCCTGTCACGAGTCCGCCAAGAGCACCCAGAAAAAGGCAGCAAAAGGCGGGCCGATGCTGGTGCTGGATTGTATGGGCGTCGATTTGTTTTCCGCAGACGATACGATCGACCTTCAGCCGGACCGGCAGATTGATACGCTTCATTTTGTCTGGGCCGATCTGGTCGCGGAGAGTGAATTCTTCCCCGCGCACAGCAATGCCATTCGCGGTCCGCCCGAATGGAAGCGAATATCACAGGCACATCTTCCGATTATCTTAACGACGCAGCGCTTTAGAAACTAAAGACGCCTCTTTTTTCCGTTTGTTTTTTAACTCTCGAAAAAGGAGACTTTTATGCGCGTTTTTATTTTTATTTTGATGCTCTTTGCCTTTGTCCCGCCGGCTATGGCGCAGCAAGCCGAGGGCGCTTACACCTGCCCGATGCACCCGGAAATCAGCGGTAAAGAAGGCGCCCGCTGCCCGGTCTGCGGCATGAACCTTGCGCCGAAAGAAGAAGTTGAATCGAAAGATTCCGCTTCTGAAACCATGCACGAACATAACCATGGACACGGCACGAAACAATCCATGCCGGAGAAGGCGGAAGACGTCTATATCTGCCCGATGCATCCTCACATCACCGGAAAAGACGGCGATGACTGCCCGATTTGCGGGATGCATCTGGTTCCAAAAAACGAAGGCGCCGGCGACATGCATGAACATGACAAGCATAGCCAGAATGGTATGGAGGGGGCTATCAGCATAGACCCTTCCTACACCCAGACGCTGGGCGTTAAAACAACGCACGTGACATATGAAAATTTCGGCAAAGCTATCCGGGCGTTCGGCAAGGTTGCAGGCGATATGCGCAACGAGCGGGAAATCGCCGTGCAGGAGGAAGGCTGGATCAAAAACCTGAAAACGTCCGCTGTCGGCGACGTTGTAAAAAAAGGAGACGTGCTGTTCAGCGTTTATTCGCCGGAGCTGATGGCCGCGCAGTCGGACTTCCTGATCGGCCGGCGGACAGGTTATAAAATCGGCAATCCTGAACAACGCCTGAAACTGAAAGGCATGGACGAGCAGGCCATTGCCCTTTTGAAAAAGAAAGGCAAGATGATGGAGCACACGCCCTTTCATGCGCCCATGGACAGCGTTGTAACCAGACTGAACGTTCGGGACGGATCGCACCTGACAGAAGGTGAGGTCGCGTTGGTCCTGCAGGATTTTTCGAATGTCTGGATCAACGCCGATGTCCCGCTGCGCGATATCGCGTTTTTACAGGAAGGGACCCGCGCCAGTGTGAGCGTGCCGGAAACGGGGCAGGAATATGAAACGGTTGTGGATTACATTCATCCGGTCAGTAATCCCCAAAACCGGACCGTGACCGTGCGGCTTGTCCTTGAAAACCCGTACGGAATTCTACGGCCCGACAGCTATGTCGATATAGATTTTGATGCGAATACGCAGCCGCGCCTTTCCGTCCCTGAAGATGCCGTTTTGTACGGCAGTATGGGCGCGTATGTCATGGAAGCGCTGGGCAATGGAAACTTCCGCCCGGTGATGGTGAAAACTGGCATTACGGCAAGCGGCCTGACAGAGATCAAAAGCGGCCTGACGGACGGGCAGGAAATCGTTTCTTCTGGACAGTTCATGCTCGATGCTGAAAGCAATCTGCGGGGCGGCATGGCCGCGATGGGGCACAAGCATGTCAACTGACGCGGACAAAAACCTGCAGCACGACCCGGCCAAAAGTTTTGCCGCCCGGATCATAGACTGGTCGGTGGCAAACAGATTCTTTGTCATGCTGGGCGCGCTGGCGCTGCTGGCAGCGGGAATAATCGTGCTGACGAAAATTCCGCTCGACGCCATTCCCGACCTGTCCGATACACAGGTCATTATCCGCACAGAATTCCCCGGACAGGCCCCGCAGGTTATCGAAGACCAGATAACTTTTCCGCTGTCCACGCAAATGCTCAGCCTGCCCAAAACAAAAGTCGTGCGCGGTTTTTCCATGTTCGGCACAAGCTTTGTTTACATCATCTTTGAAGACGGCACCGATATGTACTGGGCGCGCAGCCGCGTTCTTGAGTATCTATCGCAGGTTCGCAACCAGCTTCCGGCAGGTGCAGAGCCGGCCCTGGGGCCGGATGCAACGGGGGTTGGCTGGGTTTTTCAATATGCCCTGATAGACAAGACCGGGCAGCATGACCTTTCCGAACTGCGCAGCCTGCAGGACTGGTTTGTGCGTTTTGAACTGGCCACGCTTGACGGGGTGGCCGAGGTAGCAAGCGTCGGTGGATTTGTCAAAGAATATCAGGTCCTGGTTGATCCGAACAAGCTGCGTGCGTTTAACATTCCTCTTCAAACAATCATCGAGGCCGTACGTTCGGCCAATCAGGAAACCGGCGGGCGAACATTGGAAATGGCGGAAAGCGAATATCTGATCCGCTCTTTCGGTTACGTGAACAAACCGGACGATCTGCGCGAAGCCGTTTTAAAAAGCCCTGACGGCACGCCTGTTACAATCGGTGACGTCGCCCGCGTGGTTGAAGGCCCGGCGATCCGGCGCGGCATTACAGAGCTGAACGGCGAAGGCGAAGCTGTCGGCGGTATCATTGTGATGCGCCCCGGCGCGAACGCCCTTGATGTTATCGGCAATGTTAAAAAACGCCTTGAAAGCGTCAAACAGGGTCTGCCGGATGGTGTGGAAATTAAAATTGTCTACGACCGCAGCGCGCTGATCAAAGGGTCTGTCACATATTTAAAACATAAGCTTATCGAAGAAAGCCTGATGGTGGCGCTCGTCACTTTCCTGTTCCTGCTGCATGCCCGCAGCGCCCTTGTGGCCATTATCACAATACCGCTTGGTATCCTTGCCGCCTTTATCATTATGTCGGCGCAGGGCATTACAGCCAATATCATGTCGCTGGGCGGCATCGCCATTGCGATCGGCGCGATGGTCGACGCCTCTATTGTCATGGTTGAAAACGCGCACCGGAAATTATCGGCCATGCCGCCGGAATCCGAGAAAGAAGAAAAACAAAAAGCCCTTATTCTGGCGGCCAGGGAAGTCGGGCCGGGACTGTTCTTCTCCTTGCTTATTATCACGGTTTCCTTTTTCCCCGTCTTCGCGCTGACGGGACAATCGGCGCGTCTGTTTACGCCGCTGGCCTTTACAAAAACCTATGCAATGGCTGCGGCGGCGTTCCTGTCGGTTACGGTGGTGCCGGTCCTGATGCTCTGGCTGATCCGCGGCAAAATCAAATGTGAAGATGAAAATTTTATAAACCGTTTTTTCATCGCGCTGTACCGCCCGTTCCTGAATGCGGCCTTGAAATGGCGTAAAACAACGATTTCGCTGGCGCTTATCGCCCTTATCAGCACGGCTCTGCCTGTCTCCAAACTCGGGAGCGAATTCATGCCGCCGCTTTATGAAGGTGGCCTGCTTTACATGCCGATGACCCTGCCCGGCGTTTCAACGGCCAAGGCACGGGAAATTCTACAGGTGACAAACCGTCAGATTAAACAGTTCCCCGAAGTTGCGCAGGTTTTCGGTAAGGCCGGACGCTCGAACTCCGCAACCGACCCGGCCCCGCTCGCCATGATCGAAACATGGGTTGAACTAAAACCCCGATCCGAATGGCGCTCCGGCATGACACCGCAAAAACTGGTTGCGGACATGAACAAAAAAGTGCGCCTGCCCGGCATGATGAACAGTTGGGGTTACCCGATTAAAATACGCCTCGACATGCTGACCACCGGCATTCGCACACCGGTGGGCATCAAGATCGCCGGGCCGGATTTAATGCAGATTGATAAAATCGCCAGGGAGGTCGAGTCACTGGCGCGTGACGTGCCCGGCACCCGCAGCGCGATCGCCGACAGGGTTGTCGGCGGCAAATATATCGAAATTGACCCGGACCGGCGTGAAATTGCCCGTTACGGCATTTCCCTCGGCACGGTTCAGCGCGTGATCCAGACGGCGCTTGGAGGCATGCAGCTGGATGAAGCGGTTGAAGGACGAGAACGTTACCCGATCATGCTGCGCTATGACCGCCCGTTCCGGGACAACATGTCCGATCTTGAAGATATTCTGGTTCCGGGCGCAAACGGTGCGCATATCCCGCTGGCGGATCTGGCGGACATCCGCATTGCCGAAGGACCGTCAATGATTAAGTCGGAAGATGCGCGGCTGAACGGCTGGGTCTTTGTCGATATAGAGGGCCGGGATATCGGCTCGTACATTTCCGGTCTGCAGGAAAAACTTAAAAACTACGATTTGCCCGAAGGCTACACGCTGAAATTTTCCGGCCAGTTTGAACAGATGCAGGAAGCAAATGAGCGCCTGAAAATTGCTATCCCGGCAACGTTGCTGATTATCTTGACGTTGCTCTACCTTTACTTCGGACGGTGGGACAGAACCCTGCTGATTATGCTTTCCGTTCCCTTCGGGGTCATTGGCGGAGCGTGGTGGCTGTGGCTTGCCGGATATAACGTTTCCGTTGCCGTTGCCGTAGGGTTTATCGCACTGGCCGGTATTGCCGTCGAAACCGCGATTGTCATGTTGATTTACATCGACCACCAGATGCGCGAACACTGGCCGGAAACATTTGAAGGCCTGCTGAAAAATGTCCGGCACGGAGCCATTCAGCGCCTTCGCCCAAAATTAATGACTGTCGGCACAATCATCCTTGGCCTGATCCCGATTTTCCTGACCGAAGGTCCGGGATCGGACGTCATGCGGCGTATCGCCCTGCCGATGGTCGGCGGCATGGTTAGCACAACAATCCTGACCCTGATCCTGATTCCCGTTTTGTATGCGGCGTATATGCAGTGGAAACTGAAACTTCCTGAAAAACAGTAAAAGGACAAGAGCAAATCTGGCACGGAATCGTTTTTGCGCTAGGCAATCAGAATACGGCGGATGCTGAACATGTTTGTATTGGTGCTTCTAGTGGTGCTCTGTACGAATTTACAGGATTCTACATTAGAATTCCTGATTTTTATATACGCAACAAGAACGTCTTATTCGTGGTATGTGCTGAGTTACGTACAAATATTTATTTACATAAAGCTTAAAAAAATACTACAATGCGTCCATGCGTATTTCACATACTCATTTTTTGGTGGTTAAAGCGTCCGATAACTACCGCCTGGGAGGGCAGTTGGGGGAGATTTTCCGGCAGGAAATTCGTGACCGGGCGGACGCCATGGAAAAATCATTCACGGCGGCCAGGGGATTCCTGACAGACTCGTTTAATGCCGTCAAAAACGGACTTCCGGAATATGCCCAGGAAATAAAGGGATATGCAGAAGCCGCAGGTATATCGAAACAACATATGCTTGCGGTCATGATGGAGGATGAGCTTGACGAATGCCTTGAAAACCGGTCTTCCGGGGCAGAAGAACATTGCTCTACTCTTGCCACAAACGCCGGTTCCCTGATTGCTCACAACGAAGACTGGGACGAAGAGTCTCAGGACCGGTTATGGGTTCTTCGGCGGGAAGTAGGGCCTCCCGGACGGGAGCAGGTTAATCTGGAGCTTTTATATTCCTGTACGTTAGGTGGAAATTCCTTTGGGGTTAACTCCGCAGGATTTACACATGCTGTAAATTCCCTCACTCACCCGTACCCCAAAGGGGCGCAGCCCGGTATTTCAAGAAATATCATTGCGCGCTGGATGTCGGACACGCAAAACCCCCAACAAAGTTTTGAAATATTGTCGCGTATGAAAAAAATCTCCGGTTACAGTCATACGATTGTCGATACAAAAAACAAAAGCGGATGGAATATTGAGTGCAATCAAAGTGAGTGTGTCGCAACAAACCTTGAATATCCCTATGTACACACGAATCATTATCTAAACGGGGCATTCGCACATCATAACGATGTCCTCATAAACGAT
Organism: Rhodospirillales bacterium; assembly: GCA_023898765.1. Lineage (NCBI taxonomy): Bacteria > Pseudomonadati > Pseudomonadota > Alphaproteobacteria > Rhodospirillales > Rhodospirillales bacterium. The sequence goes on along the minus strand of CP060238.1, from coordinate 761,075 downwards.
CCCGAAAGCACGACATTCAGACGCTTCGACGATTTGACCGGTGCGATGGGGCTTCATATGAGCGTTTCAGAAGTAAAAAAACTTCTGAGCCGCAGAAAAGAATGTGTCTTTCGTCCGGAAACGATCGGCAGAATGATCGTGGACGCGCCAAAGGGACAAGCCCACATCTGGCTTGCCAGAGAAAAAAAAGCAGGGTGGATCTCTTACGACCTCCCTTAGCCGCAGGAAAAGCCCGCCTGCTCTATGCCGCTTTTTTAAGGACAATCCTGCGGGCAGCAGACGCCACAATACTTCCAACAAGCTCTTCATAGGACATTCCGGACTGCAATGTCAGGGCCGTCATTTCCGATTTCAGGCTCATCCCGGCCATGGGATTTGCTTCTATAAAAGCCGGGTTTCCATCGGCGTCGATCCTGGTATCGATCCGCCCGGCATCACGCCCGCCGAGAATCTGCCAGCATTTCAGCGCCAACTCTCCCGCTTTCTGCGCCTGAGGATCGCCTTCTTTTGCCAGAACGAGATGATCCTTGTCGTCCAACAGGTTTTCGTAGGAATACCATGGCACAGAGCCATCCTCCTGCATGACTTCAAGCACTCCGATAATCCTTGCGTCCTTGCCTTCCCCGAGCACACCGACCGTAAACTCGCGGCCCGGGAGATACGATTCAACCAGAGCCGGCTGATCAAATTGTGAAATAATAGAAGCGCACATTTTGACCAGAGAATCCTTGTTTTCAACCAGGGAGGCGGCGGTAACGCCTTTGCTCGTCCCTTCGGCAACCGGTTTTACAAAGAGCGGAAAAGGCAGATCAAGATTTGCGGCATCCGAAGCCCTCTTCACAACTGAAAACGGCGCCGTGTTCAGGCCCGCATCTTTTACAAGCTGCTTGGCCAGGGATTTGTCGAGCGTGAGCACCATAACCGCCGGATCAGAGAATGTGTAGGGAATGTCATACGCATCCAGTAATGCCGGAACTTGCGCTTCCCGGGCAATGCCCTTAATGCCTTCCGCGATATTAAAAACCAGATCCCATCTTTCCCCGCTCGCCAGAGCTTCAGTGAGAGATTTTATGCTCCCGATACGGTCAACATCGTGCCCGAGTTTTCTGAGCGTTCCTGCGATGAGTTCAATCGTTTCTTCGCGATCAAACTCGGCGGCTTGCAGGGCTGTAAACCCTTGTTTCAAATACTCGTCTTTGGAGTCGTATGTCATTCCAATCAGCATGGCCTTATTTCTCCTCAAACCATAAAGGAAGGTTGTAATTAATGCATATCTCCTGTCCCGGCATAATATTGGAGAACGCGGTGAAAACAACAGATCTGGCCGGATAATCCAGATTAAAGTCTGCATTTGGACTTGAGCTGTGGTTATACAAAGCGCCAAAACCGCACAGCATCGTCCATATCTCTTTTTCGTCTTTCAGACTGGCGCAGTATCGGCCGGGCCTGGACCAGGAAAAAAGATAATGGTCAAGAAGGCTTTTCTCTACCGAAAAAGATTCTTCCTTATTGAGAATAATCACAGGACATATCTCTATAATCTCTTCTTTTTGAATAAATTTGGTGGCTATCACACCGCGCCCTTTTCCTTTTATGTCGATGACCGCAATACTATCTTTCTCGACAGTAAATTCCGGCATTTTTCTTGCTGCTAACATTTTTTACGCTCCTCAATAATGCGTTGTTTTTAAGGCGTATAAAGCCCCGACATCATGTCATAATCGGCCTGTTGGCCCCGCAGCGCCTGCTGGGCCAGCCCGGTGCGCCCGCCCGGATCGGGGTAACGGTAAGTTCCCCCCTCGAAATTGGTCAGCAGGAGGTCGTCCCCATCGCGGCCCGCGATGTAATCCGGCAGAAGCGGTACTTTTCCCCCGCCACCCGGCGCGTCGATGACGAACTGCGGCACCGCATAGCCCGTCGTGTAACCGCGAAGCTGGCGGATAATCTCCAGCCCCTTTTCGACCGGCGTGCGGAAATGCGCCGAACCGGACACAGGGTCGCACTGGTACAGGTAATAGGGTTTGACCCGCATGCGCAAAAGACCGTGATACAGTTTCTTCAGAATCGCCGCATCGTCGTTAATTCCCTTCAGCAAAACCGTCTGGCTGCCAAGAGGGATACCCGCATTGGCCAGCCGGTTGCAGGCCTCAATGCTTTCGGGCGTCAGCTCTTCCGGATGGGTAAAATGGATGCTCATCCAAAGCGGATGGTATTTCTTCAGCATCCTGCACAAGCTCTTCGTAATGCGCTGAGGCATGACGACCGGTATTTTTGTGCCGATCCGGATAAACTCCAGATGCGGGATCGCCCGCAGGCGGGCCAGCAGCCATTCCAGCTTGTCGTCACCGATGCTTAAAGGGTCGCCCCCGGATAGCAGGCAATCCCGTATTTCCGGGTGGGCTTCGATATACTGCGCGGCCTTTTCCCAGTTGCTGGTGGAAAAACTGTATTCGCCGTTGGTTTCGCCGACCATTCTTGAGCGTGTGCAATAACGGCAGTATGTCGAGCAAAAGCCCGTGGTCAGGAACAATACCCGGTCCGGGTAACGGTGCACGAGACCCGGCGCCGCCATATCGTGATCCTCCCCAAGCGGGTCCGGGTCTTCCCCCGGCGTTTTCAGAAACTCTCCGCCAACCGGAAGATGGGTCCTCCTGAGCGGCTGATCCGGGTTATCGGGGCTAAGCAGGGACATGTAATACGGCGTAATAGCGATGGGAAGATTGCCCGTCCGCTTGATCACTGACGCACGCTCATCCTCGGTCAGGACCATCATTTTCTCGACCGCATCAAGGCGGCGGATGCGGTTCCTGACCTGCCATTTCCAGTCATTCCAGTCCGCCAGAGTGGCGTCCGGATAATATTTCTTCAGGAATGTTCGGGAGTTTTGACTGACGGGGAATCTGGCGCTGGAAGCGCGAGGGCAAGACGGCTTTTCTTTTATTACAGTCTCTTCAGATTTAAAACTTAAAATTTTTGACTTGTGGGCTTTGATCTTGCGATCAGGAGGCTCTTCATCGGGATTCTGCGCTTCCTCTTGGACAGTTTCTGGCTGTTTGAAGGCTGCGGAACCGGGGGTTCCACTGCTCGTGTACATGTTGCGTAATTGCGCTCCTTTCTTCCCAAGACAAAACCGCCTGAAAATCGGGCGGTTCCTTTTATGATATACATCAAATTGGTTCTTTAAAAAATACTTTTTTTTCGGGTTGTAAAAGCGTTTTTTGGCAGGAAAAAACCGGACTTCCACACGGCGGCAAGATGCGCTAAAAGGAACGCGGTTTAAAAACTGGGGGCCATTCGGTAAGCGATGGCTTGGTTTATACGTTTGAAGAGTTATCCGTACCAGAGCGTTAAAATCCATCTGTGGGGAGGGCTCGGGCTGTGCCTGGCATGGCTTGGTTTCCTCTACGCGGACAGCCTCGCCAGGCTGTGGACCCTGTGGCAAACGGACGAATACAGCCACGGCGTCCTGTTGCCGGTTATTTCCCTTCTTTGGGGCGTGCTTCTCCTCCAGCAAAAACCGGTTCCTTTGGCCCCTTCCTTTTCGGGCATTTTCCTTCTTGCCGGGGGGCTTTTTATCAATCTCGGCGGTATGATAATCGCCAATAACTGGCTCTCTCATATGTCTTTGGTGGCATCCGTCACAGGCATCGTCTGGACCTTTTTCGGCACGGCCGCCCTCAGGCGTCTGGCACTTCCCCTGTTCTTCCTGCTGTTTTCAGTGCCCTTGCCCGTGACCCTGACTCCCCTGCTCACCGCCCACATGCAGCTCCTTTCTTCCCATCTCGGGGTCGGCATCGTCCAGCTCCTTGGCATTTCCGTCTATCAGGAAGGCAATCTCATTGATTTCGGCTTCCATAAATTCGATGTGGCAGCGGCCTGCAGCGGGTTGCGCTATCTCTTCCCCCTGACCAGTTTCGGTTTTCTGGTCGGGTTTTGCGTGTACCGCACATGGTGGAAACGCGGCGCGCTTTTCCTGTCCACCATTCCCATCGCCATCGGGATGAACGCCTTCCGGATCGCGTTGACAGGGGTTATAGCCAGTTGGCTTGGACCGGAATCGGTCGAGGGCATGCTTCACGTTTTTGAAGGATTCGTCGTTTTTGGCCTGTGCCTTGCGGCCCTCTTCCTGATGAAAAAACTGATAGATATTCTGAGCCGTCAAAAAGAAGCGCCTGCCGTGCAACTGGATGACTTTTCGTGGAAAAAACCGCTCTGGACCGGCGCCGCCGCCCCCTCCATCAAAATCCTTGCGCTGCTCATCCTCCTCTTTGGAATCGTCTCCGCGGCCTATTTCCTCCAAGCCCGCGCGGAGCGAGGCGGCACGCCCCCGCATCAAAGCTTTGCAGGCTTTCCCCTCTCGATTGGAGAATGGACGGGACGGCGGGACACCCTTTCCGCTCCGGAACTCGAGACGCTGAAGCTGAGCGATTATTTCCTTGGCCATTACACGCACAAACGCGAGGGACAAACCGTCACGTTTTACACAGCCTATTACGACAAGCAGACACAGGACAATTCCATCCACTCGCCGCAAATCTGCCTGCCCGGTTCCGGCTGGAAAATTGTCTCGCGGGGGATCCATTCCGTGGGCTCCCTGCAGGTCAGCAAGGAAATCATCCAGAAGGGCGGTTCAAAAATGCTAGTCTATTACTGGTACAGGGAGGGCGGCCACGATGCCGCGACAAATATGGCGGCCAAAGTCCGGCTTTTCCGGAACGCCGTCCAATACGGGCGCACGGACGGAAGCCTCCTGCGCCTGACAACGTCGATAGACGATGTAAAAGGCCCGGCTTATGCCGAAAAGACGCTCGATTCTTTTTTACAAGACGTCCTTCCCGTTTTATCAACATATGAATAACGTTGTTCCACCCCCGTCCAACAAAGCAGGATCGTCTCAGGATGCCAAAAAATAAATTACCGGGCCGCTGCCTCCTTTTCTTTTTATGGACCCTGCTCTTTCTGCCCGCGCCTGTCCATGCGGCCGCGATGAAAGGATTTAACCTCGCCGGTGCGGAGTTCGGCGCAAAAATAAAGCCCGGAAAACAGGGAACGGATTATTTCTGGCCCGGCGCGGAAGAGGTCGAAATGTACGCGCAGACGGGGGCGAACGTTTTGCGCATCCCTTTTTTGTGGGAGCGCATGCAGCCCGCGCTTTGGAGAGCTTTGAAAAAAGAGGAACTGGCCGCCCTTGATGTCATTGTTTCCGCAGCAGCGCGGAAAAACGTCATGGTTATTCTCGATGTTCACAACTACGGCAAATATAACGGGAACCTGATTGGCAGCGAGGAGGTTCCCGTCTCCGCCTACACGGATTTCTGGTCGCGTCTGGCGCGGCACTATAAAGACAGCCCGAATGTCGCGTTCGGCCTGATGAACGAGCCGCACAAACACAGGGCGAAAGAATGGGCGGATATCGCGCAAGCCGCCATACGGGCGATCCGTGCGGCAGGAGCCTCCCACCTTATCCTTGTCCCCGGCACCCGCTGGTCCGGCGCGCATAGCTGGCTCAAAGGGCCGGGGCCGGGCCGCTCCAACGCCGAAGCCCTGAAAACGCTGGAAGACCCCGCGAACAATTTCATGTTCGATCTTCACCAGTATCTGGACGCCAATTCTTCCGGCATGCATGAGTCCTGCGTCGATGAGGCGGTCGGCGTCAAACGCCTTGCGGCGGTGACGGCCTGGCTCAGGCAAACGAAAACCCGCGCTTTTTTAAGCGAGTTCGGCGCGGCGAATAATCCGGTCTGTTTGCGCGCGATGGAAAACATGCTGGCCTATATGGACCGGAATGACGATGTCTGGGGCGGCTGGACCTATTGGGCCGCGTCAAAATGGTTTGGCAATTATATGTTTAATATATATCCTCCGGATGCGCGGAAATTCCCGCAACTGGCAATTCTGCAAACCGACATGGCAAGACAAGGCGAATAAAAAATGGACGCGCGGCCAAAGCAGATGTTCTTTATCCCTGAAGCGCTTCTGGTCGCGGCAAGCAGCTATATGTTTTTTTTGTGTTTCGTTCACACAAATATTTTTGCCGTATCCAATTACGTCATTATGGCGTGCGAAACCCTGTTTCTTGGCCTTGCGGCCTCCTACATCCTTCTGGTCCGAAAGAAACCGGACATTATCCTGATCGCCTTCGCCCTCCTCGTTTATTTTTGTGTGCTATGGATCTTCAGGGGGGGTGTCGATTTACAAGGTCCCAGAAACATCCTGATCGTCCTGTTTTTCTTTTCTCTGGGCGCGGCCGTTTCGGACGCCAGAAGCCTGAATAAAATCTTCTGGGTCGTTTCTTTACTGGCCTTTGCCGGCGTTCTTGCGGAATATTTTGCCACCGGCCTGTACCTTAAATACGTCAATATTCTGGATTTCTATGTCTCCCGCGCGGACCAGGCCACGCATGTGCCCGAACACCTGAAAGACAATCTTTTTATTAGCGGAATCCGGACAGCCGGCAGGAATCTCCTGCCCTTTCTCGGCGACCATCGCATTTCCTCCATTTTCCTGGAGCCTGTTTCCATGGGAAATTTCGCCATCATACTCGGCATCTGGGGGCTCAGTTTTTCCAAAGAAGACGGAAAGAAAGGACTGGGGTACCTGCTCCTTTCCGTTTTCTTTTTGATCGCCTGCGACTCCCGCTTTGCGAGTATTTTGCTCTTTATCCTGTTTTTCGTGCGCTTTGTGCCGCTTATGCAAAGCCGCATCGTTCTGGCCGCCCTGCCTGTCGCTGTTCTGGCCCTTCTTCTGGTCCATGCCCATTTTAATCCCTCAGACGTGCCCCATGACGACTTTTCCGGACGGCTTCTGAGATCCGGAGAAGCCCTATGGGATATGAGCTTTCTAAATTTTTGGGGAGCAGACGTTCCCCCTCCCCTTCACGATATGGGGTTTGCCTACTGCATCGAAAATTACGGCATCCTTCTGGTCATCCTTTTATGGACCGGCTTTGTTCTGTTACCCGTAGACACCCCGCAAGGCAAATATATCAAGGCCATGGCGGCTTACTACGCGATTGGCATTCTGACGGTAAGCGGCACGTCTTTCTTTGCCATGAAAACGTCGGCGCTGCTGTGGTTCATGGTCGGCATTTTTTGCGTCAAAGCGGTAAAGCCCGCTCTTTGCAAGAAGTCCGAGACAGGCTGTCTGGAGTTGTGTTAAGTCTTTTCCACGCAAGGAACCTGTTACAAAAATACAGGCGCAAAAAGGACGTTGCTTTTTCATCTGTTTTTCCTATACTGCGTCCGCTTTCTGTAAAACGGGGTCCGAGGACCTGTCACGATTGGTAGAATCTATGAGCGCATTGACACATTTGCAAAGACTGGAAGCCGAAAGCATCCATATCATGCGCGAAGTCGTAGCCGCATGTAAAAACCCCGTCATGCTCTATTCCATCGGGAAAGATTCCGCCGTCATGCTTCATCTGGCGCGCAAGGCGTTTTATCCTTCAAAACTTCCTTTTCCGCTCGCCCATGTCGATACGACATGGAAGTTTCGGGACATGATTGAATTCCGCGACAAAATGGCCAAAGAGATCGGATGCGAGCTTCTGGTCTATGTGAACGAAGACGGCGTCAGGCAGGGGATCGGTCCCTTTACGCACGGGTCGGCGCTGCACACGGATATCATGAAGACGCAGGCGCTCAAAAAAATGCTGGATCACTACAAATTCGACGCGGCTTTTGGCGGGGCCCGCCGGGATGAAGAAAAATCCCGCGCCAAGGAGCGTATTTTCTCTTTCCGCTCCCGCACCCATCACTGGGACCCCAAAAACCAGAGACCCGAACTCTGGACTCTTTACAACTGCCGCAAACATGAAGAGGAGTCGATCCGGGTTTTTCCGCTCTCCAACTGGACGGAGCTTGATATCTGGCAATATATCTATCTCGAAAATATTCCGATTGTGCCGCTTTATTTTGCAGCCGAACGCCCGGTGGTTGAACGCGACGGCATGCTGGTTATGGCCGATGACGAGCGCCTTCCGCTGGAAGACGGGGAAAAGCCCGTCATGAAAAAGGTCCGGTTCCGCACGCTGGGATGCTGGCCGCTGACGGGGGCGATCGAGAGCGAGGCGGAAACGCTTCAGGACATCATCAGGGAAATGCTGCTGACCAAAACCTCGGAACGGCAGGGACGGGTCATCGACAAGGACAGCAATGCCTCCATGGAACAAAAAAAACAGGAGGGGTATTTCTGATGTCCTATGAAGCCGCCGCCCTGATAGAAGAAAATATCGAGGAATATCTCCACAGGCATGAGCACAAAACACTGCTCCGCTTTATTACATGCGGGTCTGTGGATGACGGGAAATCGACGCTCATCGGGCGCCTGCTCTACGATTCAAAAATGATTTTCGAAGACCAGCTTGCCGCACTCGAAAGCGATTCCAGAAAAATGGGCACGCAGGGACAGGACCTTGATTTCGCCCTGCTCCTTGACGGTCTGGCCGCCGAACGCGAACAGGGCATTACTATCGACGTGGCCTACCGCTTTTTCTCGACAGACCACCGCAAGTTTATCGTGGCCGACACGCCGGGGCACGAGCAATATACAAGGAACATGGCCACAGGCGCGTCCACGGCGGACGTGGCTGTAATCCTGATAGACGCACGGAAAGGGGTTCTTACGCAAACGCGCCGTCACTCCTTTATCGTCAGTCTCATGGGGATCAGGCATATCGTCCTTGCCGTGAATAAAATGGACCTGATTGACTACGATAAAGCGGCGTTCGAAGCGATAGAGCGCGATTACCGCGCCTTCTCCGAACAACTTGATATCGAGCACATCACCTGCATTCCGCTGTCCGCCCTGAAGGGAGACAATGTAACGGCGCACAGCAAAAAAACGGACTGGTATAACGGTCCGACCCTGATGGCGTACCTGGAAACGATTGAAGTTGAAAACCCGATGCACGCCAAGCCCTTCCGCATGCCGGTGCAGTGGGTCAATCGCCCGAACCTTGATTTTCGCGGCTTTTCCGGGCAAATCGTTTCCGGTCGCGCCGAACCGGGCATGGAGATTAAAATTCTGCCCTCGGGCAAAGTTTCCCGCATCCGGAAAATCGTAACCTTCGACGGGGATTTGCCGGAAGCCGTGGCTGGGCAATCTGTAACCTTCACGCTCGAAGACGAAATTGACGTGTCCCGCGGCGATATGATCTGCGAGGCAAAACATCCGGCGGAGATGACCGACCAGTTCGAAGGCCATTTGATCTGGATGGGGGATGAAGCCATGCTTCCCGGTCGTCCCTATATCATGAAGACAGGAACGCTTCATGTCCCCGTGACGGTTACGCGACTCAAACACGTCATAAACGTCAATACGCTGGAGGAGCACACTTCCGGTTCCCTGACCCTGAACGAAATCGGGCGGTGCAACTTTTCGACGGAACGGCCTTTTCCTTTTGATACCTTCCGCGATATTCCGGGCACGGGGAATTTTATTCTCATCGACCGGGTTACAAACGCGACCGTCGGCGCCGGGATCATTGATTTTGCCCTGCGGCGCGCGGCCAACATCCACTGGCAGTCCCTCGACGTCGATAAAAATACGCGCATGGCCCTCATGAACCAGACGCCGCGCGTCGTGTGGATGACCGGGCTTTCGGGCGCGGGAAAATCCACCATCGCCAACCTTGTTGAAAAGAAACTCCATTCGCTCGGCAAACACACCTATACGCTTGACGGGGACAATGTGCGCCACGGCCTCAACCGCGATCTTGGGTTCACCGATGCGGAGCGCGTGGAAAATATCCGCCGGATCGCCGAAGTCGCAAAACTGATGACCGATGCGGGCCTGATCGTTCTGGTCTCCTTCATTTCCCCCTTCGCGGCAGAGCGCCGCATGGCGCGGGAAAAATTTGAAGACGGCGAATTTATAGAAGTTTTCATTGACGCCCCGCTTGAAACCGTCGAGGCGCGCGACCCCAAAGGCCTTTATAAAAAGGCGCGCCAAGGGGAACTCAAAAACTTTACGGGAATCAGCAGCCCTTACGAACGCCCGGAACATGCGGAAATCACGATTCATTCCGACAAAATGTCGCCGGAAGAGGCCGCAGAAAAAATTGTGGGCATGCTGATATCCTAGGCGGATTTTTATCCGGACAACCCTGTAGAACGGAAGGCTTCGCATGAGGGAGTTACTTTTTTTAACGCTGGCAAACAATCTCCCCCGCATGAGGGTGTTTGACAAAATACGCTTCATTGTTTTTCGTCTGGCGGGCCTGAAGATAAAGGGCCCGTGCACCATCTGGGGGCCCCTCACGATCCGTCCGATCGGCTGCGCCCGGAATATCGAGATTGGGAAAGGCTCGTTTCTTAATACCGAAATCCGGTTCGGCGTCCCTGAAGATAAAGTAATCATCGGGGAAAATGTCATGATAGGCCCCCGGGTCATGTTTGAAACGGTCAATCACGACTTAAAATACATACCGGGCCGGGGAAGAGGATATTGGACGAAACCGATCATCATTGAAGATGAAGTCTGGATTGGGGCCGGCTCCATTATTACGCAAGGCGTAACGATAGGGCGCGGGGCGGTTGTTGCCGCCGGGGCAGTGGTAACCAAGGATGTGGAAAAAAATACCATTGCGGGGGGCGTGCCTGCAAAATGCCTGCGTAAAATAAATGATGAAGAACCGGTGCAATGATGCAGGATATACATTCGAGAAAATCATGACCTCTATTTTTTCCGATAAAACCGGTTTCCTGCGCAAAAAGATCCGGGAAAACGATCACCTCTCCTCTTTGGTCATCATGTCCATGCGGAGCGGGATGTTAATTGCGAAATTTGTTCTGTCGCTGTTTATCGCCCGCTATATGGGGCTGGAAGAGCTGGGGATGTACGGCCTGATTGTCGGCGCCGCAGGAACGGTGCAGGCTTTTATGCGCGGGGGCGTGTTCAATACGCTTTCCAGAGATGCCGTCCATCAAAGCCCTTCAGAACTCACGGTCCATTTGCGTTATTACGGGACGGGCATTCTGGCCCTTTACGCCCTGCTTATACCGCTCTGTTTTGGCATCGGCCTTTATTACGATCGCCCCGTTTTCGCGCTTTTGATTCTGGCTGTCTTTCTGACGGAACATGTTTCCTTCGATATTTTTGTCCTGATTAATAATTTGCAGCGGCAAAAGCTTGCAAACCTCATTCTCTCGCTCCAGTCCGCAAGCTGGATCTATTTATATGTCGGGCTGGCTTTTTTCCTTCCCTCTCTCCGGACACTGGAAACGCTGCTTATGTTCTGGACAGGCGGCGGCCTCGTTGCCATAGCCGCAACGGTTTTTGTGTTCCGGGCGTGGCCGTGGAAAGACGCTTTTGCCGAAAAAATCCGGCTTTCGTGGTATCCGGAAAAAATCAGGGCCTCCTGGCGGCTTTACGCGAATGAAGTGCTGATAAATCTCAATTTATATGTCGACCGTTTTCTCATTACGGCTTTTATCAGTCTTGAAGTAACAGGAGTTTATGTCTTTTTCTTCCAGATCGTGCAGGCGATCAACAATCTTGTAGGCGCAGGCGTCATTCTTGTTTTCCGGCCCCGGCTGATACAGGCTTTCAAGGGGAACCGCCTGAAGGACTTCCGGGCGCTGTTTCAGGAATGCATGGTCCGGGCGCTGGGGAACACGGTTTTTCTAAGCGCCGTTTCCATCGCCCTCATGCCGTTTGTCATCCGGTTAACAGACAAACCTCTGGCCATGGAGTTCCTGCCCCTTTTCTGGCTGATGCTTTTTGCCTCGTTGTTCAGGGTTGCGGCAACCGTTGCAAAATCGGGAATATTTGCGCAGCATCAGGACGGCATGCTCCTCAAACTTGCCATTATAAACTTTGTTTTTATGTGCAGCGCCGGTATATTGGCCCTCCTGTTTGCGGGGGTCTACGGAATTGTATCGATTATGATCGCGACAAGCCTGCCGCCCCTGTTCGTGATGTTTAAGAACCGGGAAACCCGAAAAATCATACCTACGGAGTAGCCTTATTATGTACCAGAGTGAAAAACTTCTCTTCCTTCACATGCAAAAAACCGGCGGCACGCATATCCGGCGCGTTTTAAAGAACGTGATTGGCGGCATTGACGCGGATCATTTTGAGGACAAACACAAAAGGCTCTCTCAAAACACCCATAAATATGTTTTCGGGACCATCCGCAATCCGTGGTCCTGGTACGTGTCCCTCTGGGCTTTCGGGTGTGAGCGGCAGGGAGGATGGGTATACGACAACCTGACCCTGCGCCAGTTAATGCCCAGACGTATCGCGCGCGAACTTGTCTTTTTTAGAAATCCGGCTTACCTGCCGGACCGCTTGAGAGGCGATTATGATTACGGAAGATATTTATATGCCGATGCAATGAAGATCGACCGTTTCCGCGAATGGCTCGAATATATTCATGACGGACGGGGCAAATACACATTGCCGGACAGCTATGGACGCTCCCGCGTGGCCGGTTTTACAGGCTATATGACTTATCAGTTTGTCTTGCAGTTCGCGCAAAATATGGCATGGCGGCGCTGCCGGAGCGCACAGGCCCTGAAAGAATACATGGACCGTCATTTCCTGACAGACAAAATCATAAAGCTGGAAAACGCAAAAACGCAGCTCCTCACCGTTCTGGAGGAGGTCGGTTACGATCTCTCCCCAGCCCAGCGGGAAACTTATGACTCGCTCTTTTCCAAAAAGACAAATACGTCCGAGCATTTGCCTTACCGGGACTATTACGACCCGAAAACAATTGAGATGGTCAGGGAAAAAGACAAAATCATTATCGAGCGTTTCGGCTACGAATTTTAGAGTCTTCCCGTCACCGCCTGCCTTAAACACGTCAGGGCGTTGAGATAACCGGGTTCACGGAAAAACTTTTCCGCCTCTGCTGCGGATTTTTGCGCCTTTTCTTTTACGGCCCGCCTGTTTTTGTAAATGTGACTCAATATTTCCTCCGCCTGCTTCTCTTCAGGCGCGGCCCATTTTGCATCCGTCATAGACGCAAATTCAGGAAAATCCGACTGGACGGGAACCATATCGGCATCTACAAGAAAGGCATTTTCTTCCCTGCAGAAATCCGTGTTTCCAGACCAGTTCGTAACGATGACAGGCGTGCCGAGCAGCAGCGCTTCGGCAATAGGCAGGCCAAAGCCTTCGGACCTGTGAAGAGACATGAAGACATCCGACGTCTTAAGCAAGCCTGCCACCATTTCCTTTTCCCAAAGATCGTCGATCAGCCGGATATTTGGGTAAGACGCAATGTCCGCAAGCAGGCGTTCTTTTTCTTTCGAGTCTCCTCCGTGGTTGCTTTTTAGAATCAGGCAGGCTTTTTCGTTTCCTCCAAAAACGCTTGCAAAAGAACGGATAACGGAGGCGGGATTTTTCCTTTCCAGCGCGGAGCCAAAGCTGAAAAGAGACGAAACAAGAAAAACATCATCTCCTATGCCGAGTCTTTCACGCATGCCAGGATCGAATTCCCCGGCACGGACAGGGTGGTGGACGGTCATAACCGGCTTGTCTGTGTATTTCCGGATGGTTTCCGAGGTAAAGTCGGACGGGCAGAAAACGGCATTCACGTAGCGGAAAGCTTTTTCCCATTCCATCGGGATTTTATCAAGCTCCCATGCCCAGTAAGCCACATTGTAAACGTTCATATAATTTCGCAGACCCGTTTTAAAAATGGCGGGCGGCATCATGGGTGGATTCAGATGGATAATCCGGCAACCGACCTCCTCCTGCCGGCACGTATTTTCAAACGCCCATGCCAGTTCCTCCGGCTTGAGAAACGCTTTTTCCACGCTTGTGCAACGAACCTTTATCCCGTTATCCTGCAATTGCCTTGCGCAAAGCCGCGCGGATTCCCCTATGCCGGACGCGCTTTTAAAAAAACCGACAACCTCTACCCCGTCCCTGCCGTTGGAAAATATCTCTTCCCGGCTACAGGGGATCAGATTATGCAGTACGGAAACGCGAAACTTGCGGTATATCCGGCGAAGCATTTTACGGCTCTCCACTTTCACTTATGTTCTATCCATGCCGGAAAAGCGGCAATGAATTTAACGGTTTGACTTGCCGGGCGATACTAATCATAAACACTGCAAATGCAAATAATTTATGAAAAACCACTTGCGAACGGACAAAAGAATTGTAAACCCTTTTTCCCTGTGATAATCGGAACACCCTTTTTACCGGACATAACATAAAACGATGCCCTTATCTCTACCCCCCGCTTTACGCCGGAAAGATCCTGAAATCCTCGCGCTGATCGACAAGATACATATCGTTGCCGATGAAGCCGCCCTTGAGGATTTTCTGGCGGCACTGGCGAAACCGGATACCGGCAGACCTGTTACAGTCGCGTTCCTGAATGCCCATGCTTTCAATATGTGCCACAGGGACCCTGCGTTTTTAAGCGATCTTATGGCGTGCGATTATGTGCTTCGGGACGGCATCGGGATCAAAATTCTCTTTAAACTCATGGGAAGGGACCCGGGCCTGAACATGAACGGCACGGACCTCATCCCCCGCATCCTGAAACTGTTCGGGAATAAAAAAGCGGCCCTGCTCGGAACGCAGAGCCCTTATCTTGAACGCGCCGCCCGCAAAATAGAGGACGGGCATATAAAGGTTCAAACGCTCATGGACGGTTACCGGAAGGAAGAGGACTATCTCCGGGCCGTTGAGAAAGATCGCCCGCCCCTTGTGCTTCTGGCCATGGGAATGCCGAAGCAGGAGCGGGTTGCGAATATGCTGGGCTGCCGACTGTCTTACCCCTGCCTGGTCGTTTGCGGCGGGGCCATACTGGATTTTCTGGGCGGGAAGGTATCGCGCGCGCCCGCTTTCATGCGGACATACGGTCTGGAATGGCTCTACCGGCTTGCGCTGGAGCCCAAAAGGCTGTTCAAACGCTACGTGATTGGAAATTTTCTTATGCTTGCGCGGGCGCTGCGCCTGAGCCTGTTATACCGCGCCGCCCGCGTCAAACCGGAAACAAGGCCCGCGCCCCCTCTAAAAATATTGCATGTCGTCCGGCAGTTCGACCCGGCGGTCGGAGGGCTCGAAGCCTATGTAAAAAACATGATCTTGCACCAGAAAAATGCGGGCTGCGTGTGCGAAGTCCTGACCCTGAACCGGGTTTTCAATTCGAAGGAACCGCCCCTCCCCGGCCACGAAACAATAGAAGGAATCCCGGTGCGCCGTGTCGGGTATATCGGGGGGCAGCGCTTGTTTTTTCCCCTGATCCGCCCGTCTTTTTTCAAGAGCTTCGATATTGTCCACGTCCATAACACGGACATGTTTTTCGACTACGCGGGCGCCGTTCGCGCCCGGATGAAAAAACCGGTTTTTGCTACCACGCATGGCGGCTTTTTCCACACGAAGGATTTTTCCGTCCTCAAAAAAATATATTTCCGCACGATAACCCGGCACTCCTGCAAAAACTACAACGCTATCTTTGCGACAAGCCGGAACGACTATGACACGTTCAAAGGAACGAACGGCAATCTGGTGCTCCGGCCCAATGCGATTATGCCGCTAGGCGACTTTACGGCGTCGGGGCCGGATTTCATTTATATCGGAAGGCTGGCGAAGCACAAAAACATTGCCGGGTTGATAGAGGTGTTCGCGGCGCTGGCAAACCGGTTCGGCACGGAAGGAAACCTGCATATCGTCGGACCGGAATGGGATGTGACGAAAGAAGAACTAAAAGCGCTCGCCAGACGTCATGCGGTAGAGGAGCGGGTCATATTTCACGGTTTCGTCAAACCGGAGGGCATGGAAACGCTCCTGAAAAAATGCGGGATTTTTCTCTCCGCCTCCGCCTTCGAGGGCTTTGGCATGTCGATGCTGGAAGCCATGTCCGTAGGGTTGATCCCTTTTGTGCAGCCCAACGAATCTTTCCGTGAACTCATCGATGCCGGACAGGTGGGCGCGTGCGTCGATTTTACGCAAGTGCAGGACGCCGCAGAAAAAATTGCCGCGTTGATACCGAACATAAAACCGGCAGACCGCGCATCCGCACGGGAGTATGCGGCAAAATTTTCGTGGGACGAACTCGCCCGAAACACGATGCAGGACTACGGGACATTTTCAGGATAAGGCGGACGATTATTACACCGGCTCCGCAGGCTCCCACGCTGCGGGAAACTCTTTTTCAACAAAGGTAAACGCCATCCCCAGCGTTTCGAGAGCCGGCGCAAAGCGCGGTTCATTGGACAGGCTTGAAATGTAAAAGGTGCCCTCCGGGCTGTCCTTTACCTGATCCCATGTAAGGGTATGCGCAGCATTCAGATTATCCACGCCCTTCTTTTTTCCAACCAGTTCTTTTCCGTTTGAACCGTCCAGAACGGTAAAGCCCTGCGCGGACCAGTAATCCGCCGCCATGCCGTTGATCGCGGCCAGACAGTTGGTTGCTTCTGTTTGTGTTGTAAATTCAAGTATTAACATGTTTTCTCCATATATAAATAATCCAGACATGCGGAAGGTTTATAGCCAGAAAGACAGGAACGACCAGCCACCAATAGCCTTTCCGGAAAATGCGCCGGCAAAAAATAAAATCCGCGCATAACTTGCAGCGGCCAAAGGCATAACGCGCATCGTGCTCACGGCATAATGCACAAAAACGGATTTCAAACCATTGCCGAAACCATGGGATATTCGGCATCGTGCAATATCTTGGCATATTACACATCCGTCCATGAAAGGCCCCACTTGGCTGCCAGGCAGTTGCCCACCTTGTTCATTTCCGCCGCCGTAAGCGCGCGGGCATAAACGGCGATTTCGCCGATGGCGCCCTCAAAACGGCCTGTGTCATTTAGTAAATCCGCACCAACAGAGCACCCGCCGGTTCCCAGATTAAGGGGGACGGTAGAGCTTCCTGTGCCTGATGCCGGCGTAACCGGCGCGCCGCCGTTTTTATAAAAATCGTAGTTGGCGGAGACCTCGTCTTCTTCTCCCTGCCAGACGCTTATCCCGGCACCGCTGAAGTTTGGATTATAAAACAGGTTTCCGTTTCCGAAACGATAACTTGAGCCGTTATTCCCGGCGGAAACCCTAATATTTTTTCCGGCTGCTGCGGCCGAATCCCCCAGATACAGGACGAAATTCTGGTCGCCCTTATCGGCCCGGTGAACGGCAAAAATGGTGAAGGCGGGCGCACCGGATGCAAGCCCGCAACTGTCATTGCGCTTTAATCTTGAGGCCACGCCGCCGTTATTAAATTCCAGCGCATTCAGGCCGCCTATGCTGTCCGTTCCGGTTAAGGGCTGGTAAGACGCTGTTCCCTGCGAAACATGATTCCCGTTTCCGCTTTTATCGTCCCATTGAGAGACGGCGCCGCTCACTTCCGTAATGGTGGAAGAATCCGAAGCATCCAGCCACAAGATATTGTCCGGGATACTTGTAAGAGAAAAAACTGCGCGGCAAAGGGGCGCCATGCCCCGGCCAAGGGTAACAAGCATTTATGATCTCCTTACGTTATTAAAGAATGAAAAAAAACAGCCAAAATCCGGACGGATTCTGGCTGTTTGTGAATATATTCCTATCATAGCGCCCGGCGCATGTCAAGAACATATGAGGAACAAAATGTCTCTTAAATGGGTGAAAGAGACAAAACTATGCCTTCTGAACGGCTTTTAAAGGCGCACCCGGCGCGATTTCCGGGCGGCCGATGGAAATATAATGAAAGCCGAAGTCCCTCATTTCATCGGGTTTGTAGATATTGCGCAGATCCACGAGGCATTTGACCTTCATCTCTTTGCCGATCCTGGCCATGTCCAGTCCGCGATATTCATTCCACTCCGTGACGATCACAAGGACGTCCGCGCCCTTTGCCACATCGTAAGGGTCGTCTTTCCAGTCCACATTCTCCAGATGGGTTTGGGCCTGTTCCTGCGCCGCCGGATCGTGCGCCGTTATGCGCGCGCCGTATTCCTGCAGGATCGGAATAATAATCAGGGAGGGCGCTTCGCGCACATCGTCCGTTCCGGGTTTAAAGGCCACGCCCAGCACCCCGATTTTCTTCCCTTCGACCGTGCCGCCGCAGGCTTCTATCACGCGCCGGGCCATCTGCTGCTGGCGGTCCGCATTGACGTCCACAACCGCTTCGACGATGCGCTGCGGCGTGCCGAACTGGCGGCCCGTCTGTGTCAGCGCCAGCGTGTCTTTGGGAAAACAGGATCCCCCGTAGCCCGGCCCCGCATGCAGGAATTTCGGCCCGATCCGCCCGTCCAGCCCCATGGCTTTGGCCACATGCTGAACATTGGCCCCTGAAGCCTCGCACAAATCGGCGATTTCATTGATAAAGGTAATCTTGGTCGCCAAAAACGCGTTGGACGCATATTTGATGATTTCCGATGTTTCGGGCGTCGTCACCACCATGGGCGTTTCATTGATATAAAGCGGGCGGTAGAGCTCCCGCATCACGGCCGCCGCTTTTTCGGACTCCGTCCCGATCACCACACGGTCGGGGCGCATAAAATCGTTGATCGCCGCCCCTTCGCGTAAAAATTCGGGATTGGAGCACACGTCTATTTTGCCGGTCCTCCCTTCTTCCGCGATAATTTTTTCAATCTCGCGGGCGGTTCCCACCGGCACGGTTGATTTGGTGACAATCACCGTATAGCCCTCGGCCGCCCGCACGATTTCCCGCGCGGCTTCATAAACGTAGGTCAGGTTGGCGTCACGGGTAAAACGGCGCGAAGGCGTCCCCACCGCAATGAACACCGCATCGGCTCCCTTCACAGCCGCTTTCAGGTCCGTGGTGAAAGACAAACGCCCGCCCTGCACCTGCTTTGCCACGAGGCTTTCAAGGCCGGGTTCGTAAATCGGGATATCTCCGGCCTTTAAACGCTCGATTTTGTCGGCGTCTTTGTCAACGCACACGACATCTGTGCCGAACTCGGCAAAACATGTGCCCGAAACAAGCCCGACATATCCTGTTCCCACCACGGCAATCCGCATTTTTCTCTCCTTGAACTCCGCTAATTCCGGGGTTTTAATAGCACGCGAAGACGAGGATACAAAGGGTTTTTCAAAGCCTTTGGAAAACGTTTTGAGGGTTAAAACGTTCTTAAGGATTGTTTTATACGCTCAAATTTGCTTAATTCCTTTTGAAACAAACTACAGGATCGGAACATCACCATGACCAAGGACACTGCCGCCAAAAAAGCGCCGAAACAGGATAAATCCCATATGCCGCTCTTTTACAAGAGTCCGACGCCGCTGGATGCCAAAGCGCACGCCAAGCTGGCTTTGAAAAAGAATTTTGGACTCGACTTCACAAAAGAGGTCAATGCCGTACCGGTCAACCTGATTGAAATGCCCCAGATTTGCCATACCTATCCGATCGCGTTTTCACCGGATGAGAATGCAACGCCTGTGGCCATTCTGGGGATCCGGGACAATGAAAACCTGTTTGTGGACAAGAAAGGGCAATGGGAAGAGGATCTCTATATTCCGGCCTATATCCGCCGGTACCCCTTTATTTTCTCCGAAATGCCCGGGGGAGACCAGCTTTCCCTCTGTCTGGACATCACAGACGAAGTAACGGAAAAGGACGGGGAGCAAAAATTCTTCGATGAAAACGGAAAACCCAGCCAGCTTTCCCAGAATGCGCTGGAGTTCTGCAAGTCCTACCACGCCGCCGCGCAACACACGGTTGCTTTTGGAAAGGCGTTGCATAAATCGGGCATTCTGGTCGAACGGCAGGCTGAGATCAATATCGGGGACGGGAAACGAATCAACTTCTCCGGTTTCCGTATTATTGACGAGAAAAAACTGGCCGAACTGGAGGATAAAACATTTCTGGAATGGCGGGAAAAAGGCTGGATTCCTTTCCTCTACGCCCATTTATTCTCCGGCGCCCAATGGCAGAGATTGACGCGCCTGTTAAATAAGCGTATGGAAAAAAAGAAATAAGGAAAATAGCGAGAAAAAGGAAAAATCCATGGCAAAAGTCGGGGCACAGCGTGCAGCAGAGCTGACAGGCAAATCCAAATCCACCATCCAGCGTTCCATGAACAGCGGAAAACTCTCTTATGAGATGGATGCCAATAACCGCCGGATTATTGACGTGTCCGAACTGGAACGGGTTTTCGGTTTGCAGTCCCACAACACCGAAAGCGGCGCGTCCGAAGCGGTCGAGGCGGAACTTAAAAAAGCCTCGAACATGCTGGAAATGGAACGCATGAAAATGCAGATAAAAGCGCTTGAAGACCAGCTTGAAGCCGGCAAGGAGCAGATAGAAGACCTGAAAATGCAGCGCGACCAATGGCAGAAACAGGCGCAGCAGGTCCTGCTCACTAGCGAATACAGCCAGAGACAGGCCGAAGAATACAAGGCCGAACTTCAGGCCCGCGAAGAAAAAGCGAAGGTCCGCCGCCAGCAAATGCTCGAAGAGCGTATGAAGGGGATGAAAGGCCAGAACGAAAATCAGAATACGGCTCGAAACAGCGCCGATTCGTCAACCGGCGGCCAGAACTCCTCTTTCCAGGGACTCTGGCAAAAAATTAAGGGCAGCAGCAAGGCCGCCTGAAACGGCCCAATGGAAAGATATACGAAAAGCGGCCCTTTTTTCGGCCGCTTTTTTGTTTTTTCGCCGCTTATGCTATGATGGGCGTATGAAGAACATCCTGTTTTTACTGTCTTTTTTCATGCTGTTTGTACCGCCTGCTGCCGGCGCGGAAATCAAGGACAGCTACTATTTCATGCGGGATGACGGCGAGCAGTCCCCCGAAGAGATGGAGGAAGAGGCTCTGTACGTTTTCGAAACGTGCGACACCAACGTCTACCAGAAAAATTATTTCGATTGCGCATGTATTGCCGGCGCTTTTTTAAAAGAACGGGAAAGGTTGGGCTCCATCGCCCCGCAGGAAGAAATTGTCCATAGCCTGTACCGCAACGGTCCCCCGGAATGCACCAATACGAGCGTTATCGCGGGAGAGGCGTATCAGAACTGCCTGCGCTCCTCCGCCATTTTCCGGGAATTCAAAAAGGATAACGAGGAATATTGCAGCTGCGTGGGAAAAACGGCGGCCAAAAAATTTGCGCAGATGCCCTATTTGCGCACCGACTATATCGAACAGATACACGTGGATTCGATGGTCCTTTGCAACGAACGCGACGAAGACGGCAATCCCCTGCCGCGGGATTAATCCGCCCGTTTAAAATTTCGCGCCCAAAACGGTTTCCGGATCGCTCATCGCGGCCTGCGCCGATATCAATGCGACCGGCAAAACCTGCTGCATGTAAAAGCGCGCCGTTTCTATTTTCCGGGTCAGGAAATCGGAATCGCCTTCGCCCGCTTCCAGTTGCCTGCGCGCAGCCCTTGCAGATTTTTTCATCATCGCCCCCCCTGCCAGCACGGCAAAACTTTTCAGATAGGCGGAAGAGGCTGCCGCCACGGCTTCCGGATTTTTATCGCCGGTTTCCAAAATCCAGTCTGTCGCCTGTTCAACCGCCTCCAAAGTCTCTGCCTGCCGCCCGTCAAAAATATCCTGTATTTCCTGAAGATAGGCTTTGGCCGCGGCGCCGCCGTCGCGCAGGACTTTGCGGAAAACAAGGTCGGCGGCCTGGATACCGTTTGTGCCTTCGTAAATCGGCAGGATCCGCGCATCCCGGAAAAACTGCGCCGCGCCCGTCTCCTCGATAAAGCCCGTTCCCCCATGTACCTGCACGCCCAGAGAAGTCACTTCCTGCGCCAGATCCGTGCACCATGCTTTTACAAGCGGCGTCAATAAATCAACACGGGCCTGCGCCTTTTCATCCCCCCCGCGCGCCAGATCGATCTTCAAGGCCGCCTCATATGTCAGGGCCCGTCCGGCCTGCGTCAGGCTGCGCATCGTCAGAAGCATGCGTTTGACGTCGGCATATTCTATAATCGCTTTTTTGCCCTGCTGCCTGTCTTTGGCATAGGCTACGGCCTTTTGACAGGCGGCCTCCGCAATCGCCACGCCCTGCAACCCCACGGACAAACGGGCATTGTTCATCATCGTAAACATATATTTGAGCCCCTCATGCTCGGCGCCGATCAAATACCCGACCGCGCCGTCTTTTTCGCCAAACACCATCGTGCAGGTGGGAGAGGCATGGATGCCCAGCTTGTGTTCCAGCCCGGCGCATACGACATCGTTCCTGCGCCCGTCTTTTAAAATTTTGGGCACGATAAAAAGGGAAATCCCCTTGACCCCTTCCGGGGCATCGGGCGTGCGCGCCAGCACCAGATGGATAATATTCTCCGCCAGGTCATGCTCGCCATAGGTGATGAATATTTTCTGGCCCGTTATTTTATAACTGCCGTCTTCCTGCAAAACCGCCTTCGACCGGATGGCCGACAGATCGGACCCCGCCTGCGGCTCCGTCAAATTCATGGTGCCGGTCCATTCGCCCGAGATCAATTTTTCAAGATATTCCGATTTTTGTTCTGCGCTTCCGTGACTTTCAATCGCCTCCACCGCGCCCTGGTTAAGAAGCGGACACAGGCCAAAGGACATATTCGCCCCCTGCCACATTTCCTGCACCGCGAAGGCGAGCAGCCACGGCAGTCCCTGCCCGCCAAACTCGGGCGAAAACGGGACGGCGTTCCAGCCCCCTTCCCGATACGCGGCATATGCCTCTTTCCAGCCCGGCGCCGTTGTCACGTCTCCTGTCTTCAGGCTGGCGCCTTCCTGATCCCCGCGATGATTGATCGGCGCCAGAACCTCCGCCGCCAGTTTTGCCGCCGGGTCTAAAATCGCGTCCGTCATCTCGCCGTCTATGACGCCCAAATCGGGATGCGCCGGCAAAGACGAAAGCCCCACCACATGCTCCAGCACAAACCGCATATCCTTCAGCGGCGGAAAATAATCAGGCATATCCATTCCTCTTTCTGTTAAAAACGGGCAAAACTGGCACGGCTCTTGAAACGCTCTTTATCAGACACAGATAAAGCAGGGTTTGTAAGACATGATGAGTTTAAACGGAAATCTTTTACAAAACAACACGTTAGCAGCTCTTAGCGCACGGGCTCCCCAGAATATTCTGGGCGCGATCCAAAAAGCCAGCGCCAAAACGGGGGTCGATTTTGCCTATTTGCTGGAAAAAGCGGATGCGGAGAGCAATTTCGACGCTGCCGCAAAGGCCAAAACCGGCAGCGCAACGGGGCTGTTCCAGTTTATCGAGAAAACATGGCTCAGCATGGTTAAAAATTACGGGCATAAATACGGTCTGGGCGAATTTGCGGAAAAGATCGACGCCCGCAGCCGTGTCTCCGACAAGCTTCTCCGGCGTGAAATTCTGGATTTGCGGACGGACCCTGAAATTTCTTCCTATATGGCGGCGGAATTTGCCAGCGAAAACGAAAACTATCTGAAACGTCATGTCGGCGGCGAGATCGGCTCGACAGAGCTGTATTTTGCGCATTTCATGGGCGCCGGCGGCGCGGCGGCGTTTTTGAAAGAGATGAAAAACAACCCCATGGCGACCGCCGCAGATATTTTTCCCAAGGAGGCGCGGGCCAATCGCGGCGTTTTTTATGATCCCAAAACGGGAAATCCCAGAACCCTGAAACAGGTTTATGATTTTTTTGACCGGAAATTTTCAGGGCAGGAAACAGGCAGCTACATCCCCACCGTGCAGGCGGAAAAAGCCGAAGCCTACAAAGTCGCCGCCGCCCCCGACATGGCCAGAAAACGCGGCTATCAACATATCCCGCCGTCCCTGCAACAGCCGGTCCGTCTGGTTTCCTCCACGAACTTCCGGACCAGAAGCCTGAGCTCTCTGGCGGCTCTCTTATCGGAAGATCAGGCTCCGCGCCTGAGCCGCCTGAATACGGCCGCGGCAGGGACGGGCTTTCCCCCGTCCCTGTACAGCCGCCTGTCCATAAGCCCTTCGGAGCTTTTATTCCTCTCCGCGTTTAAGAAATAAAAGAACCTTTATTTTTCGCGCCGCCAGGCGTAAAAGCCCCAGACGGACAGGCCGCCTGTTGCAACCAAACCGACCCATGAGAGCCAAAGCGGCACCTCAACAGACCCGGCCTGAAGCGGCCAGCCATACACAACGCGGGACAAATGCGCCAGCGCCACAAGAACAAACAGGCAGGCCGAAACAATGATATACATTTTTGAGCACATTATTTTTCTCCTTTCCTTATTGTAATCCGTCTTATCACACTTATCCGGAAGACGCACGGCTCAAACGGTCGTTTATGGCAAGCCCCAGCCCGCGATCCGGGATATTCATCACCGCGATAGCCTTATGTTCCGGACGGTCCAGATCGCGCAGCATGGTAAAAAGATTTGAGGCTGCTTCGACCAGGTCCCCGCTTTCACTCAGATTTTTATACTGCGTGCCGGGCAGGTCCGACGCCGCGCCACCGCCCCGGATGCCCATAAATTTTATCGGGCCGAACGCAAGCAACGCCTCCCCCGCAGCCAAATCCACCGCATTCAGCCGCACCGGAAGAGACGGCGCATAATGTTTCAAAAGCTGCCCCGGGGACTTAATTTCCGACGGGGGCTTTCCAGAACTTCCAAAATCATATGCCACCGGGCCGAGCAAAGGCGCCAGATCCTCCGCCGTCACCGCCCCGGGCCTTAAAATCACAGGCGCCTTGCCGGATAAATCCAAAACCGTGGATTCGAGTCCGACCTCGCAGGCCCCCCCCGCAAGAATAAAAGGCACGCGACCCCCCAGGCTTTCCTGCACATGGCGGGGCGTGGTCGCGCTCGGCTCTCCTGAGGCATTGGCGCTGGGCGCGGCAACGGGAATACCCGCCGCCCGCAGCAGGCTTTGCGCAACCTTATGCGCGGGGACCCGGATGGCCAGCGTGGGCAATCCGGCGCTGGCCAGATCGCTCACGGCGCTGGCCTGTTTGCGCGGTAAAATGAGCGTCAGGGGGCCGGGCCAGAAGGCCTTCGCCACGCTGCGCGCCCGGTCGTCCATTTCCACGTATTTTTCCGCCGCTATCCGGTCCGGCACATGGACGATCAAAGGATTAAAAGACGGCCTGTTCTTGGCTTCGAAAATCCGCGCCACCGCCCGTCCATCCAGCGCATTGGCTCCCAGCCCGTAGACCGTTTCCGTCGGAAAGGCCACAAGGCCGCCCGCGCGTAAAAGCAAGGCGGCTTCCTGAATGGCGTCCTCACCGGCTGTCTTCATCTGTGTCATGGCTTATAGAATACCCCGCCGCTTAAAGGCTCTTTTACACCTGTTGTCTCCGGCAAGGTCAAGGGCAAACCCAGTTTCGCGCGCACGGCCAGATAGGCGAAGCCTTCCGCCTCCAGCGCATCGCCGTTCCAGCCGACCTCTTCCACGGGCGCGACAGGCATATCCAAAACACGGCGAAGCCCTTCCATAATGGCCTTGTTTTTCCGGCCGCCGCCCGTAACCAGAAAGCGTTTGGGCCTTGCCGGCAGGTATTTTAAAGATTCCAAAACGCTACGAACCGTAAATTCTGTTAATGTGCAGGCCCCAGCGGCATCCGGGAGCGCGGCGACCCCCGAAACATCCCAGTCCTGCCGGTCCAGCGATTTGGGCGGGGATTTTTGAAAATAAGGATCGGAAAGCCAGCCCGCCAGACGCGCCTCGTCCGCCTGCCCCTGCAGGGCCAGCGCGCCATCCTTGTCATAAGGAAGGCTCAGGCGCTCTTTTACAAAATCATCTATCAACGCGTTTCCCGGCCCAGTATCAAAAGCCAAAAGCGCTTCCCCCTCTCCCAGATAGGTCATGTTCCCGACCCCGCCGAGATTTAAAATCGCGAGCGGCTTTTCGAGCGGCGCCGCCAGCGCCTGATGGTAGAGCGGCACAAGCGGCGCGCCCTGTCCTCCGGCCTTTACGTCGGCGCTGCGAAAATCGCAGACAACCTCCATCCCTGTTTCCCGCGCCAAAAGCGCCCCATCGCCGATCTGCCATGTGAAACCGGCGGCGGGATCGTGGGTCAGGGTCTGGCCGTGAAACCCGATCACATCCGCCGGATGTCCGAAAGAGGCCACAGCCTCTATATGGGCTCCGGTCAGCAACGCTTCGGCTTCCTTTACGGCCTCATCGTGCGCCCGCCGCCCGAAACAGGCCCGCAAAACCTCCCTCAACGCCTCATCATAGGGAAAGCTCTGGAAGGCGAGAGCTTCAACATATGACCCGCCGTCACTGCGCAGAAGCGCGACATCCACCCCGTCCAGCGAGGTGCCGGACATCAGGCCAATTGCGGTATAGACTTCTGAGCTGTGCATGCGTATAGAAATGGGTTATGACTTACAAATCCGATTTTCTGAATATCTTAACCGAGCGCGGCTTCATTCACCAGTGCAGTGATTTCGATGCGCTGGATGCGCAGCTTTGTGAAGGGGTGCAAAGCGCCTATATCGGCTTTGACGCCACGGCGAAATCCCTGCATGTCGGCAACCTGACGGGAATCATGATGCTGCGCTGGTTTCAGGAATGCGGGCACAAGCCCATCACCCTGATGGGCGGGGGCACCAGCAAAATCGGGGACCCGTCCTTTAAGGACGAACAACGCCAGCTTCTGGACGACGACACCATCGATACCAACATCAGGCATATTCAGGACACCTGTTTTAAACAGTTCCTGACCTATGGCGACGGGCCGACGGATGCCCTGATGGTCAACAATAACGACTGGCTGGATGGGCTGCATTATCTGAGCTTCCTGCGGGATTACGGGCGGCATTTCACCGTCAACCGTATGCTCTCCTTTGATTCGGTTAAAACGCGGCTGGAGCGCGAAAGCCCCTTAAGCCTCCTCGAGTTCAACTATATGGTCATGCAGGGCTACGATTTTGTAGAACTCAACAAACGCTATGGCACGATCCTGCAAATGGGCGGATCCGACCAGTGGGGCAATATCATCAACGGGGTCGATCTCGGTCATAAGGCCCACCAGATGAAACTCTTTGCCCTGACCGCGCCGCTCCTGACCACGCCGGACGGGGCCAAGATGGGAAAAACCGTGAGCGGCGCCGTCTGGCTGAACGCGCACATGCTCTCCCCCTATGACTACTACCAGTTCTGGCGCAACACGGATGACGTTATGGTCGGCACGCTGCTGAAACGTTTCACGATGTTGCCGATGGAAGAGATTACCAGACTGGAAGCGCTGCAGGGACAGGACATCAACGAGGCCAAGAAAATACTGGCGTTTGAGGCTACAAAACTCTGCCATGGAGAGGACGCCGCGACAGAAGCGGAAAACACCGCGCAAAAAGTCTTCGAACAAGGCAGCGTCGGTGATGACCTGCCCTCCGTCGAAATAAACGAAAAAACACTGGAACAAGGCGTGCCGATTCTGGATTTGTTCGTTCAGGCCGGACTGGCCGCGTCCAAAGGGGAGGTGCGCCGTTTGGCCAAAGGCGGCGGCGCAAAACTAAACGACAACAAAATAGACGATATCGAAGCCGTCGCCACCAGTGCGGACCTGACCCCGGAAGGCTACATCAAACTCTCCGCCGGGAAAAAGCGCCACGCGCTTGTCAAAGCGTTAGCTGAAACTGGCCAAAGCTGAGTGAGGGGGCACAATGTTGAATAGTAGCCCTACTCTCCCGGCGCCTTGCCTTCGAAGCCCCCTTCAAACAGGATTTTGCGCAGGAAACCCGGCGTTAAAATAGAAAGCGGATTGACGGAGACCTGCGGGTCTTTGGAAGGTCCTTTCATCGTGTAAGTCGCCGCGATCAGACCGCTCCCGCCCGTCAAAATTTCTCCCACCAGCGGAATGGAGCTTAAAAGAGAGTTCACTTCCGTCATGGGAATCAACGTGCCCCTGATATCCGTCGTATTGTCCCGCTGGTCGACCGTTCCTTCGAAAGTCAGCCCGATGGAAGATCCGGAAGTGCGCCCGTCTTTCAGGATCAGAAGGTTTCCGCCCGGGCGAAACCGCCATTCAAAATTCGACTCCAGCTTGCTGAAGGAAAGACCCTCCTTGTCCAGAAGACTCTGGACCCCGCTTAAGCTCATCACGGACAAAAGCTTGGCCAGTGCGGGCGCTTTCACAACATGGAAATTCTCGATTCTGGCCACGCCGTCCAGATCCCCGTAAAGATTCCGGCCTCTTGGCTCGCCATAGATCAAAAGCGTTCCGCCGCGCGCGTTGCTGTAAAGGTCCATGGCATATAAAAACGCGCCGGCATCCTCGGCCTCCATACGGAAGGTTCGCTTTCCGGCCGCGTCCGGTTTAAAGCGGATATACATTTGCCCGCTTCCCGCCACGGCGTCCATTTCCAGGCGGGTCATGTCTCCCTGCCGGTCCGTCTCCACATAAAGATTTGTGTTTTTGAGACTGCGGTCGTCTTTCGTAATCATCTTGTCCGCGCGCACAGAAATCATCATCGGCTGCTGTTTTTCGCCTGACGGTTTTTCTTTTTCTTCTCTGGACGTAAAGGGCTGCGCGTCCAAAACCGGGCCGCTGGCAGACACTTTTAAAATATCCTGCCCTGTCACTTCAAAATCCAGAGACGTCATATGCGTCGCCCCGATCACGGCCTTTTTCGCCGTCCCGCGGCGAAGCTCGGCCTGTTTTCCGTTCATCGGCGCAAAGATCAAACGCGTGTCCGATAAAAGAAACGCATTTGTTTCCAAATTCAGATTTTGAATCTCTTTCAAAACGCCTTTGGTCAGGAAAGCTTTCAGGCTCAATGTGCCTGCGGTGCCGGACGGTTTTTTATAGTCGAAAGGGTCAATGTGAATCTCAAGGGGCGCCAGATCTCCTGTCACCTGAATGACGGCGCTCCGGTCGCCGCGATCCGTATACACCACATCGACGGGCAACGGGCCGCTCATATATTCGTCCAGCGCGATTCCGAAATGGTTTCGGAGGCTCTGGTCGGTAACAATTTGCGCCTTTATTTGCGACTCGAACGGTTTGCCTGCAGGATCGAAATACTGCGTCCAGTCCAGCGTGACATCCCGCCCGTCCAGCTTCCCGTCTCCGTTTACGAAAAAGGCGCCTTCTTTCGTTTCCAGCTTGAGCGGTCCGCCGGTCAGGTCCAGCCCTTCAACCACTTTCGGAATGGTCACCTCCGTCAGCGTCGCCTGAACCTTCACATCGACCTGCTCCTTTGGAACATCCTTGATCGTTGGAAAATTAAGCTGCGCCGCCATGTCGATGCGGCCCTTGACGCCGTTCACATCGAACCCCAGCGTATCGCCCATCGCAATCGGTTCGTCGGAAATATATTTAAACGCCGTAGAAAGTGGCCCGGCGGCTTCGAAAGAAATATTGGCCATGCCGCCGCCGGCCACCAGGATATCGGTAAAAACGAGTTTGGCATTCCGCCCGGTCACGTCACCGATTTCGGCATATTCTCCGTTGATTTCCAGGCGGTCGCCGGAAAAATCGAACCGGCCCGTGCCTTTGCCTTTTTTGGCGGGCATCAGGCTGTCGCTGTATTTGACATCCACCCCGTCAAAGGAAAAATCAACAAGCGTGTCAGACGTTTTGACGCCCCACCCGGACCCGGCCTCTTCCTTTTCCGCCAGCAGGGTCGTCTTAAAAGACACGTCTGAAAAACCGCCGCCGCTCAACCTGTGCAAAAGCCACTCCGCCGCCTCGCCGTCTTTTTCGGACTTCGGGAAAAAGGGCGGGAAAGCCTCCAGCGGAAGTGTCTTGACCTGCAAAGACAAGGGCGCCGTTATTTTTTCCGCCTCAAACAGGGCCTCTCCCTGCCCGTCAAAGGACACATTGTTTATGTCCGCCTTGAACGAGCGGACGGACAACTTCTTTCCCCCGGCATACGCAAGTTGGGACGAAAGGTTTTTAAGAGTAATCGGATGATCGAAGTGATCGGGAAGATCGAGTGTTCCTTCCGGGATGTCCAGTTTTACGCTGGCCTCCTGCAGGTTTAAATTTTGGTCGAGGCCCGCCAGAATTTCCCCGTTTAAAATAAAATCCTGTCCCTCCATCCGAATATCTTCCGGAAGAAACTTTGAGAAGATAACAGGATTCATCTCATGAATATTGGCGCTCAACGTAAAATCTTTCTGGGCGTACCGGTACATCAGATCAAGCTTCACCCCGGCAAATCGGTCCGCCGCCGAAGGCAGGCTCAGCCCGAGAAAGGCGTGAATACCCTCCTTTTGCTCCCGCAGGTAAAAATTTAAATTGCTCAGGTACCATGACGTTCCCTGTTCGTAATCGCGAATAAAGGCGCGCGCCTGCCGGATTTCGATGTTACGCAAGGCTTCAAAAACGGTCATTTTCCGGAACTTCGGATCTGCCGCTTTTTCAAAAAAGCGGATGACTTCCTCTTTTATGCCGGACGTACCCTGATCCTGCGGTTTTTCCTTTGGCGTATCCCCGGTGATTTCCTGATCCTGAATGAAAAAATCTATATTCCCGTCCCTGCGCACCAGCAAAACGGAAGGACTTTGCAAAATCAGGGAGACAGGCCGCACACGCCCGAGCAAAAGATGCGGATAGGAAAACCGGAGATCCACATCATCCACCGACAAAGCGGACGTTCCCGCTTCCTCTTTCAGCAAGGACACCTCTTCCATATGAAAGAGAATGGGCCCCTTCCGCTCCGGCCAGGCCAGCGACAGCGCGCCGATTTTAACATGAAGGCCGCTTTCGCGGTCTTTCAGCGCGGCCTCGACATAGGGCTTGGCGAAAGCCAGATCGACAGGCCCCGCGCTCATCCGCCAGACAAATATGCCGCCCGTGACAAACAGGAAAACGGCCAGAATGCCCAGACCGTGCAAAAAATGCATCAAAGAGCGGTGACTTAACTGTAGAAATCCTGATTTCAAAACCGGCCTTCCGGGGTTAAAATGTTCACACTTCATTTATACGCATTTGCGCAGCGGAAAGCACATAAGAAAAAGGAAATAAATCATGGCAAAACTCAAAACAGGACAAAATGCGCCTGATTTCACGCTCCCCCTTGACGGGGGCAAGACACTCACGCTCTCGGCATTGAAGGGAAAGAAGATTGTCCTCTATTTTTATCCAAAGGACGACACGCCCGGCTGCACAAAGGAATCCTGCGCTTTCAGGGATCATCTGGAAGAATTCGGCGCCCGGAACGCCCTTGTCCTCGGCCTGTCGAAAGACAGCGTCAAGAAGCACGATAAATTCAAGCAAAAATATGACCTGAATTTCCCGCTGGTATCCGACGAGGAAGGAAAGGCGTGCGAGGCTTACGGCGTCTGGGTTGAAAAAAGCATGTATGGCCGGAAATATATGGGCATCGAACGCACGACCTTCCTGATCGACGAAAGCGGAAAGATTTCGCATATCTGGCATAAGGTAAAGGTCGAAGGCCACGTGGAAGACGTTTTGAAGACCCTGACGAAAAAAGCAAACGAAGCCGCCTAGGCGATCTTTTTCAAATCGAGCTTGACGTTGCGGCCGCTCTTTTCGGCCTTGTTCATATGGTCATGAACGTGGGAAATCATAAGATCGGTCTGGTCGTGGAAAAAGTGGTTGGCCCCGTCGACCACGCGGTAGTCGATCTTTATGCCTTTTTGCGCATGAAGTTTCTCGACCAGTCCGCTGACGGAAGATTCCAGCACGACATCATCGTTCCTGCCCTGCAAAATCAGGCCGGACGACGGGCAAGGCGCCAGAAAGCTGAAATCGTAGAGATTGGCGGGCGGCGCAATCGAAATAAAGCCTTCGATTTCCGGGCGGCGCATCAAAAGCTGCATGCCGATCCAGGCCCCGAACTGGAATCCGGCCACCCAGACATAAGGCGTTTCGGGATTAAGGTCCTGCATCCAGTCCAGCGCCGTGGCGGCGTCGCTCAGCTCCCCTTCGCCGCGATCGAAACACCCCTGGCTTTTCCCCACGCCGCGAAAATTAAACCGCATGGTCGAAAATCCCCGCAGGCGCATGGCCTGATACAGCAGGTAGGTAATCTTGTTGTTCATCGTCCCGCCATGCTCGGGATGAGGGTGCAGGATAAGGGCCAAAGGCGCATTTGGAAGTTTGGAAGGAGAGTAGCGGGCTTCAAGACGGCCTTCGGGGCCGTTAAAAATAATCTCGGGCATTTTAAGCGACTCTACTCCTTATGATTTTTCTATAATCTTTTACAAGAGTTGTCCGTCCTTATAGATGAGCGAATCGGTAAAGTCCAAATATTTCTTATAACGTGTTGATTTTATTGTGGATAGTCACTATACAGGCAAAAACTGATTCAAAGGGCCTTGAATATGGACTCTATCTATCTTGACTGCAACGCGACAATGCCGATCCGGCCTGAGGTGCTGGAGCTGGTCGGGCAGGTCATGCAGGAAACGGGCAACACGTCTTCCGTCCATCATTTCGGACGCCGCGCCCGCGCGCATACGGAGCAGGCCCGTGAAGCCGTCGCCAACCTGACGGGCGTCCGGCCGCAACAGGTGGCATTCAATTCCGGGGCGACGGAAGCCAACAACACGGTCTTGTCCGCTTTTCGTGAAAGCCCTGTCCTTATTTCCGCGATCGAGCATCCTTCGGTTTTCAAAAACGCCCCGCAGGCCCGCATGATTCCCGTCACAAAAGACGGCGTTGTCGATCTGGAGGCGTTTGAAAAAATCCTGAAAGAAGGGAAGCCGCCCGCCCTTGTCTCCGTTATGCTGGTGAACAGTGAAACCGGGGTCGTGCAGCCCGTCAAGGAGATTGCCGCGCTGGTCAGGGAAACGGGCGCGCTGGTCCACACCGATGCCGTGCAGGCCGCCGGACGCATTGCGCTGGATTTCGAAGATCTGGGTGTGGATTTTATGAGTCTCTCCGCCCACAAAATGGGCGGGCCGCAAGGTGTCGGCTGTCTTGTTATCAGGGAAGGCGCAGACTTGCCCTCTTTTATGTGCGGCGGCGGGCATGAGCAGGGACGGCGGGCAGGAACGCTTAATACCGCAGGTATCGCCGGATTCGGGCTGGCTGCAAAGCTGGCGCAGCAAAATCTTGGCACATGGGAAAAAATCGAAAAACTGCGCGATCATCTGGAAAAGGAACTTCAAAAAACCGCTCCCGAAGCGGTCATATACGGGCAAAACGTCCCGCGGGTGGGTAACACGTCCAATATCGGCCTGCCCGGCGTTCCGGCACAGACGCAGCTTATGGCCCTTGACCTGGAAGGCATTGCCGTATCTTCCGGCAGCGCCTGTTCTTCCGGCGCCTTTAAACCCTCTCACGTTCTCACCGCGATGGGCGCCGACGAAGACGCGGCCAAAAGCGCCTTGCGGATTTCCCTCGGATGGGCTACGACGGCGGACGAAATAGAACGCTTCATCGAGGCCTGGTCAAACATTTATCAAAGGACAGCGTAAAACAAATGCCCAAAATAACCATGATTATGAAAGACGGGGCCGAGAAAATCATTGAAGCCCCTGCCGGGCTGTCCCTGATGGAAATCGCCGTCAAAAACGGAATCGAAGCCATTGAGGGCGCTTGCGGTGGGTCCCTTGCCTGCGCGACCTGTCATCTCTACGTCCATCCCGACTGGTGGGACAGGTGCCTCGGCGAGGAAGACGAAAAATCCGAAGAGGAAGAGGACATGCTCGACCTGGCCTTTGACATCCGCAAAAAGTCCCGGCTGGGCTGCCAGATTATGGTTACCGAAGACATGGACGGCCTGATTGTCGCCATGCCAGGCGCAAAGGTGGACTGGGCCTGAACGTACAAACATCTTCCGAACGTCCTTGCCGGATGCTTTTTCCTTTTTCCTGTGTTAGCATGGGCGTGGAAAAAAGGAAGCGCATTACATCATGACAACTCACCCCCTTCCCCTGACAGGCGTCGAGCGCCTTTTGAAAAAGGACGACATCATCGTCAGCAAGACAGATCTCAAAGGCCGGATTACCTACGCCAACCGGGTATTCATGGATATTGCCTGTTATGAGGAACATGAGCTGATCGGCGCGCCGCACAGCATCGTCCGCCATCCCGATATGCCCCGCTGCGTTTTCAAACTGCTGTGGGATACGATCGAAGCCAAAGGCGAGATCTTCGCCTACGTTGTCAACAGGGCCAAAAACGGGGATCATTACTGGGTGTTTGCCCATGTCACGCCGAGTTTCGATGCAAACGGAAACCTGACCGGTTATCATTCCAGCCGCCGCGCCCCCGATAAAAACATTGTGCAGAATACGATCGTTCCGCTGTACAAGACGCTTCTGGAAGAAGAAAACCGCCACAGCAACCGCAAGGACGGCATGAACAGCGCTACCAATATGGTGCTCAACCTGCTCAAGGAAAATAACGTAGGGTATAACGAGTTTATTTTCTCGCTGCTTTAACGTTGAAACATTATGGCAATTTATTGCTTTTTGGCGCATAAAGCCATATAGTCCGCGCCATGACCGGAAACCTCAACAGCCTTGGAATAGATAAGGACCCGAAAGACACCCGCGTCGTGGTGGCCATGTCCGGCGGCGTGGACAGCTCCGTCACGGCGGTGCTTTTGCATGAGCAGGGCTATGACGTGGTGGGCGTCACGCTCCAGCTTTACGACCATGGCGCGGCGACCATGCGCAAAGGCGCCTGCTGCGCGGGGCAGGATATCTATGATGCCAAGCGCGTGGCCGAAGAAAAAGGCTTCCCGCACTATGTTTTGAATTATGAAGACAAATTCAAAGAATCCGTGGTGAACGATTTTGCCGACAGCTACATGGAAGGCCACACGCCCATCCCTTGCGTCCGGTGCAACCAGACCGTCAAATTCCGCGATCTTCTGAACGTTGCCCGCGATCTGGGCGCCGAATGCATGGCCACAGGCCATTATATCCGGCGCACGGTCAACCCCGAAACGGGGCGGGCCGAATTACGGCGCGCCGTTGATGAAGACAAGGACCAAAGCTACTTTCTTTTTGCCACGACACAGGAGCAGCTTGAGTTCCTGCGCTTTCCCCTCGGTGGCTGGACCAAGGAAAAAACGCGGGAAGAGGCCCGGCGTCTCGGGCTGCTTGTCTGCGACAAACCGGACTCGCAGGATATCTGCTTTGTCCCGAACGGCGATTATGCGGCGGTCGTTAAAAAAATCCGCCCCGAAGCCGGGACACCGGGCGACATCGTGCATATAAACGGGCAGGTTCTGGGCCGGCATAACGGCATCGTGAACTACACCGTCGGACAGCGCAAAGGGCTGGGTATTGGCGGCGGGTTCAATGACAATAACGACCCGTTCTATGTGGTGCGCGTGGACCCGAAAACCCGCCGGGTGATCGTCGGCCCCAAAGAGGCGCTGGCCCGCGATATCATCGAAATAGAAGAATGTAACTGGCTCGCCGATATCCCCGCGGAGGGGCTGGATGTCGAAGTCAAACTCCGCTCCGTCAGTTCATCTTCGCCCGCGCGGCTTTTTGCAAAAAATGGCGGGAAAGCCGAAATCCGTCTCGAAACCCCGCAATATGGCATCGCCGCGGGGCAGGCCGCCGTGGCCTACGCGCAAAACCGCGTGCTGGGCGGCGGCTGGATTATTGCGGCGCACAACAGCGATAATTCTATTTAAAATCAACAGGGTAACCCCCCCTAAAAACAGCCTCTTATGCGCCCCAGTCTTAGGAAAGCGTTAAGGGGTGTGTGTTATTATGTCCACTATTGGAAATAAAGCACGGTCTTGTAGTATAATTATACATAATATTACAAGATGGTAAAAAAACGGGGAAAAATAACATGGCAGACTGTACAGATATAAAAGGTTCGGCGCTTGCCAAAACCGACATGGCTATGGTCAGAGAAGGGCTGATGACACCTCAGAATGCCTGCGAAGCGAAAGGCGGGACATGGAATGCCGAAGGCGAGGCCCTGCAGGCAAAAAACGTTCCCCCGATAAGACAGGAATTCGAGGGCAACAGACAGGAACTCTCCTCAAATGAACGGGACTTTATGCAGCGCTACGACAGGCAGGCCCTCTTTGCCAATAACGGGGTGGCCTCTCCCGATCCTGCGTCGAAGCAGATCACGCCCGAAATCATGGAAGGAATTGACGCGCAAGAGGCAAGACATCCTATTGTCCAAAGGGCTTTTGACGACGTCATGGGCCGGCCGGAAGCTTTCAATCTGAAAGTTGAAGAAAATAACTTTGTAGAGCAAAAACTCGGACAGGGCGCGCACGACTTTACGGCGATGAATCCCTAGAAACCGGACAAACCTCCAAAACCATTCCGGGCCGCGGGCGGACGTAAGCACGCCCGCAGGTCTTTTCTCGCATCAAAAAATAGCGGCGCCCAACACCATGCGCTTGACAAAATCATCCTAAAAAGGCGATAACGTCGCGGTTGGTGTACGCCAAAAGGCGGTGTAGCTCAGTTGGTTAGAGCAGTGGAATCATAATCCATGTGTCGGGTGTTCAAATCACCCCACCGCCACCATTTAAGGACCGATCATATGAATCAACCGAAAATCGCCGCCACGTCCCCGGTCGAAGTCGAACTGGAAAAAGGAAAATCTTACTTCTTCTGCACCTGCGGGCACTCCGGCACGCAGCCTTTTTGCGACGGCACGCATAAAACCGAAGCGCCGGATTTTAAGTCTTTTAAATTTGAGGCTGAAAAAGACGGAAAAGCCTGGCTGTGCCGGTGCAAACAAACCAAAAACCCGCCCTTTTGTGACGGCGCTCACAAAAACCTGTAATGAAATCCGTCTCCCCCGCCTTGCTTGTCCCGATGGATATGTTTTGCGGGGAAGAACCGCTCGCCGTTGACCTTGCCTATGCCGTCGCGGATCATCCCGAAAATATTTTCGGCCGGATTTACCGCGGCGACGCCCGCCTCTGGAGCCATATAGATCTGGCCCGCGTTATAATTCTGACCGCCCGAAGCCTCCATGCGGAGTTTGGATATATGCTGGAGCTGAAAGATTCCCTGCGCACCGTGGACGCGCAGGAAGCCATGCAGGAAACGCCGGTTGTCAAAGCCAATCCGCACTGGTGCGCGGAGGGTCCCGCGCGCCTGCTCGCCCCGCCCGGGCATGGCGGCCATCCGCGCGGCATGGCGGTGGATGTGTGCGTGCTGGACCGGGACGGCGCGCCCGTTGATATGGGCACAAAGTTCGACCATATGGAGCCGAATGCCGCCCGCAGCTATACGGGGTTTAACGAAAAAATCCTGCAAAACAGGAAAAACCTCGAAAGCGCTTTTGTTTCGTCCGCCAAAACCCTTGACCTCCCGCTATTGCCCCTGCCGTCCGAGTGGTGGGATTTCCGGTTTCCTGCGGATACCTACACGCAATACGCGCCGTTAAGGGACGCCGATCTGCCGCCGCAAATGCAAATGACGGGGCAACAGGACTCCGGCATCCCCGATTTCCCTGAAACGCACTTTGACAAACTGAAAGAAACCCTTCTTAATTCTCTCCCGTCATGAAAATTTATACTGCATTGGAGAACCTACCTGAAGATGCCCAAGGCGCCGTCATCGCCATCGGCAATTTTGACGGCGTGCATAAGGGGCACCAGGCGCTTTTAAATGCGGGAAAAGCCCGCGCAGCGGAATTGGGCACGGCCTTTGGCGTCCTGACATTCGAACCCCATCCCCGCCGCCTCTTCCGGCCGGATGAGCCGCCCAGCCGGATTACCCCGGCAGCGCTCAAGGCCCGGCGGCTCGCCGCCCGTCATGTCGATTTTCTCTGCACGCTTACATTCGACTGGGACTTTGCCTCCCAAAGCGCCGAAGCCTTTATAGGGAGCGTCCTCAAGGGCGCCCTGAAGCCCGCCCATATCATCGTCGGGTTCGATTTTTGTTTCGGGCAGCTTCGCAAAGGCAATGCCCAAACGCTCCGGCAGGCGGGGTACGAGGTCACCTCCATCGAAAAAGTCACAGGCGAAAAGGGGCAGGATTATTCCTCCAGCCGCATCCGGCAGCTTTTGCGCAAAGGCAATATCGAAGCCGCCAACGATATTCTGGGCTGGGAATGGGAAATGGAAGGCCCCGTTTTTCACGGGGACCGGCGCGGCCACGATCTGGGATTCCCGACGGCCAACGTCCTGCTCGGGGAAACGCTGCATCCGGCCTACGGGGTCTATGCAGCGCTCGTAAACATCGAAGGTGAAGAGGGCTGGCGCCCCGCCGCGACCAATATCGGCATCCGCCCGATGTTCGAAGTCCCGGAAGGCCAGATCGAGGCCCATATTCTCGACTTCGAAGACCGGGATATTTACGGGCGCCTCCTGCGCGTGCGGCCTGTAAAACGCCTGCGCGGCGAAGCCAAATTCGAAAATCTCGAAGATCTCGTCACGCAAATGAAAACAGACTGCGCCCAGACCAGATCCTTACTAAACACTTGATTTTAGCGGCTTAACTTCGCATATTGCGCGCTATGAGCGATACACAAGACAGCAAAGACAAATTCAAAGACACCGTCTTCCTGCCGAAGACGGATTTTCCGATGCGCGGCAACCTGCCGCAGAAAGAACCGGACTTCGTCAAACAATGGCAAGAGATGAACCTCTACGGGAAACTGCGAGAAGCTTCCAAAGACAAACCCAAATGGATTTTGCATGACGGCCCGCCTTACGCCAACGGCAATATCCATATGGGGCATGCGCTCAACAAAATCCTGAAGGATGTGGTGAATAAAAGCTGGCAAATGCTGGGTTATAACGCCCCTTACGTGCCGGGCTGGGATTGCCACGGCCTGCCGATCGAATGGAAGGTCGAGGAAAGCTACCGTAACGCGGGCAAAAACAAAGACGACGTTGATTCCCTTACCTTCCGGGCGCAATGCCGCGATTTCGCGCAAAAATGGGTGGATACGCAAAGCGCCCAGTTCCAGCGCCTCGGCGTGATCGGGAACTGGGAAACCCCGTATCTGACCATGACGCGGCATGCGGAAGCGCAGATTGTGCGCGAAATTCACAAATTCGCCCTCAACGGCGGTCTGTATAAGGGGCTGAAACCCGTCATGTGGTCCACGGTGGAAAAAACCGCTCTCGCCGAAGCCGAAGTCGAATATAAAGACCATAAATCCGTGACCGTCTGGGTGAAATTCCCGGTAAAAGAAACCAAAACCGATGCCCTTAAAGGGACCTCCATCGTGATCTGGACCACGACCCCGTGGACGCTTCCCTCCAACCGCGGCATTGCCTGCGGGGAGGAAATGGAATACGGCGTCTACACGGTCGATGCGGTCGGCGAAGACAGCCGCGCGCAAATCGGCGATCGCCTGGTCCTTGCCGACAGTCTTTTGGAAGACGCGAAGGAAAAAGCCAAAATCGAACAACTCACGAAAGAAGCGGGCCTGAAAGGCACGGATATTCTGGGAACGGTTTGCGCCCACCCGCTCCACGGCAAAGGCTACGACTTTGACGTGCCTGTCCTGTCTGCCGATTTTGTGACGGAAGAAACGGGGACCGGCTTTGTGCATATCGCCCCCTCCCACGGCGCGGACGACTTTGTTCTGGGCAAAGCCTCCGGCCTTGAAATCACCGACAATCTGACCGATGACGGAAAATTCCGTGACAGCGTCCCGCTTTTTGGCGGCATGGAAATCTATGACCGGGACGGCAAGATGGGGGAAGGCAATTTTGCCCCGATCAAGGCGATTGACGAAGCCGGGTGCCTGCTGGCCAAAGGCTCCCTGAAACACGAATACCCACATTCATGGCGCTCCAAGGCGCCGGTCATCTTCCGCGCCACGCCGCAATGGTTTATCGCGATGGATAACGAGATCGGACTGCGCACAAAAGCCCTGAAAGCCATTGAAGACACGCGATGGATTCCGGAGAAAGGAAAAGCCCGCATCACCGCCATGATCGAAAACCGGCCCGACTGGTGCATCTCGCGCCAGCGCGCCTGGGGCGTTCCGATCGCCCTCTTCGTCTCCAAAAAGGATGGCAGTGTTTTAAAAGACGAAGCCGTTTTCAAACGCATTGCCGACGCCTTTGAAGAAGAAGGGGCCGATGCGTGGTGGTCGAAAAGCGCGCAGGACTTTTTGGGCGGCAAATATAAAGCCGAAGACTTCGAACAGGTCTTCGATATTGTCGATGTCTGGTTTGAATCCGGCTCCACCCACAGCTTCGTCGTGGACAACCGGGAAGAGCTGGGCGTAGAAAAATCGGACCTTTACCTTGAGGGCTCCGACCAGCACCGCGGCTGGTTCCATTCTTCTTTGCTGGAATCCTGCGGCACGAAAGGCCACGCGCCTTATAAAAATGTTCTCACCCACGGGTTTGTTCTGGATGAGAAGGGCTACAAGATGTCCAAGTCTTTGGGCAATGTCGTCGATCCGTTAAAAATCATGGAACAATCCGGCGCGGATATTCTGCGCCTGTGGACCATGACATCCGATTACGCCGAAGATATCCGCATCGGGCAGGACACGCTTAAAAACACGTCCGACCTGTACCGCCGCATTCGAAACACGCTGCGCTTCCTGCTGGGCGCGCTGGAGGGTTTCACGGAAAATGAAAAAGTGGATTTAAAAAATCCGAAGGATTTGCCGGAACTGGAGCAACTCCTGCTGCACGAGCTTTCGCAAATGGACAAAGCCGTTCGTCAAAGCATCGAAGGCTATGATTACGGACGGCTGGCCGGCAGGCTCCACGGTTTTTGCAATAACGAACTCTCCTCTTTCTATTTCGATATCCGCAAAGACCGTCTGTACTGCGACGCGCCGGACAGCTTCGAACGCCGCGCCTGCCGCAGCGTTATGGCGCATATCTTTGATTGCCTTGTGACATGGCTCGCGCCGATTGTGTCCTTCACGGCGGAAGAAGCCTGGTCCTGCCGCCCGCAGGGCGTTTTTGAAAATGCAGAAAGCGTGCATTTGCGCGAATTTCCCGTTCTTCCTGAAAACTGGGAAAACGAGCAATTGGCAAACAGGTGGAATGAAATGAAGCTGCTTCGTAAACAGGTCCTTGAATTCATCGAACCCCTGCGCGCCAATAAAGAACTCGGGTCCTCTCTGGAGGCCGAAGCCATAATTACGACGCCGCTTGATACCGTTCTCGAAATGAAAGAAGAAATGGCCGACATTTGCATTATATCGCAAATTGAATTTAAAAAAGGCGATCCTGCAATCGTCATCAGAGAAGCCGAAGGCGAAAAATGCGTGCGCTGCTGGAAAGTCCTGCCGGAGGTAGCGGAAAGCGCCGATCATCTGTGCTCGCGCTGCACGGATGTCGTCACCCATAAAAAGGCGGCTTAGACTTGGGCTTATTTGTTTTTACGGTTCACGCGTCCGCAAAACCGTCGGCGACGCCTTGAAACATATGCTTGAAATTTATCACGATTTCGATTTACTAGGGTCTGTGCAATTCCGTCTTGCCGGATTTTATTCCAAAAAGGAGAAAACCGAATGATTTGTGCCTGTTCAAAGAAAATAGACGAGATGATTGAGCCGCTGCGCAATTTGGCCGGTAATATCGGCGCGCCGCTATATGACCTCGCCATTCGCCTGTATATGGCCGATATCTTCTTTCGGGCCGGCTGGCTTAAGTTCCAGAATTATCTGGAGGATGACTGGGGCTCGACCATTCTCCCGTTTGAAGAAATTTATCCTGTTCCGGGCCTGTCTCCGGCCATCGCCGCGCTTTTAACGACAGGCGGGGAGATTATTTTGCCCGTCCTTCTGGCCTTTGGCCTGTTTGGCCGCTTTGCCGCCGCCGGCCTTTTAGTCATAACGATTGTTATCGAGTATCTTGTACCGGAAAGCTACGGCCTGAAAAACGAATTGCATTATTTCTGGATGTTCCTGCTGCTTTCCACCTTCCTTCGCGGACCGGGATCTTTGTCACTGGATGCCCTTCTGCGCAGATGGAGTCGATAGACGCTGGAATTCCTTGCTTTTTAGGGGCCTCTTGGACATGATGCCTTTCTATGATGCATCCCCTTCTCAAGCCCCTGATTGGCTTTTCCCTGATTA
Organism: Rhodospirillales bacterium; assembly: GCA_023898765.1. Classification (NCBI taxonomy): domain Bacteria; kingdom Pseudomonadati; phylum Pseudomonadota; class Alphaproteobacteria; order Rhodospirillales; species Rhodospirillales bacterium. The sequence goes on along the minus strand of CP060238.1, from coordinate 719,341 downwards.
TTGATATCGTCCTGCTGGACCAGATATCCAAGTGGTTCGTGCTGGAATATCTTCTGAAACCGCGCATGGCGGGCCTGCCGGCACCGATGGACCCGATCGGGTGGATATTGGAGCCTCCTGCCCGCCTGCCCCATATATCCATTGAAGTCCTGCCTTTTTTCAATCTGGGAATGGTCTGGAATGAGGGAATCAGCTTCGGCCTTCTGGAAGGCAGCGGCCCTTTGGCCCTGATCCTTATGTCTGTCCTCATTTCCGCCCTGTTTATGGTCTGGCTTGCCCGCTCCCGGCGCTGGGTACAGGCGATATCCCTTGGCATGGTCATCGGCGGGGCCTTAAGCAACGCCATCGACCGCCTGCGCTTCGGCGCTGTCGCCGATTTCCTCGATTTTCACCTCTCCGGCTGGCATTACCCGGCCTTTAACGTCGCGGACAGCTGCATCACGCTCGGCATTGCTTTTCTGGTGTTTGATGGGCTATTCTTGGAGCCGAAACAGACAAAAGAGAAGAATAATCCAGAGTGAAAAAAATGAGACACCCTTTTTTACTGCTTGTCGCTGCTGCGTTTTCTCTCGCGCTCGGTGCGTGCGAGAACACGAAAAAGCAGTTTGATTTTTCCAAAAAAGCGCCGGATGAATTTGCGGTAACCAAACGGGCGCCGCTGGAAATGCCGCCGGATTACTCCCTGCGGCCGCCGCAGCCGGGCCTCCAGCGGCCACAGGAAAAAACAACGGACATGCGGGCGCGTCAGGCCGTTCTGGGCGAAAAGACGGAAGGCTCACAGGCGCCAAGGGAAATCACCGCCGGGGAATCCATCCTTCTCCAGAAAACGGGGGTGAAAACCGCGACGCCGGACATCCGCCGCATTGTCGATCAGGAAACCGCCGCGATTGCCAAGGAAGAAACGCCGACCATCGACCGGATTATGAAAGTCACCGGCAAAAAAATCGAGGCCCCTGCGTCTGTTGTCGATCCTGTCGCCGAAACAGAGCGCATCCGTAAGAATGACACCGAAAGCAAAACACCTACGATCGAAGACTGATATGAAATGTTTTTTGTTTCTGGCCTTTTTGTTTCTGGCCGTTCCCGCGCACGCCAAAACATTTAACGCCGAGACATTTACGCTTTCAAACGGATTGCAGGTTGTCGTTATTCCCAATCACCGCGCGCCGGTGGTCACCCACATGCTCTGGTACAAGGTCGGGGCGGCGGATGAATTGCCCGGCGCCTCCGGCATGGCGCATTATTTTGAACATCTGATGTTTAAAGGTACGGAAACGCTGGAGCCGGGAGAATTTTCAAAAACCGTTAAAAAGCTGGGCGGCAACGACAATGCGTTTACAGGGCAGGACTACACCGCCTATTTTCAGTCTGTCTCTGTGGAGCATTTGCCAAAGGTCATGCAGATGGAAGCGGACCGGATGTTTCACCTCTCGCCGCCGCCGGACCATTACCTGTCCGAGAAAAACGTCGTTCTGGAGGAGCGCCGCCAGCGGACGGAAAACGATCCGCAAAGTCTTTTTTCGGAAACGATGATATCCGCCCTTTTTATCAATCACCCTTACGGCACGCCGATCATTGGCTGGATGGAGGAAATCAGGGGCTACGAATGGAAGGATGTCAAAACATTCTATGACCGCTGGTATGCGCCCAACAACGCCATTCTGGTTGTCAGCGGCGACATCACGGCGGAAGAGCTTGAACCGATGGCCGAAAAATTTTACGGCCACCTCCCCGTCAAACCCATACCGCCGCGCGCACGGCCCGATGTCCCGCCGGCGATAGGGCAGACAAAAATGACATTGCGCCACCCTTCTATCCGGCAGCGGACATTTCAAAAGATTTTCCTGATGCCGAGCGCCCGTCAAAACAAGGAAGACTCCCTTGCGCTTCAACTGCTGCAGGAAATTCTGGATGGCGGGGCGACCACGCGCCTTTATAAATCCCTCGTTGTCGAGCAGAAGAAAGCCACCTCCGTTTCTTTTTCCTATGCGTCCGATTCGCTCGACTACGGAACGCTTTGGATGGCGGCCACGCCGGCGGAAGGCGTCTCTCTGGAGGAACTGGAGACATTGTTCGAAGCCGAAATCCAAAAAGTGATCGAGGCAGGCGTCACGGACGAGGAAGTCAATGATGCCGTCCAAAGATTGCAGGACTCCGCGATTTACGCACGAGACTCCATCGCAGGGCCGGCCATGATTGTCGGACGGGCCCTTACGACAGGCAGCACCCTTGACGATGTTGAAAACTGGCCGGACGATATCGCGCGAATTTCCGCCGGGCAGATTCAGGCCGCGGCTGAAAAATATCTGAGTCCCGAGGCCCCGTGGATACGCCCACCGGTCACGGGATATCTCCTGCCGGAAGGAGCAAGCGAATGAGACTTTTTCTAGGTGTAATCGCCGCCTTCCTGCTTATATCCTGCCGTGCGGACGCGCAGGGAAAAATTCTGGACATTCAGGAATTCAAAACGCCTCAAGGGCTGAATGTCTGGCTGAACGAAGACCATACCCTGCCGATTATCGCCCTGAAATTCATCTTTCTGGATTCCGGCACGGCGCTGGACCCGGAAGACAGGCAGGGGCTTGTGCGTCTTTTGTCCAACACGATGGATGAGGGCGCGGGCGACCTGGACTCCCAGAGCTTTCAAAAACAGCTCAGCGACCGGGCCATTACGCTGCTTTTTTCCGCCAGCCGCGACGGCTTCGGCGGCGACCTCAAAACGCTGAGCCGGCATAAAACCGAAGCCTTTGATCTGCTGCGCCTTGCCCTGACGGACCCCCGCTTTGACGCGGAAGCTGTCGAGCGCATGAGACAAGGCAACATGACCCGCATCCGCTCTTCCCTGGGGAAACCGGACTGGATCGCCGCCCGGATTCTGAACGACCGCGCCTTTGAAGGGCACCCCTACGCCATGAACAGCGGCGGCACCCTGACCTCTTTACCTGAAATCACGCGCAAAGACTTAATGGATTTCAAAAATACGTGGCTTACCAAAGACAGGCTTCTTGTTTCCGTCGTTGGAGATATTGACAGGGAAGAGCTGGGACCGGTGCTGGATTCCATTTTTTCCGCGCTGCCGAAGACGGCCCCGGCAAAAACAATTCCTGACTTCGCCGTTCAAAATGCCGGTCCGCCGGCCCTTTATAAAAAGGACGTGCCGCAGACCGTCATGAATATGATGCTGCCCGCCTTTGGACGCGAAGACCCGGATTATTACGCGCTGAAAGTCATGAATTACATCTTTGGCGGCGCGGGCTTCGGCTCCCGCCTGATGGAAAGCGCGCGGGAAAAGCGCGGGCTGACCTACGGCATCTATTCGGACATTGAAAATTACCGCCATCTGGATTCCCTGTCCATTTCAACCTCTACCAAAAACGAGAGCGTCGGGGAAATGCTCGCCCTCATTTCGGAAGAAATGCAAAACATGAAAGACCGGCCCGTTCAGGACGGGGAACTCAAAGATGCCAAATCCTACCTGACCGGCTCCCTGCCGCTGTCTTTGGCTTCGACGGACAAAATCGCCACCGTGATGCTGTCCCTCCAGATCGAAAATCTCCCCGCAGATTATCTGGATCACTATGCCGCCAAAATCAACGCCGTCACCGCAGAAGACATCCAGCGCACCGCAAGGCGCGTGTTGATACCGGAAAATATGACGAGCGTTCTGGTCGGACAGCCGGAAAACATAGATCCTGTTATCCCTGTAACGGACATTCCCAATGCCGAATAACCCGACAAAAACGCCGGAATGGAAAGCCCTGACGGCGCATAAACAAAGCCTTGAGACGCGCCACATGAGGGAGATGTTTGAAAGCGATCCGGCGCGTTTCAGGAAATTTTCCATGGAGCTGGATGGCCTGTTTTTCGATTATTCCAAACACAGGATAACGGACGAAACGCTTCCACTTCTGTGTGATCTGGCCCGCGCCTGCGGCGTCGAAGGCAAACGGCAGGACATGCTTTCGGGTAAAAAAATAAACCGGACCGAAGATCGCGCGGCCCTGCACACGGCCCTGCGGAGACCGGCAGGCGATACGCTTGAGCTTGACGGCCAAAACATCCTTCCGGCCATTCACAAAACCCTCTCCCGGATGAAAGACTTTAGCGATTCCGTTCGCGGCGGCACGTATAAAGGGCACACGGGAAAACCCTTTAAACACGTCGTGAATATCGGTATCGGCGGCTCGGACCTTGGACCGCATCTTGTATGCGACGCGCTGGAGCCTTTCTGCGAAAAGGGCCTTTCCCTGCATTTTGTCTTCGATATAGACGGCGCGCAAATCGCCCGGACATTTAAACGCATCGATCCGGAAACCACGCTGTTTCTTGTCGCGTCCAAATCTTTTTCGACGCAGGAAACCATGACCAATGCGGCGGCGGCAAAAGACTGGCTTATTCAGCGGATGGGGGACCCGGAAGCCGTGCAAAAGCATTTTGCCGCCCTGTCTTCAAACACAGGCGCCGCAAAAGATTTCGGCATTCCGGAAGACCGTGTATTCGGGTTCGAAGACTGGGTCGGGGGGCGCTATTCCCTCTGGTCCGCCATAGGCCTTCCCGTTTGCATAGGCGCCGGGTTCGGGAATTTTCAGAAATTGCTGGAAGGCGCCCGCGCAATGGACCGGCATTTTGAAACCGCCCCTTTCGAAAAAAACATGCCCGTTATCATGGCCCTCATAGGCATCTGGTACCGGAATTTCTGGAACTTTGGCAGCCATGCTATCCTGCCCTACGCCCACGGTTTAAAGCGCTTTCCGGCCTACCTGCAACAGCTTGATATGGAATCAAACGGCAAAAGCGTTGATGGCAACGGACAAAAAATTACCGGTTACAAAACCGGCCCGGTTGTATTCGGAGAATCCGGTCCCAAGGGCCAGCACGCTTTTTACCAGCTTCTTCATCAGGGAACGGATATCATCCCCTGCGATTTCATTGCCGCCGGACGCAGCGAATATAACATGCAAAAACATCAGGATTTGTTGCTCGGTAACATGCTCGCGCAGGGGCAGGCGCTCATGCAGGGCCGGAAAGACGAAGCGGCCCCTCACCGGAATTTTGAAGGAAACCGGCCCAGTTCGACCCTTCTTTTGGAGCGCCTTGACCCCCGTCGTCTGGGGATGTTAATTGCTTTATATGAGCATAAGATTTTTGTGCAGGGCGCGATATGGAACATCAACAGCTTTGACCAGTTCGGTGTGGAGCTGGGAAAACAATTGGCAAAAGACATCGAAAAAGAAGGTGCGGATCTGGATTCTTCGACAAGGGGGCTGCTGGAGCGCTTGCGATGAGTGACAACACAATTCCCCCGCCGGACAGGCTTCCCAGACTGACGCAGAGCGAGCTGGACGAAATCATCAGGAAACATGAAACCTACACGGACGGACGGCCGAACGGGTCGCGCGCGCTTTTGAGGTTTATGAATCTTGAAGGCTTGAACTTCAGGGGAAAAGACCTCTCCTTCGTCGATTTTACAAGCTCCAGCCTCTTTGGCGCGAACCTGTCCGGCGGAAAATTTGAAGGCGCCGTCTTCTTTGCCTGCGACCTGCGCAACGCACAGCTTGAAGACGCCTCCTTCAGACGGGCGGATTTTCGCGGCGCTTTTGTGGCGGGCGCCAATTTGAGCGGCGCGGATCTGGACTCCGCCGATCTTCGCGAGGGACAAATCATGGAGAATAACGCGCAGGGCCAGATCGTCGCGCGGCAGCGGCAGGGCGTTCCAAGCGGCGACATCGGCTGGAAAGCCATTTTCACCGGCGCAAAACTTTCGGAAACAAGCCTGAACAAGGTCAAGGCTCACGCCGCCGATTTTTCCGATGCGGATTTAAGCGGGGTCGCGATGACCGGCGCGGATCTCTCCGGCGTCAATTTCGACGGGGCCAACCTTACCGATGCCGATTTCTCCGGCGCCAATTTAAGCGCCGCCCATCTTCACGGGTGCATTATCACGGGAATGATCCTTGAGGACGCCGAGTTGCAGGATGTGGACATGGAAGACTGCAGGGATGAAACCGCCATGGGAGAAAAACTCGGCGCACGCGGTCAAAATCTGACGGACCTTCTGGCCGAACATAAAGCCTGGATTTCTTCCGCCGGAAAACAGGGAAAGCAAATGAATTTAAGCGGCGCCGATCTCCGGGACATTCCGGATTTGCACAAATATCCGCTCACAGCCGTAAAATCCGTGGGCGCCATCTTTGTCGGGCAGGATTTAACCGCCGCCCAGATCCAAAGCGCCACGCTAGACCGTTCGGACCTTCGGGATTGCCGGCTGGTCCGAGCCGATTTGCGCGGCTCCTCTCTCAAACACGTCAATATGATACGGGCGGACCTAACGGGCGCCAATCTTTCCGCCCTGAAATTCGATTCTCCCGGCGGCGGCGGCGTCCACCTCCAGCGCGTTAATTTGAGCGGCGCCCGGATGCGCTTCGCCGACCTGTCCGGGGCAAATCTGCGGGATTCGATCCTGATGGGAATCGATTTAACCGGCGCGACGCTGGAAGGGACCGATTTCCGCGGCGCAGACCTGACAGGCGCCCTTTTAACGGATACGGATCTTTCCACCGCGCTCACGCAAGGCGCAATTTTGGATTGATATTCGCCCGTCCGGGCCTTTATCTTATAGGTCATGCGAATCCGTCATTTACCAGACCATCTGGTCAACCAGATTGCCGCCGGCGAGGTCATCGAGCGGCCGGCCGCCGCCGTCAAGGAACTGGTCGAAAACGCGCTGGATGCCGGGGCCGGAAACATCGAGGTCGATATCCGCGACGGCGGGAAAAGCCTGATCCTTGTGCGGGACGACGGCAGCGGCATGAACAAAGAAGAACTCGCCGCCGCGCCGGACCGGCATGCCACGTCCAAATTGCCGGAGGACGACCTTGTCCATATCGAGCATCTGGGCTTTCGCGGCGAAGCCCTCCCGTCTATCGGGGCTATCGCCCGCCTTTCCCTTAAATCACGCGCCGGGGATTCGCAAGAGGCCTGGGGCATCCGGGTTGAAAACGGCAAAAAATCGGACGTCTCTCCCTGCGCCCATCCGCAGGGCACATCGGTTGAAATCCGCGACTTGTTTTATTCCACGCCTGCACGCCTGAAATTCCTGAAAACGGACCGCAGCGAATATGCCGCCGTAAAAGATGTCCTCTCGCGCATCGCGATGGCCTTTCCGGAAGTGACCTTCAAGCTCACCCATAATGACAAAACCGCCCTGAGCCTGACCTCGACACAAGGGGACTTGCTGGAAAGCCGCCGCGCGCGCCTGTCCGCTATCCTCGGCAAGGATTTCGGCGCCAATTGCGTCCGCGTCGAGGCCGAAAGGGAAAACGCCGGCGTAAGCGGATATGCCGGCCTGCCCAGCTATGATCGCGGCGTCTCGGGCTATCAATATCTCTTTGTCAACGGACGGCCCGTGCGGGACAAGATGCTTTTGGGCTGTGTCCGGGCGGCTTATGCGGACCTCCTGCCGCGCGGGCGCTATCCGGTGCTGGCCCTGTTTTTAACCCTCCCGCCGGAAGAGGTGGACGTGAATGTTCACCCGGCGAAGGCGGAGGTCCGTTTCCGGGACGCGGGACTGATCCGCGGCCTGATAATCAGCGCCCTCAAACACGCCTTGCTGGAAGGCGGGCAGACAACGTCCTCGACCATTTCTTTCCAGGCCCTCAGCGCCATGAAAAGCGGCGTACAAAGCCAAGGCCCGGGGCTCCCTTATACCGGCCCCCGCGGCCCCTCATATGGCGGTGGCGGACGCCTCGCGGAAAAAATTCAGACACATTACGCCCCCCTGATGGATATGGCCCCCGCGGCCCGGTCCGAAGCCCCGCCTGTACAAAACGAGGAGGTTTCCTACCCTCTCGGCGCGGCCCGCGCCCAGATTCACGAAACCTATATTGTGGCGCAAAGCGAGGACGGGCTGGTGATTGTCGACCAGCACGCCGCCCATGAACGCCTGACCTATGAGCGGTTTAAAACCCAGCTGCGGGACGGAAAAATAGAATCCCAGGGGCTTTTGACGCCGGAAATCATCGATATGGAAGAGACACAAGCCTCGGCCCTTCTTGAAAAAGCGCCGGCGCTGAAACGGCTTGGACTGGAAATCGACTCTTTCGGCGCGGGCGCGATCGCCGTGCGCGCGGTTCCTTCCATACTGGGCGGCCGCGTAGATATTCCGGCCCTGATCCGCGATCTGTCCGATGACATTTCGGAGGACGGCAGCGCCGGCCTTCTGGAAGAAAAAATAAACGAACTGCTGGGAACCATGGCCTGCCACGGCTCTGTCCGGTCGGGACGGCGGCTGGGGACCGAAGAAATGAACGCGCTTTTGCGGCAAATGGAACACACGCCGAATTCCGGCCATTGCAATCACGGCAGACCCACTTATATTAAGCTGAAGCTCGAAGACATCGAGAAACTCTTTGGAAGGCGATAAAGATGAACAAGGAACAAAAAACGATACTACAGCTTTACGCGGTTTTTTCGGCCGGGATTTTGATGAATTTTATTCCTTCCGCGGTTGTGCAGGTTTTCGCCCTGTGCCTTTTGGTCGTGGTTCTCTTTGCCGCCTATATCTACAAGGCGAAAGCGAAACTCGACAGCCTGATGTACAACCACACCACCTATCTCATCGGAACGATCTGGGCCAGTTCCATTCTCCTTTTCATCGGCATGGTGATCGCCACGTTCTGGGTTTACGAGAAAGGCGACCACGCCCTTATCGAAACCATTATCACGGGCATGAATGACGGCGTCATGTTCACGGAAAAGGAACTGGCGGGCATCTTTTCGGATTATATACACCAGAACCTGACCCTGCTGATTACGGCGACCGTCTCCACCCTTGGCCCCGGCCTGATCTACATGGTTTACCGCGTAAGCAAGGGCACGGCACGGGCCATGAAAGGCCACCGCGTCGCCAAACCTGCAAGCTGGTGGTCTTGACGATATGCGTATTGCGTTTCTTGCCTCCCATAACGGCTCCAGCGCCCGCGCCATCACACAGGCATGCGATCGGGAGGACCTGAAGGCGAATCCCGCCGTCCTCATCAGCAACAACCCCGAGAGCAATGCGCTCAAATGGGCGCGGGACGAAAAACTGAAAACCTATTGCCTGAACGATAAAAACATACAGGACCCCGACCGGGAAATTGCGAATATCCTTGAAGACCATAAAATCGATCTTGTGGTTTGTTCCGGCTATATGAAACTGATCGGCCCCGAAACAATTTCCGCCATGAAGGGGAAAATCCTGAATATCCATCCCGCCCTCCTGCCGAAATACGGCGGCAAGGGGATGTATGGCGCCCGCGTTCACCGCGCCGTCAGGGAAAGCGGGGAGACGCAGACCGGCATAACGATCCACCTCGTAGACGGGGAATACGACCACGGAAAAGTCCTATCCCAAAAAACGCTGCCCGTTTTGCCTGCGGATACCGCCGAAGACATACAGGCCCGCGTTCAGGCCCATGAGCCGGACTTTTACATCGAAACACTGCAGAAAATTCTGGCGGGAGAGATTTTACTCTAAGGCATACATCCTCCAGCCTGCACCGGAACGTGTTACCGCGCAGCGGAAACGGGGCGAAGGAAAGCCCGCCGCGCGTCCTCGACTTCCTTCCGGCAGAAACAGCCCTCCACATGGTCGTTGACCAGTCCCATGGCCTGCATATGGGCGTACATTGTTGTCGGTCCGACAAACCGGAATCCGCGTTTTTTCAAGTCTTTGGACAAGGCGACCGATTCCGGGCTGGTCGTCATGGCGGTGACGGCCCGGTAGTCAATCAGGGCCGGACGCGATGAGTCCGGCGGCTCAAAAGACCAGAAATAGGCCGCCAGAGACCCGTGCGCCCCGACAAGCTCGCATGTCCGCTGCGCATTGTTGATGGCCGCCTCGATCTTTCCGCGGTGGCGGATGATTCCCGCATCGCGCATCAGGCGCTCCACATCCTCCCCGGTGAATTTGGCCACTTTTTCAAACGCGAATCCGGCAAACGCTTTTCTAAAATTCTCCCGCTTGCGCAGGATGGTCAGCCAGCTTAAGCCCGCCTGAAAACCCTCCAGACAAAGCTTTTCAAACAAACGGGTGTCGTCGCAAACAGGGCGGCCCCATTCTTCGTCATGATAGCGTAAATAACCCGGATCGTTTCCATGCCACCAGCAACGGAGCCTTCCATCCGGCCCTTCGATCAGACCCGCTTCATTCATCCAGCAGATCGAGGAAGCGGCGCGCCGCGTTCAGGTCCGACATATCGGCCTTTTCTCTTGCTTCCTGATGCGGCGCCTTGCCGTGTATATTTTCACGATAGATCACAGAGCGGTAATTTTCTTCAACGTGGCAGGCGCGGAAAACATCCTCCGGTGTTGCTTCCCCGTCCAGAAAGGCCAGCGCCAGCACAATCGAGCCGGTCAAAGAGGTCGTAATGTGCAAGATGGCAAAATAATATTCATCCAGAGATTCCATATAGTTCCAGATGCGTTTATGGGTATCTTCATCCTGCTTGAGGGCTTCAAGCTTGTAGGTGGTATAAAGCGGGCTCTCAAAATGTTCGTCAAACCATTTGAGCCACGGCGTCCAGGCTTCGTTTTGCTGCTGGGAAACGGCCTCCGGCTCTTTGGTCGGATAACAAAGCAAATCCGTATCGAGATATTTGAGCAGGCTTTTCGTGATGCTCTCCCGGTCGCGCATTTTGTCAATCGCCGTATTCAAAATCTGCGTGAGCGGCATCGTCTGCGGATCTATATTTTCTTCCTGCGCGCCCCACTCCGCGACAATCGCCTCTGCCAACGGCTTTGTGGGCGCAACCAAATCCTGACCCGAAGGCGTTTTAACGCCCTTCCCGTCAAGCTGGATGGCGTAACCTTCATCCGTTTTCTTTGAAGAGGCGAGCGTATAAAAGCGTTTCATTTTGTGTTGCTGTCCTTGAAGTATTTTGTGCATTGTTTTTCCGTTTGTTTTAAATCTCCGGCCGTTTCAAAAAGGCATGAAAACAGATTGTCCTCTCTTTTTATTCCGATCGTTTCCGGTCCCCAGCTTTTTTCCGGCGTTGCGCCCGTCTTGCTCTTCATGACGGCCTCCCCCAAAACAGGGCCATTTTCGCTGCCCCTGAGGGTTCCTTCAAGCATTATATCGCCTATGGTCAGAAAAATTGTAGAAATATCGGAAATCCGGTAGAGCGTTTTTCCGTTATAGTTCGACCTGGAAACGGCGCCAACGCGTGCAAGGAGCGGCTTTCCGGCATATTGCCCTGAAAAGGAAAAATAAGGGACCTGCGTTTCTTTCTCCACCTCGATAGTCCCCTTGTCCAGGGTTAAAGCATGGGGCGTAAGCGCTTCTTCCTGCGCCTCCAGGCCTTTCAGGGAGAAAAATTCAGCCGCGTGGTTTCCAAGCAGGAACGTATAAAAAGGGATTGAAAAAGAGAGGCTGTCGATTTTCATCTGCCTGTTTTCCGCATCCCGGGGATCGAAAAAATCGATGTCCTGCATGGAGATATGCACATCCGGGAAAAATTCGCTCTGGCTCAGTTCTCCGATATGGGCCTTCATCCCCGACGTTTCGGACATGAAATTCTCTATTCCCTCTTTCAAAGGCGCGCCGGAACGTCCCAGAATCTTCAGGGAAAAAATCCCCAGTCCCGTAACAACGGCCAGAACGATCACGGTTTTTGTCAGGATTTTGAAAACTTTCCGGGTCATTTTTTCAATATAGCCCCCCTGCCTTTACCGGGAAAGCTGAATATCTGCAAAAACGCGATCGCCGCCGCGCGCGTCGAATCCCAAAGTCGCCCACGTCTTTTGAAGGTCCGGCGGCAGGGGGGCCTGAATGGAAATTCTCTTCTGGCTTACGGGATGAAAAAACGAAATCTGCCGCGCGTGAAGATGAACCCTGCGCACCAGATCAAGCCCGTCCAGACTGGCCGCCCGTCCGCCGTATTTTCCGTCCCCCAACAAAGGGCAGTTCATATAGGCCGCGTGAACGCGCACCTGATGGGTCCGGCCCGTGCGCGGCCAGAAGGCGACAAAAGCGGCTTTTTTTCCGGCCCGCTCGACGACTTCAAAAAGGGTTGTCGCTTCCTGCCCGTCTTCGGGATCGACAATCGTTTTTTCATTGCCCGGCGCGCCGGCTTTCCGAAGGGGGGCGCGGATGGTCCCTTCATTCATTTCCGGCGCCGGCACGGTAACCGCCCAGTAAATTTTCCGGATATGGTGCCCTTGAAAAATCCTGCCCAGTTCCCGCGCCATCTCCGCCGAGCGCGCCAGAAGCAAGAGGCCGGACGTATCCTTGTCCAGACGGTGGACAAGGCGGGGGCGCACCCCGTCTTTGTCTGCCAGCCCGTCCAGCATGCCGTCGATATGGTGCCTGATATTCGTTCCGCCCTGCGTGGCAAGGCCGGCAGGTTTGTTCAGGGCGACTATTCCGCCTTCGTCATAAATCACCAGAGATTTGATAAAAGCGCGGTCCGCCTCGGACAGTTCCGGTTTTGCATCCTTGTCCTGCGGGACGAAAGGCGGCACGCGCACATCCTGCCCCGCGACAAGACGCTGGTTTGCCTTGGCACGTTTTCCGTCCACCCGCACCTGCCCTTTTCGAATGACTTTCTGGATAATGAAAAAGGGAAGCCCCTGTTTTTGCAGCCAGCGGTCCAGCCGCTGCCCGTCGTCGTCCCTGGAGACTTCCACATGTTGAACGCCGCCGCTCATGAAACCATTTGCCTCACGAGATACAGCCCCGCAAACAGCGCCCCAATGGACGCGCTCACAGAGATCAGGACATACCCGCCTGCCTCCAATATATCGCCGCGTTCCCACAAGGTCGCCGTATCCAGAGAAAAGGTGGAAAAGGTCGTCAGCGCGCCCAGAAGGCCCACCGTTAAAAAGCCCCGGACTTCCTGCGAGGGGTTTCCGAAATGCGCAAAAGCGGCGATCAGGACGCCCATCACGAAAGACCCGCCCACATTCACAATCAACGTGCCCCACGGAAACCCGGAACCGAAAAGATGCAGGGACGCCGCGCCCGCGAAATGCCGTAAAACCGCTCCCATCGCGCCGCCTGCCGCAATCGCGAAAATCATGTTCATAATGGCCTATCCATTCTTTTTCTTCTCTCTCAGCTTCGCCCAGTAATCGAGGCGTTTGCGGATGTCCCGCTCAAACCCGCGCTCGGGCGGATCGTAGAATGTTTGCCGCGCCATGTCATCGGGAAAATAATTCTGGCCGGAAAACCCTTCCTTGGTATCGGGATCGTACTGGTATCCCGCGCCATAGCCTTCGTCCTTCATCAGTTTTGTCGGCGCGTTCAGGATATGCCTGGGCGGCATGAGGGAGCCTGTTTCCTTCGCCGTTTTCATCGCCTTGTTGATCGCCGCGTAGGCCGCGTTGGATTTGGGTGCGGTGGCCAGATACACAAGCGCCTGCGCCAGCGCGAGTTCCCCTTCCGGGCTGCCCAGCCGTTCATATGCTTCCCACGCGGCCACACATTGAGGCAGCGCATTCGGCTCCGCCAGCCCGATATCCTCCACCGCCATACGGGTGAGCCGCCGCGCGATATAACGCGGGTCTTCTCCGCCCGCCAGCATCCGCGCAAACCAGTACAAGGCCGCATCGGTGTCGCTTCCGCGGACGGATTTGTGCAGGGCGCTGATGAGATTGTAATGCCCCTCGTCCTTTTTATCGTAGAGCGGCGCGCGGCGCTGAAGCAGGCGGGAGAGGGCCTCGCGGTCCAGCTCTGTCTCCTGCGCCAGGACTTTCTCGGCCAGGGATAAAGCATAGCGCCCGTCCCCGTCCGCCATGGCCAGAAGAGTCTCCCTGGCCTCCGGCGTCAGGTTCAGTTTCTTTCCGGCCGCGTCTTCCGCCCGTTTGAGAAGCCTCTCCAGCGCGGCCTCCTCCAGACGCTTGAGAACGAACACCTGCCCCCGCGATAAAAGGGCGGAATTGAGTTCAAAAGACGGATTTTCCGTCGTCGCCCCGATGAGCGTAATCGTGCCGTCTTCCATCACAGGCAAAAAGGCGTCCTGCTGCGCCTTGTTGAATCGGTGGATTTCATCCACGAACAGGAGGGTCCTCTTCCCGTTTTTGCGCCGGATGCGCGCCGCTTCAAACACTTTTTTCAGATCCCCGACACCGGAAAAAATGGCCGAAAGCTGTTCAAAATGGCAATCCGTATAGCCGGCGATAATGCGCGCCAGCGTCGTCTTCCCGCAGCCCGGCGGCCCCCAGAGGATCAGGGAAGACAACGTCCCGCCCTCCAGCATCCGGCGCAGCGCGCCTTCTTCGCCCAGCAGGTGGTCCTGCCCGACAACCTCTTCAAGATGTTTCGGGCGCAGGCGGTCCGCCAGCGGGCTTTGAAGATCGCTTGAGTCCGCCTGTTCCTCTTCCAAAGGAAACAAATTATTCATGCGCGCCCCCCAAAGCCTTGTCGGCGCGACAGGAGGCCGCAAAAACGCGCCTTTTTCCCACATGTTCCGCAATCTTGTAATAAGAACGGGTCAAAGGATAAACCGCTTTTGCGAGGCCGCGCAGGTCGCTGGCCTTGTTAAAGCGCTCTTCCCCGATGGCGGAGTCCAGGGACAAATCCTGCCGCACAATCGGGTTGACCGCGTAAGCGTTGACGCCCGTTTCCCAGCAGCGTCCCAAGATCGTGTCGATCGGATAGGCCACCTTTTTGCGCGCCATATAAGAAAGCAGTTTTTGCGCGCCCTCCTTTGACACCATATAGGCATGCGCGCCGCCATGAACGGACGGCAGGCGTCCAAGCCAGAAGCCTTCGCTCAAAGGCGTGATTTTCCGGTAGCCTTTGCGCTCGATTTTGGGGCTGCCCATAAAACGGATGACATCAAAGGATATTTCTTTCTGCAGAATCGTTTTCAGGACCTCCGGGAACCTGTCGTCCGGAATGGCGTCATCCTCGAAAATAATCGCCCGCGCTATATTTTCCGCGCAAATCTTTTCGTAAAGAGCCTTGTGGGATAAAAAGCAGCCCCATTCTCCCCCCGTTAAATGCTTGCCGAAATACAGGGCGCGTTTTCGGGCGTGATAAAGGGGCTGGGCCAGAACGTCCGTTTTGCGCCCGTCCACCGCGTCAAAAAATTCGAAGTCCAGCCCCAGGGACCGCAGCTTTTCCGCCATGCCGGAACGCCTTTCCTCCGCGCCGGAAAGGGAAATCACGAAAATGGGAGGAAATGGAGCATTCATAAAAGGAACATAGAAGGAACAAACGGGAAAAGCGAGTCCTAATCCCTTCTACCGAATAACAATCCGGCTCTTGCGGCCGCCGCGGTCGACCATCAGGCTAAAGCCGTTCCCCTGCCGGACGGCCTGCTCCAGAGCGCGGGTTACGTCTTTTACGCTGCCCGTTTCGCTGCCGTTGATCCCCATGATGACATCGCCGGATTTGACAAAACGGCCCGCCTGCGTGCCGCGCTCGGCCGCCATGACGACAACGCCTTCAAGCCCCGTCGAAAGCCCCAGTTCGACCGAAACCGCCGGGCTGATATTCGCAATCTTCGCCCCGTTCAAAGGATGCGGCCCTTCAAGGGTCACTTCATCGCGCGGCGGCACTTCCGGCGGCGCGATCGCTTCCACCTCAAACTTAAGCGCCTTTCCTTTCCGTAAAACGTCCATTCCGGCGTTCTGGCCGAGCGGCACCGTGGCCAGACGGAATTTCATTTCGGCAAGATTTTTGATTTTTTTGCCGTTGACCGAGGTCACCACGTCACCGACCCTTATGCCGGCTTTCAGGGCCGGGCTTGCGCGGTGCAGCTTCGTGACAAGGACCCCCGCCGGACGGTCTATCTCCAGAGACTCCGCAATGTCGGCGGTGACCTGCTGCCCTGAAACGCCAATCCACGGACGAACGACACCGGCGCTGCCGGCCCCGCTTTTTTCCGCCGCCACCACCGTGGCCACCATTTCGGAGGGAATGGCGAAACCGATTCCAAGGCTTCCGCCGCTGCGGGAGAAAATCGCCGTATTAATTCCGACAACGCCGCCATCCATCGCCACCAGCGGCCCGCCTGAATTGCCGGGGTTAATCGCCGCATCCGTCTGGATAAAGAAATCGAAGGCATTGATATTCAAAGAGGAGCGCGCCAAAGCCGACACAATGCCGCTGCTGACGCTCTGCCCCACCCCGAAGGGATTCCCGATGGCAAGGACAATGTCTCCGACTTCAATCGTCTCGCTGGGCTTCAAATGCGCAAAGGGAAGTTTTTCCCCTTTTGTGTCTGCGCGCAGCACCGCCAGGTCGGACCGCTCGTCCAGCAAGGACAATCCGGCGTCAAACTCCCGCCCGTCCGGCAGGACCACGGAGATTTCCTGCGCATCTTTCACCACATGCGCGTTTGTAATCACAACGCCCTCCGGCTCGATAATCAGACCCGAGCCCAAAGCGCTTTCCACCTGCCGGCGCGTCAGGCCGCCTATCCCGTCGGCGCCGCCAAAAAACCGTTCAAAAAAAGGATCGTTCCCGAAGGGGCTTACCCGCTTTGTCACCACGCGCTTGGTGTAAATATTCACCACCGCTGGAGAGATTTTTTTTACCAGCGGCGCGTAGGAAAACACCACCTGTTCGCGGCTGGAGGGGATCTCCCGCTCCTGCGCAAACGCGCTTGCCCCGATCAGGATAAAAACAACGGCTATAAATTTGAGAATCGTCTGTCCCATAGCGGAAGAAATTAATGCGGGAAGAGGGCAAGGGCAAGACAGAACTATGGCAGAAAAATGGTTTACACGGCAATTCAAGCTGTGGTTATGTGGCTCTATGACAAGAAAGAGCATTACGCAAATTATCCAAAACAAGGGCGAACGGACCCCTCTCGTCTGCCTGACGGCCTATACGGCGCCAATGGCGCAATTGCTGGACCCGCATTGTGACGTTCTCCTCGTGGGCGACAGCATGGCCATGGTGCTTTACGGCATGGACTCCACGCTCGGCGCGGATATGGAGATGATGATCCGCCATGGCGCCGCCGTTGTGCGGGCGAGCACACAGGCCTGCGTTGTCGTGGATATGCCCTTCGGCTCCTATCAGGAAAGCAGGGAAGCGGCCTTCCGCAATGCCGCCCGCCTTTTAAAGGAAACGGGATGCGCCGGCGTCAAGCTTGAGGGCGGCACGGAAATGAGCAAGACGGTTTCCTATCTGGCGCAGCGCGGAATTCCTGTGATGGGGCATATAGGCCTGCAGCCGCAAAGCGTTCATACGCTGGGGGGGTACCAGGCGCGGGGGCACGAAGACTCCGAAGCCAAAAAGATTCTGAAAGACGGACAGGATATCGCAGCGGCCGGGGCTTTTTCGATCGTCCTTGAAGGTATCGCCGAACCGCTGGCCGCCGCCATTACTGCGGCAGTGCCTGTTCCCACCATCGGCATCGGCGCCAGCGCCGCGTGCGACGGGCAAATTCTTGTTACGGAAGATATGCTCGGCCTGACGGCGGGCGGCAAGAAACCGAAATTCGTCAAAAGCTATGCCGATCTTTCCCCCGTGATGGAAGAGTCCGTCAAACAATACGCGCAGGAAGTGCGCCGGCGCAAATTTCCTTCTGCGGATTACGTTTACGCGCAGCGGAAAGTCGCCTGATCCTTTAACAAAAAACGGCCCTTGCGGGGCCGTTTTGAATTTTCAACTCTGGAAAGGCTTTAAGCCGTTTTCTTTTTCTTGGCTCTTGGCTTTTCTTCGACAGGCGCTTCGGCGGTGATTTCCTCACCGTCTTCATCAAAGACAGGGCCGCTGTCCTGACCTTTGGCGCTTTCATCGCGGTCCACCAGCTCAATAACGGCCATCGGCGCATTGTCGCCGTAGCGGAAACCGGCTTTCATGATCCGGCAATAGCCGCCTTCGCGGCCTTCATACCGTTCGGCCAGCGTATCGAAGATCTTGCGGGTCTGCGTTTGATCCCGCAGTCTGGACATCACCTCACGGCGGTTTGCCAGCGCGTTTTCCGGGTTGGCCCGCGCCTTTTTGCCCCATGTAATGAGCTTTTCAACAAGAGGACGAAGCTCTTTGGCTTTGGGCAGGGTCGTCGTGATCTGCTCGTGCTTTACCAGCGCCGCCGCCATATTCGCGAACATCGCCTGCCGGTGAGGGCTTTTCCGGTTCAGTTTTCTTTGTTTAACGCCGTGTTTCATGGCTTTTATTCCTTACAAATATAATTTCCGGTTTTGCCCTTAGGAGTTAAAGGGGTCATCCAGTTTTTTGGCCAGTTCTTCGATATTCTCGGGCGGCCATCCTTCGACCTGCATGCCCAGATGAACGCCCATCGCGGTCAGAACTTCCTTGATCTCGTTCAGAGATTTCCGTCCAAAATTCGGCGTGCGGAGCATATCGCTTTCGCTGCGCTTCACCAGATCGCCGATATAAAGGATATTGTCGTTTTTCAGGCAATTGGCGCTGCGGACGGACAGTTCCAGTTCGTCCACTTTCCGCAGAAGGTTTTTGTTGAACGGCAGTTCGTCTTCTTCTTCCTGATGCACTTCGCCTTTGGGCTCGTCGAAGTTTACAAAGACCTGAAGCTGGTCCTGCATAATGCGGGAGGCAAAAGCCACCGCATCTTCGGGCGAAATAACGCCGTTGGTTTCGATCTGCAGCGTCAGTTTATCGTAGTCCGTGATTTGTCCGACCCGCGTATCTTCGACTTCATAGGTGACTTTACGCACCGGCGAGAAAACGGAATCGACGGGGATCAGGCCGACAGGGGACTCTTCCGGACGGTTTTGCGCCGCCGGACGGTACCCCTTCCCTGTATTCACCGTCATTTCCATGTTGAGTTTTGCCCCTTTATCCAGCGTGCAGATAACCAGCTCGGGGTTCATGATTTCGATATCCGCGCCGGCTTCAATCATACCGGCCGTGACTTCGCAAGGGCCTTCGACGGACAGGCGCATTTTCTTCGGTCCTTCCACATGCATGCGCACGGCGATGGCCTTTACGTTCAGAATAATGTCCGTGATGTCTTCGCGAACCCCTTCAATCGAAGAGAATTCATGCAACACGCCTTCAATCTGGATCGCCGTTACGGCCGCCCCTTGCAGGGAGGAAAGCAAAATACGGCGCAGCGCGTTTCCGAGCGTGAGGCCAAACCCGCGCTCCAGCGGTTCCGCGACGATTTTTCCGCTTACTTTTGAATCGGCCCCGTGATTGATATCGATTTTGGACGGTTTAATGAGTTCCTGCCAGTTTTTCTGTATCAAGGTCTTATCCTCTTCTCTCTCTTTTCCTGTTCGTTAAACGCGGCGTCTTTTCCGCGGACGGCATCCGTTGTGCGGGATCGGCGTAATATCTTTAATGGAACGAATGATAAAGCCGATCGAGTTCAAAGCACGCAAGGCCGATTCACGTCCGGATCCCGGTCCCTTCACCTGGACGTCCAGTTCTTTCATCCCGTGTTCCTGTGCTTTGCGGCCTGCATCTTCTGCGGCCACCTGAGCGGCAAAAGGCGTGGATTTCCGCGACCCTTTAAAGCCCATCATGCCGGCGGAAGACCACGACACGGTATTGCCCTGATCATCCGTAATCGTAATGATCGTATTGTTGAAGGTCGAAACCACGTGCACCCTGCCGGACGTGATATTCTTTTTAACCTTCTTACCCGGTTTTTTTACTGCTGGTTTTGCCATGAGTCTTTATTCCTTACTTCGTAACCTGTTTTTTACCGGCGATCGGCCTCGCGGGACCTTTACGGGTCCGGGCGTTGGTGCGCGTACGCTGGCCGCGGACAGGAAGGTGTTTACGATGGCGCAGGCCCCGATAACAGGCCATATCCATCAAACGCTTGATATTCATGGACACTTCGCGGCGAAGCTCCCCTTCAATTATATATTTGCCGGAATCGATGATCGCGCGAATATTGTTCAGTTCGTCTTCGCTTAAATCGTTCATGCGGCGGGCTGTGCTGACGCCTGCTTCTTCACAAATATCCCGCGCTTTTTGCCGGCCTATCCCGTGGATATAGGTCAGTGCGATTGTGACGCGCTTGCGGTCAGGAATATTTACCCCTGCTATACGGGCCATGTTTTCATCCTTTTTTCGGTTATCTCAAACGATGCCGTAATATCAGCATCTACACTCCCAAAACCCTGAAAACACTCACTTTTACGCAAAAGCAAAATACGCGCAGGGGTCTTAGAATGCGCGCATTATAGGGATTTTGCCCGAGCCGTCAACAGCTATTTTTACGCCGCCTGCGCCGCTTTCAAAAATCCGTCGATTTGTTCGGAAACATCGTCAATCGGCGCCATGCCGTCCACCTTGCTCATAATCCCCACTGCCTCGTAATAAGGGATAATCGGCGCGGTCTGGTTACGATACACCTCAAGGCGCTTGCGCAGCGTTTCTTCGTTATCGTCCGCCCGGACTTCCTGACCGGCTTCCTTGGCCTGACGGATACGGGTATTGAGCCGTCCGACGAGTTCGTCTTCATCCACGATGATCTGGATCACGGCGCTTAAGGGCTTTCCCTTATCCTCCAGCATGGCGTCCAGCGCCTGCGCCTGATCGACCGTGCGGGGAAAACCGTCAAAAATAGCGCCGCTCGCGCAATCCGGCTGTTCCAGCCGCGCCGCGATCATATCGACGATAATTTCATCGGAAACCAGTTCCCCGCGATCCATGATGGCCTTGGCTTTTTTCCCAAGCTCGGACCCGGCGGAGACTTCCGCACGGAGCATATCGCCGGTCGAAAGCTGCTTCAGCCCGTATTTGTCCTGTATAAAAGCAGCCTGCGTGCCTTTTCCGGCCCCCGGCGGGCCAATCAGAATAATATTCATCGTCCGCGTCTCCCTGTTCCTCTGAGTTTTGCTTTTTTAATCAGCCCTTCATATTGGTGCGCAATCATGTGCGAGTGCACCTGCGCGACCGTATCCATCGTCACCGTCACCACAATGAGCAAGGAGGTGCCGCCGAAATAAAAGGGCAGGCTGTATTGCGAAATCATAAATTCCGGCAGCAGGCAGATAAAGACAAGGTATAACCCGCCAATAGCCGTCACCCGCGTTAAAACATGGTCCAGGTAATCCGCCGTATGTTTTCCGGGGCGGATGCCGGGGACAAAACCGCCGTATTTACGCAGCATCTCCGCATTTTCTTCCGGATTGAAAACGATCGCCGTGTAGAAAAATGCAAAAAACAGGATCAGGCCGCCGTAAAGCAGCATATAGACCGGCTGCCCGTGCTGTAAAAAACGGGCGATCGTGGCGGTAATATCGCCCCCTTCCGTGCCGGTAAAGCCCACGATGGTCAAAGGCAAAAGCAGCAGGGAAGAAGCAAAAATGGGCGGAATAACGCCGGACGTATTCAGTTTGAGCGGAATATGGTTTTGCTGCCCCATCTGCATCTGGTTGCCCATCTGGCGCTTGGGATACTGCACCACCACGCGGCGCTGGGCCCGCTCCATAAAGACGATCAATGAAATGGCGCCGATAACCATGCCCACAAGGAAAAGGAGTTCCAGCAAATTAAACTGCCCCTGACGGCCCAGTTCCAGAGTCGAGCCGATAGCGCGCGGCATACCGGCCACGATCCCCGCGAAGATAATCAGGGAGATGCCGTTCCCGACCCCGCGCTGCGTAATTTGTTCGCCCAGCCACATCAGGAAGACCGTTCCGCCGACAATCGTTATAACGGTTGAAAGACGGAAGAAGATGCCCGGATCGATCACGGCCGCGCCGGAAGAGCTTTGCATGCCTTCCAGGCCGACCGCCAGGCCATAAGACTGGATGGCTGCCAGAATAACCGTCAGGAAACGCGTGTACTGGTTAATCTTGACCCGTCCGCTCTCGCCTTCTTTTTTGAGCGCTTCGAGTTTGGGCGACATCGCCGTCCCAAGCTGCATAATAATGGAGGCCGAAATATAAGGCATGATGTTCAGCGCAAAGATCGTCATGCGCTGCAACGCCCCGCCGGAAAACATGTTGAACATATCCAGAATGCCGCCGCCTTTTTGGGAATAGATTTCCTCCCAGATCACGGGATCGATTCCCGGCACGGGAATATAGGTCCCGAGGCGGTAAACCAGAAGCGCCCCCAGCACGAACATAATACGCTGTTTCAGCTCCGTGGCCTTGGAAAAAGCACCCCAGTTTGCGTTTTTCGCCAGTTGTTCAATGGCAGACGTCATAAAAGTTATCCTTAATTTGAAACTTATGAAGATATAGAGAATTTACGAAGGGCAGACAAGCGCTTATAGGACAAAAAATAACCCCCGCAAAAAAAGCGGGGGTTATAGAAAAACCCGTCTTTAAAAAACGCTAGGAGGCTTTTTTACGCGCGATCGGCGCGACTTCGATTTGAATGATCTCGACCTTTCCGCCCGCTTTTTCAACGGCTTCGATGGCGCCCTTGGTGGCGCCGGAAAGCTTCAGATTCACCTTGGTTTTCAGCTCACCTTTGGCCAGAAGCCGCACGCCGTCTTTTTTGCGGCGGATAATTTTCGCTTTCACCAAGGCGTCTTCATCGAGCGTGTCCTTGGCATCGACCAGCTTTTTATCCAGCGCCGCCTGCAGCCTCGCGAGCGTCAGTTCCGTATAGGATCTGGCAAATTTGTTTTTAAATCCGCGTTTGGGCAAACGCTGGTAGAGGGGCATCTGCCCGCCTTCAAAGCCTTTGATGGCCACGCCGGAGCGGGATTTCTGACCTTTTTGGCCGGACCCGCAGGTTTTCCCTTTACCGGAGCCAATACCGCGCCCGACACGTTTTCCTGCAGGCGTTGCCCCTTTATTCGGTTTTAATTCATTCAGTTTCATTGCCCTAAAATCCCTTAAGCCGCGTCATCCACTTTGATCAAGTGGCTGACTTTGTTAATCATTCCGCGCACAGACGGCGTATCTTCCAGCGTTTTTGTCCGCCCGATTCTCCCCAGCCCCAAACCGACAAGCGTGGCCTTCTGATAGTCATAACGGCCTATCGAAGACCCTGTCTGTGTCACCGTTACGGTTTTACCGGCTGCTTTTTTTGCCGCCGGTTTTTTCGCTGCAGCCTTTTTAGGCGCTGCTTTTTTGGAAGCCGCCGGCGTCGCCTTTTTGGTTGTTTTCTTTTCTTCAGCCATAATAACTATTCCCTCTACGCTTTGTCTTCAGCCGTTGCCGTTTCGCCGCTCATCTCGCCGCTGGGACGAGAGATTTCACGTTGCGCAACCACTTCGCTCACTTTTTTGCCGCGCCGCGCCGCAATCTGGCGCGGGCTCTGCATCGTTTTCAGAGCTTCCAGAGTCGCTTTCACCATGTTGTAAGGATTGCTGGAACCGAGCGATTTGGCCACCACGTCCTGCACGCCCAGCGCATCGAAAATCGCCCGCAAAGGACCGCCAGCGATAACGCCTGTTCCGCTCGGAGCGCTGCGCAGATGGATTTTTCCGGCGCCGAAGATCCCCTCAACGTCATGGTGAAGGGTCCGGCCGTCCCGCAGCGGCACGCGGATCATGCTGCGCTTTGCCGCTTCCGTTGCCTTCCGAATCGCTTCCGGCACTTCCTTGGCTTTTCCGTGGCCTGAGCCCACACGGCCTTTTCCGTCCCCGACAACCACCAAAGCGGCAAAACCGAAACGGCGACCCCCTTTGACCACTTTGGCCACACGGTTTACCGCGACAAGTTTCTCATGAAACTCGCTCTCTTCGTTGTGGTGTCTTTCTTCAGCTCTTGCCATTCTTCAGATACTCCTTAAAAAATTTGTCGTCGTCTTTGACTTTTTAAAAATCCACGCCGCCTTCACGGGCGCCCTCTGCCAGGGCTTTCACCCGGCCATGATACAAAAATTCACCGCGGTCAAACTGAACCTTCTTCACGCCCGCTTTTTTCGCGCGCTCCGCCAGAAGCTTTCCGACCGCCTGCGCAGCTTCGGCATTGCCGCCGTTTTTCAGCTTCAACTCCTTGTCCAGGCTGGAAGCCGCCGCGACGGTCACCCCTTTCAGGTCATCGATCACCTGCGCGTAGACCTGCTTGTTCGTGCGGTGCACGGACAGGCGCGGGCGAATTTCACGCACGGCATTCTGGTTGATATTCACGTTCCGCAGCTTTTTGCGCGTTCCGAATTTTCTTTTTGTATTTGCGTTTAAACGTTTCATTACTTCTTCTTACCCTCTTTGCGCAAAACATATTCGTCTTTATAGCGAATACCTTTTCCCTTATATGGCTCCGGCGGTTTGTAACCGCGGATTTTCGCGGCCACCTGCCCGACCAGCTGTTTGTCGATTCCGCTCACGCTGATGAGGGTTTGTTTATCGACGGCCACCTGGACGCCTTGGGGAATTTCATACTCCACGTCATGGCTGAAACCAAGCTGCATCACGATCTTGTTGCCCTGCATATTGGCCCGGTAACCGACCCCCTGAATTTCGAGGTTTTTTGTATATCCCTCCGTCACGCCCACCACAAGGTTGTTCACCAGCGTCCGCATGGTCGGAAACAGTTTTTTGGCCTGCAGGGATCTGGAACGCGGCGCGAAAACGGCTGCGCCGTCTTCCATCTTCACGGACACCTCGTCATGCACCCGCAGACTGAGTTCCCCTTTCGGGCCCTTTGCTTTCACATTCTGGCCGGACACGTCCAGCGTGACGCCTTCCGGAACCGCAACAGGTTTATTTCCAATACGTGACATCTCTTCTTTTCCTTTTCATTCCTCAATGGCTCTCGCCTTCACTTTACCCTAGAAGACGCGGCACAAAACCTCTCCGCCGACATTTTCAGACCGGGCTTTATGATCCGCCATCACGCCATGGGGCGTAGAAACGACGGAAATACCCAAACCGTTATAGTAAGGCGGCAGGTCTTTAATCCTCGAATAAACCCGCTGGCCCGGCGAAGACACCCGGCTGATCTCGCGAATGGCAGACTCGCCCTGATCGTATTTCAGCTCGATTCTGAGGTCTTTCTTGCTGCCTTCCAGTTCCACGACCTTGAAACCGCGGATAAATCCCTCGTCCCGCAAAACACGGCAAACATTCTCCCGCAGTTTGGACCATGGGCAGTTTATCACGCTTTTGCGCGCCTGCGCCCCGTTCCGGATGCGGGTCAACATATCTCCTAAAGGATCACTCATTGTCATTGTTCAAAATCCTCTTCCTACCAACTTGCTTTCGTAACACCGGGCAGTTCGCCTCTGGATGCCAAATCTCTTACAGATATACGCGACAGGCGGAATTTCCGGTGATGCGCGCGCGGGCGGCCGCTCAAAGCGCAGCGGTTGCGAACGCGCGTCTTGGACGAATCCCGTGACAACTCAGCCAGTTTCAGCACGGCGGCAAACCGTTCTTCCATGCCTGTTTCCTTGTTGCCGATTATCTTTTTCAGCGCCGCACGTTTTCCGGCCAGACTTTTGACCCGTTTGCGCCGCTTCAAATCCCGTTCAATTGAACATTTTTTTGCCATTTATCTTTCCTTTTTCCTCGTCAATTCTTGAAAGGCAGCTTGAAGCCGCGCAGTAATTCTTTTGCGTCTGCATCATTGCTTGCGGTCGTGCAAATAACGATGTCCATGCCGCGGATTTTGTCCACCTTGTCATAGTTGATTTCCGGGAACACGATATGTTCCTGAATCCCCATGGCGTAGTTCCCCCGCCCGTCGAAGCTCTTGCCGTTCAGGCCGCGAAAGTCACGCACCCGCGGCAAGGCGATCGTTATCAGCCGGTCCAGAAATTCGTACATCTGCTCGCGGCGCAGCGTCACTTTGCATCCCAGCGCCATGTCTTCGCGCACTTTGAACGCCGCATTGGATTTCTTGGCCCGCGTGATAACAGGCTTCTGACCGGCAATAAGCGCCAGGTCTTCCGCCGCGCTTTCCACGGCCTTGCGGTCCTGCGTGGCATCGCCGACACCCATATTGATGACGATCTTATCCAGCTTCGGAATCTGAAGATCGTTTTGAATGCCGAGCTTTTCCTTCAAAGCGGGCCTGATATCTTTTTCGTAAATCTCTTTATAACGCGGTTGCATCTCTTGCTTACCTTTTATCTAATCAATCGTTTCGCCGGATTTTTTGGCAATCCGTACTTTTTTACCGTCTTTTAAAACCTTGTACCCTGCGCGGGTGGCCTTGCCCCCTTTCGGGTCGGCCAGCGCCACGTTGGAGACGTCAATCGACAATTCCGTTTTTTCAATTCCGCCCGGGGACAT
The DNA here is from genome assembly GCA_023898765.1 of Rhodospirillales bacterium. Taxonomy (NCBI): domain Bacteria; kingdom Pseudomonadati; phylum Pseudomonadota; class Alphaproteobacteria; order Rhodospirillales; species Rhodospirillales bacterium. The sequence goes on along the minus strand of CP060238.1, from coordinate 693,260 downwards.
CTGGGTCGGCTTCTTGTGTTTTGTCGCGACGTTCACGCCCTGTACGATAACGCGCCGTTTTGCGGTCAAAACTTTCAGCACCTCGCCTTTTTTGCCCTTGTCTTTTCCGGCGATAACGACAACGGAATCACCTTTTTTAACCTTCATTTTATTTACTTTTTGAGGCGCAGACATTTTAAAGGACCTCCCCTGCCAGAGAAATAATTTTCATGTACCCTTTTCCGCGCAGCTCACGTGTGACAGGGCCGAAAATCCGGGTACCGACCGGCTCGCCCTGCGCGTTAATCAGCACGCAGCTATTCGTATCGAAAGAGATTTTTTCGCCGTTCGCGCGGTTCAGGCCGTGTTTTGTCCGCACGATGACGGCGCGCTGCACATCTCCTTTTTTGACGCGTCCGCGCGGAATGGCTTCCTTCACGGAGACGATCACCACATCGCCGATATTCGCAGTGCGGCGGTGCGACCCGCCGATCACCTTGATACACTCGACGCGGCGAGCGCCCGAGTTATCGGCAACTTCCATATTTGATTGCATCTGGATCATGACTAATCTTCTTTTTTCTTCGTTGTTGTCTTTTTGGCGGCCGGTTTTTTAGCCGCGGATTTCTTGTCTGCCGTTTTTTTCGGCGCTGCTTTCTTCGCGTCCGGCTTCACCTCTTTCGCGGGGGCCGCATCGACGCCGTCCGTTATAACACGCCAGCATTTACGCTTTGAAATGGGCGCACATTCAACGATCTGGATATGATCCCCGGTCTTGAAAGCGTTATTTTCATCATGCGCGGCGTATTTGTTCGTGCTCTTGATATATTTTTTGTACATCGGATGCATGAAGCGGCGCTCGACCAGAACCGTGACGGTCTTGTCCATTTTATCGCTAACAACAGTGCCTTCCAAAACGCGGCGTGGCATGACTTTTCTCCTTCAATTCTTGTTATGCAGCTTTTTCTTGCTGGCGTATCATTGTTTTCACCCTGGCAATCTCGCGGCGGGTTTTCCGAATCTCTGCCGTATTCTCGAGCTGTCCTCCGGATTGCTGGAAACGCAGGTTGAGCTGCCCTTTCCGAAGATCCAGCAGCATCTTCGTCAGTTCATCAACCGTCTTCCCTTTCAATTCTTCCGCTTTCATTACCGTAATCCTTCTTATCTTCTTTCTCTTTTATTCACCCAGACGGGCGACAAACTTCGTTTCAACAGGCAGTTTGGCTGCCGCCAGCGTCAGCGCCTCTTGCGCGAGAACTTTCGGCACGCCGTCCAGTTCGAACATAATCCGGCCCGGCTTCACACGCGCGGCCCAGAATTCGACGGACCCTTTCCCTTTCCCCTGCCGCACTTCCAGAGGTTTTTTGGAAACCGGCACATCCGGAAAAATACGAATCCAGATTTTCCCCTGCCGCTTGATGTGGCGTGCAATCGTCCGGCGGGCCGCTTCGATCTGGCGGGCCGTAATCCGCTCCGGCGATACCGCTTTCAGGCCGTAAGCGCCGAAAGCCAGGCTGCTGCCCCCTTTGGCATTTCCATGGATGCGCCCCTTATGGGCTTTTCTGTATTTCGTTTTCTTTGGCTGTAACATTGTCTTATACCATCACTTAGAATTATGTAATTTATATGCCGTATATCCTGTTAAAAATATTCTACCGGCGCTGCATACCGCCTTGCGCTTCGTCCATCCGTTTGTCGCGGGCCAGCGGGTCATGGGCCATTACCTCGCCCTTATAGATCCAGACCTTCACCCCGATAATCCCGTAAGTGGTCAGGGCTTCGGCAAAACCGTAATCCAGATCGGCGCGCAGCGTATGCAGCGGCACACGGCCTTCGCGGTACCATTCCGTCCGCGCAATATCCGCGCCGCCCAGACGGCCGGCCACGTTAATCCGGATACCAAGCCCGCCCAGACGCTGTGTGCTCTGGACCGCGCGTTTCATGGCGCGGCGGAAAGAAACGCGGCGTTCAAGCTGCTGGCAAACACCTTCGGCCACAAGCTGCGCATCAATTTCGGGTTTACGAATCTCGACAATATTCAAAGCCACATCGCTGCCGGCCCGCTTGGAGAGCTGCCCGCGCAGTTTTTCGATGTCTGCCCCTTTTTTGCCGATAATCATACCCGGACGCGCGGTGTAAACCGTGACGCGCGTATTTTTTGCGGCGCGTTCAACCATGACCTTGGAAATACCGGCAGGTTTCAGCGTTTCCTGAACATATTTCCGCAGCTCAAGATCCTGAACGAGTTTGTCCGCATAATTGCGATCGTCAAACCAGCGGGAATCCCATGTGCGATTGACCCCGACGCGAATACCGATTGGATTAACCTTCTGACCCATTTTCTATTCCTTATCCTTTTTTGTTTCAGCCTTTGTAGATTTGGCCGGCGCTTTCTTCGCCGCCGGCTTTTTGGCTGTTGCCTTTTTCTCAGTGTCTTTCTTCTCTGCTGTCTTCTTCGGCGCGGCCTTCTTTGGAGCGGTTTCCTTTTTGGCTTCTTCTTTTTTCTCAGGTGTCTTTTTGCTTTCCGTTTTCTTCGGCGCGGCTTTTTTGGCAGGTGCTTTGACCATTTCGTCTTCGCGCTCGCGCACCACCACCGTCAGACGGCTGAAAGGCTTCATAATCTTCGCGCTGCGCCCGCGCGCCCGCGCCCGCCAGCGTTTCATCATAATGTCTTTTCCGACATAGGCTTCGGCAACATACAGGCGGTCAACATCCAGGCCGTGATTGTTTTCCGCGTTGGAAACGGCGGACTTAAGAACCTCATGCACGGCTTTTGCGATCCGGCGGGGCGAAAATTCCAGATCCGTGAGGGCTTTTCCGGCGGATTTTCCGCGGATCATCTGTGCAACCAGATTCAGCTTCTGCGGAGAGGTCCGCAAATGCTTTGCCATTGCCCGCGCCTCGTTATCGGCGGCTCGTTTTTTGTTTTCTGTCTGTCCCATAACCTTAAACCTTCAAATGTTTATTTCTTCGCTTTCTTGTCGGCCGCATGCCCGTAATAGGTCCGGGTCGGCGCGAACTCGCCGAGCTTGTGACCGATCATCTGGTCCGTAACCAAAACCGGAATAAACTTGTTCCCGTTATGGACCCCGAAGGTAATGCCGATCATCTGCGGCAAAATCGTAGAGCGGCGGGACCAGGTTTTCACAACCCCTTTTTGAGCGCCCGAGCGAAACGCCTCTACCTTCTTCAGAAGATGACGGTCTACGAACGGACCTTTCCAGATACTTCTAGCCATTATTTTTTCTTCCTTTTCCGAATGATGTATTTATCGGTCGTTTTATTCTTACGTGTCTTATATCCCTTCGCCGGAACGCCTGTCGGGCTGACAGGATGACGGCCGCCGGAGGATTTTCCTTCTCCACCGCCATGCGGGTGATCGACCGGGTTCATCACCACGCCGCGCACACTCGGACGGCGGCCTTTCCAGCGGGTGCGCCCGGCCTTTCCGTCATTCGTATTCATGTGATCCGGGTTGGAAACGGCTCCGACCGTTGCCATGCAGTCCTGATGCACGGTACGAAGCTCGCCGGAGGCCAGTTTCACCTGGGCATAACCCTGGTCACGGCCGACAAGCTGCGCATAGGTCCCGGCGCTGCGGCACATTTGCGCGCCTTTCCCCGGCTTCATTTCAAGATTGTGAATAATCGTCCCGACCGGCATCGCCTTCATCGGCATGGCATTGCCCGGTTTGATATCCGCTTTGTCCCCGGCGATGACTTTATCGCCAACCCGCAGACGCTGGGGCGCCACGATATAGGCTTTTTCGCCGTCTTTATATTCAATCAGGGCAATGTAAGCCGTGCGGTTCGGATCATATTCCAGACGCAGGACCGTGGCCTCCACATCGTATTTGCGGCGCTTCCAGTCGATCACACGGTATTTCTGCTTATGCCCGCCGCCGCGGTGACGCACGGTAATGCGACCCGTATTGTTCCGTCCGCCGGACTTTCTCTTGCCTTCCAGCAAGGTTTTTTCCGCCTGACCTTTATACAAGCCCGAACGGTCAACCTGAACCAGTTGACGTGTGCCCGGCGTTCTTGGTTTAAAATTTTTCAGTGCCATCGGTCTTGATCCCTAAATTCCTGTTCCAACATCAATCGTCTGACCTTCTTCCAGAGAGACGATCGCTTTTTTAACATCTTTCCGCCGCGCCTGGATTCCTTTGAAACGTTTGGTCTTTCCTTTTTGAACCAGCGTGTTTACGCCCTTTACCTTCACCTTGAAGAGCGTTTCAACAGCTGTTTTAATCCGCGGTTTCGACGCGGAAAGCGGTACGCAAAACGTCACCTGCCCGTGTTCGGACCCCATCGTGGATTTTTCGGTCACAACGGGATGAGAGATGATTTCATACATCCACTCCGCCGCTGCCGCTTCTGTTTTTTTCTTCGCAGCCATAATTTTTAACCCTTCAGTTTTTCTGTCAGATCGCTGACAGCTTCTTTTGTCAGCACCAGGGTGTCCCGGCGCAAAATGTCATACACGTTCGCCCCCTGGGACGGCAGCACATCGATTCCCGGAAGGTTCGCCGTGGCGCGCGCGAAATTCGGGTCAATCTCTTTCCCGCCGACGATCACGGCGGACCCGAACCCGAACTTGCCGAGCATGGCAGCCATCGGTTTGGTCTTGTGGTCCTTGGCTTTGGCCTCGTCGATCACGATAAGCTTTCCGTCTTTTGCTTTGGAAGACAGGGCCGTTTTCATCGCAAGCTTGCGAACGTTTTTCGACATTGCGATCGCATGGGAGCGAACGCGCGGGCCGTGCACAACCCCTCCGCCGCGGTCGATATTGCGTTTGTTATCTCCCCGGCGGGCGCTGCCCGTTCCTTTCTGTTTGAAAGGCTTTTTACCTGTTCCGGCAACTTCGGAACGTTCTTTGGTTTTGTGCGTTCCGGCCTGACGGCGGCTCAGCTGGTAATTAACCATCTGGTGCAGGAGGTCCTGACGAACGTCTGCGCCAAAAACCTCATCGTCCAGCGTTATTTCACCGGCGGCCTTGTTCTCAAGTGTTTTAACGGCAACTTTCATGGTTTTTATTCCTTGTCCTCAGCATGTTCCGGGGCGGTTTCTTCGGCATCCGCGGCAGCAACAACCGGCTCTGCTTTTGCCTCGGCCTTTGCCTCCTGTTTGACACCGGCAGGGAGAGGAGCTTCTTTCGGCAGCGCTTTTTTCACGGCGTCTGTCACCAGAACCCATCCATCCTTCGGACCGGGTACGGAGCCTTTAATCAAAACGAGATTGTCTTCCTCATCAATGCCCACAACTTCAAGGCTCTGCGTTGTCACGCGGGCCGCGCCCATGTGACCGGCCATTTTCTTGCCTTTAAAGACCCTGCCGGGGTCCTGACACTGACCGGTGGAGCCCAAAGCACGGTGAGAAACGGATACGCCGTGCGTGGCGCGCATCCCGCCGAAATTATGCCGCTTCATTCCGCCCTGAAACCCCTTACCGATAGAGGTCCCGCAGACATCGACATACTGGCCGGGCACAAAATGGCTTGCGACAATCTCCGCGCCCACTTCCGGCACATTTGCCGGATCGACCCGGAACTCGGCCACTTTTTTCTTCGGCTCCACCTTGGAGGCCGCGAAAACGCCGCGCATGGCTTTGGAGGTCTGCTTGACCTTCGCCGCGCCGGCGCCAAGCTGCACAGCCGTATAGCCGTGCTTTCCTTCTTCCCGAATCCCGGTAACCTGGCAATTGTCAATTTTGAGCACGGTGACAGGAATACGGCGCCCCTCTTCAGAGAAGATCCGCGTCATTCCTTCCTTACGTGCAATTACACCTGTTCTCATTTTCTTTTTCCTTCCAGAGGGTGGCCTTTCCCGGGTCACCTTAGATCCAGCCGCACCATGCGACAGGACAGTTTCAAAACCTACGCGGCCATCTGGCCGATTTTAATTTCGACATCGACACCCGCCGCCAGATCCAGCTTCATCAGCGCATCGACGGTTTGCGGTGTCGGGTCAAGAATTTCGATCAGGCGCTTGTGCGTGCGCATTTCGAAATGCTCCTGCGATTTTTTGTCCACGTGCGGTGAACGCAAAACCGTAAAACGTTCTTTTCTGGTCGGCAGCGGAATAGGGCCGCGCACGCCGGCGCCTGTGCGCTTGGCGGTATTCACAATCTCACCCGTCGACGTATCCAGGATACGGTGATCGAATGCTCTCAAGCGAATGCGTATTGTTTGTGCGTCCATTATTCCGCTGCCTTCCTAAGTTCCTTAATATCTACTCGATAATTTTTGCCACAACGCCGGCGCCGACAGTGCGGCCGCCTTCGCGGATAGCAAAACGCAAGCCCTCATCCATCGCGATCGGCGCGATCAGGTTCACTTCCATCTCGCAGTTATCGCCGGGCATCACCATTTCCGTTCCTTCAGGCAAAATCACCTCACCCGTCACGTCCGTTGTCCGGAAGTAAAACTGGGGACGGTAGTTTTTGAAGAAAGGTGTGTGGCGGCCGCCTTCGTCTTTCGACAGGATATAGGCTTCGGCCTTGAACTTCGTGTGCGGCGTAATCGAGCCGGGTTTGCAAAGAACCTGACCGCGCTCCACTTCGTCGCGTTTCGTTCCCCGCAAAAGCGCGCCGATATTGTCGCCGGCTTCTCCGCTGTCCAGAAGTTTGCGGAACATTTCAACGCCCGTGATCGTCGTTTTTTGCGTGTCTTTGATTCCCACAATCTCGACCTCGTCACCGACATTCACAACGCCCTGTTCTACACGGCCCGTGCAAACGGTTCCACGGCCGGAAATCGAGAACACGTCCTCGATCGGCATCAGGAAAGGTTTGTCTTTCGGACGCTCGGGCTGCGGAATGTACTCGTCAACGGCTTTCATCAGCTCTTTAATAGAGTTCTCACCAATCTCCGGATCGCGCCCTTCAACGGCTGCCAAAGCGGAGCCTTTGATAATCGGAATATCGTCTCCGGGGAATTCGTAAGAGGAAAGCAGTTCGCGCACTTCCATCTCAACCAGTTCCAGCAGTTCTTCATCGTCCACCTGATCCACTTTGTTCAGGTAAACAACCAGAGCAGGAACACCCACCTGACGCGCCAGCAGGATGTGCTCGCGGGTTTGCGGCATCGGGCCGTCCGCGGCGTTCACAACCAGAATACCGCCGTCCATTTGCGCGGCGCCCGTAATCATGTTTTTCACGTAGTCCGCGTGTCCGGGGCAGTCCACATGCGCATAGTGACGTTTTTCCGTTTCGTATTCCACGTGCGCCGTCGAAATCGTAATACCGCGGGCTTTTTCTTCCGGCGCCTTGTCGATCGCGTCCACGCTCTCGCCCGCGCCGTAAAATTTTGCAATCGCCGCCGTCAGCGTCGTTTTTCCATGGTCAACGTGACCGATGGTTCCGATATTGCAGTGCGGTTTGTTCCGCTCAAACTTTTCCTTAGACATTTTTTCTTCTCCTTAGTTTATCTGGTTATCTAGTTACCTAAAATCTTAGCCCTACACCAGGCGCTTTTCTTAAACCTGCAATAGTTTGCATATCCAGTTTCCCAAAACTCGTTATATACGCCCCGCCGAAACCACAAGAAACTTGTGTCCAATGCTGTTTTGGCCGAACCGGATCATCATTCAAAAGACGCCCAACTGTTTCTGTGTCTTTAAAATAACTTGTCAAAATTTCTACAGGTTGCTCAGTCATACTACCCCGCCAGCTTCGCTTTGACTTCTTCCGCCACGGCATTGGGCACAGGTTCGTAATGATCGAACAGCATGGAGTAGTTCGCCCGTCCCTGCGACATGGAGCGCAGCGTATTGATATACCCGAACATATTGGCCAGCGGCACCATCGCGGTCACGACTTTTGCGTTTCCGCGCTCTTCCATCGAAGACACCTGCCCGCGGCGCGAGTTCAAATCGCCGATAATGTCGCCCATATATTCTTCCGGCGTCACGACCTCGACCCGCATCATGGGCTCCAGCAACTGGGGCCCCGCTTTTTGCATCGCCTCTTTGAAAGCGGCGCGCGCGGCAATTTCGAAAGCCATGACACTGGAGTCCACATCGTGGTAAGCCCCGTCAAACAGGTCGATTTCGAAGTCGATCACGGGGAAGCCGGCGATAATGCCTGTTTCCTTGGCCTGATCGATCCCTTTTTGAACGCCGGGAATGTATTCTTTTGGAATGTTCCCGCCGACAACGCTGTTGACGAATACAAAGCCCGCGCCTTTTTCAGCCGGTTTAATCCTGAACTGTATCCGCGCAAACTGACCGGAGCCGCCCGTTTGTTTTTTGTGGGTGTAGTCGACTTCAGCTTCTTTCGTGATGGTTTCACGGTAAGCCACTTGCGGCGCGCCGATATTGGCTTCCACCTTGAATTCGCGCTTCATCCGGTCCACAAGGATATCCAGATGGAGTTCCCCCATCCCCTTGATGATCGTCTGCCCGCTTTCATGATCGACCGCCACACGGAACGAAGGATCTTCGGCCGCCAGACGCTGCAGGGCAATTCCCATTTTCTCCTGGTCCGCCTTACTCTTCGGCTCGACCGCAATCTCGATCACAGGCTCCGGAAACTCCATCCGCTCCAGAACGATGGGATGCGCCGGATCGCAGAGCGTATCGCCCGTTGTGGTGTCTTTCAGGCCCACCAGCGCGACAATATCGCCGGCGCTTGCGGACTTGATCTCTTCCCGGTTGTTGGAGTGCATGAGCAACATCCGCCCGATACGCTCTTTATTGTTTTTTACAGAGTTAACCACGTAAGACCCGGACTCAAGCGTCCCGGAATAGATACGGGCGAATGTCAGGGACCCCACGAACGGGTCGTTCATAATCTTGAAAGCCAGCGCGGAAAATGGCGCCTTGGCATCGGACGGACGGGAATCGTCTTCGTCGCTGTCCACTTTCTTCCCTTTCATCACGCCCACATCCAGCGGGGAGGGGAGATATTCCACAACACAATCCAGCATCGGCTGGACCCCTTTGTTTTTAAAGGCAGATCCGCAGATCGTCGGATAGAAAGCCCCTGCGATCGTTCCCTTGCGAATGCAGGCTTTGAGGGTTTTTTCATCCGGCTCATTGCCTTCAAGATAGGCTTCCATGGCCGCATCGTCCTGCTCGACAGCCGTTTCAATCAGCTTCTCGCGGTATTCCGCCGCTTTATCGGCAAGGTCCGCCGGAATTTCCTCCTCCTGGAAAGAGGCTCCCAGCGTTTCGGCATTCCAGATAATCGCCTTCATTTTGACGAGATCAACCACACCGGCAAAATCGCTTTCAGCCCCGATCGGGAGCTGAATGACAAGGGGAACGGCTCCCAGACGGTCAATGATAGATTTAACGGAAGCGTAAAAATCCGCGCCGATCTTGTCCATTTTATTGACAAAAATTACGCGCGGAACCTTGTATTTGTCTCCCTGACGCCAGACAGTTTCGGTTTGAGGCTCCACGCCGGCATTCCCGTCCAGCACGCAAACGGCCCCATCCAGCACGCGCAGGCTCCGCTCCACCTCGATCGTAAAGTCCACGTGGCCGGGGGTATCGATAATGTTCAGGCGGAAGGTTTCGCCCGGCGCAATTCCGCCCTCGGAACCTTTCCAGAAAGTCGTCGTGGCGGCGGAGGTAATCGTAATCCCGCGCTCCTGCTCCTGCTCCATCCAGTCCATCGTCGCGGCGCCATCATGCACTTCCCCGATTTTGTGGGATTTCCCGGAATAGTAAAGAACGCGCTCGGTGGTTGTCGTTTTACCGGCATCGATATGCGCCATAATCCCGAAATTACGGTAGCGTTCGATAGGGGCGTCTAATGATGGGTTTGTCATTTTTTTCTTTAGGTTTTTCTCTAGGGGTTTTTCTTTAAAATTCTACCAGCGGTAATGCGCGAAGGCTTTGTTGGCTTCGGCCATTTTATGCGTATCGTCCCGCTTTTTAACGGCGTTTCCGCGGTCGTTGGCCGCATCCAGTATTTCGTTCGCGAGGCGCTCTTCCATCGTGTATTCGCTGCGTTTGCGCGCCGCAAGAATCACCCAGCGGATCGCCAGCGCCTGTGCGCGCTCGGAACGGACCTCCATCGGAATCTGGTAGGTTGCGCCCCCCACACGACGGGAACGGACCTCCACTTGCGGACGGATCTGTTTCAGCGCCTTGTGAAAAACACGCAGGCCCTTGCTTGCGCCACCGGCCGTGCCGCCGGAAGCCTTACCCTCTTCCGTGCCTTCATCCCCGGTGTCGACATCCTTGGCCTTGCTGTCCAGAATCTCGAGCGCGCCGTAAACGATACCTTCGGCCACAGATTTCTTTCCGTCCACCATAATGCTGTTCATGAATTTGGACAGGACGACATCACCGAATCTCGGATCGGGTAAAATTTCTCTTTTCTCTGCTCTACGCCTTCTGCTCATTCTTTCTTTTCCTTGTCATTCCGGCAAAAAACCGGGGTCTGTTTCATCCTTTATTTCGGCCGTTTCGCTCCGTAACGGGAACGGGCGCCTTTTCTGTCTTTCACGCCCTGCGTATCCAGCGCGCCGCGGATAATCCGGTAACGCACACCCGGCAAGTCCTTGACCCGGCCTCCCTGGATAAGAACGACCGAGTGTTCCTGAAGGTTGTGGCCTTCGCCGGGAATATAACAAATCACCTCATGCCCCGTCGTCAGGCGGACCTTGGCCACTTTCCGCAGCGCAGAGTTCGGTTTTTTCGGCGTTGTCGTGTAAACACGCGTACACACGCCGCGAACCTGCGGGTTGCTTTCCAGCGCCCGGTTTTTCTTGGATTTCATCGCCTTTTTACCGCCTTTTGCGCGGGGGGCGCGGATCAATTGCTGTATTGTTGGCATAAACTGCCTCTCCTTAAATCGCTTCGTTCATGTTTCGGATGGGGTACGCAGGTAAATCTCTCTTTTCAGGTCCTCATACAAGGGCCTCATTTACCTTTGTGAAAAAGAATATCGAGCCGCGTCTAGAGCGCTTTTTTCCTCGTTTTTTGAGGAAAGAGTGCCCTACAGCCAGCCCATCCGATTCCTAATTTCGGGCGGACTATAAGGCTTAAAAGCCCTTTAAGTCAAGCGGTTGTTTAAAAAAAGATGAACGAAAGTCTAAATGCCTTCTTTTGTGAAAAAAAGGGCGCCAAAAGCGCCCTTTTTCAATACTGAATACCGGCGCTCCGCCTACCCCGCAGCCGCTTCCGGTGCATTTTCGGCCTCATCGGCAATTTCGGCTTCCGGCAGGGCTTCCAGCTTCTCTTCTTCGAGAGCCTCTGCCTGCTGCTGCGCGGCCAGCGCGATTTCGTCGCGGTCGGCGGCCAGTTTGCGGATTTTGTTCACATAAGCCCCCGTTCCGGCCGGGATCAGGCGGCCCACAATCACATTTTCCTTCAGCCCGTCCAGACTGTCCACCTTGCCGTTCACGGCCGCATCCGTCAGAACGCGGGTCGTTTCCTGGAAGGAGGCCGCCGAAATGAAGGAACGGGTCTGCAGGGACGCTTTTGTGATCCCCTGCAGCACAGGCTTGCCTTCCGCAACCTGCTTGCCGTTTTCCATGTAGCGGGCGTTCACGGCTTCAAACTCCTCGCGCTCCACATGCTCGCCGACCAGATACGTCGTATCGCCGGGCGTCAGGACTTCGATTTTCTGCATCATCTGGCGGGAAATCACTTCAATATGTTTGTCGTTGATTTTCACCCCCTGTAGCCGGTACACATCCTGAATTTCATTGACCAGATATTCGGCCAGCGCCTCGACGCCCATGATATCCAGAATATCGTGCGGCACCAGAGCCCCGTCCATAAGCGGGTCCCCTTTGCGGACGAAATCCCCTTCCTGAACGGCCATGGGACGGCCTTTGGGAACGAGCAGTTCGCTTGGCTCCTGATTTTTATCTACCGGATTCACGATAATCCGGCGTTTGGATTTATAATCCTTGCCGAATTCCACCTGGCCGTCCACTTCCGCCAGGATAGCAAAATCTTTCGGGCGGCGGGCTTCGAACAGTTCGGCCACACGCGGCAGCCCCCCCGTGATGTCGCGGGTTTTGGATGTTTCGCGCGGAATACGGGCGATCACGTCCCCGGCTCTCACTTCCTGTCCGTTTTCAACGGACAAAACCGTGTCCACCGACAATTGATAGCTGGCTTCCAGACCGTTCGGCAGTTTGAGCGCCTTGCCGCCCGGCCCCGTCAGAGACAGGCGGGGTTTCAGATCTCCGCCCTTGGGCTGGGAACGCCAGTCAATAATAACGCGGGAAGAAATACCGGTCGTATCGTCTGTTTTTTCGGCAATCGAAACATTTTCAACCAGATCGAGGAATTTAACGATCCCGTCTTTTTCCGTGATGATCGGCATGGTGAAGGGGTCCCAGTCCGCCAGTTTCTGGCCGGGTTTGATCGCGGAGCCGTCTTCAACCAGAAGGCGGGCGCCGTAAGGCACACGGTGAGTTGCACGCTCCTTGCCCTTATTGTCTTTCAGGACCATTTCGGTGTTCCGGCCCATCACAATCGAAACGCCTTCCGAATTCTGGACAACGTTCAGGTTCCGGATTTCAACGGTTCCCTCGATGGTCGATTCATAAGAGGACTGCTCGACGCCGCGCTGCGCCGCCCCCCCGATGTGGAACGTCCGCATCGTCAGCTGTGTGCCCGGCTCTCCGATGGACTGGGCCGCCATCACGCCAACAGCCTCTCCCCGGTTCACCCATGTTCCGCGGGCGAGATCCCGTCCGTAACATTTGACGCACACGCCGCGCTTCGTTTCACATGTCAGGGCCGACCGCACCTGAATCACATCAATGCCGGCGGTTTCGATCGCTTCGGCGATTTCCTCGTCGATCATTTCCCCGGCTTTGACAATGACGTTTCCGGACAGCGGGTCCTTCACGTCATAGGGGGAGGTCCGGCCCAGAATACGCTCGGCCAGCGAGACGACGACATCGGCGCCGTTCATGACGGCCTGCAATGTAATGCCGTTTTCCGTCCCGCAATCGTCTTCGGTAATCACGGCATCCTGCGCCACATCCACAAGGCGGCGGGTCAGGTATCCGGAGTTGGCCGTTTTCAGAGCCGTATCGGCCAGACCTTTCCGCGCGCCGTGCGTGGAGTTAAAGTATTCCAGCACGGACAGCCCTTCCTTGAAGTTGGAAATGATCGGCGTTTCGATGATTTCCCCCGACGGCTTGGCCATCAGGCCCCGCATCCCGGCCAATTGCCGGATTTGCGCCGCCGACCCCCGTGCGCCGGAATGGGCCATCATGTAAACGGAGTTCAGTCCGACCTCGTCGCTGTTCGAGATATGGCTCATCATCGCGTCCGCCACATCGTCCGTGCAGCGGGACCAGATATCGACCACCTTGTTGTATTTTTCGCCCTGGGTAATCAGGCCGTCCATATATTGCTGTTCGTATTCGGCCACTTTTCCCTTGGATTCTGCGACCATTTTCTGTTTTTCCTTTGGAATGATCAGGTCGGATTTCCCGAAGGAAATGCCGGCCGTACAGGCATGGCGGAATCCGAGCTTCATAATCCGGTCGCAGAAAATGACCGTCTCTTTCTGGCCGCAGTGACGGTAAACCGTATCGATCAGATTGGTCAGTTCTTTTTTCGTCAAAACCTTGTTGATTTCATCAAAGGAAATATTCGGGTGACGCGGCAGAAGATCGGACAAAATCATCCGCCCGGCCGTGGAATCTACCAGTTTCATGACCTTGTTTCCTTCCGCATCGACACCGTGGTAACGGCATTTGATTTTGGCGTGCAAAGACAGATGGCCTTCGGTAATCGCATGCTGGATTTCTCCGGAGCCGCGGAACACCATGCCTTCGCCCTTTTCACCGTCCCGCGAAATCGTCAGGTAATACAGCCCCAGAACAATGTCCTGAGAGGGCACAATCACCGGCTTTCCGCTTGCGGGAGACAGGATGTTGTTTGTGGACATCATCAAACAGCGGCTTTCCAGCTGCGATTCAATGGACAGCGGCACGTGCACGGCCATCTGGTCCCCGTCAAAGTCGGCGTTAAACGCCGTGCAGACAAGCGGGTGAAGCTGGATGGCTTTTCCTTCAACCAGGACAGGTTCGAAAGCCTGAATGCCGAGGCGGTGAAGCGTCGGGGCCCGGTTCAGCAGGACAGGGTGTTCGCGGATCACCTCTTCCAGAATATCCCAGACTTCGGGACGCTCTTTTTCCACCATCTTCTTGGCGGCCTTGACCGTGTTGGACATGCCGTAAATTTCAAGCTTGTGATAGATAAACGGCTTGAACAGCTCCAGCGCCATTTTTTTCGGCAGGCCGCATTGATGGAGCTTCAGCTCCGGTCCCACCACAATCACGCTCCGGCCGGAATAATCGACCCGTTTTCCCAAAAGGTTCTGACGGAAACGCCCCTGCTTCCCTTTGAGCATATCCGAAAGGGATTTCAGCGGACGTTTGTTTGCCCCTGTAATCACGCGGCCGCGGCGGCCGTTGTCGAACAGCGCATCCACGGATTCCTGCAGCATCCGTTTTTCGTTCCGCACGATAATGTCGGGCGCGCGCAGCTCGATCAGGCGTTTCAGGCGGTTGTTCCGGTTAATCACGCGGCGGTACAGATCGTTCAGGTCGGACGTGGCAAAGCGGCCCCCGTCCAGCGGCACAAGCGGGCGCAGCTCCGGCGGCAGCACAGGCACGACATCCAGAATCATCCATTCCGGGCGGGTGCCCGAGGCGATAAAGGCTTCCAGAAGCTTCAGGCGCTTGACGAGTTTTTTCCGTTTGGCTTCGGAGCCTGTCTCGCGCAATTCTTCTTCAACCTGCACCAGCTCTTCTTCCAGGTTAACGGCCTGCAAAATCTCCTTGATGGCTTCGGCGCCGATGCCGGCGCGGAAATTTTCTTCGCCGTATTCATCCTGCGCATTCATATATTCTTCTTCGGAAAGAAGCTGCATCGGCTTCATCGGCGTCATGCCCGGCTCGATCACCACATAGGCTTCGAAATACAGGATTTTTTCCAGATTTTTCAGCGTCATATCGACCATCAGGCCGATCCGGGACGGCAGGGATTTCAGGAACCAGATATGCGCGACCGGCGCGGCCAGTTCGATATGGCCCATGCGCTCCCGGCGGACTTTGGTCAGGGTGACTTCCACGCCGCATTTTTCGCAGATGATCCCTTTATATTTCATGCGCTTGTACTTGCCGCACAGACATTCGTAATCTTTCACGGGGCCGAAGATACGGGCGCAGAAAAGGCCGTCGCGCTCGGGCTTGAACGTCCGGTAGTTGATCGTTTCCGGCTTTTTCACTTCGCCGAAGGACCAGCTTAAAATCTGCTCCGGCGAGGCGATCGCGATGCGGATAGAGTCAAAACTTTGCGGCCCTTGCGGCTGGCCAAAGAGGTTCATCAATTCGTTCATTTTTCTACCGTCCTTCTTTCAATGTCATCCCGAGCGAAGCCGAGGGATCTTCTTTTTTTAACCACCAAGGCACCAGGTTCACCAAGACTCTCGTGCCCTTAAATTCCTTTATCCTTTTTCGTCATTCCCGTTCCCTTTTTCGTCATTCCCGCGCAGGCGGGAATCCATTCAATTTTTAACGCGAAGACGCGAAGGTTATTACAATCTACAGCCCTTACTCTCCATCGCTTTACGAACCGCCTCCTTCTCGCCTCTTACATTCGCCAATTCAGAAGCCTCAACTCCATCTCCTTGTCCAAAACCCCTCCAAAATGCCTGCATTTGGCTACTTTTGTATCTCTGTTCCTGAGCAACAACGAGTTGGTTTTCTCTTCTGGCAAGACTGTCTATTTCTACTCCTAATTTTTCACAGTTAAACTGTTCGTATTTGAGTCCTGATGTATAAGAACCTGTAATCTGCGAAGGTTGCGTTGGCATATTCACACACGCATTCAAGAACAGGATAGTCAAAAATATAAATACAGCCCTCATCTTCTTCGTTCCTTCGCGTTCAAAACCTCTGCGCCTCTGCGGTTTAAACCTTTTTCTGGATCCCCGCCGTGCAAGCTCGCTTACGCTCGCGCCGCGGGGATGACGGTTTGGCTAGGCGGCAAGCCGCCAGGCATCCCGTCATTTAGTACCCGACTGCTTCATATCTACATTCAATCCGAGGGCTTTGAGTTCCTTCGTCAGCACGTTGAAGCTCTCCGGCACACCGATTTCGAAATTGTCTTCCCCGCGCACGATGGATTCGTACACTTTCGAACGGCCTGCCACGTCGTCGGATTTCACCGTCAGGATTTCCTGCAGGGTGTAAGCCGCGCCGTATGCCTGAAGCGCCCAGACCTCCATTTCCCCGAAACGTTGTCCCCCGAACTGGGCTTTACCGCCGAGCGGCTGCTGCGTCACCAGGGAGTACGGCCCGATGGACCGCGCATGGATTTTATCGTCCACAAGGTGGTGAAGCTTGAGCATATAGATGTAGCCCACCGTCACGGGCCGGTCGAATTTTTCGCCCGTCCGCCCGTCGATCAGCGTCACCTGCCCCGTCGTATCCAGCCCGGCCTGCGTCAACAGCTCGTCGATATCGGCCTCGCGCGCGCCGTCAAAAACGGGCGTCGCCATCGGCACGCCGCCGCGCAAATTGTTGGCCATCACCATGAGCTGCTTATCGTCCGCAGCGTCGATCTTGGCTTTGAACTCGCTTGCGCCGTAAACGTTTTTGAGCTTGGCCTTCAGTTTCTGCACATCCGCATCGGACGGACTGTCCGAAGCGCCGAAGGAATCGATGATCTCGCCGATCTGTTTGCCCAGACCCGCAGACGCCCATCCCAGGTGCGTTTCAAGAATCTGCCCCACATTCATACGGGAAGGCACGCCCAGCGGGTTCAGCACGATATCCACCGGCGTGCCGTCTTCGGTATACGGCATGTCTTCCACCGGCATGATTTTGGAAACGACCCCTTTGTTCCCGTGGCGGCCCGCCATTTTGTCCCCGGGCTGCATTTTGCGTTTGATCGCGACGAAGACCTTCACCACCTTCATCACGCCCGGCATCATTTCATCGCCGCGCTGCAATTTCTCGACCTTGCTTTCGAACCGCTCCTTCAGATTGTCGACGGCCTCGTCAAAGGCTTTGCCCATGGCTTCGATCTCGCTCATGGTCTGGTCGTCAGACACGGAAACCTGCCGCCACAATCCATGTTTGACGGAATCAAGATCCGCCCCCTTGATCTTGTCGCCTTTTTTCAGGCTGAGCTCTTTCGGACCTTTGACCAGAACCTGCCCCTGCAAAATTTCGTGCAGGCGGCCGAAAAAGCCCTCTTCCAGAATGCGGCGCTCGTCGTCCCTGTCTTTTGCCAGACGTTCGATCTCGGCGCGCTCAATGGCCATCGCCCGGGAGTCCTTGTCCACGCCGCGGCGGTTAAAGACACGCACATCCACGACCGTCCCGACGGCGCCCGGCTTCAGGCGCAGGGAACTGTCCTTCACATCCGCGGCTTTCTCGCCGAAAATCGCCCGCAGGAGTTTTTCTTCCGGCGTCATGGGCGACTCGCCTTTCGGCGTCACTTTCCCGACAAGGATATCGCCCGGTCCCACTTCGGCCCCGACATGGACAATACCGCACTCGTCCAGATGGCGTAGTGCTTCTTCCCCGACATTGGGGATATCGCGGGTGATTTCTTCCGTTCCCAGTTTGGTATCCCGCGCCATGACCTCGAATTCCTCGATATGGATCGAGGTATAGACATCGTCGCGCACGATCCGCTCGGACAGGAGGATGGAATCCTCGAAGTTGTAGCCGTTCCACGGCATGAAGGCGACCAGCACGTTCCGGCCCAGAGCCAGCTCTCCATATTGCGTCGAAGGCCCGTCGGCGATAATGTCGCCGGCCTTGATTTCATCGCCCACCCTGACCAGAGGTTTTTGCAGGATGCAGGTGCTCTGGTTCGAGCGCTGGAATTTTTTCAGCTTGTAAATATCGACAACCGCTTCATCCGCGCTGAGCTCCTCCGTGGCCCGGATCACGATCCGTGTGGCGTCCACCTGCAGGACCTTCCCGGCCCGGCGGGAGGTTACGGCGGCGCCGGAATCGCGCGCCACCGTCGCTTCCATCCCCGTGCCCACCAGCGGCGCGTCGGATTTAAGAAGCGGCACGGCCTGACGCATCATGTTGGATCCCATCAGGGCCCGGTTCGCATCGTCGTTTTCCAGGAAAGGAATAAGAGATGCCGCCACGGACACAATCTGTTTGGGAGACACGTCGATAAATTCGATTTGCGCCGGCGTGGACATATGGTTTTCACCGCCCTGACGGCAGGACACCAGATCGTTCACAAAGGCGCCTTTGTCCGTAAGCTCCGCGTTGGCCTGAGCGATCATGTAACGCGCTTCTTCCATAGCGGACATATAGACCACCTCATCCGTCACTTTCCCGCCAACCACGCGGCGGTACGGGCTTTCAATGAAGCCGTATTTGTTCACGCGCGCAAAGGTGGACAGGGAGTTGATCAGACCGATATTCGGCCCTTCCGGCGTTTCAATGGGGCAAATCCGGCCATAATGGGTCGGGTGCACGTCCCGCACCTCGAAGCCCGCTCTTTCCCTTGTCAGACCGCCCGGTCCAAGCGCGGACAAACGGCGTTTGTGCGTAATTTCAGACAGCGGGTTTGTCTGGTCCATGAACTGCGAAAGCTGGGACGAGCCGAAAAACTCGCGCACGGCCGCCGCTGCCGGTTTTGCGTTAATCAGGTCATGCGGCATATAGGTGTCGATTTCGACAGAGGACATCCGCTCGCGGATGGCACGCTCCATGCGCAGCAAACCGACACGCACCTGGTTTTCCATGAGCTCTCCCACAGAGCGCACGCGGCGGTTTCCAAGGTTGTCAATATCGTCGACTTCGCCCTGACCGTCTTTCAGACCGTGCAGATATTTCAGGATGGCCAGCATATCTTCCTTGCGAAGGGTCCGCAGGTCGTCCGGCGTATCCAGATTCAGGCGGGCATTCATTTTTACACGCCCGACATCGGAAAGATCGTAACGCTCGGGATCGAAAAACAGGCTGGCAAAAAGGGCCTGCGCCGATTCAAATGTCGGCGGTTCTCCCGGACGCATCACCCGGTAAATATCAATCAGCGCTTCTTCCTGCGTATCGCACTTGTCGACCGCCAGCGTGTTGCGGATATGCGGCCCGATATTGACGTGGTCGATCGCCAGAACCGGCAATGCTTTAACGGTGAATTTTTCAAGCTCTGCCAGATCTTCTTCCGTGATTTCATGTCCGGCTTCAAAATAAATCTGGCCGGTTTCGGCATCAAAAATATCTTCGGCCAGATAAGCCCCGATGAGATGATCGTCCTGCACCAGAATGTTTTTCAGGCCGTCTTCCGCAAAGGCGCGCGCTTTCCGCGGGCTCATTTTGGTGCCGGCCTCCGCCACGACCTTTCCGGTTTTGGCGTCCACCAGGTCGCTCGCCAGTTTGACGCTGCGGTAACTTTCCACATTGAACGGCGTCACCCAGCCATTGGCTTCTTTCTTATACTGGATCACATCATAAAAAGTGGAGAGAATTTCTTCGTTCGACATGCCCGTCACTTTCAACGGATCGACCTCTTTCCCTTTTTCATCGCACTCGATGCGGTAGGCAGCAGTTCTTTCGCTGTCCAGCGCCCGCAGCAACGTCGTCACCGGCAGTTTCCGGCGGCGGTCGATGCGCACATACATGAGGTCCTTGGCGTCGAATTCGAAATCCAGCCAGGACCCGCGATAGGGAATGACGCGGGCGGAGAAAAGATACTTCCCGCTCACATGGGTTTTTCCGCCGTCATGGTCGAAAAAGACCCCCGGACTGCGGTGCATCTGGGACACGATCACCCGCTCGGTGCCGTTGACCACAAATGTCCCGTTATCGGTCATCAGCGGCATGTCGAGCATGTAAACGTCCTGCTCTTTAATGTCGCGGATGGAACGCAGGCCCGTGTCCTCGTCAACGTCAAAGACGGACAGGCGCATTGTCACGCGCAAAGGCGCCGCATAGGTCATGCCGCGCTGCTGGCACTCCTCCACGTCATATTTCGGCTGTTCCAGCTCGTATCTTACGAAATCGATTTCGGCCCTGTCGGAGAAATCCTTGATCGGGAAAACTTCGGACAGAACCTTGTGCAGCCCGTGAAAAGCCCGCTCATCCGGCGCTTCTTCATGCTGCAGGAATTGCTCGTAGGAATCGCGCTGGACTTCGATCAGGTTCGGCATCTGGGCCACTTCGCGGATTTTCCCGAAGGAGCGCCGGGGCCGCATCCGGCCTGTGAAGCTGTCCGCGTCATTGGTTGAGCGAACCGGAGGCCGTGCAATAAGTTTGGCTTTTTTTCCCGCTTGTTTTGTGGCTTGTTTTGATTTTGTCATCTTGTCCAACCTTCTCAAAGAGCAAAAAGCACTTTTTGCCGCCTTCCCCCTTTACCCGGGGAAGCGGCTTAAGTCCTTAAGATTTCTACCTTATATACGGCCCGATAACCGTCATCTTCATTCCGAATCTTTCGCGCGTCCGTGGTTTATGGCGTAGCGCTTTTCAAATGTCAAGAGCCCACCCCTGCTTGAAGCAGGGGCAGGCTTTCATAAAACAGGTAACCTATTTCAGCTCGATAGACGCGCCGGCAGCTTCCAGTTTTGCCTTGATCTCTTCGGCTTCTTCTTTCTTGACGCCCTGCTTGAGTTCTTTCGGGGCGCCGTCGACAAGATCCTTGGCTTCTTTGAGGCCCAGTCCGGTAATGCCGCGAACCTCTTTAATGACAGCAATTTTATTGCCGCCGGCAGATGCCAGAACAACCGTGAAGTCTGTTTGTTCTTCAGCGGCTTCTCCGCCGCCGGCAGCGGCAGCAGCCACGGCAACAGGTGCGGCGGCAGCAGCCGTCACGCCCCATTTTTCTTCCAGCGCCTTGGACAGGTCCGCAGCTTCCAGAACGGTCAGTTTGGACAATTCCTCAACAATTTTTTCAATATCGGCAGCCATTTTCTTTCTCCTTTTTTAAAATAGTTAAAATCAGTTAAACCGTTAAAAATTATTCGCTTTTCTCGCCATATGCCTTGGTCACACCCACAAGGTTGCGTGCCGGGGCCTGCATCAGACCGGCCAGTTTTGTCGGCGCGGCCACCAGAAGACCCACGATTTTGGAGCGCAGTTCGTCCAGGCTCGGCAATTTGGCAAGCTGCTCGACAGCCGCACTGTCCAGAACGATATCGCCCATCGCGCCGCCGAGGATAACAAGCTTCTTGTTCTTCTTGGCGAATTCATGCGCCATCTTGGCCGCAGAGACAGGATCGGCAGAGGTCGCCATCGCCGTGGGGCCGGACAGCATGTCCGAGAGATTCTCGTAGCGGGTTCCCTTGGCGGCAATTTTCATCAGCGTGTTTTTCGCCACCCTGAACTGAGCGCCGCCTTCGCGCATCTGGATCCGCAAATCCGTCATCGCGGCGGCATCCAGACCCGTATTATGGGTCAGAACGACAAGTTCGCTGTTCTCGAAACGCTCTTTCAGGTCCGAGATTTCCGTTTCTTTGCGTGCCTTGCTCATTGCCATGGCGAAATTCCTCTAAAATAAAAATCCAAATAAAAAAAACGACCCCCAAGGGGTCGCCCGTCCAAAACATATAAGCAAAAGACTTTCGCGCAGCGTAATAAGCTGCCTTTATATCCATCTTTTACCTATCTGGGCGGGATTTACACTCTCGTAATAAAAGAGCGACCAACCGTCTTGGACAGGAAACGCGCACGTTATAATCGCTAACCAACGTGCGCGTCAAGTGTTATTTAAGCTCTGGAGCAAAGAGTGTTTAGCTTGAATTAGGAACAAGGAGCGAAGCGTAGTAAACCTACGTGAGCGACGCAGTGACGCGAGTCAAGCTAAACAATCAACGCTCCTAGGCCGCTTTGGCCTGTTCGCCGCTCAAATCCGACAGATCCAGCTTGATGCCGGGACCCATCGTGGAAGAAAGCGTCGCTTTGTTCATAAAGGTTCCCTTGGCGCCGGTCGGCTTGGCTTTGTTGATGGCATCGACAAAAGCGACAATATTCTCGGCCAGCTTCTTGTCATCGAAAGAAACCTTTCCGACACCGGCCTGTACAATCCCGGCTTTTTCGGCCCGGAATTCGATTGCGCCGCCCTTGGCGTCCTTGACGGCCTTTTCAATGTCCGGCGTGACCGTTCCCAGTTTCGGGTTCGGCATAAGGCCCTTCGGCCCCAAAACCTTGGCCACCTGCCCGACCATCACCATCATATCCGGCGTGGCGATACAGCGGTCAAAATCGGTTTTCCCGGCTTTGATTTCATCCACCAGATCCTCGGCGCCCACGATATCGGCGCCGGCCTTGCGGGCCTCCTCGGCCTTGGCGTCGCGGGCAAAGACGGCCACGCGCACCGAAGCGCCCGTTCCGTTGGGCAGGGAAACCATGCCCCGCACCTGCTGGTCCGCGTGTTTCGGATCGACGCCAAGATTGAGCGAAATCTCAACCGTTTCGTCAAATTTACGCACTTTGGCGCAGTCTTTGATAATTTTAAGCGCTTCTGCGAGGCTGTAGAATTTGTTGCGATCGACTTTCTGGGCGAAGGCTTTCGTGTTTTTTGCTGTTTTTGTCATTGTTCTAGCCCTCCATCACTTCGATGCCCATGGAACGGGCGGTGCCTTCGATAATGCGCATGGCGCCTTCAATATCCTTGGCGTTCAGGTCCGGCATCTTGTCTTCGGCGATGGCCCTGACCTGGGATGAGCGGATTTGCGCCACGACTTCATGTCCGGGTTTGTTGGCGCCGGATTTAAGCTTGGCCGCTTTTTTGATGTAATAGCTGTTGGGCGCCTTCTTGGTGATAAAATCGAAAGAGCGGTCCGCATAGACCGTGATTTTCACCGGGATCGGCATCCCTTTTTCCGCATCCTTCGTCTTGTCGTTGAAGGCGTTGCAGAATTCCATGATATTGACGCCGTGCTGCCCCAGGGCCGGGCCGACCGGCGGAGACGGGTTTGCGGACGCCGCCGGTATAATCAGGTTGATATAGCCTGAGATTTCTTTTTTTGCCATTTTTTCCTCCGTTAACTTTTTCTGTCATCCTGAAGGAGCGAAGCGACCTGAAGGATCTCTTTTCAAACAAAAGATTCTTCGCTTGCGCTCAGAATGACAAAATTGACAAACGAGGTTTGTGGTAACGGCTCCGCGCATGGTCTTGGCGCGCGGAAAACCTCCCACATTCCTTTACCAGCGCGCAGATATAGGGGGCGCCGCCGGAAAAATCAAGGGTTTTATTCTCTTTCTGGTTTACGCCCCCGCCCGCTGGAACGTCATCCCCGCGCTCCCCCTTGTCATCCTGAGCCGAAGGCGAAGGATCTCAATTTTTCCCGGAGATTCTTCGCGGCGCTCGGAAATGACAGGATGGAACCGGCCTTAGGCGATGAGCGCTCTAAGACTTGAAACAACCATGCCATAATTAGGAAAATATTCCTTTATTTTTCCTCCCGCCTGTGCTATCTTTTCGCATGGCAAACGGATGGACAGAAGAGAGAAAACGAAAGCAGGCCGAGGCGATCCGGCGCTGGAAGCCCTGGGAAAAATCGACGGGGCCGAAAACGCAAAAGGGGAAGGACCGCTCCAGCCTGAACGCGATCAAGCACGGGGACCGAAGCCGCGTGTGGCAGGAATATGCATATGCGCTGACCCTGAACCGGCAATTCGTCCGTCAGATCAAAAAGACCGTTTTAATGGACCGAAAACGCCTGCTCCTGACGAAGGAACTATTGGAAAAAAGGTTGTAACCCAACATGATAAGGCAAATCGGTCCGAAACTGGCAAACGAACTAATGGCAGGCCGTTTAAATCTTCTCGACCTGCCCGTATTCCAGCTCCACCGGCGTGGCGCGGCCGAAGATGGACACGGAAACTTTCAGCTTTCCCTTTTCTTCGTCAACCTCTTCAACAATGCCGTTAAAGGAAGCAAACGGGCCGTCGGCCACTTTGACTTCTTCGCCAATATCGAAGGTAACGGACGGACGCGGACGGTCCACCCCTTCCTGAATCTGCTTCATCAAGGCATCGGCTTCTTTCTGGCTGATCGGAGACGGTTTGTTTCCGGCGCCCAGAAAACCTGTGACTTTCGGCGTGTCTGTAATCATGTGCCAGATATTGTCGTTCATATCGAGCTTGACCAGAACATAACCGGGGAAAAACTTCCGCTCAGCCTGAACGCGTTGTCCGCGTTTGACTTCGACCACTTCCTCCGTCGGGACGATGATCTCTTCCACACAGTCTTCCAGACCTTTCTTGCGGGCCTTTTCATAGATGGCGTCCGCCACCTTGTGTTCAAAGCCCGAATAAACATGCAAAACGTACCAGCGCGCAGCCATAACCTGATTTCCTTCTTTTTCTTTAATTTCCAAACCCCAGAATCAACCGCACCAGAAAGGCGATCACCTGATCCGACAAAAATAAAAACAATGACGCCACAAAAACCATCACGAACACGGCAATCGTGCTTACAGTCGTTTCCTTGCGCGAGGGCCAGGTGACCTTCTGCATTTCGGATTTTACCTGGCGGACAAAGTCCACAGGACCGGTTTTGGACATGTTCTTTAACCTTCTTTTTTCAACCTTCAACTCAGGCTTCCCGCCACAGGTTCGTAGAGCCTTGAGGCCGCTTTCGAATCTGCTGTTATCAGGGAAGTGGGGGTCTTTCTATCTTACTTCCGGAGCAAAATCCAGTAAAATCTTAGATGCCCCGGCTTTGAACCATTTTATCCGCCGTTTTTATAGCGGAAATCAGACTGTCCGGCCTTGCAATGCCGTGCCCGGCGATATTCAGCGCGGTGCCGTGGTCCGGCGAGGTGCGCACGATCGGCAAACCCAGCGTAACGTTCACGCCGCCGTAAAAATCAAGGGTCTTAAGCGGGATAAGCGCCTGATCGTGATACATGCACAGCGCGGCATCATAGGTTTTACGCGCCGCGTCATGGAACATCGTATCCGCCGGATGGGGTCCGCTTATGTCCAGACCTTCCGCTTTCAACCTCTCGATTGCCGGAAGAATAACCTCTATCTCTTCGCGGCCGAACGCGCCTCCTTCCCCGGCGTGAGGGTTCAGCCCCGCCACGGCGAGCCTCGGCGCTCCGATGCCAAAATCCTGTCGAAGGGCCGCCGCGACCATATGCGCCTTGCGCAAAATCATATCTTGTGTCACGGCTGCCGGAACGTCCGAAAGCGCAAGGTGAACGGTGAGGGGCACCACCCGCAAATCCTGCGCCGCCAGCATCATCACCGGATCGTGTTTGATCCCGCACAGCGCGCCCAAAAACTCCGTATGGCCCGGATGCCGGAAACCGCCCTTTTTCAGGATATCCTTGTGGACGGGGTTTGTAACCACGCCGCCTGCGCGGCCCGCCAGCGCAAAAGAAACGGCTGTTTCAATGCTCTCCAGAACCGCCGGTACATTTGCAACGTCAGGCGTTCCAGCCTCCGGCCTGACCGGAAGGCTGATGGGAAAAACGGGCAAAAAGGACTCAAACACATCCACTGCCCGGGCGGGATCGTCGATCGCCTGAACGGGAACCTCCGTCTCCGCCAGCTGCGCCGGATCGCACAAAACAAGGAAAGGCGGCAAACACTCCGCCTCCCGTGCACGCCAGGCCTTTGCGGTCAGTTCCATGCCGACCCCGGCCGGTTCCCCCATCGTCAATGCAAGCGGCTTTGTCATGACAGTGATTTATTTTCCCAGACTATATTGCACAGGAAGCCGAAACGCGAGGTCTTGCGAAGAGAAGGTTTCCGGCGGCTCCGGAAGCGGGCTGGCCCGCTGGAGCGTTACCAGTGCCGCGTGATCCAGAAGATGGTGCCCCGATGTCTTCACGACCCGCACCGTCCCGACCGCCCCCTGCCGGTCTATCTGAAACGCGACGATCGCCTGCCCTTCCAGCCCCCGCCGCCGCGCCACCGCCGGATAATATTTGTATCTTTCAATATGACGCATAAGACGCTCGCGATACGTGTAAGGCAGGATTCCGCCCTTCGCCGTGTCCCTGTAGGGCTGCGCTTGCTGTGCTGCGTTCCGGGAAGAAACAGGTTCCGTCTGAACAGCGTCCGCCTCAGAGAAGATTTCCGGCGGCTCTTCCGCCTTCTTTGCATGCGGACCGGAAAGACTCTCTTTTTGCTCAATAACGGCCGGAACGACATCCGGCATCAAAACAAGCTCGACCTCCAGCGCATCGGTCAGGGCATCCCCGCGGCTGTAAAGAAGCCCTGCGCTTATCGCAACGCTCAGCGCGGCAACGACCGCCCCGTGCAAAAAAACCGAGGCAGCCAGAGGCTTTATATCGAACCGCGCGGCTTTATCAGAACTTTGCCGACACGCGCAGATAGAAGGAACGCCCCGGCTCATTGACCTGAGTCTCCGTTGGATCGAAGGAATTTGAGCGGTTAAGATGGTGTGCATAATCCTTGTCAAATACGTTATCAATTCCAAAATGCAATCTTGCAGCTTCATTTATGTCATAGCTGCCATAGAAGTCCACCGTAACATAGCCCGGCGTTTTTTGCGCATCGCGCAGGGACGTATTGTCATCGATGCGGCTTTGCTTCATGGCAAAATTCGCCCGCCCTCCAAACGACCATTTATCCGGCGCATAACGCAGGCCAAGCTGTCCTTCCAGCGGCGGAATTTGTGCAAGCGCATCACCGTCATCGTCATTCTCGCCATAGGTGTACGTCATGTTTCCCGTCACTTTCCAATCGCGGGCCATGTCGTAATGCGCATCAAGTTCAACGCCGGCCAATGTTGCATCAATGTTGCGGTAAACCGTTTCATTGCCTGCAACCAAAATGCCGTCCTGCCCCCGCGCCCGGTCGCGCATGATAAAATCCCGGACATCGTCGTAATAAACACTGGCATTAAGGTGCCAGAGCGGTTTGTCCAGCATCACCCCGGCATCAAGCTGGCGATGCGCTTCCGGATCGAGCCGGGGATTCCCGACCCATCGGCTCCCGGCAACGCCGCTCCATGCGGCCATGTAGCGTTCGGTCGTATCTGCCGTGCGCACCGAACGGCTTGCGCCGGCAAACAAGGTAGCCTCATCGCTCAAATCAAACTCAAGCCGGGCCAGCCCCCCCAGATTATGCTCGGTCACATCGCCGGCCCGATAACCGTAATGAAGCTGGTAAAGCGTATTGGCGGAGCGCACCCCGTCAAAAAGCTGGTCCGCCGCATCGGCATCCGCCCGCACGTAATCATAGCGCCCTCCAAGCTTAAGCCGCGTTGCCGGCGCCACCGAAACCGTTTTTTCGGCAAACAGACCCGTTTGTGAAATCGTAGCGTCCGGCCAAAGGTAGGATTGCGGCGTCGTGGCATCCGCAGCCACCGCCATGCCGCTGTAACGCTTCGCGTCCCGGCGGTTGTCCTGATGATCCACACCCAGGGTCAAAGGAGAATTTCCCGCCGCAACGTCTACTGAAAATTTCCCGCCGAACGTATCTGAATCGGCTTTTGTTTTCATTTTCATGCCCGTATTCACGCGCAAGGAAAAATTATCCATGAGATGATTCACAAGCGTTTTATAGCCCTCCGCCCGAAAACTTTCTATCAGGCCCTCCCGCCATTCATGTTTGAGTTTCGCGCGATAGGTCACGCTTAAATCTTCCGGCGCGTCCATCCCCGCCCCTTCGAACAAGGCATCCTGAGTCCGCGCCGCCTCCATCCCCAACGTCAAATCCGTGTTCTCATCCATATGCCATGTCGGAGACAACATGACAGATTTCGTCCTGAATCCGCTGCGCACTTCATTGCCATTGCCGTCCTCGTAATTGTTGCCTTTGCCGGCAGAGATAACAGAGCGCAACTGCGCCTCCTCCGTTCCCACCGTCAAATCCCCCAAAGCGCTGCGCACCCAGCCATTGCTGTCCAGCCCCGCATCCAGCAGTGCCGTCCACTGCACACCGTCCCCTTCATAGTTCCGGGGCGTACGCTCAAACAAAATCGTGCCGCCCGAGCCGCCGGGCCCATGCTGCACCGTTTGATATCCATGCAAAACACTCACCTCGTCATAGCTTTCCACATTGGCAAAGGAAGCCGGCGGATCCATCCGGTTGGGACAGCCGCCGTGAATATAAGCCCCGTCCAACAGTATATTAAGCTGGCCCTGCTGCTGCCCCCGGATCACCGGCTCCAGACCGTGGCCACCCATACGCGAAGCGCTTACGCCGGGCAGGTCCGCAAGAAAGCTTCCCCCGTCATGGCGCTGCGGCCCGTCCATATTTTGAGGGCTTACCTTCTGGTTGCCGGGATAATAGCTCACAGGCGGCGCCTGCACCTGCATTTCCGGTAGAGAATTATAAGTGTTATAAACGTCCGTCTGGGCCCATCCTGCCCCCGTCGCCAGAATGGATACGCTCCCGCAGAGCGCACCCAAAAGAAGAGATCTTTTTATCATCGTAAAATTCCTGTCTTAAAAGCTGTGTTATGAATTTATATGTTTGAAATTCAGCTTAAGACAGGCGGCGCACGGCTTTGGATATTGGAAAAAAGATGTCTGGAAACGGCAAAGGAGTCACCTGGAACAGGCAGAGGCAACGCGGAAAAACTTTCCGGACCTGCCAGACTGGCCGCAAACAACCCGTTTGCGCCGAAAGAAGACTGCGCCGCGCAGTAAGGACAAAGATCGAATGAAGGCGTATCCCCTTGCGGCGCTTCTTCCCCGTTATCCGAAAGGGCGATAACCTCGATCCCCTGCGCCGTGCAAATTTCCACGAAAGACTTCGCGTTCAAAACCTTACAGGGAGGAAACAGGGCGCTTAGAACAAAAGCCAGACAGGCCAAAACGGCAACGAATGCGCCAAAACCGCGCCTGTTCCCGAAAATTTTTGTCCTTTGCCTTCTTTTCATGTCAACCAATCTAAAAGCAAAAATGCAACAAGGCAATAAATCCCTTCTTTTGCAAGAAGGCAGAATATTCTAGAATTTTTGTATGAGCGTCACCGCCAAACAAATCTCCGGCATAATCCGGCTGCCCTTTTTAACATTAGCGCCCGTTTGTGTCGCGCCGGGCGCCGCCCTCGCGTGGGAGAAAACCGGAAATATCGATGCGGCGACGGTTTTTCTTGTCCTGCTCGGCGCTGTTTCAGCCTGCATCAGCGTCAACGCTTTAAACGAATATGCCGATTTCAAAAGCGGTCTTGATTTTCAGACCCGGCGCACCCCCTTTAGCGGCGGCAGCGGAACACTGCCGGAAGCTCCCGCTCTGGCATCCCTGGCCCTGAAGATCGGAAGCGGCAGCCTGATGTTAACAGCGGCAATCGGCCTTTATTTTCTGTTCCTTCACGGACCGGCTTTGCTCTGGACCGGGCTTCCGGGACTCATCATCGTCGCCGCCTACAGCCCGTTTATACTGAAAAACTCTTTTCTCACTTTAATCGCACCCGGGCTGGGATTCGGCCCCGCCATGGTCATGGGCACCGAATTTGTTTTGAGCGGCAGCTATTCATGGGGCGGCGCTTTTGCCTCTCTCATCGTGTTTTTTCTGGCCAACAACCTGCTTCTGATGAACCAGTTGCCCGACATTGAGCCGGACCGCCGCATCGGCCGCAAAAACATCCCCATCGCATGGGGGCCTGAAAAAGCCGCATCGATTATCGGCATCTTCTTTATCCTTGCCTATGCATGTCTTGCCGGCGGCATAGGGACGAACAGCCTCCCTGCACCGGCAACAACAGGATTTCTCACGCTGCCGCTTGCCTTCATTATTTTCTACAACCTGCGAAGGTTACACACGAACATCGAAAAACTTGTCCCCTTCATGGGATTGAATATCGCCATGATGGTTTTGACTCCCACCCTCGTAAGCGCCGGAATTTTTATACAAAATATTTAGAAAGAAAATATTATGAGCATTATCACCATCACCAGCATTCTGGTTACGTTCTGCGCCCTGTTTTCCTATCTGAATTACCGCTTCATAAAATTGCCCACGACAATCGGAATCATGGTCATGGCAATGATCCTCTCCGCGATCATCCTGTTCTTGCCAATTCTCGGTATCGATATTCTGCCTTCCGTGCACCGCATCATGGACGGCATCGATTTCTCCGAAACACTTTTACACGGAATGCTCAGCTTTCTGCTGTTTGCCGGCGCGCTTCATGTGAACTGGAAAACATTGCAGAGCCAAAAATATATCATCGGCGCGATGGCCCTTTTCGGTACTGTGCTGTCTACCGCCCTGACCGGACTTGCAGCATATAAGATATTTCCTGTTCTCGGCTTTGACATCCCGTTTATTTACGCGCTTTTATTCGGCGCCCTGATCTCCCCCACAGACCCGATCGCCGTCATGGCCATCCTGAAAAAAGCGGGTGCGCCCAAAACACTGGAAATCAAGGTCGTCGGCGAGTCCCTTTTTAACGACGGAATTGCCGTCGTCCTCTTTTTGACGCTGCTGGGCATAGCGACGCATGGCGAAACCACCGCGTCCCACGTCGCCTTGCTGTTTGTCGAAGAAGCGATCGGCGGGGCCATCCTAGGAGGCGCCCTGGGCTATGTTGCTTTTATCATGCTGCGCAGCGTCGATAATTACCAGGTGGAGATTCTTCTGACACTGGCAATGGTCATGGGCGGATACGAACTGGCCAATGCGCTTCATACCTCCGGCCCGATCGCAATGGTCGTGGCCGGCCTGATTGTCGGCAATGTCGGGCGCGATCGCGCCATGTCGGACCACACAAAACAAAACCTGGATAATTTCTGGGAACTGATCGATGAATTCCTGAACGCCATCCTGTTCCTGCTTCTGGGCTTTAGCCTGCTCATTATCGAATTTAATCAAACCGCCCTGTATACCGGCCTCATCATGATTCCGCTCCTCCTCCTTATCCGCTATCTCTCCGTTCTTCTGCCCGTAAGCTTTCTGAAAAAAATTCGAAACTTCAGCCCCGGCGCAGTCAATATCCTCACATGGGGTGGCCTGCGCGGCGGCATATCGGTCGCCCTCGTGCTCTCCCTCCCCTCTGGCGACCTGCGGGACTTCCTGCTCCTCGTAACCTATTGCATCGTGATGTTTTCCATCATCGTGCAGGGACTCACCATCGGAAAACTGGTCCGTAAATACAATAGCTGACAATAAAGCCGCCGCTTTGTTTAAATTTTGCATTGATTGACAAAAATCAAATCCAGACCACCACATCTGGTGTTAATGTGATTCCCGAGAGCACAACATCTTGTGTTTTTTAAATATTTCCGTTTTGGAGCATCTGTTCACCTTTTCGCCTTTAAAGGAGGTCTTTCTATGTCTGCTGCGCCGTCCCTGTCTGTCGTTTCCCCCCTTAAAAAAGAAGATTTAAAGACGTCAACCTCAAGCCCCGTTACGACTCTTTACGGCGGAACAAACGTCGATTGTTCGGAAACAGTCTCCGAATATGTGGCCAAGGAAGACTGGCGAATCAACGCCAACGCGAATACGGGGTATTCCAACGCGGGACTTGTGAATAATGTCGCCGGGAAAGTGATTGCCAATTTCTGGCTGGATGAAGTTTATTCTTCGGAAGAAGGCAAAGCCCACCGTCAAGGAGACCTGCATATCCATGATCTGGATTGCCTGACCGGATATTGCGCGGGATGGTCCTTGCGGGCGCTTTTGAATGAAGGCTTCAACGGCGTCGGGGGGCGCGTGTCTTCCAAACCGCCGCGTCATTTCCGCGAAGCGCTGGGACAAATGAGCAATTTTCTGGGAATCCTCCAGTCCGAATGGGCCGGCGCACAGGCATTTAGTTCCTTCGATACCTATCTTGCCCCTTACGTATTTCGCGACCAGCTTTCTTTTCGGGAAATCAAAAAAGCCATTCGCCAGTTCGTTTACAATCTGAACGTTCCGGCGCGCTGGGGACAGTCACCTTTTACCAATATCACGCTGGACATCAGCGTTCCCGAAGATTTGCAAAAAAATATTCCGACCCTGAACAACCTTCACCTGTTCAAGGGGATAGAGGACAACACCCTTTTGGATGAAGCCGTGCGGCGCGATTTGGGCATTCGCTCCTTGGAAGACATGACATACGTGCATTTTGCGCCGGAAATGGAACAAATCGCCATCGCCTACTATGAAGTGATGACCGAGGGCGATTCAACGGGCCAGCCTTTTACCTTTCCCATCCCGACCGTGAATATCACCGATGATTTCGACTGGGACGGCAAAGTGGCCCGCGCCATTTTCGACAACACCGCCAAAATGGGCTGCTCCTACTTCCAGAATTTTGTGGGCAGCCAGTATATGAGCAATGAAGCAGGGGAAAAGGTCAAAAACCCGGAAGCCTATTCCCCCGGTGCGGTGCGTTCCATGTGCTGCCGCCTGCAACTGGACCTGCGGGAACTTCAAAAACGCGGCAACGGCCTTTTCGGGTCCGCCGAAATGACGGGGTCGCTCGGCGTGGTGACGATTAACATGGCGCGGCTGGGCTATCGTTTCAAAGGAGATTATGACGGCCTGATCGCAGAACTGGACCGCCTCATGAATATCGCCCAGTCCACCCTGGAGAAAAAACGCGCCTATGTGCAGGAAATGTATAACAGGGGGCTATATCCTTATTCCGCGCGCTATCTGCCTTTTTTGCGTAATCACTTTTCCACCATTGGCGTCAACGGCATGAACGAAATGGTGCGCAATTTCTCCGGCGACACCCGGGATCTCACGACAGAAGAAGGGGTGCAGATGTCGCTGGATATCCTGGATTATATGCGGGAGAAAATGAAAGACTACCAGCAGGAAACGGGGAATCTTTACAATCTGGAAGCCACGCCCGCCGAAGGCACGACGTACCGTTTCGCACGGGAAGACCTGAAACACTATCCGGATATCCTGCAAGCCGGCACGGGAGAGAATATTTACTACACCAACTCATCCCAAATTCCGGTTGGATACACGGACGACCCGTTCGAAGCCCTCGATCTTCAAAACAAACTGCAATGCAAATATACGGGCGGCACGGTTTTGCACCTGTATATGAATGAAAAACTCTCCAGCGCCGAAAGCTGCAAACGGTTCGTGAAGACGGTCATTGAGAATTACCAGCTTCCCTATATCACGGTAACGCCCGTCTTCTCCGTTTGCGACGAACACGGATACCTGAACGGGGAACAGCCGGAATGTCCGCACTGCCACGAAAAAACGAAAGTCTGGACGCGCGTTATGGGCTATTTTCGCCCCGTGGACAGCTTCAATACCGGCAAAAAAGGAGAGCATAAAGACCGCCTTCATTTCACCGAAGAGCGCATCGATACGGGCGATCTTTTTTCGCGGCATTAGATGAAAACGACTCTTCCCATTTACGATCTGACGCCGTTTACGATGCTGGATTTTCCGGACCGAACGGCGGCGATCGTCTGGTTCGCGGGGTGCAACATGCGCTGCGCCTATTGTCACAACCCGCAAATCGTCAGAGGAAAAAGCGGCCGCAAAAGCGCCGAAGACGTTCTCTCTTTTCTTAAAAAACGTCAGGGCCTTCTGGACGGGATCGTCCTGTCAGGCGGAGAAGCGACGCTTTATAAAGACATCATCGGCTTTGCCGAATCTGTGAAACGCATGGGCTTTGCGATCAAGCTCGACACCAACGGGACGCGGCCTGACATCGTGCGGCAAATGCTGGACCGGCAATTGCTGGATTTTATTGCGCTGGATTACAAAGCCCCGCCGTCAAAAACCAAAACCGTGACGGGCGTTAAATTGCATACCCCTTTTGAGCAAACGCTCAGCATGCTGTGCGCGCAAACGAAAGTCCCGTTCGAAGTGCGCACGACCGTTCATACGCACCTGATGGGGGAAGAGGACATTATGGACATTGCCAACGACCTGCACGTCAAAAGATATAAAGGTCCCTACCATGTCCAGAATTACATGAATAACGGCGGCCCGACACTGGGAGATCTTCCGGAACAAAGCCGGATCCTTTCCATTCCGGACATACGGGAAAGCACGCCTGATTCCGTCTCAATTTCTGCCCGGAATTTTTAAGACGTCTTTTAAAATCATTTCCCTTTGCGGAGCTCGTCCAAGATCCGGGTATAAAGAAGAAGGCTTTCTTTCGCTTCCGACTCCGCCGTTCCCGCCGACCGGTCATACGCATCGCGGTAACGGACGATATCATCCTCGCGGCAAATCCCCTCCTGCCGTTCATGGACAACACAAGCCACCTCTCCCAGATTCGCCATACAGTGAATGCTGCGCACGGCAATTTCGATGTCCTGTCCGGCCTCAAGCGTGATCCGCTTGCGATCCCGGATCACCGTGAGCGTTCCCTCTTTTACGCGCCAGTGCTCCCGCCTGAGTTCATGGGACTGCAGGGAAAGGAGTTCTCCCGGATGGACCGTGATTTCTTTTTCACAAAAATCTTCCCCGCTTTCGGTGACACCGACATTTGTAACGACATATTTTCCCCATGGGCGCGTGTCGGAATCACCTGTTTTATAATCTGAAAATTTCAGGTTCATATATCCTCCCCCTTACATATTGTACAAAAAGCCCGGCTTTCAAAAAACCGGAGAGCCACTAATATATAAGGACATATCTTTTTTCTACATAAAACCTGTCATCGGAAAATTTTGTTGTCTTTTTCCACCCGCTTTAGTAGTGAATATATGGAAATTTTCCGATAAATCCTGAGAATGGACCAATCAATGATAGTGCCTGTCATTTTATGCGGCGGATCCGGAACACGTTTATGGCCGGCCAGCAGGGAAGAACATCCCAAACAATTTCTCAAACTGACGGGAAAAAACTCCCTGCTGCAGGAAACCGTGCAAAGAGCGGCAAAAACGGCGAATGTTCCAATGGAGCATCTTGTTGTCGTCACCGTAAAATCGCAGCAGGAAAAAGTGAAAGAACAACTCGCAGAACTGGATCCTTCGGCCCAAAGCACTGTTCTGTGCGAGCCTTGTCCGCGCAACACTGCGGCAGCCATCGCCTTCGCCGCAAAATATGTTGTCCGTGAATTCGGAAAAGATGCTCTCCTGTGGATATTGCCCGCCGACCATCATATAGACGACGAACAAGCGCTATCGCAGGCCTATGCGCTTGGTTTGCAGGCGGCGCAGCAGGGGTATCTGGTGACGTTCGGGATTCAACCCACAAGACCCGAAACAGGCTACGGGTATATCCTGCAAGGCGGGCCGCTCATTGAAAATGCGGTTTATAAAATTCAGGAATTTGTAGAAAAGCCGGACCCGGATACGGCCCGCGCCTATCTTGAAGCAGGAGATTACCTGTGGAACAGCGGCATGTTCCTTTTCAGGGCAGATACGGCTTTATCACAATTCGGGCAGCATGCCCCTGAAATTCTCACCGGGGTTGCCGCCGCCGTCACAGACGAAGATTACACCCAGGCCTCACCGGACCTTTATGCGGCGCTCCCTTCGGAGCCCTTCGATAAAGCCATCATGGAAAAAAGCGCACAAAGCGCCGTTGTTCCGTGCGATCCGAGATGGTCCGACATCGGCTCATGGGAAAGCCTTTGGGAAATAAAAAACAAAGATGAAAACGGCAATGCACTTGAAGGACATGTAGCCTGTCATAACGTTAAAAACTCCCTGATAGAAAGCAAAGACCGCCTCATCGCCTGTGCCGGCATTGAAAATATCATTGTCGTGGATACGGGTGATGCCATCCTGATCGCGGACCGCCGCGACGGAGACTCCATAAAGGCGCTCGTAAATGAGCTCAAAAAATCGGGAGCGCCGGAAGTTTTGAAAAATCCTGAAAGATGATTCTTCCTTCTTCTCTCCTTTTTTAGAAAAAATCGAAAAAGCGTCTATTCCAGCCCTTTTAACAAAGCCATGGCCTCGTCATATCCTGTGAAAGGCTTTCCCGCCTTTACAGATTGAAGAAGCATTTCCCTTGCCTTCTGCTTTTCACCGGATTCCAGCAATAGCGCACCATAGTGATATTGTATTTGCGGCGGTAGCGGATCCAGACGAGCGACAACGCGATCGAAAAGAGGCCGCGCCTGCGCGATGTTTCCCTGACGGAAATAGACCCAACCAAGCGTATCGAGAAAAAACGGATTGTCCGACGTCATAAAACGTTCCGCCATCATCCTCGCTCTCTCCATCGCCGCCCTGTCGTTATTTTGAAAATCCGCAAGAGTCTGGGCCAGATTATTTGCCACAACATCAAGCGATGCATTGCTTGCAAGCAGCGCCTCATAAATCTCTATCGTTTCCGCAATCCGTCCCTGCGAGGATAGGATATCCGCCATCATCATGGAAGCCTTGATATCCGAAGGAACGGCTTTTTCCGCTTCCCGGAGAATCCCGATTGCCTTCCCGTTCTCTCCCCGCGCACGGAAAATTTCGGCAAGGGAAAGAAACGGAGCCTGCGTATGAGGCTCAAGCGCTACCGCCGCATTGAAAGCCTCTTCCGCCGCCGCCGTTTTTCCGCGCATCATAAGAAGTTTGCCCAGGACCGTTGAAACAGCCGCGCTCTTGCTCTCAAGAGAGCCAATATAGTTTATCGTGTCAGGCAGGTTTCCCAGATCTTCGGACAAAACAAGCAAGGCGGACAAGGCATGCTCGGACAAGGGTGCAGAAGGATCGCGCTCTATCACATGCTTGTAAAGGGCGACGGCCGCCTCTTTTTCGCCCCGTCCCGATTGAATCTGCGCGCGCAAAAAAGCGGCCAGAAGCGCTTGCCCTTCTAAAGAATCAAGCTTTTGAATGGCCTGTTCCGCTGCGGCCCAATCCTTCGTTTCAATGGCAAGGCGCGCGCGACTTTCCCATCCGACCGGATAGGCCGGGTCCGCCGTTGTCACAAGAGACAGCAGATTGCGCGCCCGCCCGGCATCTCCCTGAATCACGTAAAGCTGTGCCAGACGAACATGGGTTTGAAGATCGCCCGGGTCAACATCCAGAGATTGCCTGAGGGTATCTATGGCCAGATCCAAATGGCCCTGCCGCAGAAGCGTTTCCGCCAGAACCCTGAAAGCCTTGGTCGCACGCGGATTATTCCGTACGACGGTCCGAAGATCGGAGACAGCCCTTTGATCGTCCCCCTTGAAAAAGGCCAGACTGGCCCGAACAAAAAGAGCGTCCGTGTTATTGATATCCTTCGCCAAAACGGCCTCTATCAATTTGGCGGCTAAAGCGGCATCCCCCTGATTAAGCTGGATACTGGCCAGGGACGTGCTGGCATTCAGGCTGATCCCGTCTTCCACTTGCCCCCCGATAACCTCTTCAAGCGTTGCGACCGCCTGATCTATCAGGTCATGCTTGATATAAAGATCGGCCAGCCAGAGATAGAGGATTTTTTGTTCCGGCGCCGCTTCGATATAGGAACGAATCTCCTGTTCCGCGACGCTCATTCCACGCTCTTCTTCCAGAAACATGGACAATCTGCGCTTGATCTCCGTATTGTCGGGAAAACGGACGACGGCGGCGCGCAGAGCGGCTTCCGCCTCCTTTTTATCCCCCGCTTCGGACAGGATTCTGGCCAAATCAATCCGCAGACGGATGTCCTCCGGACGCAAAAGAAAAATGCGTTCGTAGGTCTGGGCAATTTTTTGCATATCATTCTGTTCGCTATAAACAGCCGCTTTCAGAAGAAACAGGGGCAGTGCCTCCGGGTTGCGGGCAATCCCCTTATCAAGCGTTTCCTGCGCCTCATCCAGCCGACCTTGTGCGACATGAATGCCCGTCAGAACGGAAAAGGCAATCACATTGTCCGGATCGCCCTCAAAGGCCAGACGCACTTCGTCTTTCGCCTCTTCAAAATATTTTTGCTCTAGAAGAAGGGACGCAGACAGGGCATGTGCGCCGGCATTTTTGGGATCAAGAGACAAAATCCGTTCCACACGACGGCGCACCTCATCATATTGCTGTGCCGCCAGAAAATATTGGGCCAGTTTGGAAACAGCCGGCTCAAAATCCGGATCCTGCTGCTCGGCAACCATATAGGCCGCCATCGCCCCCCTCAGATTCCCCTGCGCCTCGTCCACAAGACCCAGGCTGTACAGAACCCTCGGGTCTGTCGGAGAAAAACGGGCCGCATTCTTATATGCCAGCCGCGCCCGCGCGTAATCCTGTTTTTCAAAAAAAGAATCGCCCCGGCTCAGATATTTTTCCTCCTTTTGCTCCGGATTATCGCAAGCAGAAAGAGACCATCCTGAAAAAGCAAGGGTGAAAACAAACAAAACTTTATGAAAAAACATACTTTTTTCCTGCGCAACCAACAAAGAAAGCATGCCTAAAGCTATAGGCCATTCACAGATGATTTGCCAGAATTTTGAGGTGTCGCCCTGACACAGAACCCCTTTTTCGAACTGTAAAAAGAGCTTGAACCCCTGTATTTTTCTGTGTTAGACAAGGATCTGTATGACTATTTCAGACTGTGTGAAATATTTTTGGGGATGTAATATGAAAACTACCACCTTCTTGATGATTGCCGTGATGGCTGTCGCTTTTTCCGTGAACGCTAAATCGGCGGCCGCTGCGGTTGTCGATTTTTCAGGGTCCGTCGTAGAAATGACGCCGGAGCCGCTTGATATCGGTCAGACGGGAACGATCACCGGCGGTGGCGGTGGCGGCAGTTCCGTTCTGAGCATCATCAACGGCATATTGCCTCCCAGCAGCATGGTTTCATTTAGCTACAGTTTTGCAAGCCCGATAACATCAGGACTTCTGGCGGATTTTGGAGCCTACTTCTACAATGACGGCTTCCATGATTATGCAGGCTGGGCGGCAGACGATTCCAGTTCCGGCACTCCTCTGTCTGACGGCACGACAGATGGCACTTTTTCAGGAGCCCTCGCTTTCGCAAGCGCGCAGTTGACGGGCTTAACTTCGGGAACAGCTATTATTAAAAACTTCTCTGCAGGGTCTCTTGACTTCATGGCCGTATTTCTGGGCACTGTCGCCGGAAGCACGGCATTTGACGTTTCTTACGTTGTTTCAGCTGTGCCCGTGCCGGCCGCTTTGCCCATGTTTGGTCTGGGGCTGGCGGCTCTGGCGGGATATCGCGCCAGAAAAAGAGCAAAAAAACAGAAAAAAGCTATCGCCTGACAACAGAGGCGTAAATCAAAGTCCAGAAGGCGCCATTTGCTTGGCGCCTTTTTTATATCTGATTTGCCGTAACCGCTCTTATCGTGTTGCTATTGACGTATAAAATATATAGATTGCCATGGATTGAGAGATATCCCTGACGAAATGGAACTAAAATGAGAGTAATTTCAATATCTTGTATGATTTTTCTGCTGTTTTTAACCGCCGTTTCTTACACAGCGCAAGCCGAAGGAAACGAAGAGGGTTTTACGCTTCAGCCCGGAGATATTTTGCAGGTCACCGTCTGGAAGGAAGAGGGCATGGACCGTGAAGTTCTGGTACTCCCTGACGGCACGATCACATTCCCGCTGATCGGCACGCTCATGGTTCAGGACATGACCCCCTTTTATGTACAATCCGCCATCAGAGACAGGCTCCAAATGTCCATTCCCGATGCCTCCGTCACGGTTTCCGTCAAAGCCCCTCTTGGACATAAGGTAAGCGTCCTGGGCCAGGTCCAGAAACCGGGCGAAGTTATTATGAACACGCGCATGAGTGTTATGGAGGTATTGAGCCAGGTCGGGGGGCTCACCCCCTACGCCGATGAAAGCGATATCATCATCATCCGCAAAACGCCGGAAGGGAAAAAATCTATCAAATACCCCTACAGCAATATCGCACGCGGACGGAAGCTGGACAAAGATATAGACCTTAAGTCGGGAGACGTCATTTTTGTGCCAACCTCAGGAATTTTTTAGTTCTATGAGATACCCTGCTTTTCCCTTTAAGCGCTGCGTCCCTCAAGCAGGAAGTCTGGCGGCCGTTTTGATTTTGCTCCTTTCCGGGCAAGAGGGCTTCGCCGGAAATACAAATATCAAAATGCGTTTCAGCGAAACCGGCGTCTGGAATACGAATCCTGTCATGCTTTCCCGGAATGAAAAGAGCATATACGGCTCTGAAACAACGGCCGCCCTGACCCTGATAGATGAAATGCCCTGTACACGGATAAATGCCAGTGTTTCCGCCACCCGAAACCAGTTCAACCGATCGGACTTCAACTCAACGGATTTTCATGGAAATACCGGGCTTGTATGGCACTCGGCGCGGTGGGAAACGGCCCTGACCGGCAAGATAGATTACGACACCACGCGGACAAGCGAACTGACGACATTGGGCCAGAATATCGGGTCTGTACGGCATATGTCCTATTCTCTTCTTCCGCGGATTTCCTACAATACGTCGCAGCGGAGCAAAATAGAGATTGCGGGATCATGGCTTGAATCCAAGTATGAAGATTCCTTTTTAAGCGATTACAGGACCCTTTCCGTTATCCCTTCTTTTGTCTACAGCATAACGCCGCGCCAGCAGGCGATATTATCCATTCAGGCACAGCGCTACCAGTCTCTGGAAAACACGGACCTTCATATTGACAGTATCGGACCTTCTATCGGCTGGAATGCTTCCCTGACACAAAATCTTTCGGCCGAACTGTCTGCCGGAGCTCTGGGATCGAAGTTCTACGGTTACGCAACCTCCAAGCGGGGAGTCGACTGGAATCCTGTTTTTTCAGGTGTGCTGTCATATAAAAAGGAACAAAATGCGGCGAAGGTTTCAGCCACACGCTACCGGCAGCCTTACTCCAACGGTTCGGAGGCCTCTTTGACAAAATTCTCCGCCGAAGGGACATACAGCTTCAATCCGAAACTTTCACTGACTCTTGACACCAACTATCAGTTGGCCGACCAGCCGCCCCTTTCTACAAACAACCTTGATACGACATGGGGCGGGGGCGGAGCCCTTTCATACAAAATAACGAAGCAGCTGGACATCACGGCGTCTTACAGATACCGGAAAGAAACCCTGTCCGGCAGCCGCGAGGATGCGGAACAAAATATCGTAAGGATCGGACTTTCATACCGGCCTGACTTCGGGAGATAACCTTCCGGACTTTTTAAAAAAACAGAAGAACTTATGGAACAGTAACAATGAACACATTAAACCCTCTTGAATATGTCTCGATTTTGCGCCGCAGGAAGAAAGTTTTCTTTCTGGTCGCCGGCATTATTTTTTCGCTCTCCGTCGTCTACGCCCTTAAATGGTCAAACTATCGTGCCGCCGCGACTGTCGAAGTCGTACAGCCCGAGATTGCGATTGACGTTGCGGAAACATCAGGCGTCAATGCCGAAACAGTAGAGGCAATCGCAGATTTGCGAATCGGACGGCTGCGTCAAAAAGTGCTTTCGACAAGCTCTCTGGTTGACGTCATCGCCAAACTTAATCTGTATCCGGGTGTACGAAAACAT
This sequence comes from Rhodospirillales bacterium, assembly GCA_023898765.1. Classification (NCBI taxonomy): domain Bacteria; kingdom Pseudomonadati; phylum Pseudomonadota; class Alphaproteobacteria; order Rhodospirillales; species Rhodospirillales bacterium. The sequence goes on along the minus strand of CP060238.1, from coordinate 652,073 downwards.
ACCCCCATTTCCTACGTTGCAAGGCAAATGCAAAAAAAGATAACGATTAAATTGCTCAGCACGCCTCTTGCCAATCCTGCTTCGGCACAAAAAGCTTCGACATCGCAGCTTTCCGCCATTGCCTTTGTCCTCAGCTTTGAATATGGGGATCCCCTTCTCGCACAACAGACCGTAAATGAACTTGTCTCCCGCTTCCTTGACGAGGATTTGAAAGATCGCCGCAACACCGCGAAAAGCACATCCGATTTTCTGGACGGACAGATTGAAATTCTCTCGGAGTCCCTGGCCGAACAGGAAAGAAAAATAGCGGAGTTTCGCGCTGAAAACGGCAACATCCGCCCGGACGCTCTTTCTTTTAACCAACAGGCTGCGGCTTCCTCGACGTCCCGCCTTCAGGCCATTGAAAGCCAGATCATATCGAATATAGGATTGCAGGGCGCCTTACGTTCGCAGCTGGCGCAAACGGACCCCTATTCAACCATTGTTGAAAATGGACAGGCCCTGACCACGCCTTCCACACAACTGCGCGCGCTAAAATCCCAATACGCGACACTGACGGCAAAATACGGGCAGCAGCACCCGGACGTCCTCAAGGTTTCCCGCCAGATTGACGCACTGGAATCCCAGGTCGACCCTGCAAGCTATACCGCCAGAATCAAGGCAAAAATAACCGATATTCAAACAAGATTAGACACAACCCGCGAAACTTATGGTGAAGAGCATCCGGACGTTATATCTCTTCAAAACCAGCTGGAAAAACTTAAAGAGCAGCTTTCCAAGGCAGGCAAAGGCAAGAGCCGTTCTTCTTTCGCCGTCAAGAAGGATGCGGACAACCCTGCTTACCTGCAAATCGCCGCGCAATTACAAGCCGCTCAGGAACAGCAAAAAGCCCTTCTGGCACAAAAAGAAGAAGTAAGACGCGAACAGGAAGAATACCAGCTCGCCATATCGGAAAACCCGGCCATGGAGCGGCAATTTGCAGCGCTGACACGGGATTACGATAACTCCCTCATTCTCTACCGCGAATTAAAGGCCAGAAAACTGGCCTCCAATATGAACGAAGCCATAGAGGAGACTCATAACGGGCGCCGCCTTGCCGTTATCGATGCTCCCGAATTACCACGCACAACGCAGCCGGCCCGCAGCGTCTTTATTCTGGCCGGATTTATTCTGGCTCTTACAGGCGGACTGGCAAGCGTCCTGACCCTTCATATTCTAAGCCGCAGCATTATAGGACCCCAGCATCTGGAAACCCTTGTGGGCGTAGCCCCCCTTGTTACAATCCCCCACCTGAGGACGCTGGATGAGAAAATATCCATCAAGCATCTTCTTTTTAAAATATTGATCGGCGCCCTGATGTTAGCCGTTGCCGGATTCCTGATATTTTCCGTGATGGTGATGCCCTTTGATCTCTTCCGGGGCCTTCTTATGCAGCGCATTGGGTTTTAGGAATATTTTTTGCAGAAAAGAGATATGACATGAGACAATACAAAGACGACATTCAAAAAAAAGCCGCGCATCTGGAAAAAATATTGGCCGGCACTCTGGGGCTCGACACTTCCGCTCTGGAAAAAGAGAAAACCTCGCTTTCGGCGTTTGAAAAAGCCCTCGACCAAAACCGGATTATTGCGCACCGTACCCATAGCCGGGAAGCGGACATTTTTCGTTTTCTGCGGACGCAAATCCTTCAGGCCATGCAGAAATCCGGCCTGAAAACACTGGCGATCACCAGCCCGAATTACAACGACGGAAAAACGACGATTGCCGCCAACCTTGCCGTCAGCATCTCGCAGGACCTGAAACAGACCGTCCTTCTGGCAGACCTGGATTTACGCAAGCCTTCCCTGCACAACTATCTGAAGCTTGAACAGAAATTCGGCCTGACGGACTATCTTAAAGGGAAAGCAAGCGTTCAGGAATGTTTGCTGCGCATGCCCTTTGAACGGCTTTCGATTTTTCCGGCAGGGCAGGCCGTCGACAAATCGTCGGAAACGCTTGGATCCCCCGAGATGAAAAAACTCGCGACAGAGCTTAAAACGCGCTACGCAGACCGCGTCATTATATATGACATGCCGCCTTTGCTGGCACAGGACGATCCTCTCGTCTTCCTGCCGCATGTCGATGCGGTTTTGCTCGTTATAAAAGAAGGCGTCACAACGACGGATGAAATCAAGCGCTGCCTTGATATTCTTTCTTCCGCCAAGGTAATCGGCACCGTATTGAATTCCGTGCGATAACGCTTATTCTTTCCCGGATTTTTGTTGCCGCAATTTGGCAGCCGCCAGCGCTTCGTCTATAAGACTTTTTGCGGCGGCCTTCGATTCAGCCGTCAGCGTATCGCCCGCAAGCATACGTGAAATTTCATCGATACGTTCCTCAGGCGACAAGGTACTGACCGTAGACGTTGTGGTCATACCGTCTGTTTTCTTGCTGACATGCAGATGCTGGTGACCGCGGGAAGCGACTTGTGGGCTGTGTGTGATAACCAGGACCTGCGTGTTATCCGCAAGCTGCGCGATACGTTCCCCCACAGCAGCAGCAGCCGGGCCGCCAATACCGGTATCCACCTCGTCAAAGATAAGCGTCGGCGTGGTCTGAACCTTCTGCAATATAACTTTAAGGGCCAGAACCATACGCGCCATCTCCCCGCCGGATGCTGTTTTGGCGATCGGACTAAAAGGCGTGCCGGGGTTCATCCGCGCTATAAACGTAACCTCATTGAACCCCCGATCGGTCCATTCAATATCCGGCTTTTCTTCCACCAGAACATCAAATTCCGCCTTCATCAGTTTCAGCGGCGGAAGCTCCGCCGTAATCGCTTCACTCAGCGCCTTACCGGCCACAATACGTTTTTCGGTCAGGATATGGGCATGATGCCGATAATCATTCTTCGCCCCTATCAGCAAATCCTGAAGCTCCGCCAGCCGTTCACGCCCATTGCGCATACGCTGATATTTTTCATCCGTTTCCTCGTAAAGATCGGACAACCCTTCAAAGGGGACCTTTGTTTCTCTCGATATTTCATCCAGAATCGCCAATATTTTTTCGCACCGGTAGATGGGATCCGTATCAATCTCATACTCCGGTATAATCCGGTTCATCTCATCGACAGCCTTGCGCGCATTATCAAGAGACGCCGCGAGAAAGCGGGTCAAATCCACCATTTTTTCATTATCAAGATTTTTCTGGCTCGCCAGCGTCCTGTTTGCGGTCGATAAAGATACGACAACACCGTTCCCGGCAATGAGCTGCCCTAAAATTCTCTGGAACGCCTCGGAGGTTTCCTTGGCCCTGAGAAGCACATCATATTCGGCTTTGATTTCCTCATTGAAATCCTTCTTCATGCCGATCTTGTTGAATTTCCGGATAAGGGCCTCGACTTTTCTTCCCGCAAGCCCTTTATGGCGCGCAAGGAATATCTTTTCCTCTTCCAGTTCCTTCGTGTAGCGATGCACATTGTGCAACGCATCGGCGACATTTTTGAACACTTCCGGCGGAAAATCGCCGGACAAGTCGAGCCACTTTAACTGGTTGGCCGGATTCGTCAGGTTCTGGTTGGCAAACTGGCCGTGAATTTCAACCAGAAAGGTTCCAATTTCTTCTAAAAGTTCACGTTCAATCGGCTTGCCGTTAAACCGGATATCTTCCCTTCCGTCCGTCGTGATCGTGCGATGAATCAAAAATTCCGTATCGGACTCTTTGACCAATCCTTGCTCCATAAGAAACTTCCATACAAGCTGATCCCGGGAAGGCGCGAAGAGCGCCTCTATGACAGCCTCGTCCGACCCCTGACGTATGGCTTCCGGTTTGGAAGGCTCTCCAAGGATCAACCCCATCGCGCCAAGAAGAATCGATTTCCCTGCCCCGGTTTCCCCGGTCAGTATTGTGAGCGACGGCTGAAAATTAATTTCTAATTTGTCGATAATAACAAACTGTTGAATACTTAGTTTCTTGAGCATAGAAGAGCGAATGTCCTAGGCAATTTTTGACATAATGTAATTTTTGACCGTTTCCGGATTAAAGAATAATCCCTGTCCACTGTATCATAATTAAAAATCTATCGCTAATTATCCATGTAGTGGATAACCATATCGTACACTGTGACAATCCCCACAGCTTTTCCGTTATCAATAACCAGGGCGCGCCCCTGATTCACCTGTTCCAGCAGGCGGATAGCGTAACGGATATTCATGTCGCCGTGGACCGTCAAAACAGGCTTTCTCATAATTTCATAGACATGCACCCGCTCGGGAGAGAGGTTTTTTTCGATCACTTCGCGGGCAATTCCCTGCACCGTAACAAACCCGTATTCATCGCTTTCATCACGCTTGTTGACGATCAAAGCGCCATAATGTTTTTCTTTCATATGCACAATGGCCTCAGCGATACTGGCCAGCCCGTCAATTGTTTCGATTTCAGGGGTCATAACCTCCCGAACCTGTATATATTTTTTTCTTTCGCTCATATCTGGTCCTCAATTTCCTGTTCGATTGTTTCTACCTGCGTCTTCAACCCGACAGCATCCTCAATATTAAGCTGCACGGCAATGCCCGTACCTGATTCCGTATCGAAATGTCCTTCTTCCGCAATTCCCTCGAGGATATCCCGGCTGAGATGCTGTTCCACGGTAAACAAGACCATGTCGATTTGCCCCTCCAGCGTTAAACCGAAAAATGTCTTGTTCGGCTTCAACCCCTCTCCGTGACCACTGGTAATGACGGTCGCTCCTGTCGCCCCCATTTTACGCGCTTTTTCGACAACTTTTTCCGTATAATCGTCGGAAACAAGCGCAACAATCAGTTTAAAATCCATCCTTCATCTCCATCCTTGCCCGAAAGTTTATCCTTTTTGTCCCTTCTTGTCTTTTCTTCTCTGAAGCCACCATTCGGATATCTGGGCATAGCCCATGACCGTCATCATAGGAAACAGACTCGCCAGCGCAATCAGGCCAAACCCGTCAATCAGGATGCTGCGCCCCGGCACGGTAGACGCAAGGCCCAGCCCCAAGGCCGTGACCAAAGGCACCGTCACGGTCGAAGTCGTCACCCCGCCGGAATCATAAGCCAAAGGGACCAGCCATTTCGGCGTAAAGAAGGTTTGCACAATCACCACTATGTATCCCACGATCATATAGATATGGAGCGGCGTTCCTGTGATAATACGGAAAGCCCCCAGCGCGATCGAAAGAGCGACCCCGATTGCAACAGCCAGACGCAACCCCCTTGAACTCACCGCACCCCCGGACATCTGGTCGGCTTTCATCGCCACCGCAATCAAAGACGGTTCGGCAATGGTCGTCGAAAAACCAATCGCAGCGGCAAAAATATAAACCCAGTAATAATCGCACCAATCAAAATCCGTCTTATGAAACCCGCCACCGATAAAATCCGGTGAGGTCAGCTGGCGGGCCATTACCTCGCCCAAAGGAAAAAGAGCCTGTTCCAGACCGACCAGAAACAAGGCCAGTCCCGCAATAACATAGCCAAATCCAACAGCCGTTTTTTTCAAATTCCGAAGCGGTTTGCGCAGCACGACATACTGGAAAAACAGCAAAAGAATCACAATTGGCGCGACATCGCCGATCGTGCTTAAAAAAGTTGAAAGGATGAATAACAGACTCTCCACCTACATCACCATTCCGTAAACAAGGACAAAGCCGATGGGAAACAGGCTGGCAAAGGCAATCAAACCAAAACCGTCTATCATGGGATTTCGCCCTTTAATAACGGTAGACAGGCCGACCCCCAAAGCCGTGACCAAAGGCACCGTAATGGTTGAAGTCGTCACCCCGCCGGAATCATAGGCAACGCCGATAATTTCGCGCGGGGCAAACTGTGTCAAAACAACAACAATGATGTAGCCTCCTGCAATAACCCAGTGAATAGGCCAGCCCTTGATAATACGCAAAACACCCACCAGCAGAGCCAAACCGACGGATACCGCGACCGTATAACGCAAGCCGAAAGCATATTCTTCCAGCGCTTCTCGCGTGTCTTCAATCATGCCTGCCATCGCGGTTACTCTGGCTGCCTCGGCTGCTACGGCAATCAAAGCAGGCTCGGCGACCGTTGTCCCGAAGCCCAGCGCAAAAGCAAAGACCACCAGCCAGATGACACTACCGCGCCTGGCAAAAGCCTCCGCCAGGCCTTCCCCGACAGGAAAGAGACTCAACTTCAACCCCTGCACAAACAGTGCCAGCCCGAAAACAACGGAAATCAGGCCGGCAAATATCTGTGCCGGGTAAGGAAAGGGTTGCTGTAAAACGACGATCTGGAAAAAACCGATCACGACAATAATCGGGGTCAGATCCCGCAAACTGTCAAGAAGAGAGCGAATCATTCGATATCATATCCTGTTCCAGTTTTTCGCCCTGTTTTTTCTGCGCCAGTATTTTGCGCGCTCTTTCGTAAGCCGGATCATGCCAGAACACCAGACAGCCGTTGCATCCTTTTCCGCAGCATCCCTCCACCCCGAAGCGCGGGGTTTTTTGACGGCGAACGGATTCGCCTTCATCTATCGCCTGCTTGAGCGCTCCCTGCCTGCTTGCATACATCTCCTCGATACCATACCCCAGTTCCAGACGGTGCGTTACCTTGTCAAAACGCAGACGGCTCCACTCCTCTTTGGTAAGCGCTTTTTCCTTCCGCAGGACGGACATCGGCGGAAAATCCTTTTTAAGCTGCGCGATATCTTCATGCTCGAACAACGAAAACGGAATGCGGATATTCTTTTTCAAACCTGCGTTGACCTCTTTCATTTTCTTGCCTGACCCGGCCTCTTCAAACTCGTATATCCGCAGCAAGACAATCCTGCGGCCGCGCGGCGGCAAAAACTCCAGAACATCCCCTTCCGAAAGCTTGTTTTTTACCTGCACAATAAAGGCATCTTCTTCCACCGACTCGACGATACCGGCGAATTCCCATTCGGACAAAGAGCGAGTTTCCTCGTAATTATGCGCGTAATGTGTGAGCCGCCCTTCGTGAAAAGCGAGCGTGTAACCGCGATTGGGCACCGTTTCCAACTCCCGCATATAAGGCACAAAATCCCAGCTTTCCGGATCCGCATAGTAATCGTCCATCGCCTGCCGGTACGCGCGCGCAACCACCGCCACGTAATAAAGGCTCTTGTTCCGGCCTTCGACTTTCAGGGAATCAATCCCCAGTTTGAGATATTCGTCCAGCTTCGGCATCAGGCATAAATCCTTTGAATTGAGAATATAGGATCCCCGCTCGTCCTCTTCAAAAGGAAGAAATTCGCCCGGGCGATAACCTTCTTCCAGAAAAAAGTCGAACAGACCCTGATTTTCTTCGGAAAGCCGGACTTCTTTTGTGGTGCCATCCTTAAGACGCATATGGACCTTGTAATTCCAGCGGCAGCTGTTCGCGCAATTTCCCTGATTGGCCCCCCGCTCCGCCATAAAATTGGACAGCAGGCACCGCCCGGAATACGTCATACACATCGCGCCATGAATAAAAGCTTCCAGTTTGATATCGGGGCATTTCTTCCTGATGTCCTTAAGCTCCGCAAAACTGACCTCCCGCCCCAAGACGCAAAGACTCGCGCCAATATTCTTCCAGAAATCCACCGAAAGAGACGAACATATATTCGCCTGCGTCGACACATGAAGCTCCAGCTCCGGCGCATGCCGCTTTACAAAATCAAAAACTCCCGGGTCTGCAATAATCAGGCCGTCCGGTTTTACTTTTCTGACGGTTTCCAGATATTCCGGCAATTTGGAAATATCCTTGTTGTGCGTAAAGAGATTGAGTGTGAGATAGGCTTTCTTGCCGTGCGCATGCACAAATTCGACGCCCTTCACCACATCTTCCAGCGTAAATTCGGACGCCGTGCGCAACGACATATCGGGCGTGCCCATATAAACGGCATCCGCCCCGTACAGAACCGCCACTTTGAGTTTTTCCAGCGACCCTGCCGGCATCAGAAGCTCGGATTTTTTATTCAAAGAACCGCTCATTTTACGCCATAAAATCTTCCACAAAAACCTGCCCCTTCCGAATGGTCGTAAAAGAGTTTTCGGGAACGACAATCCACTGATCGCTTAAAGGATCCAGAGGCTCAGACACAACAACGACGCTGTTTCGGGGCAAAAGCGCACACTCATGGCTTATATCCCGCGCGCAATCCGGCTCAATTGAATAAAACTGCGTTTTCGGTTTGTCGCCCTTCGCGTAGCGGAAAGTATAAACCGTCTCCCCGTCGCTTAACGCACAGGAAAGATTGAGAAGGATATTTATTTTATTTTCCCGGCACGCCTGTTCCACACGCTCGACCATCCGCTGCAAAGCCGCTTTTGGATTTTCCCGCAATCCGTATGTCAGCGCCAAAAGAAAAAAAGTTTCGCTGTCCGTTGTGCCTTTCAACTCAGGATAAAGCTCCGGGGCAATCTCCATCTGCAAATCCCGCCGGACAGCCGGAAAATCTTTGACCTCGCCATTATGCTGAAACAGCCATTTATCATATTTAAAAGGATGGGAATTGCTGCGCTGAACGGCACCAGCCGTCGTGGCGCGGACATGGGCAAAGAAAATATGCGCCTCAATTTGCGTGCAAATCTCATGCAGGTTTTCATCGTTCCAGGCCGGCCGGACGTCCTTGTAGATTCCCGGAGAAGGCTTATCCGCATACCAGCCAATACCGGCCCCGTCCCCGTTGGTCGTCCAAAGACTGCCGTCAGCCCGGAAATTCATCTTCGTATTCAAGCTTTGCGCAACAAGCGAATGTGAAGGGCTTGTCACAAGCTGCTCCATAAAAATGGGCGCTCCGCTATACGCAATCCATCGACACATCTTAAAAATCCTGCCCTGACTGATTGAAAAAACATCCTCTTCGCCGGGCTATCATAAACAGATTCATGAGGGTTTTACATCCTGCTGTTTAAGAAAAAGGCATCCTAAAAAACGGCCAGGACGCCTTTTGTAACCAGGAAACCGCCGAAAATCAGCCACAAAAAGAGGATGAACGCCAGCAAAACGGGCTTGAACCCAACCTCCCTGAACTTTTTAAGGTTTGTTTCAAGCCCCAGCGCACTCATCGCCATCGTGAGGGCAAATCCGTCCAGCATATTGATGGCCGAAATTGTTTTTTGGGGCAAAAGATCAAAGGAATTAAAGCCGGCCATGCCTATAAACATCACGGCAAACCACGGAATATAGAGCTTCTCAGGACGGGTGGACGCGCCGTCTTCCATATATTTTCGCCGCCACCACACACCCAGAAGCAAAAGAAAAGGCGCAATCAACATCACCCTTATCATTTTGACGATCACGGCCGCATTGGCCGCAGCCTCATCCCCTATGCCATTTCCAGCCGCCACGACATGGGCCACTTCATGAACGGAAGCCCCAATATAAACGCCCATTTCGGCTCCATCCATCGGGATGAATCCTGCCCGGAACATGAAAGGATAAAGAAACATCGCCGTGGTCCCAAACAGCACAACCCCTGCGACCGCCAGTGCACTGTGATGCGCTTTCGCCCGGATAACCGATTCTGTGGCTAAAACCGCCGCAGCGCCGCAAATAGCGCTCCCCGCACAAGTCAGAACGGTCATTTCGCGGTCCAGCTTCAATACGCGCACCCCTATGATATAGCCCAAAAGAAACGTCAGACTCACCATAAGCGCACTGATCAGGATGCCGCTGCCGCCGACGCCCATAATATCCTGAAAGGTCAGCCGGAACCCGTAAAACACAATCGCGGCGCGCAAAATTACCTTGCCGGAAAATTTAATGCCGCCCGTCCAGGATTCAGGAACATGATGGCGCAGCGTATTGGCAAACATAATCCCCAGCACCAGCCCTACAATCAGGGGGCTGATTTGCAAAGCCTGAAAGAATGGAAACCCCGCCATACAGGTTGCCAGCGCAGCAAATCCCGCAACAAAAACCACCCCTTTGGCGATATTACCATATTCCTTGTACATGGAAGCCCTTCTAAAAGATTGATCCTGAATGTTATTCGCTATAAGTCAATAACCATGCAATCGCAAGGACGCTCATTCATTTCAAAAGGACAAAAGGCCATCCTGTGGTTTGCACGCCCGCACCTTCTTTTCTATGCCCTGCCGTGGCTCATGATCCTGCTGATTGCCGGAACGCTGGCGCAGCCGAGCATGGGACTTTTCGCCGCCCAGAAAATGTTCTTCTCCGCATGGATTTTATGGGCGGGCCCCCTCCCCCTGCCGGGCACCTATACAACGCTGGCGGTTATTTTTGCCTCTTTAAGCGTCAAGTTTTTGTTCAAAAGCCCCTGGACATGGGAGAGATCCGGAATCATTCTCTCTCACATGGGTATTTTGCTCTTGTTGATCGGCGGTATGATTACGGCCTTTTCCGCCCGCGACGGCATTATGTCCCTGCCCGAAGGAGAAAGCTCTTCTTTGATGCTCATCCCGTCGCAGGATAAAATGGAGAAGATTACCCTTCCTTTTTCGATTCATCTCGAAGACTTCAAGAAAACGAACCATCCCGGCACCGACAAAGCCAGAAGCTATCATTCGGATGTTATTGTCGAAGACGGAAACCTGCGCTGGCCTGCCAGAATTTCAATGAACGAACCCTTGCGCTACAAAGGCTATACGTTCTACCAGTCTTCCTTTACAGCAGGCCCGGAGGGAGAAAAAACGGTCCTGAGTGTTGTTGAAAATAAAGGACGGGTCTTCCCCTATATCTCCAGCGCCATCATCTTCCTGGGCCTCCTGCTTCATGTTGCGCTCCGGCTGCGCGGAAGCCGGAAATTTCTTCTGCCTTTCCTGATCTGTTTTTGCCTGACGACAGCCGCGCAGGCGCAGGAACGAATGCCTCAGGAACAGTTTGATTATGCCGCGTTTGCCGAAATCCCGGTTTTACATGACGGGCGGGTCAAACCTCTGGACAGCCTTGCACGGATTTACCTGAAAAGCTTTTCAGGCAGGGAAACACTGGAAGGACAAAAGGCCATCGTCTGGCTGACTTACACCCTCTTTGATCCGGCCACGGCCATATCCGTCCCTGTATTTAAAATTTTTCAGCCCCGTTCTCTCGGGCTGCCGGTCAGAAAAACAAAACTCTACAGCTACGGCGAATTGACCGGCGCATTGAAAGAAAAAATTCCACTCATCCAATCCCTGCTGGAAACGGATGAAAAAAACTGGGACGCCGCGCAGAAAAATCTGATTCTGTATCATGAATACTCCATCCTCTATGCGCAGCTTTTACGGAGCCTCTCGGCGCTTTTGCCCTTAAATGTAAAACTGCCGGGCATTTTAGAAAAAGAATGGGGCGTGGACGGTCGAAACCTCCACAGCCTTCGCGATTTTAAAAAATACGAAAAACGGCTCAAAAGCCGCCTGCAGAAAATTATCCGGGCCAAAGGCGAAAATCTTGAACGCTATACGCAAGGCGAAAAAGAAATCGCCCTGTTTGCCTATCAACTTGACCTTCTAGCCGCCGCCGGCACCCAGAATATTTTGCTTAAAATTGTTCCGCCGCAATGGGGCTCCCATGAGGAAGAGTGGTTCTCCCCCTGGACCGTCATACAGGAGGGAAGCGGTTCCCCGCAAGGCGCAGCCTATCTCGAAGACTGGAAAGAGATGGCGATGGCTTATCAGGCCGGAAACAACGAAGGATGGAAAAAAGCGTCACAGGACGCGCAGGAAGCCGCCTTTAAAATGTATGACGCCAGTATGAAGCTCCCTCTGGAAGTTTTCTACAACAAGGCAAACCTTCTCAACATCGCAACGCTGCTTTATCTTCTGGCCTTTCTCCTCGTCATTATCCATTCGGTTTCAGGAAAAACCTTCACCGGGAATCTTTCTTTAGGCGCGCTCGGTCTTGGTGGCATCCTCCATGCAAGCGCCATAATCCTGCGCATTCTTATCCTCTCCCGTGCACCGGTAGGCACTCTTTACGAATCCATTCTTTTTGTTGCGTTGATCTGCGTTATCAGCGCCTTTTTCCTGGAACTCCGGCGCAAAGACGGCAGCGGCCTTCTTACCGGAAGCCTGTGCGGCGCGGGGCTTTTATTTATTGCGCAAGGCTTTACCACAGACGACAGCATGAAAATGCTGGTCGCGGTTCTAAACACCAATTTCTGGCTGACCACGCATGTTTTATGCATCACCATCGGCTATGGCTGGTGTGTCATTGCCGCAACGCTTGCGCATGTTTACCTCCTGCTTCGCGCCACACAACAGAAAATACCGGAAAAACTCGCCGGTCTTTTTGACAGCCTGAAAACCCTGTCTTTGACGGCCCTTCTTTTCACGGCTGTCGGCACGGCGCTCGGCGGTATCTGGGCGGATCAGAGCTGGGGACGTTTCTGGGGATGGGACCCGAAGGAAAACGGCGCGCTTCTCATCGTACTCTGGCTGATCTGGATTTTGCATGGACGTCTGAGCGGTCACATCAAAGCCCTGTCGTTTGTCTCTGGCATTGCTTTTTTAAATGTTGTTGTGGCGCTGGCCTGGTTCGGCGTTAATTTGCTCTCCACAGGACTGCATTCTTACGGCTTCACCCAGGGAATCGCCGCTGCACTTGGCGGATTTTGCCTTGCCGAAACCGTTTTGATTTTCACCCTCTGGTTCATCATCCTCCGGCGCGAGAAAAAAATTGAAACTTAATTTTCTGATTATAACCGCCCTGCTTTTGTCGATTGCAGGATACAGCCTTTATACCGATACCGGGTTTCACGGCCAGACGGTACCGGAAGCGCCGCAAACAACTGGGAACGGTGAGAGAGCTCCGGACTTTTCCTTTACCACTTTGCAGGGAAAATCCCGCACGTTGCACGAGCTTCAGGGAAAAGCGATTGTCCTGAATTTCTGGGCGACATGGTGCAGCCCTTGCGTCATTGAATTTCCACAAATGTTGAACATGGCCCAAAAGCTGCCGGAAGAAGTTATTATCGTCTTTGTGTCAACGGACGATCGAAAAACCGATATAGAACGTTTCCTGAAAAAGATGAACCAAAAACAACTGGCGCAGGATAATGTCCTGATTGCATGGGACCAGGACAAGAAAATCTCTCAGGATCTGTTTCAAACTTTCCGCCTGCCCGAAACAATTCTCATATCTCCGGACCTTGTCATGAAAGACAAAATTATCGGCGCCGATGTCCAGTGGGACGGAAAAGAAATGCTGGAACGGCTTCGAAGCTTATACAAAATGCCCTGAAAATTCTTTAGAGGGAAGCAGCCTGAAACCCTTTAGGCAAAAGTTCGACGCCGCAAGACAATCCCCTTCCGGCCAGGGAACGGCATTTTTGCATACCTTCCTCAACCGTTGCGCCGGGCAGATAAACCCGCAGCGTATATTCTTCTTTTTCCAGGTCCGGCAAGCTTTGTGACGGTTTCACAAGAATTTGCTCTCCTCTGAACAAAGAGGCATATCTTGTTTTCAAACGGTACCAGACCAACGCTTCCATCATCTGCGACTTGTAGCTTCCCAGATTAAGAACCACGGCATTTTCGCCCATCGATGGCAAGACAACATGGGGATGGCGCTGCGCATAGCCTTCATACCCAGATACCATTGTAAAAGAAGCGGAGCCTTTTCCCCCTCCTTTAAGAACATAATCCTTCCCGTAAATCACCGTCCCGTCGTAGCCGATGGTCACTTTTTCGGGTGGCGGGGAAGACACGCCCAGCGCTTCGATATCCTCAGCGGAAAAACTTAAGTAATATTCGCCGGGCGGGACGGCGTCGAACAGATAAAATCCGTCAAACGCACTCTGCGTTGTTTTGGCTTTACGTCCATCCATATCATAAAGGATCAGAGTCATATTCCGCGCACGGCGTTGCCCCCTTTTATCATCCACCCAGACCGTTCCGTCAATTTCGCCGGAAAGATGCACGGGAAAGTCAACCTGCACATTGTGGCCCGAACGCGGACGGACGGATACCCCCGGCGTAGCAGATATCCAATAAGGATCGTTCAGGCTCTCTTCGTTAAGAGTAATATCGGTCGGCCTGAATTCCGTCAGGCCCTGAAGATGGGCAAACCCGTTTTCATCCGTCATCGCATAGCGCCGCGTTTGAAGAGAATCTACCCGGGCATCGGCAATGGGTTCTTCCCCTTCGTTTAGAACGCCATCCCCGTTCTTATCCAGAAAAACACGGGCCGAAACAGACCCGTTTCCGCCCTGACGTCTTTTGGTCATGTCAATATTCCCGCTGCGCGGGTCGCGCGTCAAACCAAAACGCGTGGAGATGAATGCCGCCAGATCGTTGTCGGAATCAAGACTGACCTGCGGCGTGACAATAAAATCCTCCGTTGTCCAGTTCGCTTTAAGCGTTCCCTTCGTAAAGCGGGGATCAAGCCGGTGTTCGATTTCAGCACTGGCATCCACATTTTTTGCGATTCCCCGGGAAAGCTGGAGAAACGTGCTCTCCAGTTTGGAATCGGGGATATATTCGTAATTGGCCCGTGTGCGCCAGCGCATCCCGAGCGCACGGCCGCTGACAGACAGCCCGCTGGTCAGCCTTTCCCCTTCCGCCGCCGCACTCTGGTTTCGGTAGTCCAGCGTATGGTTAAAACGAAGCGGATGAATCTGGGCATTGATATTATGGTTGAAATGGAGCAAATCTTCGCCATTGGCATTTTGATTATACTCCCCTGTAAAACCGTAATTCACGTCCCGGTTATCTATCTCGAAAAGCGGCCCTTCCAGATTAAGCTTCGTGCTGAAAACCGTCGGACTGTCACTCTCCGTATTGGGAGAAAAAGTATCGGTTGCCAGATATGTCCCCAGAGAGGCCCTGTGCTCACCGAACTTCCGCCGGGCGTTGGTTTGCAAACCGACGCCCCCTTCGGCGTCAACACCAAGATTCGTATTAATCAGCGTATCCGCCACATTCGCTGAAAGCCCTGTTAAAAGCTGCGTTTTTTGTTCCTCGCCAAAGGATCGCTGCCGCGCCCCGACAATCCCGACAAGCCCGCCCCCTAAAGCTTTTTCATAGGTGGCACTGACGCTTAAATCCCCTCGTTCCGGCGATCTATTCTTGATATCGCTGTAAGTCTCCGTCTCCTGAAGGCTGACTGAAACATCGTAGTTGCCGCCTTCCCTCAATTCCGCCAAGTCCACAGGCACGCTTTTAAGCTCTTCGCGCACCTCCCCTTGCGGGCCGTAAAAAACAAAACGGAAGTCATTATCCCCTTCAAATAAAGCCACATCCCTGAATTCGTAACGCCCGTCATCCTCAACGGTTACAAACCCGACAAGCTGCGAATCGCGATAGAGTTCAACATCCCACTGCGGCGGCAGGTTTCCAAAAAACTCCGTTGTCGTGAAACTGGTCGAGCGGCCGCTTTCTTTATTTGTCACGCGCGCGCCGAGTTCCTGTCCTCCGCTATTAAAGATCGGCATATTGGTAACCGTCACATCCCCCGCCTCGTACCGCCGCGCCTTTAAAGGACCAAGAAGAACCGGGTCTTCAGAATCTTTGGACAAAGCCGCCCGAATATTACGAAGCCGGTCTTTACTGTCCGCCGTGACAAAAACCTCTCCGGTATGCCCTGCGACGTCTCCTGCCCCCTGAAGGGTCGTCGTTGCAATTTTTGTTGTCTCGGCACTGCCTGCTGCCGTTTTAGGCGGACGGCGATAGCGCCCGACAACGGAAACATCCAAAACAGGGGTTTCGGCCGTCAAATACGGATCTTCCACACGCGGTAATTTGGCCTCGGGAGGTATGCCATCGCCGGGATCTCCGCGGCCCCGCCTTGCCATACGCCCCTCGATCGGCAAAGGCTCGTCCGACGTCATGTCAATCATGAGATATTCCACATCCGGCTTCAGGTGCAAACCAAACCATGCCGCCAAAACATCCAGCGGCACGAGAATATCGTCCGCTTCCTCAATGACGCTTTCCGGAATGTCAAACCCGGCCTGATCCGTTTCGACGCGGCGGGAAGGCCAGTCCAGTGAAAAATTCTTTTCTTCCCGGATATACCAGCCTTTTGCATTTTTACTCTCCGCATCGAATTCAATTGGAAAATAAAGAACATCCAGAAAATCACGAAAAGAGACTAAAAGCTCCCGGCCTTGTTTCACGGCTATTGTGTCCCCTTCCAGCATCGTTTTCTCATTCAGGCGAAATTGAAAGATAAGGGATTCCCCGTCGGCAATACGCACCAGAGGATCTTCAGGGAATTGTTCCTGCTCCAGTTTCTTGAGCTTTTGGCCTATATTTCCTACAAACTGCCGCGCCAGTCCCATTAAAGCGGCACGATCAGGCGTATCTATATGTGCATCATCGCTTTTGGCGCTGGCGCTGACTGGAAAAACCAAAGACATCGCAAGACACATAATAATAAGTGTCAAGGGAAGTCGGAGAATCAAAAAAACGAATCGGGTCAAAAAGCTGTCCATGGACCCGATATTAGGCGAATTTTATCTTATCCACAATGTTATCCACAGAAATATTGTCCATTATATGTCATAACTCCGAAATATTTCATTATATTTAAAATTTTTCGTTTATTTCTCTTAACTTAATAATGCTTTAACGTTTTCCATGTGATATTAATAGTATGCGTTTATAAGTGGATTCCATTGAGAGCCCAGTATCGGCTTGATGTGGGGTCCGAGTCGTCAAACCTAGGGAAGGAGTCTTCACATGACTTTTAAACACTTTAGGTATGTTGCTTTGGGTGCCTGTGCTGCCAGCGCGTTGCTGGCGACGGATGCCAATGCGCAATCACAACAAGTTGTCGGTGCCACCGTCAACCTGACAGTTCAGAATGCGTTTACACTGGTCGAAACAACCCCGATGAACTACGGAACGCTGGCTGCTTTCTGTGACGCCGGTGCGAACAGCACGACGGCCACGTTGAGCACGGCTGGTGTGCTCGCTCTTGGCGCTCCTGCCGCCACGGCCCAGTTTATTGACATCAGTGCCGTTGGACGGACACAGGGCGTCTTTGACGTAACGGGCGCAGCTCCAACAACGTCATTGACCGTTACACTTGCAAACCCGGCCAACGCGACTTGCGCGGCCTGTGGTGGTGGTAACCCGCCTATGACACTCGGTGGTTTGACCGATGATACGCTCGGTACGGGTACAACAGATGCCAACGGCGCGTTGACAATCAATGTCGGCGCGACATTGACTACGCAGTCAACCTGTCTTGCCCAGTACGCAGACGGAGCATACGTAGGCACGTATGATATTACCGTCAGCTACTAAGACCAAAATGTATCCTAAGATTGTTAAAAACCCGCCTTCCGGCGGGTTTTTTCTTTTGGGATGATTTGGGATGATTGTGTGATAAGCTGTCCCATCATG
The DNA here is from genome assembly GCA_023898765.1 of Rhodospirillales bacterium. NCBI lineage: Bacteria > Pseudomonadati > Pseudomonadota > Alphaproteobacteria > Rhodospirillales > Rhodospirillales bacterium. The sequence continues at coordinate 634,792 of CP060238.1, read as the reverse complement.
AAATATAGACTACCTTTATACGGCCCTTTATTAATAATCGCGCTTTTGTGCGCGCTTCCTTTTTCGGTAGCTCACAGCGATGTCATACAGATTCAACCTATGGGATTTGGCAGCTTTATTGTCCTTGATAATACAAACGAACATTCCGTCGTCATGAATCCGGAAGGAGAAGTCACGTACCCTGATGAAATCATTCCAACAGATCAAACGCCAACAGCCGCCATATATGAGGTCACAACCCTGCCACCCTACGCACCGATTTCTGTGGATGTTCCGAATACCGTCTTGACGTCCGATGTGCAGGATAACAATTTTACGCTAACAGATTTTGACATTATTGCTCCAAGCAGCGATAAGTTTGGAAAGTCTTTGCTTAAAATCGGCGCCACGCTGCACACATCGGGCAACGATGCTGGATATGGTGAGTACGCGTATAAGGGAACCATGGAAATTACGGTCAATTACTGACGAATACCGACCAAGATATAAAAGGAAAAGGAATAAAAATGATGATTGCCAAACACCCCTTGAATATTCTGACATTCATTTTGCTGATGGCATTTGTCTTTTGCACGAACCCCAAGCCCGTAGAAGCGAGCCTGACAATCAGCCCGTTGCGGGTCGTTCTGGAAGGACGCAGCCGGAGTGCCGAAGTTATGCTTCTTAATTTATCCAAACAGACAAATACATACCGTCTGGGCTGGATTTACAATAAAATGGACGAAACAGGTCATTATACAAGAGTCGCAGAAAGCCTCACACCCGATATGGACGTGGCAAAATACGTTGTCTTTTCGCCGCGCCAGGTTTCTATTCCCCCCGGGGGACGGCAAAAGGTCCGGCTGTCGTTACGCCGCCCGCCAGAACTCGCCGACGGTGAGTACCGGGCACACCTTATTTTCCAAAAACTTCCGGATGAAAATACCAAGGCCAGCGCCCCCGCAGCGCCTGAACGCGGCATGAGTCTGTCGATGGAAGTTCTGGTCGGATTTTCCATCCCCGTCATCGTCCGTACCGGCGAGTATGATGCCGCTGCCGAAATCGTAAATCCGCATTTTATTCCGCTTGACCAGAGCAAAAGCGGAAAGCCCGAAATTGGCATGATTATCAAACGAACCGGAAAACATTCAACATTGGGAAGAGTCACCGTCCATTGGGATGGATCCGATAAACCGGACAAAAGAATCGGTCTCCTTAACAATGTAAGCATTTTCCCGGAAATGAACGAACGTATCGTTAATGTTAGTCTGAATGTCGATGCTATTCCCGGCGGAAATATAACAATCCGTTATACCGCTGAAGGACCTGAGCAGGGAATCATTTATACGGAAAAGACCTTTCCAATCGGTCGGTAATTTTCCGGTTTTCGAGGGCTTTTCAACGGCCTCCTATGGGGGTAACCCTGTGGACAAAACTCTCCTAACCTGTTGAAGAAACGAAAAAACCTAAAAAACACTTGTTGCCAAGCAATTCTTTGGCCCGTATTCTTGGGTGTGGAGTATTTTTACTCTCGAGCTCACTAACGGCAGGATTGTTTCTATATGTCCAGCCCCTGGACGCGACAGCCGCACTTTCGTTGCGGCGCTATGCTGTATAAATATGTGAAGTGGAGCGCTCTTCCGGCGCTCTGCCTTCTTCTGTTGTCCGCGTGTGGCGGGCAAGACAGCAAAGACTCCCGGCCAAAATCCACTGCCGCTGTTGCCGGCACCCTTGATTCCGGCGATGTCCTGGCCCCTCTGCCGCCCGGTACAGATATCCGCCCTCCTGCCACGGGAACAACGGGTCTGCAAAATACAAGCGAGGGCCTGCCTGCCCTTCAACCGCCCCGCGGCGTTAATAGTGTCCAGCTCTTCGAAAAAGAGTTAAGGGACCCCGACGAACGTCTCGACCGCCTTGAAAACGCGGTTCAGGAACTGCGCAACCATTTTGATTCGCTGTCTCCTTCCGTTGTGCGCCTTGTTGCGATTGAAAAAGACATACAAAATTTAATAGGCCAGCTTGAAATACTGGTCGAAGAAGACTCTGGCCAAAACCAGACTCAAAGCCCTCCCCAGATGATGACGGCCCCTTCTGCCGCGCCGCCCCCTCTGGCAAACTCTGAGCCGCTACCGCTGAGGAATGAGCTCCCTCCTGCGGAAGCGCTCGCCAGCCCCCCTGCCGCCCCTTCTACCCTTCCTCCGGAAACAATGTCTCCGCCGGTGGCGCCAAGCGAAGCGGAAGTATTTGGCCTAAGGGTAGGGGAACACCCGGCTAAAACACGAATTGTTTTAGACGTATCCAAAAAGGTTTCTTACGGACTTGACCTGGATACGGAAGAAAAAATTCTTGTTGTCGAATTGCCTGAAACAGGCTGGGGCGCGCCGGAAACGAAAACCTTTGGCAAAGACTCCCCTCTGCTTTCCTCCTATAAAGCCAGCCCCTCAAATGGTGGAAAAGGAACCCTTCTTATCCTGCAATTAAAGAAGGACGCCAGACTCCTGTCTGAAAGCATCATAAAAGCCGAACAAGGAAACGGGGCCCGCATTGTGATCGATCTTGGAAGGCCGTAACGGTCGCATACGGCCCCTTGGAAAACAGAATCTTCCCCTTGCCGCCCCCCTTTTTTCAGCATAGTCTTGGGCAAAATTTTGTTTCTGTTTTTCTAATATAACTTTTGCAACAAAAACGGCTTTTTTCCATGACCAAAACGACTCATCCCTTTGTCCGCGATGCCCTCAAATATCTTCCGGCAAAAACGCCGATAGCCTTAAAAAATTTCGTTAAAGTCCTTTACGCAAAAACGCCGGAAGAAGACCTGGAGCAGATGACCCCGAAAGAACTTTCGGAAGCGGCGCGAATCCACTGGGCCTTATCCGGGGAAATGACCGAAAACAGGCCCGCTATTCGAATCCATACAACGCAAAGCGAGAGCGTTTCCTCCGGCTGCACTCATATAGATATTGTTCAAAAAGATACATCCTTTCTGATTGACTCAATCGTGGCTGAAATTGTCAGGCAAAAGCACCATATCCAGATACTTCTTCACCCTATTTTGCATATTAAAAACAAGGGGAAAAAGAAAACAAGAGACGCCGCGTCCCTGTCTTTTTCAATACAGCCGGAAAAAGATACCGCGGCGCGTTCCCATATCCATATCAAGCTGCGGGATGCCCTCAGCGCAGCCCAATGTGAAGAACTTGAAATGGGCATACGGAGGGTTATCGAAGACGTAAACTACGCCACGCGAGACTGGCAGGATATGCAGAAAATGCTGCGCCGCGCGCGCGACGAAGTTGGCCGCTTTCCATCACATTACGGAAAAAGCCTGATTGCGGAATATCAGGCTTTTATGGACTATCTCTACAACCACAATTTTACCCTGCTGGGATACCGCGAATACAAGTTTAAAGAGACGGACGGAAAAGTGACCAGTTCTGTCATCAAGGGGTCCAGTCTGGGGCTTTTACATGATGATGTTAAGCCTGTTTATGTTTCCGGCGCCCGGCAAAGCCTGACACAAACGCAGCAAAATATGCGCAGAAACCAGCTTCCCTTAACCATTACAAAAATCAACAAACGTTCGACAGTTCACCGCCGGGTCCCGCTGGATGCCATCGCCGTCAAAACCTTCGATAAAAAAGGAAATGTAACGGGTGAGCTTTTATTCATCGGTCTCTTCACCTCCGTAACCTATTCGAGAAGTGTCGAGGATATTCCTTTCCTGCGCATGAAGGTTGAAAATGTCGTTAAACGATCTGCCTTTCTTCCCGGAAGCCATAATGAAAAAGCCCTGCGGCACATTCTTGAAAAATATCCCCGGGACGAGGTCCTGCAAATTCCGGAAGACCGGCTTTGTCGCCATGTTATGAGCATTTTAGGGCTGCAGGAACGGCCCCGTATCGCCCTGTACACCCGTCCCGATCCCTTTGGCCGGTACATTTCCTGCCTTATTTATGTACCGCGGGAAAAATACGAAACACGTCTGCGCTTGAAATTGCAGCATATTCTGGAAGAGGAACTCGGCGGCCACTGCACCAATTATGAAGTCACGCAAGATGACTCCCCCCTCGCGCGCGCTACCTTTTTAATCGATATAAACCACCTGCCCGCCATTCCAAAATACAGCGCGGCACAAATCGAGACCCGGCTGGAAGACGCCGGACGCCTTTGGTCAGAAAAACTTCGCAAGGCGCTTGAAGAAGCATCGGAAGAAGAAAAAGTCATTGCAGGCTTTACACAAAAATACGGTACAGCTTTTCCCGACAGCTACCAGAATCGCTATACACTCGCGCAGGCCGTCTATGATATTGGCAAAATAGAGGCATCCCTGAGCGAGAATAAAATTGAGCTGGATTTGTATTGTCCCGAAAATATTTGTGAACCGGGCCGGATGCGGCTTAAATTTTACAATCCCGGCGCACCCGTTCCCCTGTCAGATATCCTGCCTATTCTTGAAAATATGGGTCTCCGGTCTATTTCGGAACTCCCTTTTGAAATCAAACCTGCGCATATAGATCGCTCCGTCTGGATACATGATTTCATGCTGGAGGCAGAAGACGACAAATCTTTCAAAGGTGTTTTTCATATTAAAAATGTATTCGAAAAAGCGTTGACGAAAATATGGGACGGAAGCATGGAAAATGACGGGCTGAACCGCCTTGTCGTCGGCGCTCAAATGGACTGGAGAGATATCACAATCTTGCGCGCCTACATTCGGTATATGCAACAAATGCGTATTCCTTTTAGTTGCCCTTATATAGAAAACGCCCTGAGCAAAAACCCCCATATTGCGCAAGAAATCGTTCATCTGTTCAAGGCCCTTTTCGATCCGGCCAATGGAAAAAAAGCGCAAACCCTTGCCGCCGCAACCAACACCAAAATAACCAAAGCCCTGGAAGCTGTGGAATCCCTGGATCAGGACAGAATCCTCCGCTGGATGAGCGGTCTTGTGAATGTCACCTTGCGCACGAATTTCTTTCAAACCGACGAAGGTAAACAACCGAAGTCCTATCTGTCTTTCAAACTGGAAAGCGGAAAAATAGAACATCTGCCCCAACCAAAACCCTACCGCGAAATTTTCGTCTATTCCCCGCGTATGGAGGGCATCCATTTGCGCGGAGACAAGATTGCACGCGGGGGCATCCGCTGGTCCGACCGTCACGAAGATTTCCGCACTGAAATTCTGGGCCTCATGAAAGCACAGCAGGTCAAAAATTCCGTTATTGTTCCAATGGGCGCAAAAGGCGGATTCGTTGTTAAAAACCCGCCCAAAAAAGGCGGGCGGCAAGCCTTTATTGAAGAAGGCATCGAATGTTACAAGATTCTTATACGCGGCCTTTTGGACATTACCGACAACAGGACCGGTAATAAAATCATACCTCCCGAAAACGTGGTGCGCCGCGACGAAGACGACCCCTATCTCGTGGTGGCTGCAGATAAAGGAACAGCCACTTTTTCCGATATCGCCAATGGCCTGTCGGAGGAATACGGATTTTGGCTGGGCGATGGCTTTGCCTCCGGCGGCAGTGCCGGATATGACCACAAGAAAATGGGCATCACCGCACGCGGAGCATGGGAATCCGTTAAACGGCATTTCCGAGAACTGAACCACGATACGCAAACGCAAGATTTCAACATCGTCGGCGTTGGAGATATGGGAGGAGACGTTTTCGGAAACGGAATGATTCTGTCCGAACATATCCGCCTTATCGGTTCCTTCAACCACCTGCATATCTTTTGCGACCCAAATCCCGATCCGGCCGCAAGTTTTAAGGAGCGCGTGCGCCTGTTCAACGCCGTGAAAGGATGGGATGAGTATGACACAAAAAAACTCTCCCAAGGGGGGCGTATTTACTCCCGCAGCGATAAGAGCCTGAAACTGACCCCCGAAATCCGTAAAAGTTTCGACCTTGAGTCGGACGATGTTACTCCAAACGCACTCATTCGGGCCATGTTAAAATCCCGCACGGATCTTCTCTGGTTTGGCGGGATCGGCACCTATATCAAAGCCTCTAGGGAAACCAACGAGGAAGTGGGCGACAAGGCGAATGATGCCATCCGGCTAAATGCAAAAGATATCCGCGCCAAGGTCATCGGAGAGGGCGCCAACCTCGGCATGACCCAGCAAGCACGCATTGAATACAGTCAAAATGGCGGACGGCTGAATGCCGATTATATTGATAACTCTGCCGGCGTGGATTGTTCCGACCACGAAGTGAATATCAAAATTCTGACCGGCGAGATAATGCGCATGCCCAGATATAAAATGAACATAAAAACGCGCAATAAAATGCTGGAATCCATGACGGACGAAGTCGGGGCGCTTGTCTTGCGAAATAATTACCAGCAGGCACAGGGAATCAGCCTGATGGAGTTACAGGCTGCGGCCAACCTGCCGGAACACGCCCAGTTAATGCGCGAACTGGAAAAATCCGGAAGCTTGAAACGTGTGCTCGAAAACCTGCCGCCGGACGAAGAAATAGAAGAGCGCATCCGGACAGGAAAAGGTCTGACACGTCCTGAACTCAGCATCCTACAGGCTTATGCAAAAATTTCCTACACAAGCGAACTTCTGGATAGTGACATCCCTGAAAGCAAGGCGATGGAAGGACGGCTTTTAAAATATTTTCCTCAGCATATGAGCAAGACATATAAAAAGGAAGCTCTATCTCACATGCTTAAACGTGAGATTATCTGCACCACGCTGGCAAACAGTATTGTCAACCGCATGGGGCCGACCTTCATGATGAAGCGGATTGAAAAATCAGGAACCGATGCCGCCGAAGTCGCCAAAGCCTATATTATCGTTCGCGAAGCCTTCGGCCTGCGCCATATCTGGAATGAAATCGAGGCGCTTGACAATAAGGTCCCCGCGCTGGTTCAGTTGAAAGCCTTCCAGAACATTGCCCAGATGACAGATCGTGCTGTTACATGGTTCTTAACCCGCACCGGCTGCAACCTGAATATTAACAAGGAAATTGCCGCCTATGAAACCGGCATTGACGAAGTTCGCAGAAATCTGGATAAGGTCGCGACAAAAACGCTGTCCAAAAACATAGAAAATCTGGCGGCGCTCAATATCAACAACGGCATGCCGAAAGATCTCGCCCATCATATTGCCCTCATGCCAATGCTGTCTTCGGCCTGTGATATCATCCGCATTTCAGAAAAACGGAAAGTGGATACGGCCATTACCGCACAGGTTTATTTTGAACTTGGCGAACACTTCCACCTCGACTGGATGCGTCAAAAAGCCCATTACCTGCCCACCGGCGACCGCTGGTCTACCGAAGCGCTGGAAGGCCTTATCGACCAGCTCTACAGCTGTCAGGCCGGTTTGGCGTCTCGTATTTTAAAAGACACCATCAAAGCCGCAGGTACCACAAAATTCAAATTAAATGGAAAAGAACGTATTCTTAAAAAGTGGATCGAAACACACGGCCAGCAAGCCAGGCTTTTGGAGCCTCTGTTTGATGAACTGCGCTCCAGCGCCGCCGTTGATTTGCCGATGCTCATTATCGCCGAACAGCGCCTCAGGGGTCTATACGGAGGATAAGGAACGTTTTACGGGCACGGCCATGCACGAGCGTAGTTGTTGGAAATATTAACAATCTCTTGTGCAGTAAAACCAATATATTTCTTAAGTTCAGGATCATGCCAACTCGCGACGAGCGTTCCTTTTTCTTTCATCTCCTTTGCTGTCTGCCAGAACTTTTTCATTCTTTCCAGATCTGGCTCTTTTTTATCTTGCGGCCATGCCTCGTTGAATGTCTTGGTAAGAGAAGAAAAGTGAGTGTCTTGAGAGTGAGGTAATTGCAGCATAGCGGATTCAATTTTTCCGGTTTCTGAAATCCATTTGATAGCCCCGCTATCAATGACAATGGACATGCCATCAGGTAGAACCCCTGTGTTTTTTTGATAGCAATCATGGAAGTCTATTCCGTCTTCATATAGGGTTTGAGCCAATTCCTGAGTGGATTCCTTTGAAGCGGGGACTCTGACGCCCGGCAAAATATCTATATGCGTATCTCCGTAATGTCTATGCGCAACGGGTTTAATGACACGAAAATGTTGAATGTAAGGCGCATCATCTTCTCGTATATGACGAACGCGAAGGATAAGAGCCGTTTCTTTAAGAGGCACAAACAAACCCGTTTCAGATGTTTCAAAGAACTCCCATTTCTCTGGGAGTGGCATGCACATACGATTAAAAAAATCAGCCATATGCGTTCCGTGAGAACGATCTCTATAAATCCTACTTATGTACTCTTTTAAGCTAATCTCATTAAGCATGCTTATATCCTGAAACTTTCCGGAACTTTTAACATTTGTTTGCATTATGTCAATAAAATTTGTGTTCGGGACAATAATATCCCTCTTGCATCCCCCCTTGACCTTCTTTTCTTTTTAAATGATAATGATTATCATTATAATATAAGGAACCAGACAATGCCGCTCGTAAACAGAACTCTCCGTTTTTTATCCGGCAGCTTCGAAAAGGCAGAAAACGGAATAAAACCGGCTTTACATGATAAAAACACCCGGGGAGAGACCGGCGGCGATGACGGCGCGCCTTCCCTGGAAAGGGAAAAATGCAGCGAAGAAGCGCAATCCGCCATTACCTATGGAGAATGGGTCTGTCTGGCTGAACACCACCACCATCACCATTAGATCATGAAAAACCCAAGCAAAACGAGCAGTCCGAGATACTGGTTGGATTTGAAAATACGTAAAGAACTGGCAGGATCATTCATATCCCAGCGGTAAAGCTGCCAGAAAAAATGCGCCCCGGCAGGCACCAGAAAATGGACGATATAACTTCCCGGCGCCGCCGCCCAACCGGCCGCACAAAGCAGGATCCAGCAAGAAATAAAAAACCCCGCCACCCAGATTTTGCTGCGGGAACCGAAAAGAAGCGCCGTGGATTTGACCCCTACAACCGCGTCGTCTTCCCTGTCCTGATGGGCATAGATCGTGTCATAGCCCAGTGTCCAGAAAATACTGGCCGCATATAGCAAAAGAGCCGGAAGCCGGAGATCGTCCGTAACGGCCGCCCATCCCATCAAGGCCCCAAAATTAAAGGTCAGCCCTAAAAAAGCCTGCGGCCAGAACGTAATACGTTTCATATAAGGATAGATGACGATCAACGTTATGGAGAACAATCCAAGCAGAATGCATGTCGGCGGCATCTGCAGCAAAATCGCAAGTCCGAGAGCCAAAAGAACAACCAGAAAGACAAGGGCTTGTTTAACGCTGACCGCGCCGGACGCCAAAGGCCGCAAACGCGTGCGCGCCACCTTTTTATCCAGATTTCGGTCCCAGAGATCATTGATAATGCAGCCGGCCCCGCGCATCACAATGGCCCCCGCCCAAAACAACCCCATCAGAATAAGTGTGGAAATATCAGGGCCGCCACTCGCCAAAACAATGGCCCACCAACCGGGCAATAAAAGGAGCCACCATCCAATGGGCCGGTCCAGCCGCATCAAAAGCGCATAAGGCCGCCAGGATTGCGGCAACGCCGTAACCCAACCTTTGGATTTGATATCGGTGTGGCTCATGCTATTCCTTATCCCATGATAGAAAGCGAAACATTTAAATTTCCGCGTCTTTGCGTGGACGCGGAGCTGGGAGAAGGGAAAAACGTGATGCTGGCCCCCCAACAAGCCCATTATTTCAGAACCGTTTTACGGCGGCAAGATGGCGATCCCGTCCGACTTTTTAACGGACGAGACGGCGAATGGCTGGGCCATTTGCAAAACCTGTCGAAAAAGGCCGGAGACGTGACGCTTGAAAAAAGACTTAGAAACCAGCCGCAAAAGCCCCAAAGGGTGCATCTTTCCTTTGCCCCGATTAAAAAACACCGCATGGACTGGCTGATTGAAAAGGCAGTGGAACTCGGCGCAACAGATTTTCACCCCGTCCTGACCCAAAATACGGAAACACGCAAAATCAACGAAGAGCGGATGCAAAAACAAATTTTCGAAGCCGCCGAACAATGTGAACGGCTCGAAATTCCTGCCTTGCACCCCTTGGAAACACTGGAACTGTTTCTGCAAAACTGGCCTGAAAACGTACCGGTTCTAGCCTGTCTTGAGCGTTTCGACGCACCCCCCCTTTCCAACGGGATGTCTAAACACACAGATATCTGTCTTTTAATCGGCCCCGAAGGCGGATTTACATCCGAAGAAAAGGAAAAAATTTCCGAAAAAGCCGTTCCCGTGTCTCTCGGAGAGACAATCCTGCGCTGCGAAACCGCAGCAATCAAGGCGCTTATCCTGACGGAAAATAGTCTGCAAAGTCCCCTCGACTTTCATGAAAAGGACGGTTAAAAACACTCCTATGATTGAAAAGCTTGAAGACCAACTTTTTGAAGAAATATTACGGGCCCGTACACGGGTTTATCGTGTAGGAAACCGCACGCCGTTACAGGAAATCAGTAATGACGAAAAAAATTATCAGATTTTTATCAAGCGCGAAGATCTGGGGCCTATCAACGCCTATAAATGGCGCGGAGCATATAACGCCGTCCTGATCCACCATGAACAGACAGGCTGTCAAACGGTTGTGGCAGCCTCGGCTGGAAATCATGCGCAGGGTGTGGCCCTCGCAGCGAGAGAACTTGGCCTGACCTCTAAAATTTTTATGCCCGAATCCACCCCGATGATGAAACAAAAATCCGTGAAACGTCACGGCGGGGACACGACGGAAATCATCCTGATCGGCGACACATACAACGAAGCGGGAAAAGCCGCAAAAGCATACTGCGAAAAGCACAAATACACATACATACACCCTTTCGACGACCTCTATACCATTGCGGGACAGGCCACGATCGCGGATGAAATCATGCTCTCGGGAAAAGGCCCTTTTGATTATGCCTTTGTCCAGATCGGGGGAGGCGGAATGGCGGCCGCCGTTTCCAGCTGGCTGAAAATCCACAATCCGGACATTAAAATCATCGGTGTCGAAGGGGTGGATCAGGCCTGCATGAAAGCTTCGATTGAAGCCGGAAAACCTGTCACCCTGGAGAATGTGGACACATTTTGCGATGGAACGGCTGTCACACGCCCGGGTGATCTGACCTTCGATATTTGCCGGAAATATATTGACGCGTACATCACCGTTACGAATGAAGAAGTCTCCGCCGCAATTGCGCGTATGTGGGAAGCCTCCCGCGTTATCCCGGAACCTGCCGGCGCGATGGGCCTCGCCGGAGTCATCCAGTTTGCGGAAAACAATCCCGATGAAGTTCAGGACAAAAAAATGCTGTCTATCCTGTGCGGCGCCAATATGGATTTCAGCAAGCTTTCCCTGATTGCAAGCCGCAGCGCCATCGGCGCGCACCGTCATTACCTCCGTTTTCACCTGAACGAAGAAAAAGGAGGGCTGCTCAACCTGCTGGATAAACATTTTAAAGACGTAAATGTTTCTGAATTCCTCTATGGCAAGGTCGACGAAAAAGAGGCATGGCCCATCATCGCGCTGGAAGCCACGCCGGCACACTTTGCCACGCTTAAAAATGTTTTAAACAAAAGCGGAACGGAATTCGAAGATGTTACCATGGCGCCGGACGTCCGCTACCGGATCATTAATTACAATCCCGCCCTGTTCAAAGCCCCTCTTTTGATGCACGTTCATTTCCCGGAACGCAAAAGCGCCTTACGCGATTTTCTCCGCAACGTATCGGGAATCGCCAATGTCTGTTACTTCAACTACGCCTATTCCGGGGAAGCTATCGGCCGCGCCCTCATGGGATTTGAATTTGAAAGTCAGGAACAACAGAAAGAGTTTGAAAAGATCGTTCAAAACAGTCTGGTCACCTGCCGCCCGGTTGACGAATCCACCGCAGCACGCATCCTTCAGTAAACCGCTTACATTCCTTCCTGGCTTAAAAGTTTTTTTCGGAATCTGTGAGCCGGATAGGTGCCTAAAATCGTCACGTCTTCCGCAAAAAAGCCAAGCTCTTCCATGGCTAACTGGAAAGAACGGTCCTCAGGGTGCCCGACAACATCGACATAAAACTGGGCTGCCTGAAAATTTTCATCCACATAAGATTCCAGCTTTACCATATTGATGCTGTTTGTCGCAAAACCGCCAAGAGATTTATAAAGGGAAGCGGGAATATTACGTACACGAAAAATAAAACTGGTCAGGCAGTCTTCCGCTTCGCTATGCAAAGGAACGCGGGCTTCACGGGCCAAAACAAGGAAACGCGTGGTATTATGATCCGCATCCTGTACGTCTTTTTTCAAGACGTCCAGCCCATAGATTCTGGCGGCCAGTTCCGAAGCAATGGCCCCGTGGGCCTTCTCCCCCTTTCTGGAAATTTCTTCGGCCGCGCCGGCCGTATCGGCATGGACCTGCGGCTTTAACCCCAGTTCCTTGATAATCTTCCGGCACTGGGGCAACGCGTGAATATGGCTGTGAACATGCGTTAAGTCTTCTATCTTTGCCCCTTTAATTCCCAGAAGGGAATGTTCAATAGGCTGAAAATGCTCTCCGATAATATAAAGCCCGCTCTTGGGCATCAGATGGTGGACATCGGCCACCCGCCCGGCAAGTGTATTATCGACCGGAATCATGGCCAACTCCGCGTCCCCACCCTGAACAGCGGAAAATGCATCGTCGAAAGTCTCGCAAGGCATCGTTTCCCAATCCGGGAAAACACTGCGGCAGGCCATATCCGAATAGGCACCGGAAAATCCTTGAAATGCAATTATATTGCCCATTATTTTTCCTTTATACTCTCGACAGTTTCAACGTTCATAGTATATTCTCCGGCTTAGGAATAAAACGCAAGGTCATTCATTAAGAAAGAAAAGGGTGAGGTTTCTCATGAGCGCTATAAAATTCGGTAAGTTTCTGGTTGCGGTGTTGATTGCCGGAGGAGTTGCCTACACAGCGGGCTTCGTTGCAAACCTGATGGTTCAGCCGGAAGCCTTGAAGCAAAACGCTTTTAAAATCGAAGTTGTCGAAACAGCCCAGGCTGCAGAAGAGATAGCCCCCCCGGAAGCAAAAGAAGAGACAAAAACGTCAGAAGCGGTAGAAACGGAGGAAGTAATGGTTGCTGAAGCAACCGAAACACCCGAACCTGCCGTAGAAGAAGGAGCCCCTTCTTTAGGAGAGATGATCGCCAATGCAGATGTAGCCAAGGGCGAAAAGAAAGCAAAAGCCTGCGCCGCATGCCATACGTTTGATAAAGGCGGCAAGAACGGTGTCGGACCCAACCTTTCGGGAATCGTGGGCCGTAAAAAAGAAAGCGCCCCGGGCTTTGCGTATTCAGGGTCCCTGAAAGCCAATGGCGGCGATACATGGACGGAAGAACAGCTCTATGCCTTTTTGGAAAAGCCTAAAAAATACGCTCCGGGAACCAAAATGACGTTCGCCGGACTAAAGAAAGACGAAGACCGGGCGGCTGTGATTGCATGGCTGAAAAAACAGTCCAACTGACCCTTTCCTGCTTTCAGGCTTTTTGTTCCCAGCTGCCGCCGTCTGTCTGTTGCCAGTAGGTAACGTCAAAGCCCGAGTCTTTGTAGGCTTTCCAGCGCTTGCGGGCGGCTCTAACGGCTGCCTCATCGTTGCCGTTGAGCATTTCGCAGCATAAATCGAATTTATCTATATCTTGATGCACCGCCTCACCGGTTAAAACCAGAACCTGGGCGCCGTTCGGGTTTTCATCCTTATCCGTTAAAAAAACAGGCTGATCTTCAGCATGCCCGTCTTTTTTGTTCCCATGAGGCAGGAAACTCTCCGGCCTGTATGTCCAGAGAAAATCGTTCATTCTCCGGACGTCTTCTTCATCCGTGAGTTTTACAAGAGCGCGACGATCGCTTTCCAGTACCTTAGAGAGAATCTTCGGCAAAGCCTGATCGAGGCTCTGAACGCTTAAATGATAAAAACGTATTTCCGTCATGATTCGTAGTGATCCGCCACCAGCCGGTTCAAGACACGTACGCCATAGGTACCTGCTTTATCACTGCCGCGCAGGGCTTCGGCGGCAATGTCCAGATGCGCCCAGACCTGCCCTTTTTCAATAAAATGCTCTAAAAAGCCCGCAGCGCTGCAAGCCCCGCCCCAGCGGCTGCCTCCCATATTTTTAAGATCGGCAATTTTACTTTCGACTTCCTTGCGATAGCTTTCATCCAGCGGCATCCGCCAAAATTTTTCGCCTGTGTCCTGACTTGCCTTCTCTATCTGGTTCCAAAGCTTTTCATCATTCACGAAAGCGCCGTAATATTCATATCCCAGCGCCACCACAATGGCGCCGGTGAGCGTCGCCATATCAATCACAAAGCGGGGCTTATATTTGCGCTGTACGTATGTCAGCGCATCGGCCAGAACAAGACGCCCTTCTGCATCCGTGTTCTGAATTTCAATGGTTTTGCCGGAGAGGGACTTAATAATGTCATCCGGCCTGTACGCATTATGAGAGGGCATATTTTCAGCCAGAGCGACAACAGCCACGACATTTGCCTTCGCTTTGCGCAACGCCAATGTTTTCATAAGGCCGACAATGCCTGCCGAACCGCCCATATCCTTTTTCATGTTTGTCATGCCCTCGCCGGACTTAATGGAAAGCCCGCCGGAATCGAAGGTGATGCCTTTCCCCACAAAAGCAAGCGGAAGGGCCGCCTTTTTGCCTTTACCTGTCCCCACGCCGTTCCAGCGCATAACAACAACGCAAGGCGGACGCTCGGATCCTTGTCCCACAGCCAGATGCGCTCCAAAACCCAGTTGCTTCATTTTCCCGGCATCCAGAACCTCGATTTTAATCCCGAGGGGGCCAAGTTCTTTACGGATGATTTTAGCGTAGCTGGCAGGATAGAGCGTGTTGGGCGGCTCATTGGCCAGATCATGGGCAAGGAAAATACCCTCTGCCGTGGCGCTGTGCCCTTTATAAAGATTTGCCGCCGCTTTATGTCCATCCAGAATAAGGTCGATCTCCCTGACCACAGAAGACTTATCCTGTCCCTTATTTTCTGACTTGTATTTGTCGAAACTGTAGGAAGCAAGCTTCATGCCCAGCGCAAGGCTTGCCGCGCCCTCCTTTCCAGCCCCCGCAAACAGGGTAACACGCTCCGCCCCCGCGTCTTTCAGGGCCGCAAAGAGTTCTTTCCCCAGCTTTTCGCAAGCCCGCGCATCAAGCTTTTCAGGACTTCCCGCTCCAAGCAGCATAACAAACCGGAATTTTTCTCCCTTGCCGGGTGTCAGGGAAAGGACCTGTCCGTTTTTGGCTTTAAAAGCCCGGTGATTTTTCAACGTCTGCGTAACAAGCCCCTGCGTTGCCTTGCTTAACGCCTTGACCGCCGTATCGGGCCTGTTTTTTTCAAAGACAAGAATTACGGCCGTCTCGGATGCGGCCCTGGGTGTTTTTGCAAAAGATATTTTAAGAGTCATGATATTTGGCCTGTTTATACAGTTTGTCTATGCAGCTTGATTCCAATATAAGTGTTTTTACAGGAACAGCACCATAGAGAATCCATGGTTTTTGACAGATATCTTTTAAAAAGCCTTATCATTGCAACCGTTTTTACGGCCCTGACGCTTGCCATGATTATTTTGCTGACCCAGTCTTTACGGTTTCTGGAGCTCATCATTGATTCCGGCGCCTCGGGAAGCGTTTTCTGGGTTTTGACGGCGCTGGCCCTCCCGCGCTTTTTTGAAGTCATCCTGCCTCTGGCTTTGGTCATTTCCACCATCTTCATATACAACCGGATGAATATGGATAGCGAACTCATTGTAATGCGGGCGTCCGGCCTGTCTCCCATGCATCTCGCCCGTCCGGCCCTTGTTGTTGCAACCGTCGTGACAATTATCCTGCTCGGAATCACAACATGGCTCGCCCCCGTGTCCCTGGCAGGAATGAACCAGATGCGCCAGGTGATCAAGGCTCAGTATTCAACCCTTCTTTTTCGGGAGGGCGTTTTCAACACGATCGGAAAAAACACGACGGTGTATATTCGCCACCGGACAAAAGAAGGCGAGATCGAGGGAATTTTGGTCTATGACAGCCGCCCCGAGCTTAAAAATCCGGTGACAATCCTTGCCAAACGCGGTGTCATCGTAACCACGGACGAAGGGCAGCAGGTTCTAGTTTACGACGGCTCCCGGCAGGATTTTGACCCCAAAACAGGCGCGCTCGGCCGTCTGGATTTCGAGCGCTATACGATCGACCTGCCTGATAGTGCGGGAGCCGTGCGGCAGCGCTGGCAAGAACCCAATGAACGAACCTTTGCAGAGCTTTTGACTCCGAATACAAACATAAAAAGGGACATGGAAAACAAACATAATTTTCTTATTGAAGCTCACCGCCGCATTGTCAGCCCCTTTCTGGCACTGTCTTTTACGATTCTCGCTCTTGTCTGCCTGCTTTTGGGACCGACCAACCGCCGGGGACAAACCCGCCGGATCATTTTAGCAGTTGCAGGGGTCATCCTTATACAAGGGCTTTATCTTGGCACTTATAATCTGGCTGTTAAAAATATATGGGGGCTGGGTTTAATGTACCTCCTTGTGTTCGGGCCCATGCTCGGTGGACTGTTTCTCTTAAGCGGCTTTAGCGAAAATCTGCGCCAAAAAATCCTCTACCCAAGAAAAGTAACCATGAATTCGGGGACAGTATGAAACAGTTCTTTCCTTCAACGTTAAGCCGCTACCTGGCAAGGATATATACGGTTAATTTTTGCGGCCTTTTGCTTGTCCTTCTGGGCATTATTTACTTATTCGACACCGTTGAGCTTTTGCGTCGCGGAACAAAGCACGAAGACATTTCCCTTTTTTTGATTTTCCAGATGGGGCTTTATAAACTGCCCGAAGTCGGCCAGATGGTATTGCCGTTTGCGGTCCTGTTCAGCGCCATTTTAACGTTCTGGCACCTGACCCGGAGACATGAACTGGTCGTTGTACGGGCGGCAGGCCTTTCCGTCTGGCAGTTTTTAGGCCCTATAATCGGGGTGGGGCTTCTTATCGGTGTTTTACAAATTACAGTTATAAACCCCCTCGGAGCCCTTTCTCTGGCCCGTTTTGAAAGTCTTGAAAGTTCCTATCTCAAACGTCAGGAAAGCCTGGTTAGCCTTTCCCAGCAAGGACTTTGGCTCCGCCAGTCTACGGAAGGGGACGGATACGTGATTTTGCACGCTTCCGGCGTGAAGATGCCCGAATGGGTCCTGCAAAATACAATCTCCCTGTTTTTTAGCAATCAGGACACTTTTTTACGGCGGATTGATGCCAAGGAAGCTGTTTTGGCGCCGGGAGAGTGGAAATTCCGCCATGCCACAGTCAATGCCCCTCACAATTTACCCGAAGAGGCGGACCTGATTTCGCTCGCGACAAACCTGACAGCGCAGGAAATCGAAGACAGTTTTGCGTCAGCGGAAACCATCCCTTTTTGGCGATTAAGAGCATTTATCAGCACAATGGAAGCGACAGGATTCAATGCCACAAGTCTCAAAATCCACTTCCAAAGACTTCTGGCCCAGCCATTGATGTTTGCGGCCATGATTTTGCTGGCCGCCTCGGTATCGCTACGACCGCCGAGACTTCGCGGCACGGCCATGCTCGTGATTATTGGTGTTGTTATCGGATTTATCGTCTTCTTTATTTCAAGCTTTTTGCAGGCTTTAGGCGCTTCAGGGCAATTGCCGCCTGTTTTGGCGGCCTGGTCTCCGCCAGCGATCTGTTTTCTTCTAGGGGTCGGGGCCATGATGACCCTTGAAGACGGCTAAGTTTTTTTGTGTGAGGTTTGACTTTGGTTAATTTTACTGTTGACCTGCAACCCTTTCCGAAGCAATTATTGTAGGATGCTCTGAAAATCTTTATTTTTCAGAATGTTATGAATCGAATAAAAAGTTAAAATTTTAAGTAATCTTAACCTTGCGTGAACCTAAATCGTGGTTTACTCGAACGGTAGTAAAGAAAAACAAATGGATTTAGGGCTAACAGAGCGATGAAAAAATTGAAGAATAAGGAATGTTTTAGGCGCGGGTATTACCTCCTGCTGGTTTTATTTGCCTGCCTGGGCCTTTCAGCCTGTTCAACCAGCGGCGGCGGAGACGTTTACGTGGGGGACACACTCGTAAGCGATCCTTTCGAGGAAACAAACCGCCGGTCCCTGAAAGTGAATGAAGCCCTTGATAAAGCCATTTTAGAACCGGCCGCCCGCGGATACAGGGCAGCGACGCCAAAAGCTTTCCGTCTGGGGCTTCGTAATTTTCTTCGGAACCTGAAAAGCCCGATCATTATCGGAAACCAGATTTTACAAGGTGATGTGGAAGGAACCGCCAATTCCACGCTTCGCATGATCGTAAACACGCTCGCCGGATTCGGCGGTATTCTGGATCTTGCCACGGAGGGCGGCGTTGCCTATGAACCTGAAGATTTTGGACAAACGCTCGCCACATGGGGCATTGGAAACGGACCTTACCTGGTTGTGCCTATTTTCGGCCCAACGACCTTGCGTGATGGCGCCGGAACCCTTGTCGATGCATATGCCGATCCTTTGCGGATTTACCTGTTTAATACCCATCGCGAGGAATGGCATTACGGACGTGTCGGAGCCGGTATTATCGACCAACGTGAAGAGCTGCTGGATATTATTGACGATCTGCGCCGCAATTCCTTCGATTATTATGCGGCCCTGCGCAGCGCTTACATTCAGCGGCGTCAGGCCCTGATTAACGACGAAGATCCGGATAAGATGGGTGGACCGTCTATCCCTGATTACGATTGATCCGGGAGTCTTCCTCCCGTCAAAATCAGGCCAGGCTTATGAAAGAGTTTGGCCTGATTGCTTTTTGATATTTTTCGCGGTAAAACCATAGTGGAAAAAGAACCTATTTTTTAAGGGCAGGGCATGATCAAAATGAAAACTGTTTGTATAAAATTCCTCTTAAGCGCTGTTTTTTTCGTTTTTTCTCTTGCCCTCGTGACAGGGGAGTCAAAAGCGGCTTCTTTCGAATGGGGATATTTCCTCACCGGCCCTTCCCAGACGTCCTCGTCTCATCCGTCATATCTTGTGAAAATCGCTAATCTTGACGCCAAAGCCGTAGAGAACGGCGACAAAATGGCAAGCGGCGCGCAAAAATTTGTAGACGATATGGGACAAAGAGCTATCGGTTTTCTGGGAGATACCAAACTGACTCAAAATCAAAAAGAACAGAGATTCCGTACTCTTTTGCGCGACAGTTTCGATATGAGCACCATTGGTCGTTTTGCTCTGGGACGGTATTGGAGAACGGCTACCTCCGCCCAGCAACAAGAATATCAACGCCTTTTTGAAGATATGGTCGTAGATGTTTATTCCGCACGCTTTAGCGAATACAAGGGCCAGACACTGGAAGTCAGTGAGACCAGAAAAGACGGAACAAAAGACAGCATCGTAACCTCCTTTATTGTCCCGACTTCCGGCTCCAAGATCCGTGTGGACTGGCGGGTTCGCTATAAGCAGGGAAAGTATAAAATTGTTGACGTCATTATTGAGGGCGTGAGCATGTCCCTGACCCAGCGCAGCGATTTTTCAAGCGTCATCCAGCGCGGCGGCGGAGAAATGCAGGCGCTTCTCGTCCATTTGCGCGGCCAGTAGCCTTCCATACATACCGTTCGTCTTTGAAAACAGAAGAACCTTCTGAAGACAGGTCCTCTTGATGAGGTTTTGTTTACGGGAAGGAAACAAAAGGAACGGGAGCCTTTATTCTAGCCGTCCTCCCCCTTTTTGAACATACCCGAAAGATTTCCGGCCATGTCTTTCATGCCGCCCTGAAGCTGCTGTCCTATGCGGCCTCCGCCAACAGCCATATATTTCACAAGACCTTCTGCCGGATCCGAACTTTTATCATTGAAGGCAGGCACCCCTGCATTCATCCAGCGTAAAATGTGATTGGGAACGTTGTCGATCAGCTTAAAGCAGGACATTCCTATCATATAAACGATAATGGCATAGATAACCGTGAAGAAAAATTCATCCAGGGGACCGCGGAACATCGTCTTGGGATCGATACCTCCCGATCCGTCAGGTGCGCTAAAGCAGGAGGTTGTAGAAAGGGGGTCCTGGCCCGACAGGTTGGTAATAACAAGATAGAAAATGTCGTTTAGAACCCGAACCATTGCGGCAAAGATTGCAATGGATGCCAGCAACCCAAAAACGATTAAAATGGGCCGGATAAATATTTCAAAAATCAGGAAATACCCGCTCATGGCGGCCTCGCCCGGCAAACCGTCTCCGCCTATACGCAAATGAGCCAGCGCCCAGAGAGGAACACCGACCATCGCTTCAAACAAGCCCTTGACCCAACCTGAAACGGCGAAGAAGAAATAGATAAAGGGCAGAAACGGAATCACGTAAAAAAGCAAAAAGCCGACGAGCAACCCAATGCTGGCCACAGCAGTAAAAAAGCTCGCCAGCGCAAAGAGGGTATCTCCTGCAGCGCCATATGCTTCCGAAAGTTTTGCCAATCCGCCCGCAGCTCCCGCAAAAATGGACCCGCCAAACATCCCGATTGCGTTATTCACCATCGTTTTTCCAAGAGAGGCAAGCTGTGCCAAAGGGTGAATATCCGTATTTTCGCACATCTCAAACAGACCTCTGGTTCCAAACAGAAGGTTGATGGCGTCAATCACGATATTTCCGGTCAGTTTTGTCTGGGAGGCCATATCGTCCTGCCGAATTCCCTCCGACATGACAAAATCGGAAACCTGATGAAGAACACGCGCCTTATCATGGTCTTCCGGATACTCAAATTCTACCAACTGGTTGTCAGACACGGAAGGAGAGTAGGTATCGGACGCCGAAACATTTTTATCCTGCTTGACCTTTTCGCTTTTTATCCACTCCATGACGGACGGCATCAGGATCGGCTCGGGAGTATTCATGGCAGCAGTTGTCAAAGCGCCGTTTTTCTGGGCAATTTTGTTGTACCATATGCCCGCCCCGGCCCAGCCGAGAATCTCCATATCCGCATCGGGATCTACGTTTCCTCCGGCTCTTTGGGCTTGCAAACCATCCTCTATAATTTTTTCAGCCTTTTCCTGGATACCCTTGGAGGTTTCCGCTTTCCATTTTGCATCGGGAATGGGTGTTTCCGGTATTCTTGGCTCAACGGATGAGTATTTTAAGCTGAAATTTTTAGCATGTTTATCAATGTCAAAAGCACCCTCCCAGAGTTCTTTGACAAGATCGTAATATCCCTCCTGAATTTTGGTTGCGCCGGGTTCCGCCATATCCGATGTCTTTAAAACAACCTCTCCGCAATACGGGTAAACACTGCCACTTCGGTTCTTATAAAGAATCGGGTCCTGCTCACCAAAACGAATGTGAATATCCCCGCCTTCTGTTTCCTCAGAGACATTTGAAGCCGTCGTTTCAGACAATTTCTTGGCATCCTCCGGGCCGGGGCCGTATATAACGAAAGCCTCAATATTTCGTCTTGCCGCCCGCCCTTCGGCATAGAGGCACGTACGGGCAAGAAGTATATATCCGTAAAGATAGGCCATTTCCGGTGTATTGGGCTTGGCATACAGAGTCTCCATCTTCCCAAGATATTCCGAGCTATTAAGGACTTCATTGAATTTGAGCCATCCGTTCGTTGCCAAACCGGACCCGTATTTTGCCGCATAAAGAGAGATCATTTGTCCGCCGTTTAATCCCGACGTGACAGGAAGCAAAAGGGCGAAAAAAACGCTTAGGCGAATGGGAGTCCAGGCGTGATTGAAACGTTTGCCAAAAGGGGTTCCTGTTTGTGCGGTTTCCGCAACGATCGTCACAACAAAATACAGAATGATAAAAAACCCGACCAGAAGAAGGCCATAGCTATAAAACTCAAACAGGCTTTGCAGCGCAAGCTGAAGAGGCGTCCCTACGCTTTCCTTTGAATTAAAAAGGTCCGGAACGCCAAAAACCATATCCAGCGCCCGAAAGGCCAGATCTGTCTCCGGTGCGCGTGCGCGTGTAACAAAAAATTCCGAATATGTTGTCGGCATCGTTGCCGCACGGGCGGGTGATATAAAAACAGCAATCAGAATCAGAATGAACTGCAAAACTAAAATGACAATGGCCGCCAGAATGGAAAAAAATACAACGATCTGGTCAATGTTCTTCCGGCAAGGAACGATGTGATTGGCCGCTTCCGCAATCACATGGCGCAAACCGTAAGTCCCGAGAGAATCCGCTCTTAAATAGGGGTGATTGTCCGGAAGAATGCGTACGGCGTTAAAAACGGTTGCAACAAGAAGCGCGAGATTATAAAAGCCCGATCCTGCGAGCGCACTTACACGCGGCAATATACCCGGCAGGAGGGCATATTTTAAAACGCTTTTTCTTGTAATGCCGATTTCTGCCAGCATATTTCACTCTATCCCCCTATTTTTTTCCCTGTGTAACAGCAGCAATACCCTGTTTAACCTGTTGAGCCGCTTGTGCCAGAGAAGAGCCCATCGCCGACCCGCCAACCGACATTTTCATGACAAGACCCTCGGCCGGTTCGCCCGCCTGATCTCCAAAGGTTGAAACGCCCGACCCCATCCAGCGCAGGATATTGTTTGGAATCAGGTCAATCAGTTTGAAGGACGCCATTCCCATCATATAAACGATAATTGTATAAATGACGGTAAAGAAGAATTCATCAATCGGGCTGCGGAAAAATTCCTTGCTTCCAACTTCCGGCGCTGCCGTGCCGCTTTTACCGCAAACGGCTGCCGTCTCAGGGTTAAAACCGGAAAGGTTGGAAACAACAAGATAAAAGATTTCATTCAGGACTTTAACCATGGCGGCAAAAATCGAAATGGAAGCAAGCAGACCGAAAATAATCAAAATAGGCCGGATAAATATTTCAAAGATAAGGAAATACCCGTTGACCGCCGCCTTACCAGACAAGCCTTCCCCGTCAATACGCAGATGAGCCAGCGCCCAGAGAGGAACGCCGACAATCGCTTCGAACAATCCTTTGATCCAGCCTCCCACAGCAAAGAGAAAATAAAGGAACGGCATGAACGGTACGACATAAAAGAGGATAAACCCGATCATAATGCCGATACTGGCCATGGTCCCGAAGAAACTCGAAGCCGCTCCCAGCGCCGCGCCAAAATGCTGTTCAAACAAAGCGGCAAGCCCGCCGGATACGCCCGCCCCGGCAGAGATACCCAAGTTTCGGATAGCGGCTTCTATAATGCCCTTTCCGACCTGGGAAAGCTGTGCCAAGGGATGAATATTTGTATTTCTGCAAATATCAAACAAACCATGTGTACCCAAAATAGCATTAATGGCATCAATGACTATATTTCCGGTCAGGCGCGTATGGCCCGCAAGCGAGTCCGTCCTGAACCCTTCCCCGTTCCAGAACTCATAAACGTGATTCAATGTCTCTTCTATCGTTTTGTCGCCCTCGTAAAGATATTCGATCTCCCGTCCATCGGCCAAATTGGCTTCAAAGCGTTTGCTGTTAGGTGTTTTCTTATCCTGCTGATAGTGTTGCTGCCGGGTCCATTCCATGACAGCGGGATCCAGCTTTCTGCGCGGCACATTCATAACGGCGGCCACCAAAGCGCCATTGATCTGGGCAACGCGGTTATACCAGACACCGGCGCCGCCCCAGCCCCATTGCTTTATTTTTTCTTTATCCTTTTCCCAGGTTTTCGAGCCTTTCTGGGCCTCAACGGCCTCCTCAATAGCCTTACTCACCCGTTCTTCCAGTTCTTTTTGAACCTTTACTTTAAAATCGGCCTGAGGCAAAGATGCGTCCGGATTTTCCCATATCTCCGAATGCGCATAACGCTCCACATAAGCTATAGAGAAGGCCTCCATATTCTCAATATCGTTGACCCAAAGATCCCTGATAAGCTCATAATAAAACTCCTGTATTTTCCTGGAACCGGGTTCCCTGATATCCGTTGTCTGCAGGACCAGTTCGCCGCACGTGGGAAAGACATATCCCTTAAATCCTGTATATGATTCTGGATCCAGCTCTCCGAAACGAATGCGGATGTCTCCGTTATGAAAAAATTCCAAAGCATCCTCATAACTTCCCATAGGGATCCCTTGTCTTTCCGCAGGGTTTATGACGAGATAAGCATTAATATCATCCTTACCGTTTTTCATGGACTCGGCCCACATACATGTTTTGGCAATCATGATAAATTCCGCAATGTCCATAAGCTCCGGCGCATTGGGCATCGCAACCAATGTTTCTTTTTCGCCGAGATAGGTTCCTGTTAGCGTATCGTTAAAAAGAATCCAGCCGTTTGTAGCAAAACCGGAGCCAAACTTGGCAGCGTAAAGCGTGATCCACTGTGCGGAATTCAAGCCTTGTCCGACGGGGATAAGCAGGCCGATCGCCACCACAAGACGGATAGGCGCCCAAACATGATTGAATCTTTTTCCAAAAGGTGTGCCATGCTGCGCCGTTTCCACCACAATGGCAAAAACGAAATAAAGAGCAATCAGAACGGCCACCACCAGGAGAGCAACACTGTAGAATTGCAACATACCGTGCAGCGCATCATGAAACTCTCCGATTTTATCGGCGTCCTGAGAATTGAACATATCCTTCACGCCAAAAACGCGATCTAAAAGACGGAAAGCAATATCCGTTTTATAATTCTCGGTAATAAACAGATTGTCCGGCAGGCTAATCGCCGCAGAGGCCGGATTAATCAGGAACGAGGCAAGCAGAAGAAAAAACTGGACAAACAAAATGGCGATACCGGCCAAAATAGCAAAAAAGACGATAACCTGATCGATATTGTTTCGTCTGACAACAAGATGAGACGCCGCCTCGCTCATCACGTTATACATACCATAATTTCCAACCGCTGCCGGTTTCAGGTAAGGATGATGGTCCGGCAAAATATTGGCCGCCCGAAGGACCAGAGCCATGAAATAAGCCAGATGGGCAAAACCTCCTTTTGTGAGGTCACGAAAACGCGGCAAAACCTGCGGCATAAAGATATACCGGAAAATCTGGCCTTTTGTTATCGTCTGTGTTTCCATCAAATTATTCACCTAACTTTATGGTTTCGCTTGAGATTTTTGCCCTAACATAGCAAGGGCCCCTGCCGCCTGGCCTGTTCCCTTCAGACCCGTATTGACGGCCCCCATAACCTGTCCGCCGACCGTATATCCACCAACGGCGGCATATTTAACAAGGCCTTCTTTTGGATCTCCGCTCTGATCCGCAAAGGTAGAGACAGCATCACCTATCCAACGTAAAACCTGCTGCGGCACCAAATCAATCATCTTGAAAGACGCGAGCGCCATCATGTACATGACAACGGCATAAACGATCGTAAAGAAAAATTCGTCTACGATATAGCGCCGAAACTCTGTCAATCCGTCATCTACCGTACCGCCTGTTCCTCCGGCCGAGACCCCGAGCATGTCCGTTCCGGACCCCATATCCATCGCCGTTCCTGTGATGTTATAAACGACGAAGGCAAACAGATCGTGCAGAATAACAGCCATGGCCGTGAAAATAGCCATCCCGCCGATCAAACCGAAAACCGTTAAAATCGGGCGGACAAAAATTTCAAAAATCAGCAAATATCCATTGGCGGCGGATTTTCCCGGCAACCCGTCTCCATCGATGCGCAAATGCGCCAGCGCCCAAAGCGGTGCCCCCACCATGGCTTCAAAAATTGTTTTGACCCAGGCACCGACCGCAAAGAAGAAATAGATGAAGGGCAAAAACGGCAGGATGTAATAGAGGATAAATCCGGCAATGAGGCCGATAAGCGCAATGGAGGTAAACATTTCGCTCGCCGCTTGAAGAGACGCCCCCCAATGGGATTCAATCGCCGTTCCAAACCCGCCAAAAACAGCGGTTCCCATAGAAAAAGCCATGTTCCGGATAGAGCTGTCGACCAAAGACTTGCCAATGGCGACAAGAGCCGCCAGCGGATGAACTTCATCGGCATTATTTTTCCGCAAATCAAAAAGACCGTTAGACCCGAAAATAATATGCATGGCATCCCATATAATATTTCCCGTAGAGCCCTTTCCCGTTTCCAGTGCAGGATCACAGGTCCAATATTCATAAGCAGCGTTCATCGGGCCCAGAACGGTCATGTCGACCCCTTGGGCATCAAAATCAACGTTCTTACCATCCCCAAGATTAGGCCGGAACTTCTGACACGGCTTGTTGGTCCCCCCTTGTTTGGCCTGGGCGGTTTTAACGGCTTCCATAAGTTCCGGATATTTGCTTGGCGTTGGAATACCCTTAATGGCAGCGGTCATAGCCCCATTTGCATCCGCAATCTTATTGTACCAGATGCCCGCGCCGCCCCAGCCGCGCTTGAGAATATCTTCCGGCATTGTAAAATCTGCCGCTTCGCGCGTCTTATCAAGAACAGATTGAATTCCTGTCTTGTAGACTGTATTAAAAAGCTGCTTCATTTCCTGCTTGACTGGAGAAGGGGGTTTATAGGTGGTTTTACAGGTTTCCTCATCATGAAACAAGTCTACATGGATACAAGGATTTGCTCGACTGTGATGTGGGTGGTTGGCATGCGCCATTCTTTCACCAAGATATTTGCTAAAAATAATGGTGTAACCAAACTGGGCAAGCCTGTAATACATCTCCTGAATATACTCGGGACCCAAGGACGCAGAATAACCAGCATCTACTTTTCCGGATTTGTTGCTTAATGTTTCCGGATTTGTTGCTGAAAACGGAATATTCAGCTTGCCGCAATAGGGACGAACATTCCCGGCAAAGGTGCTGTGCATATCAGCTTTTTCACCAAAAACGACTTCAATGTCCCCGTTTTTAAGCTTCTGCCTTATTGTCAGTACATCTGTCTCTATAAAATCCAAAGCTTCCTTGCCAATCACGATATAGGCTTTGATTTCACCGTTACTGCCCACACCATCCATCCCGCGCATGATTTTATAACTTTCGCGGCAAGTCTGGACAACGGTGAAAAATTCCGCCAGACCGTCCGCATCCGGTATTTGCGGACTCGCGATGAGACTTGCGTTTTTCTGCCCTATCGGGTTCTCTGTCGCCCTGTTGAAAACGATCCAGCCGTTGGAGGCCATGCCGGATCCCAGCCGCGCGGCAACCAGTGTGATATACTGGCTGGCGTTAAAGCCGTAATTGATCGGGACAAGAAGCCCCATCGCCACAACAAGACGCAGCGGGGCATAAATATGGGAAAAGCGCTGACCGAAGGGCGTGCCTGTTTGCGCCGTCTCCGCCACAACCACGACGACATAATATAAAAACACCAGAACGGCGACGATCAAAATAGCCAGATTATAGAACTCGAACAGGGCCTGAAGAGCCACATGAAACGGCGTTCCCGTTGCCACACTGGATCCAAAAAAGTCGGGAATGCCAAAAACATGGTCCAAAAGCATAAAAGCAATATCGTCTTCGGGAGTCCGCGTTTTGAATATCCCTTCAAATCCGGCCGCCGCATCAACGGCCCCCGCAGCAAAAGCCTCCCCGCTCAGCAGCATAAGGAGGAGAAGAACAAATTGCAGGACAAGAATGACAAGACCGGCCAGAATCCCGAAAAAGACAACAATCTGATCTATGTTCTTCCGGTCCATAACAACGTGATTCGCCGCAGCCCCAACCACCTGGCGCAGACCGAACGTTCCGATATTGGCCGGATTGGTATAAGGATGCGTAGAAGGAAGAATGCGAACCGCGTTATAGACCATGGCAATCAGAAACGCCAGATACCCGAAACCCGACCCGCCAAGCTCTCTAGCGCGCGGCAAAATACCCGGCAACAGGAAATATTTTGCCACCTTTTTCGCCGAAACCTCTTTCGCAAGCGCTGTCATTAACCCTGATTGTCCCCCTGTTTCCCGTTTTTCCGCCGTTTAAACGCGCGTCATCCACGCAATCCGACTTATTTTAAAGTATACCATAGCGCCGCCCTGTACTTCCAATTCTGATGAAAGGATAAGACTTTTAGACAGATAGAGCATAACGATCTGATATAAATAGGTTTTTTTACACCCTTTTACCGTTCCGAATCCGCTTCACAGACGCGCCGGCAAATCCGCCGGAGAAAAACCTATCCTGTCTTACGCAAGGGTTTGTATTTGATATTATGCGGACGGTCCGCCTCATGGCCCATCCGGCGGCGATAATCCTGCTCATACTCTTCATAGTTGCCCTCAAACCATTCCACGTGGGAATTGCCTTCAAAAGCCAGAATATGGGTCGCCAGGCGGTCAAGAAACGCCCGGTCGTGGGAAATAACTACGGCGCAGCCGGGAAACAGCTCCAAAGCCTCTTCCAACGCCGAAAGCGTTTCCGTATCCAGATCGTTTGTCGGCTCATCCAGAAGAAGAACATTAGCCCCGCTTTTGAGCATTTTAGCCAGATGAACGCGGTTTCTTTCCCCGCCGGAAAGCTGCCCGACTTTCTTTTGCTGGTCCGGCCCGCGAAAATTAAAGGCGGAAACGTAGGCCCGCGAGGGCATATCTATTTTGCCAAGTTTTAAAATATCCAGCCCGTCTGAAATTTCTTCCCAGACGTTTTTGTTCGAATCGAGAGAATCCCGACTTTGATCCACATAGCCAAGTTTGACGGTTTCGCCGACATTAAAGCTGCCGGAGTCAGGTTTTTCCTTCCCGGTAATCATCTTGAACAAGGTTGTCTTGCCTGCCCCGTTCGGACCGATCACACCGACGATGCCGCCGGGCGGTAGCTTAAAAGATAAATCTTCAATCAAAAGCCGGTCTTCAAACCCTTTCCGCAAATCCCTGGCTTCAATCACAAGATCGCCAAGACGTGGCGGTGTTGGAATCACGATCTGGGCGGTTCGAACATCCTGCCGCTCAGACTCCGCCAGAAGCTGTTCATACGAAGACACACGCGCCTTGGATTTTGCCTGCCGCGCCTTGGGAGACTGACGAATCCACTCCAGCTCGCGGCTCAAGGTCTTTTGTCTGGCCTTATCCTCACGCGCTTCCTGCGCCAGACGCCGCGACTTGGCTTCCAGATAGGCAGAATAGTTTCCTTCGTACGGAATGCCTATTCCACGGTCGAGTTCCAGAATCCAGCCCGTGACATTGTCCAGAAAATACCGGTCGTGCGTGACCATGATAACGGTGCCTTCATATTCGCAGAGAAAACGCTGAAGCCATGCGACACTTTCAGCATCCAGGTGGTTGGTCGGCTCATCGAGCAACAGAATATCGGGCTTCTCCAGCAGCAGGCGGGCCAGCGCCACACGGCGCTTTTCACCCCCGGAGAGGTTTTTAATGTCCGCATCACCCGGCGGGCAGCGCAAGGCTTCCATAGCCATTTCGACGGTACGGTCCAGCTCCCACCCGTCAACAGCATCTATTTCTTCCTGCAGCGCGCCCATCTCTTCCGTCAATGCTTCAAAATTCGCATCGGGATCCGCCATAGCCAGAGCAACCTCGTTATAGCGGTCCAGCTTGGTTTTAATCTCGCCCAGCGCTTCCATGACGTTCTCGGAAACGCTTTTGTTTTCATCAAGTTCCGGCTCCTGTTCCAGATAACCGATCCGGACCCCTTCTGCGGCCCATGCTTCCCCGGAAAACTCACTGTCCCGTCCGGCAATAATTTTAAGCAAAGTCGATTTTCCGGCGCCGTTAGGCCCCAAAACACCGATTTTTGCCCCCGGCAAAAAGCTCAGGGTAATGCCGTTTAAAACAGTTTTGCCGTTTGAAAAGGCCTTCGTCAGACCGTTCATCACATAAACATACTGGTAAGAAGCCATTGTCTTTTTCTCCTAAAGCTTTAAAGCCTCCTTCGTTTAGCATATAGTGGCCAAGGAAACAAAGGAATGAAACATCATGACAGGTGACCAAAGTTCAAGAGACTCGTTGATGGAGGCCACACGAAGCCGTGCAAGGTTTTCAGAACATGGCGGAAAAGGAGCCTCCGGTTTTATCAGTCCGTATGACGAAAACCAGGACGCCTCTTTTCTATCGAAGCCCGGTGAAACGGCGATCGTGAATCCTCCTATGGGTGGTTTGCGGGATTTTGAAATCGGCGTCGCATGGGATGTACGGCAAATTCAAACACAAAAACAGGGGCTTTTGGGTAAATTATTGAACAAAACCAAAACGGTCACGCGCCAACAAAATGTCGATCTGGATCTGGGCTGTTTTTATGAACTCGAAAACGGAGAACGCGGGGTTGTTCAGGCGTTCGGAGAAAACTTTGGCGCTTATGACAAACCGCCTTACATTTTTTTGTCCGGTGACGAACGAACCGGAGAAGCAGAAGGAGAAGACGAAAAGATCACCATCAACGGCGGACATTGGAAAGATATAAAACGCGTGCTGATTTACCTGTATATTTACGAAGGTGCAGATGATTTTGAAGAGGTAAACGAACAAATTCAGGTCCGCGTTCCCGGCGAAAAACCAATGGTTGTAAGTCTTCACGCACATCGCGATGAAATGGACCTTTGCGCGGTCGCCGGACTGGAAAACATACGCGGTGGTATCCGCATGACAACCTATCTGGAATATTTCCCCGGTCACGAATCCATGGACCGGGCCTTTGGTTTCGGGTTGCAATGGGAAGAGGGCGCAAAACGCTAAAAAGTTTTAACTTCATAAGAATAAACAATCTTTTATAAAAAACCGGAAAATCTCCATGATCGAATGCGACACCCAGCAGCTTTTCATTCTCGCCATCGGCGCGCTTGGCCTTGGCATGTATATGCTGCTGCGCGGGGGAGGATGGACGGTTGACGCCGCCGTTTTTGTCGCAAGACGTTTGGGCATTTCCCCGCTGGTCATCGGCTTTACCGTTGTTGCGATGGGCACCTCCCTGCCGGAGCTGATTGTTTCCATCAACGCCAATATGGTGGGGTCCGCAGGTATCGTGACAGGAAACGTGATCGGCTCCAACATCGCCAATATTCTCTTTGTACTTGGCGTAACGGCTTTTTATACGACATTGACGGTCCTGCCGCGGGCTTTGATGCGGGATCTGGTCATGATGATGTTTGCAACCCTTCTTATGATGGGATTTATGCTCTACGGGGATATAACCCGCCTTGCCGGTATGTCCATGATTGCCATCATATTTTCTTATGTTTTCTGGCAGTACTGGCTGGCACGCAAAGGGAAAATAGATGTCGAAGATATGGAAGAACCGCAATTCAAATCCATGGTGCCAGCAGTTGGATTTTTGATTGCAGGGTTGGCTTGCATTGCTCTGGGAGCCGAATTTCTCGTGCGTGGAGCAAAAGTGACAGCCACCATTATCGGTGTTCCGGAAGACGTGATCGGTCTGAGCGTCATCGCACTGGGCACCTCCCTACCGGAGCTTTCAACCTGCCTCATTGCCGCAATGAAACGCCACACGGATATTGTGATCGGCAACATCGTCGGTTCGAATGTTTTCAATATCCTGCTCATCATCGGCGTAACAGCCCTTGTAAAACCCATTCAGCAGGCAGAAATCGCGCCGCAAGTTATATCTCTTGATATATGGGTAATGTTTGCCGTCTCTGCCATCTTCACAGTGATTTTGCTTTTATATCGGAAGCTGAATCGTGGAATTGGAATTCTCTTTATTCTGGCATATATACTCTACATCAGTGCCATTTATGGGTTATACTTGGGCAGAGATTTAATTCCGCAGGGATAGACAGAATGTGGGAGCCTTTCCATGAAAGATGACGATGAACATCATAATGAAATAGACGACTTCGATCCCCATGCCGAGCGCAAGAGCGTCGAGCTTGGAGCTATCGGCGCACAAAAATTCGTCACGCGGGGTGAAGAAATTAATTTGAAGTATCTGGATCCGTCCCTGAACGAAACCATTGCCGCCGTCGGATGGGATTTCAAGCAATTCGATCGCGATCCGCCGGATATGGATGTGAGCGTCTTTCTGCTGAACAGACACGAAAAAACCCGTGAGGATACAGACTTTATTTTTTACAATAACCTCACCGGATGTGACGGCGCCGTCCGTCATATGGGCGATAGCCGGACAGGAGCCGGGGATGGCGACGATGAAACCATTTTCATCGACTTAAACGCCCTTCCTTTCGATGTTTTGAAGATCGTCTTTGTCGTTTCGATTTATGACCTGGATTTAACGGACAACAGTTTCGACCAGGTTAAAAACGTTTATTTCCGCCTTGTAAACAAAGATACAAACCATGAGCTTTTCCGGTTCAATCTGGACGAAAATCTGGAAGCGGGAAAAACCAGCCTTTTGGTTGGTGAAATGGAGCGGGTCGGATCGGAATGGGTATTCCGGGCCATCGGAGATACGGCTGAAGGAGGACTCTCCGCTGTGGCAAACGAATACGGTATCATTGTTGCCCAGATGATTGTGCCAACCTAGTCCGCAAAGACCGCTAAAAACCGCGTCCGCCTTTCAGCCCCATCAGTGCCTGCGGCTTGATTTTAGGCGCTTTGCTGCTGCCGCCCTGTCCGCCGCCTCCGAAATGGCCGCCGGATTTCATTTCCCGATTGAGAAGGTCCTCAATATCCGGAAACTTATTCATCTTGAGGTCTTGCACGCAGGCATGAAAGAAATTACATCCCTTTTCATCCCACCCATGAAAACTGCCCGCCTGTTCTTCCCCCCTGATCTTCATGGAAGTGACTTCCCATTTATCGTTCGTAACCGGTTTGGCAAAAGCCCAGAAAACCTGTTCCACAGGGAGGGCCCCCTCCTTTGGAAGGTCGGACATCGTCTGGATTTCCATCTCCAGTTCATCTTCATCCGGTCCCATACGGACTTCGGCGCTACACGTTACGGCTTTTTCCTCATCGTAAACCGACCATGGACAAGTCTCGTAGGCCAGAAGTTCATAGCCTACGCCCAGATGGTCCAGTAATTTCTTTAACGGTACGCGCATGATTCATTGTATCGTAAAAATGTTTATTTTCCTAAGGTTTTAGCCGTTTTCCGAGTGTAATACCAACTTTTTCGCCCCCGGAAAACTCTATTTCGCCTCCCATGCCTTCCCTCGTTTGATCCGCCCTGGTAACAAGAGCGCCGTTTGAATCGCGCAAAACGGTAAATCCGCGCTCTAAAACCCGTTTAAAAGAGAGACTTTCCAGCATACGCGCTGCCTGATCAAGATGGCTTTGAGGCTCTTTCAAAAGAGCGCCCCGCGAACGGTACAAAGCCTCTGTATGCAGCATCAAGATTTTACCCATTCCTTCAAGACGCGCGCGTGGATGTAAAAGTTTTGCCGCCGTTTCCTTCAGGTTACTTTTCCTTTGTTGCAGGATTTTTTCAAAACGGCTTTGTAAATTGCCGGACAGGAAATCAAGATTTTGGATTTTAATCTCCAGCAAACGCTGCGGATCGCCAAGTCTTACGGCGCCTGTCTCCAGAATATTTTTAAGATCAGAGAGATGGCGCTGCATCGCACGGATCATTTTTCCCTGATCTTCCCTTACCTGCGCCATCAGATCAATGCGGACCGGCACCGCCATTTCTGCAGCGCCCGTGGGCGTGGGAGCCCGGAGATCCGCCGCATAATCAATCAACGTGGTATCCGTTTCATGGCCCACGGCGGAAATCACGGGAATATCACTTTCAGCCACCGCGCGGACCACCTCTTCCTCGTTAAAAGCCATGAGATCTTCGAGAGAACCGCCGCCCCGCGCCACAATCAGGATATCCGGCGGCACCGGCAATGCATTAAAACCACGGATTGCGGCTGCAATTTCAGCCGCCGCTTTCTCCCCTTGCACGGCAGCAGGCCAGAGCAAAACCGGGCGGGGAAAGCGGTCTTCAATACGGTGGATAATATCACGGATGACCGCGCCCGTGGGAGAGGTCACCACACCGATGGTTTCCGGCAAAAAAGGCAGAGGCTTTTTACGCGCAGCATCAAAAAGGCCCTCGGCAGCCAGTTTTTTCTTCCGGTCTTCCAGCATTTTGAGAAGTGCGCCTTCTCCGGCAAGCTCCATTGAATCTACGATGATCTGATAGCGCGAAGATTTTGGATAACTGGAAACCTTTCCCGTAATAACAACCTCCAGCCCGTCTTCCGGCTTCACAGACAGGCGGGAGACGCTTCCCCGCCAGCATACGATATTAATCACAGCCTCTTCGTCTTTGATATCGCCGTAAAGATGGCCGGACGCGGCCAGTTTCAGGCCCGAAAGCTCTCCCCGCACCCGCACCCGCCCAAAGGTTTCCTCCAGCGTTTTTTTCAGGGAAAGAGCAAGCTCTCCAACTCCCATTTCCGGAATATTTGTTTTTCCGGAATCCGAAAACAAGTCTGTTGTTGTCTCTGTTGCCATGGGAAAGAATGGTATAGAATCTGAATGCTTGTGTCATCCTGAACAATCATCAGGCACGTCGCCGGTCTTTTAAGGTTTCTTACGGATGGCAATAAGAGCAGATATTTGAAGATAAGGGCTTGGAATATGCACAAACAGATCTCTCCCTCTCTTTTTCCATCCGAGGATCAGTGCGTTCACGATCTTCTTTCCGCCCTGGACTGGCGCGATGCGCGCGCTTTACGCGTGCGGGACGAGGCGATAAGACTGATCGAAACCATCCGAAAAACCCCTCAGAAAACCGGAAGCATCGAATCCTTCTTTCAACAATATTCCCTGAATACAAATGAGGGCCTTGCCTTGATGTGTCTGGCGGAAGCGTTCCTTCGTGTTCCGGACGGACCAACGGCCAAGGCGCTGATCCGCGATAAAGTGGCAGGAACGAACTGGCTTAAGACTATTCAGAAAAAAGGGCAGAACAGCGACTGGATGACACAGGCCGCTGGACTGGGGCTATCCATGAGCAGCGGCACCATGAACAGCCTCTTTTCAAAACTGGGAGAACCTCTCATCCAGCAGGCCGTCATGCAGGCTATGAACCTGCTGGGGAGTCAGTTTGTTCTGGGAGAGAACATAAATAGCGCAATCACGAATGCACAGGTTCTGGAAAAAGAGGGCTACCATATCTCTTACGATATGCTCGGCGAGGGCGCGCGTACATCCGAGGATGCAAAAAAATATTTTGAAAACTACCTCGATGCGATAGAAAAGGCCGGAAAATCGGCCAAAAAGAGCACAATCTCCGTAAAACTTTCCGCACTTCATCCACGCTATGAATTTGCACAAAGCGATATCTGCATCCCCGAAATTTCAAAAAAATTGCTGCAGCTTTGTGAAGTAGCCGCCGCACAAGATATTCCTTTAACGGTAGATGCCGAAGAGTATGAACGCCTTGAAATATCGCTGAAAATCATTGAAACCGTTTGCGCCGCTCCTGAGCTGAAAGGCTGGGAGGGCTTCGGGCTTGCACTTGCCGCCTATCAAAAAACCGCCGTTTCAACACTGGATCATATTCTGGGGCTTGGGCGAACGTATGAACGAAAGCTGCAGGTCCGGCTGGTCAAGGGCGCTTACTGGGACAGCGAGATCAAGCGGGCACAGGTTGAATCTTTGCCCGATTACCCCGTCTATACGCGCAAATCCAATACGGACCTGTCCTATCTGGTTTGTGCACAAAAATTGCTGCAAAACAGGAAGTATGTCTATCCGATGTTCGGTACGCATAATGCCTACAGCGTCGCAGCAATCCTTGATATGGCGGGGGACAAAAAAGACGGGTTCGAATTCCAGAAACTCTTTGGGATGGGGAACGCGCTTTATGCAGACGTTCTGGGAAAGACACAAATCCCGGTTCGTGTATATGCCCCGGTGGGCGTATATGAAGAACTGCTACCCTATCTGGTACGGCGCCTGCTTGAAAACGGCGCAAATTCCTCTTTCGTAAACAGGGTCTTTGATGCCAATACGACGCCTTCGGCACTGGCGGCCGATCCGGTTCAGAAGGCGCAACAAAATGAGCCCAAAAGTCATCCCAAAATTCCTCTTCCTGAAAATATTTACGGGCAGAAGCGCAAGGGCTCCAGAGGGTTAGACCTGTCGAGTGCCGACATTCTGGAAGAATTGCTGCAAAACATGCGCACAAGAAACCTCTCCCCCAATTATGTGGCGGCGCCGATGATCACAGGAAAAGCGCACCAGAAAGGCGTTAGAAACAGAGTCTTTTCCCCCGCCGACCGGGACAGGATGCTGGGACATATTCATTACGCGGACGAGGACAGGATTGTAGATGCCTTCAAGGCGGCAAAGACAGGACATCAGGTCTGGTCCCAGACGCGGGCGGAGGAACGCGCCCGAATTCTTGAGAAAATTGCAAATGCGCTGGAAGAAAACCGGGCGGAATTGATGGTGCTATGCGTTGAAGAAGCCGGAAAAACAATTCCGGATGCGTTGGCAGAGGTGCGTGAAGCCGTAGATTTCTGTCGTTATTATGCGCAGCAAGGCCGCGCCCTGTTCAAGGAAGACGGCACCACATTACAAGGCCCGACAGGGGAGAATAACGTTTATTCTTTTTGTTCCCGCGGAATTTTTGTCTGTATCAGCCCATGGAACTTTCCGCTGGCAATTTTTACGGGCCAGATTGCCGCCGCCCTCATGGCGGGCAATGCGGTTATTGCCAAACCTGCGGAACAAACATCCGTAATTGCGATGCGCACGTGCGAACTCATGCTGGCATCCGGACTGCCAAAACAGGCTCTTACACTGCTACTCGGTGACTGGCGCCCCGGTGCGGCGCTGGTAGATCACCCGGAAACAGCCGGCGTTGCTTTTACCGGCTCGACAGAAACGGCCTGGAAAATCAATACTGCGCTGGCAGCCAAAAAGGGCCCTATTGTGCCCCTGATCGCCGAAACGGGCGGGCAAAATGCCATGATAATGGATAGCTCGGCCCTTACAGAGCAGGTCGTGGACGATGTGGTATTAAGCGCCTTCGGTTCGGCAGGCCAGCGCTGCTCCGCCTGCCGCGTTCTTTATGTGCAGGAAGAAGTGGCTGATAAAACCATTCACATGCTGCAAGGCGCAATGGCGCATTTGCGTGTTGGCGACCCGCGGGAAATCAACACGGATATCGGCCCGGTCATTGACGAGCAGGCATTGGCCGTCCTGCAAAAACACAAAACCGCGCTTGAAGGATTCGGGAAAAAAATTGCGGAAGTGCCGCTGGACCCGGTTTTGAAGAAACAGGGATCTTATTTTTCACCCATTGCCTATGAAATACCTTCCCTGAACGTCTTAAAACGTGAAATTTTCGGCCCCGTTCTTCATGTCATCCGTTATTCCGCAGAAAAAATGGACGATGTTATTGAAGAGATTAATGCAAGCGGATACGGCCTTACCTTCGGCGTGCATAGCCGCATTGATTCGTTTTCAAAAAATCTGGCCCAGCGTATCAATGCCGGAAACATCTATATCAACCGTTCCATCATCGGGGCCGTAGTGGGCGTGCAACCCTTTGGCGGGCGCGGTTTATCCGGCACAGGCCCGAAAGCGGGCGGCCCGAATTATCTCCAGCGCTTTGCGAACGAAAAAGTTGTCAGCGTGAACACAACCGCTGCGGGTGGAAATACCTCTCTTGTCATGCTAAAAGAATAAAAACTATAATGTGTCCCTTCAACCCTGTGAGGAACAAAAAATGAAGGTTTTATTGGTAGGCGGTGGTGGCCGGGAAGACGCGCTGGCCTGGCGGCTGGCGCAATCGGAAAAATGTGAAACGCTTTATTGTGCACCGGGCAATGCCGGAATATGCAGATACGCCAAATGTACGGGAATCGGTGCCGAAGATATCAACTCCATCGTGGCCTTCGTGAAAGATAAAAAGATCGATTTCGTTGTGATAGGACCAGAGCAGCCACTGGTTGCGGGACTGGCCGACCCCATCCGCGGGATGGGCATTCCCGTCTTCGGACCCTCCAGAGATGCCGCCATTCTTGAAGGCTCCAAAGGTTTTATGAAAGATTTATGTAAAAAATATGATATCCCTACGGCGGCCTATGGGCGTTTCACAGATATTGAAGAAGCGAAAAACTTCATCCGGGCGCAAAAAGCGCCTGTTGTTGTAAAAGCCGACGGGCTGGCGGCCGGCAAGGGCGTCATTATTGCACAAACGCATGAGGAGGCCGAAAAAGCTGCGGAAGACATGCTTTCCGGAAATTCTTTCGGGCAGGCCGGGCATGAAGTTGTCATTGAAGAATTTCTGGAAGGGGAGGAACTCAGTTTTTTTGCGCTGACAGACGGAGAAACGGTCCTGCCCTTTGGCTCCGCGCAAGATCATAAGCGTGTTGGCGACGGGGATACCGGGCCGAACACGGGCGGAATGGGAGCTTACTCCCCGGCGCATCTTATGACACGCGAGCTGCATCAGAAAATAATGGAGCGCATTATTCTACCAACCGTGGAGGGGATGAAAAAAGAAGGCCGCCCCTACACAGGTGTTTTATATGCGGGGTTAATGATCGTGGAAGGAGAGCCAAAACTGATTGAATATAACGCGCGTTTTGGCGACCCCGAAACACAGGCCCTGATGGTACGGCTTTACAACGATCTTCTGGATGTCCTTTATGCTGCCGCACAAGGAAAACTGGCAGAGTATGAAGACAAAATTGAATGGTCTTCCATGAAGGCCCTTTGTGTTGTGATGGCCGCGAACGGATACCCCGGAGATTATATCAAAAATACGGTTATCAAGGGTGCAGAAAAAGTCAACATCATGGAACGGGTCAAAGTGTTCCATGCGGGCACCGTCCGGAATGAGGCGGGAGATATTGTCAACACCGGGGGACGCGTTTTGAATATTGTCGCCAGTGGCGAGACGATCGAGGAGGCCCAAAAACAGGCTTATGAAGCCATAAAAAGGATTGACTGGCCCGAAGGGTTTTACAGGCACGATATCGGCTGGCGGGCGGTCGCCGCAGAAAAGGGAAAAGCGGCCTAACGCTTTGACGCGAAAAAATCTTTCAGAATTTGCCCGCTCGGGCCGGCATGAACGCCTGCAGCAATTTCGATTTTATGATGACAGGTCGGTTGCCCGAAAAAACGGGGACCGTGCTCGATCGCGCCGCCTTTCGGGTCGGACGCACCGTAAACCAGTCTTCGGATGCGGGCAAAAGAGATCGCCGCTGCACACATTGCACAAGGCTCTAATGTGACATAGAGGTCACATTCTGGAATGCGTTGAACACCGCGTTTTTTACATTCCTCCCGGATAACCAGAATTTCGGCATGCGCCGTGGGATCGGCCCGTTCAATTGTCCGGTTTCCGTCTCTTGTTACAATTTCACCGCTCAGCGAATCGACCAAAACGGCCCCGATGGGCACCTCGTCTCTGAGACGTGCCTTTTTAGCCTCTTCCATCGCAGCCTGCATATAGATATGGTCGTCTTCCATAGAGGTTAGATAATGGAAAACGAGAATAAAAGCAAAGGCGAGAGAATAGCCAAAGTTATAGCAAGGGCAGGACTTTGTTCCCGCAGGGAAGCCGAACGCTGGGTTGGCGAGGGACGTGTCAGTCTGAACGGCAAAATCCTGGACACCCCCGCACAAACGGTTACAGGCGAAGACAAGATCCTTGTCGACGGGAAAGCCCTGCCCGGAAAAGAAAAAACGCGCCTGTTCCTCTACCACAAGCCCGCAGGGCTCGTAAGCACAAACAGGGATGAAAAAGGCCGCGATACGATCTTTGACAAATTGCCCAAAGACCTGCCCCGCGTCATGAGCGTGGGACGGCTGGATATGAATACCGAAGGGCTTTTGCTGCTCACCAATAACGGGGAACTGGCGCGGCATCTGGAACTTCCGGCAACGGGCTGGACGCGTTGCTACCGCGTGCGGGCGCATGGCCGTATTACGCAGGACCGGCTGGACAAGCTGAAAAACGGCCTGAAAGTCGGCAATATTCAATACGGCCCGATAGAAGCGGAGCTTGAAAAACAGCAGGGAGACAACGCCTGGATGACCATGAGTCTCAAAGAAGGAAAAAACCGTGAAATCCGCAATGTCATGGAAGCCCTGAATCTAAAGGTAAACCGCCTGATTCGTATATCCTACGGCCCCTTTCACCTCGGAAAACTCCCCAAAGGCGCCGTGCTGGAAGTCAAACAAAAGGTTCTGAAAGACCAGATACCCGGGGTCTTTAAATGATGAAAATTTCAGGCGGACATCTCCGCGGGCGGTCTTTAAAGCCGCCTAAAGGCCGGGATATCCGGCCTACAAGCGATAAAGTCCGGCAGGCCATTTTCAATATGCTGAATGCCCGCGGCGGTGTGGCGGGTGCCCGTGTTCTGGACGCGTTCTGCGGAAGCGGGGCCCTCGGGCTGGAAGCCTTGTCACAAGGAGCGGATTTTTGCCATTTCTGGGACACCAGCCCTGCATCTGTAGCTCTTTGCAGAGAAAATGTTGCACTTTTGCAATTGGAAGAATGCAGCAAAATATCTTTGCAAGATGCAACAAAACCATCAAAAAAACCGCAGGAGACAGGCCGGATAGATCTGGTTTTTCTCGACCCCCCTTACGGGAAAGACCTTCTTTTCAGGACGATCCAGAGATTGCTGCAAGACGGCTGGATAGAAGACAAAAGCCTTTTTCTGCTGGAGATGGGCGCAAAAGAAAACCCGGATATTTGCGGCCTGACGGTTTTGCAGGAAAAAACCTACGGCGATACAAAAATTATTCTGGCTCAAAGCACGCCGGAATAAACCAGCCCCAAAAGGGCGGTTCCAAAGATAAGACGGTAAACAGCAAAGGGGGTAAAGGTTGCTTTTTCAAGCCATTTTATCATCAGCGCAATCGCCCCCCACCCCACCAAAAAGGACAGGATAACGGCAATCAGCACATCCATGCCAAGCTCGAGGTCCCCTGAAACCCAAAGATCCAGAGCGCCCAGCGTGCCGGCGCCGCTAATGGCCACAATGGCAAGCAAAAGGGAGAAGCGGGCAGATTCGGTGCGGGAGAACCCGAGAAACAATCCGGCCGTCATGGTAATGCCGGAGCGGCTGGTCCCCGGCACGAGAGCCAGGGTCTGGGCCAGTCCGATCAGAAAAGCGTCACGCACGCCCATCGCCGAAAGCTCTTTGTTCCCCGTGAAATAGCGGTCGGCAATCCATAAAACTATCCCGAAAACCAGCATCATCCAGGCCATAACTTCTATCAGGCACAGCAGGGACGGCTGCATTTTGTGCAGCATAAATCCGGCCAGCACAGCCGGAAGTGACGCCAGAAAAACATATTTCAGGAGTTGCCCTCCGTCCGATTTCGGACTTTTAAGACCGCCTATCATAGCCACAACATCCCGGCGGTAATAAAGCAGGACAGAAAGCAATGTGCCGACATGGAGGCCAATATCAAGGGTCCGGTTTTGTTCCCAGCACAAATCGACAGCCCCCCCCTCCCAAAAAGAATGGAGCAACACCAGATGCCCGCTGGAGCTGACCGGAAGAAATTCCGTAATCCCCTGAACTAGAGCCAGAATGAGTATATGGATTAATGGCATGAATGTGTTAATCTCCTATTCTCTACCTTGGCGAGACTATAGAAGAACTGGATGATGGTCTATATCTATGGCGTTATAGGATTTGTTGGCGGTTTTGCGTGGGGACTGTTTATGATCCATCTGTTTTTGCGCGGACGCAGTGCCCGCGAACTGCTTGAAAACAAAAGTCTGCGCTGGCCCTACGGACTCTTTGTCTGGATGGTTGCTGCCGGGGGCCTTTATGCGGGACTATGGATGTATGAAACCCACCCGATCTCGTTGACGAATTAGGAACACAATAGCAAAGGAATTTTCATGAGACGCCCTTTTATAGCTGCACTGGCTTTTTTACTCCTTGCCTTTTCCGTTTCACCGGCCCGCGCCGACGTTGAACGTTATGATTTCGACAAAGCCCATACACAAATCCTGTTTTTTGTGAATCACCTCGGATTTTCCAATTCACAAGGAGAGTTCCACGATTATGACGGTTTTATAGAGTTTAACCGCGAAGAACCGGAAAAATCGAAGGTAGAAGTCACCATCCGGACATCCGGCATTGATATGGACGATGAAGCATGGGACACCCACCTGAAAAGCAAGGATTTTTTTGATGTCGAAAAATTTCCAGACATGGTTTTTAAGGGAACAACTATCGAAATTACGGGTGATAAAACGGCAAAAATCAATGGGGAGCTGACTCTTCTGGGCGTGACAAAACCCGTCACACTGGATACGGTTTTTAACAAAGCCGGAAAACATCCCTTTAGCGGAAAATACGTGGCAGGATTTTCGGCCGTGACAAACATAAAACGGTCTGATTTCGGGATGGAATACGGTTTGCCCATGATCGGAGATGATGTAAATATTCATCTGGAAGTTGAGGGAATCCGTCAGGACGGAAATGTGGTAAACGAATGAATTTTGAAAATACAAAAAAAGAAGAATACAGCGCCGTCTCCAAAGCGCTTCACTGGGCAACGGCGCTGGTAATTTTCAGCCTGGTGCTGGTGGGCTTGTTTATGGATGAAATGCCCGCCAGTCCTGAAAAATTCCAGGTCTACGGCCTGCACAAATCTTTCGGTCTTGTTGTCCTGATTCTTGTCATTTGCCGGTTGGTGTCGCGCTTTATCAGCCCGGCGCCGGATGCGCTGAAAACGCAGGCGCATTGGGAACACCTGCTCGCTAAAGTCGTTCAATTTGCGCTTTACCTCCTGATGCTCGGGTTACCGCTTTCAGGCGTTCTCATGTCCAATGCCGGAGGGCATCCGGTCGCTTTCTTCGGTCTGGAGATCCCTGCCCTCATAGAAAAAGACAAGGCCATTTCCAAAATTATGAAGGAAGCGCATGAAATTTTCGCCTTTGGGTTACTTGCGGCTCTGGCCCTTCATGTTGCGGGCGCCTTCAAGCATTTCGCTTTGGACAAAGACACAACAATGGCACGTATGATGTTTTCAAAATCCCCGGTATCTGCGCTGATCCTGTTTGCACTTACCATCCTTTTCTTTGGGGGAGTTGGATACCTCCTGACAGAAAAGGAAGAAAATGAAAAAAAGGAAGCTTCCGGACAAATGCCGCAAAGCGCAGAAAAGCAAGCTTCCCAGATCGATTTCAGCGCCATCGGAAAGCATGGCTGGGCGATTGTGCCTGAAAAAAGTGCGCTGGAATTCGAAACCGCCATGAACGGCGTTTCCTTTACCGGGCGTTTTCAGAAGTTTGAAGGAAATATTATTTTCGACCCCGACAATCTGGAAAGCAGCAAAGCATTTGTCCGTATTGATATGAGCTCTGCCGCAACCCAAAATGACGAACGGGACGAACAGATTGTCTCGGCAGACTGGTTTGATGTCGAAAACCACCCGCAGGCCCAGTTTGAAACTATTGTCATCGAAAAAGCGCAAGGAAACCGCTATATCGCGGTGGGAAATTTAAGCATCCGGGGCGTAAGTCTGCCCGTCTCCCTGCCTTTTACACTCGATATCGAAACCGGGGAAAACGGCGTGAAAACGGCGCATATGAAAGGCGCGCTGGGACTCAACCGTCTGGATTTCGGCATCGGGCAGGAAGAATGGGCAAGCGCGAAAAACGTCGATACCTCCGTCAGGGTCCATATCTCCCTGACGGCCCTGCAGCCCTAAACGCTTCCTTAATCTGGATGCGTCTGGGTTTGCCGTCTACATGGTCTATCTCGGACCTTGTTCTCAATCTTTTTGCTTCCTTTGTCATTTTTTGGTTTTTCCCCGGTTGTAATACTGCAAATTATTTACATATATTTCATATTTCCGGCAAGAAAAATATCTTTTGGGCCTTTCGCTTTCCTTTTCTCGTTTATATAAGCCTTATATAAAGCGCTATGATTCTCCGCATGGCTGCGGTAAGCTGTCTTCCATAATGAGAACGCTCTATCATCTATGGCTTCACCCTTTTTCACGCAAGGTCAGAGTTTTGCTGGCCGAGAAAAAGCTCGAATTTGAGCTGGAAATCGAAAAAATATGGGAGCGCCGGACAGAATTTCTGGCCATGAATCCGGCGGGAGACGTCCCGGTCCTCGTAGAACCGGACGGCACCACGCTCGCTAATTCTCAGGTGATTTGCGAATATATGGAAGAAGTTTACCCGCAGGTGAATCTTTTGGGATCAGATCCCGTCCAGCGTGCCGAAACACGGCGGCTGGTCGGCTGGTTTGACGTCAAATTCAACCACGAAGTCAGCGACAATCTTCTGGGAGAGAAGATGATGAAGCGGCTGTTAAAACTGGGGGAACCCCACGGACCTTCGGTGCGGGCCGGGCATGCCAATATTCACTACCACCTTGATTATATAGGATTTTTAACGGATAAGCGGACATGGCTGGCCGGAGAGGATTTTTCATTGGCGGATATTGCGGCGGCGGCGCATCTGTCTGCTGTGGATTATATCGGCGATGTTCCGTGGGAGGAACATCAGGCGGCCAGAGACTGGTATGCGCGGGTGAAATCGCGTCCCAGTTTTAAAGCGCTTCTGGAGGACCGTATTCCCGGCTTTACGCCGGTAGAACATTACGAAAACGTTGATTTTTAAAAGAGCCGAAATAAAGTCCCCTGGAAATAAAGCCTTGGGGCAAAAAACAAAAAAGCGGCAGGGTGAATGGACGAAAGCAATATAAACAAGAGACTGTTTTGTTTCGGGTATGGTTACACCTGCGATTACCTCGGTCATGCGCTGAAACAGAAAAAAGGTCAAAACTGGACCCTTTCCGGGACAACCCGGGATTTGGAGAAAAGAAATAGTCTTTTGCTGCGCCGTATACGCGCCCACATTTTTGATTATGAATGCCCTTTATCCGACCCGTACCTTGTCCTGAAAGACGTTACGCACCTGCTGATTTCCACCCCGCCCAACGACAAGGGAGACCCTTCCTTTCTGGCCCATGTTGACGATTTAATCAAATTACCGAATCTGGAGTGGGTGGGATACCTCTCGACAACATCCGTGTACGGTGACCGCGGGGGCGGAAAGGTAGATGAAACATCCAAAATCCAGCCCACATCGCAGCGCGGCTCCCGCCGGGCGAACGCGGAAGAACAATGGCTCTCCCTTTACCGTTCTCATAATCTGCCCGTTCACATTTTTCGCCTCTCCGGGATTTATGGCCCCGGAAGCTCGGCGCTGGATTCTGTTCGCGCCGGTGTCGCGCGCAGGATTGACAAACCCGGACAGGTTT
The DNA here is from genome assembly GCA_023898765.1 of Rhodospirillales bacterium. Taxonomy (NCBI): domain Bacteria; kingdom Pseudomonadati; phylum Pseudomonadota; class Alphaproteobacteria; order Rhodospirillales; species Rhodospirillales bacterium. The sequence goes on along the minus strand of CP060238.1, from coordinate 589,837 downwards.
TTAACCGGATTCACGTGGAAGACATCGCACGGGTGCTGCTGGCCTCTTTTGAACGGCCAAATCCCGGGTCCATCTATAATCTGGCGGATGATGACCCAAGTCCCAGCCATGAAGTCATTGAATATGCCTGCAACCTTTTGGGAATAGAACCCCCGCCTTGTATTCCCTATGAAGAAGCGGATATGGCGCCGATCGCACGAAGTTTCTACGAAGACAATAAATATGTTTTGAACGACAAGATTAAAAACGAACTGGGCGTGGTGTTGAAATATCCGGATTTTCGTAAAGGACTTCAGGGATGTCTTGAGGCCGAACGCCATGCGCTCCATGCTTTCCGGCAGGCAACATATTAAAACACGGGAAGCTCTGACCGATTCACTCCGCAGCAGCAGAAGACAGTTTGGCAGCTTCCATGCGCGCACGGCACGCCTGTGAAGCATCATAGGGCAAGCGGATGGTTACCGTTGTTCCCTTTCCAAGTGTAGACTCGATGTGGAGAGTCCCGCCGTGAAGTTCTACCAGTTCCTTGGTAATGGCCAGCCCCAGACCGGAGCCTTCATGCTCGCGGGTATAGTGTGAAGCGGCCTGTTCAAAGGGATTCGTAATCGTTTTCAGTTTGTTGGCCGGAATACCAATGCCGTGATCCTGCACTTGCAAGGAAAGATATTTCTCGCGTTCAATAGCTTTAACGGTGATTTTTCCACCCTTTTTGGAAAATTTTACGGCGTTGGAGAGCAGGTTTAGCAAAATCTGCATAACCCCCCGTCTGTCGGCAACAATCAACAGGTCCTCGTTATCTATTTCAGCCTGAATATGAATATCATTCTCCAGCGCACGCCCTTCCATCATATGGATAGACAGTTTGATAAGCTTGGAAAGCCGGATTTCCTCCAGATCCAATTCATATTTTCCGGCCTCGATTTTGGACATATCAAGAATATCACTGATAAGGTCCAGAAGATGCTCCCCGCTTTCACGAATACCGGCGATATATTCGAGATACTTCTCCGTGCCGATCGGCCCCAAAAGCTGCCTCTGGATCATCTCGGAAAAACCGATAATGGCATTGAGCGGCGTGCGAAGTTCGTGGCTCATATTTGCCAGAAACTGCGTTTTAGAAGCATAGGCCCGCTCGGCCGATTCCTTTGCGGTGCGCAAATCACGTTCATGCAAAACCGCTTCGGTAATGTCCTGCATAATGCCATAGAGCGCAGCAACATCGCCATCCTCATCCAGTTCACAGCGCCCTTCGCAGCGAACAAAACGCGTTTCGCCGCCGGGATCGCGAATTTCAAAATCCATGTCGTAATCATTTTGTGCAATGATTGCGCGTTGGAAAGCCTGGATCATGCGCCCGGCATCACGCCGGTGCAGCATGGAATTCACGTTATCCAATGAGGGAACAAAGGTCTCGGGGTCTGTCCCGAAAATCCGGTAGACTTCATCGGACCAGAAAATTTCGTCTTGACCGACCTGCCAGCGCCAATGCCCCATCTTGCCAATGGTTTCAGCCTCTGAAAGCTGCCGCTCATGGCGTTTTAAAGCCTCTTCCTGTTTTTTGATCTCCGTAACGTCACGCCCGATACTGTAGATATGCCCGCCGACGCGCTTATGCCGCCAGTTCATCCACAGAATGCTTCCGCTTTTGGTTACGATGCGCGCTTCAAAATCGATGAGAAGATCGGACGCCGTGTCCTCGGCATGCATCAATCCCTGCATGGACGCCAGAACATGCGCACGATCGTCCGGATGGACAAGATCTATAAAGGTTTTTCCTTCAATATCCCGGTCTTCATAGCCAAGCTGCCGGACAAATATTTCATTCGTCTGCAAATAGACTCCGTCCTTGTCTGAAATGCTCATGATATCGTCAGACATATCCAGAAAAGGAAACATTTCCTGCGCGATCCGGGCAGACTTTGTCTTACGGGGCTTATAATTAATTAACTCAAGTATATTTTCAGAAAGCGAAGATGTTTGTTCCTGTGCCGAAGCAATCAAAAAACACCGCCCGTCCACCGTCTCCACCCGATCAAACTGCATGCGGGTGGACTTTGCATCTTTATGATTTTCCTTAGATTTTTTCCCAGGAAAAGACAAAAGATGCAGCCCGCTCCGCAAAGAATCAAAAGCCCCCTCCTGCTTGTCTCCGAATAAAGCACTTGCTCGAAAAACGTCTTCAGGGTGCTCGAAAGTGATGACCTTATCAAGCGCCTTCCCTTTTAAGGACGTCTCGCCGCAGAGTTTTTCAAAAGCGCTATTGGCGTAAAGAATGCATCCTTGCGTATCTGCAATCAGCCGCGGCGACGCGGCATCGGTCTTTAAAGCAGGCGCTTTTTGCGACGTTTGTTTCTTCTGAATTTTTTTAACGGAAGCCATTTCCTTAAAAACCGATTCCTTCCAATCGAGCTCTAATTTTAATACCATAATACAAAGCGGGGGAAATAGGTAGAAAAAAGCCGCGTTTCCAGACAAAAGCGGCTTTTCATTAACGGGTAAAGTCTTTCAGGGCTAATATTTTACAGCGCATCCGTAAGGTTTTGTGGCTGAAACCTTGACAGCCTCTCCTTTGGCAAGGGATTCCAGCGCATCTGCAACATAATTCGTAGCCCCCTTGATACCTTCGGGATTAAAGCCGGGATCGCTGTCGATGGCCCCCGCATAGACAAGAATACCTTCTTTACTGACAACAAACATATGCGGCGTCGTGCGTGCCCCGTACAGCCTTCCGATCTTCCCGCTGGAATCAAGAATGCGGGCGGTCGCATGCGCTCCTTTTTCTTTTATGATAGCGGCCGCTTCTTCACCGCTTGTATAGCCCTGCTTGCCAACCGCCGAAGAAACGATGCTCAGCCAAATCACACCTTGCTCCGTATATTTCTGCTGGAGCTTTTGCATGTTTCCGGACCCATAATGTTTTTTAACAAAAGGGCACTCATGGTTTGTCCACTCCAGAACGACATTCCTGCCTTTGAAATCGCTTAAGCTGATTTTACTGCCCGTGCTGTCCGTCCCTGTAAAATTCGGGGCCATTTCACCGATTTTGGCTTCGACTTTACTTTCCGGCAAGCATCCCGCCAGAGTTAAAAGAGCCAGAAAAGAAAGAAAAAAAGTTTTGGTCATGTTTGTATCTCCATCTTATTGAATGGTTTCGGTCATGGTGTTTGTTGTTAAAATCTGGGGCAAAATAACGGCCTCCGGCCTTTTACCCGTCTCCTCGTCGCGCAGGGGATAATAGACATACAAAGGCACTCCGTTGCGGCCATAGGACGCCAGATATTTTGTAATTTCAGAGTCCTGGTTGGTCCAATCGCCCTTCAAAGTGCGGATATTTTTTTCTTTGAAAATCTTACGTGTCGTCTCCGTCGATAAAGCCACTTTTTCATTGACCTTACAGGTAATGCACCAAGCCGCCGTCATGTTCACAAAAACAGGATGTCCTTCCCGCAACAATTTATTCAGGCGGGCTTCCGTATAGGGTTCCCAGTCTTCCCAAACCGCAAATGCGCCTTCCTCTGCCTTGTGCCGGGAAAGCGTGCAGGTCGAAATGACAAACCCCAAAGACCCCAGCATCAAAAAAAGTGCAACAATTTTTCCAGCCCTTTTTTCAGGCCGGAGTTTGGCCAGCCAGATCATAAAGGTCAGGGCAATCATGCCTGAAAGCGCGGAAAAAACACCCATCGGATTTGTTTGCTGCGCAAGAACCCAGACCAGCCATGCCGCAGACGCAAACATCGGAAAAGCCAGAAATTGCCGGAAAGTTTCCATCCAGTGGCCGGGATGCGGCAAAAGATGGCGCAGGGCCGGAACGAAAGTCAGCACCAGATAGGGCAGCGCCAGTCCAAAACCGAGCATCAGAAAAACACTCATAGCAATCAAGGCAGGCTGCGTCAGGGCAAATCCCATGGCAATCCCCATGAAAGGAGCCGTACAGGGTGTGGCGACGAGGGCGGCCAGAACGCCCGTGGCAAAAGACCCTGTAACCCCGTGTTTTTGCGTGAAGTAGGTTCCGATTCCTGCGAAACGCCCGGCAGTCAGTTTAAAAAAGCCGGACAGGTTTAATCCGATAAGGAAAAGCAAATAGGCGAGCGTTAAAATCATCAACGGATTTTGCAACTGAAACCCCCAGCCAATTTGTGCGCCGGCCGCTTTCAGTGCGATAAGGGCGCCCGCAATAACGGCAAAGCTAGCCAAAACGCCGGCGGTATAAGCAAGGCCATGCGCACGCGCCTTTGAAATTTCCTTGTCTTTAAGTTTGACGAGGCTCAAGGCCTTCATGGATAAAACAGGAAACACACACGGCATCAGGTTCAGAATAAGCCCCCCCAGCAGCGCGGAAAAAAGCGCCGTTAAAAGAGAAATATCACTGACAAGAATTCCGTTGACAGACGAAGGAGCAGAGGAAAAATCAACCAAGGTTGCGATGCGGATGCCCTTCTTTTGTCCCTGCGGATCCTGATAAACAATAACCCCCTTCGCAGTAGGCACATCCGAAAGCGCTCTTTCCCCCCGGCCTTGACGAATCAAAAGCCCCGTATCTGTGATCTGCGCTTCGGGCTTTGCGGTATTATCAAGAAGCCCCCATTCTTCCGGAAAGAAATGAATGGAACCTGTTTTTGCAAAAGGCGCTGTATTTTCCGCGATCACACGCACTTCCAAGGTTCCATTCTCTTCGCTTATGAGAGCTTCCCATCCGGTTTCCAGCGGCAGTTCGGCGCGAGCTAACGCAATAACAGAAGCTTGCGCTTTCTCAGCACCATTCAGGGTAATTTGGGCCTGATGCGTTTCAGGAATGCAGATTTCATGGCAGACAAGAAGATCAATCTGTGCGTTGAGCGTGACAGGCCCGGAAGGCAGCTTTTCAGGAAGCGTTAAATCCTGAAGCAACGTCACCTTGCCTTCGTACCCATAGTTCACCAAGGGCCCCATTTTCATTTTCCCGGGAATGGGCCACGCAGGCTCCGATACTTTAAACCCTTTGGGCAAGGTCCACGAAACGCGCGCAGGCGTTCCCGAATCTCCCGGATTGATCCAGTACGTATGCCAGCCGGTTTCAATTTCCTGTTCAATCCCGAGGGTAATCTTTTCGCCGCCTGTAACCTTTGTTTTATCGGCTACAAGGCGAATGGAAACATGAGGGGTCTGATTGCCGCCATCGCCATATCCGGCATAGGAAGAAACCGGTTTCCAAAAAAACGTTCCCATCAATATCCCGGTCCAAAGCGCAAAAAGAACCGGAAAACGGATAAATGTTGAAAACGTCATGTGAGGGCAACCTTCCTTGTCATTCCATATCTGGTGAGTCAACATGATTGAAATTGATTCATTATGGCGATATCTTCGGCGTTATTCTACAAAGGGTTACAAAAACCGATGGAACAGAACGATATACCGCTATGGTCGCCTTGTGCACCGGAAAAAACTCTTCTCGCTGCATTTATGAACGAATGCGGGCACGGAGGGGACGATTATACCGCCTTTTGGCGCTGGTCGGTGGATCATTCGGAAGAATTCTGGGACAAAGTCTGGGACTTTTGCGATGTCATTGGCGAAAAAGGCAACACCGTTCTTAAAAATCCCGATAAAATGCAGGGCGGACAGTTTTTCCCGGAAGGGAGCCTGAACTACGCCCAGAACCTTCTGCGCCGCAGAGATGAAGCCCCCGCCATTATTTTTCGGAATGAACAGGGTACGGAGCGCAGCCTTTCTTTCAAGCAGCTTTACGATCAGGTCAGCCTGTGGGCGCAGGCCCTCAAGGCTCAGGGGGTAGAAAAAGGGGACAGGGTAGCAGCCTATATGCCCAATATGCCCGAAACGATCATTGCGTGCCTGGCAACGGTTTCCCTCGGCGCCGTCTGGTCTTCGGCCTCTCCTGATTTCGGCGTACAGGGCGTTATCGACCGCTTCGGCCAGATCAAACCCAAAGTCCTGATTAGCGTTGGCGGATATTTTTATGGCGGAAAAACGATTGATTGCCTGAAAAAAATACGGGACATACAGCCCGCGCTCGAAAATCTTGAAAAAACGGTTATCGTTCCCTTTGTCGAAAACGTGCCGGATTTGCACGGTTTGGACAAGACCGTCCTGATGGAAGACTTTTTGAACAATCTCTCTCCGCAGGAGATTGAATTCAATCCCGTTCCTTTTAACCATCCCCTGTTTATCATGTTTTCTTCCGGCACAACGGGCATCCCGAAATGCATTGTGCACGGACATGGCGGCACCTTGCTCCAGCACCTGAAAGAGCACAAATTTCATTGCGACATAAAAAAAGGGGACAGTGTATTCTATTTTACCACCTGCGGCTGGATGATGTGGAACTGGCTCATAACGGCCCTGGCCAGCAATGCAACGCTCCTGCTATTTGACGGCAACCCGTTTTATCCCGACGGAAAAGTTTTGTGGGAGTTTACGTCCAAGCATAATGCGATGCTTTTCGGGACCTCCGCCAAGTATATCGACGCCCTGAAAAAGGACGTTATCCGTCCCGAGGAAGATTTCGATTTGGTCGCCCTCAGAGTTATCACGTCAACGGGCTCGCCTCTGGTGCATGAAAGTTTCGACTACGTGTATTCTTCAATTAAAAAAGACGTGCATCTGGCTTCTATCTCCGGCGGCACCGATATCGTGTCCTGTTTTATGCTGGGAAACCCTGTTTCCCCTGTCTGGCGCGGAGAAATTCAGGGACCGGGGCTTGGTATGGCGGTGGAAGTCTTCGATGAAGACGGAAACCCTATCCCCGCGGGAGCCGGATCGGGAGAGCTGGTTTGCACGAAACCTTTTCCGTCCATGCCTGTCGGTTTCTGGAACGACCCGGATGGAACCAGGTTTCATGAGGCTTATTTCGAAAAATATGAACATATCTGGTGCCATGGCGACTGGATTGAACGCACGGAGCATAACGGCTTTATCATTCACGGAAGATCCGATGCGACGTTAAACCCCGGCGGCGTCCGTATCGGCACGGCTGAAATTTACCGTCAGGTGGAACAAGTGCCGGAAGTTATTGAATCCATCGCTGTCGGACAGGACTGGGAGGGAGACGTACGGGTTATTTTGTTTGTCCGTCTCAAAGAGGGAGCCGTGCTTGATGAAGAACTCACAAGCCGGATTAAAAAACAGATCAGGACCGGGGCTTCGCCGCGACATGTGCCTACGCACGTCATCCAGATTGCCGATATACCACGCACCAAAAGCGGCAAAATAACCGAACTTGCCGTACGCGATGTTATTCACGGGCGAAAAATCAAAAACAAGGAAGCCCTCGCCAATCCCGAAGCATTGGATCTTTATCAAAATCTCGAAGTATTGGGCCAATCTTAAAACGTGACAAAAGAAATCGAACAGGAAAACATCCCTTTTCGCGGTGTTTTAGAACGGCTTGCCCCTAATCCGGGGGCGGAAATGCTGCGTTACGGGTGGCGCAGGCCCGATATTCTGTCGCTGGGACAAGGGGAAGGAGACCTCAAAACACCGGACTTCATTACCAGTGCCACCCATAAGGCCATGAAAGAAGGAAAAACCTTTTACGGCCCTGTGGTTGGAAGACCCGAACTGCGGCAGGAAATTGCGGCCTATTATACGCGCCTGATGGGGCTGAACATGCCCACCGGCCGGATTTTTGTAACCCCCTCCGGCAGCAGCGCCATGCATCTCGCCCTCACGTCTATTTTAGAGGAAGATGATGAAGTCGTCGCCATCACCCCGATCTGGAAAAACCTTCTGGGCGCGGTGGGACTGGCTCAGGCAAAAGTTGTACAGGTCCCGCTGGATGAAAATGAAAACGGCTGGAATCTGGATCTGGAAAAGGTTTTTCAGGCATGTACGTCACGTACGAAGGCCATTTTAATCGTCACTCCTTCCAACCCAACGGGCTGGATTATGCGGCGGGAAGAGATGAAGGACGTTCTGGAATTTGCCCGGGCACGTGGAATCTGGATTATTTCCGATGAGGTCTACAACCGGAGCGTCTTTTATACATCCCACGCCCCGAGTTTTCTGGAAATCGCCCAGGATCACGACTTTCTGTTTACGATTAACAGCTTTTCAAAATCCTATGCCATGACCGGCTGGCGGCTTGGCTGGCTCGTTGGACCGCCGGAATCTGAAAATATTATTCAGGGGATAGCGTTGTACGATAATATGGGTCCGCCAACATTTACCCAATTTGGCGGGATTGAAGCCTTGCGGCACGGGGAGGATTTCATCGCCCAACAGCTTGAATCCTGGCGATCCAATCTGGATTTGCTGACAGACCGTTTTAGAGAAAATCCCCGCATTCATACGCATCGTCCGCCCGCCACATTTTACAGCTTCTTTCGGATAGAGGGGGAAGAAGACTGCATGGCGCTGGCAAAACGGCTCATTGACGAGGGAGGCTTAAGCCTCGCGCCAGGCTGCGCTTTCGGAGAGTGTTGTAAAAGCTGGCTTCGCTTGTGCTTTGCCGTATCGGAAAGAAAACTGGTCGAAGCGATAGATAAACTCGAACAGGTTATAAACGGATAAAAATATGCGTGGATATTTTGGAATCGGAGTCGAAGGAATCAGCAAAGAGGGCAATCTGGGCAATCTGGTGCGAACAGCCCACGCCTTTGGCGCGAGTTTCTTTTTTGTTATTCGCCCGGTCGTTGATATAAACGAAATCCGGGTTTCTGACACCTCCGGCGCATTTGACCATATGCCCTTTCATGTCTGGAACAGTGTGCAGGAAATGGATTTACCGGAAGGATGCAGTTTGACAGGCATCGAATTTATGGAGGATTCGATTGAAATGCCCTCTTTTAGACACCCCACACGCGGCGCTTATGTCCTGGGGCCGGAGATGGGAGACTTGTCCCCGGAACTGATCGAAAAATGCGATCATATTGTCAAAATACCGTCAAAATTTTGTATCAATGTCGGGGTGGCAGGCGCTTTAACCATGTATGACAGGATGATCTCCATGGGACGTTATGCCGAACGGCCCGTCCGCCCTTGCGGAAAGCCTGTAATTCCGGCGGAAAACAATGTGACTCGGCGACGCAAGACAAGAACAAACTTCAACATAAAATAAAGGACTTGCGGTAAATTAATCCGCCCCGTACATTCACAAAACGTGAGAAAAACAATCAGTATTGGAACACAAATGATGATTCGATCGGACAAGACATTCTGGACCTTGATTTTAGCCTTCTCTTTAGCTCTTTTTGCCGTCCCTCTCGCACCTTCCGCTGCGCAGGCATCCGAGCCGGAACTGGTCGGCACACACGGCGACTGGTCGGTTTATAAATTCATGGAAAACGGGAATCAGGTTTGTTACATGGCGGCGACACCCGAAAAAGACGAAGGTGATTATAGCCGCCGGGGTAAAATTTACGCGCTTATCACCAGCCGTCCGGCCGAAGGCACAAACAATGTTTTCAGCTATATTGCCGGATACCCTTACAAAGAAGGCAGCGAAGTTACCGTAACCATCGGAACGCAAAGTTTTAGCCTCTTCACGCAGGATGAAACCGCATGGACCGCCGATGCCGAAACGGATAACCGTCTCGCTTCAGCGATTCGCGGCGGGTCAAAAATGGTTGTAAAAGGAACCTCGCGCCGGGGAACGTTAACAACAGATACCTATAGCCTGCGCGGCAGCAGCGCGGCTCACGATGCTATTTCTGGAAAATGTGGCCATTAGAGACTGCGTCTTCAAATATTTCAGACCCATAAGTTTTATGAAAGAGTTGGAACATATCGTCTGCTATGCTAGATTCTGGGTCTGGGTCAGGCGGTTTCATACATATCAAAAATGAATAGAAACACCAAAGAAGAGAAGCATGCAATAATGTTGAAAAGACGGGTTGTTACTTTTCTGAAAGGGTTTTGCGCAGACGCGGGAAGTATTGCGCCTGAAAAACTCAAAAAAAACTGCCCTGCAGTCCTTTCTTTTCTCGGCCGGATTTTGCGTTTACGGCAACGCCATGTCCTGACCCGGTCGGGATATCTGCGGCTGCGTTATATTGTCGCTCCGGCTGTTTTATTTCTGGTTGTCAGTTCGCCGTTCTTTACATCTTTAGCCTCTTCTCCCGACGGCCTTCGCCTGTATGGCCAAACAGGAGAAAATAGTCAGATAGCCGGGCGCCTGCACCCTCCTGAAAATTTTTCAAGCCGGTTAAACGCCAGTCTTTATGGCCAATTATCCTCCGTTTCTGCAATTGCGCGCAGTATTCCGCAGCCGGTTGAAAAAATTGTCACCGTGAAACCGGGAGATTCTCTGGGCATTGTAATGGAGCATTCCGGTGTCGGAGGAACAGAAGCAGACCAGATCATTAAAGCAATGAAGGCGAATTTTGATCCGCGTCATTTGAAAGCGGGGCAAGATGTCCACATGCATTTTGTGCCGGAGGACGGTGGAGGGATGCGTTTTGCACGTATGAAAATCCCTTTGGATTCGGTAAAAACATTGATCGTTTACCGTGGCGCAGAAGGGTTTTCATCCAAGCTTCACGAAAAGGAAGTGGAAAAAGTTGCGCGCGCACAAAAAACGAATATCGAAGTTTCTCTTTATGGAAGCGCTGCCAAGGCCGGTATTCCAAAATCTGTCGTAACGGAGGCAATCCGCATTTATTCATGGAATGTCGATTTCCAGCGGGATGTCCGGAAAGGCGACGGACTTGAAGTGCTCTATGACAGCTTTGAAACCGACAACGGTCATGTTGTAAAAACCGGGGACATCCTGTACGCGAAGCTAACCTTAAACGGAAAAGAATTGCCTCTTTACCGCTATGAAATGGCCGACGGACGGGTAGGTTATTTCGGCGCAGACGGTCAAAGTTTAAAAAGAACGCTCATGACAACGCCTATCGACGGGGCGCGCATGTCGTCCGGTTTCGGTATGAGACGTCACCCGGTTTTGGGATACAGCAAAATGCATAAAGGGATGGATTTCGCGGCTGCCACAGGAACGCCGATTTATGCCGCCGGAGACGGTGTCGTTGAAAAGGCCGGCCGCTTTAGCTCGTACGGAAAATACGTTCGCATCCGCCATAATTCTGAACTGAAAACCGCTTATGCCCATATGAGCAAAATTAAAACGCGTGTCGGCGCCCGTGTCACACAAGGGCAAGTCATAGGATATGTGGGAACGACAGGACGCTCTACAGGACCTCACTTACATTACGAGGTTTTGAAAAACGGGCAACAAATCAACCCGCGTTCCGTTAATTTGCCCACGGGAGAAAAGCTCACCGGACAGGACATGAAAAAATTCAAGAGCGAAATTAAAAAGATAGACGAAAGATATGCCCGGCTTGTCGCCGACCAGAAATATGCCGACGGACAGAAAGAAAAGAAACATTATAACTGATAATGTTTTATCTTAAAACGTAAGCCTTGACACAATCCTTGTCTGAAAAAGCCTATAAACAATCTGCCGAATACTCGTAACCGCCTTCGGATTTCGGACGGCTGGAAATTGTGATTTCCCGGTCGATCCTCGTCCGGCAGGAAAAAACGGGAAACAGTGTCCGCAAACTCAGCTCCAGGCGGCGGCCTTCGTAAAAGGGACCGCGAGAGCAAAACTCCATCCGCTTTCCGGCTTCTATTTTGAAGCTTTCCGTATGCCGAATTTCCATCCCTTCTTTTTCTCCTGCAATGTCGGTCGAAAGCGTCCCATAGACTTTGTAGGACGTGGAATTGTACAAAACGCCGCAAATGGGAGACGGGGAAACTTCCCCCGCCGCCAATGCAGAAAAAGGAGGTCCGTAAAAGAAAAAACAGGCACCCAGCGCCAAGAAAATCAGATGTCTCATCTCCTCATTCTAGCGCATAACATCACGCAGCGGAAGGAATGCCTTTGGTCGTGGAATATTCAAAATGCAGCGCCTCGCCGGGATGAATCCGGTGATAAATGGCATGGGCGGCCTGCGCACTTTCGGCAAAACCGGTCAGAATATATTGGAGTTTGTCTTCATATGTTACAATGTCACCTATAGCATATATTCCGGGCAGGTTTGTCGCGCAGCTTGACGGATCAACTTTGATCCGGTGCTTGTCTACCTCCAGTCCCCAGTCAGAAATAGGGCCCAAATCGGTGGCAAGCCCGAAAAAAGGCAAAAGGATATCGGCTTCCAGAAGCCGGCCTTCCCCGTCCATGGACTGTACGTGTACGCCGCTTAAGAGGCCCCCGTTTCCTTCAAGCCCTTTGAGTTGATAAGGGGTTACAAGTTCCAGCTTCCCCGATTCTTCCAACATTTTCAAACGGGCGGCGCTTTCAGGGGCCGCGCGGAATTTCTCGCGCCGGTGAACCACATACAACCTGTCTGCAACGTCAGAGAGGGAAAGCGCCCAGTCCACGGCACTGTCTCCCCCGCCCGCAATCACAACTCTTTTCCCTTTAAAATCGCTTTTCCGGCGCACCATGTAAAAAACGGATGTGCCTTCGTAAGAATCCAGCCCCTCCAGCGGCGGCCTGTTCGGACCGAAAGCCCCGGCCCCGCCCGCAACGATAACAGCCGCTGCGAAGATTTCCAGACCGCCGGAGGAGATGAGTTTCCATTTGCTACTTTCTTTGCAAATAGAAACTATTTGTTGCCCCAAATGGTAAGTCGGTTGAAACGGGGCGGCCTGCGCCTCAAGATTTGAAATCAAATCACCCGCCAAAATGGCCGGGCAGCCTGGAATATCATAGATCGGCTTTTCCGGATAAAGCGCGCTGCATTGCCCGCCTATTTCTTCCAGCGAATCGACCACATGGGTTTTAAGCCCCAGCATGCCGCACTCAAAAACGGCGAACAGCCCCACGGGTCCCGCGCCGATAATTGCAACATCGGTTTCAAATCTATTGTTTTTTGACATTTGATATCTGGTATAAGGGAGAACCTTCGCAAAATACAAGGAATTAAAGGCGAAAAGATGAAAAACTTTGTCTCAAAAAGCGAATCCGATACGGCGAATTTTGCGGCAAAAATCGCCCTTAAAGCCCGGCCTGGCGATGTTTTTTGCCTGAGCGGAGACTTGGGCACAGGAAAAAGCGTTTTCGCCCGCGGATTTATCCGGACGCTCTGCGGAAAAGATACGGAGGTGCCAAGCCCGACTTTCACGCTTGTCCAAACCTATGAAACCCCTTGCGCCGATATTTGGCATTTCGATCTCTACCGGATCAAAAACCCCGAAGATATTTTTGAACTGGGATGGGACGAGGCTTTAAGTGACGGCATTGCCCTGATCGAATGGCCGGAAAGAGCCGGAAACTACCTGCCAAAAGACCGGACAGATATTCTCTTCGCCGCAAAAAAAGACGAATCACACATAATCACGGTGGAAACGGCATGACAAAAACCTCCCCGGATACAGCCTTTATTCTGGCGGCCGGAAAGGGCTCGCGGCTGCAACCTTTTACGGACCACATGCCAAAACCTATGGTGCCCGTGGGAGGCAAACCGCTTATTGACCACATACTGAAAAAACTGGAATCCGAAAAAATTCGCAAAGTCGTCATCAATACCCACCATTTGCGGAATATATTGGAAAAGCATTTGGAAAAAACAACATGTCCCCAAATTGTTTTTTCTCCCGAACAAGACCTTTTGGACACAGGTGGCGGCGTAAAAAAAGCCCTTTTAGAGCTGGGAAGCGCGCCCTTTTTCATGATAAACGGCGATGCTTTCTGGGATGAAAAGACGGATAAAACCGCTCTCGGACGCCTTTCCGAATATTGGGATCCTGAAAAAATGGATATTCTGATTCTGCTGCAACCCGTGGATCGGATGATCTTAACCAAAGGTGTAGGAGATTACGACCTGACCCCTGACGGCCGCGCGGTTCGCAATAAAGAAAAAAGGGGGCAGTATATGTTTGCAGGAGTCAGAATCACGAAACCCACCCTTTTCAAAAACAGGACAGAAGACATTTTTTCTTTTTTGGACCTTATGGATGAAGCGGAACAAAAAAGACAGCTTTATGGACTGGTTCATGAAGGCGCGTGGCACCATATCAGCACGCCGGAAGATCTTGAGCGCGTTAACGCCGCGCTTGAAAAAGGTTGCGCGGCATGAGCACAGCCACCTCCCCACCGACTGTCTATAATATTCCCGCAGGGTTTCCTTTCGCCAAAACGCTGGCAAAAGGACTCTTTGCGCGTAAAAATGATATGCCTGAAAGTCTGGCGGACACGACGATCCTCCTCCCCACCCGGCGGGCCTGCCGAACCCTGCGCGAAGCCTTTTTGCAGCTGAGCGAAAACAAACCGCTTCTTCTGCCCCGTATGCAGCCCTTGGGCGATCTTGACGAAGAAGAACTTTCAATCCTGTTGGGCGCTGAAGAAACGCTCAATCTGCCCCCGGCAATCTCTCCTTTGCGTCAACAGCTTCTTCTTGCCCGCACCATTTCGCGCTTGCCCGGTTTTTCAAAAGGGCCGGACCAGGATATGGCGCTGGCGGGAGCGCTGGGACAGTTCATGGACCAGGTTTGCACGGAAGGGCTGGATTTGGAAAAGCTGCCGGACCTTGTGGACCGGGAAAAATTTGCAAAACACTGGCAAATCACCCTTGATTTTCTAGGAATTTTAAGCCGGCACTGGCCCAAGGTTCTGGAAGAAAACCATGTTATCCCCGCTTCCGAAAGACGAAACCGTCTTTTGTCTGCCCTGAACACTTACTGGCAAAAAAACCCGCCTGAAAGGCCCGTTATCGCGGCAGGATCGACCGGATCCATTCCCGCCACGGCCGCTTTGCTTTCAACCATTGCCCGCCTGCCGCAGGGGTGTGTCGTCTTGCCGGGGCTGGATCAAAACATGGAACAGGACAGTTGGGACGCCCTCGACGACACGCATCCCCAGGCAACACTGAAAAAGCTTTTAACTCATATCGGCTGTATGCGTACGGACGTACTTTCATGGCCTCACACCGAAAATCTGCGGCCGGTGACAAAAGCCCGTCAATATCTGGCCTCTGAAATCATGCGTCCGGCGGACACGTCCGAAGGCTGGCAAAATCTCGGCCCTTCCGGCCAGGACAAAAAAGCCTTCACAAACAGCCTTTCGTCCCTCTATCGCTATGACTGCGCGGGGCAGGAAGAAGAAGCCTCCCTCATCGCGCTGGCTTTACGGGAAGTTCTCGAAGACCCGGGGAAAACAGCCGCTCTGGTGACGCCTGACAGACATCTTGCGCGGCGCGTTGCAACGGCCTGCCGGAAATGGGGGATCGAGATAGACGATTCCGGCGGCCAAAGCCTTCCATGCACGCCTGCGGGTAGTTTTTTAATGTTGGGCCTTGCCGCTGCAACGGAAAATCTGCGCCCTGTCGCGCTTCTTGCCCTTTTAAAGCACAATTTGTGTCATATGGACCGGGAAATCCCTCACTACAGGTCCCTTATCCGCACCTTTGATAAAATTCTGCGTGGACCGGTTCAAGGCAGTTCCCTGGATATTTTGAAGGAAAAACTCGAGGATGTCCCCGAATTAACTCCCCTTCATGCACTGCTGGAAAAAACCTTTGGCCCTTTTACAACGCTCTGCTTAAAAGGAGATCAAAGTTTTACGGACCTCCTTCAAGCGCACCTGCTCCTGGCCGAAGCGCTTTGCCCGCCTGAAATCTTATGGAGAGGGGAAGAAGGGGAGGCCGCATCCCTCTTCTTTTCTGATCTGGGCCAACACGCAGACCTTTTGCCCCGCCTAAACGCAAGCGATTACAAGGCGATTTTAAACCGCTTGATGAAAACTGTCACGGTACGCCCTTCCTATGGCATGCACCCGCGGTTAATGATCCTGGGACAGCTTGAAGCCCGGCTTATACAAGCCGACCGCGTCATTCTCTCCGGGCTAAATGAAGGGACATGGCCTCCCGCGCCCCCGTCTGATCCATGGATGTCGCGCCCGATGAGAAAAGATTTCGGCCTCCCGCCGACGGAACGCGCTACCGGACTTGCCGCCCATGATTTTGTGCAGGGCTTTTGCGCGGAAGAGGTTATCCTGACGCGGGCTTTACGGGTCGACGGCACCCCAGGCGTCCCGTCCCGGTGGCTGGAGCGGCTGGATACGGTTTTGCAGGCGCTGGATATCCCTCCCGGGACCATCGCGGCAGGGCCGCATAGTGCCTATGCCGGCGCCTTAAAAGACGTACAGGAGATTACGCCCGCGGAACGTCCCGCACCCAAACCGCCGCTGGAAGCCCGTCCCGATCATTTGCCCGTCACGCAAATTCAAACATGGCTGTATGACCCTTATTCGGTTTATGCGCGCTATATTCTGGGCCTGAAAAAACTAAAACCTTTGGAACAGGCTGTGGATGAGGCTGTAAGAGGAAATATCCTGCATAAAACGCTGGAAAAATTCGTAAAAACATTCCCAAAAGAATTGCCGGACGATGCGCCCCGTCAATTTGTAACCCTCGCAAAAGAGGAAGTTCAAAAAATATCGAAAGATCCGGTCTTCTGGAATTTCTGGCAGCCGCGTCTGGAAAATATCGCGGAATGGTTTTGCGCCCATGAAAAAGACTGGCGGAAAAACTGGAACCCTGCGGTGCAGGAAATAAAGGGACATCTTGTAATATGTGCGGCTGGAAAAGACTTTACACTCAGTGCCACCGCCGATCGTATAGATAGGGGACATGATAAAACCGCCGGTGCCGTCATTGATTATAAATCCGGCGGCACGTTTTCCCTTAAAGGCATGAAAGATGGCCGCCTTCCCCAACTTCCCCTTGAAGCACTTATCCTGTCCAAAGGCGGGTTTAAAGAAGCCGGACTCCCGTCTCTTTCTCCTAAAGTCCTGACCTACTGGACCTTGAACGGGGGACGGGACGGCGGAAAGATCACCGCCTTGTCTGAAAACGTAGAAGAAACCCTTCAAGCTGCCCATAGCGGGCTGATAGCCCTCATCGAAGCTTTCCGTGATAAAAACACGGCCTATCTGAGCCTGCCCGAACTGGACAAAGCCCCGCGCTACAATGATTATGAGCACCTCGCCCGCGTAAAAGAATGGGTGGCCTTAAATGGGGACTCAATGGAAATCGGAGAGGAGGCCGCATAAAAATGGTGAAAACGGCGCCTGCCATCAAAAACTCCTGCCGTGATCTTGACCCGAATGTCTTGCAGCGCCGCGCCTCGGACCCGGAAAACTCGGCCTGGGTCGTTGCTTCGGCGGGCGCGGGCAAAACAAAAGTTCTAACGGACCGGCTCTTACGTCTGCTACTGCCTAAAAAAGAGGGGCAGGGCGGATCACCGCCGGAAAATATTCTGGCCCTGACCTTCACAAAAGCCGCCGCAAACGAAATGGCTCTGCGCCTGAATAAACGCCTCAGCGCATGGGCCGTGATGGATGGAAAGGCGCTGGAGGAAGACCTGAGCGTTCTTTTGGGCCGTATGCCCCGTACAGAAGAAATCAAAAGCGCCCGCAGGCTTTTCGCCCGTGTCGTTGACACACCCGGCGGGATGAAAATCATGACCCTCCATTCCTTTTGTCAGTCCGTATTGGGCCGTTTTCCGCTTGAAGCCGGATTGCCGCCGCATTTTTCCGCACTGGAAGACTCCCAAAGCACAGCCCTTCTTCATCAGGCCACGGATATCGTTTTAGCGCGCGCTTCGAAAGAAAAAGGGTCCCCGATTGGCGAAGCGCTGCATAACATAGCCAAAAACGTCAATGAGGATCAGTTTTTAGCCCTCATACAGCAAATTTCCAGCGAAAGAAGACAGCTCCATACCCTGCTTGAAAAGCATTTCGGAATAGACGGGCTCTACGCACAGCTTTGTAACATACTGGATGTCCCCCCTCTCAAAACAGATCAGGATATGCTTTTAGCGGCAGCGCAAGAAAGTAGCTTTGACGCGCGGGGCCTAAAACAAGCCTGCGCGGCCCTGGCCGAGGGAACGGAAAAAACAGATCAACCCAAAGCCGCTAAAATCCAAACCTGGCTGGATGCAGACATCCCCGAACGCGTACATACATACGCTTCCTATCGAAACGCCTTCCTGACAAAAGAAGGAACGCCCTTTAAAACGCCGGCAACAAAAAGCGTTCTAAAAGCCCATCCCGAAACAGAAGACGTTTTATGCGCGGAGACACAGCGCTTATTAAAACTGGAAGAACAAAGAAAAGCCGCCGCATGCGCCTTTCTAACCCGCGACTTGCTGCTTTTGGGACAGGAAGTTCTGGCAACCTACCAAAAACTGAAAGATGCGTGCAGCGGACTTGATTTTGACGATCTGATTTTACGTGTTCTGGACCTTCTGCAGGGCAAATCGACAAATATGACACCGGAGGATATCGCCCCGTGGGTCATGTATAAACTCGATCAGGGAATTGACCATATTCTGGTAGATGAGGCACAGGACACCAACCCGGAACAGTGGGAAATTATCAAGGCGCTCTGCGCAGATTTTTTCACAGGGGAAAGCGCGAAGGATACGGCACGTACTCTCTTCGTCGTGGGGGATGAAAAACAATCCATTTTCAGTTTCCAGCGCGCCGCGCCGGATAAATTTTCCGATATGCAAAGCTGGTTCGATCAAAAAATACGCGACGCCCAGAAAACGCTCCAATCGGTCCCGATGAATATCTCTTTTCGGTCCGCGCCATCCGTTCTGCAAGCCGTCGATCAGGTTTTCGCCCCCGAACATATGCGCAAAGGACTCGGGCTCCATGTCCTGGATCATATTCCCCATCGCCGCAAACAGGCCGGTCTTGTCCAGCTTTGGCCCTTGTTCGACTCCGTCAAAAATGAAGAAAAGGACGAAGGCTGGCAGCCGCCGGTCCGTATCCGGGAAAGCCAGAGCGGCGCAGCGCAACTTGCGGATTACATTGGAAATACGATTCAAAAATGGGTCAGACATGAAAGACTCGAAAGCCATGACCGGACCGTTCAACCGGGTGATATTATGATTTTACTGCGCACACGCAGCGCCTTTATGGGGCAGCTTGTGCGGGCGCTCAAAACCCGCAGCATTCCTGTAAGCGGCATCGACCGCATGATTTTGAACGAACAGCTTGCCGTACAGGACCTTGTCAGCGCCGCCTCTTTCGCCCTCCTCCCTGAAGACGACCTGTCTTTGGCCGAACTCCTCAAATCGCCTCTCATTGGATGGAATGAAGATCAACTCTTTGCCGTCGCTTATGGCCGAAAAAAAGAGGGACAGAAGAAATCTCTCTGGAGCATTTTAAAAGAAAAAGGAGACGCCGCAGTTCTGTCTTATCTGGAAGATCTGATCCGGCAGGCGGGGATCACCCGCCCTTACGAATTTTTCAGCCGTCTTCTCCAATCTCCCTGCCCGGCAGACGAACAAAGCGGGCTTCGTTCCCTGAAAAAACGGCTGGGTGAAGACGCCATTGACCCGCTGAATGAATTTCTAAATATGGCCCTTTCCTACGAAACAGACCATATTCCAAACCTTCAGTTCTTTTTAAACCTGTACGAACGAGACTCCGTAGAAATTAAACGGCAAATGGAAAATGCAGGAACGGCCGTACGTGTCATGACAATCCACGGTGCCAAAGGCCTGCAGGCACCTATTGTTATTCTGCCCGATACCATTCGAAATTCGAAGCCTGTCCAAAAAGAGCAGCTTCTCTGGCCGGACCGCTCCAACTATCCTGTCCCCATTTTTTCTCCCCAGAAAAGCGGCCTGCCGGAAAAAGCCGCAAA
Organism: Rhodospirillales bacterium; assembly: GCA_023898765.1. Classification (NCBI taxonomy): domain Bacteria; kingdom Pseudomonadati; phylum Pseudomonadota; class Alphaproteobacteria; order Rhodospirillales; species Rhodospirillales bacterium. Next base: position 570,236 of record CP060238.1, on the reverse strand, counting down.
TGCCTGGAAAAATATGGAAGAGCGGCTGGATGAAGAATATCGCCGCCTTCTTTATGTGGCCATGACCCGCGCCGAAAACAGGCTGTATATCGGCGGTTATACGGGATATAAAGCGCCGCAACCTGAAAGCTGGTATTATGAGGTCGAAGCAGGAATAAAAAGCCACCCCGGCACTGAAGCTCTTCCTTTTGAAAAGGAACCGGAAAAAATCACTCTGCAACTCTCCAACCCGGAAACAGGGAGTCCTGACAGAAAAAAGGAAGGGAAAGCAGAAGAAAAAGCTGCAATAGCGGCACCGGACTGGCTCTTCCGTCCGGCGCCGGAAGAGCCTCATCCCCCTCGTCCCCTCGTGCCTTCCCGGCCTGCGCAAGAAAGCCCGGCGGCGGCATCTCCGCTTGATGTAAAAGATAAAAACAGGTTCCAGCGGGGACTCCTGACCCATAAGCTGCTCCAGATTCTTCCCGAACTGCCACCGGAAAAACGAACAAAAGCGGCCAAACAATTCGTTATTCAGCACGGACATGCCCTTTTCGAAGACGTTCAGGAAAATATCGTGACGGAAACGATGTGCATTTTAGAAAATCCGGACTTTTTATCCATTTTTGGCGCCGGATCGATGGCAGAAGTCCCCGTAACGGGGCTTTTAGACGACAAAACGCTTATTTCAGGGCAAATTGACCGACTTTTGATTACAAAAGATAAAATTTTAATCATGGATTATAAAACCAACCGACCACCGCCGGAAACAGAAGAAGATATACCCGAAATTTACAAAGCCCAAATGGGAGCGTATAAAGCGGCCTTGCAAAAAATATATCCTGAAAGATCTGTGCGCTGCGCCCTCATTTGGACAGACGGCCCCCGGTTTATGGAGCTTTCGTTATAAGGGCGCAAGTAACCTTGGCCCTTGCCCTTCCGAATCAGATTTTATAGAAACGTATGATACATATTCAAAACAGAGGCTTTTAAAAAGGAACAATACATGACGCAGCAAATTTCCGATGCAGAATTTAAAAATGAAGTCCTGGGCGCAAACGGTCCGGTCGTTGTAGATTTTTGGGCGGAATGGTGCGGCCCGTGTAAAGCCCTCTCCCCGATCGTTGACGAGGTCGCCGGGGAAATGGAAGGCAAAATCAAAATGGTCAAAGTCAATATTGACGAAAACCCCCAAAGCCCGACACAGTACGGTGTACGCGGTATTCCAACCTTAATTGCCTTTAAGGACGGAAAAGTTCTGGATACGAAAATCGGCGGAATGTCCAAAGCCCAGTTGGTTCAGTGGATAGATTCCCTCGTATAAACTTAAACCTCCCTGAAATCCGGGAATACCGCTTTTAGACGTTATCAAGAGAACGGGGGCCGTCCAAATGAAGGACAGCCCCCGATGTAATATGTTTAAATTTTCTAAGACTTATTTAACGTCAGAGAACTCCTGAACGCCCCATGCATCAACAGATGTTGCGTTGGCGCCGTCTTCCCCGATCGTTGCCTGCATGGCTTCGTAGACGATCGGCAGGGCAAACAGACCACCACCGGCTGCCAGACGAATAGCACCATGTTGAAGAGGCGTGTTGCTCGGATTTTCAACGTGATCCTTGATTTTCAAAATCCCCAGAACCCCCAGAAGAATTCCGACCATGTAGGACACACCCGTCAGCAGACCGGGAAGATCCTGAATGGATTCGGAAATGTTATCCGAGATCGTGCTGAAGTTTTTTGCAGCATGAGCACTTTCAACACCGCTTACCATTCCGGTAAAAAGAGCTGCGCTCATCATCAAACTTTTCTTTCTTAAAAATTTCACCATGTTTTTTCTCCTTTTGAATATCATGTTATTAAAAGCTGGAAACTTTTAATAAAGAAAATGTTTTTAAAACCTATCTAACATTGTTTCCTGCTATACTTAAATTAGACCACATCTTGACCAAATAAGGCAAATTTGTGCGCAAGGAAAATGAACAAAATTCACTTAAGTTATTGATTTAAAACAGAATAAAAATTTTATTTTTTTACGAAAAAACACCCTTTTTCCAAATAAGGCCAAAATAAGGCACCCCGTTTCAAAAGATTACCGGCGGATGCAACATCCCTTTTCTTCAAAGAAACGTCTTAAAAACCCGGATATAGAAAGAATTATTCTTGATCGGACGCCGCTTCACCGGAAGGGAATTCCCCTTCTTTGTCTGCCGTGTCTCCCATATCTTGCGATGAGCTGACTTTTGGTTTTCCGCTCCCCGTAGAATCGGGAGAAAGAACCATAATCATCTGCCGGCCTTCCATTTTAGGAGACAACTCAACCTTGGATAAATCAGCCAAATCATCACGAAACCGACTGAGCATATTCATTGCCAGATCCTTATGCGCCATTTCCCGTCCACGAAAACGAAGCGTCACCTTGACTTTATTTTCATCCTTCAGAAAACGCTGCGCATTCCGCAGTTTGACATTGTAATCATGCACTTCCGTTGTCGGACGCATCTTGATTTCCTTGATTTCGACCGTTTTCTGTTTTTTACGGGCTTCATTGGCTTTTTTCTGCTGTTCGTACCTATATTTTCCGTAATCTAATATTTTACAAACAGGGGGATCCGCATTGGGGGAAATTTCTACCAAATCCAGACCAATATTTTCTGCGGCTTCTATTGCTTCCGAAAGGCTTGAAACGCCGAGCATTTCTCCATCCGCGCCAACCAGACGGACTTTTTCCGCTGTAATCTGGTCATTAATCCGCGGTCCTTGCGGTTTACGGGGCTGAAAAGGGGGTTTGGCTATGGTCGAATCTCCTTAAAATTATTAAAAAAACAGCTCATTAAAATCTATCAAAGACAAATGAAAGAATAGTGAACAGGGCATTAATAGGGGGCTTTAACCTCATTTGCAAGGGATTCCAGAGCCTGCTCCAGAGCTTGCACATCCTGATCGTTGCTGCCGAAACGGCGAATGGCAACCGTTTTTTCTTCCGCCTCACGCGCACCTACGACAAACAGGACAGGCACCTTCTGAAGGGAATGCTCCCGCACCTTGTAATTAATTTTTTCGTTGCGAATATCCAGTTCAGCGCGAATATTTTTCGCTTTCAGGGCTTCATAAACGGTCCGCGCGTACGCATCCGCTTCGTTTGTAATGGTTGCCACAACGCACTGAACAGGCGTAAGCCAGAGCGGCAATTTCCCGCCATAGCTTTCGATCATGATTCCGATGAAACGCTCCAGCGTCCCTAAAATTGCCCGATGCAGCATAACAGGACGGTGACGCGCACCATCTTCGCCAACATAGGAAGCGTCCAGACGCTCAGGCAAAACGAAATCCAGTTGCAACGTTCCACATTGCCACGTCCGGCCAATTGCATCCTGCAAATGAAACTCCAGCTTCGGTCCGTAAAAAGCACCCTCGCCGGGCAAATCCTCATAAGCGAGGCCCGCTTGCTCCAGCGCATCCCGCAAACCTTTTTCTGCACGGTCCCAGACCTCGTCCGTTCCGGCGCGCTGCTCCGGCCGCAGGGCCAATTTCACATCAATTTTTTCAAAACCGAGATCGGAATATATTTTTTGAAGCAATTCACAAAAAGAAACGCTTTCTTGCGTAATCTGGTCTTCGCTACAAAAAATATGGGCATCATCCTGCGTCATTTGCCGCACACGCATCAGACCATGCAGCGCACCATGGGCTTCATTCCGGTGACAGCAGCCAAACTCAGCCATACGCAAGGGCAAATCACGGTAGGATTTCAATCCCTGCCTGAAAATCTGGACATGCGCGGGGCAGTTCATCGGCTTCAAAGCCATAAGGCCCGCTTTACCTGACAGAACAGGCCCTTCATCGGAAGTATTCGGAACCTCATCCGGAACCACAAACATGTTTTCGCGGAATTTTCCCCAATGGCCAGATGCCTCCCAAAGCTTGTTATCAATAAGCTGTGGTGTTTTGACTTCCTGATAACCGGAATCTGACAAACGGCGGCGAATATAGGCTTCAAGCTGGTTATAAATCACGTAGCCCTTGGGATGCCAAAAAACAGAGCCCTGCGCTTCTTCCTGCAAATGGAAGAGATCCATTTCTTTTCCCAGTTTGCGATGATCGCGTTTTTCTGCTTCCTCAAGCTGGGTCAAGTAGGCTTTTAAGTCCTGGTCATTCCGCCAGGCCGTGCCGTAAATGCGGTGAAGCTGCGCCTTGTCCGAATCCCCGCGCCAGTAAGCACCCGCCATTTTCATCAATTTAAACGCCGTGCCCACATGTTTGACGGATGGCAAATGCGGCCCCCGGCAAAGGTCAAGCCACTGCCCCTGCTTATAAACCGTGATGGTTTCGTCTTCCGGCAAATCTTCAATGAGTTCGGCCTTATAGGATTCCCCCTTGCCTTTAAAATACGAAATGGCTTCGTTACGATCCCAGACTTCGCGCGTAATTTTTTCACCGCGCTCCACAATCCTGCGCATCTCTTTTTCAATTTTGTCGAAATCTTCGACCGAAAACGGCTCCTCACGGGCAAAATCGTAGTAAAACCCGTTCTCTATTGTCGGGCCAATCGTTACCTGCGTACCGGGAAAAAGATTCTGGACCGCCTCTGCCATAACGTGCGCGCAATCATGCCGGATAAGGTCCAGCGCCTCTTCATCCTCGCGCCGGACAATGGCGACGGCCGAATCTTTTTCAATGGGCAGGGATAAATCCGACAAAACACCGTCAATCCTGATGGCCACAGAAACCTTCGCCAGGGATTTGGAAATGCTTTCCGCAATTTCCATTCCCGTGACCCCCGCGCCATATTCGCGTGTAGAGCCATCGGGCAATGTAATTGTAATATTCTCAGGCATCCTGTTTTCCGCTGTTTTCATAGACATGATTATTAAATCCTAAGCCTGCGCAACGCCAGCTTTTATTTCATCTAAAAACATGAATTCCAGCGCCTTTTCAACATGGATTTTCGTGGTGTCAAACAGCGGCACAGATGAATCGCCGTGATCGATCAGCATTGTAATTTCGGTACACCCCATCACAATCCCCTGCGCGCCGCGCTTAATAAGCTCATTAATGACATCGCGGTAAGCAACGCGGGAAGATTCCTTCACCTGTCCCTTTGTCAGTTCGTCATAAATAACATTATTCACGATCTCCCGCCCTTTTTCATCCGGCACAAGAACGTCAATCCCTTTATCTTGCAACCGCTTTTTATAAAAATCCTGCTCCATGGTGTAGCGGGTCCCCAAAAGCCCGACCGTTTTGATTTTGCTTGTGACAATGCGGTCTGCTGTAGCTTCCGCCAAATGAAGGAATGGGATATGAATAGCAGACTCTATCTGGTCAGAAACTTTGTGCATGGTATTTGTAGCCAAAATAATAAAATCGGCGCCGGCACGCTCTAAAGCGCAAGCCTCTGCCGCCAGAATCTTCCCTTGCGTGTCCCAATCACCTTTATTTTTCAGATCAATAAACTCCTGAAAATCTACCGAGGAAAGAAGAATTTTCGCGTTATGCGCGCTGCCGAGGCGTACACGTACACCTTCATTGAGCCACTGGTAATATTTTACCGTTGATTCTGGAGAGAGGCCGCCGATGATACCGATTTTTTTCATGTCGCGTTCGGGAAAAACTACCGCTCGTTCATCGCCTTATCGAGCGTCTTGACGAAAGGTTTCAAGAGATATTCCATGACGGTTTTTTTACCGGTCATGATATCCACGCTGGCAACCATACCCGGAATAATAGGCAAAATCTCTCCGGCGCGCTTGAGGGAATTTTCTTCGGTCAGGATTGTCACCATGTAAAAACTTTCGTCTTTTTCGTTCATCACCGCATCCGGGGAAATAGAAACAAGCTTGCCCTTCAACCCCCCGTAAATCGAAAAATCATAGGCTGTAATTTTAACAACCGCCGGCTGGTCGGGATAAAGAAAAGCAATATCCTTTGGGTTAATACGGGCCTCAACCAAAAGCTGGTCGTCCTTGGGAACAATCTCGATAAATTCCTGTCCCGGCTGGACGACACCGCCAACCGTATAGACCTTCAGATCCTTTACGAAACCATTCACCGGAGATTTGATATCCGCACGGATTTTCCGGTCTTTAAGTCCTACAAGACCTTCCTTGATCGAGTTCATTTCGATCATTTTGGCGGACAGCTCCGTCTGGGCCTGCGCGCGCGCCTGGGACTTGATATCCTCAATCTGGGCTTCCGCCTCTTTAATCGCAGCTTTCGCGCGCGGAATGGCGGATAGAACCCCGTTCAGCTCCGTTTCCGTTTGCTTGATACTCCGGTCCAGTTGCAACAATTCCATTTTCGGGGCCGCGCCGCTTTCCACCAACGGCGCAACCATTGCCTTTTCTTCTTTGGCCAGATTAAGCTGCCCGCGCACGTCATTGGCCCGAATCTGAAGCTCCCGAAGTTCCTGCTCGCGCTGGCTTTTCTGCTGCTGAATAACCAGGGTTTGGCTCGTGATTTTATCCTGATTGGCACGGTAGGAATTCATTTCTTCCGTCACGGATTGCGGTGCACCCTCCATGACATTATCCGGAAATACCGGAATTTCACCGGCAACTTCCGCCTGAAGCCGCGTTACCGTAGCCAGCAACCCCAAATGTCTGGCCTGCCCGGACCCCAGATCGGATGAAGCAGCGACGTCGCTAAGACGCACAAGAACCTGTCCGGCTTTTACCTCGTCGCCCTTCTTGATAAAAAACTCCTCGACAATCCCGCCTTCCAGAGAGGAGATTTTCTGCACTTCACTGGCGGGAATGACTTTCCCGTCCCCGCGCGTTACCTCATCGAGCGCGGCCCAGTTCGCCCATAAAATGAACACCGTAAAAAACCCGATGATCCCCAGCATTAAAAGATGTTTGGACAGCCCCAGATCTTCATCCGTATCAAAAAACCGGTCCGCACGGGCTCCCAGCCTATCCATTCCGCCATGAATCCAGTGACGCTGCGCCGCCTGCCAGTCCGCCTCATTGTTCATGTTTAAGTCTTCAGGGGCTTTTTCCCCCGGCGACTGCCCGGCCATTTGCTGCATAGCCTTGGCCAGACGCGGATCATGTCCTGTCACTTCTTTGATCGGTTTTTTCTTCTTCGAAAAAAACATGTCTAGACCTTCGTTTTCTCTGCGGCAGTGCCATACTGGCGGCCCTGAAGTTTCTGAATTACTTCCTCTTTAGGGCCGTAAGCCACCATGCGCCCACGATCCAGCAAAATAAGCTTGTCCACCAGCGTCAGCATAGACCCTTTATGCGTAATCAGGATTGTCGTGCGGCCCTGACTCAGTTTTTCCAGACGCTTGCGCAGACGGTTTTCGGACGCCGGGTCCATGGCGGCCGTTGGTTCATCCAGAATAAGGATCGGCGGATCGTAAAGAAGCGCGCGCGCGATTGCGACAGACTGGCGCTGCCCCCCGGACAGGGATTCACCGCGCTCCCCTACCTGCGTATCCATACCGGCCTGTGAATCGCGTAAGAATTCCGCAACTCCTGCCAGCTCCGCCGCACGCAGCACCGCCCGGTCAGGCGCCATCTCATGCCCCATCGTAATATTTTCACGCACAGAACCGTAAAAAAGCTGCGGGCTTTGCTGAACGGCCCCGACATTCCGGCGCAAGTCTCCGGGATCGATTTGCCGGACATCCGTTCCGTCGAGCTGCACCGTTCCGCTTTCCGGCTGATAAAGATTGATTAAAAGCCGTTCGATTGTCGTCTTGCCGGACCCCACCGCGCCGATCACCCCGACATGCTCGCCGGGTTCAACCGCAAAGCTCAAATGGTTCAAGGCGGGAACCGTTTGTCCCGGATAATGAAACAGGACATCCCTGAATTCGATTTTTCCCCGGATAGTCGGCATGGAAATGAAATGCGTTCCTTTGGGCCGTTCCACGGGTTTTTTCATCAAGTCATTCAGTTGATTCAAAGATTCACGGGATTGATGCAGGCGTGTCAAAAGCCCCGCAATCTGTGCAAGAGGGGCCATCGCACGGCCCGTCAAAATAACGCAGGCCACCAGAGCCCCCATCGAAATTTCAGCTTCACTGATAAGGAACACACCCACAATCACAACCACGACGCTGGCAATCTGCTGAATAAATGTCGCAAAATACAGCGCTAGGGAATTCATCTTTTTTGTTCTAACGGAGGTACGGGAGGATTTTTCCGTCAGTTCCTCCCATTTACGCTGCGTATTGCCTTCGGCGGCCTGTACCTTAATCGTCTCAAGCCCGCTGATCGTTTCAAACAAAAGCGCATTTTTAAGCGCGCTTTCCATCATGGATTCCTTGACTGCTTTTCGAAGAGCCCCTTGCATGAAAAAGCCCATGACCAGAACAATGGGAATGGCCGCGAGCGGCACAAAGGCAATAGGACCGCCGACGATGGCAATAATCGCAATAAACAAAAAGATAAAAGGAAAATCTATCAGCGCCGCCATTGTTGCGGAGGTAAAGAAGTCCCGAATCGTTTCAAATTCGCGCATATTGCTGGCCAAAACGCCCGCGCTCGCCGGACGCGCCGCCATCGTCATGCCCATCATTTGTTCGAAGAGCCGCGCGGAAATTTTGATATCCGCTTTCCGCCCCGCATGGTCCAGAAAATGAGACCGCAAAATTTTCAGAATAAGATCAAAGCAATAAACGGTTGCCACGCCGGCAGCAAGAACCCACAAAGTCTCGAACGCGTTATTGGGCACGACGCGGTCATAAACATTCATTACAAAAAGGGACGAAGCCAGTGCAAACATGTTGATCATGGCCGCCGCCATAATCACTTCGGCATAAATACCCCTGTTTTCCCACAAAGCAGACCAAAACCAGTCACGCGCCGTATCAATTGCTGCGGGCCCCGCGCGATCGTCTGTCCGTGCGATAGGACGGATATAAAAAGCATAGCCGGTATAAAGGTTTTTAAGCTTTTCCAGATCAAGCGGCTGCCTCTCATCCTCGGTCTCAGGGAACTGGACGATAAACTTTGTTTCCGGATGCAGCCGTTCGATCGTCTTTGTGCCGCCGAAAAGCGTTTTCTTTTCCGCATGCTGAATACTCCAGAGCACGCAGGCCTGACCGTTTTCCAAAACCAGAACGCAGGGAAGGTTCGGAGCGATCGCCAGCGCCTCTAAAGAACGCTCCGCCAAACGGGCATGCAAATCGGCCCTTTCTGCCGCCCGCCCAAAAAGGACGGGGGTAATGCCGCTTTTAGGAATAGGAAGACCGGACGTTAAAGACGCCGTACTTGTACGTCTGCCATAATGGGCCGCCGTAATTCTAAGACAATCCACCAACGGATCATCGATCGCAATTCGATCGGCCTCCAATGGCCAGGAATCCATCTCCTTGTTGTGCTCATCGCCTTCCGGCAATCCGGGATCTGCGGCAGAATCGGACGCTTCCTCGACAGACGACTCTGGCAAAGGCGTTTCTGAATCAGGCTGTGTCTGGCCCGTCTTTTTCCCCGGGCCGGGTTTTGAATTCGTCACAAGAGAACCTTGCGTTTAGTTTTGTTTAGCGATCAACCTGTTCGATATTCACACTAATCTGATCGCTTTCACGCGGATAAGCAACGCCCAAAGTCGGCAGAAGCTGTCCCTTTACAGCGACCAGACGGAAGATTGAAAACATCTCCAGGAATTCAGCATTAATCGTATTTGTACGGGAAACAAACAGCTCGTTTTGGGCATCCAGAACATCCAGAAGCGTCCGGCGATCCAGCGAAAACTGATCCTTATAGGCCCGTACGACTTCGGCATTGGCAGCCGCCTGTGCAGAAAACTGACTGGCGCGCTCTCCGGAGGAAACCATTCTCGCCCATGTTTGACGCACATCGTCTTCCAGCGCACGGGCTGTCTGGTCACGGGATTCCTTCGCCTGTTGATGACGGTGCGTAAACTCGCGCACGCGGGCCATGTCCGCGCCGCCGCGATAAAGATTCCAGTTAACCACCAAAAGGGCGGAAGCGCTTGTATCCCTGCCTTTAACTCCTCCCAGGTTATCCCCCTGGGTTGCGTTCAGTTGCAGATCCAGTTCAGGATAAAGCGTTGAACCCGTGGCCTGATATTCAGCATAAGCCACATCAATATCGGATTCGACAATGTCCAGCGTCGGACTTTGAGTCAAAGCGGCCATCACCTCCTGCTCAACATCCGCACTAATCGCATCGACCGGAATGGCCGGCAAGACGAGGTCTTTGGGCATATCGCCAACGGCGCGGTGAAAGCTGGATTCGGCAATGCGAAGCTGCTCACGGATACTGGATTCCTGCGCCCGCGCCGAAGCCAGACGCGCCTTGATTTGTTCCATATCAGCCTGCGTCGAACGGCCGGCGTTTACGCCTTCCTCAATCATCGCCATAATAGCGACATGCTCGGCAACATTTTCACGCGTAATATCAAGAAGCTCGCGCTGGCGCATCACTTCAAGGAAAAACTCCACAATCGACAATCCAACGAGTTCGGCCGTTTCCTTCACACGGTGAGCGGAAGACTGAACACGGTGTTTCTGGCGTTCATTTTCATATTTTGTTGCCCAACCGTCAAAAAGCATCTGGGTCAGAGTCAGGCTGCTGTTATAGCGCCACAATGACTCCGTGTCGTCACCAACCCCAGCCCGCGTCGACACGTCATCCGTATATTCATATCCGGTATCTCCCCGGAAATCGATGGAAGGGTACCAAAGCCCGCGCGCCTGATTCAGCTCTTCATCCGTGGCCCGGCGGGACGCCGCAACAACGCCATATTCAGGATTCGTCATAACCCCTTCGGATACCGCCTCGGACAGGCTCATCTCCATCGGATTGTCCTGCGCCTGTGCAGAAGGTGAAAACACAAGAAGAGCAACGCAGGAAACACTCAGCGCTGCCAGCTTAATCCAGTCGGTTGTCATGATATGACCCTCATTTTTTAATAATAACTTTAACTCGCTTATCACGGTGCCAAAAGGTCCATTTTATACAGCTGTTTAGCCACCTGACCCGTCAGTTATCCCTTTTTTTAGGGCGCAGCGCAAGATGTTTTCACAAAAACAACGGGCTAGCACGGGGGTATAATGTATAAAATATGAAAAATCAAACGGTTTTTTTGAGGGGTAAGTCATAAACCAAGCGCCGCAGCTCCTGCTGCGGCGCAAATAGTTTATTTTATTAGACTTAATTAATGTTTAAATGATGATATTCCCGTCATTCACCATTTCCACGATATCAAGGTCGCCGACGTCTTCCAGACGGGCCACGTCAACCGCGTTCGCCGCATCGCCGGAACCGGATACGTCCACGGAAATCACCGTGTCGCCGCCTTCCTCGCGCGCATATACGAACTCATTGATCGCTTCGGCCACCGCCTGATCGTCCCCATCCAGCAAAGCAGACAGGTCCAGATTGTCGCCTTCCGCAGCCTTGAAGCCCATAATGGTCGCGGCGCTTTCCTGAATAGCCCCGAAGAGGAAACTATCCGTTTGTCCGTCCTGAGCATAAAGCTCGACAGCCGGTTCTGAAGCGCCCTCGACTTCCTGCGTCTGGAACCATGCATCCACAATCTGGCCAACCGTGCCGTCTTCATACGTGAATGTCGATTCATGGCTGACCCAGTTGCCTGCAAGCGTGTAGTCCACATCCGCCGCGCTCAGGCTGATCGAAGCGATCCCCATCTGCGCCAACGTATACATCTCCGCACTATCGCTCACGCCGTCCGCATTGACATCCTGCCACACAATCAGGTCGTTCCAGATCGCATCCCGCGCATCTATCACACCGTCATTGTTCGAGTCGTAGCTGGCCAGGTTCGCAAAACCGTCCGCATACACATCGGTGTTTCCGAACAGCTCGGACTGGTCGTTGATCACGCCGTCTCCGTTCCGGTCCAGCGCCAGCAGCGCATCGTCCCGCGCAACCCAGCCAACCTGTTCCAGATCGACATCGTTGTCCATGTCAAACAGGATGCCAGCTTCCAGACCAACAAGTTCCACGCCGTCCCCGTCCAGATCCAGGACAAGCGGGTCATAACCGATCGTCTGATAAAAGTAATAGGCTGACATCTCGGCATTGGCCACATCCGTATCGCCATCCGAATCCCGCATCGTGTAGGTAAAGTCGATGCTATCCTCTCCCCAGTATGACATCCAACCCGTCCAGGTATCACCTCGCGCGTGAAAGATAGCTGTCCCGTCGTCATGAACTTCCAGGGAACGGGGGCTTCCCAGATCAACAGTTACAACGCCGCCCGGCGCAGTCGTCAGGTCATACGTCGTGCCGTTCACCGTGAAATTCGTGACCTTCACATCGCCATTGTCCGCACCGGGAACGTCGTTCGACAACAAATTAATCGTGCTCGTCCGAACCCCGTAAGCGGCACTGACAGAATCGTCCATCGCCACAGGACCGTCATCGCGAACATTGACGATCACGCTGCCTGTTCCCGTATCCCCGTCCGCATCCGTTGCCGTTACGCCGAAGTTCAGCGTAATCACATCGTCAGGATCGCTCGCGTCCGCATGGTCCAGGGAAGCAAACTGCTGATAGCTGTACGTGCCGTCCGCATTCACCTGAAGCGTAAAGACCGTCGTGCCCCCTGCGGCGCCCGTATAGGTATTGGTCCCCGCATTGAACGTCACTGAAACCGCAACACCATTGTGTGACAGCGTGCCGCCAAGCTGGGATCCACCGGAAGAGAAGAGTCCGCTGCCGCTCAATGTGCCCGGACCGTCCCCGCCATAGTTCACGTTCACCGTGCCCGGCTCCACAATGTTCAGGTTCGTCTCGTCCACCGTTTCCACCGCGTTCACAACGATAGGTTCATCGTCATGTGCCGTGACTTGAATAGACAGGTTCGCCGTATCGCTATCGCCGTCATAATCCTTCATAGCGTAACTAAAGCTATCCACGCCATCCACATCATCGACAGTCACAGTATACTCATAGCTTCCGTCACTGTTCATGACGAGCGTTCCATACGCTCCGTTAATGGTTGCAGACCCGCCCGCCGGGACAGCCGCTGTCGTGCCGCCAAAAGTGACTTCGGTAACCGAACCCGGCTCATCTGCGCCAACATTGTCGTTGGCCAGAACATTACCTGAAACGGAAGTCGCAGGATCAGTGAGGCTGGTCGTGTCGTCCATTGCCACAGGACCGTCATCATAGACACTGATCCTGATACGGCCTGTTCCCGTATCGCCATCCGAATCCGTTGCCGTCACACCGAAGTTCAGCAAAATCATATCGTTGGCATCTGCGGTGTCCGCATGATCCAGACCCGCAAGCTGCTGGAACGTGTAGTCCCCGTTTGTGCTGATCTGAAGCGTAAAGACCGTGACCGCACCGGCAACACCTGTATAGGCATTTGCGCCTGCATCGAAGGTCACCACAACCGGAGTCCCCTCGTGTGTCAAAACGCCGCCCGCTCTCGAACCGCTGGACGTAAAGCGCCCGTCTCCCATCAAAACGCCGGGCGTATCTGCGCCGTAATCTATGGTCACTGTGCCGCTGACCGTATCAAAACCGTCCGTCTCATCAACGGTATTTCTTGCGTTGATAACATTCGGCTCATCATCCGGCGTTACCTGAATAGACAGTTCTGCCGTATCCGTATCGCCTTCCGAGTCCGTCAGGCTGTAAGTGAACATTTCAATCCCGTCAGGATCTTCTGCCGTAGCCTGATATGTCCAAGCGCCGGTTGCATCCATCGTGAGGGTTCCAAACTCCGCCACGATCGTTACAGATCCTCCCGCCGGAACCGCATAGTCCGTTCCGTCAAAAGTCACGTTTGTCACCGTGCTCGCATCGTCCTCGCTCATCTCGTCATTGTCTGTCACATTTCCGGAGATAAGTCCGTCTTCTTCTACCATGGCACCAAGATCGTCATATGCCACAGGCGCGTCATCGTGAACGTGAACCGTAATCGTTCCCGGCGCCGTATCCCCGTCACCATCCATAAGGGTTATACCGAACTCCAGCGTAATAATATCGTTCGGATCGGTTGAGTCGGCGTGATCGATTGTTTCAAGCAATTCAAATCTGTAATCGCCATTATCCTGCACTTCGATCGTAAAGATCGTCGTGCCGCCGGCTGTTCCTACATACCCCTGCGCCGTCGGAGTCACATCAACCGGGATACCTTTATGGGTCAAAGCACCGCCCATCAAATATCCGCTTGCCGCAAAAGATCCGCTTGAAGAAATCGTGCCGCCACCATCGACACCAAAATCTACATCCAGATGCCCGTTCAGAACCATCGGTCCCGGTGTCAGGTTTGTTTCATCTGCCGCAATCTCTTTCGAAACGGCCACAGGCTCGCCATCCGGCGTCACACGAATATCGAGTGTCGAAACCGAGGTATCACCATCCCCGTCCATTAACGTGTAGGTGAAGATTTCATTTCCGTCCGGGTCTTCTGCTGTCGCCTGATAAGAATAGGTTCCGTCAGAATTCATGACGAGCGTTCCAAAGCCGGCAGTAATCGTCACAGATCCGCCATTTGGAATATTGTAAGTTGTGCCGCCAAATTCTATTTGCGTGAGATGACTGTCTCCATCTTCGCTCAAGTTATCATTTGCCCGGACATCCCCTGTGATAAACTGGTCCTCTTCTGCGCTGTTCCAGTCATCGACCGTGGAAAGTCCGTCATCGGCCACATCGATTGTGATGACGCCGCTATCGGTATCTCCATCGCTGCTGACCACATCCACGGAGAATAGGAGCTGAACAATATCGTTATGATCAGAACCATCCGGATGATCCAGCGTCTCATTCTGCGTATAAACATACTGGCCCGTTGCCGGGTTGATCGTCAGCGAAAAGACGATGGCCCCGCCGGCCGTGCCGACATAACCCGCACCTGTCTGTATCACGACAACCGGCACGCCGCCCGATGTTAAAGCAATCGCGCTTCCGCCGGCCATTGCTTCGAAAACGCCTGCAGGCTGAACGGAGCTGACATCCGCGCCAAAATCCGTATCCAGCGTATCCTGATAGACAAGCGGGCCTTGATCGAAATTGGTTTCGTCTACATTGCCCTGGCTATCGCCGATCGTCGGCACATCATCTTTCACACGGATATTGACGGTTGTGCTGACGCTGTCTCCATCCCCATCCGTAACATCCACACCAAAATGAAGATCGATAATCTCGTTCTGATCGTTTGGATTACCGTGATCCAGCGAATCCAGAAGCGTGAACGTATAATCGCCGTTATCAAGAATTTGTAACGTAAAGATCGTCGTGCCGCCGGCTGTTCCGACGTAGGTGTCACCCACCAGAGAAACCGTAACAGGCACGCCCTGGTGCGTCAAAGCACCCCCTGCCATATCTCCGTCAGCAGAGAAGTCATTATTGGGCGTTACATGTCCGGTATCGTCCGCACCAAGATCAAAGTCTACAGTCCCCGTAGCTACAGCGCTGCCGATATCCGTTTCATCAACCACATTGTGAACGCTGTGAGCTATCGGCGCATCATCGGCAACAAAAACCTTCAGTGAAGACGTAACGCTGTCACCATCCGCATCCACCGCCTTGATCCAGAACTCCAGAGTAATCACATCCTGCGGGTTAGCCGGATCGGCATGATCGAAGGGTTTGTATTGCGTATAATTGTACGCTCCGGTTTGAGGATCTATTGCAAAGGTAAAAACAGGATCGCCGCCGGCAAAGCCTTCATACCCGTCGGATGTCTGGGAAACAACAACCTCAACACCCTGGGATGTAAGTGTAGAACCAACCGACCCTTTTGCTTTGAAGATATTGACCGGAACAATATGGCCTGGCGCATCTCCACCGTAATCAGCAACAACAACACCCGTTGCAACCAGTGGCCATACATCGCTCTCATCCAGAAATTCTTCGGGAAAAACAACTTGAGGTATATAGTCCGGCGCAGCCTGTACAGAAGGCTCTTCAAGGAGAATATTCTCCGGTACAAATTGAGGCGCTTGATAATTCAGTTGTGTTGGATTAATAGCCCCAATTGCCTGAGCGTCCGAGAACGGCGCGGCGGAAACCGTGCTTCCGTAACCATATCCGCTATTCGAGCTCGAAGCAGACGGCTCCCCTGCGGCAGGTTCAACATCTGCAAGCGCATTGGCCAGCTCGGCCAGTTCATCAAGGGATTCTTCCATGGTTTCTTCGCCTGCGGCGGGCTCTATATTGGCAACGTCGTCACCTGACTCCGTTCCGGTACTTGCAACCTCTGCGCCTTCCACTTCAGAGTGGCGAATCGTTGTTTCCTCCACTTCTTCTTCAGCTTCAGCCAGAACTTCCCCGCTATCCGGTCCGCCCATAACAAGATTTTGAATCGTTGCAATCAGCTCTTCATTTGTTGCTGTGCAGATTTTGCTTTCCATGCCAAGTTCAGGCGCATCGTTCCACGCCATGGCTTCTTCATAGTTCGTCAGAATAATCTGACCGCCGTTCGTAAATTTCATGACGAATTGCCCGTCTTGCGTATAAGCTTTCTCGGGCGTAGACATATCAAAATTAAATATATAGTCCTGACCGGGCTCAAGCGTAATCTCGCGTATAACACCTTCCGCCGGCTCGCCGATCATCATTTGATTGTCGTTATTCGACTGGGCCGCAAGGGAGTCGGCCAGACCATTCTGGAGAAGGGCAGGATCAACCATGGTTCCATCGGCAAGGTAGAGGAGGTTCCCGCCGTCAACCAAAGATTGGAAATTCGCAATCGTAAGCGTTCCGCCATCGACAAAGCTGATCTCCAGACCGCCATTTGCATTCACACTGATTCCGCTCATATCGCTGGCATCAAAAGACAAATTCGCAGAATCTCCTTCTGGAATAATGTAATCGATGGACGTCCCCGTTTCTGGTTGAGCCAGAATTAAAGTGTTACAAGTCATTTGTGCCTCTCCTCTTTTAAAACCGCGGTTTCCCTTTGTCCCAAGATCGAATGTTAGCGATAAAAGCTAAACAAAGTGTTTACGAAAAATATTTTTTGCCCTTTAAAAAATATCCATAAACAGCTAACAAACATCCCTACATTTATTATGTTAAAGAATACGGGTGAGACGGCGCAAATTTTTTAAGGGGGCTGATTAAGACTCTGTTAAGATTTAGCGCACAGCAACACAAAAACCAAAAACGCCGTGACTTTCATCACGGCGTAATTGATTGTTTTTATTCAGATTTTGAAGTTTTCAGGACCTAGACAATGATATTCCCGTCATTCACCATTTCCACGATATCAAGGTCGCCGACGTCTTCCAGACGGGCCACGTCAACCGCGTTCGCCGCATCGCCGGAACCGGATACGTCCACGGAAATCACCGTGTCGCCGCCTTCCTCACGCGCATATACGAACTCATTGATCGCTTCAGTGACACCGTCATGCCCTTCCAGAACCAATGACAGGTCAAGGCTATCGCCTTCGACGGCATTAAAATCGACAATTCTATTCGCGGCATCGCCAATCGCCTGAATCAGGAAGTTATCTGCTCCAACCTCGCCATAAGCCGTTGCATCGCCAAGCACTTCTATCTGGTTTTTGTCGCTTTCAATTTCCTGTATCTGGAACCATGCATCCACAATCTGGCCAACCGTGCCATCTTCGTACGTGAATGTCGATTCATGGCTGACCCAGTTGCCTGCAAGCGTGTAGTCCACATCCGCCGCGCTCAGGCTGATCGAAGCGATCCCCATCTGCGCCAGCGTATACATCTCCGCACTATCGCTCACGCCGTCCGCATTGACATCCTGCCACACAATCAGGTCGTTCCAGATCGCATCCCGCGCATCTATCACACCGTCATTGTTCGAGTCGTAGCTGGCCAGGTTCGCAAAACCGTCCGCATACACATCGGTGTTTCCGAACAGCTCGGACTGGTCGTTGATCACGCCGTCTCCGTTCCGGTCCAGCGCCAGCAGCGCATCGTCCCGCGCAACCCAGCCAACCTGTTCCAGATCGACATCGTTGTCCATGTCAAACAGGATGCCAGCTTCCAGACCAACAAGTTCCACGCCGTCCCCGTCCAGATCCAGGACAAGCGGGTCATAACCGATCGTCTGATAAAAGTAATAGGCTGACATCTCGGCATTGGCCACATCCGTATCGCCATCCGAATCCCGCATCGTGTAGGTAAAGTCGATGCTATCCTCTCCCCAGTATGACATCCAACCCGTCCAGGTATCACCTCGCGCGTGAAAGATAGCTGTCCCGTCGTCATGAACTTCCAGGGAACGGGGGCTTCCCAGATCAACAGTTACAACGCCGCCCGGCGCAGTCGTCAGGTCATACGTCGTGCCGTTCACCGTGAAATTCGTGACCTTCACATCGCCATTGTCCGCACCGGGAACGTCGTTCGACAACAAATTAATCGTGCTCGTCCGAACCCCGTAAGCGGCATTGACAGAGTCGTCCATCGCCACAGGACCGTCATCGCGAACATTGACGATCACGCTGCCTGTTCCCGTATCCCCGTCCGCATCCGTTGCCGTTACGCCGAAGTTCAGCGTAATCACATCGTCAGGATCGCTCGCGTCCGCATGGTCCAGAGAAGCAAACTGCTGATAGCTGTACGTGCCGTCCGCATTCACCTGAAGCGTAAAGACCGTCGTGCCCCCTGCGGCGCCCGTATAGGTATTGGTCCCCGCATTGAACGTCACTGAAACCGCAACACCATTGTGTGACAGCGTGCCGCCAAGCTGGGATCCACCGGAAGAGAAGAGTCCGTTGCCGCTCAACGTGCCCGGACCGTCCCCGCCATAGTTTACGTTCACCGTGCCCGGCTCCACAATGTTCAGGTTCGTCTCGTCCACCGTTTCCACCGCGTTCACAACGATAGGCTCATCATCCCTCGGCGTGACGCAGAAAGAGAACTCTGCGGTGTCGCGGTCGCCGTCATAATCTTCCAGGACGTAGGTAAAGTTGTCTATTCCGTCCGGGTCGTTGTTATTGGCCGTGTAGGTATAAGCCCCGTCGCTGCCGATCACCAGCGTGCCGTAATGACCGGAAACCGAAACCGTCCCGACCAGAGGCACGCTGTGATGCACGCCGTTAAACACCACTTCCACAACATTCGTCGGACGGTCTTCGCTCAGCTCGTCATTGCTTCTGACATTCCCCGAAACGCTGTGGCTTTCTTCCACAACCTGATGCCCGTCGTCATACGCCACGGGCGCATCGTCATGAATATGGATCAGGATATTCCCGGCCGCTTCGTCCCCGTCGCTGTCCGCTATCGTCACACCGAAATCCATCGTGATAATGTCGTTCGGATCCGTCGCGTCCGCATGGTCGATATGATCGAAAAGCTGGAAGCTGTAATCGCCGTTATTCTGGATATCCAGCGTAAAGACCGTCACGGCCCCGGCCATACCCACATAGCCCGTCGCCGTGGTCGTCACAACCACCGGAACGCCGCCGGATGTCAGGGCCCCGCCCATCAACGACCCGCCGGGTGTAAAGGTCCCGCTGGGCGTAATCGTGCCGGCCCCGTCAATCCCAAAATCCACCGCCAGATGCTCGTTAAAGATCATCGGACCCGGCGTCAGGTTGGTCTCATCCACCGCCAGCGTATCCGAAACCGCCACAGGCTCGCCGTCCGGCGTCACGCGGATAGACAGGCTCGCCGTATCGCTGTCCCCGTCATCATCCCGAAGCGTATAGGTAAACACGTCCGTCCCGTCCGGGTCCCCGATATCCGTCGCCGTGTACGTATAGGTCCCGTCCGAATTCATCACAAGCGTCCCCAGAGAGGTCGTAATCGTCGCAGACCCGCCGCCGGGAACAGGATATGTCGTCGCCCCGAAGACCACCTGCGTCACGATATTCGGATGGTCTTCGCTTAAGTCGTCGTTGGCCACAACGTCGCCCGTAATAAACTGCCCTTCTTCCGCGCCGTTTATGTCGTCAACAGCCACAGGGCCGTCGTCGGCCACCTCAATCTTGATGATGGCATGGGCCGTATCATGGTCGATGCTTTCCACTTCAACCCCGAATTTCAGCAAAATCACATCGTCGGGATTGCCTGCATCCGGATGATCCAGCTCTTCATTCTGCGTATAAACATACTGCCCCGTCGCTGGATTGACCGTCAGCGAAAACACGATGGTCCCGCCGGCCGTGCCCACATAGCCCGTCGCCGTGGTCGTCACGACAACCGGAACGCCGCCCGACGTCAATGCAAGCGGGTTGCTGCTTTCATCCAGCGCCTCAAAACCGCCGTCCGGACCGATCGACCCGATCTCCTGCCCGAAATCCGTAATCAGCGTATCCGAATAGACCAAAGGCCCGCCATCCAGATTCGTTTCGTCCACATCGCCGTTGCTGTCGCCAATCGTCGGCACATCGTCTTTCACGTAAACCGTCAGGACGCCGCTATCCGTATCCCCGTCCGAATCCTCCGCCTCAACTCCGAAATTCAGGTTGATGATATCGTTCGGATCATTCGGATCCGCATGATCCAGAGTTCCCAAAAGCTGGAAGGTGTAATGACCGTTGGAATCCACATCCAGCGTAAAGATCGTCGTGCCGCCTGCAGCGCCCGTGTAAACTCCCGTCCCCGCATTGAACGTCACAACAACAGGAACGCCGCCGGACGTCAAAACCCCGCCAAGCTGCGAGCCGCCCGATGTGAAAACGCCGGTGCCCGCAAACGTCCCGGGACCGTCAGCCCCAAAATCCGCCTGAAGAAATCCCGTCTCCGTAATCGGACCCAGATCCGTCTCGTCCACAACCTCCACCGCAGGTTGAACCAGCACCGGTTCATCGTCCGGCGTGACGCAGAAAGAGAACTCTGCGGTGTCGCGGTCGCCGTCATAATCTTCCAGGACGTAGGTAAAGTTGTCTATTCCGTCCGGGTCGTTGTTATTGGCCGTGTAGGTATAAGCCCCGTCGCTGCCGATCACCAGCGTGCCGTAATGACCGGAAACCGAAACCGTCCCGACCAGAGGCACGCTGTGATGCACGCCGTTAAACACCACTTCCACAACATTCGTCGGACGGTCTTCGCTCAGCTCGTCATTGCTTCTGACATTCCCCGAAACGCTGTGGCTTTCTTCCACAACCTGATGCCCGTCGTCATACGCCACGGGCGCATCGTCATGAATATGGATCAGGATATTCCCGGCCGCTTCGTCCCCGTCGCTGTCCGCTATCGTCACACCGAAATCCATCGTGATAATGTCGTTCGGATCCGTCGCGTCCGCATGGTCGATATGATCGAAAAGCTGGAAGCTGTAATCGCCGTTATTCTGGATATCCAGCGTAAAGACCGTCACGGCCCCGGCCATACCCACATAGCCCGTCGCCGTGGTCGTCACAACCACCGGAACGCCGCCGGATGTCAGGGCCCCGCCCATCAACGACCCGCCGGGTGTAAAGGTCCCGCTGGGCGTAATCGTGCCGGCCCCGTCAATCCCAAAATCCACCGCCAGATGCTCGTTAAAGATCATCGGACCCGGCGTCAGGTTGGTCTCATCCACCGCCAGCGTATCCGAAACCGCCACAGGCTCGCCGTCCGGCGTCACGCGGATAGACAGGCTCGCCGTATCGCTGTCCCCGTCATCATCCCGAAGCGTATAGGTAAACACGTCCGTCCCGTCCGGGTCCCCGATATCCGTCGCCGTGTACGTATAGGTCCCGTCCGAATTCATCACAAGCGTCCCCAGAGAGGTCGTAATCGTCGCAGACCCGCCGCCGGGAACAGGATATGTCGTCGCCCCGAAGACCACCTGCGTCACGATATTCGGATGGTCTTCGCTTAAGTCGTCGTTGGCCACAACGTCGCCCGTAATAAACTGCCCTTCTTCCGCGCCGTTTATGTCGTCAACAGCCACAGGGCCGTCGTCGGCCACCTCAATCTTGATGATGGCATGGGCCGTATCATGGTCGATGCTTTCCACTTCAACCCCGAATTTCAGCAAAATCACATCGTCGGGATTGCCTGCATCCGGATGATCCAGCTCTTCATTCTGCGTATAAACATACTGCCCCGTCGCTGGATTGACCGTCAGCGAAAACACGATGGTCCCG
Source organism: Rhodospirillales bacterium (assembly GCA_023898765.1). Classification (NCBI taxonomy): domain Bacteria; kingdom Pseudomonadati; phylum Pseudomonadota; class Alphaproteobacteria; order Rhodospirillales; species Rhodospirillales bacterium. The sequence goes on along the minus strand of CP060238.1, from coordinate 548,303 downwards.
CCGGCCGTGCCCACATAGCCCGTCGCCGTGGTCGTCACGACAACCGGAACGCCGCCCGACGTCAATGCAAGCGGGTTGCTGCTTTCATCCAGCGCCTCAAAACCGCCGTCCGGACCGATCGACCCGATCTCCTGCCCGAAATCCGTAATCAGCGTATCCGAATAGACCAAAGGCCCGCCATCCAGATTCGTTTCGTCCACATCGCCGTTGCTGTCGCCAATCGTCGGCACATCGTCTTTCACGTAAACCGTCAGGACGCCGCTATCCGTATCCCCGTCCGAATCCTCCGCCTCAACTCCGAAATTCAGGTTGATGATATCGTTCGGATCATTCGGATCCGCATGATCCAGAGTTCCCAAAAGCTGGAAGGTGTAATGACCGTTGGAATCCACATCCAGCGTAAAGATCGTCGTGCCGCCTGCAGCGCCCGTGTAAACTCCCGTCCCCGCATTGAACGTCACAACAACAGGAACGCCGCCGGACGTCAAAACCCCGCCAAGCTGCGAGCCGCCCGATGTGAAAACGCCGGTGCCCGCAAACGTCCCGGGACCGTCAGCCCCAAAATCCGCCTGAAGAAATCCCGTCTCCGTAATCGGACCCAGATCCGTCTCGTCCACAACCTCCACCGCAGGTTGAACCAGCACCGGTTCATCGTCCCGAACGGTAAAGGAAATGGAAGCCGTATCCGTATCCCCATCAAAATCACGAAGGGTATAAACGAAGGCATCTACGCCTGAATTATTACTGCTGCTGTTAAAAGCCGTATAGGTATAAAGCCCGCTGGAATGAATAACCAAGGTTCCGTGCTGTCCAAGGATAGATGTAGACCCTCCATTTGGCACGGGATAGTCCGTTCCGTTTAACCTTACGCTCGAAACAACATTCGAGTCATCTTCACTCAGTTCGTCATTATTCGTGACGTTACCGGAGGCAACGCCGCCGGACAGCACATTTGCATTCCCGTCATCATGCGCAATCGGCGCATCGTCCTGAACGGTGACATTCACGACCGTGTTTGCCGCATCCCCATCGGAATCTGTGGCCACAATGCCAAAATGCAAAACAATTTCATCGTTCGGATTGCTTGCATCCGCGTGATCAAAAGGCTCGTTCTGCGTGTAAACGTAATCGCCCGTGCTTGGATTAATCGCAAAGGTAAAGACAATTGTTCCGCCCGCCATGCCAAGATAACCTGTGGCTGTCGGAGAGACGACAACCGGAACACCGCCGGATGCCAAAGCGCCGCCCATCAACGATCCGCCGACGCTGAAACTTCCGTTCGGGGCAATGGTACCCGGTCCGTCATTCCCAAAATCAACAACAACCGTACCGCTCCCGACAAGCGGCCCCAGATTCGTCTCATCCAGAACATTTCCCGGAGGAGACACCAGATTGGGCCTGTCATCCTGCGGAAGAGGGGGTTCTTCAAGAAGAGTAAATTCTGGAAAAAACTCGGGAGCCACATAATTAAGGGCCGTTTGTCCCAACGGTCCGATCGCGCCCGGTGCGTTCAAAGGATCGTCGCCCGGCGCACTTGCAAAACCATATCCTGTGTTTGCCAGAGACTCGCCGGCAGCCGGCTCGACCTGTGCAAGTGTCTGCGCCACATTTTCGCCGGCGGCCGGCTCGATTTGCGCGACTTTTTGAATTTCAGATGTCCGAATTTCGGCCTGAGGCTCCTCTTCTTCGCCGGCGGCCGGTTCTATATCCGCAGGAACCTCTTCACCCGGAACGGCCATGACAAGATCCTGAATGGCTGCGACAAGCTCTTCATTCTTCACCTCGCAAACCTTGCTGCTCATGCTAAGCTCAGGCGCATTGGCTGACGCCATGGCTTCCGCATAATTTGTCAGGACGATCTGCCCGCCGTCATCAAAAGAAACGACAAACTGACCATCGTCTGTTGTAACAGCTTTCCGAGGCGTATTAAGACCAAATGTAAAAACATAGTCTTGCCCTTCTTCAAGCGTAATTTCCCGAATGACCCCTTCCGCCGGACGATCAATCAACACCTTGTTGTCATTGGCTTCTTTGATGAAAGAACTTCCCAGACCGCTTTGAAGCAGCACGGGATCAACCATCGTTCCATCGGATAAATAGAGGAGATTGCCACCGTCAACCAGCGCCTGGAAGTTCACAATTGTAAGGGATCCGCCATCCACGAAGCTGACCTTGAGGGCGCCGTCCTGTGTCAGACTAATGCCATCCATATCCTGAGGCCCGAAGGACAACCGCGCCGACTCTCCTTCCGGAATTCTATAATCGATAGAGGCTCCCGCTTCTGGTTCCGCCAGAATTACATTATTACACGTCATTTGCGTCTCTCCTCAAAAACTCGTGAATGACAGGGCTTCCCTGCACAAAGTAAACAATTCGTTAATATGGCCATATTTATTAGCGCTTTTCGGAGTCATATGTCAATGATTATGTTAAAAATCATCCCTTTGGGTAGTCCTTATGGATAACAAATCACACCCCTCCGAACAACCGATATTTCACGTCCGTAAACTCTTCCAGCCCCATATTCCCTCCTTCCCGTCCAATGCCGGATTCCTTGATTCCACCGAAAGGCGCCAGTTCCGTTGCCAAAAGCGGTTCATTGACAGCCACCATGCCGTATTCCAGGGCATCGGACACGCGCCATATCTGGCTATAATCCCGGCTGTATATGTAAGAAGCCAATCCATATTCCGTATCATTTGCCCTGTGTATAACATCTTCTTCCTCTTCAAAGGAAAAGAGGGCGGCCACAGGACCAAAAACTTCTTCTCTGGCGATTCGCATCGTGTCCTTCATGCCCGTCAAGACAGTCGGCGCGTACCCCAAACCGCAGCGATCTCCCCCCGTTTCAAGCTTTGCGCCTTGTGCCAGCGCCTCCGAAACCAGGCCTTCCACTTTCCGGACAGCCTCCTCATTAATCAGCGGCCCAATGGTCGTTCCTTGCTGGTCGCCTTTGCCTACACAAAGATCTTTAACCCGCTCTACCAGCTTGCCGGAAAATTCGTCATATAAAGAGGCATGAACGTAGATCCGGTTGGCGCTCGTGCAGGCCTGCCCGGCGTTGCGGAATTTACAGGCCATGGCGCCGTCCAGGGATTGCGCCAGATCTGCTGAGGGGAAGACAATAAAAGGCGCATTGCCTCCAAGCTCCAGCGAAAGTTTTTTAATTTGCGGCGCGGCTTTTTCCATTAACAGCTTCCCCACAGCCGTAGAGCCGGTGAAGGATATTTTTTTTATGCGGCGATCCTCTGTCAACACATCGCCTATTTCGGGCGTGTTTTTTAAAGAAGCCGTCACAACATTGAATATTCCCGCGGGAAAGCCCGCTTCCTGCGCCAGCGCTGCCAGCGCGAGCGCGGAAAAAGGGGTATCTTCCGCCGGCTTCAAAACGACCGTGCATCCGGCCGCAAGCGCCGGCGAAACCTTGCGCGCAATCATGGCGGAAGGGAAATTCCACGGCGTAATCGCCCCCACGACACCGACCGCTTCGCGCGAAACAATAATTCGGGCATCCCTTTTGTGTGCGGGGACAAAATCGCCATAAACACGCTTGGCTTCTTCGGAAAACCATTCGACAAGCGCAGCGCCGCCCAGAACTTCGGCTCTGGATTCCGCGAGCGGTTTTCCCTGCTCCAGCGTCAAAAGCCTTGCGAGATTCTCGGCATGCGCCCGAATAAGTTCAAACCATTTATGGAGAACGGCAGCCCTTTCCTTCCCCGTCTGCGCTTTCCACGCCGGGAAAGCCTCTTGCGCAAACGCAACGGCCCGAAGCGCATCGGCCCGCCCCATATCCGGGACGCTTCCGATTTTTTCCGAATCGGCAGGATTGGCAACGTCGAAAACATCGCCTGTTTCAGCCCCAACCCACTGTCCGCCCAAAAAAGCTTTCGTTTTAAGAAGGCCGGAAAAATCTGAAGCCATTGTCTTTCAGTCCCTTGTCGTTGAATAAAGCAATCTCGTTTGAGGAAGAGTCTAGGTGAGTCGCGGCAGGAAAGGAAGAAAAACCGCCGGGTTTTCATTCGCTTCTTAAGCCAAACCCTTTCTGCCTTCCTTCAAAACTTTTCTTGTTTTGACAAAAATATCTTGTTTTCTTGAAATAATATTTCTTTTTTTAGAGAACGGTTTTGTGGATAAATCTGTGCTCTAAATAAATTCCCAAAAGAGTCAAAAAGAGTTATTTGTTGCAATAAAATTTCATGTAGCTAATACAAAACAAAATAACCTTTCAAAAAAGACTCGACTCCTAGAAAACCTTGAGTCAATCTCAACCCATCAACCGGACATTATTTCCGACCAAAAGGAAACGCCGATGAGGTGGTCCGGATTTGAGAGGATGCTTTGGTCGGCATCCTGGGTTTTGAAAGAACAGGTACGGGCCACGTGTTTGTATCTGGACGTCAGGGCTCAAGGGATAGACGGTACGTAGACGAATGGCATGCCCAAGGCCCGTGTTCGCACACGTTAAAATGTTTGCAGGGTCTGCCAAAAGCGGGACGTACACTCAACGTCATATTCCGGTAATATCGGTGCCTGAATAAAAAGATTGCAATGGGCCCGGTGCGTGGTTTAGTCAGCCACGATAAATTAAGTGCAGCTGCGGGCGCAGTTGCGAGGTATCGGAGAGGTGTTGGTGTACATCATTCTTTCTCCGGCGACCTGGATCTAGGCGATGACCCCTGCAGGGTTTACCGGTGCTTGCATCCGTAAAGATTTGCAGGAGCATGCTTCCCAAAACAGGGCCCCGGTGCTGTTTCGTTTTAAATGTGATCTTTTCAGAGAATATTTGAATGCGGAACGTTAAAGCATCGGGGTTCTTTTTTACCTTTTTTTGCCTTTCCATCGCCCTTTTTTTGTTTCAGTATGAGATGCTGGAAGTCATAAATCTTGTCTTCGTGCACCATTATTGCTAAAAAACTCTGCGTAAGCGGCGGTGACGCGGCACCATGAAAAAATTAATGGAATAAATCAAAAATGGGCTTCCAATTTCAAAAACTTTCTCTTCTGATTGCTGAAGATACAGACCCAATGCGTAAACTGTTGGTGTCCGTTCTGGAAAGCATGGATATCGGTACAATAAATACCGCGCCGAATGGCGAAAAAGCTTTCAAGGCATTTCAGGCAAGCAATCACGATATTGTTCTGACAGACTGGCAAATGGAACCGATGAACGGCATTGATCTGGCCCGTGAAATTCGAACAAATCTCCTCTCCCCCAACCGCATGGTGCCCATCGTTCTTATTACCGGCTACAGCGCTTGGCCGCGCGTAGAAGAGGCCCGAAATGCAGGTGTTACAGAATTTCTGGTGAAACCTTTCACCGCCAACGATCTGGCCCGCCGGATCGCCCATGTCATTAACAGTCCCAGAGATTTTATCGAAACGCAGGACTTTTTTGGGCCGGACCGGCGGCGGCGCAAAGATCCTAAATTCAAAGGCCCTTTTAAACGGGAGGGTGATAATATGGGGCAAGACTCTGTCGACTTAATTTTCCAATCATAAAAAAATATAAATAAAACAGGCGGATAAGAGATAAGAAAGCATGGAAAGAAAACAGGAAAAAGCAAACGTCTATAAGGCCAACCGGATGCTCCAGCAAAAAGTCGGGTCCGGGCCGCTTGACGAAAGGGCTGTCCAGCGCAGTCAAAAAGCCATCGATGAAAACGATGTCGATTTTACCCCCTTGGGCATGCGGTTTTTGGACCTGTTGGAAGCTGCCGTAAAACAGGCCGGGGACGAATCTATCGACATGAAGACACGCAAACAGGCCCTGACAAGCCCGGTGATGGAACTCAAAGCCAACGCGGCGATTTTTCACTATTCCCTGATCGGAAACCTGGCCAATATCATGCTGAGCTTTCTCGAATCAATTGAGGAACTGGACAAGGATGCCGTCTCGATCGTGGGGGCGCACCACACGACCCTTCATGCCATTGTCATGAAAAAAATGAAGGGCGACGGCGGAAAATACGGCGATATTCTTACCGGCGAACTCAAAGACGCCTGCGCGCGTTATTACGCCAAAAAGAAGAAGAAGAAATAGCCTTTTAAAAACTAAAAATACAAACGCTTTGCCATCTTGACCTGATCCAAATTCGAGATTTCGTCAAAAACCGCGTCCGGAAGTGGCGCGTCAAGAGAAACGAGGCAAACGGCCGAATCCCCCTGCGGCGTTCTTCCCAAACGGAAATCAGCAATATTCTGTTTGTGTTTTCCCAGAATGCTGCCCAAAGCGCCTATGAATCCGGGCTTGTCGTCATTCCGGACAAAAAGCATGTTCTCCGTCAACGCCGCCTCGATCGGAACTTCCTCGATTTCAACGATCCGCGGTTCTTTGCCCGTGAACAAAGTTCCGATGACACTGCGGGTGCGTTCTTCCGTTTTGACCGTCATGACAATCGCGCTGCGCCAGTTTTGCGAGACGCCGCAATGCGTATCCGAAATTTCAATGCCCCTGGCTTGCGCCGCCGCTCCCGCATTGACCATGTTAACCGTCTCAAGCTGGTATTTAAGCAAATTCGCTATCAAAATGGACGTTAACGGGCGCGTATTGTGATCGGAAACGGTTCCATGATATTCGATATGAACCGCCGTAATGGCATGGTCCGTGATCTGCCCTGCGAAACTCCCCATCTGTTCGGCCAGTTTCATGTAGGGTTTCAAACGCGGCGCATCTTCCGCTGAAATAGAAGGCGTATTTAAAGCGTTCGTTACCGCGCCCGTCGTCAGGAAATCCGCCATTTGCTCCGCCACCTGAATGGCCACATTGACCTGCGCTTCGGTTGTCGCGGCCCCCAGATGGGGCGTGCACACAACGTTTGGATGTCCGAAAAGAACATTCTCCGTTGCGGGCTCGACTTCAAAAACATCCAGCGCCGCACCTGCTACTTTGCCAGAATCAAGTGCCTCCTTTAAATCCGCCTCCACGACAATGCCGCCACGGGCGCAGTTAATGATACGGACGCCGTCCTTCATTTTGGCAATCGCTTCTTTGTTAATCAGCCCCAGCGTTTTTTCATTCTTCGGCACATGGATCGTAATAAAATCAGACCGGGCGAAAAGATCGTCAAGATCAACCTTTTCAACGCCGAGTTCTACCGCCCGCTCCTCCGTTAAAAAAGGATCAAACGCAATCACGTTCATTCGCAGCCCTACGCCACGATCCGCGACAATCCCGCCGATATTTCCGCAGCCGATAACGCCCAGCGTTTTGCTGTAAAGCTCCGTTCCCATAAATTTTTTCTTTTCCCATTTGCCTTCATGGGTTGAAGCATTGGCCTGCGGAATTTGCCGCGCCAGCGCCATCATCATGGAAATTGCATGTTCCGCTGTTGTAATGGAATTCCCGAAAGGCGTGTTCATCACAATCACGCCCTGATCCGTTGCCACCTTTACATCGATATTGTCCACCCCGATTCCGGCCCGGCCAATGACTTTGAGGTTCTTGGCCGCTTTCAGGATTTCAGGAGTCACCGTCGTCGAAGAGCGGATAGCCAGACCATCATATACGCCGATGCAGGCGGCAAGCTCTTCCGGGGACATGCCGGGTTTTATATCGACCTCGACACCTTTTTTGGTAAAGATTTCCTCGGCGAGAGGATGCATTTTATCGGAAATGAGAACTTTAGACATTTTTCAAAACTCCTAGTTTTGTCTTGTTTAGGAAAACAGGACTTCTTGATACGCCACTCTTCGGGAAAGTCAAACGGGTTTTTTACTTCCGGCCATGTTAGCCTCCGAAAATAAAAACCGCGCCGGTCCGGAAGAATTCCAAACCGATGCCCCATCCATGTATTGTCTGGTTTTTTAAAAAAACCTAGGCGGCTTTCTGGACTTCCTGGGTCTTTGCGACGTCATAGGCCCAGTCAAACCACGGCATCAACGCCGCCATATCCGAAGGATCGACCGTCGCACCGCCCCAGATACGAATGCCCGCCGGCGCGGCGCGGTAAGAAGCCACATCGTAAGCAGCCCCCTCTTCCTCCAGAAGTTTCACCATTTTTTTGATAAAGGGCAGGCGCTCTTCTTCCGGCAGGGAGGTAAACCACGGATCCGCCACTTTCAGACAGATAGACGTGTAGGAATTTGTTGCCGGATCATCGGCGAGGAAGTCAATCCAGTCCGTTTTGGCAACCCAGTCTTCAACGACCTTGAAATTGGCCGCGCTGCGCGCAATTGTTTCTTTCACGCCGCCAATGCTTTCGACCCATTTCAGCGCATCAATACAATCTTCCGCCGCTATCATGGAAGGCGTGTTGAGCGTTTCCCCCTGAAAAGCGCCCTCAATCAATTTACCCCCTTTGGTCAGGCGGAAAATTTTCGGCAAGGGCCGGTCCGGCGTGAATGTTTCCAGCCGCTCTACCGCGCGCGGAGACAAAACCAGCATGCCGTGCGCCGCTTCCCCGCCCAGCACTTTTTGCCAGCTCCACGTCACCACATCCAGTTTTTCCCACGGCAGATCATAGGCAAAAACGGCCGACGTCGCGTCACAGATAGTCAGTCCCTGACGATCCGACTTGATCCAGTCCGCATTCGGCACGCGAACGCCGGACGTCGTGCCATTCCAGGTAAACACGACATCGCGGTCGGTATCCACTTCGCCCAGATCGGGAAGCTGGCCGTAACCGGCTTTAAAAACACGCACATCCTCAAGCTTAAGCTGCTCATTCACATCCTTGATCCAGTCCAGCCCGAAGCTTTCCCAGCCCAGTATGTCTACACCGCGCGCCCCCAGCAAATTCCACATCGCCATTTCCACGGCGCCGGTATCGGAGGCAGGCACAATCGCGCAGCGGTAACCCTCCGGCAAGCCCAAAAGATCCGCATGGCGGTCAATCACTTCCTTTAATTTGGCCTTCCCGCCGCCTGCACGGTGCGAACGCCCCAGCCATGCCCCTTCCAATGCAGCCGGCGACCACCCCGGACGTTTTGCGCAGGGGCCGCAGGAGAATTTAGGATTCTTCGGTTTTGTTGCTGGTTTTTCCATGATTTTTTTGCCTTTAAAAAAGATTCAATCCTTTGGAAGGAGTAGAAAATTCTGCTAGAACTGTCCAGTATTTTGTTGGAGGGCACATGACCAAACTGAGCGTCAATTTGAACAAAGTCGCCCTGCTGCGCAACCAGAGGGATATCGGCTACCCTTGCGTGGTCGAAACCGCCCGGATTGTTCTGGACGCCGGCGCACACGGGATTACCGTCCACCCGCGTCCCGACGAACGCCACATAAGAAAAAGCGATGTGACGGACTTATCGAATTTTCTTGAAGACCGGCCGGATAAAACAGCCGAATTTAATATTGAAGGCTACCCGAGCGACGATTTTCTTGCGCTGGTTTGCCGCACGCCCTGCCATCAGGTGACGCTCGTTCCGGATGCTCCGGACCAAAACACCTCCGATCATGGCTGGAACATCGCTGAAAACGAGATCCTGCTTAAAACCGTTATTGGCAAACTTAAAAATGCGGGGCGGCGCGTCTCCCTGTTTGTTGATCCCGACCCCGATATCCCGGCTAAAGCCGCGAATGTCGGGGCAGACCGGATAGAGCTTTATACCGGCCCGTACGCCTTGAACGACATCCCGCTGGAAACATATGTACGTACGGCAGAATCGGCGCTGGAAAACGGGTTGGAGATCAATGCCGGACATGATTTGAACCTCGATAATCTGGGACGCTTTCTTGACTCCATCCCTGAAACCGCGGAAGTCTCCATCGGCCACGCAATTACTGCCGATGCGTTGATTTACGGTTGGAACGGCGCCATCGCAGCCTATTTAAGCGCCATAAATTACGGCCTCAAAAAAACCGCAACCGAAAAGAAAGCCTCATAAATGCCCTTCATCCTGACCCTTGTTTCTTCAGACAAACCGCTCTGCGCGGGGCATCTGGCCGGCATGGAACGTTTCGCCGAATCGCAGGGTATTGACCTGTCAAAAGCCCCTCTCTGGCTTGCCCCCCATAAAGCGGCAGAAATCGGTCTTTCAACCTGTTTAAACCCCGGGCAAATGGCGCAGCTTCGCGATGCCCTTCACGCAGATAAAATAGATGTATTTTGCAGCCCCGCCAAAAACCGGCGAAAAAAACTCCTTCTGGCGGATATGGACTCCACCATCGTTGACTCCGAAACGCTGGATGAACTGGCCGGCCATATCGGAATTAAAGACAAGGTTGCCGCCATCACCGCCCGCGCCATGAATGGCGAGATTGAGTATCAGGCAAGTTTGAAAGAACGTGTCGCCCTTTTAAAGAACCTCCCCGAAGAGGCTTTAAAACAAACGCTGGAGGCCACCAGAATATCTTCCGGTGCAAAAACCGTGGTAAAAACCATGCGCAAGCACGGGGCTTTATGTGTTCTTGTCTCCAGCGGTTTTACCTTTTTTACGGCGTCTATCGCCGGCCAATGCGGTTTTTCACAACATCACGGCAATGTCTTGGAAATAAAAAACGGTAAATTAACGGGGAAAGTGCATGAGCCGATTCTCGATAAAAACGCAAAGCTAAGCTATCTCCACCACTACAAACGCAATCTGGATCTCGGAAAGGAAGACACCCTTGCCATTGGAGACGGAGCCAACGACCTTCCCATGCTGGAAGCCGCCGGCCTGGGCGTAGGCTACCACCCCAAACCCGTTCTGCAGGCGGCCTTGCAGAACTGTATCATTCACGGAAATCTGGCAGCGCTGCTATACGTACAGGGGTACAGGGAAGAAGAAATTTCGGCCTGATTCTTTTAACTTTGAAACCTTTGGTCTTTATTAACCAATTTCGGTACAATGTAAGGAATGAGCAAGAAGAAATCATATAATTTTATTGTGCCGCAGGACGAGCTGGACGAGCTTCTCCACCGCTACTGCCGGAATTACACAAAACTTGCTGCGGAAGGCCGGTTCGACCGGATCGTCGGGCGGGATGAGGAGATCGACAATGTCATGCTCATCCTGCTGCAGCGGAACCGGAAAAACGCCTGTATGCTCGCCCCCGCAGGGGTTGGTAAGACGGCACTGGTCGCGGGGCTTGCACAGGCTATCGTTGCTGAGCGCGTACCCGAATACCTTAAAAACGCGCAAGTGATAGAACTCGACATGCCGGCCATGGCCGCCGGAACCTCCAACCCCGGAGAATTCCAGGCGCGCTTTATTCCCATTTGCAAGGGTCTGGCAGAGCGCTACCACCACCCCGAATATCCGCGCTATATCATGTTTATTGACGAAATTCACACCATCATGCCCACGGTAACCGGCTCCGCCTACGCCGGCTTGTCGGAGGTGATGAAACCCTACATGACCGTGGGGGATTTGCACATTCTGGGCGCCACGACATCCGAGGAATACCGTCTTTATGTTCAGGTGGATATGGCGCTGGACAGGCGGTTCCAAAAAGTACATCTGAGAATGCCGAATGCGGAGGAAACGCTCCAGATTCTCAAAGGTGTGCGCCCAAGCTATGAGCGACACCACCAGCTTAAAATTCCGGATGAATGTCTCGAAGAAGTCGTCAAAATGACCGAAGAACATATGCGGAAACGAACCCAGCCGGATAAATCCATCATTACAATGGACGCGGCCTGCGGCTGGCAAAATATGTTCCGGGGCGAAGACCGTACCCTTTCGATGGATGCCATTCACATGATGGTTGCCAAGGAAACGGGGCTGCACCCCGGCGCGCTGTCCGAAAACGCAACGATTTCAAGAGGCATGGTTTTCGATCCGACCAAAAGCGCGAAAGTTACTATCGGCGCCAAAGACTTTCAGGATGTGGAAGGAAACAAGAAACGCCGCGAAGAAGGCGAACAGAAAGCGGAAGAGGAAGCGGCGGAAGAGAAAAAAGAATCCGGTTTCCACGGCCCCGGCAGTTCTATCCTGAAAGACGACGCCGAGAAAAAAGAAAAGCCGCCGCCCAGATAATTTGCTCCTGAAAGCGTCAGTCCATTTATTGCTTTAAATTTGAAATCAGGCGGCCAGGCTTGAATTTTTGGTGATAGGCCCTTCTGCGCGGCCATGAATAAATTGTTCCACATAAGGGTTGCCGGAATGGTCCAGATCCCCGACGGGGCCGTGCCAGACAATTCTACCGTCAAAAATCATGGCAACATGATCGGCGATTTTCCGGGCCGAAGCCATGTCGTGCGTGATGGACAGGGCGGTCGCGCCGAGTTCCTTCACATTTTCGACAATGAGGTTGTTAATGACGTCCGCCATGATGGGGTCGAGTCCGGTGGTCGGCTCATCGAAGAAAATAACCTCCGGCGCAGTGGCGATAGCGCGGGCCAGCCCGACGCGTTTTTGCATGCCGCCGGAAAGCTCCGCCGGATACAAATCGCCCGATTCCGGGGCAAGGCCCACTTGCCGCAATTTCTGAATGGCAATCTCATGGGCGTCCCGGCGGTTCATTTTCTGCACCTGTATCAGGCCAAAAGCGACATTTTCCCAGACCTTTAGAGAATCGAACAGCGCCCCGCCCTGAAACAGCATACCGAATTTACGCATCATTTTGTTGCGATCCCTGGCTTTTGAGCCAATCGTCTCCCGGCCGTCAATAAGGATAGAGCCTTCATCCGGGGACAGGAGGCCCAGAATACATTTGAGCATAACGGATTTCCCCGAGCCGGAGCCGCCGATAATGACCAGAGATTTTTCCGGCTCCACCGCCAGATCCACGCCGCGTAAAACCTCTTTGGTTCCAAAGGATTTTTTGACGTGTCCCAACTGGATTTTGGGAGTTACTCCTGCAGGGGCGGGCTTCATGAGAAAAACACCTGTGTCATAATATAGTTCACAATCAAGATAAGGATGGAGGCGGAGACAACCGCATGCGTTGTGGCATTGCCGACCCCTTGTGCGCCGCGCCCGGAGCTGAATCCGTGATAACAGCCCATTAAGGACACGATCAGGCCGAACACGCCGGCTTTCCAGAGGCCGGAAACCACATCAATGCGTTCCAGAATATCCCATGTCTGGGTCAGGTAATTTCCCGGTGAAAAGCCCAGATTATAAATACTGACGATATAGCCGCCGAACACACCGATGATGTCCCCGACCAGAACCAGAAGCGGCAGCATCAGAGTTCCTGCGATGACGCGCGGGGCGATCAGATATTTAAACGGGTTGACGGAAAGCGTCCGGAGCGCGTCAATTTGTTCTGTCACGCGCATGGTGCCTATTTCGGCGGCGATGGCCGCACCAACCCGTCCGGCGACCATCAAACCGGCCAGAACAGGGGCCAGTTCGCGGGTGACGGATAAAACCACGACACCCGCCACGGCCCCTTCGGCGTTAAAACGTGTAAATCCGGTATAGCTTTGCAGGGCCAGCACCATCCCGGTGAACAAGGTCGTCATGCCGACAACAGGCAGGGAATAATAACCGATATCAATGAGTTGCCGCCCGATCAGCCTTGGATACCACGGCGGCGCAACGCAGTGGGAGAGGGATTTTCCAATGAAAATGGATAACATTCCCACACTTTGCAAAAAAGACAGGATGCTCCCGCCCACGGCTTCACAGATGTCGAGAAGGTAATTGACAACGGTTTTGGTTTTTTCGAGGCCTTTTAGCGTTGTTTCGGAAGTCATAAGCGCCTGATTTCATTTTTAAAAGAAAATGTCTACCGTGTTTTTTCTTCTCTGAAAAGCCCCAATGAGAAGAACTCCCCGTTTTTAGCTGTGTGTAAGCTTTTCAAGATTTATCTATAACGGGTTAAAAAAGATCAGGAATTGGAGTAGGATGCCATCCATGCATTCCCATTCTCATTTTCTGGCCCCCGGACAAGCCGTTCAGCCCGGTTATGCTCTGCTGGCGTCCTTTTGGGCACTTGGAACCGTTCTGGTCCTCATTACGATCAAGGCATATGCTTACTGGCAGTCAGGCTCGGCGTCTGTTTTGGCCACTTTGATGGATTCTTTCATGGATGGCGGCGTTTCTCTGGCGATGCTCCTTGCAATCCGGCTGTCCCTGAAGCCGGCGGATAAGGACCATCGGCACGGTCACGGAAAGGCCGAAGCCCTGGCGGCGTTGTTCCAGTCCGCTTTTCTGGCGGGCGGAGGGTGTTTTCTGGCTTTTGAATCCCTCAACCGTTTTTTTGAACCGCGGGTGTTAGAGCACCATATGATCGGGATCGGTGTTTCGGCGGCGGCGATTCTTCTGACCCTGATTTTGGTAGGCGTTCAGAAATTTTGTCTTAAAAAAGCGCCTTCTTTGGCGATAGAAGCGGACCACGCGCATTACAGAACCGATATTTTTCTCAATAGCAGTGTCATGCTGGCGCTTTTTGCGGATTATCAGGGCTGGGCTTCCTGGATCGATCCGGTAACGGCGCTCCTTGTAGCAGGCTCTTTCGGGGCAGCGTCTTTTAAAATCGGGAAAAGCGCGACGGATATGCTGATGGACAAAGAATTGCCGGACGCCGTGCGGGAACGGATCAGGGAAATTGCCAAAAGACACGACGATGTGCTGGGACTCCATGACCTGCGCACCCGCCGCTCCGGGATGGTGCTGTATCTGAGCATGGATATCGAGATCGATCCGGAATTTACCCTGAAAGAGGCACATGCCGTGGCTTTGGCACTGGAGCGTGATATTATGGCGGATTATCCTCACGCCGAAATTATGATCCACATGGACCCTTACGGTATTCCACACAAGGAAAGCCGCCATAATGTAAAGGGAGTGCATCATTGATGCCCGTTCTTCTGGCCGATATTGGCGGGACGCATATCCGTTTTGCACTGAGAGGAGCCGAAGGGCCGCAAAACATCAAAAAATACAGGCTGGATAATTTCCCGGATCTGAAGGCAGCAGTACAGCATTACATGACGGAAGAAGCCATGCCCCCCCTGTCTTCCATGGCGATTGCCGGCACGTCCTGGCTGGAAAACGGCAAAATCCGGTATCGGCGGGACAGGACGAAAGCGCCTCTGGACATAGATCCGGAAGGGCTGGCCTCTCATTTGGGCCTGCAAGACCTGTCTTTTCTGAATGATCTGGAGGCGGCCTGTTACGGCCTTTCATGCCTTGCGCCCGGCCAGACCGAAATCCTCCGGCAGGGAGAAGGCTCGCCGCCCAATCGTGATCTTTGCCTTCTCAGTGTGGGCACAGGGGCCGGGCACAGCTTTTATTTAAACGACACCCAGACCGTGCGGAAAAGTTTCGGCGGTTTTGTACCCTTGAATGTTCAGACGGACGATCAAAGACAGGTGCGGGATTATATCCTGAAAACCCACCCGCAAGACCGCGATCTGGCAATGGAGGATGTTGTATCCGCACGCGGTCTGCGCTGGATTTACGAGGCTTTTAGCGGCCTTTCCGTTGCCGGTCTGGAGGATGCGGCTTTTTCTCTCCTGCTTCAAAAACCGAACGAGGCGGCACGGCAGTCCGTCAGGGTGTTTTGCGAATTTCTGGGACTTCATGCCCAGATTTTGCTCGGGGTTTCTTTCGTTTATGGCGGACTGTACCTTACTGGCGGCGTGATTGATAACCTCATGGCGCATGATTTATTTAACAGGGGGGCCTTTGAAGATTTCCTGATCGCTGATACAGTTATGGTTGTGAAAAAAACGCAGGCGTCCGTTCCCGTTTTTTATTGTCTCGAACAAAATATGCCCCTTGTCGGGCTGAACAGATTTTCTCAAGCATGACTTCTAAAGCCTATCTTACCATTGACGATTCCCCTTCTACGCGAACGGATGATCTGGTCTGTTTTTTGAAGCAGAAAAAGGTTCCGGCGCTGTTTTTTTGCCGCGGCGAGTTTCTGGAGCAAAATCTGGTGATGGCGGTACGGATTATCCAGGGCGGCTTTCATTTGGCCAATCATGCCTTTTCACATCGGCGGGCGTCCGATTTGTCAACGGAAGAGATGATTGACGAAATCGAAAAAACGGAAGCGCTCATCGACCGGGCTTATGATCTTGCGTATGAAAAACGTCCTGCACAACGGTACTTCCGTTTTCCGCATATGGACCGGGGCTGCGGCGGCTGGATTGTCGATTATGACGGATTTCAGGGAAACGATTTGAAGGACGTCAAAACCTGCCTGACCGAAGGGCTGAATGTGATTAGCATGCAGCGCCCGAACTCGGAATTTGAAGCCAAAAAAAGGCACATTCAGAAATATTTAAAAGAAGCCGGATACACGGTGCCTTTTTCAGGCGTCACCCATAGCTGGTACAATAACCCTGAAATTCAAGAGGCGCGGGACTGCCTTTTTACCTTTTCCACCTGCGACTGGATGGTCACGCAGCGGCATCTGGGCAAGTGGCGCTATAAATCGCCGGATGACTTGAAACAGAAAATCGATCTGGACCGCTGGCTGAACAAGGAAAACAGTGTCAATATTGTTTTGGCGCACGATCAGGCGGAAATCGTTGATGTTACGATCGGCCTGGTCGATCATATGCTGGAAAAAGGAATTCAGTTTTTGGAAATTTCCGGAGGTTCAAATTAAATAAACATGTCTGGTATTCTGGTTTCTATTATTGCGGATTACGGGGCCTTGCACGATCTGGCTTTTGCGGAAGTGACGCAGAAGCTCTTTTATGAACTGGACGGTCTGGACTTTACGATAAAGGATTATTCCGTCCCGGCATTCGATACGGTAGCAACGGGCTTTGCGCTGGCCCAGACGGCGATGAATTCGAGGCTGGGCGGACGGCATAAATTCTATGTGAATACCGCCCCGCGCAAGGACAATCTGGCCCCGCGCGTCAAAAATGCCGGCGAAGGGCTGGCCTATGTGAAATTATATAATGGCGTGGAAATTGTCGCGGTGAACAGCGGCTATTCCCTGTCTTTTTTAAAAGAGGGCGCAGAGGAAATGCGCGAGATTAACTGCGCAAAAGAAGGGTCGCAGTTTCGCTCCCGCGATATTTTCCCGCCAGCTTTCGGTAAAATCGCCAAGGGCAATAAGAGCGAACTGGGCGCAGATATCCGTATGGCGGTTCCCGATTATCCCAAAGACGTTGTTTGCTACACGGACGGGTACGGCAATATCAAAACTTCCGTGAACCCTGAAAAGCTCGAAGAATTTAAAGGACAGGATGTAACCCTTGAAATAGGCGGCCGGCAGCAGCTTGTCCGCGCGGCGGAAGGGATTTTCGGCGTGGCGGACGGCCAGTTTTGTTTTGCCGGGGGGTCTTCGGGCTGGAACCTGCCGGGTGGCACGCGTCTGCGCTTTGCCGAAATCGTCAAGCGCGGCGGCAGCGCGGCGGAAACCTTCGGACTTCCCGCCGGCGGTATGGCCTTGAGCTGGCGAAAGCTGAACCCGTAAGTTTCTTGACTCTTCCGGTATAATTTTCAATAACGAAAGAGTAGCTTGAAAGGAGAAACCGATGACAAATGAGGGTAAGTCCTTGGCGCGTCAGGCGTTGGAGCAAGAAATTGCGAGGGTAACTGCGAGGGTAATTGACGAAATCGGAGCTGGGCTTGAAGAGATTCGAAAAGAGATTCGAAGTTGTCGTGAGGAATTGAGTGGAATAGGTCGTCATTCAGGTTTATCAGAGACCTTTGACTGTGCCCGCCGCTCTCCTGCCTTTTATAATCGTAATAACTGGCCTTCACCTGGGCGAGAAGATGTTGCTTCTTCCGAAACTTGGCTTGATAGGTTGGATGATTGCTTGGACGGGCCTCATCATCGCCCACCTGAGGAGAGAGTCTATCGCCCCGGGCGCATTCGGAAACAGCTAACGGGTGCGGGCTTGCGGACCTTTGGCCGAAAGATTGAATAGACTTTGCCAAATCTATATTGATTTTGAAACGGATCACTGTTAATGGATAACGCGTCTGCCGCTGCGCGGGTGTAGTTCAATGGTAGAACGTCAGCCTTCCAAGCTGAATATGCCGGTTCGATCCCGGTCACCCGCTCCAACCTCCTTTCGTGTCAGTCCCCGATCTCAATTTTTTGCAGGCGTTTTTGTGACCACAAATGGAATGTTGTTCCCGTCAGAAGGTTTACGGCAGCCATGGCGATAAACAATCCCTGCGGGCCGCCTATGTCATAACCGAGACACAGAGCCGGGATCATCAAAAGCAGCATTTTTACAACGATCATCGTGAAGGAATATCTGGGTTTTCCCATAGCGTTGAACGCGCTGCACCAGCTATTGACCAGATTGCTGAAGGCGTAGGAAAAAGGCACGATCCAGAAAAAGAGGGTCATATAGGCAATAACGTGCGGGTCGCTTGAAAAAAGACCTGCGATCGGCTTT
Organism: Rhodospirillales bacterium; assembly: GCA_023898765.1. Taxonomy (NCBI): domain Bacteria; kingdom Pseudomonadati; phylum Pseudomonadota; class Alphaproteobacteria; order Rhodospirillales; species Rhodospirillales bacterium. The sequence goes on along the minus strand of CP060238.1, from coordinate 530,112 downwards.
GCGAGGACTCCCAAAATCACGGCGACACAAGCGGACCAGAGAACGTTGAATCCGATGGCAAGCTTCAAGGTTTCCTTTGTGCGGGCAAAGTTTTTTGCGCCGAAATTCTGGCTGATAATAGGACCCATCCCGATAGACAGGGCCATCAGAATGATAAAGGCAAAAGCCTCAATCCGGCTGGCAATGCCGAAAGCGGCAACCGCCGCGCTGCCAGAGGCGGACAAGATCCCGATAATAAAGGCATTCACCAAGGGATAAATAGTGTTGGTAATTCCGACGGGAAGAGCAATAGAGATAATCCGTTTGAAGGAGTTTTTGAATGTTTCCAGTTCCGGATAACGGGGGGAAAGGAGCAGTTTTTTCCGCCCGTATAAAACATACAAGGCAATAAAAGCGCCTAAAATTTCGCCGCAAATTGTTGCGATGGCAGCGCCCTGAAGCTCCAATCTCGGGAACCCGAAGAGGCCGAAGATCAAAATGGGGTCAAGAACGAGGTTGGTGAGAGCGACGCTGCCCATGATAAGGGCGGGCGTTTTTGTGTCTCCGCCTGCACGGATAGCCGCGTTTCCGATAATCCACGTGGCAACAAAAACAGGTCCCAGAAACCAGACCCGCATATATTTAAGAATTTTTGCGAGCATGTCTTCGTCGGCGCCCATCGCTGTAAAAATGGATTCCATGTGAAGATAGCCAAGGAGAGTTAAAAGGCTGCCCGCCAGAAAGCCTATCAGGAGGCCGTGTGTCACCACCCGCTTGACGGCATGTGGATTTCCTTCCCCGATCAGGCGCGCGGCAACGGAAGACATGGAAATGCCAAAGCCCAGAATAAAGCTGAAAATGATATAGCTCAGGGGAAAAGTGAAAGTGAGGGCGGCGAGTTTTTCCGTGCCCAGCCGTGCGACAAAAAACGTGTCGACCAGTTGAAAACTGATGAGCGCCATAATGCCCCAGATCATAGGAACGGACAGCCGGACCAGATGGGAACGGATCGACCCTTGGGTTAAATCTCCTTTACCGGCGGCGGAGGGAGCGGAATTTGTCATACAAAAATCGTCATTGTCTTCAGGAGGTTAAGGGCTTAGGCTTTATCTCTTTTATTGGACCGGATTTCAAGAGCAATTGACGCAGACTGTAAAAAGCACCCTGTTTCTGCCCTTTGAGAAGGGGGAAATAGACGTTCCGGAAGCCGGGGAAACGGCCTTGTTTCTCGGGGCGGAAACCCACCCTTTCCTGCGGGAATTTGCCCGGATAGATTGTTGCCAGTTCTGGCGCGCCCCGGCCAAAGCTATGGAAGCTGCCGGGTATCATGCTGCGCAAACGTTTCCCCCGCCGGAGCGTCAGGGGACCTATGCGGCTGTCCTTTGCCTCCTGCCAAAGCAGAAAGAGGAAGCGCAGGCATTTTTAGGCCAGGGGGCGCTGGCATTGTCCGACAGCGGAATTTTGGTGGCCGCCGCGGCCAATGACGCGGGCGGCGGACGGATTGAAAAATGGTTCAGGGAGATGGGCTTTTCATCGGTCCGGTATCTCTCCAAGCACAAGGCGCGTGTCGTCTGGGCGCAAAAAGACTTTTTGGAAAAAGGAGAAACGGCACAAAAATGGGCGGCGCAGGGGCAATTGCAACAGATAGCCATAGAAGGTGAAACCTGTTTTTCGCAACCCGGACTCTTTGGCTGGAACCGCATTGATGAAGGTTCGAAAATTCTCAAGGACTATTTGCCGGATAATTTGTCCGGGGTCGGGGCGGATTTCGGGTGTGGATACGGGTATCTGGCACGGCAGGTTTTGACTAAAAACCCGGGCATTGGAAGGCTTTATGCGCTGGATGCGGATGCGCGGGCGGTTCAGGCGGCGCAGAGAAATCTGGAAGGCTTTCCGGTCGAGGCGAAATGGGAAGATTTAACAACGCCGGTCTCAACGTTGCCACTGCTGGATTTTATTGTCATGAATCCGCCTTTTCATGCAGGGAAGAAAACGGATCAGGATACAGGGCAGGCTTTTATCCGTACGGCACGTACGGCTTTGAAAGCGGGCGGACGCCTTTTCATGGTGGCCAATGCGCATTTATCGTATGAGAGATGTCTGGAAGACATGTTTTCAGACGTTCAAAAACACGCCGAAAAAAGCGGCTTTAAAATTTTTGAAGCATGTGTTTAAGACAAAAAAATGAAACATATCAAAGCCATCATCTGGGATCTGGATAACACGCTCTACCGGTTCGACGAAATGTTCGTGCGGGCATGCAACGTGGCGGCCGCACGTACGATCTGTACCCTGGTAGATGATTTCACTTTTGAAGAAGCGCTGGTTTTGGCGGAAAAATCTTATGAGCAGCATGGCTATAGCGGCTACTGTTTTATCGAAGACAAGAACGTTGAGTATAGCGACTATCATTTTCCTTTTCATGACGCCATGGACGAAAAAATTCTGGGGCGCAATGAAGACATGTGCGCAGGGCTGGAGCAATTAAACCTTCCGCAGGCGATCGTCACCAATGCATCCCGCGGATGGGCGCAGCGCGCACTGTCGCATCTGGGGCTCAAAGAATGGTTTCCGGACGAGGTTATTTTTGCACTGGAAGATGCGGACTTCCAACCCAAATCGCGCAGCACACGCCCCTTCGAACTGGCGCGGGAAAAACTGGGGCAACGCGCGGAAGACATTCTGGTGGTCGAAGATTCCCTGCGCAATCTGACCGTGCCAAAGGATATGGGGTTTCAGACGGCGTTCATTCATCATGGAAGCAATATTAAACATATTCCGGATTTTGTGGATTACGCGTTTCCGGATACGGTGGCGCTTTTGAAAGAACTGGCCGCATGACGGCCTTGCCGTACCCCCACAAACCGCAACAGGGCCTTGAAAAGGTCACGTTTAAGTCTTTAATCCCGCCTGAAATTCTGCCATAAAGACCTCCATGCGCTGGATCGGAACATTATTTCTGTGGCTGTTTTCGCTGGGCTTTTTGGGGCTTATCGCGGGAATCGCCTTTTTTGGCTTTGTCCTTTCCTATTACAGCAAGGATTTACCGGATTACAGCCAGCTAAAAAATTATGAACCGCCGATCGTCACCCGCATTTATGCCGGAGACGGTCGCCTTCTGGCGGAATATGCGAAAGAAAAACGCATCTTTGTGCCCGTTGAAATCATTCCCGATACGGTCAAACAGGCGTTCCTGTCTGCCGAAGATAAGAACTTCTACGACCACAAGGGGGTAGACACATTTGCGGTAGTGCGTGCGGTTATCACAAATTTACGCAATTCCGGCTCCGGAAAACGGCTGGTGGGGGCCTCCACGATTACGCAGCAGGTGGCCAAAAACTTCCTGCTCACCAACGAGGTGTCCTATGAGCGCAAAATTAAAGAAGCCATTCTGGCCCTGCGCATGGAAAAAGCCCTGTCCAAAGACCAGCTTCTGGAACTTTACCTGAACGAGATTTTTCTCGGAAAGCGGGCCTACGGCGTGGCGGCGGCCGCGCTGACCTATTTCGATAAACCGCTGGACGAACTGACGCTTTCCGAGGCGGCCTATCTTGCCGTTCTGCCGAAGGCGCCCAACAATTACCACCCCATCCGCAACCATGATGAAGCGCTGGCACGGCGCAACTGGATTCTGGACCGGATGGCGGAAGACGGTCATATCACGCAAGGACAGGCCGAACTGGCCAAAGCCACACCGTTGGAAATGAGAAAACCCGCCGAAGACAGCCATGTCAGCGCCCCCTATTTTGCCGAAGATGTCCGGCGCGAGCTGGAAAAACAATACGGTCCCGAAAGCCTGTATAAAGGCGGCCTTGCCGTGCGCACCTCCCTCAACCCGGCTTTTGAAGACATCGCCCAGCGGGCTTTGCGGGAAGGGCTGATGGAATACGATAAGCGCCATGGCTGGCGCGGTGCGATCGAACATTTTGAGGACATACAGGACTGGACTGCAAAACTGGCAAAAACCAAGAAGCCTGACGGAATGCTCAAGAACTGGAGAATGGGCGTCGTCCTGAAAACGGATGATGAAAAAGCGGCCATCGGTTTTGGTGCCGGAGAAGACAAGCGCAACCTTATGCTGGAAGGGCTTGCCTGGGCGCGGAAATGCTTACAGGAATGCTATGCGCTCGGTCCCGAAATTACCTCCCCCGAACAGGTTCTTAAAACAGGGGACGTGATTATGGTCGAGGACATAGAAGGAAAACTGGTCCTGCGCCAAATCCCCAAAATCCAGGGGGCCATTATTGCACTTGACCCCCATACGGGACGCGTTCTGGCAATGGATGGCGGCTGGCAGCACGGAAGCTCCGTTTTCAATCGCGCGACGCAAGCGCAAAGGCAGCCCGGCTCCGCCTTTAAACCCTTCGTTTATCTCGCCGCGCTCAGCGAAGGCTTCACCCCCACCACGCGGGTTCTGGACGCTCCTTTCGTCATTGAACAGGCCCCCGGCGATTTCTGGCGCCCCACCAATTATTCCGGTGAATTTTACGGCCCGACTCCTTTACGCGTCGGAATCGAAAAATCACGGAACCTGATGACCGTCCGGCTGGCCGACCACATCGGCATGGACAAGGTAATCGATATCGCCACACGTTTTGGCATTGCCGACGATATGAAACCGTTCCTGTCTTACGCCCTTGGCGCCGGTGAAACGACCCTGCTGCGCCTGACGACCGCCTATGCCATGCTGGTCAACGGCGGCAAGAAAATTACGCCCACTTTTATTGACCGGATTCAGGACCGCCATGGCAAAACCGTCTTCAAGCACGATCAGCGTCCCTGCCCCAATTGCGGCACCCTTATTCGCTGGGAAGGTCAGAGCGTTCCCCAGATTCCTGATGAACGTGAACAGATTGTCGATGAACGCAGCGCCTATCAAGTCGTTTCCATCATGGAAGGCGTCGTTCAGCGCGGTACGGCCCGCAGCCTTAAAGACCTTAACCGGCCGCTGGCCGGAAAAACAGGTACCACCAATAAATCCAAGGATACCTGGTTCATCGGATTTTCACCGGATCTGGTGGTAGGCGTTTTCGCGGGCTTTGATGATCCTGTTTCTTTGGGGAAACGCGAAACAGGGTCTTCCGTTGCCGCGCCGATTTTTAAAAAATTTATGGAAGAGGCATTGAAAGACACGCTTCCAACTCCGTTCCGCGTTCCGCCCGGCATTAAACTTGTGCGCGTCAACGCCGCAACCGGACGGACCGCGATGCCCGGAGACGAAAATGTGATCTGGGAAGCTTTTGTCGCCGGCACGGAGCCAAATCTGGATGAATATGTTCTGGATACGGGCGTGATTTCCGGCGGCGGGCTAAACGATCCTTATGAGGAAGACCCTTACGGCTATGACCAGTTCGGCTATGGCGATTATTCGGGCACGTATGAGGAAAACAACAACGATCCTCAAAACAGCCGTTCCTATGACGACAGCCCTTATAACGGGTACACGCCCTCTTACGGCACCCACGACAGCAACGACCCTCTGAATTCCTTCAGCCGGGGCAACACAGCGCCTTCCACCGGAGGGCCGGCACAACAACCCGCCCGCCCGACAACGAACGACCCGGCCTTTACCGGAACAGGCGGCTTATACTAAGAATGTTGTGCCGGGAAGACAATTGCGTTACAAAACTCCTGTCTTAAGCGAGGAAAAACATGGCTGATTTTCACGAAAACTTCACCGAACACAAAAAAGTCGAAGGTCCGTCCAACCGGAATTTCGGGTTCACCGTGGGCGGTATTTTCGCGGCCATCGGGACGCTCAAAGCCACCCTGTCTGGCCTTGGTCTTTTTTCCGGCGCCTTTTTATTGATTGGCGCCGCCCTGCTGACAGTGACCGCCATAAAGCCCGACCTCCTGACGGGAGCCAACAGCGCATGGATGAAACTGGGCCTGCTTTTATTCCATGTTGTGAACCCGGTGATTATGCTGCTGATGTTCGCCGTGTGCTTTGTCCCGGCAGGAATCATCATGAAACTGGTCGGTTACGATCCGATGCACCGGACATTCGATAAAAAGGTCAAAAGCTACTGGATCAAAAAGGAAGGGACGGATTTACCCGCCCCCATGAAATATCAGTTCTAGGAGAAGAAAAATGGATTTTTTAAAAGAACTCTGGATGTTCCTGAAGGTGCGGAAAAAATTCTGGCTCCTGCCGATTCTCTTCATCATGGTTTTATTCGGCGGCCTGATCGTCCTGTCTCAGGGCAGCGCCATCGCTCCGTTCATTTACACGGTATTTTAGGATGGAATTTGTTGTGATTGGATATGACGGAAGCGATGAGAACGCGCTGGCGCGGCGGATGGCCGCCCGCGAGGATCATATCGCTTTAAGCGCAGAAATGGCCAGAGACGGCCACCAGAAAATGGCGGCAGCCCTTTTAGACGATCACGAAAAGATGACAGGTTCCGTGATAATTGTGGACTTTCCCTCCCGCACAGAACTCGACGCATGGCTTGAAAATGAACCCTATATAAAAGGCCGTGTGTGGGAAAAAGTTCACGTCTATCCCTGCAAAATTTCCCCCGCTTTCCAACAGGTCAAACAAAAATGATTGTTCTTGGCATATCCGCTTTTTATCATGACAGCGCCGCCGCGATTATCCGTGACGGCGACATCATCGCGGCCGCGCAGGAAGAGCGATTTACAAGATTAAAACACGATGCGGGCTTTCCAAAACAGGCGATAGGATTCTGCCTTGAAAAGGCTGGCGTAAGTCTGGATGAGGTCGATAACATCGTCTTTTTCGAAAAACCGTTTGCAAAGTTCGAGCGGCTTTTGGAAACCTATCTGGCCTTTGCCCCCCGCGGTTTTCAGTCTTTTAAAACAGCCATACCGCTCTGGCTCAAAGAAAAGCTGTTTCAAAAATCCATGCTCACGGACGAGCTGGCAAAAATAGGAAGCGACAAAAAAGCCCTTCAGAAAAAACTTCTTTTTGCCGAACACCACCAGAGCCATGCGGCCAGCGCCTTTTACCCTTCCCCCTTTGACGAGGCCGTCGTCCTCACCATGGACGGCGTTGGCGAGTGGGCCTCCACGTCCGTTGGCGTCGGAAAAGGAAACAGCCTGAAGATTGAAAAGGAAATCCATTTTCCCCATTCACTGGGACTGCTTTACTCCGCATTTACCTATTACACAGGATTCAAAGTCAATTCCGGCGAATATAAAATTATGGGTCTGGCCCCTTATGGGGAGCCAAAATATGCCGGTTTGATCACGGACCATCTCATCGACATAAAGGAAGACGGGTCCTACCGGATGGATATGCGCTACTTTGATTATGCCACCGGCCTGACCATGACGAATGAAAAATTTTCAGATTTGTTCGGCGGGCCGGCGCGCGACAAGGAAAGCGAGATCACCCAGCGGGAAATGGATCTGGCCGCGTCCGTTCAGGTCGTCACCGAAGAAGTTATGCGCCGGATGGTCCGCAGCCTGGCGCAGGAATATCAAGGGATCGACAATCTGTGCCTGGCGGGCGGAGTTGCGCTGAACTGTGTGGCCAACGGAAAAATCCTGAAAGAAAAAGCGTTCAAACGTATCTGGATCCAGCCCGCCGCCGGAGATGCTGGTGGCGCGCTCGGCGCGGCATTGGCGGCATATTATTTACATCACGGCAACCCCCGCAAAACATCCAACCAAACAGATGCCATGAAGGGATCCTACCTTGGACCTTCTTTTGACGATGCGGATATTGAAAGGCGGTTAAATAAAATCGGCGCAAAATTAAAACGTTTTTCCAACGATCAGGACGTTTTGAAATTGACCGCGAAAGCCCTCGCCGAGGAAAAGGCCGTGGGATGGTTTCAGGGCCGCATGGAATTCGGCCCGCGTGCCTTGGGGGACCGCTCCATTCTAGGCGACCCCCGCTCTCCTGCTATGCAAAAAACGCTGAATCTCAAAGTGAAATACCGCGAATCATTCCGGCCTTTCGCACCATCCGTCCTGCGTGAAGATATCGCCGAGTGGTTTGACCTGCAAGAAGACAGCCCCTATATGCTTTTGGTTGCGCCGGTGAATGACAACAAATGCAAAGAAATGAGCGAAGAACAAAAGAAACTCTTCGGCATTGAAAAACTCAATATTCCGCGCTCCGATATTCCGGCCGTGACACATGTCGATTATTCCGCGCGCGTGCAAAGCGTTCATACACAGACCAACCCGAAATATCACGCGCTGATCTCAGAGTTTAAAAAACTGACCGGATGCCCCGTGGTGGTCAACACGTCATTCAACGTCCGGGGCGAGCCTATTGTCTGCACCCCTGAAGATGCGTTCCACTGCTTCATGGGAACAGAAATGGATATGCTGGTGGCCGGCAACTGCGTTTTGTACAAAGAAGAACAAGACCAGGCCCTTGCCGCAGATTACAAGGACGCCTTCGAGCTGGATTAGGAATGTCAAACGCCCTTTTTGACACGCACCCGAAACTCACTTTAGGTTTTTTTGTGCTGTTTCTCCTGCTGCTGCTGGCGGGGCTAAGCGAGATTTTCCTGCGCTTTATCGTAAGCTATGACATTGGCTATTATACCGCCGTGAAAAAACAGGGAAAATATGAATATCCTTACGGCACAATTTATATGAATGAAGCGGGTTACCCCGATACGGCGTTCGACCTCGGGTCTTCCAAAAAACGCATCGGTTATTTTGGCGATTCCGTTGTCTTCGGCGTCGGGGCAGGGGCCGGACACCGTCTTAGCGATTTGCTGGAGGACAGATATCCGGCGTTTGAACACTGGACTTTCGGCATGATTTCCAACGGCATTCAGGATGACAGCATATTGCAAAAAGCCCGGGCATATAATCTGAACACGGTCGTTTACGCGTTTAACCTGAATGATATCCTTCCGCGAACCCCGCATAAAAATAAAGGCGAAGGGGTTTCCGAAAACGGCCCCTTCCTGTTTCAGACACAAAGATGGATTGGAACCAATCTGGACGGCCTGCTGCGGGGGCGGTCCTATCTTTATACGGCCCTGCGCACCGTCGCCAAAAACATTCTTGTCCGTCTGGGATATAGCACAACAGGCTTCAGGGCCGCCGAATTTTTTCCGTCTGAAAACCTGCCCCTTATCCAGGAAGTCGCAGGGCGGATCAATGATATGGCCCGAAGTCTTAAAAAAGAACATATAGATTTTTGCGTGATCCTTCTTCCCTATGAAATGCAGATTTCACGGGATGCCGAAAAAACATATGCCGCGCTCGGAATCAAATGGGAAAAGGGATTCGAAGACGGATCGACACAGGATATTTTGAAAAAAGACCTGAACATAAAATACATCTATGACGGACGGGACGCCTTTACAGGCCTGAAAGACACAATTCGAACGGGAGACTATTTTGTCTATAACAAAGGCGATAAAATTGATTTTAACCACCCCAACCGCGAGGGGCACGCCCTTCTGACCAAAGGCTTCATCCAAAGCCGTTCCTGCCCGTTTTTGAAATAAGGCTTAAAAGGAAAATTCTTTTTCAACGGCCTGACCGCGATTGACAAGAGTCACGATAACTTTTTTTCCAAAAAGTTTTTCAGTCAGGTTTTCTATCCCTTCCGGAGCGTTGATTTTAAAGAGCGCGCGTTGAGACTCTGTTTCATCCGGTATGATTTCCGGCGGCGAACTTAAAGAGATCCCCGGCGCTTCGACGATGATATCAGCCCCTTCAAACCCCTGCTGCGCCCAAGCCGTTAGAATAAGAGAGTCTTTTCCTAAAACGGCCGTATCCAGACGAAGCGTCTTCGTGTCTTTTTTGGAAGGCAGCGCGGCAAAAACCTCCCTCACCGTTTTTTGATGATCGCTTCCAAGAGCGGGTCCTTTTGGGATTACCAAAGAAACAGACAATGTTTGCGGAATACAGATTTTATTGCAGGCTAAAATCTTCATCTCCAGAGACAAATCAACCGCCGCCCCCTGACGTTCCGGCGTTATGGTTAGGGGCAAAAAAACTTCATCCTCATAGCCGTAACTATACATTCCAAAAGCCTCAAAACGCTTCGGAGGCAGCCATCCAACTTCAACATTTTTAACGTTCCCGGAGCCGGACCAATCCATTTCCGGTGCCAGACCCGTATCGCCGGGGCTGCGCCAATAGATGTGCCAGCCTTTTTCCAGCGTGCCTTTCAAAACGGCATCCAGTTGCTCCAGCGTGCCAACCCCTGTGACGGAAGGCAAAAAAACGGCGTGCATCGGCCGGGCCGCCTTCCCTTCCGATGTCCCTTGCGCCAAACCGGCCGGAGACAAAAAGAAAAAAAGCCCCAAAAGCCCTGTCCATCCCAATATTTTCACGCTTAAGTATCCTTGCTTTTCAAACCCGATTTTGAAATGATACGCAGCATGGGAACCAAAGACAAATCCTATCTGAAAGGCCAGCTTCTTCTGGCCATGCCGCAAATGGGCGACCCGCGATTTCACCGCTCCGTCATTTATGTCTGTTCGCATGATACCAAAGGGGCCATGGGGCTTGTGGTGAATCACGTTCTGCCGGGACTGAGCTTTAAATCCGTTCTGGAACAATTCGACATTACGCCCGACAAAAAAGTGTCTGAAGACCTCGCCCAAAGGCCCGTCCTTATGGGAGGCCCTGTTGAAAATGTCAGGGGGTTCCTGCTCCATGATAAAAATTTTATCACTTCCGACACAGTCCATATAGACGGCACTTTCAGTATCAGCAGCACGCTTGTAGCGCTGAAAGCTGTCGCCCGTGGAGAAGGACCGGACCATATGCTTCTGGCATTGGGCTATGCCGGTTGGGAAGCACAACAACTGGAACACGAAATTCAGGAAAATGCCTGGTTGACCGCCCCGGCGACGGAAGACCTTCTCTTTCATACCGCGCCCGATTTGATGTGGGACAAGGTTATGGCTTCTATCGGGATCAACCCGGCCATGCTTTCCGGCGCCGCAGGAAGGGCGTAACCATATGGAAAAAAAAATTCCTGAAAAACAAAAAGGGGTGACCCGCCTCGCAAAAGCCCTGACCCATTCTATCAACGGATTTAAGGCCTGTTTCCGCACGGAAGAGGCCTTTCGTCAGGAAGTTGCCCTTGCGGCCCTTCTTCTTCCTGCGGGCCTCTGGCTGGGAGAAAACGGGCTGGAAAAAAGTCTTCTGGCCGGCAGCGTTTTTATCGTCCTGATCGTTGAGATGTTAAATACGGCTGTCGAGCGGGCCATTGACCGCATCTCCCTGGACCATCACCCGCTTTCCGGCGAAGCCAAGGATATGGGATCGTCCGCAGTCTTGCTGTCCCTGATTCTGATGGGAGCCGTCTGGACGCTGGTCCTGTTTTTTTAAAGGGAAGAAGCTTAAGGAAAAAGATTAAACCGCCTCAATAACAACATCCGCTTTTGCCATGGGCGGCTCATCACTCAGGGTCAGGTGGAGGCGGGGCGTTTTCCCTTCGGGCGTTAACGCCTGCAGCCGCCTTAAGGCCCCTCCCGTCAGAACCAAAGAAGGTTTTCCGGCCTCATCGTTGATCACGCCGATATCGCGCATATAAACCCCCTGAGAAAACCCCGTTCCCAGTGCCTTGGCACAGGCTTCCTTCGCCGCAAACCGTTTTGCATAGGTGGCAATATATGTGCCTCCCCCCCGGCGCGTTTGCGCCTTTGTGCGTTCTTCGGGCGTAAAACACCGCGCAACAAAACGCGCCTCAAACCGGCCGAAAATTTTCTCCAGCCGCCGCATGTCCAGTAAATCCGATCCTGTGCCGATAATCATTTTTGTATTTACGTTTTTTGACCTGTAACTTCTTTGGCAACTTTGTGCACTTTTCTTTCAATCCTTTTACGGCGGGCGGTCCGCGCCCCTTTTATCATGTAATAGAAGGTGTAGTAAAAGGCCGGAAACGTGACAACGGCGCATATATACCCCCCCACCAGCATAGGCAGATAAATCTTCATAGGCTGGTCCATCATTTCTTCCATCGGCACAGGATCCGGCAGTTCATGAAACAAACCGCCATATCCCAAAAGCTCGAAAACAGCTTTTCCAACCTGATAGGAAATCCAGAACAAAACCGGAAAGGTCCAGGGGTTTCCGAAGAGGGATCCCAGAAAAGACGCCAGCCAGTTTGCCCGCAAAATCCAGCAAAAAAAGACGCATTGAATCAAATGCACGCCCAAAGTCGGCGTCCATGAGACAACACAGCCAATGGAAAGTCCTGCCGCGATTGAATAGGTTGAATCGGGAATGCGGATAGCACGGTGCTTTAAATACCGGAGCGTCCGGCCCCACCCCATCCGCGGCCAGATAATATTGCGCAAGCGCGCCATTCGGGACAAAGGTTCACGCCGTTGAAAAAGCATTTTTTAACGTCCCCTTACCGCCCTCTCGCCCGGTCCACCGTTGCAATTTCGGGCGTCGCGCGTAAAGCCGCAATCACATTGTGCAAATGCTTCGTGTCCGTCACATTGACGTCTACAATCATATCCCAAAAATCAACGCTGCGATTTGTAATTTTTAAATTCATGATATCCCCGCCGTTCTTGGCAATCACGGTCGAGATCGCCCCGAGAGAGCCGGGCCGGTTGTTCATGGTAATAATCAGCCGCCCGACCTGAAGCTCCGGCGCGTCCGCTCCCTCTCCCCATGAAACATCGAGCCAGCGCTCCGGCGTGTCCGCAAACGTCTCCAGCGTTTCACAGTCAATGGTATGAATCGTAACGCCTTTTCCTGTCGTTACAATCCCGACAATCCGGTCTCCCGGAAGCGGATGGCAACATCTTGCAAAATGCATCGCCATGCCCGGGATAAGCCCCTTGATCGGCAGCGGCGTACTTTTACCGCGTGTCCGGGAGAGTGTCTGCACTTCTTCGTCATTATCTGTTTTGGTTGCTTTTTTCTCGCCATCAAATTTATGGCCGGGGAAAATGGCCCGAAACACATCCCGGGCAGCAAAATGGCCGGAGCCGATATTCGCATAAATATCATCCACCTCCTCCACCCGCATTTGTTTTACAACACCGGCAACCGCTTTTTCCGTAAATTCATAATCTTCCTGTTGAAAGATTTTTTTCAGCATGGCCTGCCCCAGCGTAATATACTCCCCGCGCTGCTGCTGACGCACATAGCGGCGGATATGGGAACGTGCCTTGCCCGTTACCACAAAACGCTCCCATGTCGGAGAGGGATTTTGCGTCTTAGCCGTAATGATGTCTACCTGGTCGCCGTTTTGCAGCTTTGTGTTCAGCGGCGCAATCCGGCCATTAATTTTGGCCCCGACGCATTTATCCCCCACGCCGGAATGGATAGCATACGCAAAATCAACCGGCGTAGAGCCGCTTGGCAGCTCTATGAGATCCCCGCGCGGCGAAAACACATAGACCTGCTCCTGAAACAGCTCCAGTTTCGTATTCTCCATGAAATCTTCAGGCTTTTGCTCTGAATCCAGAATTTCCAAAAGCTCCCGCAGCCAGCGGTATTTCTTGATATCCTTAAGATCCGCTTTTTTCCCGCCCTTTTTATAAGACCAGTGCGCCGCTACGCCGAAATCGGCCTCTTCATGCATTTCCGCCGTCCGGATTTGAATTTCGATGCGCTGGTTTTCCGGGCCTATCACTGCGGTATGAAGAGAGCGGTATCCGTTGGGCTTGGGCGTCGAAATATAATCCTTGAAACGGCCCGGCACCGTCGAATAGTGGGAGTGAATAACCCCCAGCGCGTGGTAGCATTCCCCTACCGTCTCCACCACAATGCGGAAAGCCATCAAATCGGAAAGCTGTTCAAAGGCAACGTTCTTACGCTGCATTTTTTTCCAGATAGAGTAACGGGTCTTTTCGCGGCCGGTAATTTCTGCCTTAATCCCTTCTTCCTCCATCCTTTGCTTAAGGGATTCTATAATCTTTTTGACAAGCCCCGTCCCTTCCTTGCGCAAAAAAGACATCCGGTTTGACAGGCTTTCCCGCGCTTCCGGGTTTAAGTGCTCAAAACACAAATCCTCAAGCTCTTCTTTCAGATCGTGCACCCCGATCCGCTCGGCCAGCGGCGCATAAATTTCAATTGTTTCCTGCGCAATGCGAACGCGCTTATCGGGCCGATCGGCAAAATTATGGAGTGTGCGCATGTTATGAAGCCGGTCTGCCAGCTTCACCAGAAGCACGCGAATATCTTCCGACATCGCCAGAACCAGTTTCCTGAAATTCTCCGCCTGTTTTCCCTGCGCGCTCTGGCTTTCAATCTTGGTCAGCTTGCTGACCCCGTTGACAAGGTCCGCAACTTCTTTCCCGAACTTTTCTTTTAAATCGTTATATGTCGCGGGCGTATCTTCCAGCGTATCATGTAAAATGGCTGTGATAATCGTCGGCAAATCCATCCGCATATCTGCCAGAATGCCCGCCACAGCCAGCGGGTGCGTGTAATAGGGTTCGCCGGAAATACGCGTCTGGCCCTGATGCATTTCCTTCGCAAAATCAACGGCCTGCACCAAAGCCGCCTCATCCACATCGGGAGAGTAGGTTTTTATTTTCTCAAGAAGCTCTTCTTGCGTCGTCATGCAGTAATTTTATCCGCTTTTTGTGTTAAAGAGGGCGCTGTCAGCGTAACATGTGCACACACCAAAATCACGCCAAAAGCAAAAAGGGGCCCCTGAAATAACCCATAAAAAAAGGCCGGAACTTCCGGCCTCTTAAATATTTTTGGACAGAAACGGGAACCGCTACGCCTCCGATACGCCCGCCATGCTTTTTAGCGTAGGCTCCTCTGCGCTATCAGACATTTCCTCATCGTCGTCGTCGTCATCTTCCAACATTCCACCATGAGCGGAGAGCGTTCCCCACTCTTCTTCCCCGTCCATCATATCAATCACGTCTTCGTCGTCTTCATCAACGGAGATGATGCGCTGTTTCCCGAGGATAATGTCCTCTTTCAGCGCTTTAACATCCACGGTTCCTTCCGCGATTTCACGCAAGGCGACAACCGGATTTTTGTCATTGTCGCGATCCACGGTCAAAAGGGCGCCGGAGCCGATCTTGCGGGCACGCTGCGCAGCCACCATGACCAGTTCAAAGCGGTTTTCAAGTTTTTCGATACAATCTTCTACGGTAACGCGGGCCATGTCTGCTCCTCTATTCCTTAGATTAGAGCCGCTTTATAAGCATTTCCTTTGACAAATGCAAGCTTGATCTTAAAACTGTGCCCCATGACGCATGCTCCTTCGCCAGATTGCTCCCTTTGCCCGCGATTGGCGAATTTTCGTGCTGAAAACCGCCAAAAATTCCCGGATAAGTTCAACGCCCCCGTTCCTTCGTTCGGCCCCGAAAATGCGCAGCTTTTGGTTGTAGGGCTGGCCCCCGGCCTGCGCGGAGCCAATTTTACAGGCCGTCCCTTCACCGGCGATTACGCGGGAGAGCTTCTCTATCACACGCTCCTGAAATTCGGGCTGGCCAGGGGAACCTATAAAGCGGATCCGAATGACGGCCTGACGCTTGTCAATTGCCGTATCGCAAATGCCGTGCGGTGCCTGCCGCCGGAAAACAAGCCGACAGGGGAAGAAATCAAAACCTGCCAAACGTTTCTGCACTCCGAAATAGAGAACCTGCCACACCTCAAAGTTATCCTTGCGCTCGGCCTTATCGCCCATAACGCTGTTTTGAGAGTGGCCGGCGCAAAGCTCTCCGCCCATAAATTTACGCATAATGCGCACCATGATATCGGAAACGGCCTGACCTTATTCGACAGCTATCATTGCTCCCGCTACAACACCAATACGGGCCGCCTGAGCGAAGAGATGTTCCACGCCGTCTTTGCGCATATAAAAAGCAGTCTGGAAAACTGACTTTATTCGGCAGCTTTCGGCACGGCATCGGAGGAAACACCTCGGATCTTTCCCAAAAAGCCCGAAACCTGCTGCTGCAATTCCGCAGACAATTTTGAAAGCTCATTTGCAGCTTCCAGAACAATTCTGGAAGACTCGCCCGATGAACTGGCTGTTTCCTTAACGGAGAGAATGCTTGCAGAAACCTGCTGCGTTCCTACGGAAGCGTCCGAGACACTGCGCCCGATTTCAGCCGTGGCCGTATTCTGTTCCTCCACAGCCGCAGACATGGACCCGGCAGCCACATCTATATTTTTTACACTTTCGATAATACTCTCCATCGCGCTGGCGGAGCCATGGATAGCCTGCTGGATACGCGTGACACGCTCGTCAATCTGCTCCGTCTTTTGTGCCGTCTCGTTCGCCAGCTTTTTGACTTCGTCCGCCACAACAGCAAAGCCCTTTCCAGCCTCTCCGGCACGGGCGGCCTCAATCGTCGCGTTCAGCGCCAGCAAATTGGTCTGCTCGGCAATATCCTTGATGGACCCGACAACCTCTCCGATCGATTCGGCCATACTCTGCAATTTATGCACCTCCTCGCTTGTGCTCTCCGCCTCTTTCGCCGCATGGCCGGCCATGCCCGCGACCGTATTGATTTGCTGCGAAATTTCCTGCGCGGAAGAAGAGAGCTCTTCCGCTGCCGCCGCCACGGTTTGAACATTGGCATCGGCCTGTGTTGCGGCAGCCGCTACCGTATTGCTGATTTCCGACGTCTGCTCGGACGCGCGGGTCATCTGGGATGCCGTTTCCTGCATATTTTTGGAAGACTCCGCCAGCAACATAATCAGGCCGGCAATACGTTCTTCGAATTCATCCGCCAGTTTGTCCATCTCCGCTTTCTTTTCCCTTTCGGCCCTTTCTTCCAGACCGCTGCGCTGGCGCGCCTCCATCTCCATCTTGGCAATGGTGTTTTTTTTCATGACCCCCACTGCTCGGGCCATTAGTCCCAACTCGTCGCCCGAATCCAGATAGGGAACGTCGACGGACATATCACCGTCTGCCAGACGGTCCATAATATCTGTCAGGTTTTCCATCGGTCCGACAACTTTGCGGTTGGTAAACCAGAAAAAAAACAGCCCCACGCAAAGCAGTGTTGAAATCGTGGCCACACTGCCCCACGTCACCAAAAAACCCATAAAGGAAACACTGCCTGAAAGAGCCTCAACATCCGGGATAAAGACCTGGGTCGTAACCTCCTGCCATTGCCGTTCGAAGGCGCTCAGGGACCGCAGGACAAACACGGACATAGCCGCGCCGCCGAGAGCTACCGCCATCAGACCGACAGAAACGGTCATGCCTAAAAGCTTAATAGATAAAAACTTTGTTGCGTTTGAGACGGCCATGATTTTTCCTGTGTTTTCCCCGATTCCAATCCTGAAAAGAAATACACAGATCTACGCCGTTACCTTCATGCAGGCTTCCCACTATAGACGAAAAATCCTGTTTTTCAAAAGAGCTTGATTCCTACACACCCGTGTCCGGTTTTGTACGGCTCCGTTTGGTAATCAGCTTATTGAGCGCGTGCACATAGGCCCTTGCAGAAGCCACCAGCGTATCGGCATCTGCGCCCTGGCCGTTCACCGTTTTGCCGGCCTCTTCCAGACGGACCGTCACTTCCGCCTGCGCGTCCGTGCCGCCGGTGACCGCATGCACCTGATAAAGCTGCAGCCTGGTGCCTTCATGCGGCACAATATCGCGGATAGCCTTGAAAATCGCATCCACGGGACCGTTGCCTTCGACTTTGGCCGTTTTGGATTCGCCCTCAACCTTCAGCTCTATCTCCGCCGTTTGGGGGCCCTTTGTGCCCGCCACAATCTGAAGCGAAACGAACTTGATCTTGTCATGTTCGCGCCCAACCTCATCTTCGATCAACGCCTCAATGTCATCATCAAAAATCTGTTTCTTTTTATCCGCCAGATTCTTAAAGCGCTTAAAAAGGTCCTGAAAAGCATTGTCGCCCAGATCATATCCCAGTTCTTCCAGACGGGCTTTCAGCGCATGGCGCCCCGAATGCTTGCCCAGCACCAGCTCGGATTTACGGAGCCCGACCGATTCCGGCGTCATAATTTCGTAGGTCGCCGCATTTTTAAGCATTCCGTCCTGATGGATGCCGCTTTCATGCGCAAAGGCATTCGCGCCGACAATTGCTTTATTGGGCTGTACGTCAAAGGCAACGATTGTCGAAAGCGTTCTGGAAACTTTCGTAATCATCGTGGTATCGATATTATTTTCAAACGGCATCATATCGTGACGCGTACGCATAACCATCACAATCTCTTCCAGCGCCGCATTTCCGGCCCGCTCCCCTATGCCGTTGATTGTACATTCGATTTGCCGGGCCCCGGCCTGCACTCCTGCCAGCGAATTGGCCACGCCCAGCCCCAGATCGTTGTGACAATGCACGGACAAAACCGCTTGGTCGATATTCGGTACGCGTTCCTTCAGCATCCTGATTTTTGCGGCAAATTCTTCCGGCAAGGCATAGCCGACCGTATCGGGAATGTTAATCGTCGTCGCCCCGCACTTGATCGCCGTTTCCACCGCGCGACATAAAAAATCGTCTTCCGTGCGGCTGCCGTCTTCCGCAGACCATTCCACATCATCCGTAAAACCACGCGCATGGGTAACGCTTTCGGCGATCGCATCCAGAACCGCCTCCGGCGTCATTTGCAGCTTGTATTTCATATGGAGCGGGGAGGTCGAAATAAAGGTATGAATCCGCTTTCTTTGTGCCGGCGCGAGCGCCTCTGCCGCCGCGTCGATATCCTTCCTGGTGGCGCGGCATAAACCGCAGACCACCGCCTTTTTCAAAATCATGGCGACTTCATTCACCGACTCCCAGTCCCCCTGGGAGGCTACGGGAAATCCGGCCTCGATCACATCCACGCCCATCTCATCCAGCAAGGACGCAATGCGCAGCTTTTCCGCCAGCGCCATGGAACAGCCCGGTGACTGCTCCCCGTCTCTTAAAGTCGTATCAAAGATGATAACCCGGTCTTTTGTATTTTCTTGCATCGCTGTTTTCTCTCTATCACCGGCTTTAAGCTGTTCTAACACAGCCCTTTTCCGTTCATATCGGTTTGTCTAAAAATTTGGAAGGTTCCCTCTGAGCGCAGACATTCAAAATGCCTCATGACCGCATCAGAGGGTCATGAGGAGAAAACCGGACAGGAGTAAGGTCAAAGCGCTCATATTCATAAGTAAAGACTATAAGCCGCAAAGCAGCCGTTTTGTCAATTATTTCCTGATTTCAGAGTCATCCATCTTGCGGGCTTCCTCCACCAGCATCACGGGAATGCCCTCCCGCACCGGATAGGCCAGTCCCGCCTGATCGGACAGAAGCTCCTGCTTTCCCGCATCATAACGCAGCGGCACCTTGGTCAGGGGACACACCAGAATTTCCAGCAATTTCGGATCAACGTTTTGAGACATCTTATTCTCCTCTTTCATCAGGCCCGGCTGCAGACAGGTCAACAATATGCGGCTTATGCCCGGCCGCTTCAATAAATTTCAGCAAATCCGCCGGCGATAAGGATACGCTCATCGTATTCAGCAGCGGATGGTACGTCACAAGTTCCGTCTCTATCATAGACTGATCGAGCAGAATTTTAACCTGTTTTTCGGTATCATTTATCACCGCAAAGGGGCAAACGGAGCCGGGCCGGACGCCAAGATACTCCCACAACCGCTCTGCCGACCCAAAGGACAACCGGCCAGAGCCAATGACAGACGCCAGTTTCTTTATGTCGACCTCCGTATCATTTTGCAGGACCAGTAGAAAATTCTGCTTCTTTTTGTCCCGCAAAAACAGGTTGCGGCAAGGTGTCCCTGGAATATCCCGGTCGATTTTTTCGGACTCCGCCACCGTGTAAACGGCTTCATGATGGTATAGGTCATATGATATCCCGATCTTATCAAAACAGGCAAAAAGTTGTTCCGGCGTTATCGGCCGGCCTTCTTCATGAAATTTTTCTGCAAAATCAGTCATTTATACTCGCTTTTTTCCCTCTTTTTCATGGAAATTAATTATTTTTGGCGCAAGGCCATATAATTCCGAAAATTTGTGAAAATGTTAACCTTTGTGGGACAATATACGAGGGAAAGGAAAAAAGACATGGCAAAACATCTATCACTTAAAGAGCTCGGCATAACGGGCATCCAGCCCCTGACCACGCTTGACGGCAACGGTCCTTCTCTGGATATGAACAAGGACTTCGGGCTTCCCGGAATTAAGGACGCGGCGCCGATGCCGACCGCCAAATTCTCTCCCCTTGACCCGACACTTACATGATCCAGCTTGGGCAAACGCAGGATGGACGGCTTATTATCGGCAGCAATCAGCCCTTTCCTGCCGATATAAAGCATGTGGAATATTACAGGGAACAGCGGCTTTTCGTACTGGCCTATGAAACACAGGAAACCGAAAGCGACCTGATGCCCTGTGAAATCTCCGCAGATATTGCCCCCCTTGTAGAAGGCCATCCCGAAATCCTGATCCTGACCGCAGGCAAAGGCGGCGCCGAACCCAGCGGATATCAGGTTCCTCTTATTCAAATTGGCGATTAACCGATTTTCCCTTGCTTTTCACCTGAACTTGCCTATAAATCTAGAACTCTCTAATGGGATGCAGGTGTAGCTCAGGGGTAGAGCACAACCTTGCCAAGGTTGGGGTCGCGAGTTCGAATCTCGTCACCTGCTCCACTTAAGGGTATTGAAAACATAAAAAAACCGGCCCAAAGACCAATCAGGTCAAACGGGCCGGTTTTTTATTTGTGTTATTGACAAAGCGTCCTATTTATCCGCTTTTTCAGCTTTCTCTTTGGCCTTGGTTTTGGATTTTGCCTTCGGCTTTTCTTCCTTCACATCTTCAGCCGTCTCGGCATCTCCCTTATCGGCCTTCTTCGCCGCTTTTTTAGCGGGCGCCTTTTTAGGCTGTTCCTTGGCAGCAGCAGCTTCAGCGCCTCCCTTACTCAGGGCGGCGCCCAGAATATCCCCGAGAGACGCCCCGCTCTCCGTAGAGCCAAAGGCCTCCAGCGCGGCTTTATCCTCGGCGATTTCATGGGCCTTGATCGACAGGGTCAGATGCTTTTTCTTCTTGTCGAAAGACATGATTTTGGCATCCACTTTTTCGCCAATGGCAAAACGATCCGGACGTTGCTCAGACCGTTCCCGGGAAAGATCGGCTTTCTTGATCGTGCCCGTGATCCCGTCATTCACCGTCACCTCAATGCCCCGGTCCCCGATTTCGGAAACGGTGCAAGTGACGATAGCCCCTTTGGCAAGGCCTTCTGCAATCCCTTCGTAAGGATCGGCGCTTAGCTGTTTAATGCCCAGTGCAACCCGTTCTTTTTCAGGATCGATATCAAGGATTTTGACCTTGATTTTCTGATCCTTTTCGAAGGCTTTCAGCACGTCTTCCGTCTGGTCTTCCCAGGAAATATCCGAGATATGCACCATACCGTCAATGTCATCGTCAACACCGACAAACAGGCCGAATTCCGTGATATTCCGGATTTCGCCTTCCAGAATTTCACCGACTTTATGCTTGTCGGCAAAATCGGCCCACGGATTGTCCTGACATTGTTTCAATCCCAGAGAGATCCGGCGTTTGCTATTGTCAACTTCCAGCACCATGACCTCAACCTCTTCGGAGGTCGAAACGATTTTGCCGGGATGGACGTTTTTCTTGGTCCAGGACATTTCAGACACATGGACCAGCCCTTCAATCCCGTCTTCCAGCTCAACAAAAGCACCGTAATCCGTGATGTTTGTCACGCGGCCTTTGTATTTCGCTTTAACAGGATATTTGGCTTCCACGCCTTCCCAAGGATCGTTTTCCAGTTGTTTCATACCCAGAGATATCCGGCCGTTTTCCTTGTTGTAGCGGATAATCTGGACGTCGATATTCTGGCCGACCTGCAAGACATCGGAGGGGTGATTGACCCGTTTCCAGGAAATATCCGTGACGTGCAAAAGCCCGTCAATGCCCCCAAGATCAACAAAAGCGCCGTAATCCGTGATGTTTTTGACAACGCCCTGCACAACGGAGCCTTCCTGCAACGTATCCATCAGATCGGAGCGGGCCTCATCCCGTGATTCTTCCAAAACCGCCCGGCGTGATACAACAATATTTCCGCGGGAGCGGTCCATTTTCAAAATCAGGAAGGGTTGAGGCGTTCCCATCAGGGGAGACACATCGCGTACGGGACGGATATCCACCTGCGAACCGGGCAAAAAGGCCACGGCCCCGCCAAGATCGACGGTAAACCCGCCTTTGACACGGCCAAAAATAAGGCCGGTCACACGTTCTTTCGCTTCGGATTGTTTTTCAAGTTCGATCCAGACTTCCTCACGGCGGGCTTTCTCACGCGAGAGAACCGTTTCCCCGTTCCTGCCTTCCATGCGGTCAACATACACCTCGACCTCATCGCCGATGCGAACCTCGGGGTCCGACCCGGGCGTTGAAAATTCGCGCAGGGAAATGCGGCCTTCGGATTTCAGCCCGACATCGACAAGGACAGCGTCGTCGTCGATATCAATAATCTTTCCTTTGATGACACTGCCTTCAAAACTTCCGGCCTGCGTCATGGAACTCGCCAAAAGGGCGGCGAATTCGGTAGAGTCTTCGTTATCTTTTAAATTTGCAGCTATATGAGCCATTGTTATTTATTCCTTTCAAATACGTCATATCGGCCCGTGACAGCGCCGCAATATTTCAGGGTGGTATGCCCGGGCGCCGCAAGGCCGTATGTGTTTTGGGGGAATTAAAAGCCTTTTGCGCGAACCTGTTCCAAAGCCTTTTCCAGCGCCTGACTTTCGTTCATTCGACTGGTGTCGATCACAAAAGCGTCCGGAGCCGGCTTAAGAGGAGCGGTTTCCCGCTGCGTATCCCGCGCATCTCGAGCGTTCATATCCGCCAAAACGGCCTCATATGTACCTTTTACGCCCCTTAATTGCAACTCTTTAAATCGCCGCAGGGCGCGAACCTCCGGATCGGCCGTAATGAAGAGTTTCAGGGCCGCGTCCGGACAGATCACCGTTCCGATATCCCGGCCGTCCAGAACCGCGCCTGCAAAACCTTCCGGCGGATTTTGAGCAAAACCGCGCTGCAGCGCGACAAGCCGTTTACGGACTTCGCCCATAGCGGCCACTTTGGATGCGGCCTCCCCGATCTCTTCCCCCCGCAATGCGGGGTTGTCCAGCGCATCGGACAAAACGGGCGCTTGAGTCAACCTCTCAACCCCCTTCAGGGCGTCGCCCTCGTCGGAAGGGTCTGCGCCCGCGCGCAGCACTTCATAGGCCACCGCCCGGTAGAGCGCCCCCGTATCCATATGCGCAAAGTTCAGTTTTTCCGCCAGCGCGCGCGAAAGCGTGCCCTTCCCGCTGGCTGCCGGACCGTCAATCGCTATGAGGGGAGAGGTTTCGGTCATCATGGAATTCTTTTAACCGCTTGCATTCATCTTTCAAAGTCGTTTTAACACTCTCCTATGCGATATTTTTCTTTCCTTCTTGGTTTCGTCTTGGCCGCCTGCGGAAGCACGGGGCTGCCCCTCAACCCCTATATGGACAAAAACGCCACGCCCCAAAAATTCACAGCATGTCATAACTATGGTTGCAGCCAGCGCACGGCCGTCGGGTTTGGCAAGCGCCAATGGAAGAAGATTTTGAAGGAATTTCGCCACGCTCCCAAAACGCCGCAGCAGGAACGCCAGCGCATTGCAAACGCGATTGCACAGATGGAAACATATGTCGGAAAAGCTGCCGGCACATACCGCGATGTGGGAGAGGCCACCGCCCGTCCGAAAGATAACGGACAAATGGACTGCATTGACGAAACCGTCAATACCACCCTGTATTTACGTTTTTTGGAAGCGGAAGGTGTCTTCAAATTCCATGAAACCGCGTTGCCCCTTCATCGCGGCTATTTTGTAGACGGGGCCTGGCCGCATAACACCGCCGCCATCCGCGAAAAGAAAACGGGCGCGATTTTCGCCGTGGATGCCTATTACAAAGACAACGGCAACCCGCCTTATATGGTTCCGAAGAAAGAATGGGTATCCGGCTGGAAACCTGAAAAATAACCAAACTGATTATCGAATATTCGCGCCGAGCCTGTTCATTAAATCCACGAAGGTCGGGAAGCTGGTTTTGATCGGGCCGGCATCGTCAATTTTCACAGGGTCTTCCGTCACGGTCCCCAACACCAGAAAGCTCATGGCGATGCGGTGGTCCAGGGCAGTCTTCACGCATGCGCCGCCTTTGGGCGGCCTGCCGGTCCCGAAAATGTTCAGGCTGTCTTCGCCCATCTCCAGCTTCACGCCGCAGGATTTCAGTCCTTCAGCCACCATCAGCAGACGGTCGCTCTCCTTGACGCGCAGCTCGGCCAGACCCGTCATCCGGGTGGGACCTTCCGCGCACGCCGCCGCCATCGCCAGCACCGGAAATTCATCAATCATCGAAGGCACCCGCCCGGCAGGAACGTCAA
This sequence comes from Rhodospirillales bacterium, assembly GCA_023898765.1. Lineage (NCBI taxonomy): Bacteria > Pseudomonadati > Pseudomonadota > Alphaproteobacteria > Rhodospirillales > Rhodospirillales bacterium. Next base: position 505,842 of record CP060238.1, on the reverse strand, counting down.
TCCCCTTGAGAGGGCCGCTCCCCCTGACCCTGAGATCCGCAATACGTTCTCCGGCTTCGGTACGTTCATTTTCAAACGTAATATCCGCCCCCATTTCAAGAAGGCTGACATAGAGTCCGTCCCGGCGCGGATTCATCCCGATATTCGGCAAAAATATATCCGAGCCTTCCGTCAGGACGGCAGCCACAACCGGAAAAGCGGCGGAGCTGGGGTCCGCAGGAACGCTCACAGGCGCCGCCTTCAAATCCTGCTGGCCGCGCACGCGAATGGCCTGCGCGCCATCTTCCAGATCTTCAATTTCGACCTCAACGCCGAAATGGCGCAGCATGTTTTCCGTGTAGTCCCGCGTGGGCTTTTCCTCAATCACGCCCGTTTGCCCGCAGGCGCTCAGCCCCGCCAGAAGAACCGCAGACTTTACCTGCGCCGAGGCCACCGGTAACCGGTATTCAATCGGCAGGACCGTCTCGGGCCCTTTGATTGTGAGAGGAAGCCTTCCATCTTCACGCGCAGAAATTTTTGCCCCCATCATTTCCAGCGGCGTTATCACCCGTTTCATCGGACGCTTTGAAAGAGACGCATCTCCTGTGAACGTGGTTGTCATGTTGTGCCCGCCAGCAAGCCCCATCAAAAGACGGGTGGAGGTACCGCTATTGCCCATATCCAGCGCCCCTTCCGGCTCATGCAGTCCGCCGATCCCGACCCCGTGACAATGCCACAGGCCGTCCGGCGTTTTTTCGATTTTTGCGCCCATCGCACGCATGGCATGGGCCGTACAAAGAACATCCTCCCCTTCGAGAAGGCCGGAGATAACCGTCTCGCCTATCGCGAGGCCGCCCAGCATCAAAGCCCGGTGTGAAATGGATTTGTCACCGGGTATGGCCGCCGTGCCGGAAAGCGGTTTGGCTTTTGAAGACGTAAGATTGCCTGTCATCGTTTTTCAATAGCGTGGACAGCCGCCCAAAACAATCAAATTTATGAAACGTCCGGCCTTACTTGTCAAAATAGGAAAGGTTGCCGGAGTAGCTTTCTATGAAAGAGCTGAATTCCTCTGACGGAATGGCTTTTGAATAACGGAAACCCTGAACCTCATCGCAGCCCTCATGCAAAAGGAAGTCCTCATGGTCTTTTGTTTCTACGCCTTCGGCAATAACCCTTAGATTGAGAGAACGTCCAAGACTGATGATCGTTTTGGCAATTGCGGCATCGTCAGGATTGTTGAGTGCGTTCCGGGTAAAAGATTGGTCGATTTTCAAATGATCGATCGGAAACATCCGCAAATAAGACAGCGAAGAATACCCCGTTCCAAAATCGTCAATGGCCAGTTCAACACCCAAAGAATGCAGATCCTGAAGAATCTTTACCGTATGATTGACATCATCCATAAAGACGCTCTCCGTCACTTCCATCTCCAGATTCTCAGGGGCCAACCCCGTTTCCTGCAAGACCTTCGACACATGACTCACAAGATCGCCCTGATAGAATTGCGCGCCGGAAACATTGACAGCCATACGTACTTTTTGGCCGTTTTTTTGCCATTTGGCCGCAGTTTTGCAGGCCTCTTTTATAACCCATGCCCCGATGGGAACGACAAGACCCGATTGTTCGGCAATCGGCACGAACTCGGCCGGAGAAATAAATTTTCCGCCTTCCTTGCTGTTATCCTTCTTAAACCAGCGCAGCAGCGCTTCCGCCCCGATGAGGGCGCCTGTGCGCAAATCAAATTGCGGCTGGTAATGAAGCAAAAGCTCGTCATTCTCCAGCGCATCCCGAAGGTCGCGCAGCAACTGGAAGCGCTGTTGAACGGCCTGATCAAAATCTTCCGAATATTCCCTGATCCGGTCGCGGCCCTCCTCTTTTGCCCGGTTGAGCGCGATATTTGCATCTTTAAGAACCTGATCCGGATCGATATTGTCATCCGGAAAGGTCGCCACGCCAATAGAAGCGCGCACCTGAAACTCCTCGTTAAAAACCTTAAAGGGTTCGGACGAAATCACCTTGCCGACTTTCTCGGCAATTTCATGCGCGCTTGCCCCCCCTGGGATCAGCGGAGAGGTAATGGCAAACTCATCCTCTCCCGATCTCGCCACAACGGCACGTTCGGGCATGGCGGAGCGCAGACGTTTTCCAACGCCGCGTAAAATGGCATCCCCGATGCTATGCCCCATTGAATCGTTGATATCTTTGAAATGATCAAGATCGAGAGCAATAACGGCAATACGGTTTGTTTTTTCTTCCCCGGCCTGCCTGGCTTGCTCGGAGAGCTTTTGCAAAAAGAGCGTCCGGTTCGGAAGACCCGTAAGGGAGTCATAGTACGCAAGCTTATGGATTTTATCTTCCGCAGCCGACTTAATACGTGTCAGGTTATCGGCATTTTGCCGGATCAGATTTTGGGCCAGAGCAATCGCCCCTCCCACTTCATCCGCCGGATCGAAAGTGGAATCTTTGATATCCGGCTTTTCCGGGTTTTCCGACGCCGCAAGCAGGTTTTCCCTTAAAAAGAGAACGGGTTCCAAAAGCCAGCGCCCCAGAGAGATCATCAAAACAGTCGTCACAAAGGCGGACATCAGAAGCATGACCAGAACGGTCTGCTGCACGTAAGAAAGAATATCTTTTGATATATTTTCGGAATTCAGGCGTGTGACGATAACGTAAGGCCTGCGTAAATCATTTGGACGATAAACGACTTCGTAGGACTTCCCATCGCTCGACCAGTTGGTTTGGTATAGGCTGTCCTGATCCAGCATTACCATCGAGACCGGTTCGCCGAAAAGCCCCAAAAGATTCAAATCGGCGGAATATACGGCGATCCCCTTTACCAGTGTTGAGGTTAAAACACGCCCCACCCTTTCCTGCTTGATAGGGTTTTCCAGAAGGTTTGACACATTGCTTTCCATAACGGAAACGATCGCCGTCCGGCCAAGCTCACGGGTTTTATCCAGCAGGGCGATTTCCCGTTGTTTAAGAGTCAAGGTGAGGATGGCGACCTGTACGATCAGGATGGTCAGGAAGACGGACAGCGCAATGCGCCAGCTGATTTTGCTGCGCCATATGTGCGAAGATGAGCTTGTCAGTACGCGCGCGCTAAAAAACCGACGTTTCTTGACAGTCTTTCCGTCCTCATTAAGCCAATCTGTTGTCATGCTGTCCAGTTGTGCTGCTTTCCTGTGAAGGGTATTCTCTGCATTCTTCAGAATAGGCAAAATAAATTAAGAAGCTCTTTACGATGAACGCAGAAATGAAAATTTCAACTGAAGGGATTCTAATCCAATAGGCTGAAAAATAAAAGTTTTTCCGGCCAATTTAAAAATCAATTAAAATTCTTGATAAAAATAAAATAAATTTTACGATTCAGGCTTCATTCGGTGAAGACAAGAGCAGGATCGTCCTTCCCGTCAATCCGCCGGTAAAAACAGCTCTTTTTACCCGTGTGGCAGGCACCGGACCCTTCCTGATCGACGAAAAGGACAAGAGCGTCCTGATCGCAGTCGATCCGGATTTCCTTCACCTGCTGGATAGCGCCACTGGTCGCGCCTTTGTGCCAGAGTTCCTGACGGGACCGGCTCCAATAATGGGCCTGACCGGTTTCAAGCGTCTTGCGCAGCGCGTCTTCATTCATCCAGGCCAGCATCAAGACTTCACGGGTTTTAAAATCCTGCGCAATCGCAGCAATCAGCCCGTTTTCATCGAATTTCGGGGCAATTTTTGTTGCGGTGTCGTTCATGTTTCAATCGACCATGGGAGGGACGCATGTCCTAGACCGAGAGGAAGCGGTATAACCGGCCCTTCGGACGTTTCAAGTGCGGCAAGAGAACGGGATTTTTTTGTCAGGGTAAACGTCTTTTGCGACATCGGAAGACCATAAAACGCCGGGCCGTTTTCACAAAGAAAGGCCCTGAATATATGCTGGTCTTCTTTCGTGGATAAATCTGCGCCGGCCTCTTCGAAGCCTTGCGCATAGAGTTGCGGCGCGATTCCGCCCGTGAAACAGCCGGCGGCGCAGCCGCATTCGGTCGCTTTTTGTGTATGGGGTGCGCTGTCCGTGCCGGCAAAAAACTGCGTATTTCGAGAATCTGTAACGGCTTCACGCAGTGCAGCGCGATCCTTTTCGAACTTGACCACCGGCAGGCAGTAAAGATGATAGTTCAGGCCCTGCATTAAATGTCCGGCTGTATAAAGAAGATGCTGGGGAGTCACGGTCGCAGCGACATTCGGTCCGGCCTGCCGGACAAACCCGGCAGCGGCGCGGGTTGTAATATGTTCGCAGACTATTTTCAGTTTCGGAAATTTCTCGGCAAGGCGTGGCATTTGCCGGCGGTAGAAAATATCTTCCGCATTCACATCCGCATCGAAATAACTTTCTGCCGGGAGACCGTGCGCTTCGCCATGCACGCATAAAACCACCCCTTGCGATTCCATGGCCTCCAGCACGCCGTTTTCAATGAAAACGTCAAGGGGCTGCCCGTGACCCGCATTGGTCGTACCGTGCGGCGGATAATATTTGGCCGCGCGCAAAACGCCGCTCTTTACTCCTCCTTCGATCATTTGAGCTGTTGTATCTTTGGTCAGATAGAGAGGCACGATGACATCTATGAATTGATCGCCGCCGGCGGCACGGATCATGTCAAGATATTCCTCGATGCTCCAGTAAGGAAGATCGTCCCCCGCAAGAATTTTACCCACCGGCGGCTTCGTATTCGGCATGGCCAAAACACCTGCGCACCCCATATCGCGCTGGGCCTGAATAAGAGGAGCCAGCAGGGCGCCTTGCCGTAAATGCATGTGCAAATCATACCATTGGGGAAGGGTAAAAGACGTCATAGGCCGCAGTTTAACAGGAAAGCAAAAGAACTGTGACTTTTTTTTGAACGTCTTTTTCAATGCCCGGCAACGCCGCCGGGCGCCGCCACGGATTTAAAAGAGGCGTCAATCCCGCACCAGGTCCAGAAAACGGCGGCGAAGCTCTTCACTGTCCTTGAACTTGCCGGTAAATGTCGTCGTGACCGTCGAAGAAGCCGCTTTTTCAACGCCGCGTGTACTCATGCACTGATGATCGGCGCGAATCAAAACGGCGCTGCCTTTGGCTCCGAGAGCGCTATCAATGGCGCCGGCAATCTCGCGGGTCATGTTTTCCTGCGAGGTCAGACGCTTGGCAAAAATATCGACCACACGAGCAAGCTTGCTAATCCCCACAACCTTCTTATCCGGCCAGTAAGCAACGCTGGCCGTCCCGATAATAGAGGCAATATGGTGCTCGCAGTGGGAGACAAACGCGATATCCCGCACGATAACCATGTCCTCATAACCCTGAATGTCATCGAAGACCTTGCCGAGTTCCTCTTCGGGATTACGGGCATAACCGGAGAAATATTCCTCAAAGGCGCGCACGTAACGCGCCGGCGTTTCCCGCAGCCCTTCCCGCGCCGGATCATCGCCCGCCCAGCGGATCAGGACTTCCACGGCTTTTTCCGCTTCTTTGCGCGAAGGCCGCTCCTGCGCGGCGGTTTTGGTGACAAAGGATTCGACGCTCATCTTTTCCACTATTGCTTTTATTGTCGGAACTGTGTCTTTATGACGAAAAAGGACGCATAAGAAAAGGAAAATAATGGCAAATAAGCTGAAACTCTATAATTCCCTGACACGGAAAAAAGAGGTTTTCACGCCTCTCGACGCCGCGCACGTACGCATGTACGCTTGTGGCCCGACCGTCTACAACTACGCCCATGTCGGCAATGCCCGTATGGCCGTGGTGTTTGACCTCTGGGCACGCGTGCTGAAACAGCTATATCCGAAAGTAACGTACGTCTCCAATATCACGGATGTAGAGGATAAGATTATCCTTGCCGCGCGCGAATCCGGGCAGCCGATTGCCGCCGTAACCGAAAAATACGCCCGTATCTATAACGAGGATATGAGGTCTTTGGGCGTGAACCTGCCGGATATCCAGCCCAAGGCAACCGACCATATTCAGGAAATGATCGACCAGATATCCCTGCTGATGAAGCAGGGGCACGCCTATGAAGCACAAGGGCATGTTTTGTTTGACGTACCGTCCGATCCTTCCTACGGCGCACTGTCCGGTCGCAGCCGGGATGAACAAGTGGCCGGCGCGCGCGTTGAAATCGCGCCTTACAAAAAAGATCCTGCGGATTTCGTGCTCTGGAAACCCAGCCGGGACGACGAGCCGGGCTGGGACAGCCCGTGGGGCAAGGGCCGTCCGGGCTGGCATATCGAATGCTCCGCGATGGCCGAAAAACATCTGGGGCTTCCCTTTGATATCCACGGCGGCGGCGCGGATCTGAAATTTCCGCATCATGAAAATGAAATTGCGCAAAGCTGCTGTGCGCACGGAACGGAAAAAACGCCGGAAAGCTTTTCCAGATACTGGGTCCATAACGGCTTTGTCACGGTCGAAGGCGAAAAAATGTCCAAATCCCTCGGCAATGTTTTGCTGGTGCACGACCTGATCGAACAATATCCGGGCGAGGCGATCCGCCTGACCTTGCTGTCCGCCCATTACCGCCAGCCCCTGGACTGGAGCGAAAGCAGCCTGCAACAAAATAAAAAGCTGCTGGACAAGCTCTACCAGAGACTGAAAGAGATGAAAGACATTGACGCAAAAGCCAAAACGGAAAATATTCCCGCCTCCGTTCTGGCCGCTTTATGCGATGACCTGAATACGCCGCAGGTTTTGACCGAATTGAATCAGTTGCTGAAACTTGAAAATTCGCAGGACCTGAAGGCGCAGCTTTTGGCGGCCGGCGATCTGCTGGGCATTTTGCAAAACGATCCCGATGAATGGCTGGGATACGGTCAGGCGGGACATGATGCCGATGCGGCAGAGATTGAAAAATTGCTGGCGGAGCGTACGAAAGCCCGTGCCGATAAAGACTTTGCCCGCGCGGATGAAATAAGGAATATTTTGGACGCACAGGGAATCCTCATCGAGGATTCTCCGGATGGTCCCAAATGGAAAAAAATTTCGTAATCTAGTGCGCCTGCGCCCAGCTCCGCGCGCTTCCGACTTCGGCGATAAGGGGAACGTCCAGCACCGCGACATTTTCCATGACGGATTTTACGAGAGCGGCAGTGGCGTCCAGCTCTTCTTCCGGCACTTCGAAGATAAGCTCATCATGAACCTGAAGCAGCATTTTGGCAGATAATTTTTCTTTCTCCAGCGCCGCAGGCATGCGCGCCATCGCCTTTTTCATGATATCGGCGGCGGTGCCCTGCAGCGGCGCGTTAATCGCGGCGCGTTCCGCCCCGGCACGCCACGCCCCGTTTTTGGCGTTGATATTAGGCACAAAACATTTGCGGCCATAGAGCGTTCTTACAAATTCATGTTTGCGCGCCTCTTCCTTGACGGCTTCCATGTAATCCCGGATTTCGCTGAACGTATTTAGATATTTTTTGATAAATTCGTTCGCATCTGCCGGATCGCAATCAAGCTGCTTTGCCAGCCCCCAGCCGGAGATGCCGTAAATAATGCCGAAATTAACGGCCTTGGCCTGCCGCCGCAGGTCCGGCGTGACATCTTCCAGCCCCACCCCGAATACCTGACTGGCGGTCAGTGCGTGAATGTCCACCCCCTCCCGGAAAGCCGCCTTCAGGGCTTTGACATTTGCCATTTCCGCCACAAGCCGGAGCTCGACCTGGGAATAATCGACGGACAAAAGAAGATGGCCTTTCTCGGCGACAAAGGCTTCGCGGATTTTGCGCCCTTCTTCGCTGCGGATCGGAATATTCTGGAGATTCGGATCGCTCGAGGCAAGGCGCCCGGTGCTGGTCCCTGCCATCGAAAAAGACGTATGGACCCGGCCTGTTTCAGGATTGATCTGCTCCTGCAACGCATCCGTATAGGTGGATTTAAGTTTGGACAGCTGCCGCCATTCCAGAATTTTCGTGACAATATCATGCCCTTGCAGCGCAAGTTTTTCGAGCGTGCCGACATCCGTCGACCATTGCCCTGTTTTGGTTTTTTTGCCGCCCTCCAGCCCCATCTGCTCAAAAAGAATTTCCCCGATCTGCCGGGGCGAGGCCACATTGAATTCCGTACCGGCGGCCTTTTGAATATCCGATTCCAGATCGGCGAGCTTTTTGCCAAACTCATGACTCATGGACTTTAAAATGGCGGGATCGACTTTGATGCCGCTTAGTTCCATTTGCGCGATAACGGGAATCAGCGGCCGCTCGATATCTTCATAAACGCCTGCCATTTTTTCCCGCGCCAGACGCGGTTTGAAAACACGGTACAAACGGTGAGTGATCTCCGCATCCTCCGCGGCGTAATCCAGCGCGGCCTCCACGGGCACACGGTCGAACGTCACCTGCTTTTTACCCTTTCCTGCAACCTCTTCATATTTGATGGGCGTGTGATCCAGAAACTGTTTCGACAGCTCGTCCATCGCATTTGAATGGCTGGTGCCATCCAGACAATAAGAAAGAAGCATCGTATCATCACAGGGAAACATTTTAATCCCGTGCTTAAAAAGCATTTGCCAGTCATATTTTATATTCTGGCCGATCTTGAGAACGGCTTTATCCTCCAGCAACGGCTTGAGGGCCTGCAGACACTCTTCCAGCGGGATTTGCTTCAGCTCTTCTGCGGCTTCCCCCAGAAGATCGACTTCTTCCGGCGCGTGCCCGAGCGGAATATAGGCTGCGCGGCCAATGGACGGGCTGATGGAAATCCCCACCAGTTTTGCCATGGCGGGCGTAAGATTTGTCGTTTCCGTATCAATCGCCAGATATCCGGTATCAAAGGCTTCATCAATCCATGCTTTTAAAGTCTTCAGGTCATCAATCAGCGTGTATTGGTTGTCCCTGATGTCGGGTAAACCCTCTTCGACATCCCGTTGCAAAACGGGATCCGGAGCAGTGCTCTCTGAACCGGACTGGATCCCGGCCTTTGCCGGGATGCCGTCTGTGTTTTCCCCCAGCCGCGCAAGAATGGATTTAAACCCCTGCGCCCTCAAAAACGCCGCGAGCTTCGGCGTATCCGGATCGTGCGCCTCCATCTCGTTCAGGCAAACAGGCACCTCTATATGCCGGTCAAGCGTGACCAGCTTCAGGGAAATACGCGCCAGCTCCGCATTTTCAAGAAGGGCTTCGCGGCGCTTGGGCTGCCTGATATCTCCCGCCCGCGCCAGAAGCGTTTCAAGGTCGCCATATTCATTGATAAGCTGCGCCGCCGTTTTGAGTCCGATGCCGGGAACGCCGGGAATATTGTCCGTCGCATCCCCCGCCAGCGCCTGCACATCCACGACCTTTTCCGGCGGCACCCCGAATTTTTCCAGCACGTCTTCAGGGCCGATAAACTGCTGTTTCATGGGATCCAGCATCCGCACGCCGTCCCCGACCAGCTGCATCAAATCCTTATCGGAAGAAACGATGGTTACGTTTTTTCCTTTTTCCCGCGCGCGCCGGACATAGGTCGCGATTAAATCGTCGGCCTCGAACCCTTCCATATCAATCGCGGGAATGCCCAGAGCCTCGGTGGCTTCGCGCACCAGCGGAAACTGCGGCACGAGATCTTCGGGGGTTTCGTCGCGATTGGCTTTATAGTCGGGGTAGATATCGTTGCGAAAATTTTTCCGGGCCGCGTCAAAAATCACCGCAATGTAGGGGACATGACGCTCCTTGAGAAGTTTCAGCATCATATTGGTAAAACCAAAAACCGCCCCCACAGGCACGCCGTCCGGATTCGTCATGCCGCCGCCTTCGCCCCGGCCGTAGGCCATGGCGTAATAGGCCCGGAAAATAAAACCGGAGCCGTCCACCAGATAAATTTCGTCTTTCCCGGCCATTCCGGCTTTTTCTTCTTTGGCAACCTGCGTCATGGGACTGTTTTAACCGTCAAAACGGAAAGACGCCAAGATTTATCTTTTTAAGCGTTGACAGAGGCCTTCATTATGCATAATTAACAGAATAACAGAGGAGCGTAAAATGGATAAAAAGATATATATAAGATCCCTGAGAGCCTTGGAGGAAATTTTTAGAGGCGTTGCCCGGGCAGATTGCGGTGAAGTGCGCATTCTGGAAAACCTTGCCGGTTCTATGGCATCTATTTCAGATGCGTTTTTGTATCGGGACCCTCCTGAGGAGGAATTCATGGCCTTTCAGCAGATTGCTTCCCAGACATTTGAAAGATGCGCCAACGCTGTTGGCGATCTTCCGGTCTTTCAGGATGAATTAAAAGAAATGGCAACAGCATATGCCCCTGTAACGAAGGAAACAAAAAAAGCCAACACGAGCATTTTGAGAAACCCTTTGAGATTTGTTGTTCATGGGCCTAAATAGTCGGATCATAAAAAAGGGCGCCTGAAAGCGCCCTTTTTTGATTTGTCTGTAAAATTTGCAGTTATCTTCTATACTTCATCCGTCTGTTGACCGCATCTTGAATGCACGCGTCACGACGTTCACGGATATGTGCTTCCCTGTCAAAACCCCGGGAAACGGCGTCCGTCGCGCCGAGCGCGCCAAAGATAGCTGAAACCGCGCCGATAGCATCGGAAACGCCGTCATTACTGAGCCCCCGGCTTGTTCTTTTTAACGTATCGATGGATCTTTCCCGCTCCCTTGCCGCGTCTTGTGCGGATCTCTCGGCTGTGCGGGTACAATCAGAGATGACCCTGTCCATTTCTCTCTGGGACATGTGCAATCCGTATTGAGCCCTTGACTGGTCGCGGTCAATCCCCGGCGGAACATCGACAACCAGACCGCCAGTAGGAGTCCTGTAATCCGGGGCAGAGGATGACCTGTTAGGTCCTGTCGTTACACATCCGGACAAAGCCGTTGCAACAGCCGTTGCAACAGCAGCAAAAGTTACATTGGCTATAAGACTTGCTTTCTTCATAATTTCACACCTTCAAATTTGTTAAGAATTCATTAATCGGGTATTGTGGTTTTATCGCAAATTGATGGCTCTGTCAATAAAATTATGTAAATAATTTATTGTTTAACGCATAAAGCGCCACGGCGGCGGCGTTGGAGACGTTTATGCTGGGCATGGGGCCGCGCATGGGCAGGCAGGCCAGCGCGTCGCATTGCTCCCGCACCAGTCTGCGCAGGCCGGGCCCTTCCGCCCCCAGCACCAGAACGGCCTTGCTGTACTCCGGCAGCGCCGCGATATCCTCCCCGCGCTCATCCAGCCCGATCGCAAAATAGCCCGCATCCTGAAGCTTTTCGAGGGCGCGCGTGAGGTTTGTTTCATAAGCCACGGGCACATGCTCCACCGCGCCGCAGGCGGTCTTGGCGAGGATTCCGGTCAGGCCCGGCGCATGTTTGCGCTGCAGGATCATGCCCGCCGCCCCGAACGCGCAGGCGGAGCGCAAAATCGCCCCGACATTGTGAGGGTCCGTCACCTGATCCAGCATCAGAAAGACAGATTTTTCCTTCTTTTCCTCCTGAATAATCAAATCCTGCACGTCCAGCTCTTCCAGATCCTGCGCGCACAGCGCGATTCCCTGATGAACCGTGCCCTGGGGGAGGGCGCGCTCCAGTTCCTCTTTTGAAACGATCGTGGGGGCCGGACGCTTCGCCGGCGACCGCAGGTCAAAGCCTTTCAGGGCCTCATCGGTAATATAAAGCGCATGAATATGGCGCTTCGGGTTTTGCCAGGCCGCCACCGCCGCATGGACGCCAAACAGGTCGATTTTAAGTTTTGGACCGGATTTGGGTCCTTTTTGCTTATTTCTGTGATGTTTCATAGTCAGAAGTCATACGCGGACTTGACAGGAGATGCAAAAATCTTTTTCTTGACTGTCGCACCTATCCTGTTGGAGGGATGGCCGAGTGGTTAATGGCAGCAGACTGTAAATCTGCCCTCTTTGAGTACGAAGGTTCGAATCCTTCTCCCTCCACCATTTATTTTACAACCCGCCCCGTTTGGCGGGTTTTTCTATGGCCGAAAGCCCACGTCTGGCGATGTTTTGTATTTTCCCTGCGTACGGTTAGAACGTAAATCCAGCCAGAATTCTCTCTCAAATCTCGCATTCTCTCACGGCCTCTGCGTACGGAACGAAAGTTTCGTCGTCATGGCAACACATTGATTTATAACAGTTTCTGAAAAACCCATTTTGCAAATATAAAATGATGCCTTCGGACATTGTTTCGAACTTTTTTTATTTCGTCGTCGTCGTTTTGAGGTGCAACGGCAAACCAGAGGAGAAGAACAAATTAAAGGAGGTTCTTCTCTATGGATTACACGGCACGCAATCCAGATGAAATGACGAGCGCGGATCGTTATAACGAGATCATCACGATCTTGTCGGGCGCCGTTGTTCGTTATAAAATTTCCCAGCACAATCAATTAAATAGCTCAGAAAATGAGAGAAGTTTGACTGGACTTCCCGGTGCTTCGAAGCATTCATGTCCTAGCCGCAAACTCACGAGAGTGAGAGCGGAGAAAGGGGCAAAAGAATGAAAATAGACATATTAAAAGAGTATGCCGCGCTGGAGGCGATGGATGCAAAGGAGCTGCTCCAAGTCTGGAAACGTTATTTTGATGTGCCTCCCCAATCACGAAACAACCGCACTTACCTGATCAACCAGATCATCTATCGGATGCAGGAGCTGACTTATGGCGGATTGACCAAATCAACGATTGATCGCCTGGAAGCTCTGGCCGAAGGCAAAGCCGTCCAGCAGCGCCGTAGTGATGTTGGCCGCCTGGCAGTGGGAACACGATTGGTGCGGGAGGTCAAAGGCGTTGAGCATCATGTGTATGTGCTGGCTGATGGCTATGAATATCAGGGGCTGAAATATAAAAGCCTGTCCGGTGTTGCATTTGCGATTACAGGCACGCGCTGGAATGGCAATGCATTCTTTGGCTTGGGCAAGAAAGAGGACAGCGAGAAACGCAGCTATCATCGCGCCAGAAAGGCACGGGCATGATGGAAGAAAAGAAAATTCTGCGTTGCGCCATCTACACCCGCAAATCCACCGAGGAAGGTCTCGACATGGATTACAATACGCTGGATGCCCAGCGCGAGGCCGGTGAAAAATATATTGAAGCCATGCGTGGCGAGGGCTGGCGGGCTATCCCAGATCTTTATGATGACGGGGGGTTTTCGGGTGGAAATATGGATCGACCCGGACTAAAGCGTTTGATTGAGGATATCAAGGCTGGCCGCATTGATATTGTGGTTGTTTATAAGGTTGACCGCCTCTCGCGTTCCTTAATGGATTTTGCCAAGCTGGTGGAAATTTTGGACAAACACGGCGTGTGCTTTGTTTCTGTAACCCAGCATTTTAATACCAAGGATTCTATGGGACGATTGACGCTCAACATCCTGCTGAGTTTTGCGCAGTTTGAGCGCGAGGTCACAGGCGAGCGTATCCGCGATAAATTCGCCTCATCTAAAATGAAAGGCATGTGGATGGGTGGCCCGCCACCGCTGGGCTATGATGTGGTTGACCGCAAGTTGATCGTCAACCCCAAGGAAGCTGAACTGGTCAATATCATCTTTGATCGTTTTGCCGCGCTGGAGTCTATATCCCTGCTTGCTCAAGAACTAAATAGAAAAGGTTATCGCACAAAATATTATATCAGCCGAGCAAACAAGCCGGTTGGTGGAAAACCATTCACCGAAAACCCATTGCGCACATTTTTGCAGAACCGTCTCTTCCTCGGTGAAGTCCATCATAAAGGCAAATACTATCCAGGCCAGCATCAGCCGATTATAACGCAGTCGCAGTTTGATACTGCCCAAGCCATCTTTGCTGAAAGTAGCAAAGGCAAACGTAAACGAACCTATCAGGCTAAATCAAAGGCTCTGCTGAAAGGCATTCTGGTTTGCGGTGGCTGCGGCGGTGCCATGTCCCCCACCCATACGAAAAAAGGAAATAAAAATTATCATTATTATTCGGCGAATTCTTATCGCAGGCAATCTTGCGAGCTTTGTCCTGCCAATCGTATCCCCGCGGGTGAAATCGAAGATGTTATCAAAGGGCAGATGCAAAGCATTTTTGTAAAACCACAAGTCATCGTCGATGTCTGGAAAAAGGTAAAAACGGACATCCCCAAGTACAGCGAGCAAGAATTGCACAGCACGATGCAGCGCATGGGGTCTTTGTGGGACATTCTTGTGCCTGCTGAACAAAAACGCATTACGCATTTGTTGATTGACCGTGTAGCGGTGCATGGCAACTGCATCGATATTGAATACCGCGCCAATGGCATCGAAAATATTCTCTCTCAATTGCAGCAGGAAATAGAGCACAAAATTAAACATGGGGCTGAAGCATGAATCTACAATACCACGCAGAAGATCAAAAAATCATCGTTCGCATCCCAATTAACCTGCGGCGCTGGGGTGGCAAGAAAGTGTTGGTCGGCCCGCAAGGTCAAGATTTGAGAAGGCTTGATTTAGAAGTGCGGAAAGATGAAAAGCTGCTCAAGGCGCTGGGTCGTGCGTATCGTTGGCAAAAAATTCTGGCCATAGGTCAGTATAAATCTGTCTCTGAAATTGCCGCAGCAGAAAATATCAATAAATCCTATCTCCAGCGCATGATGCGCATCATGCTGCTATCGCCACGCATTATTGATGCCGTACTGAACGGACAGCAACCCGCAGGTTTCGCGCTGACCGATATTGAAAAGTCATTTTCTCCGATCTGGGCTGAACAGGAAGAGAGATTCGGTTTGGTGATGGTGGTTAAGGGCGTCCAGCGCGGTGCGGCTCTTGTCGGATTGCCAAGCGCAGTTGAGATGACCGCCGATGGTAAAAATTCAAACGCGGATTGCGCGTACGGCCAGTCGCTGGCGGCATTGCCAAGCTGGAGCTGTTTAATAATCTGCGGAAGAACCCGCCTACGAAGGAAAGCGGTGAGCCGTATCCGGCTGGATATGTTCACCTGCCGCAGGTGGATGAAGAATATTTGAAGCAGCTCTGCTCTGAGCAGCTGATTACATCGAAAAACCGCCGTGGCTATGCGGTGCGGGAATGGCAAAAGACCAGAGAGCGCAATGAAGCGCTGGATTGCTACGTTTACGCCCGCGCGGCTGCGGCTGTTGAAGGGCTTGATCGTTTCGGTGATCGCCACTGGCGTGAAATGGAACGATCCCTCGGCCTGGACGAACCCGTTAAACCAAGACCATCAGAAGAAGATCAACCCAAACCAACAACGCGTAAGCCTGTAAGACGGCGTGCGCGGAGCAAAGGCGTGAAATTATGAGTGACACATTGGAAGAAAAGCTAGAACGCGTGCAAAAAGCCATTGCCGCCATTGAAGGCGGAGGACAGAGCGTTTCCTATGAAGGCCGCGCGGTGACAAAGGGTGATCTGAAAACACTGTATGAGCGGGAAACTTATTTGGAAAAGCGGATCGAGCGGAAAAGCCGTGGCGGAATCCGGATGCGCGGAGGTGTTCCGTTATGAGCCGAAAACGCATTTCGCTACCAGAACCTACCACGCTTGATAAAGTCATTGGCTGGATTTCGCCTGAAGCAGGTGTACGCCGCCTGAAAGCCAAAACAGTCATGGCACTGTATGGCGGTTATACAGGCGCACGTAAAGACCGCCGCCAGACCAAGGCATGGCATACGATAGACGGCAGCGCCGATCAGGTCACATTGCCTGACCTTCCGGCGTTACGGGAGCGTTCCCGCGATTTAATCCGCAATGCGCCGCTGGCAACGGGTGCCATTAACACGGTGGTCACAAATGTTGTCGGCACTGGCCTCAAAGTGCAATCCCGCGTGGATCGCGATGTTCTGAAAGGCATTCTGGGCAATAAGGAAGAGGATTTCGAAGCCTTTGAGCGGGCCGCCGAGCGTGAGTTTCGCTATTGGGCCGCTTCCAAATATTGCGATACCTCCCATATGCAGGATTTTTCCGGAATGCAGGATCTGGCACTGCGCTCTGTTTTAGAAGCTGGGGATGTTTTTGTTCTGCGCCGCTTCACACAAAGGCCCGGTGCGCGATATGGCACATGTCTGCAGTTGGTCGAAGCAGACCGCATCAGCAATCCTGACTGGACGATGGATGCACCCAGATTGGCTGGCGGTGTTGAGAAAAATGCGCTGGGATCACCTCTGGCCTATCATGTTTTGCAGGCACATCCCGGTGATGTTCGGGATCCCGGATCACGGCAATGGGTGCGGCTTCGTGCTTATGACCGCGAGGGTAATTGGCTGGTCAATCATCTGGCACGTCCTACGCGGGTGGGCATGACACGGCCAGCACCTTATCTGGCGCCTGTTATTGAAAGCCTCAAGCAGCTGGATAAATATTCCGAAGCCGAGCTGATGGCAGCGGTGGTGTCGGCCATGTTCAGCGTATTCATTAAATCCGAAGATCCGGACGGCCTTGCGCCGATGGAAGATGGTGCTGGTTCTGGGCGCGATGATAAGGATTTCCAGCTTGGCCCCGGCGCAATATTGGATTTGTTACCTTACGAAAGCGTGGAGATTGCCGATCCCAAACGCCCGAACGCGGCCTTTGACCAGTTTGTGCTGGCCATCCTGCGGCAAGTGGGTGTTGCGCTGGAAATTCCCTTCGAGCTGCTGGTGGTGAAGCATTTCACGGCCAGTTATTCGGCGGCGCAGGCGGCACTGCTGGAAGCATGGAAGTTTTTCGCTCCCGCCGGGAATGGCTAGCTTGCATGTTCTGCCAGCCCGTTTATGAGGCTGTGATTACAGAGGCTGTTGCCAGAGGATATTTAAACGCTCCCGGTTTCTTCTCTGATCCTATGATCCGCGCTGCCTATTTGGGCAGTGAATGGATTCGGGCCGCCGAGAGGCCAGATCGACCAGCTTAAGGAAGGCAAAGCTGCGCGCGAACGTGTGGACATGGGTATTTCAACTCTGGCCGAAGAAACAGCGGCGCTGACAGGCGGCGATTGGGAGCGCAAGCATCGCCAACGCGCCAAGGAAAAACGCATGCGTCTGGAAGCTGGATTGGATGAAATAAGCAACACAAATAATCAAGAGAATTTCATTGATCAAGAATGAGTTTTTTTATTCATATACGCTTCCGCGAGACCGGAGAAATAAATTCATCTTGTTTATATCATTATTACTCATAACGTGATTAAGAAATGCAATATTTGCTTCATGCGAGGCGTCAATGAGGTCGCGTAATAATTCTGCATTTTTCAAGCTGGTTCCGCTCAGCGATGAACGTGCAGTGGCAATTTCATCGTGCGTTGTATTTGTTAAATAGGTGTACATTTTTCCAATCAATCCGACAACGATGTCTGAAATCTGTATACCCGGTTCAGATTTGGAATCGGCAAAACGATAATTCTTTACTGGTTGCCCATCTGATATCAGCGTCATAGATTCTAAATCATCGCGAATGGAATCTTCCATATCAAGGATGTGACTTGAATATTTGAATACCGAGATCCGCTTCAAATAAAAGATGGTGAAACTCTCTATTAGAAGGTGGGGTGTGAACCCTTCAATGAAGTCAAGGCTCGGAAGATTACTGCATATTATGCGGTGAATAAGGCTCCTATTCACCGCACAGAATTGGCTGATTCTTTTCTATCCATGTAAATCTTACATAGAATATTAAAATTACATGGTTATTTGGGTGCAAATATCCTTGGAGCCGCTACAGATATGACGCTCTTTCATATTCTAAAATTCAATTAATGTCTATTATAGTACCCCTTATATTGTCTAGCGACTATTTTTCTATACATTATATCCATCTGGCTTGATTTGTCACTTAAAGTATATTATGGTAGTCTTTATAAGAGATAACAGCTCTGATAATAACCGTAAAGGTATAAAATGGCGAAAAAAACAAATCTTCCTATTCCCGTCCAGAAAGCTCTGCGCAAGCTGGGGCAGGACATCAGCGACAGTCGCCGCCGCCGCCGTATCCCCATGGCATTAATGACGGAACGCGCCGGGCTGTCCAGAGCGACGCTCGGCAAAATTGAAAAAGGCGACCCTTCGGTTTCACTGGGGGGGTATGCCTCCGTATTGTTTGCGCTGGGACTGACAGACCGCTTGGGTGATTTGGCAGATGCCAATCATGACGTGGTGGGACGCAGGCTGGAAGAAGAAAACCTGCCCAAGCGCATTCGCCTTCCGTCTAAAGGGGAACACTCATGAGTAGCCGCGAAATTCATGTCTCCATTGAGCTGGGTGATGAAAACCATTCTGTCGGACGGTTGTGGTGTCACAACCGCAAAGGCCGTGAGAGCGCGTCCTTTGAATATTATGATAGCTGGCTGAAACATCCAGAGCATTTCGCGCTGGAGCCTGCGCTGGCCTTGACGGCGGGTTCTTTTCATACGCTAGCTGACCAAAGCTTGTTCGGTTCTATTGGCGATTCCGCGCCTGATCGCTGGGGGCGTGTTCTGATGCGCCGTGCGGAAGGGCAGCGCGCCCGCGCGGCTGGCGAAACAATGCGAACGCTGGGTGAAGCGGATTTCCTGCTGGGTGTTAATGACGAGGCGCGGCAGGGAGCGTTGCGCTTTGCGGACACGCCAGACGGCCCGTTTCTTGCTCCTAAAAGCCAAAGAACAATACCTCCACTGGTGGACTTGCCAAAACTGCTATCGGCTACCGAACGCTTTCTAGCGGATGAAGAAAACGCTGAGGATTTACGCATTCTGTTGGCACCTGGCTCGTCACTGGGCGGAGCGCGGCCCAAAGCCTCCGTGCGCGACACGGATGGCCACTTGTCTATCGCCAAATTCCCGCGCAAGGATGATGACTACAATGTCGTGGTCTGGGAAGCGGTTGCGCTGGTGCTGGCTGAAAAGGCCGGGCTGAGCGTGCCGAAATGGCGACTGGAAACGGTCATGGACAAGCCTGTCTTCATCATCCGGCGCTTTGACCGCGCAGGTGAGAGGCGCATTCCTTTCCTATCGGCCATGAGCATGCTTCAGGCTAAAGACAACGAGCCGCACAGCTATCTGGAGATTGCAGATGCGTTGCGCCAATATGGAGCGGAGCCTGTGGCAGATCTGGCCGAATTATGGCGCAGAATCGTTTTCAGCATTCTGATCTCCAATACCGACGACCATTTGCGCAACCACGGCTTCATTTACGAACGTCATAAGGGCTGGCGGCTGTCGCCTGCCTACGACATGAACCCGACGCCTGTAGAGGTCAAGCCGCGCATACTGACGACCACTATTGACCTCAATGATGGCACGGCTTCGCTTGATCTGGCCTTGTCCGTGGCAAAGGATTTCAGGCTGTCACCTGATGAAGCCAGAGCGATCATTAAAGAGGTCGGCGCTGGGGTGTCGCAATGGCGCGATGTAGCGCAACGTCACGGGCTGGATAGACGAGAAATCGACCGCATGGCCTCGGCTTTTGAACATGCTGATGCGCAAGCTGC
This sequence comes from Rhodospirillales bacterium, assembly GCA_023898765.1. Lineage (NCBI taxonomy): Bacteria > Pseudomonadati > Pseudomonadota > Alphaproteobacteria > Rhodospirillales > Rhodospirillales bacterium. The sequence continues at coordinate 486,535 of CP060238.1, read as the reverse complement.
TGGCGATATGCAATGAAAATCCGTTGGTAGCACTATGTCCGGCTGCATTTATACCTGCCCGCAAAACGAATTTCCTTTGGTAAGGAAACTCTGGAAGTACGGGGCGCAGCTCCAGGTGACGTAAAGCTTGCTGCTGTCTTGTCCATCAAAGAATACGCCAACGCAACCGGCCCCGGTATGCTTGATGGCCTGCTGCGCCTCCCGCACGAATTTATACTGACGCAAAGTTTTGGGTTCGTTGACAGGCAAACTTCGTTATCGGCCATGAATGAAGCCATGCGTAAAATGATCGCCAGCGAACAAGGCGCCAACAGCCTCATTGAAGATATTGATGAAGCAAGAGACAGCCTAGCTTCGGGGCGTTGTTCATTCGGCGAACATCATTTGACCATTACGAGCATAGCAAAAGCTCCAAGAGATCTTGACCAGGCCATAAGCGCCTGCGTATCAGAATTGGTTAATCTCGGCATCGTCAGTGTCCGCGAAGATATAAATTTAGAACCGGCATACTGGGCGAATTTACCGGGGAATTTAAGTTACATTGCCCGCCGTTCCCTTATATCCAATAATAATTTTGCTGGATTTGCCAGCTTCCATAACTTCCCGGCCGGAAGTAAAACCGGTAATCATTGGGGAGATTCCATTACGAGGCTAGAAACAACGTCCGGCACTCCATATTGGTTTAATTTCCATGAACGTGATGTTGGCAATTTTACCGTGATCGGCCCGACAGGAACGGGGAAGACTGTTCTACTCACTTTCCTATTGGCGCAAGCGCAGCGTCTAAATCCAAAAGCTGTTTACTTTGATAAAGACCGTGGCGCGGAAATTTTTATTCGCGCGATCGGCGGGGATTATACGATTGTTCATGCCGGCAGACCCACAGGGTTAAATCCACTCCAACTACCGGATACGCCTGAAAATAGAAGCTTCTTGCGAGAATGGATAAAAGTGCTTGTTACGTCCGAGAATAACAAGCCCCTCACACCACAAGAAATCGAAATTATTGCTGATGCAGTAAACGCAAACTATGAAACCAAGCCGGAAAATCGCCGCCTTGCTCATCTTTCTGAACTACTTTCAGGGTATGGCTCTGCAGGTGACTACACCTTAGCATCGAGAATTGCCAAATGGCACAGTATGGGCGAAAGAGCATGGCTTTTTGATAATGAAACTGACACGCTTTCTTTGAACAACCGGACTATTGGTTTTGACCTTACCTCCATCCTTGATGATCCAGTAAGCCGCACTCCTTGGATGATGTATATATTCCACCGGGTCAATGAGCTTCTGGATGGCAACAAAACAATTCTCATGCTCGATGAAGGATGGAAAATGTTGGATGATCCGGCATTTTCAGCCCGAATTAAGGACTGGATGAAAACCATTCGTAAACAAAATGGAATATTGGGTTTCGCAACCCAATCTGCCAAAGACGCTATAGGAAGCTCGGTTGGTGATGCCATTATTGAGCAATCCCCTACCCAAATATTCCTTCCCAACGCCAGAGCGTCAGAAAAAGATTACTGCGAAGGCTTTGGCCTTTCTAAACATGAACTCAAAATTATTCGGAATTTAACACCGGAATCTCGATGCTTCCTGGTTAGACACGGTACAGATTCCGTCATTGCGAAACTCGATCTCACCGGCCTTGATGAATTTATTGCTGTTTTGTCTGGTCGTACTGAAAGCGTTCGCGTCCTTGAAAAACTTATGGAAGATCACGGCACAAGCCCGGAAAGCTGGTTGCCTCACTTTACAAACGGGAGAGCCGCCGCATGAAAAAACTTTGCTCTATAGCCTTACTCACCATCCTTGGCTTTACTGCCATAGAGAAGCTATGGAATTACCTCAAAACTAAATGGAGTAGATGATGAAACGACTATTTTTAATTTCACTTTTAGCACTTCCAGCCTTGGCGTTAGGCGGTTGCTCGTCGCTGAAGTACAACGAGAAAAAAGCCCCCTGCCCTCCAAGTGCTTCAATGTCGGAAAACCCTTGTAACCATATACCTATCAATATGGCGGAACTTTTTAATAACGGGAAAGCAAAAGCATGAGAAAAACGACTCTTCTCTTCGTAATGGTAGCGGGGCTTGGCCTTACAGCATGTAACGACGGTAAAAACCCACTTGAAAAGCGCGATTCTAAAGAATTAGCGGAATGGATATACCAGAAAAAAACACCCGCTATTGAACAATGCGGACAGCTTTGGGTCGACCAAAGCAGCGCGACTGAAACCGCCTTAGAAAACTGTGAGAACACAGCGGAAAGCCTTGCAACAATTATGACTGAGGCCGGCTTTGGCAACGTCAAACCCGATCATGTGAAACTGCCTACTATTTGGATGGCCTTCAATGATCGTGTTCAGGCTTCAAAAGCCAACCAATACGATGCGGATAAAGCCAGAGATGCTATGCGCCTTCCTCAAAAAACAACTAAATCCAGAAAAGAACAAGAGGCCGAAGCTAGAAAAAAAGCTCTTGAAGCCATTATGCCGGAAAACCCGTAAAAAATGATAGAAACGCTTATTACAAATGTTGACAATCTAGTGTTTGCTTTGGTCAATGGGGCCTTTGGAAGCCTTACGCCTGTTGTGCAAATACTATGGCGGTTAATGTTTATCATTTTTATCGCAGTATTTGGGTATAAAGTGATTGTCAGCGGGCGTTTCTCAGCTCCAGATCTTCTCGTCAATGTCCTTAAAATCATTATTCTTCTGGTCGTAGCGACCGAGTGGAATACTTTTATGATCTTGGTCTATGACATGGCTACTGACCTTCCCTCCGATGTAGCAGGTCAGATTATGCAGGGCGCTGCAGACACATTAGCCGCCCCCGTTGCCAATGATGAAACCACCGCAAATCTTGCGTTGTCGCAATTTTATGATCGCTCTATGGAAGTTTCAGAAAAGCTTTTAGAGGGTGCTGGCTGGACAAAATGGGGGCTTTATTTCTATGCCGGGGCTATCTGGGTTGGAGCTATCTCATTTACTGCCTTTGCAGCTATGCTCATTGTTTTGGCAAAATTAGCCGTAGCCATTCTTCTTGCTGTAGGCCCGCTGTTTATTTTGCTGCTCATATTCAACAATACAAAAAACCTCTTTGAAGGCTGGCTGCGAACCCTGCTCAATTATGCTGTCATCCCAATTTTTGTATATGCCCTGCTCGCGTTAATGCTGACACTTGCAGAAATGCCGCTTCAATTCATGGAGAATAACTCGAATCCTGATGATCCTCTTATTACCGCTATCGGGCCGTTCTTGTTTACATCGGTTGTCGCAGTTTTATTGCTCGCGCAAGTAATGAATATGGCCGCTTCCATCACCGGCGGGTTATCACTCTCAACATTGGGAGCTGGCTCATGGTTTAGCCGAGCTGGTACAGCAATAGCACGTCGCGCTCCTGCGGCTACAGGGAAAGCCAGTGTCATTGGGTATAATGCTGCCCGACACCCCAAATTAACGGCGGCGGCGGCAAAAAATCGTTTGGGGCAAACTATTAAAAAGATTAGAGGGTTTTAAAGATGCTTATGAATCCTAAGCAAAAAGAAGACTATTATAAAAAAGGACAAACTTGGGAAAATGAGATTGTCGCTAATGCCGTACAGTCAAGAAACCGAGCATGGATTGTTGCGTCTGCAAGTATGGTTGTTTCTGTACTCTGCATACTCTGTCTTCTTTTCCTACTGCCGCTAAAAACTTTTGAGCCATACGTTATTACAGTCGATCGGCAAACAGGTTACACCGAAGTCACGAAGGGTCTTATTGCCGGCAATTTGACACAGGATCAGGCCGTAACAGAAGCCAATCTAGTCAAATACCTTAGCCTTAGAGAACAATAGATTAACACGATTCCTGCCGATTGTGATTTTCTTAGGTTGTTTGCTGCTTTCAGGATTTTTATATCCGGCCGCGGCGGGTACAAAACTCTACGTCAAAGACGGCGACAGTTTTGTTTTAGGCACGCGGGAAATCCGGCTCTGGGGGATTGACGCCGTGGAGCTGCATCAATTCTGCTGGCAAGACGGCCGGGAATATCCGTGTGGCCGGCAGGCACGCGAATACTTGGTCAGCTTGATTGACCCGGACGAGCTGCAATGTCAGGAGAAGCCTCGCGCCAAAAGCGAAACCCGTACTGTGGCGCAATGCTTCGTTGCTGGCGACGATCTTGCCGATCTCATGGTGCGCGGCGGGTGGGCTATTGACTACAGATATTTCAGTCATGGATTTTACGCTGCCGCCCAGGATCAGGCTCAAATCGGCAAAAGAGGTATATGGGGCGGGACGTTTCAAACGCCGCGAGAATGGCGAAAAAGCAACAAATATTGAATTTTCAGGTGAAAAAACATGCTCTCTCGTCGTTCTCACGAAAAAAAATTGCCCTCTGGTACGTTCAACAGCACCAGAGCGCCCCAAAAATTAGCTGCTGCGCTCGCTTTCCTGATAAAGTTTCAGCCTCACGCCGTTTTCGTCAGCTTCATTCGGATCCATAAAGGCATTTGTTCCCGCGAGCTGGCGCCGCGCTTCTTCAAAATCATCCCAATCGAGGCTTCTTGTATATTTTTGAGCAAAGTCGAGTGTTCGGATTAGTGGCTCTGTTAGTCCGTTATGGGTTAGTGCCTTGAGCGAAGAGAGGTAATTGCTTCTATAGATCGTGGGAATAATGATTTTTTCTTCACCAGCCGCCATCAGCTCCGCATTCATCATAATTCGTGCTGCTCGCCCGTTACCGTCCGTGAACGGGTGAATTTCACTAATCAGGAACATCATAAAAATGGCTCGGTACAAAGGGACGCTCAATGATTGGTATATTTCAAATCCTTTTTCTAGTGTGCCTTCCACCAGTTCAGGGGCGACAAAAAGACTTGAGCCGGCCTGGTTGTTTTTGATCTTGTACGCGCCGGGGTGTTTATCCGGCCGCAGCTCCATAAAAACCGCGTGACGGCTTTTCAGCAAATGGGACAATTCTTCCGCTGAAGTTGGCAATTTGGCCATTTCCGAAGTATCGGAAACAATTCTGAATGTCCCTAAAACATCGTGCGCGTCTTCAGGCCGGTCATTCGGGATGCGGCCATTAAAGACAATATCAACGGCCTCATCAATTTCAAATTCCGTCCCTTCAATGAAGTTAGAGAAATAAGCCTCAAAAAACGCCAAATTGGTTCTGGCCGCCCCGGTGGTTTCTCGCGCGCGGCGGTGTACGGGGGCAGATGCTTTTAAGGCTTCAAACAATGTGATGAATTTTTCCAATCTCACAGGATCAAAGGGCATCCCCCCTTTCCTGGCCTTGCCTATATCACTTTTCATTTCTGTGTCGCGCGTTCCAAGCAGCGATCCGATCAGCTCGTCCAGTTCCTTAAATTCTTTTTCCGCATCAAGCTTTTTTACCAATACGCGGGCTTCATCCCGAATGGCATTCAGTCCGGCATGACCGCTTTGCCGCAATACGCGGTCAAGACGTTCTTCAATTTCTTTTCGGGATAAGGTGCGGGAGGTATCGCCGCCGCGCGCGCGGGACGGCCTCATATTTTCAAGATAGGCGCGCCCGGTTGAGGACAGATGTACCCCGCCCAGGAAAGGCCGGTCTGTTTCCAAGCCCCCTACTCCCGGCCTTGGTTTAAAAATAATCCCTGGCAGGACGGTTTCTCTCTTTTTCTTTGAAACGATAAACACCGAGCCGTCTGCCGCAGGCTGGTTTTCAATCGCGGTGCGGTCGGCAATCAGGGCATCGGGGTAATAACGTTTAAGCAAAAAATACCAGTTACGCTTCACGATGCTTTCTGGCGTTGCTTCCAGATCTTTTGTGTAAAGTCTTGTGCCGAGTTTTCGGAGCTTTCCAGATTTCACGGCTTTTCTCACCAATCCTGAAATTTCGGTATTGGAGACAAAGATTTCCGGCAGATCGTCAAAAAAAGTGGGCATTAAAAATCCTTTCAAGGCCACTTTATCCAATTTTTGGGGTTTAAGGAAGGGATGATTCCAATTTTTGGGGTTTAAGGGCTTTTTTGTTTTTTCTCTTGCCTGTCTCCGTAAAGCCCGAAAGCCGAAAATTTTACTGCTTTCCGTCGCAAGCTAGGAAAGACAATAAAATTTCGCCTGCCCCTTCTACGAAGGGTTTCAAGCTTGACGGATCCTGGCGCTTAGAAGCCGCTGCGCGGCCCATAGGAAAGAAGTGCGACACGCACTTTTTAACCTAACCAAAGCAAAAAGGAGAAATACCATGACTTTGCAAACATTACCACTTTCAAAAATCCAGCCTTCAACTGGAAACCCGCGTAAAAACTTTGATGATGCCACTATCGCAGGATTGGCACTGTCCATTAAAACGGACGGATTGCTTCAAAACCTGATTGTCGGCAAACCCAAAGGCAGAAAGAAAATGCACCCGATTATTTGCGGTGAACGCCGTTTTCGGGCTTTGTCTCTATTGCAGGAGCAAGGCGATTTGCCCGAAGATTACGAGGTGACGGTTGAAATCAAAGCCGACTTATCGGATGAAGAAACACAGCGTATTGCCACAATGGAAAATATGCAACGGGAAGACCTCTCTCCAATGGAAGAAGCCGAAGCTATCAAGCTCTTGGTTCAGGATGGCGAAAGACTGGATGATATTGTCGCAAAAACGGGTCTTGCCGTGGCGACTATCAAACGCCGCCTTGCTCTGACAGACCTTTGTGAAGCGGCGAAACAGGCTTTAATCGAAGGTGAACTCACGCTTTCAAAAGCCGAAGCCTTGAGCATCGGAAGCCATGAACAGCAGGAAAGGGTCTTAGGCCGCGCGACTTCCAGTTACAATGACGCGGAAGATGTAAAAGACATGATTCTTGGCAATTTGCCGAGTGTGTCTATGGCAATTTTTGATAAAGCCGAATACACAGGCGATTTCACGCAAGACCTTCTCGCCGAGGATGATGCCACCTATTTCAACGATTTTGAGCAATTTTTCGAGTTGCAAAAAGCGGCGGCAGAAAAACTCGTAGAAGAACACTCAAACACCGCTGAATGGGCTGAATTGCTTGAAGGGCATTTCCATTCATGGGAATACGGCGAAGCCCCAGAAGGTGAGAAAGGCGGCGTTATCGTGGCTATTCATTCAGATGGTGAAGTAGAAGTCCATGAAGGACTTACCAAAACCAAGGCCGATAAATCGACCACGGATGCCCTGAAAAAGCCGAAACCCACCTACTCCACCCCGCTTGTGCGTAATATGTCCATGCACAAGAGCGTGGCAGTACAGGCCGCTTTGCTCGGAAATCCGAGAAAAGCAAAGGAACTGGCTGTGACCCAAAAGTTGTATCGCTTTAAAAATCACGATGCCTTGATTTATTTTATGCAGGAAGGATATACCCCCCCTGCCCTCAAGGTTATCAATGATAAATGCACTGATCTTCTGGGATTGTTCGGTGTCGATAAGGAAGCCATTGAACAGGACGAAGACCGCCAAAGTTGGCATAGTTTGGGCTATTTGTTTTCTTACAATATGGAAGGGGCATATATGGCCGTACAGTCCTTGTCCGATGAACAACTGGAAGAAATTCTGGTGGCCTTGGAAGTTTTAGAGTTTGGTCAGAGCTTTGTTGATCGTCTTGATACCAATGCAGACAGCCTGTTTAACAAGATAGCGGCGGATTTGAATGTCGATATGCGGGATTACTGGCGGCCTGACGAAGCGTTCCTGAAACGCCGCAACAAGGAACAGCTTTTGAAAATTATCAGCGAGGCCGGTTGCTCCCAAAAGTACGGTAGTGCGGCGGGGTACAAGAAGAAAGAACTTGTGTCCTCAATGGCAAAGCACTTCCAGCACGTTTTGACACTGGAAGCTCCGAACCAAGATGAATTAAAAGCTACGTTCTGGATTCCCGAAGCCATGCAGTTTCCCGCTATCAATCCCGATGCCAAAGATGAGCCGGAGGAAGAGAATTTTGAAGAATCCGCCGACTTTGAGGACGAGGAAGAATACGCGGAAGCGGCCTAGTCCCCTGCCCCACTTGCCACGCGGCTATAAACGCCGCGTGGTTTCCTTTTGAAACCGTTACCGCCATCATCCGAGATGAACACGCTCGCCGGGCCGGGCCTTGGCCGCAACCCGTTCTGGCTATCTCTTTCCCGAACTCTTGAGCCACCCTTGCGCCTGACGAGCCAGGCTGTCGATTTTCTCGGCAAGGTCTACGTAATGCTTACGCGGCAATATTCTTATATCATGCGACAATCTTATCAATAACTGCACCACCTGAATGCGCTCAAGGATCATTTCAATGTGATGCTCCTTGTCCTTGGCTGTGTTGGCCTTATAGATCATAACGACCAGCTCAATAATTTCTTCTTTCAGCTTCTGCCCAAGTGTGTGCCTATATTCGCGCGGAAAATTCTTCGTCACCTGCATAATCCGCAAAAGCAGATCATAGGTCAACTTGTAAATTGGCAAATGCTGGTATTGCGCCATTAAAAAACACCCTTCATACAGACCTCTATTGTGCGTATTAACCAACTGTAAGAAAAGATGTTTTTAAAAAATTCTGCAAAAAATTTGTAGCGACCCCGCTTCGCGGGGACAGTTAAATTATTAAATGATTAAATGGTTCATCTCCGGGCACAGCGGACGCTACGGAAAGGCGTCTTATTGCTGCTGCTCTGGCCACCGTCACTGAAGCGCTGTATCCATGCGCCGCCGCTATTGGGCTCCGAGGACGACCAGTACCATTGGCCGCTGAGATCAAAGCTGCTACGCAACGGACCGGTCGTGCCGCTGTTATCATCATCTGTCGCATCATTGACTGTCGGCAATGGATGGTCGGGATCGTCTGTCGCATTCAAATTGGCATAGATCACATCCAGTTCCGAAATCGCCGGCAGATACCAGCCACCGCCGGACAGAGCATTACAGGTTTCCGCCGCCGTGTGCGTACCTGATACATCGGCCACAAGCGTTGCCGTATTGCCAGGGCCATCCGTGGCATTTACATTTGTCCAAGCCGTACCCGTTCCTATATTCGTTGTGTCGGATTCCGTATTGGCATTTTTCCATTGCATCGTATCTCTGGTATTCGGATCGCCGCCGCCATTTTCACAGCGGTCGTCAACCGGGTCATAGTCCTGCCCCAGATCACAGCGGCGCACGAAGAAGTCCGTGGTTGTGCCCGGTACATCCCCGGCATAAACCATCACATCATCCATATCCGTGGGATCCGCCCCAAACAGGCGCGCACAGCCTGAATTGGCCGGGGCGGACAAATCACCGGACGGGCAAGATGAAAGACCTAGAAGGATCGTGCTTACATCAAGGCTTAAATTATGTGGCAGAGCAAATGTCGTATCCAGATCGTTGCCGGACGCATCCTCCAGCTCATCCGCCGCCACAGTGATCGCGGTAATCGTGATCCCGTCCGCGTCATTGTCCCCCGCCTGCACCGTGTAGGTAAATTCGGCGTTACCGGCATTGATCGCGGAGAAATTCGCGGTGCGGGACGTGCCACCAATATTCAGCGTTAAGCTCGGCGTGCCGCTTTGCACAAGGTCTTCATTCGCGTTTAATGTCACCGTGATTATATCGCCAATTCCTGCCGGGTCGCCGCCGCTCGATACCGCCGTAAAGCCTGCAATCGTCGGCATGGTGACATCCGGCACCGTGCCGGACAATCCGCCGCTGACCGTCCGCACCATCGGCGCGCCGTTTGTGCCGGTCAACGTACCGCCGTTCTTCTCGATTTCCTCGGCAACGATATTGGACAATGTTTCATCCGCACCCACAACATCATAAGTAAAGACAAGCGTGGATGTGCCGCTGCCGCTCGCATAATCGGCCAGACGATCCAGACCGCCCAGGGTAAAGCGTAGCCTCGGCATTCCGGTGACCGTGACGCTTCCCGTCAATGGCACGGTAAAGGTCAGTGTATTGCCCGTAGCCAGCGTGCCGGCCACACTGACCGCTTCATCGGCAAAAGGCGCGGCTTTCGGATTGGAAGGCTGCGGGCCGACGAGATCAAGCTGCGTGTGCGCTTCACTTGTATGTGTCTCATAAATGGCCGTACCTTCGGCGCGGATTTGCGGTGCCAGCCCATCCCCATCCTGTGCTTCGGCCAGTTCTTCCGTATTCACGCGCGTTGTACCGGTATCGTCTGTAAAGTCCGCTGCGCCATCACGCACCCGCAGCGTCGTGGTGCCGCCCGATACGCGCACATCCACGTCCGTTCCTATCAGGTCGATTGTACCGCCCGGCACGGCAATAACCGTTATGCCGCCACTGCCGCTGGTGAATTGTATAATCCCGGTAATCAGGACGATCTGGTCTTTTTCAATCCGCACTTGCGTATTTTGTCCCACATCCAGCCTTGCGCCGTTGCCGAAGACTACCGTGGCTCCGTCGCCGCCCGCGCCGCCGGTCGTAATCGTCGTGCCGAAGGCCAGAGATTGCCCGACACTGACATTTGCCCCTTGTGCAAAGGTCACGCGCGCCGTTACATCAGGGTCTTGACGCACCTGTACCCGTATTTCATTGTTCCGGCGCACTTTCTCAAAACGCCGATCCAGAACGGAATCAAGATTGTAAGTCGGGCGCTTCCACAAATCATCCCATCCCTGCCCGAAACGATAATTCAGGCGCATGGTAATCTGCCCTTCCATATCGTCCATTTCATTGTCTCTTGTCGCTTGGGAACGGATCGTAAAGGCATTCACCGGCGTGTATTCCGCCGCAAACTGATAGCCCCATATATCGTCCCCGTCCGGATTGATAACAGGTGTCTTTTCCTGACTCCAATGATAGCCCTTGGCAAACACTTCCAGTTCCGGGGCTTGGGGCAAACGCCCCGAAACTTCCAGATCTTCACCTCCTAATGCTTTTTCTTCATAACCGTCATCACGTCCGCGCCAGTCGGACAGGCCGACATATTTATTGAACGCCACACCGTACAGGCTGGTTTTATAATCCAGCCCCAACGACATGCGATTATGGTGATACGGCCACTGGTGATCGAAGAAGGCATTGGCCCCGAACATATGCTGTTCATCTGGTGTAATGTAGCGGTAAGCAAGCCCGGCATTCACCGTATCGCGGCGCTGGCTTGTATCCGCACCTATATCTTCAACCTGTTTGTTGGCGTAGGAAGCCTGCGCGAAAATGTTATGACGCAAATCGGCACTGTCCCAGAGCGGTTGGACGGTTAAAACCGAGTATTCATCAATTCCGTCACCCGAAAGGGAGTATTCCAGTTCCAGGTGATTCAGAGCATAAATATCGCTTGCCGACGCTGCTGCCTTTACCCCTTCCAGGCCGCTGCGAATGGCCGTTTGTTTAAGATTGCCGCCTAGATCATAGCTTTGCCCTTCCCCGGATAAGCCAATTTGCGATCCTATCTGTGATTGGGCAAAACCGTTCGCCATGTCGCCGGTTCCTCTGGCAATCTCTCCCGTTGCCGCATTCATCGCCGCTGCCGCCATTTTATTATCAATCGCGGGTAAAACATCCTGCAAATTCTCCCGCACCCAGTCCTGCGTCACGTTAGAACCATCCGGCAATATCGAGCGACCACGCTGCGCCAACGTGGACACCACATCATCAAATCTGGGGTCGCCCTCCAGCATTTGCCCCGTGGCAATGACTTCCTGCGCGATACGCCGCTCCCACGCGCTGTATTCACGCTCTTTTTTGGGATAAGGGGTGCTTTTATATAATGAAGAAGAAGCCGCCTCCTCTTTCTGCGCCAAACTTTTCAGTTCACGAATCAGGCTTTTCGCTTCTTCAGGAGAAAGGGCTTCGGGATCAATATTATCAAGTTTTTGAAATACCAGAGAGGATGAAGTTTCCCCTGCATTGACCGGGCTTGCCGAAAATCCCCAGTGGAGCGGGATGAGCAAAAGGAACATAAGTCCAGTGGTAAAATGTCTAAACTGTTTTCCCGGCAAGCGCATATCGAACAAAATCTGGGTTGAATACAATCGTGAGCGGAAAACACTTAGAATTCCACAGTTTATATTATAAAAATCGGGGGGGGGGGGACAAGGGGTAATTTAGAAAAAACGCCAGATTTTCAAGAACTTTGCAAAAAATCCACCGATTTAACAACCGCAAGAGGTGTTAGTAAAAATACTGCCCCAGATAATCACCATCAACCCACATTTTTACGTAGTTGGGTTTTGGGCGCAAAACGGCTTGGTAGCTGTCGCAATAATGATTATCATTGCTGTATCTTCCCGGCGCGCATCTTGCAACATAGCACTTTGCTTGGTTGTATTGCTGGCTTTCCCGCAATACATAGCCATCTTCACAAGGCTCGTAGCGTTCATATCCTAACTGATAATGGCCGCTGACTTTCTCCCCATTCGGGCCGGTAGTACATGACGATAGGAGCGCAAAGAATCTGCGCAAAGTTTTGTGATGTCGTGCTGCATAAGCAACCTCCTGTTAAAGGCTGGACTTGCGGTGGCCGAGAGTGTTTAAAGACAACCATGCCAGCAGGTTTAACAAAGGTTTCCTGCCTTGACTTCTTCTTCAAGGTTGCGGTTGGTCGCCGATAAAACGCGTATGTTTACAGGAACGGCTTTGCTTGCCCCGACAGGCTCAACCTCTTTTTGCTGAAGGATACGCAAGAGCTTTACCTGGGAATCCAGTGGAAGCTCGCCCACTTCATCCAGAAAAATCGTGCCCCCTTCGGCTTCGCGGAACTTGCCTGTGGCCTTATCTGTTGCGCCGGTAAAAGCCCCTTTTTCATGTCCGAACAAGGTGCTTTCAACGAGCTGTGCCGGAATAGCGCCACAGTTGACGGCGATAAACGGGTTTCCCAAGCGCGCACTTTCCCCGTGGATGGCTTGGGCGAACACTTCCTTTCCAACGCCTGTCTCTCCGGAAATAAGGACGGGTATGTCAGATGCTGCGGCTTTGCGCCCCATATTAACGGCCTCCTGCAGACCGCCGTCATGGCCTATTAAATGGTCAAATCTATAGTGGCCTTCCTTTTCGTTTTTTAGCCGTTTTACTTCTTTAGAAAGGATGCTGAGCTTAAGAGCATTTTTAGCCGTTATTGCCATCCTTTCCCCTTCATACGGCTTGGTCATGAAATCGATAGCGCCAAGCTTGATCGCCTTGACCGCCTCTTCAATATCCCTGGTCCCCGTCAGCATAATGACGGGAAGGCCCGGATAACGCTGCGCCATAATCTCCAGAGCCTCCATCCCCCCCATAACGGGCATGTCAATATCAAGAATCACAAGCTTTATAGCTCTTTTGTCATCCCTGCCAAGAATGTCCAAAGCCTCCCGCCCGTTAGGGGCGACTTGTGATTCAAACCCGATTTTCCGGCGCAGCAACGTTCCAAGCATTTTTTGCTGCATAGGATCATCTTCAACGATCAGGATTGAATCGGACATATGGCTGGTCTCCCGAAATGTTTTTACCCCTGTCATCAGGCTAACAAATAAAGATTAAAAAAGCGTTCTAATTTGAGATTTATGCATAAAAATTATCAAAATAAAACGTTTCAAAATGAGAATAACTTAAGGAAGGATTCGCATAAGCCGTTGAAAAATAAGCACAAAAATTTTGGCATGCCGGTTGCTATAAAGATATTATGAAAACTTATTTTAACGGAAGGGAGTCGAGATGAAAATTGTTAAAGAAGATGCCGAAAGGTCCTTGTTTGACTCTATTCAAAACCATTGGAAAAAGAACACATCGCAAAGATGCCTTTATTTAAAGTTCTCTCAATCCGGCATTGAGTCACAAAAATGGTTTCAGCCCTTCATAAAAGAACTTGATGCCTTTTTTGACGATAAAGCGGGGGAGGTTTTTCTTTGCAACGATAACGACGTGTTTATTTTGACAAAGTTTATCACCAAGAAAAACCTCGGCCGGTTTTTAGCCCATTTAGCCGCCAAACTTACGCCTGCCCCCTTCTCCCGGCCTCTGTTTTCGAAGGATCTGGCTTTTCTTTATGAAATCAAGGTTGATCTGGAAGCGCTCAAGCCCATTTGCGCCCGTAAAATTGAAAATAGTGAAATCGAAAAAAACAAACGCGCACAGCAAAAAGCCGAAAAAGAGGCGGAACTGTACCGGCAAAAACTTCTGGATATAGAAATTGAAAAAAAGCTTATATCCACATTATCGTCCAGACGCTCTGCAAGGGACGTCCCTGAAATCCTTTTTGTTGAAGACGATTTATTTTCGCAGCGGCTGATTAAGAACGCCCTCGGCAAAGAACATTATGTGCTTACGGCCAAAAACGGCCGTGAAGCCATTATGACTTACGCGGGCAAAGCGCCCGACATTCTTTTTCTGGATATCGGACTTCCTGACATTACGGGCCACGATGTTTTGAAAAAAATCTTTGAAATTGATCCTGACGCTTATGTGGTCATGCTGAGCGGTAAGGGAGACAGGGAAAATGTCTTAAAGGCTGTCGCGCAGGGCGCCAAAGGATTTGTCGTCAAACCTTTTACAAAGGAGAAGCTTTTCCAATACATCGAAAAATCACCGTTCGTTCAGGCAAAACAAAAGGGGGAAGGAAATGGATATTCAATCCGGTAAAAAAGACAAAAGACTGGTTCAAATTATTACATCCATCGGCAAAACCCCTTTGAGTTGGCAGGACTGGAGGTGCCTGCATATCGAATTGGACGAAGAAGGCGACAAGGCATCCTTTTCAGGCTGCATCCCTTTAATACAGCCCCTGTTACAATCGTATTTCAAAGAGATAGAAGGAGAGGTCTTTTTTTGTGAAAATTTCCAGATCCATCTTTTTTGCAAGAACGTATCAAAACGCGCTCTGGCCCAGGCCGGTGAACAGATACGCCATATAATCGAAGACGAGACTTCGTTATCGAGCGCGCTTGCCATTTATGATCTGGAACAGGAGGGGCCTTTATATGTTCGGCGCGCGCTTAAACAAGAGGATGAAAGCCTTTCGGTTTCCGCCTCGGCTTATGCCGATCTTTACGCCTTTCCTGATGAAAAAGGGGCGCCGGACATAGGAACGTTCGCTGTCAAAACCAACAAAAACAGACAAGGACAAACAAGGGTTCTTTTGGTCGAGGACGATCCCGTTACGCGCTGGATGGTAAGAAAAAGCCTCAAACATGATTGTGATCTTGTCACGGCGGCGACGGCGAACAAGTCCTTTTCCAAAATTCACTCTTTTCAGCCCGACATTGTTTTTCTGGATATTGATTTACCCGATAAGAACGGCCGTGAAGTATTAAGCTGGATTATGCGCAACGACCCGGGCCTATGTGTCGTTATGTTCAGCAGCAATAATAATCTGGACAATATCGCCGAAGCGCTGGAAGAAGGCGCCAGCGGCTTTATCGCCAAGCCGTTCCTGAAAGAGCAATTACTGCATTACATACAAAACCATTCAGGTTAGACTTTAGGATAGATTGTGAATATTTCGAAAGGAAAGGTAACGCAATGAAGGGAATCGTTTTCACAGAGCTTATTGATATGGTGGAAGCAACATTTGGCGAGGACATGATGGATGACGTCTTTGACGATTGCGATCTTGAGTCCGGAGGGGCCTATACGGCCGTCGGCACCTATGATCATCGGGAGCTGCTCGAAATCGTCGGCACCCTTAGCAAGCATTCCGGACTGAGTGTCAGGGATCTGGTCTATAAATACGGGCATCATCTTTTCTTCCGTTTCAATAAACTGATGCCCCAACTGTTCGAAGAACAAAAATCCGCCTTTGAATTTTTGGAAGGCGTGCACGACTATATTCACGTGGAAGTAAAAAAGCTCTATCCGGATGCCGTTCTCCCTTCATTTGAAACGGAAAGGCAAAACGGAAACGTGCTAAAAATGACCTACAGGTCCCAGTGCCCTTTTGCCGATTTTGCACATGGCTTGATGCAGGGCTGCGCCGATTTTTACAAGGAAAACATCACAATCGAAGGTGAAGATAAAAACACCGAAGGTCAGTTTTGCAGGATCTTTACCTTAACAAAACAATGAGTGAAGATATCGATAAAGACAGGAAAATTTCCCGGCTGGAAAAACGCCTCGCCCGTGAAAAGAAAGCGCGGAAGGAGGCAGAAACCCTATTGGAAGGAAAAAGCCGGGAAATCTATGCGTTAAACGAACAGCTGCATGAAGACGCCAGATTGCTGGAAGCGGCTGTCATTAACGCCAACGATGCCATCGTCATCACGACGGCAGATCTGGAGAACAATGGGCCGAAAATCGTCTATGTTAATGGCGCTTTTTCAAAAATATCCGGCTATGACGCCGAAGAAATCATAGGAAAAACACCGCGCATTTTACAAGGCGAAGACACCAGCCGGGAAGTCCTCGATGCCTTAAAAACATCCCTCTCCAAAGGCAGGTCGTTTCAAGGCGAATTAAAAAACTATACCAAAGACGGCGTCCCCTATTGGCTGGATATCAGCGTTGTTCCCGTAAAAGACAAAAGAGGAAACATTACTCATTTCGCCGCTATAGAACGCAACATCACAGAAAGAAAATCTTTTGAAGAAGAGTTAAGGGAAGAAAAGGAGAAAGCGGAATCTGCAAACATTGCGAAAAGCGAATTCCTCGCCAATATGAGTCATGAATTACGCACACCTCTAAACGGCATAATCGGCATGACCGAATTTATTCTGGATTCCAATCTTAGTCCGGATCAGAGAGACAATGCTGAAATACTGCATGGCTCAAGCCAAAACCTTCTATCTCTTTTAAACGATATACTTGATATTTCCAAAATTGAAGCCGGTGAGCTGGAAATCGAAAATGTGCCTTTCCATATAGGAATCGCCGCGCAACAGGTTGTCCAGCTATTCCTGCCTATTGCGAATGACAAAGGGCTTGCGTTAACGCTTGACCGCGATGAAAAAGTGCCTTCAACGGTTATTGGCGACTACAGCAGAATACAACAGGTCCTTAGAAACCTGATAAGCAACGCTATCAAATTTACCGAAAAGGGAAGCGTAACCGTTTTCCTGAAAACCGCTTTTGAAAAAGAAGAACCGTACCTGTTCATTGCCGTCAAAGACACAGGCATAGGAATCGCCGAAAATAAAAAAGACGCCATTTTTGAAAAATTTACGCAGGCCGATACCTCGGTCACAAGGGAATTCGGCGGAACGGGGCTGGGGCTTGCCATTACCCAGCAGCTTATCAATATGATGGGAGGCAAGATAGGCGTTGATAGCGTCGAAGGGCAGGGTTCGACATTTTGGTTCACGGTGCCTCTGAGCACAGCCGATGAAGATATGGAGCCGGTGAACCTTCTCGACAAAGACAAAAGCTATGACACCGAAGAGATACGGAAGAATATCAGAATACTTGCCGTTGACGACCATCCTGTAAATCAGGTTTTCATTATAAAACTGCTTAAAAAGCTCGGCTTTTCCTATGTTGATCTGGCGCATGATGGACAGGAAGCTCTGGATATGATTGATGCCAATTCCTATGATGTTGTTCTGATGGACTGTCAAATGCCCGTGCTTGACGGCTATCACGCGACGACAATCCTGCGGGAAAAAGAACAGGGAACGGACAGGCATCTCCCTGTTATAGCCTTAACGGCAAATGCCATGATCGGGGACAGGGAAAAATGTTTGAAAGCAGGCATGGACGATTATGTCAGCAAGCCCGTTAAGGCGGATAAAATCATTGAAGCCATACAAAAACAAATTTCAAATAAAACGACAAACGATGCTTCACCGACGCCGGAAAAAGAAAAACTGGAGCCGCCTGTTGATATGAAGCATTTCGAAACATTTACCGATGGCGATCCCGAAGAGGAGAAAGAGTTGCTGGATCTGTTTTTTAAACAAACGGAATTAAGCATCGGCGAACTGGAAGAAAGCTGCACGGATGATAAAAGTGAAGACTGGCAGAGGGCTGCGCATCGCATGAAAGGAGCGGCGGCGAATCTGGGAGCAAACATGCTTGCGAAGGCTTGTGCGGAAGCAGAACAAAATTATGAAGATAACCAGTCCTTTAAGGAAAACATGCTTGCGAAGATAAAAACCAGGCTTGATGCCTTACAGGCTTTCTTCCATAGCCGGGGGTATCATCAAGGCACAAATGAAAGACGGGTTTAAAATTACGCGGGAAGCGGGATAAGGGCAGCCGGAACAGGATAATATTACGGAAACTTGATATAAGCTGCCCGATTCCCCTATAATCGAAACAGGATCAGGTTGTTCCGGAACTCAGGCAAAAAAGGGTATGGGCCTGAGTAAAGACGGAACGCTTTTATTTTTTGCTCCGTTTTGCTACACCTTGAGCGTAAAGTCGAAATAACAGGAATGAAAGCTCCAGTAAAAGGCACATAGATAGAATGCACAAAAAAATATGCATGATTGCAGTTTTATTGCTCACAAGCGGTTTTTTGGCCGGATGCAGCCATACATTCGAAGGCGCGGGAAAAGATATCGAAGATGCCGGCGAATGGATTCAGGATATATTTTAGGGAGAATTTACAATGGTACGCTTTATCTTTTTATGCATGGTCCTTGTAGGACTTTCCCTGACGGTTCTTCCGGCCATGAAAATCTACAACGGCATTTCTTCCCAGCGCGACGCCGTGATGGCCGAAGCAACGCCGCCTTTGTCTTCAAAAGAACAGGTTGCCGTGGATACTGCGGCCGATCTTAACAATATTGAAGCAGCTGCAGGCGGGATCGAAGGCGCCATGGAAGACAGGGAAGACCTGACAGGCGGGTTCCGCAATACCGCACCAACGGCGCTCGAAGGACCCGCAGAACCGGCCCGATCCCCTGAAAACGCCTTTTAAATATAAAAAGGTTTTATTTTTTTCTTGAATCTTCGATCGGCCCAAGGTCGAATGGCGTATGAATTTTTATCCGGAACGCCCGTTTTCCTTTCCTTTTGTTTTTTTATGCGGCCTGATACTGGTCGTTTTTCTTTGCCTGGTTGCCCCGCGCACTGCCGGATTTACACCTTCCCTTCTGGCTCTTGTTTTTACGGGCGGGTTTTGGCTTCAAAACAGACAACTTTTAAAGCCGCGCCCGGAGGAACTCTTTTTAATGGCGGGAGTGGCCGCACTGTCGGGATTAAGCGCGTTCTGGGCCCCCGATTTTTCTTTTGCGCTGGAGCGCACCGGAAAAACAGCCTTCCTCGTTCTGCCGGGGCTATGGTTTATTGCCGCCGCCCGCACCCTTAAACCGGGCGATGTCCCCAAAAACTTTATCCTGCTTCTGGCGGGACTCTACATAGCCGCAGGTTTTACTATCGCGCTTGAATATTGCTGGGATTTCAGGCTTTACCGGCTTTTGATTTCGCCTGATGAAAATCTGATACTGGAAAACAAGCTCAACCGCTCTGTCGTTTGCCTGTCTCTTTTTTACCTGCCCGTTCTTTTCGCCGTAACCCAAAGTCTGAAAGAAAAAATGAAAAGAAGATTTGCTGTTGCCTTCATAACACTATCTCTTCTCGTTCCCCTTTTCCTGACGTCCAGCCAGACGGCCCAGCTTTCCTTCCTTGTCGGTCTTGTCTTTTTTCTGGGTTTTCCAGTCCGGAGAAAAAAAGTCTGGATTGCGCTGGCCGCATTGCTTGTGTGCCTGTCCCTGTCCGCGCCATGGATTGCCAAAGCCTCTTTAAAAGCCCTTTCCAGCCAGCAATATACGGGTGCGAGCGGAGCTCTGTTTTTAAAAGCCAGCGTGCCGCACCGGCTGGAGGTCTGGGACTTCGCCGCAACAGAAGCGCTCAAAAGCCCTGTTTATGGGCGCGGGGTCGAAGCCTTGCGCAACCTGAAATCCGAAACGCCGATGCCTTACATTCAAAGCAATCATATCCTGCATCCGCATAATGCAGCGCTCCAGATCTGGGTGGAATTCGGCCTGGTCGGAATTGTTCTGGGCAATCTGCTCCTCCTTTATATTCTAAGACAATGCTGGCGCGCCCCGGAAAAAACGCGCCCGCTTTATCTGGGAATTTTTATGGCTTCCCTGTGCGCGGCGATGACAGGATACGGGCTATGGCAGGGCTGGCAGTTGGGGCTGTTTTTTATTCTCATTGCCCTGACCACGATGGCGGGAAAAAAATACACCTTCGAATGACATAAGTCTTGCATTTACAAGGTCGCCTTGCTAAGAAGGTTTCACTACCAAATGATGAAGAGATGTGCTTGGGCTTTTGGGTTCGAGAGGTTTCGGCCTCACGTTAGGGAGCTTAAGCACCCCTCCCTTCAAGGCGACATCGGAAGACCCCTGTTTTTAGAATGAAGACGGGGGTCTTCTTTTTTATGGCATAATTTTAACTTTACGCGGCAACAGGAACCAGTATTGTCCCTTTGCTTTCATATTTCCGGCCAGTCTTTCCGCGTCTGCGCCGTACCCCCAGAAAACATCTCCGCGTACCGGCCCCCGAATGGCCCCGCCCGTGTCCTGCGCGACCATCAGACGCCGGATTTTTTCTTCTTCCCCCGCATCCAGCCAAACCGGTACCCCATAGGGAATGAGAGAATGGTCAACAGCCAGCGACCGGCCACCCGTTAACGTTACGCCTTCGCCGCCCTGCGGGCCGTCGCTCCCTTTATCGTCCGGCAGTTCCCGGAAAAAAACGTAAGATGCGTTTGTCGTCATGATCTCGCCTGCCTGTGAAGGATGGCTTTCCAGCCAGTCCCGAATAGATTGCATGGAAACATTTTCCTTCTCCAGCGCGCCGCGCTTCACAAGCTCCCGCCCGATCGCATAATAAGGATGTCCGTTCTGTCCGGCATAACCGATTCGCATTCTGGAACCGTCTTCGAACACAACCACGCCGGAGCCCTGAATCTGGACAAAAAAGGCATCCACGGGACTGTCGACCCAGACCAGTTTTTTATCCTGCGCAGCAGGCAGTTTTCCAGCCACAATCTCCGCGTGGCTTTCATAGGGTTTTAAATTACCCTCAACAACGCGGCCTGCAATGCGCTGCCCCTTAAGCTCTTCCCGAAACAAACCGAGGTCGACCATAACCAGATCTTCCGGCCGTGCGCGAAGGGGATATTGGTATTTGCCGCCTTTCTCCGGTGCCCCCTTTAAAGACGCTTCATAATATCCGGTAAAAAGCCCTTCCGGATCCTTTCCGGCCAGGACGTGATAAGGTTGAAAATATGTTTCAAAGAAATCCTTTAAATCGGCGGCAGACACGTCATTCATAGCAAGGAAAACACGGCAGGCAGGCTGCCAGTCCTGATAAAGCCCGAAGCGTTGATCGGGGCCAAAGGAGGCGCGGGCGTCTTTTTTCAGAATGCGCGCGCAGCTCTTCCCATAGGCTTCCGCCAGCCCTTTAAAATCCTCTTCGGCCCAACCCTGAAGCGTTTCAAAGGAAGAGGGTTTTAAATCCAACGGTTGCTTTTTATCCGCCGGCACAGATGCACAGGCAGATAAAAACAACGCAAGAAGAAGAGGCAAAAATTTCATATTTAAATATCAGGAACTTTCGGGAAGGGGCGTCTTATGCTCTTCTTCGATCTCCCCGTCGTTTGTTTCAGATACCAGCCAGCGCGGATCCTTTGATTTCAAATCCCGTGTAAAACGCCACACATCTATCATTTGTGTAATGCGGTCAGGGTCGCCGGAAAGAATTTCTCCATCCCTGCCCCGAATAACACAGGTTTCATCCGCTGTAAAAGCAACCGTAACCGTTGCCACTGTTTTTTCCAAAACGGCGGACCTGAACTCAACCTCCCGAACGGCGTGAATCTCCGTTAAAACGCTTTCGCCTTTTTCCTCACGAATTTTCAACGCCCCGTCAAAAGCGGCATAAACCTGTTCGGTTAAAAGATTTTTGAGCGTTTCACGGTCCCCTTGCGCAAAAGCCTCGACGATAATGACAAAAGCCTCTTTCGCCGCAGAAGAAAAACGGACCAGGTCAAAGCCCTTATCCATACGGGCAATATTATCCAGCGCTTCTTCAACATCCGCGTCTGCAAAACGAACGCCGCGCGGGAGTGAAGGGCCGTCTTCTTCCGTTACAACAGAAAGCATCGGGGGCTTTCCTTCTTTTTTATCCTTCAGAGCCGTCTTTTTCATTTTCTCGTCGGAAGGAACCGATGTAAACGGATTGGGCCGCTGGCGCTCATCGCCATGACGTGTTCCCAAAATATTACGCAGCCAGAATACAAGGCCTGCCGCAATAAGCGCGTAAAGAAGAATGTCTGCAGGAATCCCCGTCATTGCTTTTTATCCTTTAAATAGCTTAAATCTAAGACCGACGGCCAGCATAGCGCAATTTTAGGATTAGAATCCAATGCCATTTTTTCTTATGTTTTTTATCATTCCCCTGATGGAGGTTTTTGCCTTCATTCAAGTGGGCGAAGAGATCGGCGTTCTGCGCACGCTTCTTCTTTGTGTCCTCACCGCCTGCATAGGGGGTTTTCTTGTGCGCCAGCAGGGATTGGGAATTTTAATGCGTGGCCGGCGAAGCCTGCTGGAAGGCCGGATGCCTGTCGACGCCCTTTACGAAGGCTTTTGTGTTGTCGCGGCCGGCGCGATGCTTATCACGCCCGGTTTTGTAACGGATACGCTTGGTTTTTTGCTTCTTGTCCCGTCGGTGCGCAAAATTTTGCGGATTTATCTGACGCGCTACCTGAAGGTTTATACCGCAACAAACACGGTAAACGAGGACTTTCACCGCCCGCAATCCCGTGATACAGATGTTCTGGAAGGTGAATATGAACGGCTTGATAAAGATGAGGACAAGTTAAAAAATGAGTAACCCAGACCAGCCCGCCGGGGAAAATAAGGCAAATAAACAAAACGGAAGCGCCCATGCCCCGTCCTTGCCCGTTATTCTCCATGCGCAATACTTAAAAGATATCTCCTTTGAAAATCCGCACGCGCCGGCAACGCTAAAACCCGGACAGGAAAAACCGCTGATGGAACTGGATATCGGTCTGGAAGCCCATAAAATTGAGGAAGAAGGCCTTGAAAACCCGCACGAGGTTGTTATTACCTTAAAAGCTGAAGCCCGCCGTCAGGATAAAACCGTTTTCATTGTCGAAGCGATTTACGGCTGCGTGGTGTCGATACAAAATGACGTACCGCCGGAAAAAATCCACCCCATGCTTTTTATCGAGATTCCGCAAATTATTTTTCCCTTTGCGCGTCAGGCTATCGCAAACGTGACGCAACAGGGCGGTTATCCACCTTTAATGCTTTCTCCTGTGGATTTCAGGGGTATGTATCTGGCTCAATATGCAAGACATGTGGACGAAGAAGACCCGGAAAAAACAGCGCAGGCATAAGATTGCCTGTATCCTTTCCAAAATCCATTTTTTCCGTTAATCTCAACGGGTAATCAGGCAAAATATCGCCTTTTTTCTCGTTTTTTCTATGTTTTTCTTTTTATATCAAGCGCTTAATATTTTTCTGCGCTTAAAACATAAAATTCTTTGTTAATTTTATTTAAATAATTTTATGTAAACATATGAAATGGTGCTTTGTATACGGGACAAAAGCAATCAGGGGACATTGGGGAAGAAAATCATGGTAAAGCGGTTTTTCAACAAACAAAACGGCGCAAGATCAAGATGGGGGGAATCCGGGAACATTTTCTTCACCATGTTTGGCGCCGTAGCTCTTGTCGGCGCGGTAGGGGCCGCTTCCATGACGGTGATGAAAGGCCCCGTGCGCGCGATGTCCGAAATTACCAAACGGACGATTGCCGAAAACAACATGATTGCCTCTGGAAAACTTTCACTCACGGCCTCGGCTAATGCGGCAAACGGCGGGGACTGCGACAGTGACGGCCATGTGGAGCCCATCCAGTTTGTCGTTGCCACCCCCAACCCGACCGGCGGCGGACAGCTGCCCCCCAGTATCGGCGCGGCGCTTCAGGACCCGTGGCAAACCAATTACGGCTACTGTGTCTGGGACCACGGAACCACGATCGGCGATACGGGCGCGGACTGTATTGACCCGGTTGCGGCCAACAACCGTCTTGCCGGGGAAAACACCCAGACGGGCATAGCACTTGCCATTGTTTCGGCAGGGCCGGACCGGATTTTCCAGACCGTATGTAACGCCTATCCGACAGCCACCCCTGTGAACAAAAACGGGTCGGACGACCTGATTTTAAGCTACACCTATGCCGAGGCGGCTTCCGGCTCCGGGGGCCTGTGGAATCTCAAGAGCGGATCGCCGGAAATCGCCGAAATCGGCGGTAAGGACATTGAAGTCGTGGGCAGCCAGGGGGCCGGCACGGCCTCCATCGGTTATGACGCCGGCCTCGGCATTGCGGGCGTCGGGCAGTTCATGGCCATAAAAACGGACGATATTTATTCCAACGCGGCGGCCTTCGTCCAGATGCAGTCCCCGCTGCATGTGAAGTCTACTTTGTACATGGAAGATATCTTCCGCGCCGAAAACCGCTCCGGCATTGCCGCGCCGACAGGCGGGGCCTCCGGCGCCGTCATTGACGATCTGGGTGACGTCGATACGACGGGCAAGGCCCTCAACGACCTTCTGACATGGGACGGCACCAACTGGATCGCTCTGGCGAACCCCTTCACGGAAACTGATCCGCAGGTCGGCACCCTGACCGCCAACAAATGGTGCACGGCGGAGGTCGGCGGCGCGTTCATCGACTGCACAGACGATGGCCCCGCCATGGACAATCTGGGCAACCACACCGCGACAATGGCCCTCGATATGGCGACAAACGACATTGACAATGCCGGCACCATTACCGCGACGTCTTACGTCCATACGTCCGACCGGCGGCTGAAAGACAATATCGAGACGGTTGCGAATCCGTTCGACCTGCTGGAAGCCATCAGCGGAAAACATTACACCTGGAAAAAGGACGGCAGTCCTGCTTACGGCGTGATCGCGCAGGACGTGGAAACCGTCATGCCCGAGGCCGTCCATACGGACGAGGCCACCGGCATGAAGGCCGTGGATTACGACCAGCTTCTCTCCCCGCTGATCGAGGCGGTCAAAACCCAAAACAGGCAGATCAAAGCGCAGCAGGCGCAGATTGAAGCCCTGCTGCGCGACATCGACGCGCTGGAGGCAGAAGAATGAGAACCAATATGTTTAAAACGCTCCTGACCGCTTCGGCTACTTTGATCGTCGCGATCTCTTCCTTCTCGATGTTGTCCGCAACGCCGGCGCAAGCCGCCTGTGCAAACCCCGTCGGAGCGGCCGGGGACATGCTCTATAATGTCGACAGCTCTGTTTTGCAATATTGCGACGATACGGACTGGATTGGCATGAGCGGCGCCGTCGCCCCATCCGTTCTTGACGATCTCTCGGATGTCAGCACCGGCGGCAAGGTGGTGAACGACGTCCTGACATGGGACGGCACCGACTGGATCGCGCAGGCCGTCGTGCCCTCGGAAACCGACCCGCAGGTCGGCACCCTGACCGCCACCAAATGGTGCACCGCCAATGCCGGCGGCACGTTCATCGACTGCACAAGCGACATACCGGCCGGGGACAATCTGGGCAACCATACCGCCACAACAGACCTTGATATGGCGACAAACGATATTAACAATGCCGGCACCGTGACGGCGGATACGTTCCTGCACTCTTCCGATGCACGGCTGAAAGACAGCATTCAAACGGTTGCGAATCCGTTCGACCTGCTGGAAGCCATCAGCGGGAAACATTACACCTGGAAAAAAGACGGCAGCCCCGCTTACGGCGTGATCGCGCAGGACGTCGAAACCGTCATGCCCGAGGCTGTCCACACGGACGAGGTCACCGGCATGAAGGCCGTGGATTACGACCAGTTCCTCGCCCCGCTGATTGAGGCGGTCAAAACCCAGAACGTGCAGATTAAAGCGCAGCAGGCGCAGATTGAAGCCCTGCGCCATAAAATAGACATCCTAAAAGAAGGAGGCCCGAAACATGAATAAACGCTATCTTAAAACCTTGTTTCTGACCCTGGCCACGCTGGCGTCCCTGACCCTTTTGCCGGGCGGCGCGCAGGCCGCCGAGGAATATGTTATCCCCAACGGGGGCACCATCACCATTAACGAGCACGGCGTCTGCACGGCAATTACCAATAACAGCGGCAACGACCTGATGGCGCCGACCAAAACCGCCAATGAATGGAGCACCGGCGGCTCTTCCTTCCTCGAAAACGCGCCCCTCAATATCGAAACGCTGACTTGCTGCACAGGCGGGCAGCAAAATCTGGCGTATACTGGCAGCCCGTATGACAATTATCTTGGATCCTTTGTTGCAGTAGACGGAAACTGGGCCGTGTCTAGTTCAACAAACTGGACTAACGGCTATCCTCTCCATTTTTTCAAGCGCACCGGCGGTGTATGGAGCGAAAATCAGGTGTTAGGGACAGCAATATCAGGGCGTAAACCTGTTGATATAGACGGCGATACAGTCGTCGTCGGCAGAGGAGACGGCACATTCGTCTATTATTACAACGGCACCACATGGTCGCAGCAAGGCGCCGCGCTCCTTGGAATCCCTGACTCTTTTGGAGGCACGAACGTTGCAATTGACGGCGACACAATCGTAACTGGAGACAACCGCTTCGGCGATCCGTCTTATTTCGGGCGCATCTATGTTTATACCCGTTCTGCAGGCGTATGGTCATTGCAATATACCATGACCGGCGCCAGCTGGAACTATTACATAGGAAAAGTAATTGCGCTCGACGGGGATACCTTCGTCGCCAACTACAACAACACCATCCGGGTTTATACCGGCGCAGGCGCCACATGGTCGGAGCAAGCCACATTAACCCCGTCGCCCGCCCCCGCCGGTGTTTTTGGAAATGAGCTTGCGATTTCCGGCGATACCGTTGTGGTGGGGGCAAGTAACGATAATATTAGTGGCAAGAGCGGCGCCGGCAGCGTCTATGTGTTTACCCGCTCCGGCACCACATGGTCGCAGCAGGCCAAACTGATTTCTGATGATCCGTACACCAACGCGAATTTCGGATATGATGTCAGTATTTCCGGCGATCTCTTGATTATTGGGGAGCCTAAATATTACGTATCTGGTGTCGGTGAGAACGGACGTACCCATATTTTTACCCGCTCCGGCACCACATGGACGAGAGATTCTATAATAGTGGGGGCCGCAAATGCCAATTTTGGAACGGGCGTTGACACGGACGGGCTCAGCATTTTCAGCGGTGCGCCCGGGAAAGACGGCTTCGGGGTGAATGACGCCCTCTATATGGATTGCGTGCCGTAAAGACCTGCCGTCCCCGTCATTGCGAGCGACAGGGCTTTGCCCGGCGGAGCGGGCTTCGCCCTGCAAAGCCGGGAGCGCGGCAATCCAGTAAAAACTCTGGATTGCTTCGTCCTGCCGCGCTGCGCTCGCAGTTCCTCGCAATGACGGAAGGAACACCCTGATGGCCGGCCCCGCATCACGAACGGTTCAAGGCGCATCCGCCGCTCCTCTCCTGAAAAACCCCTCTCCCGATGGGAGAGAGCAGCGATGCCCCGCTTTGGCGCAAGGAAAAGCGGCGGCTGGGCGGGCGAAGGATTACCGGGGGGTTAGAGCATCGCGCCTTTACGTTAACCCTCCTTCACCGTCATCCCCCGGTTTATCCGGGGGATCCAGTGCTTTTTCCCCTGGATTCCCCGCCGGAGTTTACCCCCGGCCACGAACGGGGGCGGGGAATGACAAAGTGCAGGATTCTTAACCGGAACGGCTATAACACGAAGACCACAAAGGATACGAAATTTCACGAAGTTTTTCTTCTTCAAACAACGGCTTCGTGTTTCTTCATCAGCTTCTTAAGCTTCGTGGTGAAAACGATTTACCGGTTTTTGCAATGTCCGGTTCTTAAGCAATATTACTATATTTATTTCGCCGCGGCGCCCGAAAGCGTTTCCATCATCTTTTGATGCGCTTCCAGTTCCTCCGCCGATGCCGGGAAGGAGCGCGCCGCCCGCACGGGGCGCGCCGGGGCGTCCGAAGCATCCCCGGCCTCTTTTTGCGCCGCCCCGCTACCTGCGCGGGTTTCCTCGATCCCGAGGGCCTGCTGCCGCCCGCCCAGAAGCTCCATATAGACTTCCGCCAGAAGCTCCGAATCCAGCAGCGCGCCGTGGAGCGTGCGGTTCGTATTGTCGATGTTAAAGCGCCGGCACAGCGCGTCCAGATTGGCCGGGGAGCCGGGGAATTTCTCCCGCGCCATCACCAGCGTGTCCACCGCCCGGCGGAAGGGAAGCGGGGGGAAGCCGAAAATCTTCAGCTCCGCGTTCAAAAATTTCATATCGAATTCGGCGTTGTGGATGACCAGTTTCGCCTCGCCGATGAAATCCAGAAAATCGCCGACGATCTCGCCGAAGGTCGGCTCCGTTTTCAGCCGCGCCTGCGTCAACCCGTGCACCGCCACCGCCTCCGCCGGCACGTCGCGCTCCGGGTTGATATACTGGTGATAGGTGCGCCCTGTGGGGATGTGCCCTTCCAGCTCGACGCAGCCGATCTCGACCAGACGGTGCCCTTCCTCCGGGTCGAAGCCGGTCGTTTCCGTATCCAGAACAATTTCGCGGGTCATCGGATGCCTTTCAAAATTTTCTTCAAAGCCCTTTGCGTATAAGCATAGCCCATTCCGGTTTCTACCACAAAATCGGCGCGGCAGCGTTTTTCCCCGTCCGGCATCTGCGCGTTTATAATCGCCAGGAACCTGTCTTCGTCCATGCCCGCCCGCGCCAGGACGCGCGCGCGCTGCACATGGAACGGGGCGCTGACCAGAAGGGTGTAATCCACCCGCGCCTGCGCCCCCGTTTCGAACAAAAGCGGGATGTCCAGCGCCGCCGTCTTTCGCCCGAGGCTTTTCTGCCGCCGCAGGAAGGCTTCCTGATCCTGCCGGACGACCGGGTGCAAAATCTCTTCCAGCCTCTTTCGCTTTTCTTCATCTTTGAAAACGATCTCGCCCAGAATGTCCCGCCGGATGACATGATGCTTTTTATCCCAGCAGGCCGGAAACGTCACCGCGACTTCTTCAAATCCCGCGCCGCCCGGAGCCAGCGCTTTACGCACGCAGGCGTCGGCGTCATGCGTATCGACCCCCATCCGGCGCAATATGGCGGCGGCCGTGCTTTTGCCCATCCCGATCGACCCTGTCAGCCCTAATACGATCATGCCCGCACCAGTTTTTCCAATTCCTCCGTCACGTCCGGCCGTATACCGAACCAGCTTTCAAAAGAGGGCCGCGCCTGATGGATAAGCATCCCGATGCCGGTCACGATTTCATTTCCGCGTGCCTTCGCAGCGGTCAGCAAGTCCGTCATTTGCGGCGCATACACAATATCATGAACCAGGGAAGCGGGCGGTAAATAATCCAAAGACAATTCCAAAGGCGGGTTTCCCGCCATGCCCAAAGAGCTTGTATTGACAAGCAAGGCGGCCTGTTTCAAAGCCTCTTCCCTGTCTTCCCAATCGGCGACCTTCACCCGCTCCGGCGCCATGGAAGCCAGCTTCCGCGCTTTTTCTTCCGTCCGGTTTGTCAGGACAATTTCAGGAACGCCCTCCTGCAACAGGGCGTAAACGACCGCCCGCGCCGCGCCGCCCGCGCCCAGCACAACGGCCGCTCCGGCTGTAAAATCAAATGCCGGTTGATGCCGGCGGATATTTTCCACAAACCCGAAAGCATCCGTATTGAACCCGAAAAGCTTTTTATCTTTTATCACAACGGAATTTACCGCGCCGATGGCGCGCGCCGTTTCATCCAGTTCGTCGCACAGGCTTAACATCGATTCCTTGTGCGGAATGGTCACGTTAAATCCGCTATATCCGCCCTCTATAAGCTTCCGGACACCGCTTTCCAGATTTTCAGGCGGAATTTCAAGCGCCTCATACGTGCCCGCAAGACCGTATTTTTCAATCCAGTAGCCGTGAATAAGGGGGCTTTTGCTATGCGCGACAGGCTGCCCGATCACGCCGGTTTTGATAAAGCTCATGCGCGCGCCTCCTCCCGGTCTAGAAAATTTAAAAGCGGCAAAAGCGGCAGGCCCAGAATTGTGAAATAGTCCCCCTCGATCTTTTCGAAAAGACGGATTCCAAGGCCCTCCAGCGCGTATCCCCCGACGCAACCCGTAAGGGCATCCCCGGCATATTTCAAATATTCCTCCAGAAAATTATCGTCAAAGTCTTTTACAAAAAGCCGCGCTTCGTCCCGGTGCGACCACACTTCCTTTCCATCCCGGCAAACACTGACAGCGGAAATCAACCGGTGCGGCTTTCCCTTAAATGCCAGAAGTTTTTCTCCGGCTTCTTCTTTTGAGTTCGATTTCGAAACAATCCCGCCTTCGAAGACCAGTATCTGATCGGCGCCGACAACAAGGGCCTCCGGATATCGACCGGAGACGGTCAAAGCTTTCTGCCTGGCCAGTTCCCCCGCGACTTTTGCAGGAAGTTGCCCGGCCATTTCTTTCTGAAGGCCGGCCTCATCCAGATCTGCCGGATGCACGTCGAATGCAAGCCCCGCATGTTTGAGCATTTCGATGCGTGCCTGACTGCCGGACGCTAAAACGAATTTTTTTGTTTTCATTCCTCGGTCGTTTTCTGTCTCTTTTCCTTATGCTTGTGAAGCAGAACAAAAATTTCGGCCGCCGTTTCCTCGACGGAACGGCGGGTCACATCAATAACCGGCCATTTGTTTTTTGAAAAAAGACGGCGTGCATTGCGGATTTCCTGTTCGATCACCTCTTCGTCCAGATAAGCATTTTCATTATAGTGCGGATCGTTTTTATCCGCCTGAAGGCGCGTTTTTCGCAAATTGGCCAGCCGTTTCGGGGATTCCGTCAGCCCTACAAAAAGAGGGCCTTTCATGCCCAGAAGTTTTTCAGGAAAAGGTATGCCCGGCGCCAGCGGTATATTCGCCGCCTTGATCCCGCGCCGCGCGAGGAAAATGCATGTCGGGGTTTTAGAGGTGCGTGACACGCCGACCAAAATGACGTCCGCTTCTTCCAACCCGTCAATATCCTGCCCGTCATCATAGCTCAGGGCAAAGTCGACAGCATCAATACGTTTGAAATACGCATCGTCCAGCGCATGCTGCAAACCCGGAATTCCTTGTGTCGGCAAGCCCAGATAAGACGACATGGAACGCAGAATCGGGTCCATTACCGGCATGCAGGGCACATGCAGCTCATTGCACACCCTCTCCAGTTTCTTACGCAAAGGCCGCTCCACCAGCGTATAAAGAACGGGACCGGGATTTTCACGGATATCTTCAATAGCGCGGTCAAGCTGCGCCATCGAGCGGATCATCGGCCAAAAGCGCTCTGTCGGATAAATGCCCTCAAATTGGGAAAGAGCCGCCCGCGCCAGGCCTTGCAGCGTCGTCCCCGTTGCATCCGAAATCAGGTAAATCGAAAAAGCGCGGATCGGGTCTTTTTTCTTATAAGAATTCATGGCCTTATCCTATCAGCGGATGCGGCTTTGCAAAGCAAAAAGGAGTAAAAACTTTAAGGAAAGATCTTTCTGGCCAAAGAGGAATCCCGAAACGGGACGCCGCCGCTCATGGTGACGTTCGTATCATAGACGATCTGGAATAAATGCGCCTGATTGATCGGGTCATCCAGCCCTGCAAAAGCGGGAGCCTTTAAAACAGAGCTTCCCATGCCGCGCAGGTATAAGGTTCCATCCGGCAACAAGGAAAGGTCTTCGATCGTGCGCGCTTTCAGTGGCTCTTTCCCTGCCGCGCCGCTACAGGATTCGAGGGCCATATCAAGCCGCTCCAGCGCAGCATGATCGCTGCTATTCACCCGCAAGTCATCTTCATACCATTGAATAAAAGCCTCTTTCAGCGCCTTTCCGTTATAAAGGGAAGAAGGGTTCCGCTCCAGGGCGCAACCAAAAACCAGCGCCATATCTCCGTCGTCCGAGCCTAAAATCTGCCGCCAGCATTCCGGAAAGCCGCCGCCACGCAACTCCCACCCCACAAGAACAGTCAGTGTATCCGCATCGGCAGCGCGGGTGCGCTCCAGCGCCAGAAAAGCATCCGGTGTATATTTATATTCAGGCTCTTCCAGCCGGTTTTCATGCCAGATGGTGCGCAAACCCTTGATAAAAGAAATAAGGAGAGCGTTGCGAAAATGAGCGCTGCGTCCGATCACGGCAGGTGAAAACCCGGCATGATCCAGTTCCAGTAAGCATGCCTGCGTGTCAAGATGAAACCCGCCCTCCGGTAAATCGGCCAACCGGACGCGCCATCCCGACTTCTGCGCTTCCTTTAAAAAGGAAAGCGCCGAAGGACTCTCATGCAAAAGGGCACAGGCCCAGTCTAAAACATCGCGGGTGGTTTCGAAGGCATAAGGCAGGGCGTCAATATTGCTGAACGCCTTGATATTTGCGCCGTCGATATTGGAGAGGAAGACGCCGTTTTCTTCTTCAACAAGATCAAAATCCTGCGTTACCGGCGCAGGCAAAATCGTAACGTCTCCTTCCGGAAACAATGATTTTCCACTTACGTTCCTGAGACCGGATTTGCGTGATAAGCGCTCTGATTTCACGTCGAAAAACTCCTCACCAGACGATTCATTCTGCTCTGAATCGGTGCAATTATAATACCTCGTCCCTTTTTGCAGGCAGGGCGCCGAAGGACACGTAGACGATATTTGAGTTTGAGCCTGCCGAAGAAGCGGGCGAAACGGAGTTGGAGTCATGATTGCGGTCCTCAAGAGTATTCATTATGTGCCCCTCAAGATCTTCAGGGGCGGTTTTGATATCGGAGGATTGCAAATGCCGTTCCGTTTCCCGAAAAGACTGCTCGAACTTGATAAACCACAGGAAATTAGCGTTGGACCGATCGCGTATCTCGGTAAAAACAGGGTCCGACAGGATCATTTGTGCATGGGTGGAAAGGTAATTTTTGCCGAAGGGCTGCTCTCCCAGGGAACATATAAGATCTATGGAAATATTGCGCGAAGCCTGCTGACTGCCAAAAACATGCCCCTGATAATCCGCCAGCATAATCTGAATCAGTTTTTTATCATGGTAGCGGCAGCGCTCGGACAAAAACCACGCTTCGAAAACAGCCGCACATGCTGCGCCGTTATTCAGGCTGCGAAAATCGACAAACGCTTCCCGGGCAAAGGCCCGGCCCAGATCTGCCAGCGAAGAATTTTCGATGCGTTTCCAGGTTTCTTTATATTCGGCCAGTTGCAGTTCCCAGGCAATACGGATCATCGAAATAGACAAATCCGCATGCTGCGCCCGGTTAATCAAAATAGCCTGATCCGGATGAAAACTGAGCGGGTGAAGCAAAACGCCCTGACGGTACTGCCAATGACGCCGCAGTTCCCTGGCCGCCAATAAAATCTGGTCTTCATGTATTAAATCCGGATTGATAAGAATTTTTCCGGATTTTCTGTCATAGGCGGCTTCTTTTGTATGGTTGCTGCAAATAATTTCAACGCCGTGATCTTCTGCGCATCCCATCAAAGCCTGCGCCATCCGGCTGTGCCTCAACGCAGCGGTGATTTCTTCCGCTTTGGCTTTTGGATCCACATGCGTATTAGACGCACCGCAAATTCGGTTCGAGTCAGCCAGAAAATCCTCAAAAGACTGGTCGGAGGGCTGTGTAAATTCTGAAGACAGGCGTTCGTAAGCTTCAATCTTATGTTTGAGATCCGCAATATCGCCTTCCAGCTCGTTAAAACATTCGCTCATAAAGCCGTCGTTAAAGAGGCTCTCATCATCGTCAAAAATATCTTCTTCTATATAAAAATAGGGCTGGTCGCTCACGAGCGTACAAAGCACGGGCTGCCGATTATTCAGCGTATACGCCATGCGAACCGGTGAAGATGGATTGAATCTTCGCATAGGTTTATCCGTTTCTTTTCCCATTTGTCCCTAATGCCCCCTGAAAGCCATATAAGAAAAATTTATAAGAAATTTCCTCATAAAGAGTCGCGCCGTGAACGCGCCTATTCCCTAATTATGGGCGGAAAAGATTAATGATTTCCTAGCGGGAAAAATAAAAAGATTCTTCTCTGCGATAAATTTTTCCAGGTTTAAGAAAGGCTTAACGGGTATTTACATTATGAAAAATGGAAAGGTTTTGGGACAATGTTGGTTAATTTCCACTCGAATTTTATTTATTGTCCCAACGTATCATCTATAACGGGCATATCTTCCACCAGTAATTCTTCATCCATCAGGCTCACGCTTCCGTCAGGTTTAACAACAATCGTGCTTTGAAAAAGCGAATTTTTGAACATCATGTGTGCATTTAAGTGAAAAGTTCCGTCTTCGTCACGGGCACTTATTCTAATGTCGTCCAGCATCTTTCCGATGGCTTTTCTGGCCGCCGGTGCCGGATCTTCTTTCCATTCGATATCGTCCACCGTTTCGGCGATTAAAAACCGTCCGTGGCGACCGCGCACATAGGTAAAGAAAAACTTCACATATTTGGCAACATTATCTTCATTCAAATGAATGGGCACTTTGGCATTTAGAGTATAAAAGGGCTCATTGCTCCAGTTCAGAATATGAATATCTTCATCCTTGTAAATTGCCATGGCCTGAACCGGTGGAGATATGCTGTGATCGGTCATTTCGACAAATTTATATCCGGGATAGAATGACAGGTCATAAGTCATGACCTGCGTTGTCTTTGGATCAAAAGGCGAAATGTCCAGCTTCGGATTGATCTTTTTTAAAAGATCTTCTGCCGCTTTTTCGTCCAGTTTTTTATAAGCATCCTGAAACATGGTTCTGAGTGTGACGCAGGTTGGGGGTCGTTCGCAAGCAAAGAATCGATTCGGGTCAAATTAGAATTATTCGAGAAAAAATGAAATCCGTTCCAGATGTTCTCTGTATGGTCCTGTGTGAATCTTTTCACTAAATCTGTTGAAAGGAACGGGAGAAACTTTATCCGGAATTTTGAATTTTTTTTTGATGTTTTATCCTTTGTGCATAAGAGACATCTATGAAAATTGTAGTGTGTGAATTCATGAAAGATGAAGAAAAGCGAATCGCGGGAATGTCTGCACGTTTTGTTTTTTTCTCTTGTGTATAAAATTTTGCAAAGATTCTAATCCCCGATCTTCACAGCCTCTACTTCTTCTAAAACCTCTTTTTATTTCTTTTTAAATATTAATAGATCTGCTTTGATGCCTGCCATGAAAGACAAACAGAAACAAATTTTAAAAGCGTTGAAAGGAGAAAAAACGCAAAGCATTCCTTTCTGGCTTATGCGGCAGGCAGGCCGTTATTTGCCTGAATACAGAAAGGTTCGCGAAGAAGCAGGCAGTTTTCTCGATCTGGTTTATGACAGTGAAAAAGCGGCGGAAGTGACCCTTCAGCCTTTGCGGCGATTTGGCATGGATGCTGCTATTTTGTTCTCGGATATTCTGGTTATTCCGGATGCGCTGGGACAACCGGTTCGTTTTGTGGAGGGCGAAGGTCCAAGACTGGAACCTGTTTCGAATGCGGAAGATCTTAAAAAGCTGGATGTTGGCCGGATAGATGAAACGCTTTTCCCTGTTTATGAAACGGTTTCGAAAACCAGAGAAAAATTGTCAAAAGAAGGATTTGATAATGCCGCTCTTATCGGTTTTTCGGGCTCTCCCTGGACGCTTGCCTGTTACATGGCGGAAGGAAAAGGCAGCCGCGATTTCCTGTTGGCAAAATCCTGGGCGGCGCGGGATCCGCAAGGTTTTATGAATTTGATCGACATCATTTCCAGCGCCAGCCTGCATTACCTGTCCCGCCAGATTGAAGCCGGCGCGGAAGCCGTCCAGCTTTTCGACAGCTGGGCAGGTGTTCTGGATGAGGAGATGTTCCGGGCCTATGTTATCGGTCCGACGAAATCTCTCGTAGC
Organism: Rhodospirillales bacterium; assembly: GCA_023898765.1. Classification (NCBI taxonomy): domain Bacteria; kingdom Pseudomonadati; phylum Pseudomonadota; class Alphaproteobacteria; order Rhodospirillales; species Rhodospirillales bacterium. Next base: position 450,834 of record CP060238.1, on the reverse strand, counting down.
ATCCCTGAAAGAACGCCATCCGGATATTCCCGTTATCGGGTTTCCGCGTGGCGGCGGCGTCCTTTGCAAAGACTATCTTCAACAAACGGGGGTGGATGCCATCGGGGTGGATTATGCCCTTCCAGCGCAATGGGCGCGGGATCATCTGCAACCCTATGGTTGTGTGCAGGGAAACATGGACCCGGTTTATCTGATGAGTGGCGGAAACGAAATGCGGCGCGCGGCGGAAAAAATTCTTGAAGATTTATCCGGCGGTCCTTTCGTTTTCAATCTGGGCCATGGCGTTATCAAAGAAACGCCGGCAGAACATATTACGCAGCTTGCCGACATTATCAGGAATTTTAGGCTCCGATGAAAACAGCCGTTATTTTATTTAATCTTGGCGGGCCGGATTCAACAGATTCGATCAGGCCTTTTTTGATGAATTTTTTTTTAGATAAAAATATCATCCGTCTTCCTTTTCCGTTCCGCTGGGTCATTGCAAAGTTAATCTCGGTCCGGCGCAGCAAGGGGGATGCTTTGAAAGCCTACGGATTTTTGGGCGGAAAATCCCCGCTTTTGGAAAACACAAAGGCGCAGGCCGCGGCGCTGGAAAAAAACCTGAATGAAAAAGGGGGAAACGGTTTTTTCAAAGTTTTTCCCTGTATGCGCTATTGGCACCCCATGGCGGAAGAAGTCACCCGGCAGGTTCAGGCATGGGAACCTGACGGGATAATTCTTTTGCCGCTTTATCCGCAATATTCGACGACGACGACGAAATCTTCTTTTGAAAGCTGGGAAAAAGCGTGTCTTGACGCCGGGTTAACCCTTCCGACGCGAAAAATTACCCATTACCATACGGAGGAGGGTTTTGTAGGCGCTGCGGCAGAAAATATTGCGGATGTTTATGTTCGCGCCAAAAAAGAAACGCGGCAAAATCCCCGCCTTCTGTTTTCGGCCCATGGTTTGCCGGAATCTATTATCAAAGGAGGGGACCCCTATCAAAGGCAATGCGAAGAAAGCGCCCTGGCAATCGCAAAAAAAACAGGTATTGAAAATCCGGACTGGCAGATTTGTTATCAAAGCCGTGTGGGCCCTAAAAAATGGATCGGGCCGTCTATAGAAGACGCCCTTCGAAAGGCTGCTGCTGACAGGGTTCCGGTTGTGGTTTACCCGCTTTCTTTCACGCAGGAACATGTGGAAACGCTGGTAGAGCTGGATATTGAATATAAGGAACTGGCCCGGAAAATCGGGTTGCCTGCTTTTTACCGCGTGCCGGCCGTTTCGGTTCATCCGGCCTTTATAAGCGGCCTTGCCGGAATGGTTTTGGGTTTAAACAAAACGTAAAAGAGATTAAAAACACTTTATGCAATCTTTTCTTCTCGAACATTATCTCTGGATCAAGGCGCTCCATATAATTTCCGTAATGGCGTGGATGGCGGGTATGCTCTATTTGCCGCGGCTTTTTGTCTATCATGCGCAGGCTGTGGCAGGCTCGGAACTGTCCGAAACGCTCAAAATTATGGAACGGCGCCTGCTGCGCTTTATTATCAATCCCGCAATGATTGCGGCGTTCCTCTTTGGCGGTTTGATGTTCTGGGGGAATCCGGACCTGTTGCAAGCTCCGTGGATGCATATCAAATTAACGGCCATTGTTTTGATGACGGGGGTTCACGGACTGTATGCGCGCTGGCGCAAAACGTTCGAGCGTGATGAAAATACAAGAAATCCGCGTTTTTACCGGATCTGGAATGAAATCCCGACAATTTTAATGATCGTGATTGTGTTAATGGCCGTTGCAAAGCCGTTTTAGGCTGTTTGTCCGGCGTTCCGGAACGGCAAAAGACCTTCAAAACGCTACGTGAGGGACGGAGGGCCTGTCTTTTAGTGCTTTTTGGCATTTACCCCCTTGACTCTATGGTAAGAGGTAGCTATAACGAGCCTGTCTTTACAAGGATTTCACGACATTTAGTATGATTTCAGCGCCGGAAAACCGCGCTATTCCAAAGAGGGTTTAGCCCTTTAAGAAAAATAAAGAAAGACACCACATTTAAAAAAACAGGCGGAAAAACGAAGGTAATTCGCCGATAACTTGAGAATAATTTTTATCCTATAATCTAAAAAATCTAAAAATCATGAATTTACAGGAACTTAAAAACAGATCCCCTGCCGAGCTTCTGGCCTTTGCCGAGGAACTGGATATTGAAAATTGTGCCTCCATGCGCAAGCAGGACATGATGTTTTCAATTCTCAAAAAGCTGGCGGATCAGGGGGTACCGATTGCGGGCGGCGGCGTTCTGGAAGTCCTGCAGGATGGTTTTGGATTTTTGCGTGCGCCGGAAGAAAACTACTTGCCCGGACCCGACGATATTTACGTTTCGCCCTCGCAGGTACGCCGTTTTGGCTTGCGTACGGGGGATATCGTGGAAGGGGGCATTCGTGCGCCCAAGGATTCGGAGCGTTATTTTGCGCTCCTGAGGGTAAATTCCATTAACGGGGATTCCCCGGACAAGGTGCGCCACCGCATCAATTTCGATAACCTGACGCCCCTGTATCCCGAGCGTAAAATCGATCTGGAAATAGACGATCCCAAAGCGATGACCCAGCGCGTTATCGAGCTGGTCTCTCCGATCGGGTTTGGCCAGCGTGCCTTGCTTGTGGCGCCGCCACGTACGGGTAAAACGGTGATGCTGCAAAATATTGCGCATTCCATTGCGGCCAACCATCCCGATGCCTATCTGCTTGTCCTTTTGATTGACGAGCGGCCTGAAGAGGTGACGGATATGGCGCGAAGCGTACGCGGGGAGGTTATTTCCTCTACATTTGACGAACCTGCCACACGTCACGTTCAGGTGGCGGAAATGGTGCTTGAAAAAGCCAAGCGCCTTGTCGAGCATAAGCGCGATGTTGTCATTTTGCTCGATTCCATTACCCGCCTGGCGCGGGCTTATAATACGGTTGTACCGTCTTCCGGTAAGGTTTTAACCGGCGGGGTGGATGCCAATGCCCTGCAGCGCCCGAAACGGTTCTTTGGCGCCGCCCGTAACATCGAACAGGGCGGTTCGCTGACCATTATCTCCACGGCCCTGATTGAAACGGGCAGCCGGATGGACGAGGTGATCTTTGAAGAATTCAAGGGGACGGGTAACTGCGAGATTGTCATGGACCGCAAAATTGCCGATAAGCGTATTTTCCCTGCCATTGACATTCAAAAATCCGGCACACGGAAAGAAGAGCTTCTGGTTGACAAGGTTACGTTGCAAAAAATGTGGATTTTGCGCCGCATCCTCAATCCGATGGGAACCGTCGATGCCGCCGAGTTTCTGCTTGGAAAGCTCAAAACGTCCAAGACAAACGATGAGTTCTTCACATCCATGAATCAGTAAAACCGCTTGCGGGTGGCGAATATCGCCACAGCCTGCTTCTTTTGTCTAAAATTTTCCTTTTATTTGAAATAGATACGCTGAAATTTCGAAACGATATTATTTGCCATAATGCATCTATTCGTGCTCTAATAACAAAAGGACGAAAGACAATCAAAAACGCCGGCAAGGAAATAAAAATATAAGGCGTTTGTCTAAACAGACGATTAAATGGTGAGAAAATGTCAGGGTTTCGTAGAAAACCGGATTTGTGTTGCAGCAAGTCCCTCCGCGGCTTTTGCAAAGAAAAAGGGCGCGCTTTTGTATGGAGCGCGGCCCTTTTTTCAGCTGCTCCTTTGAATTTTAATTCCGGTTTTAGATGTTTTTTCTCCCCGGTTCAGGCGGATTTTTACCTTCCCCTTCTCAAAAAAGAAGATCCTGCACTGAACCAAAACCAGCGCCCTGCTGGAATGCAAGGCGGCTTTTGAGCGTGGCTTGGGTCTTGTCTGGCTTTTCCGTTTTGCCCCCGGAGATCCGAAAAGACCTTTAAAAAGGCTGCAGATAAAAAGTCGCGTGCGTTATAGGCGCAATGTCCCTCGCGTCGCTTAAGACCGCTCCGGTTGGCTTGAACCCGCCGGAGCGGTTTTTTTATAGCCCCAGCATGTTGCGCAAGGCGCCGTACCAGACAGGCGGCGCGGCGCCCTCGACATGTGCGGCCACTTCGATGACGATAAAATAAAGCGCGACAGATCCTGCATATCCGATCCAGCGGCTGGAATGTGTTCTGGGGACGAGTTTTTTTCTTTGAGGGTCCGGAACAAGGTGCCCGATCGCATCGCGCAGGGCTTTGCGGGCGCTCATCTGGATCGAAAAGGTGGTCAAAACACAGCCGATAACAACAAGCATTCCGTCCATCGCCGCTGAGAGGTTTTTATTCGGAATATATGGCGCGAGAAGTCCTTGTACCGGGCCCAGGTAATAAAGCGCGTATAAAAGGCCCGTTAAAACAAGACCCGCCGCCAGCCCGTAATAACGGGGCTTGCGGGTGATGTGGGCGGTGGCGCGTGCGGCATCGTCCGTAATTTTTGTCAGGGTGCCCTTTTTCAGGCCGATGGGATATTTTTGACGCAGGATGTTTGTCGTTTTGCGTGTAGAGCTTTGGGCGGCATTGACAAGGGCCAGTCCCAGAAGGCGGTAACGGCTTGCTTTTTTTATTTTTCCAGCCACATTCCCCTGTCCGACGGCGGCGGCTTCGAGTTCCCTGAGACCCGGCGCGATAAGGCTGTTCAAGAAAGGCGGCAGGTCGAGAAGCCGTGCTTTGTATCCGAATAAATGGGCTTTAAGTCTTTTTTTGCGCAGGCTGAATATAATTTCACCGTAAGGAAAAAGCATTTCGTAACTTAGCCCCAGCGCTCCGTTTTTTGCATCGGCCGCTTCGCTTGAAACCTGGATATGGCCGTTTACGACAAGGGCGGGCGCTTCTTTATCTACGAGATTTGCCACGGCGGGCGGGAGCGGGGAACGGTCGAATTCAAAATAAGTCAATCCCTGCGCGGAAAGATGGGTAATATGGCTGAAAACCCCCGTGCCGTTGCAGGAAGGACAGTTCATATACCCGCTGGCGCGGCATTGCCGGCAGGGAATTTTTCCGGCCCGGCGGCAAAGCGGGCAGATCATCCGGCGCTGCCCCTGGCACTTTGTGCAGATTTTCTGCTGTCCGTCCGGTCCCTGCACATGTCCGGTATTGCGGCAGATGTTGCACGGGATCATCATGCGGCCCTGACACTGCGAACACTGTTCCATTTTTTGCCCGTGACATCGGGGACAGGCGGATTTTCCCTGCCCGTTGCAATGGTTACAGTTTTCGTGCCACGTAAAATCCTGGCTTAAAAAATCGAGATTGATTGTCGTGCCGTTTAATCCAAAACCCTTGTCCGGTCTTTGTTGTAATTGCGCAAGGATTTGTTGACGTGCACCGGCATCCCGGACGGCCCCGCCGATCATTCCGTCAATGGCTTTCATGGCGTCGGCTTTACTGTGGACGAGCGTGCCGCTTACCTGTTTTCCGGCACTTTTTCTTTCCTGAAGCTGCGGTTTTATTTCTAAAAACGTGCTGGCGGAATTGGTCAGCGTTTTTATATCCAGGGAAGAAAGGGTAATTGATTCGGCTTTGAGGCCGTTTCCGCTGCATAAGCTCCGTATGGTCTTGAGAGCACTGGCCGCAAGTTGCTGGTCTTCGGTGTTTAAATGACTCACGTCGTTTTTTCTTTCCTAAAGGCCCAGATTGCGTTTCAGGAAATCCAGCGTGCGTTTGTCCGCAAGCTGCGCTCCTGCTTCGTCATAGTTTTGTCCTTTATAACGCGTAAAGGCGTGCTTTAGTCCCGGATAGGAATGAATGGTTACAAAATCGTTTCCGGCCAGGGCGTTTTTAATTTTTTGCTGCGCGTCTTCGGGAACATATTCGTCTTCTTCGGGCATTTGGAGCATCATCGGGTGCTTTAAATTATCAGCCTGTGCCAGCAGGTTTTCGAGCCCGACGCCGTGATAGGCGACGCAGGCGTCGATATCGCTTTGACAGCCAAGAAGGTAAACCAGTTTGCCGCCAAGACAATAACCGATCGCGCCAACCCGTCCGGTGGAATCGGCATGACCGCGAAAGGCGTGCCTGGTTGCGCGCAAATCTTCAACGGCCATTTCCATATCCAGCCTGTTCATTAGATCGAGCGCCTTCTCCCATTCTTCCGGCGTTTGGTCCGTTAGCTGGATATCCGGTTCGATACGCCAGTAAATATCCGGCGCGACAGCAATAAATCCCTCGCTGGCAAGCCAGTCGCATTTTTTCCGGATACCTTCATTGACCCCGAAAATTTCCTGAATGACGATTACGGTCGGCGCGGGGGTTTTTGCGGGCATCGCGATATAGGCGTTAAAGGCGCCGCCGTCTCTTGCGGCCAAAGTGATATTTGACATGGTTAAAGCCTTTGTTTCTTGAGTCTCCCAGTGAAATCATTTACCACAGACTCCATAAAAGGCAAAACAGGAGACGGACTGTCATGAAGTTTAATTTTGATATTGATTGTACGCCGGAAGAGGCCCGTCGTTTTTTAGGGCTGCCGGATGTTCTGCCGATGCAGGAAAAAATGATGGAGACGCTGGAAGAGCGTATGGCAGAAAATATTCGTTCTCTCGACCCTGAAACATTGATGAAAACGTGGTTTCCATCCGGATTTCAAGGGATGCAGGATATGCAGAAAATGTTCTGGCAGCAGATGGGAATTGGCATGCCGCCGTCTTCGGAAGAGGCGCCGGCCTCTAAATCCAAGAAAAAGGCATGATTGATACGGTCTATGCGCTGTCTTCCGCACCGGGAAAAGGGGGCGTTGCCGTTATACGTGTGTCCGGTCCGGAAAGCTGGAACTCCCTTAAGTCTTTGATTTGTAATAATAAAGTGCCGTCCGTGCGTCAGGCGGATTTGCGCAGGCTTGTTGATCCTGTTTCACGTGAAACATTGGATGAAGCGGTTGTGATTGGCTTCAGGGCGCCGGCCAGTTTTACCGGTGAAGATATCGTGGAATATCACTGCCATGGTTCTCCGGCTGTTATAGAGGGCGTTTTATCGGCCTTGTCACAGATGAGCGGCCATCGCCCCGCCGAGCCGGGCGAATTTACGCGCCGGGCCTTCGAAAACGGTAAAATGGATTTAACGGAAGCCGAGGCCGTTGCCGATTTAATCGATGCGGAAACGCAGGCACAGCGCCGTCAGGCTTTGGCCCAGATGGGCGGCGCCCTTTCGAGGCTTTATGACGGGTGGCGGGCGGCGCTGGTGAAAACATTGGCCTATATAGAGGCTGTGATTGATTTTCCAGACGAAGATGTTCCGGACAGCGAGATCGAAAAAATGCGTCCGCAGATTGAAAAACTGAAATGCGAAATCAAAGACCATCTGAACGATAACCGGCGCGGGGAGCGTTTGCGGCACGGGATTCATGTGGCGGTGATCGGGGCGCCGAATGCCGGAAAATCGTCTCTTGTCAACGCGCTGGCCCGGCGCGATGTCGCAATAGTCTCGGATCTGGCGGGGACCACCCGTGATGTGATCGAGGTGCATCTGGATCTGGGCGGATATCCGGTGATTCTCTCGGATACCGCGGGCTTGCGGCCCGGTCAGGTGGGAGAGGATGCCCATGGAGCGATTGAATCGGAAGGCATCAGACGCGCGTTGCAGCGGGCGGAAGAAGCGGATATCCGGCTCCTTCTTTTTGACGGCAGCGCGGATCGGCTCGATCCCGGCACGGCCGCTCTGGTAAACGAGAAGGCAATTACCGTTTTGAACAAGCGTGATGTGTTCGAATCCTCGCCTCCCGGGGGCATGAAAGAGGGCATAAAATTATCCGTCAAAACCGGTGAGGGCCTGGACGACCTTATGGCGGCGTTGATAGAAAAAATCAAAATGTTGATCGGGCAGCGCGAGACTCCGGTTTTGACCCGCGCGCGTCACCGCGCAGCGCTGGAGGAATGTCTTGCCGCTCTTGAGAAATCGCTTTCGGCGCCGCTGCCGGAACTCATGGCCGAAGACTTGCGTCTTGCCGTGCGTGCGCTGGGCCGGATTACGGGCCGTGTGGACGTAGAAGACTTGCTGGATGTCATTTTCAAAGATTTCTGCATTGGAAAATAAATAGCTTTTTGGGATATTTTCGTATTATAAAGGCGGCCATGAGCGAGACGTTTGATATTGTTGTGATTGGCGGCGGGCATGCGGGTTGCGAGGCGGCAGCGGCAGCGGCCCGGATGGGCGCAAAGACGGCCCTGCTGACCCATAAGATCGACACGATTGGCGCCATGTCCTGCAATCCGGCTATTGGCGGGCTTGGCAAGGGGCATCTGGTGCGGGAAATCGATGCGCTGGACGGGCTGATGGGCCGGGTTATCGATCAGGCGGGGATTCAGTTTCGCATGTTGAATGCGTCCAAAGGCCCGGCGGTGCGCGGTCCGCGGGCGCAGGCCGACCGGAAGCTCTATAAAAAAGCGATGCAGACGGCCTTGAAGGAAACGCCCAACCTGACGCTGATCGAGGGCGGCGCCGAAGACCTTATTCTTGAAAACGGCGGAATTGCGGGTGTTCGAACGCTGGAAGGGCTCGAAATCCGCTGTAAAGCGGTCGTTTTAACCACCGGAACCTTTTTGCGCGGCCTTATTCATCGCGGAGAAGAAAAGACCCCCGCGGGCCGCGTGGGGGATGCGCCGGCGGTAGGGCTTGCCCGGACGCTGGAGCGGCTCGGCTTTCCTTTGGGCCGTCTTAAAACCGGGACCCCCGCCCGTCTGGATGGGCGCACGATTGAGTGGACGGCGCTGGAAATGCAAAAAGCCGATGCGGCGCCCGTGCCTTTTTCCTATATGAATGACAAAATTACCCTGCCGCAGATTGAATGCGGCATTACCTATACGAATGAAGAAACCCACAAAATCATTCGTGACAATCTTCATCGCGCCCCGATGTATTCCGGTCAGATTGAAGGCACCGGGCCGCGTTATTGCCCGTCTATCGAGGACAAAGTCGTTCGCTTTGCGGACAAAAACCGTCACCAGGTTTTTCTGGAACCGGAAGGGCTGGAGGATCCGACGGTTTATCCGAACGGGATGTCGAATGCCCTGCCGATCGAGGTTCAGGCCGCTTTTTTGAAAACGATTAAAGGGCTTGAGAATGTGGAGGTTCTGGAATGGGCCTATGCCATCGAATATGATTATTGTGACCCGCGCGAGCTTAAGCAAACCCTTGAATCAAAAAGACTTTCCGGACTTTTTATGGCGGGGCAGATCAATGGATCGACCGGTTATGAGGAAGCGGCGGCGCAGGGGCTTATGGCGGGGTTGAACGCGGCGCTACAGGTGGGGCGTGTTTCGCATGAAACGGTGAAGCCTTTCGTGCTTGATCGCGCGGAAGCCTATATAGGGGTATTGATTGACGACCTGACCACCCACGGGGCGCCGGAGCCCTACCGGATGTTTACGTCCCGCGCGGAATACCGTCTGAAGCTTCGCGCGGATAATGCGGACCAGCGTTTAACGGATAAAGGCATTGCGCTGGGCTGTGTCGGGGCTTTACGTCAGGCGGCGTGGCGGCAAAAGAAAGAAGCGCTGGGGGCCGCCCGGACATTATTGCAGGAAACGCTTTCCGGAACGCCGGACGAACTGGCTAAAAAAGGCCTGCCTGTCAATCAGGACGGCCGCCGGCGGAGTGCGTTTGACCTGCTGCGTTATCCCAGTGTGTACTGGGAGAGTTTGTCCCGTCTCTGGCCGGAAATGGAAGAGGTGCGCGGCGACATTCGGGAGCAAATTGAAATTGATGCCGCTTATGCCGGATATATGGACCGGCAGGAGGCGGATATCACGGCTTTTCGGAAGGATGAAGCCCTGAAGCTTCCCGCGGCGCTGGATTACAGGTCCGTGGGCAGCCTGTCCAATGAAGTGCGCCAAAAGCTCGAACTTGTGCGCCCCGAAACATTGGGGGCGGCGTCCCGTATCCCCGGGGTTACGCCGGCGGCATTGATGGCGCTCTTACGCCATGTGAAGCGTGATAACAGGAGTAAAAACCTTGCCTGATTTTACGGGAAACGTTTCACGTGAAACAAGGGACAGGTTAGAGGCTTATCAGGCGCTTTTGCAAAAATGGCAGCCCAAAATAAATCTGGTGAGCCCAAAAACCCTTGCAAAGGCATGGGAACGGCATTTTAAAGATTCGCTCCAGCTCATAAACTATATTCCGGATTCACCGCAAACTTTGTTTGATATAGGTTCCGGCGCGGGGTTCCCGGGACTGGTTCTCGCGATTGTGCGGCCCGATCTGGATGTTCATCTGGTCGAGTCGGATGAAAAAAAATGCGCTTTTCTGGGGGCGGTTTCACGTGAAACAAGGACAAAAGTTACCATCCATAATATGCGGATAGAAGACGCGGCGCAGGCGCTGGATGCGGCGCCCGATATTATTACGGCGCGGGCGCTTGCTCCTTTGGAGCGGCTTTTGGAATATTGCCGGGTTTGGGGAGAAAAAAATCCTGATCTGAAGCTGGTTTTTCCCAAAGGGGAAAAAGCGGAGGAAGAAGTGAGTCTGGCCCGTCAAAAATGGGCGTTTGATCTCGAAAAACATCCAAGCCGGACAGAAGGGAAAGCGCATATTCTGGTCCTGAAACAGGTGCGGCGCTTGCCGGCCCGATGTGCATAAACAAGGGCTAAAGCCGCTTATTTTCTTGACTTTCAGGCACCTGTCCTCCACTATATTTTCATCTTCAAAAACGAAACAAGTGGAGGGTGGTCCCCCGTATGACCCGTTACCCCTATTCCAGTAATTTGAGTAAAAACAAAAGATCCATGACATCGGCGCCGGCCGGCCGCATCCCCCGTATTCTGGCGGTTGCCAACCAGAAAGGCGGGGTCGGTAAAACCACGACATCCGTCAATCTGGCCACGGCGTTAAGCGCGATCGGCAAAAAGGTTTTGCTCGTTGATCTGGATCCGCAAGGGAACGCCAGCACGGGCCTTGGTCTGCGCCGCGCTGCGCTGCGGACCAGTACCTATGACGTTATTTTCGACGGGGAGCCCGTGACGAAAGCGGCGCAGGAAACAAAGGTGCCTGGCCTGCATGTTTTGCCGTCTTCCATTCACTTGTCCGGCGCGGAGATTGAGCTTGTCAATGCGCGCCGGCGCGAATACCGCCTGCAGGACGCTTTGCGGGTGCCGTTGCCTTATGATTACATCGTGATCGATTGTCCGCCTTCCTTAAGCCTTTTGACGCTGAATGCATTGGTGGCGGCAGATTCGATTGTGGTGCCGCTTCAATGCGAATTTTATGCGCTGGAGGGGCTGTCCCATCTGACGAAGACAATTGATCGCGTCCGGAAAAGTTTTAATGCGCGGCTGGATATTCACGGGGTGGTCCTGACGATGTTTGACGGGCGCAACAATCTTTCCAATATGGTGGCGGAGGATGTGCGCAAGTTTTTCGGCGACAAGGTTTATAAAACGGTTATTCCCCGTAATGTACGTTTATCCGAAGCGCCTTCCCACGGTTTGCCGGCTATTGTGTATGATATGAACTGCTCTGGTGCGCGGGCTTATATTTCTCTGGCGGCCGAAATTTTAAGGCGGGAGAAGAAGCTTTTGGCGACGGGGCTTCCACCGGTACGGGCTGATTCCGGTCAGGTTTCTTCCGCGCCGGCGATGTAAAACAAAAAGGCAAAAGAAAGATGACTCCGAAACAAAGAGGATTGGGCCGCGGGCTGGATGCTTTATTTGAGGATGAGGAAGAAAGTTTTTCCTCTCCGGATTCCGGTATGCATGTTTCCGGGGGGCAGAGGGGCGCAGCGGGAAAAATGATTGGTATAGGACAACTTGTTCCGAATCCGGATCAGCCGCGCCATTATTTCAATGATGATACTCTGGACGAACTGGCCTCTTCCATTCAGGAACACGGCATCCTCCAGCCGATTCTGGTGCGTCCGCACAAACACGATGCGGAGAAATATGAAATTATTGCCGGCGAGCGCAGGTGGCGCGCCGCGCAGCTTGCTCAAATACATGAATTGCCGGTGGTTGTCCGGGATCTGGATGATGCGGATACGCTGCAGATTGCCTTAATAGAAAATTTGCAGCGGCAGGATTTAACCCCGATTGAAGAAGCAAAAGGATATCAGCGTTTAATTGACGAATTCGGAAATTCAAAGGAATCTGTCGGCGAGGTCGTTGGGAAGAGCAGAAGCCATGTTTCGAATATGATCCGGCTGCTCCAGCTTCCGGAAAGTGTGCAGGGGATGGTTGGCAGGGGGGAACTGTCTGCCGGGCATGCGCGCGCCCTTGTCGGGTCTGCAAACCCAACTCTTCTGGCGCAGGAAATTATCAGCAAGGGGCTGTCCGTACGTCAGGCGGAGAAACTGGCGGCCGAGGTGGCGGGGCGTGAGGTTCGGCATCGCTCCACATCGGGGAAGTCTTCGAAACCGTCAAAAGACGCGGATACTCTGGCGCTGGAGAATGAAGTATCGGCGGTGCTGGGGATGCGGGTCAGCGTTGACATGAAAGACGGGCATGCGGGAAAGCTCTCCGTTGAATTCAAATCGCTGGATCAGCTGGATGAAGTTTTACAGCGCCTGTCTCATCGCAACGTCAGCGAATAGAGCTTACCGATAAAATAGCCTGTGCGCATAATGTTTCGACAGGGGTGCCGGTGCGTTTTGTCTGGGCTTCGAGCGTTGCCAGTTTTTCCATTACGATTTGAAGTTTTTTCATGTCCCAACGTTGAATCTGCGCTTTAAAGGGCGGCTCATATTTAAAAAAGATCGGCGGCTGGAGAGACTTTATGGCCTGATCCTGTGTCAGGCCGCTTTGCATCAGGCTGCGGGTATAATGCAAACGCCGGAAATGATTTTGCAGGGTTCGCAGGACGACCATAATCGGCACGCCTTCCTGTGTCAGGCGGGAAAAAGACGTAAGCGCGGCTTCCGGTTTGTTCCCGGCGACGGCATAAACCAGATCGTCCAGCGAGCCTGTGCCCGCTTCTCCGCAGGCGGCTTGCGCATCTTCAAGGGTAATGGTGCCGCCTTTTCCCCCCATATACAGGACCAGTTTTTCAATTTCCCCGCGGGCGCGCATCCGGTCCCCCGCGATATTTGCAGATAGCCAGCTATTGGCGTCTCCCTGGATGCTGTAGCCGGATTCGGATAAAATTTCCCGGACAAGATTCGAAATCCCGCGCTCATCTTCTACATAGCAGGGAATCACGGCGGCGTTTTTTGCGCTTTCGCAAAGTTTGCGCAAAGGAGATTTCGGGCCAAGCGCGCCCGCTTCGATCACTACCAGATTTACATCGCTGGGCGCCGCCAGATATTCCTTTAAAACAGGCGTTATTTTATCGCCTGCGCTTTCGATGCGGATCAGCCGCGCGCCGCCCATCATGGACATGGCGTGGGCCTCATCCGGCAGGAGGGCGGGATCTTGCGCCAGCTGGTCGCCGTTTATCACGGCCACGTTGAACGGATCGTTTAGATCCGGTACAACGCTTCCGGCGATCAGCCTGGCCCGTTCGCGCATCAGTCCGTCATCGGGGCCGTACACCAAAACTGCCCGCGCCCTGGGGTCGGGGTTTTTTACGAACGGGTCAATCTGTTTCCAGCCAAGTTTCATGAGTCGTTAGTCTAAAGAAAAAGCCGGGCTTTTGAAACCCGGCTTTTTATCTATAAAATACAAAAGGGGTATCAAACGCGAAGCTCTGCCGGTTTGGCTCCAAATTCGATAAGCGTGTTTCGGATGGTTTCTTTGACATCGCCCAATGTTTGGTATCCTTGTATCGTCCGGGTATCAATCACTTTATTTTCTCCTTCAGGGGACTGTATCCGCAAATTTGTTTGGTTTACGTCCGTGAAAGCGACAACAAGACCTTGGGGGACTGTATCTGCGTTTATGCCTATTTCTTCTAAAAAGTTCGGTTTAAATGACATTTATGTATCTCCATGTATTGGCACCTCTTAGCAAGAGGTGCGGGTTTCAAATATCTGTCGGGAGAAAGGTTTTGCCGCGCCCCTTAAAAAAGGCACAAAAAAAGCCAACTTCCCGCCAGGGTTCCTTGTTTTAAGGGACCACAGCGGTTCGTTCGCCGTAGCGCTCTTTAGCCTTTTTAACGTGGTGCAAGCTGCCCCTTCAAATGCCACGATTGAAGCGCCGGATGAAAGCGTTCAATGATTATGGTTATAGCCCGGAATGCCGGAATTTGTCAAAGCTTTTTATGATTTCAGGAAGAATTAGCGGTTAAAAAACAAGGTAAGCTGGAGCTCGATCTGGCGGGCGATATCGTTTAACGCGGCTTCGCGGGCGTCTTGCCGGGCCACGCGGGTGGTGAACTGGCTGCCTATCACGTCATAACTGCTGATAGCCTTGACGTTTCGCCGCAGCAGTTCTTTTCCTGACGCCGTATCAATTAAACGCATGACGGTCTTGAGGGTAAGCTGGCGGCGGGTAGCTTCCGAATCGACCGTGATGTCAAAATCTTTTTTGGTTTCCTGAAGGGGCTGGATCGAAAGGCGGTAGGCTTTTTCTGCCGGATAGCCGTTCCGGTAAAACCGGTCTATAAGTTCGTTACGCAAATAAACGCCTTCGGCATCGGGAATTATATCAATGCCGATCCGGTCCAGGCTCGCCTGGGAGGTCCGGGCGATGTCCGTTTGAACGGACCCGCCGCCCGAATGGGTCCCGTACATCGGTTGGAACCCGCAGGCGGAAAGAAGGAAAACGAACATCAGGCAGAATTTTTTCATCCCGCGACCACGTTGACGATTCGGCCCGGCACGACGATGATTTTGCGGATCGTTTTGCCTTCCAGCGCTTTTTGTACGGCATCTTCCGCCAGGGCGGTTTTTTCGGCTTCGTCTTTGCCGGCATCGCTGGGCAGGGTAATGGTCGACTTCACTTTGCCGTTGATTTGCACTGCGATGGTGATGCTGTCCGTTTTCAACAGGGCCGGATCGGCTTTCGGCCAGCTTTCATCGGCCAGCAGGGTTTCATGGCCCAGCGCGGCCCAAAGCTCTTCGGCCAGATGCGGAATCATCGGGTTCATCAGCCTGATGAGGGCTTCGTATCCTTCGCGCAGCGCCCAGTCGTCGCCGTTTTCTTTCGTCTGGAAGGAGGCCAGCGCGTTTGAAAATTCCCGGATGCGGGCGACGGCCTTGTTCATATGGAAGGCGTCAATGTCTTTGCCTACCCCGTCAATCGTTTTATGGGTGGCGGTGCGCAATTCTTTTGCGTTTTCGCTCAGGCTGGCCGGCATGGGGAGATTTTTTTCGCCAAGACGGTCCTTGCTTTCTATGACGACGCGGTAGAGCTTGTTGATATATTTCCACGCCCCTTCAATGCCGGCTTCGGACCATTCCAGATCCCGGTCCGGCGGGGAGTCCGAAAGAATAAAAAAGCGCGCGGCGTCCGCGCCGTAACAATCGATAATATCCTGCGGATCAACCACGTTCTTCTTGGATTTGGACATTTTTTCGATGCGTCCGATGGTAACGGGTGAACCGTCTGTAGTCTTCACAAGCTTTCCGTCTTTTTCTTCAATCTCTACCGGAAAAACCCAGTGTCCGTCTTTGTCCTTGTAAGTAGCATGCGTAACCATGCCTTGCGTGAAGAGTCCTGCAAAAGGCTCGTCCGGCACGTCATAGCCGCAGCTTTTCAAGGCACGGGTAAAAAAGCGCGAATAAAGGAGGTGCAAAACGGCGTGTTCGACGCCGCCGATATACTGGTCGACAGGCATCCAGTAATTCGATTTTTCATCCGCGAAACCGCGCGCCTTGTTTTTCGGGTCGAGATAACGCAGGAAATACCAGCTGCTTTCAAAAAAGGTATCGCAGGTATCCGTTTCACGGCGGGCGTCACGTCCGCATTGCGGGCAGGCCACATTTTTCCATGTCGGGTGCCGGTCCAGCGGATTGCCCGGCGCGTCGTAATTGATGTCGTACGGCAGTTCGACGGGAAGCTGGTCTTCCGGCACGGGGACAAGGCCGCAGCTTTCGCAATGCACAAAAGGCACGGGACATCCCCAGTAGCGCTGGCGGCTGACTCCCCAGTCGCGCAGGCGGAAATTGGTCACGCCGCTGCCGCGTCCCAGCGCTTCAAGTTTTTGAATGGCAGCGGCTTTGGCGTCTTCAACAGGCAGGCCGTTCATAAAATCCGAATTCATCAAAGTGCCTTCGCCGATATAGGGAAGCGTTTCGTCTTCGGGGGCGGAGATGACCGGCAGAATATCGAGGCCGTATTTTGTCGCAAAATCAAAGTCGCGCTGGTCGTGGGCGGGGCAGCCGAAAATGGCGCCCGTCCCGTAATCCATGAGGATAAAGTTGGCCAGGTAAACGGGCAGTTCCTTGCTTTCAATGAAAGGATGGGCGACTTTATGGCCTGTATCGAAGCCGATTTTTTCGGCCTTTTCGATGGCTTCTTCGGAGGTGCCGACAGCCTGGCAGGCCTTCACAAACTCTTTAAAACCGTTTTTTTCTCCGGCCAGTTTTTCGGCCAGCGGATGGTCGGCGGCAAGGGCGACGAAAGAGGCTCCATACAGGGTATCGGGGCGCGTGGTGTAGACTTCCACCGTTCCATCGGCTGTGGTCAGGTCGAACCTGAACTGCGCGCCGGTGGATTTCCCGATCCAGTTTTCCTGCATCAGGCGGACCTTGTCCGGCCAGCGCTCCAGCGTTTGAATCCCTTCAAGAAGCTCATCGGCATATGCGGTGATCTTGAAAAACCATTGATAGAGCTTGCGGCGCTCGACAGGGGCGCCGGACCGCCATCCGCAGCCGTCTACTACTTGTTCGTTGGCGAGGACCGTGTTTTCCACCGGGTCCCAGTTCACAACCGATTCCTTGCGGTAGGCCAACCCCTTCTTATAGAAGTCGAGAAACATTTTTTGTTCATGGCGGTAATAGTCGGGATCGCAGGTCGCAATTTCCCGTGACCAGTCAATGGCCAGCCCCATGGACAAAAGCTGCTCTTTCATCTGGGCGATGTTTTTGTAGGTCCAGTCTTTCGGATGGGTGCCCCGCTCCATGGCCGCGTTTTCCGCCGGAAGTCCCAGCGCGTCCCACCCCATAGGGTTCAGGACGTTGAAGCCTTTGGCTTTTTTATAACGGGCCACCACATCGGACAGGGTATAGTTGCGCACATGCCCCACATGGATGCGCCCGGAAGGGTAAGGCAGCATGGCCAGCACATAACACTTCTCTTTGGCCGGATCTTCCGTGACTTCAAAACTTTTGCGGTCTTGCCAGACCTGCTGCCATTTGGCCTCGGAGTCTTTGATGTTATAGCGTGTCATGTTCAGGCTTAATCTTCTTCGGAAAGCTGGGCCACGCGGAGCTGGCGTGCACGGGTCAGGATTGCCTCTTCCATCTGGGAGGCCGTATTGTCCGCGACCCTTGAATCGACCCAGCGCCCGTTACTGGCGACCTGGCGGAAAACTTTGACCTTAACCCCGTCGGAGCGTAGCTGCCGATCGAGTATGAAGACATTGACCTTAAAGCGCTCGCCCTGTTTTTCTTCCGGGGAATACCAGTCCGTAATAATGACCCCGCCAAAAGGATCCGCGCTGGACAGGGGCATGAAAGAAACCGTATCCAGAGAAGCGCGCCACAGGAAGCTGTTGACGCCGATGCCGGTTGAGCCGTCCGTGGGTTTGTCATCTTTTCCGCCGAGAAGTTTCAGCCCGTCTTTGCCGAAAATGCTTTCTTTTTTCCCGTAAATGTCATCACCTGTTGTGGTCCGGTCCGCGCCGCTGGGATATTTCGCTTCGCCGCCAATATCGGGCATGCCGCCGCAGCCTCCCATGAGAAAGGGGATCATTAGAAAAAGGGCAAAAAGGCTAAGGTTTTTCATAACTTTTCTCTCGGTTTTATGCATTCCTGCCTGATTAGCATGAGACGGGCTCTCTCTCAAGATATAGTTGATCGCTATGCCGGGGGGAGGTGAGGCTTGATATGGCAATGATTAAGGGCAGGATGTTGCAAAATTACAACATCCTTCAAAAAAATGTTGCATCTTTGCATCGCGTGCGTTGACCCTCTGCCTAAACGCTGGCTTATATAGGGGCACATTCGATGTCTCGGATGGGTTTTCTTGATGTGATTTTGTTTTTTTGTAAGTCGCGCTCAAGTAAACATTTAAACCGAAGTCTTCAATTGGAGGAATACAATGAAAAAACTTCTACTTTGCAGCGCTGCTGTCGTTGGTATGACAATGGCTTCTGCTCCGGCAATGGCGCAGGTTGACCTGACCGTTGGCGGTCACACGAAAAACTATGTTGGCTGGCTGGATCAAGATACATCCTCAGCTGCCAACACAGATGAGCGTAACTTCGACATTCTGCGTGAATCCGAGTTGCACATCAATGCTGAAGCTACAGCAGACAACGGCCTGACATACGGTTTCCATCTGGAACTGGAAGTTGACGGTGGTGACGCTGCGAACATTCCTGAAGAATCATACCTTTACCTGGCATCCGATCTGGGCCGCGTGAACATTGGTTCCGAAGATGGCGCTGCTTACCTGTTGCAGGTTGCTGCACCTTCCGCAGACTCCAACATTGACGGTATCCGTCAATACATTCAGCCTGTCAACTACGCGATCGCTTCAACCGTAGCTGCTGTTAACACGTACCTTGGTACGACAGTTAACACCCCCGACGGTTTTGACTACGATAACGACCTGACAGGTCAAGCCGGCGGTGCCGACGAAAAACTGACCTACTTGTCTCCTATCTGGAACGGCTTCCAGTTTGGTGTGTCTTACACGCCTGACGCCGGTGATGCTGCTTCCGCAAGCGGACGTGAAGGTTTCAACCGTGATGACGTCAACAACGCATACGGCGAAGCTTATGAAGGTGCCGTTCGTTACGAAGGTCAATTCAACAATGTTGGCTTTGCTGTTGGCGGTGGTTACACCCACGTTGAACTCGAAAATGAAGTTGCAGGCGGTGCCCTGGACGACATGAAAGAGTGGAACGTAGGTCTGGACCTTGATATCGGCGCCTTCGGCGTTGGTGCGGTTTACACCGAAAACAACAATGGTACGGATGTTGGTGACGAAGACGACACGATCGTTGTCGGCGTCGACTACACGACCGGCCCGTTCAAACTCGGTGCATCCTACTACAACAAAGATGACGAAAACGGATTGGCCGCTGGTCAGTACGACACCAAGCGTTACACAGGTGGTGTGATCTACACCGCTGCGCCTGGCCTGTCTTTCCGCGGATCCATCAGCTTCATCGACCACGATGTGCCGGCTGCTATCGGCTCTGACGTTGAAGCAACATCCGTTTTGGGTGGTATTCAGTTCAACTTCTAATTTAGGTTGGAAGATAAGTTTTGGAGGGGGGCGCTTCTGGCGCCCCTTTCTTTTTGCCGGAATAGAATTTATCTTAAGCTTTATGAATCAGGTCGCAGAAAATATCGCGCAGGTTCGCGAGAAAATCGGAAAAGCCGCGCGGGCGGCAAACCGGAAACCGGAAGACGTCCATCTTGTGGCGGTCAGCAAACGCCAGCCGCCGGAAAAAATAAGCGCGGCGCTGGAGGCGGGCCAGCGTCTTTTCGGGGAAAACCGCGTGCAGGAAGCGCAAGATCACTGGGCACAGATGAAGCCGGAATATCCCGATTTAAAGTTGCATTTGATTGGCCCGCTGCAGACAAACAAAGTAAAAGAGGCTCTTCGGTTATTCGATGCGATTGAAACGGTGGACCGTCCGAAACTTGTGATGGCGCTGGCAAGGGAAATGAAAAAACAGGGACGTTTTCCGCCCTGTTTCGTTCAGGTGAATACAGGCGAAGAACCTCAAAAGGCGGGCGTCGCGCCGGATGACCTGCCTGCGCTTTTGGCGCTTTGCCGGGATGAAGGGGTAAGCATCCGGGGACTCATGTGCATTCCGCCTTTTGACGAACCGGCCGCGCTTCATTTTGCGCTGCTGGCAAAACTGGCGAAGGAAAACGGGCTAAAAGATTTGAGTATGGGGATGAGTGCGGATTTTGAAAAAGCCGTTCCTTTCGGGGCAACGCATGTCCGGGTTGGCACGTTCATTTTTGGCGCGCGGGAAGGATAAGAATCAGAAACCGGTTTCCGGCGGCAACGGAGAAAGTTCCATCCGCGTAACGGGGTCGCGATGCGGCAGGGTTTCAGGCGTGATGGGGGCAGGTGTGTAGGAAACGGGCGCAGGATTCGACGGCCTGCGCACATTCATGTATCCGGCGGTGCGGCCTCCTGCTGCGGCACGTTTATCATAGGATATGGCTGTTTTCTTTAAATTGACAAAGGCCATGGCCGTACCCGGCAGCTCTCGTTTCGCGGCGATTTCCCGGGCGCTGTCTTCAAAATATCCGGCGGCGATTTCAAGCTGTTTTTCAGGGTTGTCTTTGGCGCGTGCGAATTCAATGCTTTCATTTTCCGATCCGTTTTCGCCGCGCACCAGCGCCAGAACATTGCCGGCAATGTCGTGACCTGTTTCATGCTCGATGACGGCGTTGACGGTGCCGCTGATGGCGCCGACCGGTCCGCCGTAAAGCCCGCCGCCGATGATTTGCGCCATGGGTTTGATTGTATCGCCCGTCAGGCCGCGATACACCAGATTGACGACAGGAAGGTGTTGAAGCGGGTTGATAACGTCAAGGACATCTTCAAAGCCGAACACGGAGGAAGACAGATTTTCCTCGGCCGGTTTTTCCTCTGCCATGGTCAGGGCGGTTTCAAAACTTTCTCTTTTCTTTTCGGGGTTTGACGTTTTCGAGGCCGTTTTGAAAAAAGATTCCTTGTCCATGACAATGGCGCGGGCGGCGGTGCGGCTTGCCTGTTCTTCCGTTTGAACGGCGTCAAAGCTTTTTGTTTTTTTCCAGCTTTGCACCGTGCCCGAAGATTTTGCGTATCCACCGCTTCCGGCTGTCCGGTTGTTGATATTTGATATGGTGGTATGATCGCTCATAAGGGCTCCTGTTCCTTTCCGGAAGATTTGCAATCTTTATGCCAAAGGTTGAATCTTTTAAATCAATGGGTTAGATGAGAATAAGGAGGGTGGTTTTTATGCAGGATAAGGAGTTTTCTGCCTCTATGATTGTTATTTATGCAAAAAATGACCTGTTTTCCGGCTTTTTGCAGGAGGCGTTGTCTGCGGCTCAAATGCCGGTCAGGCGGTACGAGGATGTTGAGGGGGTGGCGGGTGAGGCTTGTCCCGACGCCAATTTGGCCGTGCTTTTTTTGGAAACCCCCCAAATCCCGGCCATTTTGGCCCGTTTGGAAGGAATCCCTCTTATCGGCGTTTTGTTGGAAGGCGCGGGCGGCGGAAAAGAGGATTGGGCGGCCGAATCCTTTGATGCGGTTTTCCATACGCCTGTCCGCGCCGGCGCATTGATTGACAGAATTCGTACGCTTCTTAGGAAAGAGCATCTTTCCCATGTCCCCGAAACCCTTCAGATTGGACCTTATCTGTTGAAAGTGAAGGAAAATTTGTTAGAAGACGGACAGGCAAAAGACAAGCCGCTTTATTTAACCGAAAAAGAACGCGATATCCTTCTGACGCTCTTTGAAAACAAAGGAAAGGCCGTGGATCGACAAACCCTTTTGGAGCGCGTGTGGGCATATGCGGACGGGGTTGAGACCCATACGCTTGAAACCCATATTTACCGCTTGCGGCAAAAAATCGAAAAAGATCCGTCCAATCCTGAAATTCTGGGGACGGACGGGGAGGGGTACTGCCTCCTAACGTCTTGATTTTTCAAGGTTTACAGCGGTTACCAGACTGTCGAGAAAACTGTCCGCCTTCTGAATGGTCAGGGTTTCAAGGCCTCCTTCGGACAGGGTTTTGAGATCGTCAATCAGCGTGTGAATAATGCGTACATCCGAGCCGGGAAGCAGGGAAACGCCGTCTGCGCTTTGTGCTGTGTCAGGCATGTTTTCAGGCTCCGGCCGTGGCGGCGGGGATCCCGTATGTGTTTTTTCATTCATGGATTGATAGGCGTGCAGGGCGCGGGCGGTTACGCTTGTTTTTGGGGCCCTGTATTCTTGTATCTTTTCTTCCGGGGCCTCCGGGGCGCTTTCGGAAAGCCGTCCGTCCGCTTCTTCCGGAATTGTTTTGAGGAAATTCACAAGGAAGGTGCGCAGCGCTTCGGTAGAGACGGATGTCGTGTCTTCCCAAAATTCGCTTGTTTCTTGCCTGTCTTCCTGTTCACGCTTTTTGCGCCCGTCGTCCTTTTCGTAATGCTTGATGTCCTGGCGCGTATCTGTCGATTCGGCCTGGCGGAACGTTGTTTTAAATAAAGGACCAAGTTGTGAAAACATGGCAAATCCCGTTTCCTCTTTTTACATCTGGAGCCATAAAGCCCATTCCATTCTACCTTAGAGCAAGATTCTTGCCAAATACCGGTATTTTCGGTCCGTTTATGTTTAAGCGGGTTTATAAGGGGTTTGCGCGCAAGGGGGCCATATACCAGGGCGCCGTGTATTCCCATAGAAATCTGCCTGCGCGATCCCAGACAGAGATGGCGGCAATCCGCGTTAAAAAAGCCCATTGTTCATATCCGTCAACCTGATAAGGCGCTTTCATATCCGCCTTAAGGGGCCGGAGCTGCAATATCATGGTAACCGCCGCTCCTTCGTTTCCAAGTTGCTGCGCCAAATGGGTGAATTGCCCTTCCGGAATTTCGAGCCTGAGATAATCCCGCAGGTTGTCGGGAACAACGGCAAAGCGTTTATCCAGAAAGCGGTAAGGGAAATAGCCTGCCTCTCCGGCCTTAAAGCTCATCTCCAGAAAATGGGCCGTTTTCTCGGGATTTTTTTTGTCTGTTTCCTGAAGGAGCCTGGCGAAAATATTTGCCTTCAAGATTAAAAAATCCTCCTGGGGGTCAAAAGACGCATAGGCTTTTTTAAGGCGCACCATTTCCTTTTCCATCGTTTCGGGCCGCAGGAAGGGCGCGGTCGTTCTATAAGGGTCCCTTTCTTTGATCCAGCGCTCGAAATCGGGTTGATGTCCGCCGGTTTTATAAAAGGCGATGACAACGTCTTCCGTCGAAGAAATTTTGAGGTCGCCCGTCTCACTCAAACCGTTCGCAGGATTCCATAACAGGCTCCCTGAAAAAAGGAGGAAAAAAAGGAAAAAATAAAAAATCCGGTTCATGGTCTTGCATGTTTGTTAAAGAAGCCTGCTTCGCCTATTATGCCCGAAGAAGGGACAGAAAGAAAAGAATGAGCGGATCCGGAAAAGGGAAAGGCGGGGGAATGGACGATTTTCAGCTTTGGAAATCCTTTGCCCGCGACATTGATCCTTTGGAAGACGTGGACTGGGATGCGCAGGAAGAAGCGCTTCGCCGCCGTCATGGAAAAAGGGAAGAGGTGCAGGAAGAAGGGGGTCGGACAACCCCCGTTTTTAATCCGCAGCAATCTTCGCCGCGACAGGCCGAAAAGGGTGATTCTCAACTGGACCGCCGGACGGAAGAGCGTTTGCGTCAGGGAAAGCTCTCTATTGAAGGGCGGCTGGATTTGCACGGATACCGGCAGGATGACGCAAAATCCGCGCTGGTGGCATTTATTCAAAACGCGCAGGCGGAAGGAAGACGCTGTGTTTTGGTTATCACGGGAAAAGGGGCGCCGGAAGAACCGGCAGCCGACTGGACAACATCCCCGCGGGGTATTTTACGCCGGCGTGTGCCGGAATGGCTGTCGGAACGCCCGCTTTCAAACATTGTTTTAAAAACGGTTCCGGCGCAGAAAAAAGACGGTGGGGAGGGCGCGCTATATGTCTATCTCCGGCGGGAGAGAGACTATTCTTCCTGAATGTGAATGCGCCGTTCAATCGTCCAGCTTTTCGTTTCCCCGTCTTTCATCGTGCGGGTCAGGGTCGACCGGCCGGTATAGGGTCCGGCCTTTAATACATCTTGCGAGAGTTTGCGGCCCGTGTAGTAAAGCTGCCGTGCGCGCGTTGCGGGTTGTTTAATGGTTCGCCGGGAAAAAATCTTTCCGTCAGGGCCGCGGACCTCCATCACAATCGAATCGCCTTCCCGCACGCCAAGGAAAGTTGTCCAGAAAGCCAGGACAGGCACGGTTGTTTTAAAAGAATCCGGCTGTTGTTGGCCGCGGTCGATTTTATCCAGATCGGGAATTTCGCTTTGAAAGCCTGCGGCATATAGGGAAACGGGACGATAGGAAATATTGGCGGAAGGTTTCCACAGGGATTGTTTGACGCTGCCGCATTTTTCCGTGTTGCTCAGGCCGGTGAAGGGGTCCATGACATCGCCTTCCCAGAGAATGCCGAAATGAAGATGGGGGAATTCCGTATAGCCGGACAGGCCGATTTCCCCTATTTTTTGACCGGCTTTTATCTCGTCGTTTGCCTTTACCAAAATTGAATTTTCTTTGAGATGGCAATAGAGCGTCTGGAGGGCATTGCCATGGTCGATTAAAACCGCGTTGCCGCATTCTTTCTGATCTTTTTTGATTTCCCGCAGCTCTTCTTCCGAAGGAAACCGATCCGGCTGTCCGTCCCGCACCCGTATCACTTTTCCAGCTTCGGCGGCCAGAACGGAAACGCCTTTGTCCATTTCGGCTTTGCTGCGAATCGCAATATCCGTGCCTTTATGCCCGTCATAGGTCCGCGTGCCGCAGGCCGGATCTGTGTTTTTTCCATCCGCCACCGGCCCCATATCGACATAATTCATGACCCAGCAATTTTCGCCATAATTGCAGTCAGCGGGCAGACGAAAAGCCGGCGAATCCTGCGCCAGAGCCGGAAAATTTTCGAATATTGAAAATATGAAAAATATAAGTATAGTACGGGCTTTAAGCATATTGGCATCCTGCACAAAGACAGGCTGTAAAAACAATAAAAAATTATTTTTTAATACTTGGATTGAGAAATGCATACGTCCTCCAGCCGCTATATTTTGACCGCGATCCCTTTTGATACCGAGCGGGAGAATTTGTTGATGCCCATCTCGGCAAATCGGGCAAATCCGGATGATTATCCGCCCGGCCAATATCAGTTTTATTGTCCGGATTGTTATGAAGATCACAACCACTTTACCCGACTGGTTCGCGTGGCGCCTTACCGCTCCTCCCCGGCAAAATTTCATTTATACGCCCGCATGAACTCGACGCATCAATGCGACCACCCTGTTCGGACCAGAGATCTGGATCTTTTGGCGGCGCGTTATAATGCGGCAACGCGGGCCCGGCACTCTTACAGTTTTTCTATGAATATGGCAGGGGCCAATTTTATAGAAAAATCTGTTTTCGCTGTTCACAGGGCCACCCGCCTCGCAAAAATTACGTACCAGCTTTTATATGATGAAGGACTCAGGAAAAATCAGGCTTTGAGAATCCAGGGAGAGGACATTTCCTTTGAGGATGCTTTCTACGACGACGATGGAAAAGGAAAACTTTATCAGGCTGCCCTGGCTGCCGCCCGAAAGAAAAATCCGCTTTATGTGGCCGGCATTTTTCGTCCTATTGGGCTCAGGGCGGAATGGAAGCGCTTTGCAGACGAAAACAATGCCCCGCGCTGTATACCCGGGATAGCCGGAAAGGCCGTCACTTATAAGGGAGAAAAGCTGCGTCCCAGCTCTGTCCTGATGTGCGCTTCTTCCTGTGTTTATGATGAGGTCAGGAAAATAACGGACCGGAATGGAAAAAGGACGAGTTCTCCCTTGATCGTTTTTGCCCGGGCCGCTTTGAATCTGGAACGTTTGGACCGGCGCGTCGAGCGTTTAAAGGCCGGCTCTCCGGAGGCGCATGCGGCCTATACAGGGCTTGTTATTGAGAGCGCAGATCAGGTGGCGGCATGGGACCATCCGGTTTCTTTTAAAAAAGCCGTGGAGCAGCAGGACGCGGGACCGCGTGTTGCGCCTCCCCTGTTACGCATGCGCGGCTAAAGAATAAATTTGCTCAAATCCGCGTCTCCGGCCAGTTCAGAGACATTTTCACGGACGTAATCGGCGGTGATTTCAAATGTCTCCCCACTGCGGTCGGATGCCGTAAAGGAAATGTCATCGAGCAATTTTTCCATGACGGTGAGCAGGCGCCGCGCGCCGATATTTTCGACGGTTTCGTTGACCTGAAAGGCGATTTTTGCGATCGCGTCAATGGCTTCCTCAGAGAAATTCAGGGTCATGTTCTCGGTGCCGATCAATGCCTTATATTGCGTAATCAGGCACGCGTCGGTTTCAGTCAGGATGCGTTTGAAGTCTTCTTCGGTCAGGGCCCGCAGTTCCACCCGAATGGGCAGCCGTCCCTGAAGTTCGGGTAACAGGTCGGAAGGCTTGGCATAATGAAACGCGCCGCTGGCAATAAACAAAATATGGTCCGTTTTGATTGCGCCGTATTTTGTGGAGACGGTCGTGCCTTCAATAAGCGGCAGCAGGTCGCGTTGCACGCCTTCGCGGGAGACATCTCCGCCGCGGGCATCCTGACGGGCTGCGATCTTGTCCACTTCGTCCAGAAAAACGATGCCGTTTTGCTGCACAAGATCCAGTGCTTCCGAGATCACTTTGTCTTCATCCAGAAGCTTGTCCGCTTCTTCGGCCATCAAAATATCGTAGGATGCGGCCACGGTCATTTTTTTCCGTTTTGTTCTTCCGCCAAATCCTTTGCCGAACATATCGCCCAGATTGACCATGCTCATGGACGCGCCCGGCATGCCCGGGATATCCAGCATGTTGGAAAGCGGGTTGCTGTTATCCTGCAGTTCCAGTTCGATTTCCTTGTCGTTGAAATCGCCCGCCCGGAGCTTGGTGCGGAAAGAGCTTCGCGTGGCTTCCCCGGCCTCGGCGCCGACAAGGGCGTCCAGCACCCGGTCCTCGGCATAGACTTCGGCCTGCGCCTTTACGCTTTTACGCATTTTTTCGCGGACCATATGGATGGCGATTTCAACCAGATCGCGAATGATGGATTCGACATCCTTGCCGACATAGCCGACCTCGGTAAATTTTGTCGCTTCAACTTTGACGAAGGGGGCCTGGGCCAGTTTGGCCAGCCTTCGCGCGATTTCCGTTTTTCCGACGCCGGTCGGCCCGATCATCAAAATATTTTTTGGATACACCTCTTCTTGTAAATCGGGAGAAAGCTGCATGCGCCGCCACCTGTTCCGCAAGGCGATGGCAACGGCCCGCTTGGCGTCATGCTGGCCGATAATATAGCGGTCCAGCTCCGAAACAATTTCACGGGGAGAAAAAGTGGAAACACCCGTATTTTTCTCAGGAGGCTTCTGGTCG
This sequence comes from Rhodospirillales bacterium, assembly GCA_023898765.1. NCBI lineage: Bacteria > Pseudomonadati > Pseudomonadota > Alphaproteobacteria > Rhodospirillales > Rhodospirillales bacterium. The sequence goes on along the minus strand of CP060238.1, from coordinate 423,731 downwards.
GGTTCTTTTGTCATGCGTGCTTTCTAAAGCTTTTCGACGATAATGTTTTTGTTGGTGTAGACACAGATATCCGCTGCAATTTCAAGGGATTTGCGGGCAATGTCTTCCGCGCTGAGGTCTGTTTGATCTATCAGCGCGCGCGCGGCAGAGAGGGCGAAGTTTCCGCCGGAGCCAATGCCGATAATCCCGTCTTCCGGTTCCACGACATCTCCCGTGCCGGAGAGAATAAGAGAGGTGTCCTTGTCGCACACAGCCATCAGGGCTTCCAGTTTTCGCAGATATTTATCGGTGCGCCAGTCCTTGGCCAGTTCGACGCAGGCGCGGGTGAGCTGTCCCGGATGAGCTTCCAGTTTAGCTTCCAGCCGTTCGAACAACGTGAAGGCATCGGCGGTGGAACCGGCAAATCCTGCAATGATTTTCCCGTCTTTTCCCAGCCGCCGGACTTTTTTGGCGTTGGATTTCATCACGGTAGGTCCCATGGAAACCTGTCCGTCTCCGGCCACGACGATGGAATCGTCTTTTCGCACTGCAAGTATCGTTGTCATGGGCTATCACATGCACCATTTATGCACAGTTCGTCAAGTATTCCGCTTCGGATTTTCAGGGGACGGTTTTTAAAGTTTTTACTCAACAAAGCCTGAAAGCTCCCGTATGATTGCCCGTATGGCTGAGGTAAAGGCGTTATTGGAGGGGTTTAAAAGGTTTCACGCGAAGCATTTTTGCGGCGAAGAAAGGCTCTACGAGCACCTCGCAGTGAAACAGGAGCCAAGGACGCTCATTATCAGCTGTAGCGACGCGCGGGTCGATCCTTCCATCCTGACGGATGCGCGCCCCGGCGATATTTTTGTGGTGCGCAATGTTGCCAATCTTGTGCCTCCCTACCAGCCTGTTGCGGACAGTTATCACGGCACGTCCGCCGCGCTGGAATTTGCGGTGAAAAATTTGCAGGTCAGGCATATTGTGGTGCTGGGGCATAGCGGCTGCGCCGGTATCCGCGCGCTTCTCGACCGTGGAGATACCTGTGAGGAATGTGAAGAAGAAAAAGAGTTTAGCTTTATTTCAAGCTGGGTCGATATTGCCAAAGAGGCGAAAGCGCGCGCCCTTCATACATGCGGGCATAGCGGCGAAGATCCGCATACCGCTTGTGAAAAGGAAGGGATTATAACGTCTCTCGAAAACCTGAAGACCTTTCCGTGGATCAGGGAAAGGATCGATAACGGAACGATCAAGTTACACGGGTGGTATTTTTCTTTGGATGACGGGACTCTTCAATTTTTGTCTGATGACGGGACTTACAGGGATGCAGCCCTGAAATAGGCCTGCCGGATTTCCCCGGTTTTTCTGCCGCGGTTTAATCCAGCGTAATGCCCAGTTTTTCAAGTGCCTGGCCGATCGGGATGAAGTTGTTCAGGCCGGAGAGGTCTTTGCCCTCACGGTCTATGTACCCTGAAACGCTTATGCCGATAATATTGCCGTTTGCGTCCAGAAGTGGTCCGCCGGAATTTCCGCCGTGAATGGTCACATCTCCCTGAATGTAAGGCTGGTGTTCGCGCCGGTCGTAACGTAAAGAGCTGACAATACCTTTGGTCACGGTGTCCTGCAGCTGGCGGTACTGGGGGGAGCCGATGGCATAAATATCTTCACCCACTTTAGGGTTTTCCATGCGGATCGGCAGCGTTGTAATATTTAAATGCTCCGGCACTTTTTCCAGGCGCAGCAGGGCCACGTCGCGTAACCGGTCCGTGCGCAACACCTCTGCAATCATCTTTTCTTTTTTGCCGGAAGACACAATGCGCACGCGAAAGGCATTTCCCACCACATGGGCATTGGTCAGGATATGCCCTTTATCGGTGATAAAGAAACCGGAGCCCATCGTTCCGCCGGCTTCAATCTGAACGGCTGTTTTCAGCAGGTTTTCAAGGCGTCCTGCGGCAGGTTTTTTGAAAAGCGGCGGATTGCGAAGGGTAACGGTTTCCTGCGGATCGAAAAGTCCGGTGGGCTCTTCGCCGGGGTCTTTATCCGCATTTGGCTCTTTGTCCGGCAGGTCGCCGTAAAGGACAAGCGCCCGGAATTCCGGATCGGCACCCAGGTTATGAACGGCCGCTGCAAAGGCATCGTCAATAATAAGCTGCATGCCCTCATGGTTGGCAACGGATAATTGTGCGTAGCCGTGCGTTGTGTTTTTATAGACGCTTCGGCGGTGAAGAAGGTCGAAAACGCTCCATTCGATTTCAAGCTCCCCTTCTCCGGTATAGCCGCGGTCGGCGCCCGTCAGGAAGGATTTTCGGTCACACAAATCCATCCGCATATCCGTCACGCGCGCGCCGATGGAATAAACGGTGCGCTGCCTGTCTGCGTCTTCATCGAACAAAAGCCCTGGATCGCCCGTCACGTCATATCCCTGGGCTTCAAGCGTATCGCCAAAAATCTCCTTCAGGTTGTCATCGACAAAATAGCGACCGATGATTCCCTTCTGCATGGTGTCATAAGGCGTGCCGCAGAGGAAAATCCCAAGGGGACCCTTCGGGCCGGTGGAAGCGATATGGCTGCCGGTCGGAATGTGAAAGCGCAACTTGTTAAAACCGATGGGGGCCGGCTGTACATTTTCCGGGATATCCGGATACGGCTGTAGCGGATGTTTTGCAACGCTTACACGTTGGCAGGCGGCGGCAGACAAGGCAGAGACAAAAGCAAGGAAAAGGAAAAATCGCATGGGAACCATGCTCCGGGTTAGGATAAAATCTGTTTAAAAATACACCAAAATATGTTTTTTGTTAAGCGTGTCGCCAATAAGAGGAAAAAAAGATGAGTGATCGCACGGCTGTCAAGGCGCGGAAGACAAAGGAAACGGATCTGTCCGTTTCCATCAATCTGGACGGAACCGGGCAGGCCGATATTTCCACGGGGCTTCCTTTTTTTGACCATATGCTCGAACAAATTGCCCGGCACGGGCTTTTTGACCTGAAGCTGCATTGCAAGGGTGATCTGGAAGTTGACGCCCATCATACGGTGGAAGACAGCGCTCTGGCGCTGGGCGAAGCCATTCACGAGGCGCTGGGCGATAAAAGCGGCATTTTCCGTTTCGGGCACGCCTATGTGCCGATGGACGAGGCGCTCAGCCGTGTGGCGCTGGATTTATCGGGCCGGCCTTTTTCCGTCTGGCAGGTTGAGTTTACGCTGGACCGGCTCGGGGAGACGATGGAAACGGAGCTTTTCGGCCATTTCTTCCATTCTCTGGCGCAGGCGGCTGGCATGACCCTGCATTGTGAGAATTTATATGGCGAGAATAACCACCATATGATTGAAAGCGTCTTTAAAGCCTTCGCCAAGGCGCTGCGTATGGCTGTGGCGCATGATCCGCGCGCCAAAGGTCTTTTGCCCAGCACCAAGGGCGTTTTATAATTTTTTCCGGCTTCTAACGGCTTCCCCATGTGCGGGGAAGCCTTCATAATCCGTGAGGGCGGTGACGGGGCCTGCAAGCGTTTCAAGCCCTTCCTTGCTGACGCGCGCCAGAGATGTACGTTTCAGGAAGTCCCAGACAGACGTACAGCTGTAACTGTGCGCTTTTCCGTTCGTGGGCAGGACGTGATTCACGCCGATTCCATAATTTCCGAGAGACGAGGGGGTATTTTCCCCGATCAGAATTTCCCCGGCATTTTTAAGCTGCGGGAGAACGGTTTCCGGTGCCTTGACTTTAAGCAAAAGATGTTCGGTGGCATAGATATTGGCAAAATTAATCGATTCTTCGAGGCTTTTGGTCAGGATAATGCCGCTATAAGCTTCCATATTGGTCTTAATCCACCCTTTTTGGGGCTCCGGAAGGCATAAAATGGCCTCCGGCAGGTGATTTAACGCATAATTTGCGAGTTTTTCGTCATGTGTGACCAAAAGAGCGGCAGAATCGGGTCCATGTTCCGCTTCATTCAGAATATCCAGCACCGTATTGTGTGGATCTGCGCTCTCATCGCACAGGATAATGGATTCGGAAGGTCCTGCCGGCATGCCGGGGTCGATTTCGCCGGAAAGAAGCTGTTTGGCGGCGGCCACGTACGGGCTGCCCGGCCCCAGCACTTTTTTAACGGCCGGAATGTTTTCCGTGCCGTAGGCCAGCGCGGCAATAGCCTGTGCGCCGCCGACCTTATACACGTCCCGAATGCCCGAAATTTGGGCGGCGTAAAGGAGCGCGTTCCCAACGGTTCCGTCGGGGCGCGGCGGGGTGGTCATGACGATGTGTTCCACCCCTGCCAGAACGGCTGGAATGCCCAGCATGTAAACGGCGGAAGGGTACTGGTTCTTTCCTCCGGGCACGTACAGCCCGACAGAAGAAATGGGGGTCACTTTTTCCCCCGCCAGAACGCCCGGTTCGACTTCAAAGAACCATTCACGCTCTACGCGGCGCATTTGCTCTTCATGAAAGCGCCGGACGTTGCCCGCGCAGTGGTCGATCGCGGCCTTGAGGTCGGGATCAAGCGTTGCCCGCGCCGTTTTAAGTTCGTCTTCGCTTACTTTCAGGCAAGACAGATCCGCGTGATCGAATTGTTTTGCATACTGGATGAGCGCCGATTCTCCGTTTTGACGCACGTTTTCAATGATCGGGCGGATTTGGTCTGTGAGGGCGTCAATATTGGCGCCGGAGCGCTGCAGAATGCGCGCTTTTGTTGCGTTGTCTGTCTCGCTCCATTTGTAAAAGCCGATTTTCATGTCTGGAAATCCTCCAAAAACTGCGCTAGATAAAGCATGTCTTAAAAGGAAGCGCAAGACAGATGACAGATCAGACAATCGCGGTTTTAGATTATGGCAGCGGCAATTTACGCTCTGCGGCCAAGGCTTTTGAATGGGTGGTCGCCGATGAGAAATTGCCGGCCAGGGTTATGGTGACCCGTGAGGCCGAAGACGTCGCCCGGGCCGACCGGATTGTTTTGCCCGGGCAAGGCGCCTTTGCCGATTGCATGAACGGTCTTGCCGCGCTGGATGGCATGCTTGAGGCGCTGGAGGAGCGTGTTTTGCAGCGCGGCGTGCCTTTTCTGGGTATCTGCGTGGGGATGCAGCTTATGGCGACGAGGGGACTGGAACATGGAATGCATGCGGGGCTTGGCTGGATTCCGGGTGAGGTTGTCCCGATCCGCTCTTCGGATCCTTCTTTAAAAATTCCGCATATGGGATGGAATGACGTGCACTGCACAAAAGAAGGGGCCGCCCATCCCGTGCTGCAGGGCGTCACAAAAAGTTCCGGTAAAACGCCGATCCATTTTTACTTTGTTCATTCTTTCATGTTTGAATGTAAAGAGGTCCGGCACATGCTTGCATACGCACAATATGGTGAAAAAGTAAGCGCCGTGGTGGGGCGCGATAATATGATAGGTGTGCAGTTTCATCCTGAAAAAAGTCAGGAGGCCGGCTTAAAATTAATTTCGGATTTTTTAAGCTGGGCGCCGTAACTTAAAATTTAGAAAATCCGAACACATACGGGGAGGTGTCATGAGCGATTCAACACAGGTCAAGCAGGAACCGAAGATTACAGTGCAGCGGGTTCTTGAGCCTCTTTCACAAAACGATCTTAACGATCTTTGCGACGCGACGGATGCTGCCATTGAAGGCGGCGGCGGGTTTGGATGGGTAGAGCTTCCGGCCAGGGATATTCTGGAGCGGTATTGGCAGGGCGTCATCGCGGCGCCGACGCGCTGGCTTTTTGTCGCGCGGCTGGACAATACAATATGTGGTACGGCGCAATTAATCCTGCCGCCGAAAAACAACGAGGCGCAGAGTCACGTCGTTCATATGACCACAAATTTCATAGCGCCCTGGGCGCGGGGATACGGTCTGGCCAAAATGCTTTTGGAAACGGTTGAACACAGCGCCTGTGAGGCGGGGTATGCCGTTGTCAATCTGGATGTGCGCGAGACGATGGACGCGGCAATCAGGCTGTATGAAAGCATGGGCTATAAAGAGTTCGGTTTGCACCCTTATTCCGTGCGCGTGAATGGAGAAACCGTTAAAAGCCGGTACTATTACAAACTCATCAATCCGGATTATTTTTCCTGAAAAAAGCCGCCGCTCCCTTTGAAACGGGGCGCGGCAGCTTGCTTTCATATTTTTTCTTTTAGGCGACTTTTCGCAGTTCGGTCATGAACAGGTCCATTTCGTCAATCAGCCCGCTGATTTTCTGGGCGGATTGCGTTGTGAGCGTTTCGGTAACGAGCTGAACCTGATCGGAAGATTCGTCGATGCTTCCGACACTGTCCTTGATGCCCCGAATACGTTCCACGACATTCATGGTTCCGCTGGAGGCCTGTTCTGCGCCGCGGGCGACTTCCTGCGCGGCGGCCGTTTGCTCTTCCACGGCGGCGGCGACACCGGTGGCAGCCTGTCCGATGGCTTCCATTTTGTCCCGCACCTGCGTGAAGGCGCTTGCGGCCTCTTCGCTGATGACCTGCATGGTTTTGACCTGTTCGGTAATATCCAGCGTCGCTTTGGCCGTTTGTTCGGCCAGGCCTTTCACTTCATTGGCAACGACAGCGAAACCTTTTCCGGCTTCCCCGGCGCGTGCGGATTCGATGGTAGCGTTCAAGGCCAGAAGATTGGTCTGGTCGGCAATGTCCTGAATAAGCGAGACGACAGCGTCAATCTTTTCTGCGGCTGTGACAAGCTGCTGGATTTTTTCTTCAGCCTGCGATGATTCGGTAATAGCCGTTTTTGCCATATCCGATGTTTGCGTCATCTGGTGGCTGATTTCTTTAATCGCGCTGGACATTTCTTCAGCCGCTGCAGAAATGGTTTGAACGCTGGCAGAGTTGTCGTCCGAAACGGCGACAACAGAGTCGGCTTCCGTATTGGTCGTTCCCACGGCCGCTTCCATGCTTTTGGAGGCGGTTTCGAGCATGGAAACAGTCTGCTGAATCTCGGTTGTCACATCGGACAGGGATTTTTCAAAAGATTCGGCAACGCGGGTGAACCCGCCCATTTTTTCGGCGACGGCCTCTGTGGCCTTGTTCATCGTGATGGCGCCATGCAGGAGAGTCCCGTGCATCCCGTTTTCCAGGATACGGCGGAAATACTGGTTCCGGCTGACATAGTCCATGGAGGCTGTGGCTTCCCGGACAAAAGCGTCCGTCCGGTCTGTCATCTCATTGATAGACCAGAGCAGCTCACCCAGATCACCCTGTTCGGAAATATTTATCAGCCGCGCTTCAAAATCCCCGTTTTCGAGTCTCCTGCAGATATCCGTTGCATCCTTGACGGCTTTGTTTGCTTTCCCGACGAAATACATGGAAAGAATTCCTGTTGCCGCGCACAGGGCGCTGGACATTTCCTCGGCGGCCTCAAAAGGCGAAAACCAGATCATAAAAACAGTCAGGATTGCGAAGGAAATCGTCGCGGCACTGCAAATTTTAACCAAGCTGAGAGAAGATAAATTCATCATAAGCCAGTCCTTTCTCTTTTAAAATGGTGCCGAGCATTTCGCCAGCGGCGTTCATGCCGTCTTTACGGCTGGAATGTTTGTTTTCTTCCGCAAGCAGCGAGTCATAGAGCGGGATAATCGTATCGTTCAGAACTCTTCTATCCGGAACCCGGCGGTTGGAGTGGTATCCGCTGACACTGCCGTTCGCGTCAAAGCTGGGAGTGACGTGTGCCAAAACCCAGTAATTGTCGCCGTTCGCGCTGCGGTTGTTTACGTAGGCAAAAATTTCTTTGCCTTCTCCCAACGTGTCCCAAAGAAGCTTGAAAATGCAGCGGGGCATTTCCGGATGTCTAATCAGGCTGTGCGGTGCGCCGATAACGGTTTTTTCGTCATAACCTGCCAGCCGTAAAAAGACCCGGTTGGCGTAGGTAATATGACCTTTCAGATTTGTTTTGCTGACGATGATTTCATTTTTGTCGAATGTTCGTTCAACGCCCGTTAAGGAGGTATCCATATCTGTTTTTTTTCCTTTTTTGTTTCCTTCGCTTGGATTTTTCTATCAACAACACGCTATCACAAATATGTGGGATGAGCTTTCCTCTAAAGAAAAAGAATACATACGCAGGATACGCGAGAAACAAAGAAGGACACAGGTTTCCGAGTATGGAAGAAGTTTGGATAAAGATCAAGCGGCTGTTTTATTTAATTTCGGTTCGGGCGGCTTTTTCATCCAGGCCGCTTGTCCCGAAGCGCTTTTCAAGAATGCTGAGTATCTCTTCGGGTTTGAGTCCGGCATCGGCCCATAAAACCATGAGGTGAAACAAGAGATCCGCCGATTCTTCCTTCAATCTGTCCCGATTATTTTGCAGGGCTTCGATAATTGTTTCAACCGCCTCTTCTCCGACTTTTTGAGCGATTTTACCCGTGCCCTTTTGATAGAGGGAGGCCACATAAGATGTATCCGGATCGGCGGTTTTGCGCTCTTCCAGAACATTATAAAGTCTTTTAAGGATATCATCACCCATTTTTAAGCCGTCTCCCGCACCTGAATATTATGTTCGTCCATATAGCGCTTGGCCTCGGCAATAGTGTATTCGCCGAAGTGAAAAATGGAAGCGGCAAGGACAGCGCTGGCATGACCTTCCTGAATGCCTTCCGCCATATGTTCCAACGTTCCAACCCCGCCGGAGGCAATCACGGGAATAGAAACGGCGTCGGAAATCGTGCGCGTCAGCGCGATATCGAATCCTGCTTTTGTCCCGTCCCGGTCCATGGAGGTGAGGAGGATTTCGCCGGCGCCGTAGTCGGCCATACGCTTTGCCCACGCCACGGCGTCAATGCCGGTAGGCTGGCGGCCCCCATGGGTAAAGATTTCCCATTTGTTTTGACCGGTGGATTTGGCGTCAATCGCGACCACAATGCATTGATTGCCACATTTGGTGGAAGCTTCCCGAATAAACTCCGGGTTTTTGATGGCGGCAGAATTAACGGCAATTTTGTCCGCGCCGGCTTCCAGAAGGTTCCGGATATCGTCCAGATTGCGCACGCCGCCGCCAACGGTGAGGGGCATGAATATCTGCTCGGCCGTGCGGGAGACGATTTCCAGTATGGTGTCTCTTTTTTCATGGGTGGCGGTGATGTCCAGGAAACAGAGCTCGTCCGCGCCCTGGTCGTTGTAGATTTTGGCCTGTTCCACCGGATCGCCTGCATCGATCAGGTCCACAAAGTTCACGCCTTTGACAACGCGGCCTTCATTGACGTCCAGACAGGGGATGATGCGGGCTTTGAGCATTATCCGGCGGGGCGCAGGGCAGGAGGGAGTGATTTAAGTGTTTTTAGGATATCTTCCCGCGTTTGTGCCGCAGAGGGGGGTTTGGGGAAGGGGTTGAGCTCAAAACTTCCTGTTCTGGCCTGTTCGAAGCCTGTTAAAACAGCTCTTGCAATTTGAAGATTTTCATCCCGGGGGGTCTCTTGCCGGATGTTTTTCGGAAGGATTTTTTCCACGATTTGAAGCGCTCGATCAGATTTTATATCAAACCCGGTGTCTGCCCGTGCGGCTTGTGTCAGTTGGTTGTAGGCACTACATATTTTATTGGAGAGGCGGCTTATAATTTGTCCTTGCGGCCTTTGTCCGGTTGCAGTGGCAAAGGCGTCGTTTGCGGCCGCCATCCACGCATCGAAGAGACTCGTGTGTTTTCTAAACATATTTTTTATTTCCTACTCTGTTTTTGCCGTTTGGGGCTTTGAAATTTTGCTTCTTTCTATGACGGAAACTGTCCGGGAAAGCAAGAAAAAAGAATATGTAAACACTAGAGTTTCAACGCTTCCGCCGCGTCAATTCGTCCGTCATACAGCGCTTTTCCAATAATGACGCCTTCGATCCCGGTGGATTCCGCGGCACGTACGGCACGTACGTCTTCCAAAGATCCCACGCCGCCGGACGCAATGACCGGAATTTTCGTATTTTGCGCGAGTTGCCGGGTGGAGTCCATATTGAGGCCCTCTCCTGTGCCGTCCCGATCGATATCCGTATAAATAATCGTCTCCACGCCGCAATCTTCAAATTTTTGCGCCAGATCAATGGCGGTTATATCGGAGGCTTCCGCCCAGCCTTCCACGGCGACCAGCCCTTTGCGGGCGTCAATCCCGACGGCAATCTGGCCGGGAAACAGAGCGCAGGCCTGTTGCACCAGTCCGGGGTCGCGGACGGCCGTCGTGCCGAGAATGACGCGGCTGACGCCCTGGGCCAGCCAGTGCTCGATTTGCTTGAGAGACCGAATGCCGCCGCCAAGCTGAACGGGCAGGTCTGTCGAAGCCAGAATGCCGGTCACGGCATCCGCATTGACGGATTTTCCTTCAAAGGCGCCGTTGAGGTCCACAACATGCAGCCATGAAAACCCTGCCCGGGCCCATGTCAGGGCCTGCGCCGCCGGGTCGTCATTATAGACCGTATCCTGATCCATCTCTCCCTTGTAGAGGCGAACGCATTTTCCGTCTTTCAAATCAATGGCGGGGTAAATAATCATAGCGTCTTTGTTCTCACTTGTGTTTTTATCGGTTCTAAGCAACGAGGAGGAAAATGTCCATGGCCTATGACGAAAGCAATATTTTTGCAAAAATCCTGCGGGGGGAAATTCCCTGCGACAAGGTTTACGAAGATGATTATGTGCTGGCGTTCAACGATATTATGCCCAAGGCGCCCGTTCACGTTCTGGTTATTCCAAAAGGGCCTTATCGTTCCATCGATGATTTCGGCGCACGGGCGTCCTCCGAAGAAATTACCGGACTGGCCCGCGCCATTGGAAAACTTTCAAAAGATCTGAATTTGGAGGAAAGGGGCTTTCGCGTCATTGCCAATACGGGCGGGCATGGCGGGCAGGAGGTGCCGCATTACCATGTCCATCTTTTAGGAGGCCGGCCGCTGGGGCCGATGCTGGCAGGGGACTAATGAAAGCAAAAGACTTGGTGTCTCATTCGCCGCGGCTGTAAATCGGGGCGCAGCCGCCCGATCGTAAAGTTCTGTTTATTGTCGTACAAAGCGCGATATATCCCCGGACCCTGCGCCCTGACCTGCGCGGCAAAAGACTCGAGAATTTGGGTTCGGAGATCAGGATTTGTGACAGTTTTTTGTCCTATGCAGGTATCGACGGTGTACGGAACGCGCAGGATCGGCAGGTCCGGTCTTTGTCTGTGTATCAAACGGGACTGGAAGATGGTCGATCCGTTATAACGCGGATTGTCCGGGTCCTGATGTGTTGGGTCTGCCAGAAAATGCATGGGACCGTCTCTTTCAACCAAAAGGGTCTGCTCGTTTTTTCGGGCTGGGAAATCAACGGCATCTTCGAAATACGGCAGGAGGTTCGAAGGCCGTTCTGTGTTAAAACCGGCTTTGTCGAACCAGCGTTTCAACTGCTGTTCGCTGTAGGATGTTATCCCTTCCGATCCCGGATATTCGCATGGCGACGTCCAGCCAAAATGCAGGAAAGAATCGAAAACCTGCCTTCGTGCTCTTTTTCCGTCTATGTTTTTGAGAGCATATTTTTTTAGAAACAGCGCCAGGTCCTGATAGTCCGAATCGGGATAAAGATTGTCCAGAATAGCGCAGGCATATAAACTGTTGCGGATGTTTTGTGCATCGGCTTCTTTGCCCTGGATTCTTTTTTCAAACTCTTTTTTTAAGGCATTCCACAAAAAAACCGGCATGTTTCGTCCAAAATGTGCATAGGCGTTTAAAGTCAGGGCGATGCTTTGGCTATCGAAATCGTTTTTGCGGATGTTTTGCAGTATCTGTCTTTCAAGTTTTTCCCATAAATCTGTCGAGGGTTCCCGTTGAAAATAGGAAAATCCGTTCAAAGCTAGGCTGGCGGTTTGGCCCCTGAAGTCTGAAATTTGTGATATGGCTGCTTGTTCCCAAATATTCAGATTGTTTTGAACATAATTATAGAGCGCTCTTTTATCGCTCTCGGGCCCCTGGAATCTTTGTACAAAGCGAAGGGTTTTGTTTAGAATCAGCGCATAACCTTTGGCGTTAAAGGGATCGTTCGGAATATCGCCCCATTTGTCTTTAAAATCGCCGACGCCCGCAAATCTTTCGTCCAGATGGAAAAAATAATGAAAAAGGGGCGGATTGTTATCAGGACTTTGGCGGGGCAGGATTTTTGCGCCTCGCGGGCTTTCGATAATCGTTTCTCTTTGATGGTTGGGCGCGGGCCTGTTCATTCCAGATCAACATAATCCAGTTGGAAGAAACAGAAGTCTATCTATGTAAAATTCTTTTGTCCAGCGTTTTTTAACGGCGCAGATGGACGGGAAAGAGAATGATGTTATCGTTATGCGGCCGTTTTTCCGGCAATCCGGCCATGGAATAAAGTCCGCTTTCTCCTTCTCCCTGCGCGCTTTCGCCTGAAAAACGTTTTTCAAGCTCGTCCAGAATATAGCCTGCGATCTCCATATGGGCGCGGGCCTGTATCGAGAGGATATCGCAGAGCATGGCGATTGATTTTTTGGCCCGGTCCATGTTACAGCGCAAGGATTCAAGCAAGTCTGCCAGGGATTCCAGGTCTTCGGGAATGTGCCGCAGCGTATCATAAAGCTTGTCTTCGTTCACCGGCCCGCCCTGATAATTGGCGATCCATTCGGGGGCGTAATCGTCGATGAGTTTGCTGGCCTCGATGCTCAGGGCCGTGGCCAGAGAGGATTCCTTTGTGAACTTCAGGGCGATGTGTTTTGCGGATAAGGCAATGGCCAATAAGGCGGAATCCGGGTCCAGGTCGCTCAAGGTTTCATGCAGGGCGTACTGCACGTCTTCTTCCATTTGAAGGTCGTCATAAATGATATCGCCTGCGACCATAGGGACGGTCAGCTGCGTGTGTAAAAGGGCCAGTTCGTTTTCGCTTAAGATAGACATGGGTTTGAAATCCTGCGCTTCGTGTCTTGCGTTTCTTTTATACAGCGGCAGGTATGAACAATCCCTTAAACAAAAATGAAGGAGGCGTTAACGCTCTTCTTTTTTGGGTTTTTCTGTGCGATACAGGAGGAATGGTAGCGCGCATTAATACAGTGGCCTTTTGCGGCGTCGATGTTCAGCGGGTGGATGTGCAGGTGCAGATTTCCAGCGGCCTGCCTGCATTTACAATCGTGGGGCTGCCGGATAAGGCGGTGGCGGAAAGCAAAGAGCGTGTGCGTTCGGCGCTTCATGCGCTTGGCATTTCTTTGCCGGCAAAACGCCTGACGGTGAATCTTGCGCCCGCGGACCTGAACAAGGAAGGCTCCCATTTCGATTTGCCGATCGCGTTGGGGCTGCTGGCGGCGATGGGTGTTTTGCCGAAAGAGGAAATGGAAGAATATGTGGTGCTTGGGGAGTTGTCTCTGGACGCGGGCATTCGCTCTGTGGCGGGTGTCCTGCCTGCGGCCATTCATGCCAGCGCCAATGACAATTCCCTGATCTGTCCGGAAAGCTGCGGCGGTGAAGCGGCGTGGGCTGGCGATTTGAATATATTGGCCCCTGCCAATCTTTTACAGGTGATTAATCATATCAAAGGCACGCAGGTCCTGACTGCGCCCGAAGCAAAAATTGTGGATTCGGCTGCGGCTGTCGTGCCCGATCTTGCGCAGGTAAAGGGGCAGGAAACGGCCCGCCGCGCTCTGGAGGTGGCTGCGGCGGGCGGGCATAATCTTTTGATGAGCGGCCCGCCGGGATCGGGAAAGTCGATGCTGGCATCCTGCCTGCCGGGTATTTTACCGCCGCTTTCGCCGCACGAAGCTCTCGAAGTTTCAATGATTCATTCGCTGGCGGGAACGCTTCCGGAAGGGGGATTGATGAAAGTGCGGCCCTTCAGGGATCCTCATCACTCCGCTTCGTTGCCGGCTCTGGTGGGCGGAGGGCATAAAGTCAGGCCCGGTGAAATTTCGCTTGCGCATCACGGCGTTTTGTTTCTGGACGAACTGCCGGAATTTGCCCGCGGCACGCTAGAGGCTTTGCGCCAGCCGCTCGAAAGCGGAAAGGCCCTGGTTGCGCGGGCCAATGCGCATGTCACATATCCCGCCCGGTTCCAGCTTGTTGCGGCGATGAATCCCTGCCGCTGCGGTTATCTGGGATCGCCGGAAACCGAATGTACCAAGGCGCCGCGCTGCGGTATGGATTATCTGGCAAAACTTTCCGGCCCGCTTTTGGACCGGATTGATATCCAGGCCGATGTTCCGGCTGTGAAGATCAGCGATTTAAGCGGGCTGTCCGGCGAGTCGTCCGCAAAAGTGGCCGGCCGCGTCGCAAAAGCGCGGGAAAGGCAGGAAAAAAGGCACAGCGCGCAGATAAATGCTTATTTGCCTGCAGATGTTTTGGAGGAAGTTGCGCCGCTCGAAAAAGGGGCAAAAACCCTTTTGGATCAAGCGGCTGAACGTATGGGGCTCTCGGCGCGGGCCTATCACCGGGTTTTGCGCGTGGCCCGGACCATCGCCGATTTGGAGGGGGACTTCGAAACGCTTGGGGAAGCCCATATCGCGGAATCCCTGTCTTACCGCCGTTAATACCTTATTAACATTTTGTAAAATAACAATAATTTCCGGCCAAATTTGTTTTTTCCTCTCCGTTTGCGGTATCCTTAATACGTTAAGGGAATGTTAGACAAATGCCATTAATGTTGATGGAAACAGATATTATAAAAGGACGGATTTAGATGCCTTACGATGTGACGGATGGATCTTCTTTGGCGGAAGTCAGCGATGCCAGGCGCGCTTTGGGTGGCAGCGGCGAGCAGGAAATCAGAACGGCAAGGGCGCAGATCGAAACGGCGGCGCGGGAAGCGGCTGTTCTGGATGATCCTTCGGCCAAAGGCAAAGGCGGCGATTCTCCTGACGCGGAATCGAAGACGCCTGCTGCGGCGGACAGTCCCGAGTTTGAAGTTTATTCCGGTATGGCGATGCAGGCTGCGGGCGTTGGCGGCGCGGCTGATTTAATGAAAATGGCGTCCGAGCGCATTGATGCGGCGAAGGGGGTCGATCTTGCGGGCATATCGAAAAAGATGGGCGGGATGATTTCGTCCCGCGCCCAAACGGCGGATCAGTGGGCCATGACAGGAAGAACATCGCAAACGTTAATCGATAGCGAAAGCAGCAAATACGGTCTTGGTGAGGCCTATCGGACAGGGGGAAACATGTTCCCCAAAGAAGACGATTTTAAAGCGACAAAAAAGATGGCGCTGGCCGCCAGAAAAAATGTGGCGCTGGAGCAAACGCAGACGCTTACGAAACAAAAGGACCTCGCTGCCGGTAATGTTTATGCGGCCGAGCGCGGGGTGCAGGGTTATGCAGGCCATATCATGCGCACGGCTCCGGAAATCGGGGCGACAATGACGGCAGGATCCCGTCCCAAAAATATGGTTGCGATGATGCAGCAGCGTAATTTTGATCTTTCAAGCGGGCCGAAGGGGCCGACGACCAACGTGATCGAAGAAGAGACAATGGTATAGGAAAAATAAAATGGTTACAGAACACGGAATTACAGGACCGGAAGATGCTTCCACAAGATCGTGGACGGCAACAGCGGATTTTAAAGCCGCGACCACCGGACCAAACTTGGCGCAGCAGAGTCCGGCTGTGAATATGCGCAGCGCTTTTGACAGCGTGCGCGTTAATCCGAATACATCTGTTGCTGAAATGGGGCAGAAAATGCAGACGCAGATGGCCCCTGTCATGGACAATAACCAAAAAATTGAACTGGCGGCGGATGCCGAGCAGACAGGCTCCAGTCTGACCTGTATGCAGCCGGGGGCAGGCAGTCTCCTCGGGGAGCTATGCGGCGCTCTGAACAAAGAAGTGACGGAACTTCGCGAAGCGCTTGGCGGCGGACCGAAAGCGGAAGCATCTGCACCTGTGCCGTCACCGTCTCTGGATACGGCCGGACCCCGGACGCTGGCTTTTTCCTGATCGTTTTAAAGAAAATGTGATCCGCGCCGTTGTGCACGGCGCGGGTTTTTTATGTTTCTTTTTTCTCCGTCCGGGCTTTCTCCCGCGCTTTTCGATCGGAAAGCTCTTCAAGGGAAAGGGTGCCAAGGGCCAGATCGGCCAGGTCTTCGGCATCTTCATAGCGGGCCTGCAGGCGCAGGAAGTGACGAATGGCAAAAGGGATGCTTGCCATGTAGATCAGCGCGGAAAGGCTGAGCGTTTGCCACGGCGCCTGAATGAGGGCGGCAATCACCAGCGCGCCGAAAGCCAGCGCAGGCATTCCCATTTTGGCCGGAATTTTGATTTGTTTGGAAGACCATGTCGGAATGCGGCTGACCATAAGCGCGGCGACAAGAATAACCCAAAGCCCTGCAAAAGGCGTGGCAAAGGCAAACTGTTCGAAAAATTGCGGGAATTGCAGCCATATGATGAGGGGCAAAAGGGCCAGCCCGGCGCCGGCAGGAGCAGGAATACCGGAGAAAAAGCCGCGTTTCCAGTCCGGTCTGGCCGTATCCCGCATGACATTAAAACGCGCCAGCCGCAGGGCTGTTGCGGCGGCATAGACCAGCATGGCGATCCAGCCGATCTTTCCGGCGTCCTCAAGGATCCATGTATAGAGAATAACGGCCGGCGCAATGCCGAATGCCAGAAAGTCCGAGAGGCTGTCCAGCTCTGCCCCGAAATCGCTTGTGGCGTTTAAAAGGCGCGCAACGGCACCGTCCAGCGCGTCCAGAATAGCGGCGATTAAAACGGCAATCACGGCGCGTTCCCAATTTCCTTCCAGCGCCACCTGAATGGCCGTTAACCCTGCGGCAAGCGCCATGAGCGTCAGAAGATTCGGAATGAGACGATGCAGGCCCAGCTGTCCGTGTTTTCCTTTGGACGTTTCCGGAAGGTCTTTTGAAGGGGGCTTCTTGATCTCAGTGACAGACATGTTTGTTTGTCCTCCTGTTATTCGGTCTTGCCGCGTTGTTTTTACTGCGCTTTGCCTTCGCGCGGCGGCTCTGTTCCGTCCATATCGGCCAGCACGGTTTCTCCGCCAATCGCATATTGCCCGACGCAGACAAGCGGCGCGACATCTTCAGGAAGGTAAATATCGGCGCGGCTGCCAAAACGGATCAGGCCGTATCTTTCGCCGGCTTCAACTTCGTCGCCTTCGGTCAGTGAGGTGACAATCCTGCGCGCCACAAGTCCTGCAATTTGTACAAAGCCCACCTGACGGCCGTCTTCCAGTTCCAGCAAGGCGCTGGCGCGCTCGTTATACTGGCTCGCCTTATCGAGTTCGGCATTTAAAAACTTTCCGGGGTTGTAGGCCGTTTTGATAATTTTTCCGTCAATGGGAACCCGGTTCACATGAACATCGAAAACGGACAGGAAGATGCTGATACGTGTGTAATCCGTATCTTCCTTTTTCCCGCCAAGCTCGGGCGGGAGCGGCAGGCCTTCAGTGATCGCGCAAACGCGCCCGTCGGCCGGGGAAATGACCAGCCCCTTTCGCTGCGGCGTTATGCGGACGGGATCGCGGAAAAAATAGACGCAAAAAAAGGTAAGGATCAGGGCCAGGACCCCAAGCAGTTCCCAGATAAGGAAGCAAACGAAGGTAATCACGGCCCCCCCGAGGATAAAGGGATATCCGGCGGGATGGATCGGAACCAAAACCGTTTCCTTGATGGTTGAGAGAAGGGTTTTGTTATTTTCTGTTGTGTTTGTGCTCATAAGGACAGGATTATAGCTGTTCTAGAAAACTTTCATAGGGTATAAATAAAGCTGGATATATACCTCCCCCAGGGATCTTTAGAACATGTTGGCAAAAATTCTTTTGAGCGCGACCCTTTTTTTTATCGTTACGGCCTCTACGGCGGTTATAGCGGCGGATCACAGCGCCTTTTGTACGGGAAGCGACAGTACGGCGGCGACGGTAAGATGTCTAAACCGTCATTTGGGCTGGGCCCAAAACCGACTCAATAAATCATATGAAAAACTTTCGGCGGCGCTGGAAGGGGAGAATTTGGAAAGTCTTCGGGTTTTGCAAAAAGACTGGTTGGCTTACCGCGACGGCCAGTGCGAATGGGAGTCCAGACAAACGGAAGTCAGCTCTCTGGAACGGGTGAATAAGCTTTCCTGCCTCGCCCGTATGAGTGAGGACAGGGCGGATCTTCTGGCGGCGATGATCGTCGATGAAGAGATGGAAGGATATGCGCAAAAATTTGGAGGTTTCCCACGCTGGATGAATGTTCTGGCGAAAGACAAGCCGGAGGTTTTCTGGAGTTACGGCAAAAGATTGCGGGCTGACCTGGATTGTGACAGCGAAAACGAAATGGTGATGACGGGTTTGCTTGCCGGCGAACTGGACGATGTTTCGACCGGAGAAGGCGAAAAAGGACCCAAAGCCCACGGTTTGACGCTCATGCTTGCCATTGCTGAAAATCCGCCGACAGGCCGGCCTCAAACGTATATTTTGCCTTTTGTTGTGGGAACGGATATTTGCAGCGCCTCTGCCTCTTTGAGCGTACAGGAGGAAATTTCCGAAGAGGGGGATTCTTCTTCGCAAGAGGCGAAAGAAGAGCCGGAAGAAAACAAAAAATGCGGTGCCCGGCTGACGCTTGCGCCAAAGGGGTGTGATCCTGTCTCCGTGATATGGTCTGGAAAAACATATGAGATTGAGCCGGAGGAAATCCCGGAAGAAAAAACAACTGAAGAAAAAACAAGGAAAGAAAAGTAGGAATTTCAATGAAGGACATCAAATCTGTTTGTGTGTATTGCGGGTCTTCTTCGCGGGTGGACGATGTTTATAAAAAAGTGGCGACAGGTCTTGGCGCGATTTTGGCGCGGGAAAAGTGGGATGTCGTTTATGGCGGCGGGCGTGTCGGTCTGATGGGGCTGGTGGCGGATGCGGCGCTGGAAAAGGGGGCCAGGGTTATCGGGATTATTCCGGAACATATTCAGGACCGCGAAGTGCAGCATAAGGGGTTGAGCGAACTTCATGTTGTGGGTTCCATGCACGTGCGAAAACAGCAGATGGTTGACAGCTCGGACGCCTTTGTCGTTTTGGCAGGCGGTTTGGGGACGCTGGATGAGCTTTTTGAACTTTTGACATGGAAACAGCTTGGGCTGCATGACAAGCCGATTGTGATTGTGAATATTGAAGGATACTGGACAAAGCTTCTGGAAGCGATTGACAATATTTCCGCCACCGGTTTTATGCGGCCCGAGGATAAAGAATTATTTGTTGTTGTTGATGATGTCGAAGATGTGCCGAAAGCGCTGAAAACGGCGCCGAACGCAAAGTTTGATCCTCAGACCAAATGGATATAAACGTGCTTGTTTTTCATAACGTATTAATTGGGGGTTAATCATATAAGGTGTAGGATAGAAAAGGATGAAAGAGAGGCACTTTTCCCTTTCATCCATGTGACCGCAGGTGTTTAATTAACCTCATGTTTTGTCTGGAATTTTCTAAGGGATTTAATTTTTAAACGTGCTTTACGATCATGACATAGACCTTGCAAGCGGTGTGGCCGAAAAAGCCTTTGCCCGCTTGAAGCAGGACGGAATTCCGCCGGCGCCGAGTAATTTCGAAGTTTGGTATGCTTATTATGCCAAAATCAATACGGAGCTTAAAGCCGAAATTGACCAATTGAAAAAGACGGCGGGAAAAGTGACGCACGACGATTGCCGCCTTCTGTACGAGAAATATCTAAGCGATAAACGCAATCAGGAACTTGTTGAAAAAGCCGGCGACCAAATCCAGTCAACCCTGCAGGACGTTTCCGGACTGATGGATAACATGAGGTCTGCGACGTCTGAATATAGCGGCACGCTGGAAGGGGTCAGCCGGAAAATCGCCAGCGTGGAAACACCGGAAGACTTCAAAGAGATAATGGACAGTGTCGTTCAGGATACGGCCAAGATGGCGCAGCAGAATAAGAAACTGGAAGCGCAGCTTGACAAATCTTCTGTAGCGATGGAAGCGCTCAAACAGGATCTGGAGCGTGTGCGTAAGGAAGCGATGACAGATGGACTGACAGGGCTTGCCAACCGGAAATGCTTCGATGAAGAAGTCCGGCGTATGGTGGCGCGCTGTGTTCAGGAAGGCGAAACGCTGACATTGCTGATGCTGGATATAGACCACTTCAAAAGTTTTAATGACAATTACGGTCACCAGGTCGGGGATCAGGTTATACGTCTTGTCGCCCATACGCTTACGGACGGCGTTAAAGGGAAAGATCTGGCCGCCCGTTACGGCGGTGAGGAATTCGTTATTGTTTTGCCGAACACCAATATGAATGCCGGTATAACGGTGGGGGACAGTTTGCGCAAATCTCTGGCAAACAAGGAAGTGATTAACCGGGCGAGCGGGGAAAATCTCGGCCGGATTACCATGTCCGTCGGTGTCGCCCAGTATTATGGCGGTGAATCGGTTGAAAACCTGATTGAGCGCGCCGATGCGGCGCTTTATACGGCAAAACATAATGGCCGGAATCAGGTCGCTGCTGCGCCAACGCCGCATGAAGCCGCACGGGAAAAAGAAGCCGGTTAATTTCTTTTCTTTTTCGTCCTTGATCCGCACGGACGCTGCATTTACTTATAAATCATGGAAGATCATCGGCATATCAACGCGCCGGACGGGTTTGACGTTCGGAATGTTGCGGCTGACGCATCAAACAGGGATGCGGGGCCGGCATCCCCTTCTTTTGAAAATCTGAACGCCCCGCAGGTTGAGGCGGTAGAGGCGACCGAAGGGCCTGTGCTTGTGCTGGCCGGTGCGGGAACGGGAAAGACGCGGGTTTTGACGACGCGGCTGGCATATCTTCTTCAGACGGGGCGCGCCTTCCCCGGACAGATACTCGCTGTGACCTTTACGAACAAGGCGGCGCAGGAAATGAAAACACGCGTGTCTTCCCTTCTGGGCGGCCAGCCCGTGGAAGGATGGTGGCTGGGCACGTTTCATGCGCTGGCGGCGCGGATGCTCCGGCGGCATGCCGCCCTTGTGGGGCTCAGGTCCGATTACACCATTCTGGACGAGGATGACCAGATCCGGTTGCTGAAGCAGCTTATGGAGGCGGAGAATATAGATACCAAAAAATGCCCGCCCAAGCTGGTCGCGGTCCGCGTGAACGATTTTAAGGACAAGGGAAAAAATCCTTCCGATTTGTCGGCAAATGAAGGCGGGGATATCGCGGAGGGAAAGCTGGTTTTGTTATATGGCCGATACCAACAGAGAATGAAGGCTTTAAATGCCTGCGATTTCGGTGATTTGCTGCTTCATGTAATTACGATTTTAAAAGACCCGGAGAATGCGGGCATTTTGGCGGATTATCACCGGCGCTTCCGTTATATTCTGGTGGATGAGTATCAGGATACGAACGTCGCCCAGTATCTCTGGCTTCGTTTGCTCGCAAAGGGGTCGAATAATATTTGCTGCGTGGGGGACGATGACCAGTCCATCTATGGCTGGCGGGGCGCGGAGGTGGAAAATATTTTGCGCTTCGAACGCGATTTTCCGGGGGCCAGAATTGTCAGGCTGGAAGAAAATTACCGCTCGACAGGGCATATTCTTTCGGCGGCAAACGCGGTTATCGCGCATAACGAAGGCCGTCTGGGAAAGGATTTGTTCACAAGCGCAGGGGACGGTGAAAAAGTTGTAGTGCGCGGCCTTTGGGATGGCGAGTCCGAAGCCAGGTGGGTCGGGGAAGAAATCGAAAACCTGCAAAACAAGGGCTGGTCCCTCGATCAAATGGCGGTTTTGGTTCGCACCGGGTTTCAAATGCGGGAGTTTGAAGAACGTTTTATCCAGCTTGGGCTGGCCTATCGCGTTATCGGGGGCCCCCGTTTCTATGAACGTAAAGAGGTGCGCGATGCGCTGGCTTATTTGCGCGTGGTGCGGCAGCCCGATGACGATCTGGCGCTGGAGCGGATTATCAATACTCCCAAGCGGGGAATCGGGGATGCCACCGTGCAAACGCTTTACGCGCACGCGCGCGCCAAGGGGATCAGCCTTTATGTTGCGCTGGCGGATTTGACGCAAACCGAAGAACTGCGTCCGAAGGTCCGTTCTACCTTGATGAAATTGCTGGATGATTTCGAACGCTGGCGGGGGCTTGTGTCGACAATGCCTCATGCGGCGCTGGCAGAACTTGTTCTGGATGAATCCGGTTACGTGCAGATGTGGAAAGGCGACAAATCTCCCGATGCGCCGGGGAGGCTGGAAAACTTAAAAGAACTTGTCTCCGGCATGGAGGATTATGAAAGTCTGGATGAATTTTTAGAACATGTCGCGCTGGTTTTGGAAAATCAGGATAAGGCGCAAGGCGCGTGCGTCACGCTGATGACTTTGCACGGGGCCAAAGGATTGGAGTTTGATGCCGTTTTTCTGCCGGGCTGGGAGGAAGGCTTGTTTCCTTCGCAAAGGACGATGGACGAGGGCGGCATCAAGGGGCTGGAGGAAGAACGGCGGCTGGCCTATGTCGGGATAACGCGGGCGCGTAAAAAAGCTTATATTTCCTTTGCGGCGAACCGGCGCATGTACGGGCAATGGGTGAATGCCATTCCTTCCCGGTTTGTGGACGAACTGCCGGAAGGTCATATTGCGGCGCATGCAGAAACCGGGCTTTATACGCCGGGCCGTTCACAGCACTGGGATTCAAGCGGCGTGTCTCCCGTTCCGCACGCCTCTTCCCGCCGGGACGAAGAAAGAGAAGGGCGTCCAAAACCTTTTGCGTCGGGAGACCGCGTTTTTCACGACAAGTTTGGCATGGGCACGGTTATTCATGTCGAGGGAAGCAAGCTTGATATTGCTTTTGACAAAAGCGGGCATAAACGCGTGATGGACAGTTTTATTCAGGCAGCATCGGCGTAGAAACCGGCGCCGCATCTTCTTTATTTTCCGGCAGGGTATCGGGGTTCTTTTTCTTTTTTCTGAGTTTGTAGTCCCGCACTTTTCCTGCGGCCAGAACTTTCGCGCCGTGCGTTTCATGGATAACGGCGACATATCCCCCGCGGTCTTTCCCGCCGGGCGGCATCGGAACATCCACCTCGATGGTGCGTTTATCCCCATGCCATTTGGCGATGTGTTTTATATCCTGGACCACATTTGTGAAACGCAGGACCCGTCCGGCGACCTCTCCTTTTGTCATTTTCTGTATGATGTAATCCTGATACCGGATGAGCCAGACGCTGGAAGAGCCTTTTTTATGAATTTCATCCATTGCCTGAGGCATTTCAATCAGAAGCGTATCCTTATCCTTCCATTTCATATGGATAAAAGAAGGTTTTGGGAGAGAGGATTCTTTTTCCCCCTTCAGGATGCTGTAAAGGCTTCGAATATCCGAACCGCGAAGACTATAGCGTCCATTCACCATGAAATGGGGGATGCTGACTTCGGTTTCATCCATTCTGCCGGAACTGCGGTATGACCACTGGCGGTATGTACAGGCCTCGAGGTTTTTAGGGTCTTTCGGGGTGCTTTTATCCCAGTAGTCGATGTGGCAGCCCAAGGCGATGACATTTTTCTCTTGGGAAACGTCATAAAGCATCCGGTCGGCCAGCATACAGGCGCTGCAGTTTGAAGATGTGAAAAGTTCGACCACGACCGGGTGCTCTTCATCAATCCACGTACTGTTTGTGTCGTCGGCGATCTGGGCCCGGGCGTTTTTTTCGGGCCATAAGAAGGCGGTTATGCATAAGGCCGCAATCACAACAGGCCAGAACCGTAAAAGGGGACGTTTTTTAGAAAAAAATATCATGGGTTCATTGTGCCAGAAAACGTGTGAAAAATCATACTTTAAGAGGAGGCCAAAGGCGTTTTGCCGTTTTGCCGCCTGAAAATGCCCTAAAATTAGACGTATTTCCAGTTTGAAATTCAGGTGATTTGAAACTACAGTGGGTTTCGAGGGCAATGAGGGGTTCTTATGGGAACGTATAAAAGTCTTATTTTTTCTGTTTTTTTTGCGGCATTGTCGGGGTATTTTGCACCGCCTTTTGCATTTGCCGAACAAAAGACAATGATCGTGGCTGTTGTCAATGAAGGGGCGATTTCTCAAGTAGACGTACAGGATCGAATGCGCCTGCTTCTGGTTTCCTCTGGTCTTCCCAATACGCAGGAAATGCAGGCAAAAGTATTGCCTCAGGTTCTGGATAGCCTGATCGAGGAGTATATAAAAATTCAGGAGGCAACCAGAAACGACATTGAAGTGACGGCGGAGGAGGTTCAGGCGGGGCTTAGGGAGATTGCCGATCAGAACAAGTTTACGCCGGAAGAGTTCGAACAGATTATGCGCCAGCAAGGCGTTCCAAAGCAGACATTGCTTCATCAGATTGAAGCGCAAATTGCCTGGAGCAAGGTTATCCAGCTTGTCCTGCGTCCCAAGGTCGATGTAAGCCGGAATGACGTGGAAGCGCAAATGGAGCGTCTCAAAAAGAATGTCGGAAAAACGGAATTTTTTGTATCGGAAATATATCTGCCTACGGAGGACCCCAAAAACGAATCCGAGGTCCGGCAATTGGCTAATAAGCTGGTTCAGGAAATAAAATCTCAGAAGGCGCCTTTTCATGCGGTGGCGTCCCAGTTTTCAAAATCGGCCGGGGCCAAAAACGGCGGTCTTATCGGCTGGGTTCAGGAGCAGCAGCTTGATACGGCGCTGGGGGAAGCCCTTGCAACGCTGGAGGAAGGGGCTGTAAGCGCCCCGATAAAAACGCAAGTGGGGTATCATATTCTTCAGCTCCAGAAAAAGCGGATTATCGCGGCGGAAAATCTTCCTTCCAAGGATGAACTGGCCAACCAGATCGGGTTTTCCCGTTTGGATAAATTGCAGCAGCGCTATCTTTTCGATTTAAAATCCTCTGCGTTTATAGATAAACGTGTCTGATTTCCAATCCCTTCCCCCATTGCGTGAAATTATTCGTGCGCATGATTTGCGTGCGGAAAAATCTCTGGGGCAGAATTTCCTTCTGGATCTGAACCTGACCGACAAAATTGCCCGCTTTGCCGGGGATTTGTCCGGGGTCACCGTTTTTGAAATCGGGCCGGGGCCCGGCGGCCTGACCAGAGGGCTTTTAAAGGCCGGTGCAAAAAAGATTATCGCCATTGAATGTGATCCAAGGGCAATCGTTGCGTTGCAGAGTCTTGTGGAGGTTTCCGAAGGGCGGGTGGAAGTTATAGAGGCCGATGCGCTGTCTGTTGATTTGTTGTCGATTGCCAATAAAAAACCGTTTAAAATTGTTGCTAATCTGCCCTATAACATTGCGACGCCGTTGCTGGTGGGATGGCTGTGCCAGATTCATGAAACGCCTGCCCTGTTTAACTCCATGACGCTTATGTTCCAAAAGGAAGTCGCGGACCGTCTGGCGGCACTCCCGAAAACAAAGGCTTATGGACGGCTGTCCGTTCTGGCGCAATGGTTGTGCCATGTTAAGAAAGTGATGACCCTTCCGCCCGGCGCTTTTACGCCGCCGCCAAAAGTGAGCTCTACCGTTGTGCATTTTATTCCGAAGGAAAAAGAGCCGCAGCAGCCTGCTTTTGCCGCGTTGGAGTCCCTGACGGCCGCCGCCTTTGGCCAGCGGCGCAAGATGGTCCGTTCGTCCTTAAAGGAATATTTGCCTCTTATGGAAGAGATGGGGATGAACACGTCTTTGCGCGCGGAAGATTTAAGCGTGGCAGATTATGTTTCTTTGGCAAAGCGGCTTTAAAGCCCGTCTTTCAGTCCGCGCACAAAATCGGACAAGCCAGTGAGGCGCCATCGTTTCAGGCGTTCCGCGTGCAGGATCATTTGCGCTTTTCCAAGGGCGACATCAATATCCTTGTTGATAATGACATAGTCGTATTCCGAGTAATGGGTGACTTCATCCGAGGCTTTGTTCATCCGGTACGTAATGTTTTCTTCCGTATCTTGCCCGCGGGAGCGCAGCCGCCTTTCGAGTTCCTGTGCGGAAGGAGGAAGGATAAAGACAGTGACCAGGTCATCCCGCGCCATTTCCCGCAATTGCTGGGTGCCCTGCCAGTCGATGTCAAAAATTACGTCATGTCCTGCGGCCATCGATTTTTCAACGGATTCGCGGGGGGTCCCGTAATAATGCCCGAAGACTTTCGCATGTTCCAGAAACTCGCCGTTGTCGATCATTTCGTTGAAGGTCGGGATATCGACAAAAGAATAATCCTGTCCCTGTACCTCCCCGGGCCGGCGGGGACGGGTGGTCACGGAAACGGAAACGTCCAGATCTTCATTCTGTTTCAGGAGGGCGCGGGTAATGGTGGTCTTGCCTGCCCCGGAAGGGGAAGACAGGACATACATCAGGCCGCGGCGCGTTAGTTTGAGAGAGTCACTCATAAGAGAACTATAACGGGCGCAGCGGGCGTGTGCAAAGGGGCTCTTCATTTTTATCGACAGATCGCCTAAACTTTTCCCATGATTTTGCCCAAAACAATTCTCATTACAGGCGCCTCCAGCGGGATCGGGGAGGCGCTCGCATTATATTATGCAAAAAGCGGCGTCCGCCTGTTTCTTTGCGGCAGGAATGCAGGCCGTCTGGAAAGCGTGGCGGCGGCCTGCCGGGCCAAAGGCGCCGATGTTGAAACGGCGGTACTGGATGTGACGGATGAAACAATGCTGGCAGAGTGGATTCTTTCTGTAGATGAAAAAAAGCCGCTGGACCTTGTGATCGCAAATGCGGGCATATCCGGTGGCGGCGCGGGATATGAAAACGGGGAGCCGGTCGCGCAGGCCCGCTCGGTTTTTGATGTAAATGTCATCGGTGTTTTGAACACCGTGCAGCCGATTTTGCCCCGCATGGTTGCCAGACATTTCGGGCAAATTGCCCTGATGAGTTCTCTGGCCGGATTTCGGGGCTGGCCGGGGGCGCCTTCTTACAGCGCCTCAAAGGGCGCGGTGCGGTTTTACGGGGAAGCTTTGCGGGGAGCCGTGGCGCATACGGGCGTTAAAATCAATGTGATTTGTCCGGGGTTTGTCAGGTCCCGCATGACGGACCAGAACGATTTTCCGATGCCGTTTTTTATGGAGGCAGACAAGGCCGCCTGTATCATCGCGAAGGGCCTGGCCCGGAACAGGGGCCGGATCGCGTTTCCGTGGCAGATGCATTTCATGTCCTGGTTTATATCCATCCTGCCGGATGCTCTGGCCCAAAAAATCCTGAAGCGGTTTCCAGAAAAATAATATTACATGTTTTGTGGATTTATTATTATTTTCTGTTACAATATGGCCTGTAAACCATATTGTTTGTATAAAAGTTCTGTCAGGCTTTCCGATTGGGCTGTACAGGTTTGTGATTGAAAGGTAAGAGTCGTTCGCATCTGGAAAGATGGAAGCAGTATTTAAAATGATGGACAGGGAAGATATGGAAACCAATTTGCCGTTGGCTGTTGGGCTTCTGAAGGCGCTTTCAAATGAAAGCCGCCTGCTGATTATGTGTGTCCTGAACAAGGAAGGCGAAAAAAGCGTCGGGGAACTGGAAAAAATAGTGGGTTTAAGCCAGTCCGCCTTGTCCCAGCATCTTGCGCGTTTGCGCAAGGACGGTCTTGTGGAAACCCGCCGGAGCGCCCAAACGATTTATTACTTCACCAGGAACAAGTCTGTGCAGGCTATTCTCGATTGTTTATGCGGGATTTTTAACCGTCATTGTTAACGCCGCATCGTTTCAAAACAGCTTGAGACTTCTTCCGGCGCAAGGGTTTCCAGATCATTCACTTGCAGCGTTTTAAGATGTTCCCCCTTCGGGGCGTGGCGGACAGGGTTGCTGCTTCCGGAAAACAACACAAGCGTGGGGCAGCCTGTCGGGGCAATCATATGCATCGGGCCGGTATCGTTTCCAATGGCTCCTGCGGCGGCGCGGGCCAGCGCCACAATGTCGAAAAGCGTCGTCTGTCCGCCAAGGTTCAGGGCCTTTGGGCAGGACCGGGCGATGCTGTCCATAATTTCCTTTTCTTCCTGCGTGCCGATCAGGACGGGCTGGAGTCCGTCTTCAATGAGTCTGGCGCAAAGGCGCGTATAATGCGCTGCGGGCCAGCGTTTTTCGGGACGGCTTGGCGCGCTTCCCGCGACGATAAGAACGTAAGGCTTGCTGCATGCGAAACGGGAAAGGTCGGCGTTAATCCATTCCATCCGGTCAATGGTGATATCCTTGATTCCCGCCAGACCAAGCGTCTGGACATGGCCGTCAAAGGCCTGGCCTTGCGTACGTTCCGGTGAGACGTTCCGGTGGGAGGCGCCCCGCGCCGTTCCTACCCATTCCGGACGGGGGGAGAACAGCCGGAAGTACAAAGACGTACGGTCGTTATTCTGCAAATCGTAAACACGCGAAAAATGCGGCTTGTTTAGCATGTGGCGAAGACGATACCACTTCAGGGGCTGGTAGTATTTGGGGCGTATGTCTGTCAGGATCGAATCGAAATAACTGCTTTTCTGTGCAAAGGCCGTGAAAGGTGCGGTTGTCAGAAGGGTGATATGCGCGTCCGGGTGATGCTGTCGGATGGCGCGCATCGGGCCGAGGCTTTGAATAAAATCGCCCAGAGCCCCCAGCTTGATGACAAGAATATTATTCCGCCGCATGTTCGAGAGGGACGTCATACGGGTTGGTTTTATATTTTTCCTGTAAAAGCTCCGCATAGACATTCATGGTTTCGTCGGCCATTTTTTCACGGGAAAAGTTTTTGGCGACATGGGCCATGGCCCGTGAGGCCAGAACAGAGCGTTGCTCGGGCTTCAGGGAAAGGGCCTCGTTTATCGCGGCGGCGAGGGCGGCGGCGTTGCCGGGCGGGACCAGCCACCCCGTTTCACCGCGCAGGATCGTTTCGCGCGCCCCGCCGTGATCTGTGGCGATAACGGGGCGGCCCATTGCCTGCGCTTCGATAGGAACGCGGCCAAATCCTTCCGGGTCGGTGGAGGCGGAGACAACGACGGTTGAAAGCATATAGGCGGCAGGCATATTGTTGCAGTGGTCGATAATGCGCACGCACCCTTCCAGCCCTTTGTCGCGGATGGATTGCTCCAGTTCGGTCCGGTATTCCTTGCGTCCCTGGTCTGCGCCGATGATAACGCAAAAGACATCAGAGCGGTTTAAACGCGCGACGGCGTCAATGAGGACCGCGTGGCCTTTCCAGCGGGTCAGCCGTCCGGGCATCATCACAATCCCCGCGCCGTCCGGTACGCGCCATTCCTTGGTCATCTCGATAAGCTGCGCGGCCGAGACGGCGGAAGGATGGAATTTTTCCAGTGCGACGCCGCGGTGGATCACCCGGATATCGCGCGGGTCGATACGGTAATTTTTCAAAAGGTAATCGGCAATATAGTTTGAAATTGCGATAACGCGTTTTCCTCTGGCAATGGAAGAATTATAGAATTTCTTGGTTTTTCCGTTGATATTGTAAGGGGCGTGGCAGGTGCTCATATAACGCGCGGCCGTTCCTTTGCAGGCTTTAAGCGCGGACCAGGCGGGCGCGCGGCTGCGGGCATGGACGATATCGACATCGTATTTCTGGATGATCTCCCGCAGGCGGCCGATATTCCGCCACATGACAATCGGGCTTTTGCTGTGCACGGGCAGGGAAATATGCTCCGCGCCTGCGCGGGCCAGTTCATGCACGCGCGTTCCTCCGTTTGAAACGACAATGGCTTTCGAACCGCTGCGAACGATTTCAGCGGCTATGTCGATGCAGCCCTGTTCTGCGCCGCCGGCGCCGAGCTCAGGAATCACTTGCATAATGACCGGTATTTTTGCACTCATACGCAAAGAGTTATCATACTCTGGAGGTTTAGCGGAAACAAAAAAGGCATCTTTGATGACAATCCGATATTTGCAAAGTTCCGGGGGCAACAAGCTGGCTTATATCCATATTGAAGGGGATAAGGCGTCCTTGCCGACGGTTGTTTTTTTAGGGGGCTATCGTTCCGACATGGAAGGCACCAAAGCCCTTTATCTTGAGGGGGCCTGCCGTGCCCGGGGACAGGCTTTTATCCGTTTCGATTATAGCGGCCATGGAAAATCGGGCGGAAAATTCGAAGACGGCACCATCGGGTCCTGGACACAGGACACGCTGGATATACTGGACCGGGTGAGCGAAGGGCCGCTGATTCTCGTGGGCTCTTCCATGGGGGGATGGATCGCCTTTTTATGCGCGCTGGCGCGCCCGCTCCGCGTGAAAGGGCTTGTCGGGATTGCCGCCGCGCCGGATTTCACGACCTGGATCGAGGCGGATATAAGCGCCGGCCATAAGGCGGATCTAGAGGAAAAAGGGTATTTTGAGGTGCCGAGCGAATATTCGGACGCCCCCTATATCTTCACAAAGGCTCTCCTGGAGGAGGGGCGCAGCAACACCCTTCTGGATCGGGGCATCCCTCTGGATATTCCCATCCGGCTGTTTCAGGGCAAAAAAGATACTTCTGTGCCGTGGGAGGTTGCGCGGCGGATCAAGGACGCGGTAACGGGGGAGGATGTGGCGATTACATGGGTTGAAGACGGCGATCACAGCCTGTCGCGGGCGGAGGATCTCCCCCGGATTCGGGCTTTGATTGACGAAATAGAAATAAAGATTCAGCAGGCTTGAAATTCAGGACCATTTTGTCTATGGTCCGGCGGTCGAAGGACAGGTGGCCCCGTTGCCGAAAGGCAACAATCTATAAATCGAGGCCGCGTGGACTTTAAGGACAGGTGGCCGAGTGGCTTAAGGCGCACGCTTGGAAAGCGTGTTAGGGTTCACCCCCTACGCGGGTTCGAATCCCGCCCTGTCCGCCATCCGCCTTCGCGTCAGCGAAGACGAAGAAACGAAGACGGGCTTGTCACCCTGCGCTCTTTCTATCATCGCAGATTTAAGGATTTTAACCGGGGGGTGTTTTTCGAATTTCCCGTTGCCCCAGCGCGATGAGGTAGAGCAAAACGAAATAGAACAGATACACCTCTTCCACCTCGCTGAAACGGGTAAAAATGTAGATTCCCGCCATGCTCAGGAATTTTTCAAGCAGATGGAACCCGACAATCAGCAAGGCAATGAAGGACAATTCCTTGGGGGGATAAAAGGCGTTGAAACGGCCCGGCAGCAAGGCGGGGCAGATTTTTTGCAAAAACGGAATTAAAAGGCCGCCTGCGGCCACTCCTATCAACAAAAACAGACGGGGCTTTTGGTCCAGCCAGTCGGACGTATTGTGCAGGTTCGTTTCCTGCTGGTCGTTTATGCGGGTCCATTCTTCCGGGGTCGACCATTGCATCACATGCTGCCCCCAGCTGACTTCCTCCCCGGCGACATAAAAACAGCATAAGGCCGCCAGAAAAAGCCAGGTGGCCATTAAAGGCTCTTTTCGCCATGACAGAATGAATAAAAGGCGGCTTGCCACGAAAAACGCAGCCAATATCAGCAGGAACTGAATCCATTCATGCGGGCCGCTTTCCGTATGGAGGGCGGCGAGCGTGTCGCGGGATAAAAAAACCTCCATAAGCGTTTGAGCGGCCGCGCCTGCAACCGGCACCCAGAGCCACCAGAGGGGGGAAAGGTTTTTTGGGTTATTCATGCAAAATCAATCCTAATTACGGGGCTTTGTATCAAGAAGCCTGATCGGTTCCTTTTTATACGCGTTAAACGGGCCTGTTGGAATCAATATATTTTTGAAACCCGGGTGTTTTTATTTCTAAAGACATTCGCTTGACAGACAAGTTCAGGTGCAGTCTTGTGTTCATTGCATAGCGATATCAATCAAGGAGAGAAAAATGGTCCTCGCAACAAATCTCGGATTTCCCCGTATCGGCGCGCAGCGGGAGCTGAAAAAAGCCGTTGAAAGCTATTGGAAAGGCTTGCTGTCTCAGGAAGAGCTTCTGGCGGCGGGACAGGACATACGCATGCGTCACTGGGCTTTGCAAAAAGAGGCCGGGCTGGACCATGTTCCGGTCGGGGACTTCTCCTTTTACGATCAGGTTCTGGATATGATCTGCCTTCTGGGCTGTGTGCCTGAGCGCTATAAATGGGACGGCGAAACGATCGGGCTGAATACGTACTTTGCGATGGCGCGCGGGCGTCAGGAGGGCGATTATGACGTGACAGCCATGGAGATGACAAAATGGTTTGATACCAATTACCATTATATCGTGCCGGAATTTGAGCAGCACCAGGCTTTCAAACTCTCTTCCTCCAAAATTTTCGATGAATTTCGGGAGGCGAAAGCCGCCGGTATTCCGGCGCGGCCCGTTTTAATCGGTCCGGTCAGTTTCCTGATGCTGGGAAAAGCGCAAGGGGATTTCTGTCCTCTTGGCCTGCTGGCAAAAATCATTCCGGTTTACGAACAAATATTGAAAAATTTGCGGGATCTTGGGGCTGAATGGGTACAGATAGACGAGCCCTTTTTGGCCATGGATCTGAATGAGCGTGAAAAACGCGCCTTCCGGGATGCGTATGATGTTCTTTCGAAATCCGCGCCGGGGCTGAATATCCTGCTGGCGACGTACTTCGAGGGCTTGCGCGATAATATGGATCTGGCTTTTTCCCTGCCTGTTCAGGGCCTGCATCTGGATGTCGTGCGCGCGCATCATCAATACAAGGATGCGCTGGCCATGGTGCGGGAAGGCATGTTTTTATCGCTTGGCCTTGTCGACGGACGCAATGTCTGGAAAAACAACATCCATGAATCCCTGAATATCCTCGAATATGTCGATAGCCATATCGGGCTGGACCATGTGATGGTCGGCCCGAGCTGTTCGTTGCTGCATTGTCCGATAGATCTGGATCAGGAAGACGGCATGGATGCGGAGGTGAAGAGCTGGATGGCGTTTGCGAAACAAAAGCTGGACGAGATTGTTTTGCTTGCCGAAGGGGCGAATAAAGGCCGCGCCGCGATCCGGTCCGACATAGAAGCCAGTGACGCGGTTGTCGCGCAGCGCAAGGCATCGCGCCGAATCCATAGGCCCGACGTTATGCAGCGCATGGAAAATATCACTGAAGAGATGAAACACCGGAAAAGTCCTTTTCAGCAGCGCCGGAAAATTCAGCGGGCGGAATTAAACCTGCCGTCTTTTCCAACCACATCCATAGGCTCTTTCCCGCAGACGCCGGAAATCCGCAAAGCGCGGGCGGATTTTAAAAAAGGGACGTTGAACGAAGCGGATTATGAGCGCGCTATGAAGAACGAAATCCAGCACGTGGTGGATTACCAGCATGGCGCCGGTCTTGACGTGCTTGTGCACGGCGAGCCGGAGCGGAATGACATGGTCGAGTATTTTGGGGAGCAGCTTGACGGTTTTGTCTTTTCAAAACGGGCATGGGTGCAGTCCTACGGCTCGCGCTGTGTAAAACCGCCGATCATTTTCGGGGACATTTCCCGTCCGGCGCCCATGACCGTAAAATGGGCAAAGATGGCGCAAGACATGACGGATAAAGTTATGAAGGGCATGCTCACCGGGCCCATTACCATTCTGCAATGGTCTTTTGTCCGCGATGACCAGCCGCGCAGTGAAACGGCGCGCCAGATTGCGCTGGCAATCCGGGATGAAGCCATCGACCTTGAAAAAGCCGGCATTAAGATTATCCAGATTGACGAGGCCGCCATGCGCGAAGGCCTGCCTTTGCGTAAGGAAGACTGGAAAGATTATCTGGACTGGTCTGTCGAAAATTTCCGCATAGCCTCTTGCGGCGTCGAAGATAAAACGCAAATACATACCCACATGTGTTATTCGGAATTTAACGACATGATCGAATCGATTGCGGATATGGATGCCGATGTCATTTCGATTGAGACGTCACGATCTCAAATGGAACTTCTGGACGCGTTTGCTTCCTATAAATATCCGAATGAAATCGGCCCCGGCGTCTACGATATCCACTCTCCGCGTATTCCGTCCGTCGAAGAAATGGTGGCTTTGCTGGAAAAAGCGGCAAAGGTGATTTCACCGGATCAGATCTGGGTGAATCCGGATTGCGGATTAAAAACCCGCGGCTGGGCGGAGGTCGAGCCGGCGCTTAAGAATATGGTGGAAGCGGCTAAAAAAATGCGTGGCAAGAATAAGGACAGCGCGGCCGCTTAAGCGCTGCCGCTGCCGGCGCGTTAGATTTTCTTCTTCAGGGACTCAACCAGTTTTTTTCCTCTGGCGCTCAGGTAAAGTTCTTTGCGGCGGCGGTCGTCTTTTGCCATTTTAACAAGGACGAGTCCGTAAGGCTTTCCCATCCGGCGGTAGTTGGATAACGCTCCGATCGTCCGGGACATAACCGACATGGAAATCCCGGTTTTCTCCGCAACATCTTTCAGGGAGCAGCCTTCGTCCATTGATATCTCCAGAAAAACGCAAACCCATTGCAGCGGAAATTCGGGATCAATTTTTACGAGTTCCTGAAGGATATTTTGCAGTTTTGCGAGTTTTAACTGTTTCGTTGTCGTCATTTGCTACGCACCTCATCACCTGTTTTAAGGGGGACCATTTCCCCGATGTAAATACAAGCTGCGTATATGGCATATCCAAAATAGTTTCGCAACGGAAACTTGTTTTTTTAAATAAGGGTGTGGCTGCAAATTCACGATTAAATTCAACGGATACCGCCCGCACTTTTCCCAGTTTTATATAAAAAATCATTTTATGTTCCCCAACACATGAAAAATTTACTTAAATTACGCCACGTTGGAATAATTCCTGCGGCAGCATGTTTGAATATAGACGGAAAGGGCTTTTCTCAGGTCCGTGCGCACCCGCCAGTATATTCTGGTCGTATCCTCGGCCTGACGGCGGAGCATGGTTCCTTCCATGTTGCCGTAAAGAATCTCGATCATGTCTTTTTGCCGGCCGTGCAGTTTTTGCCAGTTTTTGTAGGTGTCGATGGCATGGCGGGTTTTCTTTTTGTAGTGATCCTCCATATCGGCCATTTGTTTGAGGTCGAGGATTTGTAGATTGCTTCGCAAAATCAATTCCTCTGTTTCAAGGTTCTCTGTTTGATAGAAATTACTCATTTTTGTCTTTCCTCCACACAGTTATACACAACTTCAGGTTTTTATTGTTCGTTCAGTTTTATGCGCTATATTTATTAACAAAGAATTAAATCACGCGGTTTTCATATGGAATCTTTGGTATATAAGTCCTTCCTAAATTGCAAAAATACCCCTTTATATATACCCATGATTGTTTTTTTGCCGCTTTATCAGGGTGCCTCCGGCTAAAATATGGTCGTTTAGATAAACAACCTGTCCTTCGGGGCCCTGAAGGGACACGGGCCCGCCGGAAAGATCGCAGGGCACCTCTCCCTTGTGCCAGTAAATGGCGCCTTCCAGCGTTTTTGCCTCATGCCAGGGCAATGAAAAAAGGCTGGGGCAGGAAAACTGCGTTTTTGAAAAATCGGAATCGGCGACAATCGTTTTTGAAAAATAAGCGCCCCTGAAATCGGCCCCCCGCAGGGCCGAGTCCGCGAGGCAGGTTTCTTTCAGACTGGCGGCCCTGAAATCACAGCGTTCAAAAACGCCGCCGCTCATATCCGCGTAATCCAGAAGGGCGCCCCATAAGCAGGCCCCGCGCATTTTTGCGCCGTCCAGATTGCTGTGCCGCAGGTTCATGCCGCGCAGGTCCACATGGGATAAATCGGTTTTCTCGTAAACGGCCTGTTCGACACAGCGCCGTATCGTAGGAAAGCGTCCTTCGAACAGAATTTTTCCGGTCTTTTTGGATAATAGATACATGAACACTCCAATTACTTGTTAAATGCCAACCAACTAATTATATAGTTGGCAATAGGAATGTTTTGTCAATGATATTTTCAGATATTTTTGCGAACAAGAATGGCCGTGAAGAACCCGTCCGTATTGTGATCGTGTGGAAACAGCCGTAGATAAGGGCTTTCGCAAGGGAGGGCTACCCCTTCCGGCAGGGCGTCTTTTAAAGGGAGGACGGCATATTCGGGGTGCTTTTTAAGGAAATTTTCGATTTGCTGTTCGTTTTCTTCTTGAAAAAGGGAGCATGTGGCGTAAATAAGGCGTCCGCCGGCTTTTACCTTGTTTGCTGCGCGCTCCAATATGTCGGCCTGCATGTCTTTGATCTCTTCCAGGGACGGGCCGTAGAAATTCCAGCGCAAATCGGGATTGCGCCGCCATGTGCCGGAGGAGGAGCAGGGGGCGTCGACCAGAACAATATCCATGGTTCCTTTTTGTCGCCGGAGCCATTTTTTATCCTTTTCATCGGACAAACAGCGCAGTTCCACGTTATGGACTCCCGCTTTGCGGTAGCGCTTGCGCCCTTTTTCCAGCCGCCGCGCGTCAATATCGGCGGCGACAATATTGCCTTTATTTTCCATCATGGCGGCCAGTCCGAGGGTTTTTCCGCCGGCGCCGGCGCAATAATCCAGCACGCGCATTCCCGGCTTTACGCCGCTGACAAGCGCAATAAGCTGCGAGCCTTCATCCTGGATTTCGACAAGCCCTTTCGCATAGGCCTTGGTGGCTGACATAAAGGCTTTTCCCTGTGTCCGCAGTCCCACAGGGGAAAAAGGCGTTTCTTCGGTCTGGATATCCTGCGCGGCCAGAAAATCTTTTGCTTTTGCGCGGGTGCTTTTTAACGTGTTTACGCGCAAATCCAGCGGTGCGGGCTGCAACATGGCGGCCATTTGATTGTCGAAGTCTTCCCTGAATAAATCTTTCAGTTTGTCTGCGGCCCAGTCAGGGCATTCCCCGCGCACAGCGGCGGGCATGGAGGGGTCGTTTATATCCTGTCCTTTCAGGGCCGGAATCATGTTTTTTTCCGCTTCAGACAGCGTTGCGGGCGCATATTTTTCGCCTGTAAAAAGGTTGGTAATGTCCTGGACATTCAAAACAAGGTCGGCGATCACGCGCGTGCGCGGGGTGTCTTCGGCGCCTGCCTTTTCAAGCCACCACCCCAGACGGGCATGGCGGCGCATAATGCCGTAAACCTGCTCGACGATGGCGGCCCTGTCTTTCGAACCGACATAGCGGCGATGAAGCATGTAATCGCGAATCACATTGTCCATCGGAATTTTGCTAGTCCCGATGGTTGTCAGAATATCAATTGCCGTTTGTATATGCGCTGCCCGTTTCATGATGTGCGGGTTGTAGCGCGTCAGGGGGCATTTGGGAAGAAAAAAGCCCGCCTTTTTTTAAGGCAGGCTCTTTATGCTTAAAAAACAAAATTAAGACCGGGGATTACTCTTCAGAGTGACCGTCGCCATGATCTTCCATGTCGCCTTCATGTCCTTCACCGGAATCATCGCCTTCATGGTCCATGCATTCTTCAGGAACCTCTTCGCCTTCCGGCAGATTGCTGCAGTCGATATCGTGCATGTCTGCGGTGGCTTCGGCCTCATGATCCTGAGCTTGTGCCGTTGTGGAAAGGACAGGCGCCGCTGCAAAAATTCCTGCGGCGATTAACATCATCAGATACTTGTTCATTCGTTTTTCCTCCAAGGGTCAATGTAAATGTCTCGGGGAGTTTACTACCCCCGGAAGGAAATTAGCATCTTTTACACGGCTTTCAACAGAAGATAATGCGTTCCGCACAGTTTTTGTTTCCCCGCTCTTCGGTCTGACATGACATAACAGGGCGCCTTCCTCTTTAGCTTTCCGTCCGGTAATTGGGGGCTTCGCGGGTGATGGTGATGTTATGGGCATGGCTTTCTTTAAAGCCTGCG
Organism: Rhodospirillales bacterium; assembly: GCA_023898765.1. Lineage (NCBI taxonomy): Bacteria > Pseudomonadati > Pseudomonadota > Alphaproteobacteria > Rhodospirillales > Rhodospirillales bacterium. The sequence continues at coordinate 386,286 of CP060238.1, read as the reverse complement.
CCGGTCATACGGACGAATTCAGCCTTTTCCTTCATCTCGGCGATATTGGCGCAGCCCGTATACCCCATCGCAGCGCGCAGGCCTCCCACCATCTGGTGGATGACATTGCCGACCGGGCCTTTATAGGGGACCCGGCCTTCGATTCCTTCGGGGACCAGCTTGTGAGATTCGCTCACGCCCCCCTGAAAATACCGGTCTGCCGAACCTCTCACCATCGCGCCGACCGATCCCATTCCGCGGTAGGATTTGTAGGAGCGTCCCTGATAGAGAATGATTTCGCCCGGCGCCTCGTCCGTTCCGGCAAAGACGCTGCCCATCATCGCGCAGTCCGCTCCTGCTGCAATAGCTTTGGCATAGTCGCCGGAATATTTAATTCCGCCGTCGGCAATGACGGGGATGCCGTGTTTCGAAGCTACGGCCGCGACATCCATAATGGCGGTAAGTTGCGGCACACCGACGCCGGCAACAATGCGCGTGGTGCAGATAGAGCCCGGCCCGATCCCGACTTTCACGGCGTCTGCCCCGGCGTCAATCAGGGCTTTGGCCGCGTCGCCCGTGGCGATATTTCCGGCAATAATTTGCAGGTCGTCGCGGCAGATCTGACGGACCTTCTTCACCATCGTTAAAACGCCGCGGGAGTGCCCATGGGCCGTATCCACCACCAGCACGTCCAGTCCGGCTTCTGCGAGTTTTTCCGCGCGCGCTATGTTGTCCGGTCCTGTTCCGATGGCCGCGCCGACGCGCAGGCGGTCGTGGCCGTCCTTACAGGCGTGGGGAAACGCCTGCGCCTTTTCAATATCCTTGACGGTGACAAGCCCCGTGCAGCGCTCGTTATCATCTACGACCAGCAGTTTTTCGATCCGGTGTTTATGGAGGAGTTTCTTGGCTTCTTCCTTATCGACCGTGTTGTAAATTTTCACAAGATTTTCCGCTGTCATAAGTTCCCTGACGGGCTGGGCCGGATTTTCGGCAAACCGGACATCGCGGTTGGTTATAATTCCGACCAGCTTTCCGCTTTTCTTTTCCGTGACCGGAATGCCGGAAATATGGTAACGCGCCATCAAATCCAGCGCATCGGACAATGTTTCTTCGGGCGTAATCGTGATCGGGTTAACCACCATACCCGCTTCAAAGCGCTTCACGCGGGCGACTTCTTCGGCCTGCGCCTCGATGCTCATATTGCGGTGAATAATGCCCAACCCCCCGTTTTGGGCCAGCGCAATGGCCATTTCGGCTTCGCTGACCGTATCCATTGCGGAGGAGAGCATCGGAATGCTCAGCCGGATGCTTTTGGTCAGCTGCGTTGACGTGTCCACCTGGTCGGGCAGGATATCCGAAGCGCCCGGCACCAGCAGGACGTCATCGAATGTCAGGGCTTCGCGGATGGGTTTGGCGGGGGGTATTTTCTGGGACATGCAAATCACCTTAAACGTTAGGACAGAACCTGTAATTTGCAGGGCAGTTATACGTATTTTTGTCCGAATGTAAAGGATTTTAAGGTGGTAAGGCCCGGAACCCCGTTGCGATCACATAAGTTTCCGAACTTTCCTTGCGGGAAGACGGGGGTTTGATGTGCTTAACGGTCTTAAAATCCTGTTTCATGCGGGCCAGCAGGTCGTTTTCGGTGCCGCCCTGGCGGACTTTGGCGATAAAGGTTCCCTCTTCCTTTAAAACTTCCAGCGCAAAGTCGTAAGCGGCCTCCACCAGCGCCATGATTTTAAGGTGGTCCGTCTTTTTATGGCCGGTTGTGTTGGGGGCCATATCGGACAGCACGATATCCGCCCCGCCGCCGACAGCCTCTATCAAAAGCTCCGGCGCTTTATCATCCATAAAATCAAGCTGGAAAAAGGCCACATCCGGCAGCGGGTCCATGGCCAGCAGGTCGAGGCCGACCACCTTGCATCCGGCCTCTGCCGCGACCTGGCACCATCCGCCGGGCGCGGCGCCCAGATCAATGACGCTCAGGCCCGGTTTTAAGAGATCCGTCTTTTCGTTGATTTCCAGCAGTTTATAGGCTGCGCGGGAACGGTAGCCTTCTTTTTGCGCCCGGTCCACATACGGGTCTTTCAGCTGCCGTTTCAGCCACAGGGTTGAAGATTTTTTCCGGCCCTTTGTGCTGCGCAATATTTTTTTTGTCATTTTTGTTTTTCCTTCAATGATCGGCTAAAGAGCCATTACGGCGAAAAAGACACAAAAAGCGCCGGTAAAAATCGTAATAGACGCGGCAACATGCACAAACTTGTCTATATTGGGCGAATAATAGGATAGCAGGAAAAAAATCAGGATGGTCAGGCTGTACGTTACCAGGCCGCGGGCGTAAAGCGGCGTATCCAGAAGCCCTAAAAAGCCGTTTCCAAAGCCTATTTCTTCCATCAACTGAATTTGAAGCCGCATGATGAAGGCGCAGGCCAGAACAAAGACCGCCCCTTTGAGGCGCTGCCCCTTATGCAGGCAAAGCAGCGCGACCGGAACCCAGAGCAGATCGATCCATTCAAAGAGACTTTGTATATTCATCATCATTATGCCACAGTTGTCTTCTAGCCTCAGCCCTGACTATAAAGCACGGCGGGAACGGATTGAAAAGAAACCTTGGCATTTTTGGACTTGTTTTTGTTGCGGCCCTGTTCTGGGCGCTGTTTTTTGCGCGTCCTGCCTGTGCACAAATTATTATCCGGGACGCGGAAATCGAAGACTACATGACAGAGTGGTTCACGCCCGTGTTTCAGGCGGCCGGTATGGACCCTGAGCAAGTCAAGATCATTCTGGTGCAGGATGGCAAGGTCAACGCGTTTGTCGCGGGCGGCGCCAATATCTTTTTCTTTACGGGCCTTCTTGAAAAAACGGAAAGCCCCGGCGAGGTGATCGGCGTAATGGCGCACGAGCTGGGGCATATTTCCGGCGGCCATCTTATCCGGGCGCGCAAGGAAATGGAGAATGCTTCTTATGAAAGTATTCTGGGCACGATCATCGGGATTGGCGCGGCGATTGCGAGCGGCAACAGCGCCGCAGCGCCGACGATCGGGACCGCTTCGGCCTCCATGGCCGAGCGGCGTTATCTTTCCACTGCGCGGACCTATGAATCCAGCGCGGACCAGTTTGCGCTGACGACTCTGGAAACGGCAAAACTGAACCCTTCCGGCTTTTTGAGTTTCATGGAAAAATTAAGCGGGGAGGAGCTTCTCCCCTCGTCGCGCCAGTCCGAATATGTGCGGTCCCACCCGCTGACCCATGACCGGATATCTTCTATTGAAGCCGGTATCCGGCGCAGCACCTATGTTAAAACGCCGCTTCCGCTGGCATGGGCAGAGCAGCATGCCCGCATGAAAGCCAAGCTTTTGGGCTTTATTAATCCGGCGCAGGTTGTCTGGGTTTATGACGACCGGGATAAATCGGTTGCGGCGACCTCCGCCCGCGCCATTGCGGCATACCGTCAAAATCACGTACAGGAGGCCCTGAATCTGGCCGACATCCTTGTCCAAAAAGAACCGGACAATCCCTATTTTCAGGAACTCAAAGGCCAGATGTTGCTGGATTTCGGGCGCGTCAAAGAGGCGCTGCCTTATTACGAAAAGGCGGTTTCTCTCAAACCGAAATCGGGCCTGATACGCACGGCTTTGGCCCATGCCCAGATCGAAACGGCCGGACAGGATACGGCGCGCCTTGAAAAGGCCGTATCCCATCTGAAAATCGCGTTGGAATCCGAACCGCGGTCGGGAAAAATTCACAGGCTTCTGGCGACCGCCTATGGCCGGATGGGCAATGACGCGGCGGCCCGTTTGCATCTGGCGGAAGAAGCGCTCTTGCAGCGGAAGATGTCCTATGCAAAAAACCAGGCGGAAATCGCGCTGAAAGGATTAAAACAAGGCACGCCGGACTGGCTGCGCGCCAAAGACATCCTGAATTTTATCGCTCAGGGAAAGACTTAAAAATGTTTCGTCTTGCAGTGTTGGACATAAGGCGTGGGAATTAAGGATAAAGCCTTTTGTATATTTGGGACGATCATGTTTAAATATGAAGCCTGTTATTGAAATTTACCTTATCTGGGAGAAAAAACCGTGATCCGTATCATCCTTCTTGCTCTTCTATTATTGATTTTTCCTTCCGTTTCCTACGCGCAAGCCTTAAGCGCCGATCAGAAAACGGAAATCGAAGCGCTTATTAAAAAAACGATGCTCGATAATCCGGAAGTCATTATCAAAAGCGTGGAAGATTTTCGGGTAAGGCAGCAGGCCGAGGCCGAAAAGAAACAGGCGGAAGACGCGCAGGCGTTTTTGAAAAAACTGGGTACGAGCAAAACGCCTTTTACGGCTGGAAATCCAAAGGGCGACGTAACGGTTGTCGAATTTTTCGATTATAACTGCGGATATTGCCGGAAAGCCTTTGAAGATATTCAGGCGCTTTTGAAAGACGATGAAAATGTGAAAATCATTTTCTTCGACATGCCGGTGCTTGGCTCCGGTTCCGTGGAGGCGGCCAGATGGTCTGTTGCGGCGGCAAAACAGGGAAAATATTTTGATTTTCACCGCAGGTTGATTACCCGTTCGGGTCCGAAGGACGAAGACGCGTTTTCCGACGTTGCCAAAGAGGCGGGACTGGACGTTGCGCAGCTTAAAAAGGATGCCGGGGATTCCAAAACGCAGGAAATAATTGATGAGAATCTGAAACAGGCCGGCGCGATGGGCTTTTCCGGTACGCCCGGTTTTATCATTGGAACGGAAATGATTCGCGGATATATCGGCACGGACGCCATGGAAGAAATTATTGCAAACATTCGTAAGGCTGCCGCTGATGGCGGTGAGAAAGCGGGGTCTTCCGAGTAATGATTTTCAGGGTTGTCGTCATTCTTCTGGTTCTGGCGGGGGTGTACGCGTCCTTTGAGATAGGGCGCTTTGCCCTTATGTTTCATACGTTGCGCTCCACGGAAGCGGCCTTTGTGATTAAAGACAAAGATCCCGATACGCCTTCTTTAATTCTGGTTGAATTTCTGGATTACGGCTGCGAGGTGTGCCGCCCCGTTCACAAAGCGGTCAAGGATTTTCTGGAGATCCGGCCCGACATTAAATATATCGCCCGGCCTATCGTTGTTCAGGAAGAAGGGTCTGAAAATCTGGCCAGGATTGCGCTGGCGGCAGGGTTGCAGGGTAATTTCTGGGCTTTGCATGACGCTTTTATCGGGCATGAGGGAAAAATCGACGACCGCTTCGTTCGCGAAACAGCGGGGCTTTACGGGCTGGATTATGACCGCCTGGTAAAAGAGTCCGAAAGCGAAGAGATCAAGGAAATACTGGAAGATAACAAGAAAGACGCTCTGGATTATGGCATTTATTCCGTTCCGACCCTGCTTCTTGGAAAAACATTTATTAACAATTTTCAAAAAGTGCCGACGGTGGCCGATTTTATCCGCGCTGCAAATGAAGCCTCCTGAATATAGCTGAACACCAAAGGAATATTTTGATTATGATGAAACCTCTTTTTCTTTTCTTTTTGTCTTTCTTCGTTTTGACGGGATCGCCGGCTCTTCTTCATGCCGAAGAGAATACCTCTTCTGTTCATGTCGAGGCTCCTTACGCGTTTGCGACAGCCGCCGGACAGAAGATGGGCGCCGTTTTCCTTACCTTGAAAAATGAAGGAAATGAAGAGGACAGGCTTCTCTCTGCCGCCTCGGATGTGGCTGAAACGGTTCAAATCCATGAAAACAAAATTGATGAAGAAACGGGCGTTATGCAGATGCGTGAAATTTCCGGCATCGCTGTTCCCGCGCAGGGGGAAGAAGTTCTGAAGCCTGCGGGAAATCATATCATGCTGATGGGCCTTAAGGATGTGCTTGATGTCGGCAAGCAGTTCACTGTTACGCTGACCTTTGAAAAAGCCGGGGAAATATCGGTTCCGGTCACCGTTATACCTTCCGGCGCAAAACCGGGGCATCACGGGCACGAATGAAAAAGATTCTGATCCTGAATGGCCCGAATTTGAATATGCTCGGCCTGCGCGAGCCGGAAATTTACGGCCACGATACTTTGGAAGATATCCGCGCGCTGTGTGAGGAAACCGCCCGTAAAAAAGGGATGGAAATCGACTTTCGCCAGTCCAACCATGAAGGGGACCTCATAGACTGGATTCAGGAAGAGCGTGAGAATATCGACGCTCTTGTCATCAATGCGGCGGGTTATACCCATACATCCGTGGCGCTGCACGATGCGTTAAAGCTCCTGAAGGTGCCCGTGATCGAGATTCATCTCTCGGACCCTTCCACCCGCGAAGCTTTCCGGCATTTTTCGTATATAGCATCCCTGGCCTCCGCCATTATCAAGGGCAAGGGCGCGCGCGGATATGTTGAGGCGCTGGAAATCCTGTCCACCTTGCCGGAAAACCAAAATATCTGATTTCTTTGACTTTTCTCCCTGTTTTCTCTATTCAAAAGCCATCGGGTAAGAAAAACGGGGTAATGGTTTATGAAAATTGATTCAAAGGCGATCAGACAGCTCTCGGAGCTTCTTGAAGAAACGGGTTTAACCGAGATTGAGGTTGCGGAAGGCGATCAGATGATCCGCGTCAATAAAGGCGGCATGGCGCTTGCGCCGGGGATTGTGGCGGCCTCTTCCGGCACGCTGGATATGCCTTCCGACCCCGCCACGCCCCGCGCGGCCAACACGCAGCCTCCGGCGGCGACGACAAGCGACCACCCGGGGGCAGTGACGTCTCCGATGGTGGGAACGGCCTATACCGCGCCGGAACCGGGCGCCCCTGTTTTTGTCAAAAAAGGCGACGATATCAGTGAGGGCGATACGCTTTTGATTATTGAGGCCATGAAGGTCATGAATCCTATCAAGGCGCATAAAAGCGGGACCGTAACCCAGATCCTCATTGAAAGCGGTCAGCCGGTCGAATTTGGCGATGTCTTGATGGTGATTGAGTAAAAGAAACCTTGTCCAAATGTTTGAAAAAGTTCTCATAGCCAATCGCGGCGAAATTGCCCTTCGCATCATTCGGGCCTGCCGGGAAATCGGGATCAAAAGCGTTGCCGTGCACTCGACGGCCGATGCCAATTCGATGGCGGTCCGGCTGGCGGATGAATCTGTCTGCATCGGTCCGGCGGCGGCCAAGGACAGCTATTTGAATATTCCCTCTATCCTGACGGCGGCGGCGGTTACCGGCGCGGATGCCATTCACCCGGGCTACGGGTTTTTGTCGGAAAACGCGCAGTTCGCGCGGATGATTGAAGAGCACGGCTTTACGTTTATCGGCCCCAGGGCGGAGCATATCGAAAGCATGGGTGACAAGGTTGTGGCCAAGCAAACGGTCTCTGCCCTTGGCCTGCCCGTGGTGCCCGGCTCTGACGGCGCGGTGGAAAGCGCGGAAGAAGGACTGAAGGCCGCCAGAGAGGCGGGATTTCCTGTCCTGATAAAGGCCGCGTCCGGCGGAGGCGGAAAAGGCATGCAGATCGTCCGTACGGAAGAAGATTTTATGGAAGCCTATTCCACTGCGCGTGCCGAGGCCAAGGCCAATTTCGGGGATGACACGATTTACTTTGAAAAATTCCTCGAAAACCCCCGCCATATCGAGGTCCAGATTTTCGGGGATATGCATGGAAACGCCATTCATCTGGGAGAGCGGGACTGTTCCATTCAGCGCCGTCACCAGAAACTGGTTGAAGAAGCGCCCTCCCCCGTTCTGACCGAAGAAGAGCGGAACCAGATCGGCACCCTTGCCGCGGACGTTATTCGCGAGATGGGATATGTCGGGGCCGGCACAATCGAATTTTTGTATGAAGACGGCAAATTCTATTTCATGGAAATGAACACGCGCATTCAGGTGGAGCATCCGGTCACGGAAATGATTACCGGCATTGACCTGATCGCCGAGCAGATCCGCGTTGCGGCGGGGGAACCCCTGACTATCAAAAAAGAGAGAATCCGTCTGCGCGGCCATGCCATTGAAGTGCGGATCAATGCCGAAGACCCGGAGACCTTTATTCCGTCTCCCGGCAAGATTACCCAGTTCCATGCCCCCGGCGGGCTTGGGGTGCGTTTTGATTCGGCCATTTACGGCGGTTATACGATCCCGCCTTACTACGATTCCATGGTTGGGAAGCTGATCGTCCACGGCCGGAACCGCGAAGAAGCCCTGCGCCGTATGCGCCGCGCCATCATGGAAACCGTTGTCGAGGGCGTTAAAACGACGCTGCCCCTCCATCAGTGGATTTTGGAACAGCCGGAATTTGAAAGCGGCGCGTACAATATTCACTGGCTGGAAAAGAAACTGGCGCAGAGGTAACGTCCCGGATGTTCACCGAAGCGGAGCCGGGGTTTGTTTTGCAGGCTTACCGCGAGGGAATTTTCCCGATGGCGGAAGAAGCGGGGTCCCCGTTTTTTGATTTTTACCGCCCCAAAATGCGCGGGCAGCTTTCCATTGAAAAGCTTCATATTCCCAAACGCCTCAAAAAAACCGTCCGGCAGGCGCCGTATAAAGTTACGATCGACCGGGCTTTTGTGCAAATTATCGACGGCTGCGCGGCGGAAGGCAAAAACCGCAAGGAAACCTGGATCAATCCGGCGATCCGCGATGTTTTTATAAAGCTGCACAAGGAAGGCTTTGCCCATTCCGTTGAATGCTGGGAAGGGGACGCCCTCGCCGGCGGGCTTTACGGGCTGGCTTTGGGGTGCGTTTTTTGCGGTGAAAGCATGGTGTCTTTCCGGCGCGATGCCAGCAAGGTTGCGCTGGTCCATCTGGCGGCGCGGCTGTGGAAGGGCGGGTTTAAAATTCTGGATACGCAGTTTACCAACCCCCATCTGGAACAATTCGGCATCTATGAAATCCCGCAGGAAAAATATGAAACCCTCATCAAAAAAGAGATGAAAAAGAGGGCGGATTTCAGGCTCGAAGGGATAGACGAAAAAGAACTGGTCGAAGCGTATTTACAGTTCCAGGGACAAAACCTTTAGCGCACGGGAAGGCTGCCCGGCGCCGGGACGGTCTGGATCGGAGTTTTTCTTTTCATACATCCGCCTGTCCGCAGCCTTTAAAGCCGCTTCAAGCGTTGTATTTTGTTTGACGGACGCAACACCGGCAGAGAACCTGACAGGCACAATATATTGGTGCTTTTCCGTTTTATGTTCGAAGGCCAGACGAGAGGATACGTCATTGATCCTGTTGACCACGACGGCAAGGTCCATGAATTTCGTATCGGGAAGAAGGACAACAAACTCGTCTCCTCCTATTCTAAACAACTCGTCGTTTCGGCGCAGGGTAAGGGTATTTGCAAGAGCAAAAATTGCGAATTTCAGGACCTTGTCTCCCGTATCATGTCCCAGGGTATCGTTCACCCATTTAAAATGATCCAGATCGAGCAGGATTAATTGTCCGCCGCTGCTTTTGCCCCTTTTCTGCGATTCAACTTCCTGTTCATACGCCTCTTGAAGAGCCCGGCGGTCTCCAATCTCGGTTAAAGGGTCGGTGCGGCTTTCTTCCCGGGCATCTTTTAAGGTACGCTGAAGTCCTTTCTCGATTTCTGCGTGCTGTTCAAGCTCGGACAGTATCGCCTCAATCAATTTACGGCTATCTTCAGGATTTTGGCCAAGATGATCGGAAAGCGCCCGCGCGAATACGGATTTTGTTTCCGCCGGTTTACCGGCCATCCGTTTTAGCCAGGACAGAAGGCCGCCGGTTCCCGCATCGTGGAACGTTGTAGAGATGCCCTTGGATGGTTTGTCTTGCATAATGGCGCAATTATTAGCAAGGAATAATTATTATGTCAACCACAATTCGCGGGCGGCCCCTACTCTTCTTCCGGCTCCCCGGACAAAACCGGTTCTTCCTCAACAGGGGCCAGAGCCTCCTGATCGGCTGAATCCTGCCCTGTTTCGGTATTTTCGCCGTTTTCACCGCTTTCGGTGTCCCCGCTTTTTTCCTGCGGCGGCTCTTCCCGGCCGAAACAATCCAGCACCCAGATATCGTAAACAGGGTGGTCCATGGCCGATAAGGCGGGGGAGGAGGCATACATCCAGCCCGAAAAAACCCATTCCGATTTTTTGGTCTCGTGCGGCACTTCCCAGATTTGTAAAAAAGCCGCGCTTTCCGGCTGTTCGATCGGGGAGGCTTTGCGGCAGGCCTGAATCCGGATGAATAAAGGGCCGTACTGGATGGTGCTGCCGACTTTGGCTTCGAAGGTTGTGGTGCGCGCGGTGGATTTATCCAGCCCCTGCAATCTGACGGACGGGTGATCCTCCATCGCCGGCCAGGCGGGTCCGCCGGAAACAACAAGCAGGAAAAGGCAAAATGGGAAGAAAAACGGACGCAATTTTGCTTACTCTTCTTTTTCTTTTTCGTCCTTGGCATCTTTCATGCTGAAGATGAATTTGCCCAAAAGCTGTTCAAGATTCTGCGGCGCCTGCGTGTACTGGATACGCCCGCCGTCTTCGATATAATCTTCCGCCGCGCCCGGCTCCAGCGAGACATATTTTCCGCCCATAAGGCTTTCGCTGCTGATCAGGGCCGCCGTGTCTTCCGGAATCTTGATCGCGGGATTTACGCTCAGATGGACACGGGCCAGATATGTCACGGGGTCCAGTTCAATCCGGGAAACCGTGCCGATTTTAACGCCGCTGATCTGGACGTCGTCGCCGACCACCAGACCGCCGGTCCCGGAAAAATTCGCGCTGACTTCATAGCCGTCCACCGACCCGACATTCGCCGTTGAGTAACTGAATCCCAGAAAAACAAAAGCCACCGCCAGAACAACGGCCCCCAACATGGTTTCGACAATATTTCTTTTCATGGTTTTTTCCTTAATTTACTTCTTATTTCCTTGCCCGGATTTAAAATTATTCCGGTGTCCACGCCTCATAGTGTTTGGCAGAGCGGCACTGACATCCTTGTGTCGCGTGTGAAACCGGATGATAAGCCTGATCGGTGCCTGTTAAATTCGGCTGGTGCGGCTTTTGCCATTTTTGCCGGAAAGAGTCCGATTTTTCATCGGGAACCGTATCGCTCTGGTGGTGGAGCCAGCCATGCCATTCCGGCGGCACTTTCGAGGCATCCGCCACGCCCTTGTAAAGAACCCAGCGCCGCGCCAGCTTGTAGCCGCGCCGCGGCGGCGCCTGATAATATTTATTGCCCGAAGAATCAACGCCCACACGTTTGGCGCGGGTCAGAAGCGTTACAAAATGAATGTGGACCGGCGACAAAACGCCCAGTAACCTGAACGGCAATTTGAAAAGTTCCATAGGCTGGCTTCCTTCTTTCCTTCCCTAAAGAAATGGCTTAAAAAGAGGCATAAATCAAGATTTAAGAAGAAAGAACACACCGTATGTCCAATATAGAAAATGCACTAGAGAAACTCGGCCTGAAACTGCCTGCCTCACCTGCTCCCCTGTTTAATTATGTCCCTTATGTTGTGGCGGGAAATATGGTGTTTGTCGCGGGGCAGGTTCCTGTTGGCGGGGCGCGGGAATATAAAGGGAAAGTCGGCCTTGATATGGACATGGAAACGGCGCAGGAGGCCGCGCAGCTCTGCGCTTTAAACATTCTTGCCCAGGTCGGGGAGGCCGTGTCCGGAGAGTGGGACCGCGTCGTACGCTGCGTTAAACTCGGGGGCTTTGTCAATTGTGCGCCCGATTTTGCAGACCAGTCCGTGGTTATCAACGGGGCGTCGGATCTGATGGTTGCCGTCCTGGGAGAGGCCAGGGGAAAACATGCGCGCTTTGCCGTCGGGGCCCCGTCCCTTCCGGCCAATTTTGCTGTTGAAATTGATGCGGTTTTTGAAATCAGGGAAGCGGCCTAGTCGCTTCCTGTTCAAGATCGCGGCCATACAGGTTCAGGTATTTATCGAGCGGCAGGCTCTCAACATAAAGGGTTTCAACTGCCGATCTGCCGTTCGGATGGACGGAAAGCCCTATGCGAAGCGTTGTTTCTTCATCCCGTAAAAGGGTTTCCAGTGCTCTTGCATGGCGTTCGGGCACGAAATACTGGTTATGGCCGATATCAAACCGGCCGGCGCGGGATATTCTTCCTTCAAGGACGGCGGGACACTGCTCCACTTCCGGGTTTTTGCAGGAAACCAGATGTCCTTGCGGATCTTTCCTGTCCCCGCTCAGGCACAGGCAACAGGTGTGATAGCTGTAATAAGGATGGCGGTCGCATACGGAAATGTCCGGCTGGCCCTCTTCCCAGTTCCAGTCAAACTGGTAGCGCAAATAATGCCCGCGCAGCATGTCGCGCGGGTCATAACCGGCGATTTTGACCTGAATGAGCGGGTAGGATTTTTGATCGTAAAGGGCTTTTGTGGCAAGCAGCCCCATTGCAACAAGGGGAATTGCCAGCACGGCAGCCGCCCAGAATTTACGCCATCGGGTCATGCGCTTGCTCTCCGTCTTAAATGCCTGTTCATTTTTCTGGCAAGCCAGAGAAGGAAGAGCATGACGCCGCCGCCGGCAATCAAGCCGAGCCCCGTGCTGAACATATCCCCGAAAACCTCTACATAGACGGCGAATATACGGGCTGCAATCAGGAAAATAGCCAGTGAGATCAAACGCCCGTATGCCAGGCTCTGGCCGATCCATCCCAGAAAAATCCAGTAGACGACAAAAGAAACGGCGGCGGCGATTTCAGACTCGATTGAAGGCAGCAGGAAAGGGGCCGAAAGGACGATGACGCTGCCCAGCGCAAAGACCGCCCCGGTTTCCATCGCCGCATTGTCTTTATAAAACCGGCGAAACGCGGCATGCACAAAAACGGCGGCCGGCACCGATGCGAAAACGCCGTAAACAATCCACATCTGGTCCAGTGAAAAACGGCCAAACTCTACGGTGCCGTCTGCCAGAACCGACCACCTTTCATTATACCAGAGAAAAGAAGCCACCGAAGCGTTCAGCGTTAAAAGCGCGGCGCCCGTCCAGGCAAAAACGGCGGCATAAGCGGGTTTCAGCCGCCGGAAAAGGGCCAGGTTGCCGTCCGCCATCAGGCTTAAAGGCAGGTAGGTTCCAATCGCCAGGACAAAGACCATCTGCCAGAAATCCGGCAGACCTGTCAGATATTCCGACATCACGATGGTGATCGTCGCTAAAAATCCGATCATCCATGGAATGGCTGTGATGTAACCGCGCCCGAAAAAGGCGACGGCCGGCAGGGTAATGACCATCCATGTCACGCTCGCGCCGCTGAGCGTGCCGCCAAGCTGGAAAACCTGCCCCATCAGGGCGATCAGGGTCAGGGTCAGGCCGAAAAAGGCCAGCAGGGCGCCTTCACGGACAATATCGCGGTTTGTAAGGGTCGCCCAGAAAAGGAGGACGGCCACAATCAGGTTCAAGCCGAAATGCGCCTCTATTTTCACCAGGCCGGGGATTTCATGCCAGTTGGACGCAATGATGGAAACGGTTCCGATCAGGATGCTGAAAATACTTGCGGCCACAAGGCCGCGTCCGAATTTGTTTTGTTTACGCTTTTGCTCGTGGGCCAGAATCGCCGCGCGCTGGCTTTCCTTTATAAGGCCCGCATCGACCCAGTCGGTCAGTTTCTTTTGAAACCCAAACATCAGGCGTGGATTAAAGCACAAAGAAGCCGCATTGTCATCCTATCCGCTTGGCGCAGGGTAAATATGTGATAAAGTTAAACGATGAAACGGTCTTTTGAAAAAGCTTCTGAAACGGGAAACGCCATCGTCTGGATATTGCTGGCTGTTTTTTTCTTTGCAGGTCTTGGGTATGTCATGTCCCAGGGATCCCGCACTAGTACGTCCGGCCTGTCGAACGAGAAAATCGCCACCTATGCGCGGCAGATTATTTCTTACGGGAATGAATTGAAGCAAAGCGTCAAACGGCTGTCTCTGGGCGGTATCGGGGCAAGCGAGATCAGTTTTGAAAATCCGGTTGTCGGCACATATGCGAATGCAAACTGTACGCAGGAAAGCTGCAAGGTTTTCAGCGCCGTTGGCGGGGGGCTGAACTGGATCGCCCCTTCGGCGGGACTCAATGACGGCACACAATGGCTTTACACGACAAACCAGATTCCGGGCGTCGGGCTCGGAACGGACTCGGAAATTATTGCCTTGTTACAAAATATCGATCTGGATATTTGCAACAAGATAAACGACCTTGCCGGGTTTGGCCCTGTAGGCGGCCCTCCGCCGCAGGAAAGCGATATCATAGATCTGACGCCTTTTACGGGCACCTATGGGGCCGTCCTGATGGATGACGGCACATATTTCTCCGGCGCCCTGCAAGGATGCTTTGAAGGGGGCGGAACGCCGGCTGGCGGAACCTATCATTACTTCAAGGTTCTTTTGAGCCGTTAAACTATTTCACCGTTTCTTTTTCGGACGGTTTTATTTTCTTTTGCGCGCCGGCAGGTTCTTTCTTGAAATCGAAGGTCAGTTTGTCCTTTTTCACGTCGATCTTCACGATGCCGCCTTCGGTAAGGTTTCCGAAGAGCAATTCTTCCGCCAGCGGTTTTTTGATGTTTTCCTGAATAACGCGTGAAAGGGGCCGTGCACCCATGGCCGGGTCATAGCCGAGTTTTGCCAGATGTTGACGGGCCGCATCGCTGAGCTGGATAGTGACGTTCTTCTCTGTCAACTGGGCTTCAAGCTGGGCCACAAATTTGTCGACGACCTTCGCGACCGTTTCTTTTTTCAATGGCTGGAAGGGAACGATAGCGTCCAGACGATTCCTGAATTCCGGCGTAAACATTTTCCGGATGGCTTCCTGATCTTCATCGACGCGCACTTCACGTTCAAAGCCGACCGGCGCCCGCGCCATTTCCGCGGCGCCTGCATTGGTCGTCATAATCAGGATAACATTGCGGAAATCGACGACTTTTCCGTTATTGTCCGTCAGCTTCCCGTAGTCCATTACCTGCAGCAAAATGTTGAAAATATCGGGATGGGCTTTTTCGATTTCATCCAGAAGCAGGACGCAGTGGGGCTGCTGGTCCACTTTATCCGTCAAAAGGCCCCCCTGTTCAAACCCGACATAGCCGGGCGGGGAGCCGATCAGGCGCGATATGGCATGACGCTCCATATATTCGGACATATCGAAACGGGCCAGCTCCACGCCCAGCGTTTTGGAGAGCTGCCGCGCCACTTCCGTTTTTCCTACGCCGGTCGGGCCGGAAAAAAGATAACAGCCGATAGGTTTGTCCGGCTCCCGCAGGCCTGCGCGCGACAATTTGATTGCATCGCAAAGCGTGTCGATGGCTTTGTCCTGATCGAAAACCAGCGTTTTCAAATCGCGCTCCAGATTTTTAAGGGCGCTCTTGTCGTCCTTGGTCAGGGATTTCGCCGGAATACGGGCGATAACGGCCACAACCATTTCGATATCTTCGACCTCAATCACTTTTTTGCGTTTGTCTTCAGGCAGCAGCATCTGCGCCGCGCCGACCTCGTCGATAATATCGATCGCCTTATCCGGCAATTTTCGGTCCCCGATATATTTGGCCGAAAGCTCAACGGCGGCTTTCAGCGCTTCATCGGTATATTCCACGCCGTGATGGTCCTGATAATAAGGTTTCAGACCTTTGAGAATTTCAAGTGCCTCATCCAGGGTCGGTTCATAGACGTCAATCTTCTGGAACCGCCGGACAAGCGCGCGGTCTTTTTCAAAATGGTTCCGGTATTCCTTATAGGTCGTAGAGCCGATGCAGCGCAAAGTGCCGTTGGATAAAGCGGGTTTGAGTAAATTGGACGCATCCATCGCGCCGCCGGATGTTGCGCCTGCGCCAATCACCGTATGGATTTCGTCAATAAACAAAACGGCGCCGTCAACCTGTTCAATCTCTTTTAAAACGGATTTTATGCGTTCTTCAAAATCGCCGCGATAGCGCGTACCGGCCAAAAGCGCGCCCATATCCAGCGCATAAATCGTGACTCCCTTTAAAACGTCCGGCACATTGCCTTCGACGATTTTGCGGGCCAGCCCTTCGGCGATTGCGGTTTTTCCGACGCCCGGATCGCCGACATAAAGCGGATTGTTTTTGCTGCGGCGGCAAAGGATCTGGATCGTGCGGTCGATTTCTTTTGCCCGGCCGATCAGGGGGTCTATTTTTCCGGATTTCGCTTTGTCGTTCAGGTTTTTGCAATAGCTGTCCAGTGCATTTGACGTTGTTTTGCCTTCTTCCTCTTCGTCTTCTTCCGTGCCTTCCGGCGTTTTCATCGGGTCGCCTGCGCCGGAGACTTTTGCAATACCGTGGGAAATGTAATTGACGGCGTCAAACCGCGTCATGTCCTGTTCCTGAAGAAAATAAACCGCGTGGCTTTCGCGCTCTGAAAACAGGGCGACCAGGACATTCGCGCCGGTGACCTCTTCCCGGCCTGCGGACTGCACATGAATCGCGGCGCGTTGCAGCACGCGTTGAAAGGCGGTCGTCGGTTTGGCTTCTTCGGATTCGTTGTTCACCAGATATGCCAGCTCGTTATCCAGATATTGCTGCAAAAGCTCTTTGAGGTTCGGCAGGGAAATGCCGCAGGAGCGCAGGACGGCCATTCCGTCCTGATCTTCCGTCAGCGCGAGCAGCAAATGCTCCAGCGTAGCATATTCATGGCTCCGCGCATTCGCCAGTTCGAGCGCTTTATGCAGTGTTTTTTCCAGATTGCGAGATAGCATGTTTCTTCTTTCTGCCCCTATTCCTTCTCCGTATTCCAGATATAGCCGATCTGGTTTTTCTTTTTTGTATCCAGATTCAAGATACGCTCCAGATGATCGTATAAATTCGCAATATGCTGGTCATGCTCAGCGATTTTTTGGGCAACATCCGTATGCAAAGACAGGATTTCCCTTAATTTTACAAATGTCCGGATGATAACGATATTGACGTCTATGGCGCGCGGACTGTTTAAAACGCTGGAAAGCATCAAGGTTCCGTGCTCGGTAAAGGCATAAGGTGCCCTTCTGAGCCCCATTTTGGCGTTTGGATTGGATATCGCAATTTGCGATCTCCAATTTTCCAGCTCTGCCAGGTCGCTATCGAGCATGACTTTTTGCCCGCGAATGTAATAAATCTTGCTGGCAATGTATGCTTGCGGGATGATAGAAGCGGCGGATTGGGCCATTCTTGTTATTCCTTTTACTCCTTCTCCATTGTGCATTGGAGGGGTTGTTCGTTGGCGCGGGCAAAATCCATGACCTGCGCCACTTTGGTTTCTGCCACTTCGTAAGTATAAATGCCGCAAAGACCGACACCGCGGCGGTGGACGTGAAGCATCACATCGGTTGCTTCCGCTCTATTCTTATTGAAAAACCTTTCTAAAATATGAACGACGAACTCCATAGGGGTATAATCGTCGTTCATCAGCAAAACCTTGTACATGGAAGGTTTTTTGGTTTTCGGGCGGGGTTTCAGCAAGACGCCTTCCTGACGGGTTTCACCATCCGTGCCGCCGGTGCCGTCCTGGTCGGGCGTTTTGGGCGTATCCTCGCTTTTAACCGCGGCTAAACCGGGCCTGTCTTTTTCAATCTTCATGGCTTTCGTTGTACACAATTTATGGCGTTATTTTAACTGGAAATATGCCCTGAATAGGGCAAGGAAGAGGTTTTTGTCTTAAAACCCTGCATCTTCCATGCCAATTCAAGAAAAAATCAAAAAAAAGCCCTGCTTCTGCAAGGCTTTTTAAGAGGTTGTTTGTCGTCTTTTACTGCTGGGAAATTACGACTAGGCGGCAGCTTGCTGCGCCTTTTTAATGGATTTTCCAAGCTGGTCGTTAATGGGCGCAACGCTTTCCGTGCAGACTTTAACGCTGATTTCCGACAC
The DNA here is from genome assembly GCA_023898765.1 of Rhodospirillales bacterium. Lineage (NCBI taxonomy): Bacteria > Pseudomonadati > Pseudomonadota > Alphaproteobacteria > Rhodospirillales > Rhodospirillales bacterium. The sequence continues at coordinate 368,550 of CP060238.1, read as the reverse complement.
TTTCGTAGCGCCGGACACAAAATCGTCAAAGCTGGCCTGCGCCAGTTTATTTTGCGCCTGCGTGAATTCATCCAGCGTTTTGCATCCCATCAGGGACTTGGCGGCGTCCTGGCTCTTTTTGCCTGAAGACTGCATAATGCCCATGCAGGTTTGAAAGATATCTTCCATGCCTTTGGCTAAAATCGTGGCGGACTTCGTAAGAGCTTCCATTTGCTCTTGTCCGGCTCTTTGAGCGGTCTGCGCCAGTTTTTCAAACTCTTTGTTTCCGTTTATCATAGAAGCCTCCATATTTTTATTCTTTTGACTGGTTGTTTTCTTTTGTGCTCTTCCCGCTGCCGCTTTCGGCGCTGGTTTAGAGGCTTTTTTCTTCGCTTTGGTTGCCATGTCTTTGCATGTCCTTAAATATAGCCTGTTTGCCCGGAGCAATACACAATGCTGCACTTTGATCCTGTGTAAACCTATCATTAATCATCTTTGCGGGTCAAGCATTTTTTTGCGCTGCAGCATACAAGAGCAATTCTTAAAATGCAGCGGGATTCTGGACAAATTTTCAGATTATAGCTATGATAATAAAGAGAGATTCAAGAGGGGTATCCCTCTAATATCTGCTTAAGTCTTGTTTAAATCGAAATGAGGCGCACGGTGCCTTTGTCCAAACGGATCTGAAGCTTACAGGAGCAGCAGCTTTGAAAGCGCTTTTTAGTTTTATTGTCGTTTTTTCTTTGGTTCTGGCGGCCCAGACGGGAGCGGCCGATGCCCGGCGCACAAAATCCCAGCCGAATATGAAATATGCTTCGATCGTGATGGATGCGGATACGGGCCTGATTCTAAGCCAGCGTTACGCGGATAAAGTGCTGCACCCGGCTTCTTTGACCAAAATGATGACGCTTCTTCTTCTGTTCGAAGCGCTGGAGCGCGGGGATATTTCCCTGCGCAGCCGGATCCGCGTTTCGTCAAGGGCGGCCTCCATGGTCCCCGTTAAACTCGGTCTTAAAGCGGGGTCTTCCATTCGGGTTGAGGATGCGATTTACGCTTTGGCGATCCGGTCTGCCAATGATATTGCTGCGGCTGTCGGGGAGCATCTGGCCGGGTCCGAGTCCCGCTTTGCCCTTCTGATGACCCGCCGGGCGCGGGATATCGGGATGAGCCGCACAACGTTTCGCAACGCCTCCGGTTTGCACGATCCGCGTCAGGTCAGCACGGCGCGCGATATGGCCAGACTGGCCCGCTATATTCTGGTGCGCTATCCCCAATATTATAAATATTTCAGTGCGAAACAATTCACCTATCGCGGCAAGACCTACCGTACGCACAACAACCTCATGAACACGTATAGCGGCATGGACGGGTTTAAAACCGGCTATATCAATGCCTCCGGTTTTAACCTTGTTTCGTCCGCCCGGAGAAACGGCCGGCGCATCATTGGCGTTGTTTTTGGCGGCAGAACGGCCAGGAGCAGGGATGCCCACATGGCGCAGATTATGGATCGCGGGTTTGCGCGGCTGGGCGATGTTCGCGTCGCCAGCGCAAAAAATGCGCCGGTGCCGGATCGCAAACCCGTGCCTGCGCTATCTTCTCCGGACAAACTTTCTCCGCAGCCGCAGGAGGAATCTTTTACCTCTCTGGCTTCGCTGAGTTCTCAGACAAAAATCACCTCGTCGGAAAAACCGGAATATCAACGGCCTGTAAAACAGACGGTTCAGGAAACGCCTGCCGCGCAGCAGGCGCAACAGGACCAGTATGTGCAAATCCGCTCCAGTTTGCAAAGCGGGGTTTTCAGCCAGCTGATCGGGGAAGGCGATTACGATCCGAGTGTTTCCAAACGGCTTGAGACGGGGTTGCTTGCCATGGCTGTTCACACGGGAAAATATATTCCCAATCCGCAAGCGCCTTCCGACGTTGAAAAATCCTTGCGGAATGTCGGTTACGCGATGATTTCAAAAATGGAAGAAAAACAGGAAACGGAAAAAACACCTTCCTCCGGTCTGCCCGATAACTGGCAACCCGTTTATATAGACGACCAATGGGCGATCCAGATCGGCGCTTACACCAGCCGTGTCCAGACAGATCAGGCCTTGCAGCGGGCGCTTAAAAAACTGCCGGAAGATTTTTCCCGCGCCGCGCCTGTGGCTGTGCCGCTGCAGACGGAGGACGGGATACTGTTTCGCGCGCGCTTTGTGAATCTGAGTAAATCCGAAGCGGTGCAGGCCTGCCGCTATTTCCAGGACTGCATGACGGTTGCGCCTTCCTCCAGACAAGCGGCAAGGTAAATTGATGAAACAAGACGCCCCAACAGACTCCGGAAACATCCTGATTTATATTCTGGGCGCCATTTTTCTTATGGGGTTACTGGTTGTCGTTGCGCGGGGCGCGGGGGCGCCCGGCAGCGGCATTGACAGGGAAAACCTTATTATCCGGGTGACGGAGGTGCAAAAATACGGCGCCGAACTTGAAGAGGCTGTGCGCTATGTTTTGCGCAACGGATACAGCGAAGTGGATATTCGTTTCGCCCATCCGAACGCGCCCAGCACGTACGGCCTTATTACCGATGTTCCTGCGCGGCAGGTGTTTGATCCCCAGGGGGGCGCTGCGGAATACCGCGATCCGCCGGACGGTATCCAGACGACGCTCACCCAATGGCATTTTAGCGGCTCAAACAGGGTCGGGGATGTCGGGTCCGATTCCGCCAGCGCCAGAAGCGCCGATCTGGTCGCCATTTTGCAAAATGTCACCAGGGATTTTTGCGTTGCTGTAAATGATAAAAGCAACGTGGTAAATCCTGCCGGGGATCCGCCTCAGGACAGCGGCAGCGCAGACGTGTCGACGGTCTTCACAGGTACGTTTGCCGCAACGCAGTTGATTGAGGATGCGGGGGGAGAGTTGTCGGAGCACCATGAAGGCTGCTTTGAAGGCGGCGGAACGCCCGCCGCCGGCACGTATCATTATTACCGCGTGCTTCTGGCGCGTTAAAAATTTCCTGTGAACATATCCGTAATTTTCGGCTCGGCGCCGGAAAGCGTGCGCAGGTCGCGGGTCATGTCCATGGTGTAATCATACGTGGCCAGCATCCGTCCCGTGCTGTTGTCGAACAGGCTCAGATGAACCAGAATATCTCCCCCGACCACCACATAGGTTCCCCCGATGGTCGCTTCCTTTGCGACCCCTCTATAGGAGGAATTCGGCTTTTGGGCCACGGACATGGCGGCCATATCCTCTCCATGTTCCACCTGTTTGACGGAATAGCCGATCTGGACAAAACGCGAAGCGACCTGTTCGGCAATAACGCGTCCGAGTGTTTCCGTTGTTTCCGTTGTGCCGATATTCTTAAGCGGGGCGGCTTCAATCATTGTCTGGGCGTTAATCATATGGCGCGCCTGCCCGGCCAGCATATCCGCCGCCGCATAGCTGGACCCGCTGACGCTCAGCGCAGGCTTTTCGTGCATGGCCTTATTGGCCAGCGCGCCGGCCGTCCCCATCATCGCGGCGGTGCAGCCCTGTAAAAAAAATGTACCGGCCAGTAATATGGTTATCTGTTTCTTGGTCATCATTGTTTAAAACCCTGTGCTTAAAGACAAATTCAGGTGCTATCGGATGCTTGCAAGGATGGTGCCAAGTTCCAAAATCCCAATATCCCAATATCTGGCGCGCCTGTCATCGAAACCCTTCGGACAAAAAGGCTACCTTTGAGGACGTAAAGGAAATGATGCGAAGGAGCAAGGTCAGAGAGCGAGACATTACATATAAATTTCTTGACTCGCTCTTCAAAATATAGGAATATATTCATCGTCAACACCACAGGTGCGCCTGCGGTGTTTTTTCTTGTCTTGCCGAAGCCTTGGCGAAGGCAGATATGCACAAAACCAGCTTTCAAAATTCCTGGGAACAATCATGAAAATCAAACTCAGCAAGCCGTTTGCGGCAAACTCCGCCGTGGACGAATTCGACGTGCGCCAGATAAAAAAGGCGCTGAACCGCCTCGGCTATTACCAGCCCTATGAAAAAACCGGCATTACGGGCATTCCGGATGCAGGCGTTTTCTCCGCCCTTCAATCTTTCCAGAAGGATCAGGGCTTGCAGGCCACTGGCACGGCCCGGCCGGGCGATGAAACCGTCTCGAAACTCGGCCATGAAGCCGGGAAAAAGAAAAGCGGCAAATATATCTGGCGCAGTGTCGGCGACAATAAAGTGCGGGACAGTCATGCCGAGCTGAATGGCACCGTCCGCGACCTGGCCGACTCTCCCGACCCCGGCGAAGAATTCAACTGCCGCTGCTGGGCGGAGCCAGTCAATTGTGGCAAAGAGTTCATCACGCAGAATGTCATTAGTGGTATCAATGATGCTGAGAATCAATGGGCGTGGTGGGATTATCTTGTCCATTTTTATATAGCTGGTGGTCAAAGCATTACATTGCCGGATATAGGATGGCTTGCCCCTATTATTGAGGAATCAAAAACTCAGGTTTTTATACCTGTTCAAGAACAAGTTGTAGATTTAGCCAGACAGATTGAACAGGGAAAGCTTCGTTATACAACAGAAAATACCTACGAATTCGGAGGCATTTCTTATCCTATCGGCGATGCCACAGTAAGCAGTGAAACCATTGGAACCGTCTCCATAAATGGCAAATGCCTCATTATCGATGCAGAAGTCACTTACACGTTTTTTGACGACTTCACCGATCCAGCCAGTATTCGTGAACTCAATAAAAAGTTTCAGAAAAAAGGCTACCCTTATCTATATGAAACTTTACCTTTGGTAATTCCAGAGAATATGCCCGAATGGTTACGCTTGCATTTTGAGAAAGGAGACTGGACAGAGCTTCGAGGCACCCCGTATTTTATTCATGGCAAGTGGAAAACAAAATTATCCAGTACAATTAAAAGGGTTGGCCAAGACTTAAAATAACTCATGAATATTTTTCAAATATAAGAAGTGCCATAAGAGCAATTATCCCTGCAATTATTAAGATTGTTATTGTGGCCGAAACCCAAACCACAATCCTGCTGATCCAATCTCTTTTAAACGCTTTATCGATCAGTCTAGTTTTACGCTTATGGTATTGGTACCAGATTATTTCCCACCACCCGGTATATACAGAGGCGTAAATCCAGCCAAAAAGAAGCGTAAAAACAATACTGGCTCCATCGGCAATGTTGGCGCATTTCATATCCCATGTCTTGAGATCCATATTTAAGAAGTCAGGGTGAGCGTTGACGATAAATGGATCATTGCGAATATCCCACATGAGATGCAGTGCCAAATTCATAATGCCGTAACAAAAACCGATAGCGACCACTGTTCTCATAGCACGCTGCCATCTTGGTGCTGAGGGCTTCACGGAAAAAACAATGACGGGTATAGCAATCACCCAAAGCCAAAACCAATAATTGAATCGGCTGTACCAGGGACGGCTGCCCATGATGCAGCCACAATCACAGTCTTTGCCGACATAAACTTCTTCTGGAACGACAGCACGCGAGTATTCCACCGCCGGGTGGAATTCAAAAACCCCAACAGCAATGAGAAGCAATCCAATAATGAAAAGGCATTTTTTCATCACTGGATTCTATTCATAAATGCCTGTTTTATCAATGCGATGTGTGCTGAGCTTATAAACGGCCGGACGACCCGGCGAAGAATTCAACTGCCGCTGCTGGGCGGAGCCAATTGATGAAAACGCTTATTCGGACGCCATTAAACCCGTTTATCCAGAACTATTTTTAATTCCAGCTCTCAGGCTGGGACGAATTTTCAAAATTCTCAGAGGAATTCTTAAACATTCGCGCAAAAAGGACGACTATACAGACCATGGTGCTTTGCGTTCAAACCAAAGAAGCGCTTCGCAAAAAGACATTGAAGAAGCCATTAGAACAGCAAAAGAATCTGGTAATGTTACAACAAAGACAGGAAAATATGGGACGCCCCAGAATGTTTATAAAGGCTCGAACGGCTTAACGGTTGTTGAAGAAACGCAAGGCAGGAATTCAGGAAAAATTATTACGCTTTGGTGGAATTAAGGTAGGAGAACTAAAAATGAAAATTACTACTCAGACAATTGCATCTCTATTAAGACAGGCTGATATCGAGGGCTATATTACGCTAGGGGCACCAGCAGATGAATATGACTCCGAAGCCGAGGCTTTAGCCCGGGCATTTGCTGAACTGGATCATGATGAAGCCACGGTGGAAAATATCGCTGCTATTGTAACGGAAGCTTGGAAACAAAGTTTTAATCTCGAAGAATCCGATCTTGGCAAGAGACAATCGGAAATACGGAACTTTGCAGAGACTATTGCAAGATTACATTCTGCGCCCGCTTAAAGTCCGCAACTCCCATGCCGCCCTCAACGGCGCGGTGCGCGATCTGGCCGACTCTCCCGACCCCGGTGAAGAATTCAACTGCCGCTGCCGGGCGGAGCCCGTGAATGAAGCCCAGGGATTGAGACAGGAAGTTATAAGTGACATCAATGATGCACACGATAAATGGGATACGTTTGATTTTGGGTGGCACTTTTATACTGGCGGAGGTCAAGGTGTCACTTTACCTCAAATAGGTTATCTGAGAGATATTATAGACAAAGCTCGTGAAGTCATGTTCAAAAATGTTCAAGAACAAGTCGCCGATAAAATGCGTGAAATTAAATCCGGACCATTAACATATACCACAGAAAATTCATACGACCGACTGGGTGAAGTTCATTGGGTTTTGGGTGGTGGAACAATAAGAACTCTTACCCGAGGAGTTGTTACTAAAGACGGCAATATTTTATCTATTGTGGCTACCGTAAAATATGAATATTTTGATGAGGTGACTGATATTGCAGATATTCGGGAAGCTCTCATTGGAACCTCTTCGACTAAAAACCCAGAGTTCGAAGACTACAAATGGACAGAATTTGGTGGAACTGCTTATCCAATTACAGGGAACTGGGAAACAAAATTGACCGGTTCGGTAAAACTAAAAGAGAAATTATCTGAGTGGCTCCAACAGATCAAGCCATTCTAGAATGTGGTAACCAGCAACGGCGAAAGGAAGCGCAATCACTACAAACAAGATCAGTTTAGCCACAAGAGTGGAAATAAAAACAACGGTCTTGGTTAGAATATCTCTTTTGAAATTTTCATCTATCAAGCCGGTTCTGCGCTTGAGATATTGATACCAGATCATTTCCCACCATCCGGTGTATATCGCGGCATAAATCCATCCAAAAAGAAGTGTGAAAACACGTGCGCCCATCTGGGAGCTTACACAATCAACCCCAGGATCATCCCATGATTTTTGCCATGGATAATCATCTGCTACCCAAAAAGGCCCATTTCGGATATCGCTACTAAGATCCAAGGCCAAAAGGGTTAAGCCATAACCGATACCAATACAAATCCCTGTACTTATGGCACGCTGCCATCTTGGTGCTGAGGGCTTCACGGAAAAAACAATGACGGGTATAGCAATCACCCAAAGCCAAAACCAATAATTGAATCGGCTGTACCAGGGACGGCTGCCCATGATGCAGCCACAATCACAGTCTTTGCCGACATAAACTTCTTCTGGAACGACAGCACGCGAGTATTCCACCGCCGGGTGGAATTCAAAAACCCCAACAGCAATGAGAAGCAATCCAATAATGAAAAGGCATTTTTTCATCACTGGATTCTATTCATAAATGCCTGTTTTATCAATGTGATGTGTGCTGAGCTTATAAACGGCCGGACGACCCGGCGAAGAATTCAACCGCTGCTGCCGGGCGGATTTTAAAGGTCTCAAACTCAATCTCTTTCAGGAAATTCCAGAAGGTTTGCGTAGACCGATCAGGTTTGGCTGAAAGGTGAAGGTTTAAAGCGTTTGCCCCGTTCTCCGCGGGGGGCTTCTTTTGAACGGGGCTTCAGATCGAAACTTGCTGAACGCATATAACGGCGAACAAAAGACTCCGTTCTTTCCCTATCTTCCTCCAAACCTAAAAGACGTGCCTGCATGTAAGCTTTTCGCAAAGATTTCTTTTTACCCGTCATTTCATCATTCCTGCCTTGTGTTAAACCGGCATAACAAAAGAAAACTATTCGTTTATGATGCTCATCAAAAGGGCCGGCCCGTTCGGGGTTTCGATTTCCTTTTCGGTGCGGAAGCCTACCTGGCCGAAACATTTAATGGCCGGAGAGTTGTCCGGCGCGGGGTCGACAATAATTTTTTTGACTTCGGGCTGCTTTTTCAGCTCTTCGATAAAGGATTTGATGAAATTGGTGCCGTGGCCGAATCCGATCATCTGCGGATCGCCGATAAACTGGTCGATCCCGAAGGTGCCTTCCGGCTGCGGGTTGTTTTCCCAGATGTCCGGTTTTTCCGCCAGGTCGTAACACTGGATATAGGCGAAATCCCGGCCGTTATGGGAGGCGATATACCGCACGACCTTTGAATCCGGATTGTCCGTTGCCTGCTCCATAATTTGCATGGCTTCCTCGGAGGGAGTCCACCAGTCCTCGACATGCGGTTCTTTCAGCCAGTAACGGATAAGTTTGGCTGCGCTCGCATCCACTTTCTGGAAGGCATATTTTTGTTGTTCAAATTCGTCCGGCAATCCGCTTAAAACCATCAGGCCACCTTATCCTTTTTGTCTGTCATTTTTTCAATCGTGGACGTTGTACTAAACCCCTCATAGAGCGTCATGATCCGCACGTCCCCGCCATAAGACCGGACAATCTTTGCCTCGGGCAGGTCTTCTATCTCGTAATCCCCCCCCTTGAAAAAGATATCAGGTCTGAGGCTTGATACCAGAGCGCAGGGCGTGTTGTCCTCACTCTTTTCTTCCGCGCCGAAAAAAACCACCATATCCACGGATCCCAGCGCGCCCAGAACGCTGGCGCGGGCGTCCTGACCGTTCACGGGGCGGTCCGGTCCTTTCAGAATACGGATGGATGCGTCATGGTTTAAACCGACAACCAGCCGGTCGCATTTATTCCGCGCCTGATTGAGATATCCGACATGGCCGGCGTGTAAAATATCGAAGCAGCCGTTTGTAAATCCGATCCGCAGGCCCCGCGCCCGCCATTTCTGGACTTGCTCCACGGCGTCTTCCAAAGGCAAAACGCGCGCCTGACGCGCGCGGTCAATGGTGGAAATGTCGCCCACCGGCCCTGTTTGCAGCGCATATTCTTTGGTGTTTTGGGCCTTGATCAGTTCCGCCGCGCGAATGGCGGCCGTGCCGATTTTACTGACCACGATGCCGCCCGCGACGTTGGCCAGCGCCGCCGCCTCGACCAGGCTGGCCCCTGTAGCCAGTCCGGCGGCGATTGTGGCGATGACCGTGTCTCCTGCGCCGGAGACATCGAAAACCTCCAGGCTTTCCGTCTTGAGATGGACGGGCTGTTCGAAGCCCCCCTCTTTGCGGGCGCGAACAATGCTCATGCCGTCTTCGCTGCGCGTTGCAACGACCGCTTTAATACCGTTTCGGGTCATGAGCTGCTCGGCGGCCTTTACGATATCGCTGTCTTCTTTGACCGGCATTCCGCCTGTGGCTTCGGAAAGTTCCCTGCGATTGGGCGTGACGACATCGGCGTCTTTATAACAACCGTAGTCATTTCCTTTCGGATCGACCAGGACGGGTATGTTTTTGGTGTTTGCCCGTCGGATAATCCCGGAAATAATATTTTTTGTGAGGACGCCCTTGCCGTAATCGGACAGCACGATCGCCCCGATGCCATTGGCGATCGCGGTTTCAGCCTCCTGAAGAATTCTGTTTGATATTTCTTCAGACACCTCGTGCGTGTTTTCAAAATCCGTCCGCAGCAGCTGGTGGTTGCGGGAGAGGTAACGGGTTTTCAGCGTCGTTGGCCGCGAATCGTCCTCGATCAGGCCGCTTGCGTCCGCACCCAGCGTTTCGGCGATCCCGCGCAGCACCTTTCCGTTTTCGTCCGCACCGATGACGGAAATCACCTTGCTGCGGACTCCCAGCCCTGAAAGGTTGGACAGGACGTTTCCCGCGCCGCCCAGCATTTTATTATCGTGTGAAATGGATAAAACCGGCACCGGACTTTCGGGCGATATCCGCGAAACTTCCCCGTAAACGAAGCTGTCGAGCATGATATCGCCGATCACCAGAACGCGCGTGCCGGCCATTTTTTTCACAATTGCGCTGAGATCATTTGTACTCACGTGTTTTTCCTGTCTTTTTTGAGCTCTTTAATTAAACGTTTTTCATTCTTTTTTAACCATAAATATCTCCGCTTTTTGCCCGTTTGTTAGGATTTCGTCAATCATTTCGCGCCATAATAATATAGTTACGGCAAATAAATAAGGTGGCGGAGGCGACAATGGGGCAAAACACCGAACAGCAAAAGATTCATCGCGGAATACTTTCGGGATTGAAGACCAGGCTGCATCGAAACAAGCTTGGGGAGCTTCTTGTTCTCGATGGGCGTCTGTCTCCGCATGATCTGCGCCATGCCCTGCAAATAAGCAAGACGTCCGGCCGCAAGCTTGGCCGCGTCCTTGTTGAAGAGCATTTTGTTGATAAGGCGGCGTTGCGCCAGACCCTTGTGGAGCAGTTTGCCCTGCGTTTTATGACAACGTCCATTACGGCGTTTCTGGCGCTGTCCAGTATGGGGATTGCGAAATCCGCCCGCGCCAGCACGATCAAGGATGTTCCCTCCCGCATTGCGCTGGAGACGAATGCCATCCAGCAGGTGAGTTATCACCCCCAGATTTTCGGCTCGACGGAAAAGCGGTCGAGTTCCCTGAAGGCTTTCACAAAATGGACGGGCATGTTTACGCGTTTTGATGCGGCGCTCAGCCAGTCCCACGGTCAAAAAGTAATGGCGGATTTTCGCGCACAGCTGGAAGGTCTGAAGGGTCTTCCTTTGAATAAAATGGCGGAGCAGGTCAATACGATGGTCAATAAGGTTCGTTATGTTGGCGATTCTAAAAATTACGGGAAGAATGATTACTGGGCGACGCCGGTCGAATTTTTCACCCGTGGCGGGGATTGCGAAGACTTTGCTATCGCCAAATATACGGCGCTGCGGATGCTGGGCGTTCCTGAAAGCCGTCTGCGGATTGCGATTGTTCAGGACCTTCAGAAGAATGTGCCGCACGCCATTTTGATCGTCTACACGGATGGCGGTCCGGTTATTCTGGACAACCAGATGAAAACGACTCCCCGTGCGGATCGGGTGTCGCATTACAAGCCGATCTTTTCGATCAATCGCGAAGCCTGGTGGCTCCACACCAAGCCGCGTGGAAACGTAACGGTTGTTGCTTCCGCCGCGCAATAGAATTCCAAGAGACCTGACGTCTTAATTTGATGAGGACAGATTTTGCCCTCATCTTGACTCGTCCATGATGCATCCGTAGCCTTCACTTACGTAAATATTTTACCGTTTGTTTGTAAGTGAGTATAATGGCTCCTGCTTATATTTTCTCTTCGGGGTTTATGCGCCTGTTGTTTTTGGCCGGCCTGTTCTGGCTGATATGCTGCTTGCCGGCCTTCGCGGCGGATCGGGGGGCCTCTTTCTTTCCCGCGCCGATCGGCAGGCACGAGAGCGCCGGCGCGTTGCCGCAGTGGAAACGCATTCTGGATCAGGCCGCACAGGAAGAGGACTTTTATCTCCAATGTCAAAAGGCGCCGCAGGAATGTCCTTCGCTGCGCATTGCCGTCTGGCAAAAATTTATCACAACGTTGCAGAACGTACCCGAAAAAGACCGGATTCTGGCGGTGAATAACTGGTTCAATCTCTTGCCCTACCGTCAGGACAACTGGGTGTACGGCAAGAAAGACCACTGGGCGACGATGGTTGAGTTTCTCGATTTTTCAGGCGATTGCGAGGATTTTGCGATTGCCAAATATCTGACCCTCAAACAGCTTGGCGTTTCGCCCGAAGCGATGCGCATTGCGATGGTCTACGATATCTATAGCGGCACGGACCATGCGTTTCTTGTCATCAATTTTGAAGGGGACGAACTGATTCTGGATAACCGCGAAGACACCGTGGACCGCCGCGAGTTCGCCAGACGCTATAAACCGCATTTCGCCTTTAATGAAGAGACTGTCTGGACCTACGACAGTCCGCTCATGGTTCGCACGATGCGCGGAAATGACGGAGAATCTGTTCTGGCCGGGAACCGGTAGCCTTTATTCCACCCAGGCCACTCTGAGGACGTTCGTGCTGCCCGGCGTGCCGAAGGGAACGCCGGCGGTCAGGACGATGCGTTCGCCTTTCTGGGCGTAGCCTTTTTCTTTCACGAGTTTGGTGGCCTTTTTGACCGTTTCGGCGAAGCTGCTGACGTCGGTCACATGAAAGGTCCGGACGCCGTAAGACAGCATCAGGCGGCAGGCGGTCGATATATTCTGCGTCAGGCACAAAATCGGGATATCGGGTCTTTGCCGGACCGTTCGAAGCGTTGTGGAGCCGGAAGAGGTGTAATTCACAATCGCGGCGGCATGGGTGTCTCTGGCGACATAAGTCGCGGCGACGGTGATGGCGTCGGATGCGTCGTTTTCGGTTTTGGGCTGATTGCTTTCTATGATTTCGCGATAGGCCGGATCGGCTTCCGTGCGTTGGCAGATGCGGTCCATCATGGACACGGCTTCTACCGGATAATGTCCGGAGGCCGTTTCCGCCGAAAGCATGACCGCGTCGGTCCCGTCGTAAACCGCTGTGGCGACATCGGAGGCTTCCGCGCGGGTCGGCCGGGGATTTTCAATCATGGATTCGAGCATTTGCGTGGCGACAATCACGGGCTTTCCCACGGTCCGCACTTGCCGGACAATCCGTTTTTGCAACGCGGGAACGTCTTCCGGCGGCATTTCCACACCCAGATCGCCCCGCGCCAGCATAATCCCGTCGACATGGTCCAGGATTTCATCCAGGTGTTTTACGGCGCTGGGTTTTTCGATTTTCGCCATCAGGGCGGCGCGGCCCTGAATAAGTTTTTTTGTTTCCGCCACGTCTTCCGCCCGCTGCACAAAACTTTGGGCAATCCAGTCTGCGCCCATATCCAGCGCGGCGGTCAGGTCCAGCCGGTCTTTTTCCGTCAGGGCTGAAACCGGCAGAACGACACCGGGCACGTTAAAGCCTTTATTGTTCGAAAGCTTTATTCCTGCGAGAACCTCCACGTCCAGCGCGCCATCGCTTTTTTGGAGGACGCGCACGCGCACCTTTCCATCATCCAGCAGGATTTCCGACTCCTCGTTCAGGGCACGCAGCACTTCCGCATGCGGCAGGCAAACGCGTGTTTCATCGCCCAGAGCCGGGTCGAGGTCAAAGCGGAGTTTCATGCCTTCATGCAGGTCGATCGCGCCGTTTTTAAACTGGCCGATGCGAAATTTAGGCCCTTGAAGATCCGCCAGGATACCGATCGGGCGGTCATATTCTTTCTGAAGCGCGCGAATCGTTTGCAGGCGGGCTCTATGATCGTCATGCGTTCCGTGCGAAAAATTGAGCCGGAAGACATCGACGCCCGTTTCCAGAAGCTTCCGAATCATGGGCTCTTCGCTGGAAGAGGGGCCAAGAGTGGCGACAATTTTGGTTTGGCGGTATCGGCGAATCAAAGCGGCGGTCCTTCCGTGTAGTCCTGTATCATTTGAATTTGTGCATCAGAAGCTGTTTGTCACAGCTCTGTAATAGTATAGGCAACGCGGCGGGACGGGAAGGGGCTCTTCGCGGTTTTGTTCGCCGCGTGGAAAAAGAGGCAATATCCGCTCCGGCCTCCGGATAATTTTTTTGAAAGATTGTTTCTTTTTAATGGCTGGTAAAAGCTGTCGATAAATACAAATCTATGTGAGAATTCAGGCAATTGAGGCATGTTTTCAGCATACCAGTGCATCCAAAATTGCCCCCAAAACGCCGTGAAAAACCGTTTTTTTGTCTGGACAGTCCTACGATATGTAGTATGCTTGTCAAAGATTAACCGCTAGGGGTTGTGTTTACACACAGCTTCTCCACATAAAAATTCACAGGCTTTAATTTCTTACGGGTAGGGAGTAAGGGAATGTTTGACTATGCGCAGATTGAGGGGGGGAACCGTGTCCAGATCGACCGCTCCCGGGACGAAAATCTCACAAAATTCGGGATTGAAACCCTGTATGACCGGTATTTATTGCCGGAAGAAGGGCCGCAGGATCTTTTTGCGCGTGTGGCGATGTATTACGGGGATGATTCGGCCCATGCGCAGCGCCTGTACGATTATATCTCCAAACTCTGGTTTATGCCGGCCACGCCTGTTTTGTCCAATGGCGGCACCAGCCGCGGTCTGCCGATTTCCTGTTTCCTGAACGAATCGGGCGACAGTCTCGAAAATATTGTGGAGCTGTGGAACGAGAATGTCTGGCTGGCCTCTCTGGGCGGCGGCATCGGTTCTTACTGGGGCAATGTGCGCTCGATCGGCGAAAAAGTGGGCCGCAACGGCAAAACGTCGGGTATCGTGCCTTTTATTCGCGTGATGGATTCCCTGACCCTCGCCATCTCCCAGGGGTCCCTGCGCCGCGGCTCTGCGGCGATTTACCTGCCCATCTGGCATCCGGAAATCGAGGAATTTATTGAGATTCGCCGTCCCACCGGCGGGGACCCGAATCGCAAGGCCCTGAATCTCCATCACGGCGTTCTGGTCACCAACGACTTTATGCATGCCGTTGAAAATGGCGAGGAATGGGCGCTGAAATCGCCGAAGGACAAATCCGTTGTCGCCAAAGTCAGTGCGCGGGATCTGTGGATTCGCCTGTTGACCGCCCGCATTGAAACGGGAGAGCCCTATATCGTCTTTATCGACCATGTGAACGACCATATTCCGGACCACCACAAAATGGCGGGCCTGAATGTGAAGATGTCCAATCTATGCGCGGAAATCACCCTGCCTACGGGCAAGGACCATCTGGGGAACGAACGGACGGCGGTCTGCTGCCTGTCGTCCCTCAATCTTGAGAAATTCGAGGAATGGCAGGACCATCCGCAGCTTATCGAAGATATCATGCGCTTTCTGGATAATGTTTTGTCCGACTTCATTGAAAAAGCGCCCGATTCGATGAAACGCGCAAAATACGCGGCGATGCGCGAGCGTTCCGTGGGGCTTGGCACCATGGGTTTCCATTCCTTCCTGCAGTCCAAGATGATTCCCTTCGAGGGCGTGATGGCCAAGGTCTGGAACCGCCGGATGTTCCAGCATATCAAACGCGGCGCCGACGATGCGTCCCGCAAACTGGCGGAAGAACGCGGGGCCTGTCCGGATGCGGCCGATTACGGAATCATGGAGCGTTTTTCGAACAAAATGTCGATTGCGCCGACTGCGTCCATTTCCATTATTTGCGGCGGCTCTTCCGCGGGGATTGAGCCGGTCGCGGCGAACGCCTACACCCATAAAACGCTTTCCGGGTCCTTTCCGGTGAAAAGCAAATTCCTGACAAAGCTTCTGGAAGAAAAAGGACAAAATACCGAAGACGTCTGGTCTTCCATTTTCACCAACGAGGGGTCCGTCCAGCATCTGGATTTCCTCAGCGACGAGGAAAAAGACGTGTTCAAGACGGCCTTTGAAATCGACCAGCGCTGGGTGATCGAACATGCGGCGGACCGGGCGCCTTTTGTCTGTCAGGCGCAGAGCATCAACCTCTTCCTGCCGGCGAATGTGCACAAAAGGGACCTGCACGGCCTCCACTGGCAGGCCTGGAAGAAAGGGGTGAAATCCCTTTATTACTGCCGCTCCAAATCCATCCAGCGCGCCGAAAGCAACGCAAGCTGGATCCGCAGCCGCGAAAGCGAAGGCCGCGCGCCGGAACTCACCGAACAGCCGGCGCCGGCGCAGCAGCAGGAAACGCAATACGAAGAATGCCTGAGCTGTCAGTAAACGGCTAAGTATTTCTGAAAAGAGCCTTGGCGCTCCAGCGCTGCGTTGATTTTAGAGCATTTTTGTCATCCTGAGCCGAAGGCGAAGGATCTCAGAGTTTCCCGGGGATTCTTCGCTGCGCTCGGAAAGGACAGGGTTGAATCTTTTTCACCGTCATCCCCGCGGCGATGCGCAGCATCGCTTAAACGGCGGGGATTCAGGGATGTGCGCGGCTTTGCCGCGCTCCTTTTCTACGGACTGGACCCCCGCCTGCGCGGGGGTGACGATGGGGGTGCCCCAATCTAAAAGAAGAATGCTCTGGCTAGGCGGGCGCGGGTGGCGGGGAAACCGCCGCCGCAACCTTGACGCCGTTTCCTTCGTTGTTGAGCGCGGCAACGTCCTGATTTTCAGTCGAATCGCTCGGCGGCACCAGAATTTTGTTCACATACGTGTATGTCTCGTTCTGCCAGGCTGATGCTTTTGCTGAAGGGCTGGATATGCGCCGCTCTGCCATGAATTGGTTCCACTGGTCGATCGTAATATTCGACTCGCCCAGACCCTCTTTGGCCAGATTAATGGCGCCGCCGCCGCCGTTATAGGCGACAATAGCCAGTTCCTGCGATCCGTACCTGTTTGTCAAATCTTTCATATACTCTGCCGCTGCATTGATGCTTTTTTCAGGATTTGCAAAATCGGCGGGGCTGTGCAAGCCGTACCGGGCGCCTGTTTCCGGCATAAACTGTCCTACGCCTCTTGCCCCGGTCGAGGACAATCTCTGTCCGGTGACCACATCCTCACGATATCCGGATTCGGCATAAAGCTGGTTCACAAAAAGCTGCGGGTTCAGTCCCCGTGCCTGCGCGGCCTGAACGGCCGTTTCGATATATCCGACGACTTTCGGGTTGCCGGCTTTCAACAGTTTTTCAACGCCCGCGCTGTAGCCGTATTCCGAGCCGCTATAGGACGCCGTTACAATCTCGCTGGACCGGTGATACTGGCCCGTGGCCTGTGAAAACGAACTGGAGGCCCCTCTTTCCGGAGCCTCTATCCCCTTTTGGTCCGCTTCGTGTAAAATATTTCCGAACATCCCGGAGGCAGCCATAAAAACAAAGCGGCCGTCTTCCTCAGGGCCGTTTTTAGGCTTTGACTGGGCCGTGTGACGCGCAAACGCGCCGGAAAGCCTCTCCCCTTCATTCTCCGGAGGGAGGAGCTTATCCGCTTCCAGCGCAGGATTCAGCGCCGTATCTGGCTTTTTCGCATTCATGGCATCATTTTACCGAATTTCATCGTCCAATTGCAAAAAGGGCAAAACCCGTTGAAAACATTATACAGATCAATGGGTTATAAATCTCTTAACAGGGACAGAAAGGCCCCTTTTGGGGCTCTTTTGAGGCGCCTTCGTCATTCCCCGCGAAAGCGGGGAATCCAGGATCAAAAGCACTGGATCCCCCGGATAAACCGGGGGATGACGAAAAATGGATACAGGTAAAAAATGAAAAAACGTACGATTCTCAAGGGGAATGACTATAAGATCCTTGCTTATATAGGCATAATATCCTATAATAAGTCCTTTCAGCCGGCCCGCCAGATAAGGGCGTAAACGGAGGCAAAGGAGACGAACAAGGAGTATGAAGATGAAATTTTTAAAACAAAGTAATGGAAAATTGTTTGGACTCAACAAGATAGGCCGGAATGGAAGCGCTTTTCCATCAAACTATTGGGAAAAGGAAGGTGAACTCCGGAAGTTCCAGATCATATGAATCCTGCACAAAACCCTTCACATCTGCGGCTTTCAGTGTTTAAAATGGCAACCCTAACCAACAGGAGTAAATTGATGAGCCCGAAACTCGCGCCGATCACGGATGATGTGACCAAAAGTGATTCCCCCCTTCTGCAGGAACGCCATGTTTATAAACCGTTCCTGTATCCATGGTGTTACGAAGCATGGCTGACGCAGCAGCGCGTTCACTGGTTGCCGGAAGAGGTGCCCATGGCCGAAGACATCCGCGACTGGAAACACAAGCTGTCCCCGTCGGAAAAGAATCTTTTGATGCAGATTTTCCGTTTTTTCACGCAGGCCGATGTGGAAGTGAATAACTGTTACATGAAACATTACGCCCGTGTCTTCGGCCCGGTCGAGGTTCAGATGATGCTTTCGGCTTTTTCCAATATTGAAACCATTCATATTGCGGCCTATTCGCATTTGCTGGATACGCTTGGCATTCCAGAAGTCGAGTATCAGGCTTTCATGAAATACAAGGAAATGAAGGACAAATATGATTACATGCAAACGGCGAATATGTCCTCCCGCCGTGATATTGCCAAAACGGTCGCGCTCTTCAGCGGCTTTACGGAAGGGCTGCAGCTCTTTGCCTCTTTCGCTATTTTGATGAACTTTCCCCGCTTTAATAAAATGAAGGGCATGGGGCAGATTATCACCTGGTCCGTGCGGGACGAAACCCTGCACTGCCTGTCGATTATCAAGCTCTTCAACACGTTCATTCAGGAAAACCCGGATATCTGGGATGATGAGCTGAAGGCGGAAATCACGGAAAGCTGTAAAATAATTGTCGGGCACGAAGACGCCTTTATCGATCTTGCCTTTGAGATGGGCGATATTGAAGGTTTAACGTCCGAAGAGGTCAAAAATTATATCCGCTGGATCGGTGACCGCCGCCTGCAGCAATTGACGCTGGATCCCGTCTACGGGATCGAGAAGAACCCGTTGCCGTGGATGGATGAAATGCTCAACGGGGCGGAACACACGAACTTCTTTGAAAACCGCGCGACGGAATATTCCAAAGCCTCCACCGGCGGCACGTGGGAAGAGGTTTTCGAAGAGGGGATTTTCGGCGGCGACGGTCCGGATAAAGTGGCGGCGGAATAAGCTCTAACGGGAAAGGCTTTTGCGATGGTTTACGAACATTGGCGCATTGAGGACTTACCTTGGGATCGGCTGGATGCGTCCAGGGTTGACGGCGATCTTCTGAAGGTTATCAAGGCGGCGGCTTTGGTGGAATATAACGCTGAAAGCTACGCCGAGTATTTGGGCCGCGTTTTTGAAGGCGATCAGGAACTTGCAAAAGCGCTGCCTGTCTGGGCGTCCGAAGAGGTGCAGCACGGCAAGGCACTGGGCATGTGGGCGGAAAAGATCGACCCGGACTGGAGCCTGGAAACCGCCATGGCCAGATTCCGCGCAGGGTATAAGATCGAACATTTTGCCAACGATAATTCCGTGCGGGGTTCGCGCGCCGGCGAAATGATCGCCCGCTGCATGGTTGAAACCGGCACGTCCTCCTATTACTCCGCCATTGGGGCATCCACAGATGAGCCTGTCCTGAAAGAAATTTGTGCCAAAATCGCAGGGGACGAATTCCGGCATTACAAAATATTTTATGACACGCTTCGCCGTTACCTGAAGCAGGATAATATCGGCAGGGTAAAACGCCTGAAAATTGCTCTGGGGCGCATTGCCGAAACGGAAGACGATGAACTGTCTTACGCCTTTTTTGCCGCCAATGCGGCGGAAGACGACCGGTATGAGCGCAAGACATGGAACCGTGAATATATGCGAAGGGCTTATAGCTACTATCAAAAACCCCAGCTGGACCGGGCTGTATCCATGATTTTTAAAGCCTGCGGTTTTGATCCGAAAGGCGTCAGCGGCAGACTGGCATCAAAAGCTGCCTGGTGGATGATTCAAAAAAATATCAAAAATGCTGGGAAAACGGGCGGGATTTTTGCCATGCAAGAGGCCGCCTGATCCGCTTTTCCCCTCTTTTTTGCTATTCATTGGAAACCTGCCTTCTTTTTTGATAGACTGATCCCTGTGAAATAAGAAATCTTGAGGGTTCTCTTTGGGATTATCTACATTAAACAGATATAACGATTCTCAAGGCACAGACAAACGCGCCGCAGGTTTTCTTGCGGCGTTTTTTATACCCGGTTTTATCCTGCCCACTCACCCCAGCCGAAGGAGATTTGCATGTCAAAAAAATCCCGAAAAAATTATAAGGATGCAGGCCGCAGCACCAACGTGGTTCGCAAAATTTTCGACGATCCTTCGCAGGAACCTCAAGGGGACTGGCATCCTCTTGATGAAGAAATCGACGGACGGCGGGATAAAAAATATGTGAAGAACATCAAGCCCCGCTCGGAAGGTCAAAAGGTCCTTTTTCAATCTATCAAGGAGCGGAACCTGACATTGGCGATCGGTCCGGCAGGGACAGGCAAAACCTACCTGGCGATTTCCAGCGCCGTTGAAGCGCTGGAGAAAAAACAGATTGAACGTATTATCCTCTCCCGCCCGGCGATGGAGGCCGGAGAGTCTCTCGGATACCTGCCCGGTGATTTAAATGAAAAAATGGCGCCTTACCTGCGTCCTCTCTATGATGCTTTGGGCGATCGGCTCGGCGGCAGGAAAGTCCGGCAATATATTGATGACGGGACCATTGAGATTGCGCCTGTCGGCTTTATGCGCGGGCGCACGCTCAATAACTCCTTTGTGGTGATTGACGAAGCCCAGAACTGCACCTACGGGCAGCTGAAAATGCTGCTTTCACGGCTGGGCTGGCACTCCACCATGGTGGTGACGGGAGATCCGGACCAGACCGATCTTCTGGAGGGCCTGTCCGGTCTGGGCGATATTGCAAAGCGACTGGAAACCCTGCCGAACGTGTCCGTGGTGCGGCTTGGAAACGCCGATATCGTGCGCCATCCGCTTGTCGCAGAGATGCTGGAAGTTCTTTAAAAAGGCTCTGAAACATCCTATAAGAGGGGGATGAAAACACACCTGAAAAAAATTATCCTGATGGCGGCGATTGGCGCGGGACTGGCAGTTTTGGGTGCATGGGCTTATGTCTGGTTTGATAAAACAGCTGTTGCGCCTTCGGTCTTGTCCGTTCAGGCTGAAAATTTCGGTGGGCCGTTTTCCCTGACCGACCATAATGGGAAACCCGTTACGGACCGGGATTTTTCCGGTCAGTATCGTTTAATCTATTTTGGTTTTACCTTTTGTCCGGCTATTTGCCCGACGGAGCTTCAAAAAATTTCGGGGGCGCTGGATCTTTTGGGAGAGCGGTCAAAAAAGATCCGGCCTCTCTTTATTACTGTTGATCCGGAGCGCGACACAGCCGATGTCATGAAAAACTATGTCAGGCTTTTTCATCCTGATCTGGTCGGTTTGACAGGCACAGCGGCGCAGATAGAAGCTGTCAAAAAATCCTATAAAGTTTATTCCAAAAAAGTCCGCGACCCTGACATGAACGATTACACGGTCGATCATTCTTCGTTTATTTATTTTATGGATCCGGAAGACCGGCTTTTAAGTATTTTTACGACCAAAGATACAAGCGGCACAATTGCCGGAACGGTAGGAAAATGGCTGGATCAGTCCAGATGATTTTCCGGTCTAGGCGCCTTTAAATCGCAGCGGACCCACTGCCATGCGGCATACATCACCATAAAAACGATAAACGATATAAGATTGATGACGACGACCAGCGCGACAATCGTGCCCACGGACAGGCTTTGTTTCAAAGTGTCTACGGTTTCTTTGTCTATGCAATAGGCAAGGGTAAGAAATAAAATAACTGCGGCGCACAGAAGAACAAAAATCTTCGTACAGGCGCGGCCCGGACGGGGGCGGTAAGGCGTGCATTCCGGAACAGATTGTTGTTCGTTGCCCGGCACTTTTTTTAATCTTCCAGAATGGCATTCAGCTTCATGGCCAGCCCCATGGAACCTTTGACTTTCAGTTTGCCCATCATAAAGGCGATATTCGGGTCTTTTGTTCCATCTATAAAGCCCTGAAAGGTATCCAGCGAACAGATCAGCGTGCAGTCGGCTTCTTCGTCTTCATGGCTGATGTGCGGCGGATTTTGTGTGGCATCGACAAAGATAATCCCCTCATCGCCGAAATCGAATTTCATTCTGGCATTCAGGCCGGACGCCATGGACAGTTTGGATTTGACTTCTTCGGTTACAGATTCGAAAGACATGAACACACTCCTTTTTTAAAAGAGGATACTATGCAAGAGCGATATTGTCGATCAATCTGGTTTTGCCAATCCATGCGGCGGCCAGAATACGCTTTTCCTGCCCTGCAACAGGCTCTAAAAGACTGCGGGCATCGCGGATTGTGCAATAATCAATCTTTTCAAATCCGGCTTTTTCCAGCGCCGCCTTGCCCCAGGAGTCGATTGAGGAAATATTTTCTCCGGCAGCCGCTTTTTCCGCCATGTCAAAAAGGATCCGGTTTAACCGCACGGCAATTTTATGTTGCGCCTCGTCCAGATAGGCGTTTCGGGAAGACAGCGCCAGTCCGCTTTCGCCGCGGACAATTCCAACGGGCACAATCTCGACCGGGATCTGTTGCTCGGCGACCATTTTTTGCACGACCTGAAGCTGCTGGTAATCTTTTTCACCGAAACAGGCGATATCGGGCTTTACCGCCCTTAAGAGCCGCGCCACAACACTTGCCACGCCATCAAAAAAATGGGGCCGGAACGTTCCTTCCAGCGGTTCGCTGACCCCGCTGACATGGATATCCGACACCGGTCCGTCCGGATATAAATCCGCCTCCGACGGGGTCCAGACCGCCTGCGCGCCGACCTGTTCCAGTTTTTGAATGTCTGCGTCCAATGTACGGGGATAAGAATCGAAATCCTCATGCGGCGCAAACTGCGTCGGGTTCACGAAGATGGAAACAACCGCAATATCGCAGCGTTTCAACCCTTCTTCCACCAGCGCAAGGTGTCCTGCATGCAGCGCCCCCATCGTCGGGATAAAGGCCACGGTCTGTCCTTTTTTTCGCGCGTCCTGAATGTAAGAGCCAAGCTCTTCGGATGTTTTTAAATGCTTCATGGTTTATCTATAGCGGCAAAGGTTGTTGGTTGCCTAAGTTTAAACCAAATCCGCCTTCTTTTTCCAGCCTGTGATGTGTGACCGCGTGGCAAAAAGCCTGCGCCGCGCTGATCGGTCCCATAGCCCGCCCGTTCGTTTGATAGGTGTGAATGGAGGATCTCAAAGAAAACTCATATTGAACGCGCTGTGCCCAAAGAGACAAACGGTCCGTGAAAGACGATATGAGCGGTAATTCTGCCGCATTCACATTGATATGCTCTTCTATATGTCCAAGGCTGTAGACGGACTGAACCGCGCCGAGAATCATCGCTTTCAGTTCTTTCGGGTCGGTTTTGACATGGCCGCGCTTTTTATATTTACGGGGTTCGAAATTATCCATGAGGTGCGTTGAGACACCGGCAACTTTTTGAAAAAGGTTTTTCAGCTCTTTTCTGCTTTCCGAACCGTGCAAAATTTCTTCGACATTACCCTGAACCGCAGCACATCCCTGACGCTGGGCCCTCTCAATTTCCTGTAATGTGATATTACGCAAGTAGGACATATTGGCATAATCGTACGCCTGTTTAACGTTTTTGAAAAGAAAATTTCAAAAAACCCCCCTTTTTTTAAAAGCCTTTAAAGAGGAGCGGTCTTCCTAGAATTCTGCTTCTTTCATGTCCATGAGAGGCGCCGCGCCGGCCAGAATCATCTTAAAGCGGGCATCGGCTTCGGGGAGCATGCGGGTCATGAAAAAGCGGGCTGTTTTGATTTTGGAGCCGTAAAACTCCTTGTTTTCGTTTTCCTTTTCAAACGCGACCTTGGCCATCTGCGCCCACATATAGGCCATGGCCACCAGAGCAAACTGGCGCAGGTAGTCAACGGAAGCCGAGCCGGCTTCGTTCGGGTCTTTTAATCCTTTTTGGGCGATCATCGCCGTGGATTGCTGCAATTTTGCAAAGGCTTTGGCGAGGGGGAAAACAAAGTCCTGCATTTTTTCATCGGCTTGATTATCTTCAATAAATTTCGATACCGGATGAAAAAAGCGCCGCAGATACCGGCCCATATGGGCCGGCATTTTCCGCCCGACCAGATCAAGCGCCTGAATGCCGTTCGTTCCTTCGTAAATCATCGCAATGCGCGCATCACGCGCATATTGTTCCATACCGTATTCACGGATATAGCCGTGACCGCCATGCACCTGCATTGCCATATTTGCAACGTCAAATCCCATATCCGTCTGGTAGGCTTTGATAACGGGCGTTAAAAGCGCCACCAGATCGTCTGCCTTTTGCCGCGCCGCTTCATCCGGATGTTTTAGCGAAATATCGAGGTTGATCGCCACCCAGTAAGACAGCGCCCGCGCGCCTTCTGTAAAGGCTTTGCAGGTGAGCAGCATCCGCCGGACGTCCGGGTGCACGATAATCGGGTCTGCCGGTTTGTCAGGATATTTTGCTCCGTCCAGCGCCCGCATTTGAAGACGGTCTTTTGCATAGGCCAGCGCGTTCTGCGCGGCCACTTCGGCAATACCAAGCCCCTGCATGGCCACGCCCAGCCGCGCATCGTTCATAAAAGCGAACATCGCGCGCAGGCCCTTATGCGCTTCGCCGACCAGCCACCCTTTGGAGGCTTCCAGATTCATCACGCAGGTACTGGAGGCTTTAATTCCCATCTTGTGTTCGATAGAGCCGCAGGTGATGTGATTTGGCGCCATGTTTTCCGGCAAAAATTTCGGCACCACAAAAAGGGAAATGCCGTGCACACCCTCCGGCGCATCCGGCAGTTTCGCAAGAACGAGATGAATGATATTTTCGGTCAGGTCGTGTTCCCCGGCGGAAATAAAAATTTTGGTGCCGGTAATATTGTAAGACCGGTCGTCATTCGGCGTCGCTTTCGTGCGGATCAATCCCAGATCGGTTCCGCAATGAGGCTCCGTCAGGCACATCGTACCGGACCATTCACCGCTTACCAGTTTCGGCAGATAGGTTTGTTTCAGGTCTTCCGTACCAAATTTGTGCAAAGCTTCATATGCGCCGTAAGACAGGCCGGGATACATGCCCAGCGACATATTCGCGCTGCAGATCATTTCCTTCATGACGGTGTTGAGCGTTTGCGGCAACCCCATGCCGCCATATTCCGCACTTGCCGACAGGCCGCACCATCCCCCTTCGACAAAGGCCTGGTAAGCTTCCCTGAATCCTTTGGGCGTTCTGACTTTTCCGTCTTCAAAATGGCAGCCCTCTTCGTCACCGCTTTGATTCAAGGGAAAGAGCTCCCCTTCACACATTTTGGCGCCTTCCTCGATAATCTGGTCCATCAGGTCGGGGCTGGCGTCTTCATAGCCCGGCAATTCGCACAGCTTGCCGGCATCCAGAACGTCGTGCAGTACAAATTTGATATTGTCCAAAGGGGCTTGGTAAGTCGGCATTTTATTCTTCCTAATCCTTGTCTTGAAGTTTTGATTCCTTGTTTTTTCTTTTTCCGGTTTTTTTCTAGTTCTTTTCCGGTTTTTTCTCCGGCCCTTTTTCTCTGGCCCATTCCGCGAGCTGGTCCCGTACCTTGTCCTGATCCATCTTTTTAATAATTTTCTTGGCCTGTTCCATCGGAGAATTTTCCTTTCTCATCATGGCCTCTTTGATTTTATCCAGTGTTTCGTTGCCGATTTCTTCCCGCGCCGCGGCAGCATTCGCCTTTGCCTGCGCAAGAATATCTTCCCGGCTCATCTCTTCGGGTTTTTGCGGCGCTTTTTCTTTTTTCTTCTTTTTCCAGAACATGTTTTCTCTCTGCTTTTGCCTCAGACTCCTTAAATTAAAGCATTTTTAACCTTGATCGGCGAGAGTATAGTTTACGGGAGTGCAAATGGGTTTCTTTCAAGCCGGAAATCATCATAGAGATCATCAAGGGGTTATCATGACAGACAACGCAGGATTAAAGGCCGTTTCAGAGCCCGCCGAAGGATATAACGACCTGAAATTTTATTTCAGCAATCTGGATACGCTTTTTTCCGTTCGCAGCACATTGGCCACGGATATGATGACCGCGATGCCGCCGGGCGGGCTTCAAAAACGAATCCACGACATTTCTGCGATTACCAAGCGGATATATGCCGAAACGACTACGCCGTCCGTGACCAGGCTTCTGGAACGGGTGGAAAATGAGGCGGAAAGACACCCGGACAGATGGGGGGAATGGGATCGCGCCAATTTAAGCGAGATGCGCCGTGTCTATTCCCATCTGGCCGCCCTGCCGCCGGAGCTTTATATTGCCTCCGTCCAGATTGCCAATGAGGGGCGCAAGCGTCACGCGAGCGCGCTCAAAGCAAATAACTGGGAGGATGCGGCCCCCCATATTCAGCAGGTTGTCGATTTATACCGAAAAATAGCAGAGCTTAAACAGAAAGCCTTTGGCACGGATTCGCTCTATCGCGCGCTTCTTTTGGGATATGCCAGCGATATCGGGAATCTCAGGATCGACAACCTTTATGACAATATTTTGGGCCCGCTCAAAAAATTACGCGCTGCCGCGTTTGAAAAGCAAAAAGGTGAAAAAGCGCCCTTGCCGCTGGAGGGGGAATTCTCACGCGGAAACCAGATGTGGCTGAACAAGACGCTTTTGGAATTGATGGGGTTTGATTTTAACCGGGGGACGTTGCTTGTCACGTCTCTTTCTCCGATGACGGGCGGTTCGCCTGACGATGCGCGGGTTCTTGTGCGGTGCGGGGAAGAAGACACCTTTCTCGATTCGCTGGAAGACACTCTCTATCAAGGCGCTCGCGGCCTCTACCTGCAAAACCTTCCCGACCAGTGGAAGTCGCAGCCCGTCGGGCAGGATTTGGGAACCCTGACCCAGAACGCGCTGAGCATTCTTTATGAAACGATCATTGGCCGGACGCCGGAATTTTTTGAATTTGTTGCCGTCCGGGCCGAAGGCGTTTTCCGTCAGTTCAAAAACAAAAGTTTCGAACCGGAAAACCTTTATCGTTTGCGCAAGGTTATTACCGATACGCCCATGCGCAACAATGCCGACGAACTCAGTAAAATTTTTCATGATTTGCTGCGCTACCGGATTGAAAAAGACCTTATCAACGGGGATCTGGACGTCAAAGACCTGCCGGAACGCTGGAAAGCGGAAAGTCAGGAGCTTATAGGAAAAACGCCGGAAAACCTTTCTGAAGGAGCGCTGCAAAATCCCGACTGGTTTACAGGACGGTTCGGGTTTATCGCGACAAACACGCTGTCGCATATGATGGCCGCACAGCTCCATGAAAAGCTCCATGACGCGGATACCACGTTGTCGCAAAGTATCGAACGGGGAAATCTGCGCCCTGTCGGAACGTGGCTGAAAGAGAGCATCCACAGCAAAGGCAGGAGCGTTGGCGCTCTGGGATTACTTGAAGACCTTACCGGCAGCGCCCTGGATGAAAAAGCGCTCCTCAGGCATTTGGAAAATTTCTATTTATAGCCTGTGGGTGTGTTACAAAAAAATTTTCATATTATAGAAACAAGCCTCGGATAAGCTTCCCTTTATCTGATAACTTGCTATGCCGTGCCGGATTGGATAGGATGCCTTCCATCAAAAACATTTGAAAGAAGGAAGATTTCCAGGATGAAAAAGATTTTTTCAACGCTATGTGTGGCTTTTGGAGCTCTGACCCTCACTGCCTGTATGGACATTCCGGCGTGCAACGACGCTGATTTAGACGGCTGCGGGCGCAATTCCGCCTACACGGAAGAAAGAACCGTCGGCATCATGGGCCACCGTCAGCCAGCGCAGGAAGAACCGGCCCCGGCGCCAATGCCGGAGCCTGTGGCCGAACCGGTTGTGGAAGAAGAGCCTCCTGAACCCGTCATGGCGCCACCGCCGGAACCGGTTGATACTCAGATCATGCAGGAGGCCGATGAGCCGGACTATATGAAGGGTCTGAAGTAAGCCTCGCTTACGAAGAAAAACAAAAACGGGCCTGTTGAAGGCCCGTTTTTTTATGTCTCTAATTTCTAAGCGGTTTTCCTTTTTCCAGCATATGTTCCACGCGGGCCATCGTGCCGTCGTTATGAACGAGCTTCATGAATTCTTCCCGTTCCAGCCTGTAAAGATCGTCCTCATTCAGTGGATTGGTCCAGTCGGCTTTTTCCCCGCCGGACAAAACTTTTGCCACGGCCGCCGACACCACCACATCATAAGGCGTTGCTTTGCCGGACTTGCGCAGATCCGCCACCGCCATATCCAGCGCATATTTTCCCGTGGGGCCCGGCAGGCGGATGTCTTCTACCGGCGTTGGTGCAGTGTAATTTTTTGCCAGTTCCAGCGCTTTTTCCTTCGCATCGTGCAAAAGCCGGTCACGGTTCATGGTGATGCCGTCGCTTTCTTTGAGGTAGCGGATTTCCTTCGCTTCCTGCGCGCTCTTGGCCACCTTGGCCAGCGCGATCGTTTCAAAGGCTTTGCGCACTGCGCCCATGGGCGTGGTCTTCGGTGAAAACCATACGGTGTTACCGCCCGTGGCCTTATCGTAATTTTGGCGTTCTTCTTCCATGTAGCGCAAAATCATTTCCTTGCACCCGCCCCAGCCGGGGATAAGACCCACCCCGACCTCTACCAGCCCGGTATAGGTTTCGGCATGCGCCTGCACATGATCGCTGTGAAGAAGAATTTCACACCCGCCCCCCAGTGCCATGCCGCTGGGCGCGGACACAACCGGGAAGGGAGCATATTTAAGGGCTTTATAAACTTTTTGCCCGCCGGAAACCAGATCCTCGATCGCAGGCCACATGGCGATATTCATCGCAAAAATAGCCAGCCCCAGATTGGCCCCGGCGGAAAAATGGCTTCCTTCATTATAAATGACCATGGCCTTATAATCGCCGCTGCCGTCGCCGATGAGCTTGATGGATTTGTGATAGGCTTCAAAAACCTGATCGTCCAGCGCATTCATTTTACCTGTAAATTCGACGCACAAAACGCCGTCGCCGATATCCCAGACGGAAGCGCTGGCCGTTTTGATGACGGGCTCGGCGCTTAATTTGATATCCCGCAAAAGAAGGACGCCATCGGGCCGCTGAACAGGATGGTACTTTCCGTCCGTTCCAAAAACATGAAGCTTTCCATTCTCAACTTTGTAAAAAGTGCCGTCGCCGACAGCGTCCAGCAGAGGGGGAACGTGCATCCCTTTCTCTTTTAACTGACCGGCAAACCATTTGGGCCCAAGCGCATCAATCATCTCGAACGGGCCTTTTTTCCAGTTGGTTCCCAGCCGCATGGCTTCATCCACATCGGCAATATTCTCCGCGATGTCCGGCACGAGGGACGCAGCATAAGAAAGCGTCTGCGACAGGACTTTCCATGCGTAGCGCCCGCCTTCGTCGTCGGTCGTTACAACGGCCTTCAGTCCTTTTTTGCCGGCCGAGACAGAGTCCAGTCTTGGCTTGCCCGCTTTGGCATAGTCGCTTTCATTAAATTGGGCGGCGTTGAGCCGGAGAGTCTGTTTTTCTTTCTCCCCTTTCGGCGCATCGGGGTTCAGGCGGTAAAACCCGCCTTTGCCTTTTCGTCCGTTATAACCGGCTTCGATCATCTGGCCGACAAAAGGATAGTCTTTATAAATCTTCCGGTATTCATCCCCTTCCGGCAAAGAGGAAAGCATGGAAGAGGCCAGGTAGGGCATCAAATCGACCCCGACCAGATCGATCAAACCGAAAACCGCCGTTTTCGGCACGCCAATGGGTTTGCCCATGACGGCGTCGGCCACTTCAATGGAAACACTATCTTCGATCGCCGCGTTCACGGCGGCCTGCATCCAGAAAACAAGCAAACGGTTCACAATAAAGCCGGGCGTGTCTTTACACGGCACCACGCCCTTACCCAGACGCACGTCGCAAAAGTTACGAACCGTTTCAATGGCCGCCTTGTCCGTTTTATCGCTCACGATCAGCTCCAGCAGGCGCATATAGCGCGGTGGGTTGAAAAAATGCGTAATCATGAACTTGGATTTAAAGTCATCGTCGAACGGCCCGGCCAGTTTGGAAAGCGGAATGGTCGATGTGTTGGAAGAAACAATCGCTTCCGGTTTTTTATGCGCGATGATTTTTTCGTAAGTGGCGTGCTTGATCTCGAGCTTTTCCAGAACTACCTCGATAATCAAATCGCATTCGCCCAGAAGTTCCAGATCGTCTTCCAGATTGCCGCAGGTAATCAGTCTGGCGTTCTTTTGCGACATCAGAGGCGCCGGATCGGTTTTCAGCATCTTTTCAACCGCGCCCTTGGCAATCACGCTGCGGTCCTCCGCGTCTTTAGGAACGATATCCAGAAGTACGACCGGCACGCCCGCATTGGCGACTTGCGCGGCAATCCCGCTTCCCATGACTCCGGCTCCGATAACAGCGACTTTGTTGATGGTCATTTACGACTCCTGTTTTTTACAAATTATTCTGCCGCTTCCAGCACAATCGCCGTGCCCTGCCCGCCGCCAATACACATCGTGGCCAGACCCAGCTTTTTGCCTTCGCGCTGCATCAGGGAAGCGAGCTTGCCGGTAATCCGCGCGCCGGAGGCACCCAGCGGGTGACCCAGTGCAATCGCGCCGCCGTCCAGATTCAACTTCGCGGTATCGATTCCCAGATCCTTGATTACGGGAAGGGATTGCGCGGCGAAGGCTTCGTTTACTTCTACAATATCCATGTCCCCGATTTTAAGTCCCGCCCGCTCCAGCGCTTTGGTTGAAGAGGGGACAGGGCCAATCCCCATAATTTCTGCGGCGCAGCCTGCTGCCGCCACGGATTTAATTCGTGCCATGATGGGCAGGCCGTTTTTCCTGGCATAGTCTTCCGAGGCCACCAGCACGGCGGCAGCGCCATCCGTCAGCGGGGAGGCCGTTCCGGCCGTAACCGAGCCTTTTTCGTCAAAAGCCGGTTTCAGGGTTGAAAGCGCTTCAACATTGCTGTCGGGACGAATACAGCCGTCTTCGGCGACATCGCCGATGGGCACGATTTCATCCTTGAATTTTCCTTCCTCGCGGGCCTTTGCCGCCTTTTGATGTGACGCGACGGCAAATTCCTCCTGCTGCTGGCGGGTTATCTGATATTTATTGGCCAGATTTTCGGCCGTTTCCCCCATTCCCATATAAGCCTGCGGGTAGATGTCCGCCATTTTGGGGTTTGGCATCGGGTTAAAGCCCCCCATCGGGATACGGCTCATTGATTCGACTCCGGCACAGAGAAAAACCTCGCCGGCATCCATCTGGATATAACCTGCCGCCATCTGAATGGTTGTCATGGAAGAGCCGCAAAAACGGTTCACTGTAGCCCCTGCGACGCTGGTTGG
The DNA here is from genome assembly GCA_023898765.1 of Rhodospirillales bacterium. Classification (NCBI taxonomy): domain Bacteria; kingdom Pseudomonadati; phylum Pseudomonadota; class Alphaproteobacteria; order Rhodospirillales; species Rhodospirillales bacterium. Next base: position 337,595 of record CP060238.1, on the reverse strand, counting down.
AAGACCGCAAAGCTGCACGACGATTTTGGCCAGGTTAAAGCCCTGCTCCGCTTCCGGAAAGGCGCAGCCCATCAACAAGTCCTCGATATCTGCGGGATTGACCTTTGTATCCGCCACAAGCGCGTTGATAACAGCCGCAGCCATATCGTCGGGCCGGACCTTTGCCAGGGCGCCTTTATTTGCAAAATGGAAGGGGGAGCGTTTATAGCCGCAAATCACAACAGGTTTATGCATAGGGTATTCCTTGTTTTGGAGATATTGGTTTGTATTCCATACTAGCCAAAGCCGGATATGTTTCAAGAATCTACCACTTTTTACTTTGACAAGCTCTAAAAAATACGGCAGCTAAGAGGCTATATTGAATACACTCACCAATCCCAAGGAGAAAGTCTTGTCTTCTACTCTTGATGCCAAAGGAATAAAACGGGTCTGTCTGGAATGCGGCATACGCTTTTATGACCTGAATAAACGTCCGATTATCTGCCCTTCCTGCGCGGTTGAATTGACAGGCCAGGATCAGTCAAAATCTCGGAAGGCAAAGGCTTCAGAGAAAAAACCGGATATAAAAAAGCCTGCTGAACAAATGCGGGAGGATAATGAATCGGAAGAGGATACGATCAGTCTGGATGCTCTGGAAGACGATGAAAGCGATCTGGATGACAGCGACGATATGGACGCTATCATTATGGACGACGATCTCGACGATCTGGACGAACCTCTGGAAGATGAGGAAGATGAAGACGACGACGATCTTAAGGACGTTTAAGTTTTTCATATTGCACAATCATAAATGTGGCTTATGCCCCCTGAAATCTCCTTGATTCGAGATTTTTAAAACCTCGCGCCGAGGTTTGCCTCCTAAATAATCCCCTGATTTGTTGCTGTCCGATTCTTGGCATGCTCATTGCTGTTCTTTGGGGCAGGGCCGGGTATTTTTATTTAAATTCAAATATAAATGTCCGGTTCTTAAGTCTTAAATCAATGCATTAATCAATGCATTCTAACGAATACGGGCATATGCGCATTCACGGCACTCGCATCTTTATCTTCCGCTTTTTGGCGCTTTTTAGCGCCATTCTTAGCCTGTTATTTTTCGTAATACCGTCCAGGGCGCAGGAAACGACACCCACAAACGAATTTATATTCCAGGTTATATTCCGGCCGGACTGGTTTATCTCGGAAGCCATATTTGCCTACGAACAGAACGGTAAATATTACCTGCCTATCGTAGAACTTTCGAAAGGATTTGAGTTCTACATCGAATCTGATCCGGATAGAAAATATGTAAAAGGGTTTTCAGCGCTGGAGGAGGACAATTTTGTTCTGGATGCGGACAGGCACGAATTGATTTTCAAGGGAGTCCAGGAAGATCTGGCAGAAGACGCCATATTGACGTCAGAGGATTTTGCCACAGATGACTTATATGTTCAGCTTGAGGTTTTGGATAAAATATGGCCTGTCAGTATGCATCTGGATTTGTCGCGTTTGACGATCTTTGCTGAATCCGAAGAAGACCTGCCTTTTATGCGGCGGAAAAAACGGGAAAAAACCCGTCTCATTACGGAAGCGCGGAAAGAAGCGAGAGAGCAGCAGAAAGAGCTGTTGCCGCGGCGGGAAAACCCGTATCAGCTTATTGGAAAACCCGTCCTCGACTATCAATCGATCTATCAGTTCCATACGAAAGAAGATGATCTCGTTGGCCAGAACATTTTTAACGGCAAGCAGCAGATAGGAAAGGTGTTAGCCGATTATTCTGCAAGTTTTCAGCTTATTGACGGTGAAATAGAACGTCCCGACAGTATCCGTCTGAAGTTTCATCGCCAATCCGCCGGAGACGAATATTTTTTTGTTCCCGGCCTCCGCTATTTTGAAGCGGGAGATATCAATTTACGCCAGCGCGATTTGATTTCGAATACGGCTGGCGGGCGCGGTTTTATGGTTTCAAACGACAACCGAAACCGGAGCCGTGAATTCAACCATATTACGATCATCGGGACAGGGCCGCCCGGGTGGGAGACGGAGCTTTACAATAATGACGAGCTTATTGATTTTGGCGTTGTCGCGGATGACGGGGAATATATCTTTGAAGACGTTGTTATAAATTTTGGAAACAACGAAATCAAAATCCTGTTTTTTGGTCCCCAGGGACAGGTTCGGGAAGAGCTGCGGAGCTATAATGCCAGTGGAAGCATGCTTTCCCCCGGCGATTTCACGTATCAGGCAGGGCTTCTGGATACGGACCGCAGCTTTATACTTTTGGACAATGAGGCGCGAACCGAACCGCGCGGTGTGACGCAAACAGGGAATATGGCGTACGGCGTGAATGACTGGCTGACTGTTTTTGGAAATTATACGCAGATTCCCTTTAGCGACAGGGAGCATCAATATGTGACCGGCGGTGCCGCCTTCAGCACGCCGATTGGTTTGATGGAAGCGGAAGCCTATAAGGATTTTGGCGGAGGGGAAGCGGTAAGTTTGGATTTTATAACCGAACTGGCAGGCTGGCGAACAAATTTACGCAATGCCCTGTTCAGGGATTTTGAAAGCCAGGACTCCGGTTTTGGAAGCAATAAAAAAAGTTTTGAATCCCAATTGCAGCTCAATAAAAACGTGAAACTGGGTCCTGTTCCTCTGGGCATAAGGGTGAATGCCAAGCGTACGGAAAGGAAAAGCGGGAACACCAGTACGGATCTGGATATTACGCAAAGCTACTCGCGCAGCGGACTCCGGTTGAGCCATACAACAAGTACGCACGCGTTCAATGACGAACATCAGCAAACAACAGGTACGGGAACAGCAACGATACGGGAAGGGAACTGGCAATTCCGTGGCGGACTGAATTACGATTTGCACCCGTCTGTCGATTTATCTTCAATGAATGGAGAGGTTCGTTACAAGCTGGATAACGGCTTCCAAACGGCCCTGAATGCGTCTCATAATTTTAAAACTTCCGATTACAGGGCTGGGTTGCAAATAGGGTACGATTTTCAAAAATTTTTGGGAACGGCCGAAATGGAATATGAGCGCGATAACGGGTTTGAATTCGTCGTGCGCGCCACGACATCTTTGCATCCCTACACAGACGATGATTCTTATGACTTCAGCAGCGCTTCAGGAAGAAACCTGTCTCCCGTTCGCGGACATATCTTCCTGGATAAAAACGCAGACGGGATCTTTAATGAAGGAGACGAACCCCTGCCGGGCGTCAAGCTTCGTTTTGGCGGTGCCCGCAGCAAGGAAAAGAGCGATGAGAAAGGGTATATTATTGCGAATGCGCCTGCGAACCGTTTGATGAATATTATGATTGATAAAAGGACTCTTGAAGACCCCTATCTCGTTCCCGCAGAAGCCGGTTTCAGCGCCGTTCCTGTCTATGGCAAAATTCTTGACGCGTCATTTCCAGTTGTTGAAACCGGCGCAATTGAAGGGTTCGTTTATCGCGCGTCAAACAAACGTGTGGTGACAGGCTTGACGCTGCGTCTCTTGAATACGGAAGGCAAGGTCGTCATGGAAACGGAAACCGCCTTTGACGGATATTATACTTTTGAATTCGTGCCGCCTGGAAACTATACAATTCTGGCGGAAGAATCGTCCGGCGTTCAGATAGAAAACGGTGCCGCGTCGATTTCTTCGGAAGATTTGTTCCTGTATGGGAAGGATCTTTTTATTGTTAGTCCCGCCTCAGACATAAACGAAGGGGAATTGATTCAGGCCCAACAGGGTGGGGAGCAGGGCGAGGAGGAAGAAATCGGTGGGGAAGAAGAAGCGCCTGTTTCAGAGGCTGTGGCTGTAGAGCCGGCGGCAGGGCCTGTTAACGCGATACAGGATATACGGTTTAAGAGCCGCAAAGGCAAAGTCAGACTGGTTCTGGATTTGGCCCAGTCCACGGATTATGATTTTCAGGAAAGCTCCGACTCTCAAAAAATGACGCTGCATCTGACGGGGGTGACGTGGGACGGGCCTTTGGAAAAAACGCTCGATCTCGATCAAAAGACCTACCGTTATATTGTCGAGCCTGCGGAAGAGGGCGGGGTAAATATTATATTTGAGGGCAGTGAACCTGTCGAGGTGTCCTCTCATATGATGCTCGAACCGTCTGATGGCGACGCGTCACACAGGCTTCTCGTCGATCTTCTTTAATAGCGTAAACGCCTTTTAATTCCTTGCCATGAATTCGGCGATCTTTTCCGCCGCCGAAGGGCGGACATGGCCGTCCAGCGGGTAATAATACTCTACCGGGTTGCCGGTATCCAGCAGGGCAGGCCCCGTGCCGATGACATCGGTGTGCGGGGCAATCCCCCTGATATCCTCAACGGTTTTCATATAGGTTCCGCGGGTAAGGTCCTGCATCGGGTGAACGATATAGATGCGGGTTTGAAAGCCGTATTTTCGGGAGAGGGCATCCAGTTTGAGAAGCTGCAATTTTGTTGCTTCCAGTGCGTCCAGAAGTTGCTGCCGTTCCATATCCGGCGCAAGCTTCGTTCGCAGCACGGGCGCAAAAATATAATAGCCCAGACGCGCCAGATTCGATTTTCCAAGAAGAGCATGGTGAATACGGACGGGCTTTTTTACGCTTTGTTCGGCATGTTCTATGGAGGCGTTATCCTGATCCGGTTTTTTGTCAGCCTGCAGCACATCGTTTAAGTTATCGGTCAGGTCGTTCCCGCTAAACAGGGCGGAGGTCATGACATTCATCATCAGGTAAACCTGTTTTGGGCGCCAACGGTATGTGCTCAAAAAATATTTAAGGGTTTTTACCTGATCGTAGGTGGAAGAGCCGGGCTGTCCCAGATTGATACAGTCTCGCTTTTTCAAACGGCAATATTGTGCCGGAATGGTTTCAAGGTCCGCCAGTCCGATTCCGTAGGTCATGGAATCCCCGATGAAAATCGTATGGGGCTGCCCCGGGTCCATAAATCCGCCGGCAGGGCCGCGAAAACCGCGCGCGGTGTGAGTCGTTAGCTTGTTGAATTCCTGCGTTATCTGCCGGAATTCCATATCGGGCTTTAACGCAGGCCCTTCCTGCAGGACGTAAAGGGGCCCGCCCGCCAAATCAAAATATTTGTGGCCGTACTGGATCGGATAGACCAGACGGGAAAGCCCTTCGATCAGAAGGGCCGTAATGAGGATGGAAAACAGCGCCAGAGCCGTATTTTTTAGAAGATTCTTCATGATTTTCCCTTCCAAGGATATCCTTCTCTGGCAATTCCACAAGAGTTCGTTTAAAACCTGTGTCCTATGAATGAAAAAACACCAAAGCGACCTGAAAACGGCCAGTTAAGGGCCGAAAAACATCGGATGGAAGAAACGGAAGAAACCATTCCTGAAGAAAACGAAATGGGCGAGTTTTTTAAAACAGCCATCATCGCAATTCTTATGGCAATTGCTATAAGGACTTTTCTGTATGAGCCCTTTAATATCCCTTCCGGTTCCATGCTGCCTACGCTGGAGGTCGGCGATTACCTTTTTGTCAGTAAACCGGCTTACGGGTATAGCCGGTATTCTTTTCCTTTCGGGCTGGCATCGTTTAAAGGACGGCATTTCGAAGAAAAACCAAAGCGCGGGGACGTCGTCGTCTTCAAGCTTCCGAGCAATACGTCCGTTGATTTTATTAAACGGCTTGTCGGACTGCCGGGCGATGTCATTCAGGTGCGCCGCGGGCGGCTCTATATCAACCGTAAACTTGTGGAGCGGGAGCCTGTGGGGTTGCACAACAGCAAAGGACCTTACGGGCAGCATACTGCGATGATGGAATATATCGAAACGCTTCCTGGCGGGATTATGCACCGGATTTACGAGGAAAGCGATAACGGGGAGCTGGATAACACGGAAGAATTTACCGTGCCCGAAGGCCATTATTTTATGATGGGGGATAATCGCGATAATTCGCAAGATAGCCGTGTAACGTCCCTGGTCGGGTTTGTGCCTTTTGACAATCTTGTTGGTCGTGCGGATATCCTGTTCTTCTCTATAGATGAGAGTGCGAGTCTCTTCCAGCCGTGGAAATGGCCCATGGACATCCGTTATTCCCGTATTCTGGACCGGATCGGGCCTGTGCGCCCCGACAAGGAAACACCCGCAGCAGAAGAATGACACAAGATCCCCTGAGCGCGCTGGAAGATAAAATCGGTTATCACTTCAAGAACCGGCATCTTCTCGAGCGTGCCATGACCCATTCCAGCACCAATGACGATTATAATTATGAACGTCTGGAATTTTTGGGAGACCGCGTTCTGGGGCTTGTCATGGCGCATCAGCTTTTTGAAAAATTTCGCGGGGAAAGCGAAGGCGGACTGGCGAAACGGCATTCTGCCCTTGTGCAGGGACGCACGCTGGCGGATATTGCCAGCGTTAATTGTCTGGGCGATCATATCATTATGTCCGCATCCGAACGCAGTGCCGGCGGGGAGAAGAAGGACAACATTCTGGCGGATGTGCTTGAATCCCTGCTTGGGGCGCTTTATCTGGATGGCGGACTGGCGCCGGCGGAAAAACTGATTTTGGAATTTTGGGGAGAAAATATCCATACGCTGGAAGAAGCGCCGCAGGACCCCAAGACCGAACTGCAGGAATGGGCGCAGGCCAAGGCGTTGCCTTTGCCGGTATATCAAATTCTTTCCAGGGAAGGCCCGGACCATGCGCCCGTTTTTACGGTGCAGGTGAACGTCGAAGGATATGAGAGCGCCAGCGCGCAAGGCTCGACACGTCGGCGGGCCGAAAAAACCGCCGCGCGGAAAATGCTGAAGCAGCTTAAGGAAGAAAAAGCGTGAGCGGGGCGCAAACACGCTGCGGATATGTGGCTGTAATCGGTGTGCCCAATGCCGGAAAATCGACGCTGATAAACACACTTGTCGGGGGGAAGGTTTCAATTGTGTCCTCCAAAGTTCAAACGACGCGGGCGCGCGTTCTGGGCATTTGCACGGAGGATCAAAGCCAGATTATTTTCGTGGACACGCCGGGAATTTTCGACCCCGGAAAAAACAAGCCGCTGGAAAAGGCTATTGTGGCGGCGGCGTGGGAAGGAACGGAAGGCGCGGATTTTATCGTTTTCATGGTGGACGCTTCCAAACCTTCTTTTAAAAAGGTTTTAAGCGTTTTGGAACGCCTGAAACAACAAGAGAGGCAGCGTGTCCTTCTTGTTTTGAATAAAATCGATAAAATTCGCCCTTCGGTGCTTTTGGAACTTTCCCGGGATCTGAACAAGCACTTTCCTTTTGAGGCCAGCTTTATGGTATCGGCTCTTAAAGGGAGCGGCGTTTCGGACCTTATGACGTATCTTGCGCAGCGCCTTCCCGAAGGTCCGTTTCTCTATCCCGCAGATCAGATGACGGACATGCCCTTGCGTCTTCTGGCGGCTGAAATAACGAGGGAAAAACTTTTTCGGTCTCTTCGGGAAGAACTCCCCTATTCTTTGACCGTGGAAACGGAAAACTGGGAAGTGTTTGAAAACGGAAGCGTAAAGATCGAACAGATAATTTATATCGCCAGAGACGATCATAAAAAAATTATTCTGGGAAAAGGCGGGGAGATGATTAAAAAAATCGGAGAAGCCTCCCGCGTGGAGCTGGAAGATATTCTGGAGCGCCGGGTGCATTTAAAACTGTTTGTCAAAACCCGCGAAAACTGGATGGACAAGGCCGAGCATTATGCGCTTTGGGGACTTGATTCAAACGCATAAATATCATTTTTGTGGATAAAGAACTTTTTCTATTTTCCGACTCTTTCCGAGCTTATCCCGTGTTGATACAGTCGGAACCACTTTCTTAAAGAACATATTTTGGTTTAAAGAGGCCGGTATTTCCGGCTGTTATTTAGGCAATCGGGAGAACCTGAATGAGTTGGACGGACGAACGGGTAAATCTTTTAAAGCAGCTTTGGGGTGAAGGAAAAACGGCTGCAGAAATCGCCAAAACGCTGGGCGATGGGGTAACCCGGAATGCCGTTATCGGGAAAGCGCACCGTTTAAAACTTTCCAGCCGCTTGTCTCCCATTCAGCAAAATGCCAAACCTCAAAAAACAACTGAAACGCCAAAATCCAGAAAACGTATTCCGAAGCAACCTGAATTCAAAGGCAAGGAAATTCCTCTGGTCGATCTGGAGGCAGGCATGTGCCGCTGGCCTTCCGGCGATCCGCGGGAGGAGGCATTTTCTTTTTGCGGTCATGAGGTAGCGGAAGGTCTCCCTTATTGTAAGACCCATGCCGCAGCGGCTTACCAGACGGTATCGCGCAACCGCAAACTCAATGCGAAAGATTTTGCGGAGGATGCGGGGGCGCCGCAGGAATTTGAAATCAAAACAGCGATAAACGACCGCTAGTCCTCCCTGAGGCTTCTTATATAAAGGTTTAAGCCGTCCCGCTTTGGTATAGCTTGGGACGGCTTTTTTCTTTACAATGCTTTTTCCCTGTCTGTCAGGGGGTGTAGTTACGTAAAGGACAAACGATGCGCACTTCGATCATGATTGCTATTGGCATTGCCCTGTCGGCTTTGGTCTGGATTGGCTCGGGCGTTTTGTTTCAGGCAGATGAAAAAAAAGGGCCGCAGGAGAATATCGCGTCTTCCGTTGCAGCGGAAGAAGGCTCTTCTGAAAATATTATGGAAGTGCGCGTCCGTAACCTTTCGGCGGAAATCGTTCACGATAGTATTTCTATTACAGGCAAGACGCTTGCATCCAGAAAACTCCATATTCGGGCAGAGACGGACGGGCAGATTGTCCAGATTCTGGTAGAAAAAGGCACGCTTGTCCAAAGCGGACAGCCCATCGCGAAACTGGAGCTGCGGGATCGCGCGGCGCGTGTGCAGGAAGCGCAGCAGCTTCTGAAACAGCGTGAAATTCAATATAAAGCGGCGAAAGAGCTGGCGCTTAAAGGATTTAATTCCCGCGTACGGCTGGCCGAAGCGCAGGCACAGCTCGAGTCTGCAAAAGCGACATTAAAGGAAATGCGGGTTGATTTGGACAAAACAACAATCAAGGCGCCGTTTGATGGGATTTTGAACGAACAATTTGTTGAAGTCGGCGATTATGTTTCCAAAGGAACGGAGGTTTTCGCCTTTGTCGATCTGGACCCGATAGAGGTTGAAGGGTTTTTAACCGAAGGACAGGTCGCCCATATCCATCTTGGGGACAAGGCAAGGGCGCAGCTTTTGGGCGGAGAGCAGATGGAGGGGGAAATCACCTATATTTCTTCCGTTGCCGATTCAGACGCCCGTACCTTTCCCGTCGAAATCTCCATTCCCAATCCGGGCCATACCATTAAGGAAGGGCTGACGGCCGAGATACGCATTTCCATGGAGGAAAAACGCGCCTATAAAATCTCTCCCTCCATTTTGTCTCTCGCGGATAACGGGCAAATAGGGGTTAAAATCGTCGATGAAAACGACCGTGTACAGTTCAAACCCGTGGCTTTGCTGAAAGACACGCCGGAGCATCTATGGATTACAGGCTTGCCTCCAAGCGTTCGGATTATCACGGTCGGGCAGGAATTTGTCTTGTCCGGCCAAAAGGTGAAGCCCGTTCTTTCAGAAGATGACGGTCTGTTATGATCTCGGCCCTTATTGATGCGGCCATGAGCCGCTCGCGGACGGTTTTGGCTCTTCTGGTCCTGATCCTTCTGGCCGGGTCTTATGCGTATAAGGCCATTCCGAAAGAATCTTCACCGGATATCGATATTCCGCTCATTTATGTATCAATGGCGCTGGAAGGTATTTCACCCGACGATGCGGAGCGGCTTTTGCTGCGTCCGATGGAGCAGGAACTCAGCTCTATCGAAGGCGTCAAGGAAATGCGGGCGTCCGGTTATACGGGCGGCGGCTATGTCCTTCTGGAATTTCAGGCAGGCTTTAACAAGGAAAAGGCGCTGGACGATGCGCAAAAAGCGGTCGATCAGGTGCGGCCCGAATTACCGGACAGCATGGACAGCGATCCAAAGGTAACGGAAGTCAATTTCAGTCTCTTTCCCGTGCTCGTGGTAACGCTCTCCGGCGATGTGCCGGAGCGGACACTGGTAAAGCTTGCCCGTGATTTGCAGGATAAAATCGAGGCGCTTCCGACCGTTCTGGAAGCGAATATTTCCGGCGACCGGGAGGAACTGGTCGAAATCATTGTGGATCCGCTTCTGCTTGAAAGCTACAGCTTAAACGGTCCTGAAATCCTGCAGTTTTTTAACCGTTCCAACCGCCTTGTCGCTGCGGGGGCGCTGGATACGGGTGTCGGCCGGTTTGCCATTAAGGTGCCGGGCCTGTTTGAAAACGTGAACGACCTCATGGAAATGCCGCTGCATACGCAAGGAGATTCCGTCGTCAAGGTCAAGGACATTGCAAAGATCCGGCGGACGTTCAAAGACCCTGAAAATTTTGCGCGGATCAACGGCCAAAGGGCGGTGGCGCTGAACGTTGTCAAACGATCGGGCGAAAATATCATCGAAACGATTGAAGCCGTGCGTAAAACGGTGAAAACCGAACAGGAATTCTGGCCGGAGTCCGTGAAAGTAAATTATACGCTTGACCAGTCCGACCATATCCGGACCAAGCTGGTCGATTTGCAAAACAATATGATAAGCGCCATTTTGCTGGTGATGATCGTGATCGTGGCAACGCTGGGCGTTCGGGCGGCGGGGCTTGTCGGTATTGCGATTCCCGGCGCTTTTTTAAGCGGCGTCCTGTTTTTGTTTACGATAGGGCTGACCGTTAATATCGTCGTTCTTTTTGCGCTGATTTTATCTGTCGGGATGCTCGTGGACGGGGCGATCGTGGTCACGGAATATGCCGACCGGAAAATGCTGGAAGGTTTGCCCAAAAAACAGGCTTATGCCGCCGCGTCAAAACGGATGGCCTGGCCCATTATCGCCTCGACGGCCACCACACTGGTCGCATTTGCGCCGCTTCTTTTCTGGCCGGGAATGGTTGGGCAATTCATGCGCTATATGCCGATAACATTGATTGCCGTTTTGGGATCGTCTTTATTTATGGCTCTTGTTTTTGTGCCTGTGCTGGGGGGAATTTTCGGGCGGCGCAGTACATCCCATGAAGGGGCCACGGCCCATTTGTCTTCGGAAGAGGGCGGGGATGTAAAAAAAATCGGCGGGTTGACGGGACTTTATGTTTCTCTGCTGGACTATGCGTTGAAAGCGCCGGGTTTGATTGTTCTGGCCACTATCGGCCTGATGATTGGCATTCAGGCTTTGTACGGTACGCTGGGGCGCGGGGTTGAGTTTTTTCCTAAAATAGAACCCGAAGCCGCCACTGTTTTGATCCATGCCCGCGGGAATTTGTCCTCTTTGGAAGAAGATGCCCTGGTAAGAAATGTTGAAAACCGTATTTTCGGTGTGGAGGGGATCAAAGTGTTTTACACGGAATCCGGGATACAAAACGGAGGGGGCGGTGGCAGAAATGACGAGATTGCCGAAGACGTGATCGGAAAAATTACAATCGAGTTCACGGATTGGCAGGAACGGAAAACGGCCGATAAGATTTTGCAGGAAATCCGCGACCTTACGAAAGATATGGCCGGGATTGTGGTGGAGGCCCGCAAGCAGGAAAAAGGGCCGCCGACAGGAAAAGCCATACAAATTCAGGTGGGCAGCCGTTTTCCGGAAACATTGCCGCAGAGCGTGGAGCTGGTCCGGCGCGGATTGGAAGAGGTTGGCGGATTTATCGATATTGAAGACAGTCGTCCGCTCCCCGGAATTGAATGGGAGTTGCAGGTGGACCGGGCGCAGGCTTCGAAATTCGGGATCGATTTGTCCCTTATCGGGGATTATGTGCGCATGGTCACAAACGGGTTGAAAGCGGCGGAATACCGTCCGGACGACTCGGAAGAGGAAATTGACATTGTCATTCGCCATTCGGCGGAAAGCCGCACGATTGACCAGCTGGACAAAATTCGGATTGATACGGAGCAGGGTTCCATCCCGGTCAGCAATTTTGTCAAACGGGTTCCCAGGCCTGCCGTGGGCCTTATCAGCCGGGCAAGTCAGCGGCGGATTATGAACGTAAAGGCCGATCTGCCGCCGGAAGAGAATGTCGATGCCAGGGTCAGGCAGGTCAAACAATGGCTGGAGGATCACCGGGAGGAGTTTGATCCGCGCGTCGAAATGTCTTTTAAGGGCGAGGATGAAGAACAAAAAGAGGCGCAGGGCTTTTTAATAAAAGCCTTTGTCGTGGCGCTCTTTATGATGGCGATTATTCTCGTGACGCAGTTCAACAGTTTTTACAGTGCGCTGCTTATTCTCTTTGCCGTGGTGATGTCGACCATCGGGGTCATGATCGGCCTTTTGGTCACGCAGCAGCCTTTCGGCATTATTATGTCCGGCGTCGGGGTCATTGCGCTGGCCGGCATTGTGGTGAACAACAATATCGTTCTGATTGATACGTTTGACACGCTTCGCCGAACCGGGAAATTTACGGTGCGGGATGCTATCCTGCGTACCGGGGCGCAGCGTCTTCGCCCTGTTTTGCTGACAACGGTGACGACCGTTCTTGGCCTTATCCCGATGGTTTTGCAGCTCAATATCGATTTTGCCGCCCGCGAGGTGACGCAAGGGGGGCCGTCAACGCAATGGTGGGTCCAGTTATCGACAGCCATTGTGTTTGGCCTGACGTTTTCAACGGTTCTAACCTTGATCGTGACGCCGAGCGCGTTGATGATGCGCGAAAAAGCGGGGATGTTTTGCGGGGCGTTGTGGCAAAAAACGCGGGATATCGTCCAAAGAATCCATTCATAACGACAAGAAGCCACTATTGGGACAAGAGAGCCTAAAGAGGTAAGCGGATAAAGAAGGCGGCCCCTTTGTTTTCCGCACTTTCAACGGAAATCGTCCCGCCGTGAAGTTCCACGATATTTTTGACCAGGGAGAGCCCAAGCCCTGCGCCGTGGCGTGAAGCTGCACTTTCTCCCGCCTTGCGGGGGTCGGCATGGCTGTGTTCAAAGGGCTCGAAAATACGCTCTTGCTGGTCCGCGGGGATGCCGATGCCTGTGTCACGGACGCATAGTTCGATATGATCCTGTTTCCGGCTGGCTTCCAGGGAAACGCTGCCGCCTTCCGGCGTAAAATTGATGGCGTTGCGGATAAGGTTCAAAAGAACCTGTTTGATCCGGCGTTCATCGGCTGTAAGGTTCCCTGTGTTTTCGGGGCATTTTAGCGTGACTTCCAGTTTTTCCTTGCGTGCCCAGTCCTGCGTAAGTTCGTGAAGCCCTTCCAGCATGTCATGGATACTGAAAGTTGTCTGTTCCAGCTCCATATAGCCGGCCTCAATGGTCGAAAGATCCAGAATATTGTCAATCAGGCTCAGAAGCTGGCCACCGGCTTCCTGAATGCCGCTTGTATATTCCTTTTGGCGCGTATTCAGGTCACCGAAATATTCATGATCCAGAATATCTGCAAATCCCATGATCGTGCTTAAGGGCGTCCGGAGCTGGTAGGATACATTGGCGAGGAAATCCGTTTTTAGCTGTTCTGCGGCTTCCAACGCGGCGTTTTTTTCTCGAAGGGCGTTTTCGACACGCACCGTATCCGTGATATCGAAGTAAGAAATCAACACGCCGCCATCCGGTAAAGGCACGGTCGCGAACTCCAAAAGCGTGTCATTGGATCGTTGCATGCGCCCATCCTGAATTTTACGCTCCAGTGCATGGCCGATGATTTTGGCGCGTTGCGCTTCCGGGTTTTCGGTGTCAAAAAACGTGGCCATGCGTTCGGCCAGCCTGGTAATGTGCGGCTCTGCGTCGAGATTCTCAGGATTAAAGCCCCAGAGCTCCGCAAAGGAAGGGTTCCAGAGCTTCAAACGTCCATCTCCGCCAAACACGGCGACCCCTTCCGCCAGATTGTCCAGCGTTTCCTTCTGAACGGCGATCAGCGTGTTATAGGAGGATTCAAGCTCCAGACGGCTGGTCACGTCCTCAAACGTCATCATAAGCCCGCCCATCGGGTGGGGAACGACCAGCATGCGCAAGGCGCTGCCGTCGGGCAAATGAAGCATATCTTCATGCGGGCCGATAAGCCGCGTGAACATATCCAACCAGCTTTGTTTGTACTTACGGAAATCCGCCTGTTCGGGCAGATGGCGGCTTTCCCGCAATTTTTCAAGAATATCGCCGAGTTTAGGTCTTGTGTTCAGCCATTGATCTTCAAGGTTCCAGAGCTGGGCGAAGGCGGAATTAAAAAATTCGAGGCTGTGATCGGGGCCAAAAATGCCAATGGCCGTGCTTAGTTGCTCCAGCAATTCCTTGTTGGCAACGACGTAGCGGGAAAGCTCCTGTTCCAGTTCTTCTTCGCGGGTGATATCCTGCGTCACGCCGAGAGTCATGCGGAAAGAGGGCAGCGGAAGTTCTGTCATCTGGACGTGGTGGCGCGTGCCCTCGACAATGACATGCGCCTCTATATGCCTGGCGCGCCCTTCGATGAGCGCTGCTTTGGCGAGATCCTTCGCCCCGGTTTTGTTTTTGGAACGAATGGATATCTCTTTTTGCTGCGCAATAATGGCCGCAGGTGTGCAGCCTAAAAGTTTTCCATGCGCCTGATTGCACCACAGGATTTCGCCGTTTTCTCCCCGCAATGTCATAGGGATAGGCGGCGTATCAAGGGCGCTCTGAAGTTTTGAGACTTCCCTTTCGGCATGTTCGCATGTTTTTTTAAGGGCCTCGAAGGCGCGGCGTTCCGGCGTCACATCTTCAATCCAGAGGATGTCGAATTCGTCCCCCCCGTCAAGGGCCTGTCCGTGGGAACCGCTGATCCGGAACGTTTTTGTTTTGTCGCAGGACATGGCATTGAGGGAAAAGGGTTTCTGCTTTTCCTGCAGGGCCAGAAACTGCCCTTCCAACGCCGCAGCATCGGCCGTTCCCAGCGCGCCCTGTATATCATGAATGGAGGCAATTTTTTGCAGGTTCAAAAGCGTGGAAAACTGGTCGCTATAGATAACGCTGCCGTCTTTGGCAAACCCGCAATATTCGCCCGGCACGGCGTCCAGAAAAGCCTCCAGCCGGGCTTTTTCCGTGCGCAAAACGGCGCTCCCGGTCAGGGGATCTAGGACGGAAGACAAAAAACCTGGTTTTTGGGCGGTGCTCATTTCTTATTCTTTTTAACACGGCAGCGGCAAAGAATCACGGCAGGAAAAGAAATTTTTTAGAGAATAACGGTGCGTTGCCCGTGAAGGAAAATCCGCCGTTCGGAAAAGGACCGGATAGCGCGGGCCAGCACGCGGTTTTCGGTGTCTCTGCCTATATTTTGCATCTTTTCAGGCGTATGGGAATGATCCACGCGAACCGTTTCCTGTTCGATAATGGGGCCTTCATCCAGATCCGGAGTCGCAAAATGCGCCGTTGCGCCGATAATTTTTACGCCCCGCTCATAAGCCTGATGGTAAGGACGCGCCCCCTTGAACCCGGGCAGGAACGAATGATGGATATTGATGATTCGTCCTGAAAATTTGTTGCACATGTCTTTCGATATAATCTGCATATAGCGCGCCAGCACAATAAGCTCGGACGTTGTTTGCTGCACAATTTGCGCAATATTCTCTTCCTGCCTCTCTTTGGTGTCTTTGGTGACGGGAAGGTGGTGAAAGGGCAGGTCATGGCTTTCGACGAGCTTCCTTGCGTCATCGTGGTTCGAAACAACCCCTGTGATGTCGATCGGAAGATGCCCGGTGCGCCAGCGGTAAAGAAGGTCATTGAGGCAGTGGTCGTGTTTCGAAACCAGAATAAGGGTTTTGACAGGAACGCCGAGATCGCAGATTTGCCACGTCATGCGGTATTCGCCCGCCACGTCCTTAAAACGGTCCTGGAATCCCTGCAGACACCCGTTTTCCAGGGGAGTGAAGACTACCCGCATGAAAAACTGCCCCGACAGATGGTCGTTAAACTGCGCCGATTCCTCGATATTGCATTGATTGTTCGACAGGGCCGTCGCCACGGCGGCCACGACGCCCGGTCGATCGTCACAGTGAAGGCGCAGGACGTGCATTTAATACCTGTACAGATCGCTCTTGAACGGGCCTTCGACATCCACGCCGATATAATCGGCCTGTTCCTGGGTCAGTTTTGTCAGTTTTACACCCAGTTTTTCCAGATGCAGTCGGGCCACTTTTTCATCCAGATGCTTGGGCAGGACGTACACCTTGTTTTCGTACATGTCGTGGCACGTCCAGAGCTCGATCTGGGCCAGCGTCTGGTTGGTGAACGAAGCGCTCATGACAAAAGACGGGTGGCCTGTGGCGCAGCCCAGATTTACAAGGCGGCCTTCTGCCAGCAGGATAATGCGTTTTCCGCTGGGGAATTCGATTTCGTCAACCTGGGGCTTGATATTGGTCCATTTCAGGTTGCGCAGCGGTTCGGTCTGAATTTCGTTATCAAAATGGCCGATATTGCAGACAATCGCCCGGTCTTTCATTTCGCGCATATGGTCCATGGTGATGATGTCTTTGTTGCCTGTTGTGGTGACAAAGATATCGCCGCGTTTGGCGCCTTCTTCCATCGTCACGACCTCATAGCCTTCCATTGCGGCCTGCAGCGCGCAGATCGGGTCGATTTCGGTGACAAGTACGCGTACGCCTTGGGAACTTAAGGATTCCGCGGAGCCTTTGCCCACATCCCCAAATCCGGCCACAACGGCGACCTTTCCCGCCAGCATAATGTCTGTCGCACGGCGGATGCCGTCGACAAGGCTCTCCCGGCAGCCGTATTTATTGTCGAATTTGGATTTTGTGACGGAGTCGTTGACATTGATGGCCGGAGCCAGCAATTCCCCCTTTTTCTCCATTTCGTACAGGCGCAAAACGCCGGTCGTGGTTTCCTCGGATATCCCTTTGATCTCTTCAAACAGGTCGGCATAATTGTCGTGCATGATTTTGGTCAGATCCCCGCCGTCATCCAGGATCATGTTCGGGCGCCAGCCGTTCGGGCCTTCGATGGTCTGGGTGATGCACCATTCATACTCTTCTTCGGTTTCGCCTTTCCAGGCAAAAACGGGCGTACCTGTCGCGGCGATGGCGGCTGCGGCGTGGTCCTGCGTGGAGAAAATATTGCAGGAAGACCATCGGACTTCCGCGCCCAGCGCCTGAAGGGTTTCAATCAGGACGGCCGTTTGAATGGTCATATGGAGGCAGCCGACAATCCGGGCGCCTTTCAGGGGTTGCTGCGCGCCATATTCTTCGCGCAGGGACATCAGGCCAGGCATTTCCGTTTCGGCAATGATAATTTCTTTCCGGCCCCATTCGGCCAGCGTAATGTCTTTTATTTTATAGTCGTTCTTGACGGCCTGCGCGCTTGCACCCATGTTTTTCTCCCGATTTTTAAGAATCCTTAATGTTTCGCGCATAAGATTTAAGGTCTGAAAGTCCGAAAAGCAAGGGGTTTGGAGATGAAAACGAAGGATTTCAACGAAGAGAGCAAAGCGCCGCGCTATACGTATAAACGCAGCCCCATACATGAGCGTGCTTTCCTGATTCTGAAATATCAGGGCAACCTGGCCGGAGAGCCGGTGCCGGTCGGGGATTACACGGTTCTGGATGTGGCGGAAGACGCTGCCCTGTCCGAAAAAAAGGTGATGAATCTGGTCTCTTTGCTTAATGAGCGCAAACGTCTGGTGAATATAGGCAAGGGACTGAACACGCGTTTGCTTTACCGGATCGTGAAGGAGCAGGGCGACGATTTTGAAGAGGATCGCGCGCGGGTTATTTTCTACCAGTTGGGGCTTGAAGGCGTTTCAAAGGAAAACGCCGTCTTGCAGATTGATCCGAAATGTATTGACCTCAGGGAAGCCGGAGAGCGCCAGTGTGCGGGCGCGTCCGACAGCTCTTTTGTGCGGCCCGAAGTGCAGCAAAGTTACCAGATGCCGCATCAACCCGCACCGGAGCCGAAACTCTAAAACCGCATATTTAACGTTCTATATCCCGGTGCTGGATATGGGTGGTTACGTTCAGGCTTTTGAGCCATGTTCCAATCATTTCCGCGACATAAACGGATCGATGCCGCCCGCCGGTGCAGCCGATAGCGATCGTCAGGTAGCTTTTGCCTTCATGCGTGTAACGCGGCAAAAGCGGCTCGATCAGGATTTTGAAATTTTGAATGAAAGGCGCGAAAGCTTCGTCTTCCTCGATATAGGCGCCGATTTTCGGGTCCTGCCCCGTCAGGGGCTTTAAATCTTTATCCCAGTGGGGGTTGCGCAAAAAGCGCACATCCATGGCGATGTCGGCCTCACGGGGCAGGCCGTTTTTGAACCCGAAAGACATGAGGGTCACGCTCAGGTCATTTTCGCGGGACGGGTCAAAATGACCCTGAATGATCCGCCGTAAATCATGAATGGAAAGCTCTGTCGTATCAATGACCGGATCGGCGATATCCCGCAAGGAATAGAGAAGTGCCTGCTCTTTCTTGATCCCGTCTGCAACGGGCCGGTCCTGTGCCAGTGGGTGGCGCCTGCGCGTTTCCGTGAAGCGTTTTTGCAAAACGGCGTCATCGCAGGTCATGAAAACCAGGCGCGCGCTGTTTTTTTGGGCCGCTTCTATGACGGCATCCGGGTTGAATCCCCGGCTGCGCGTGTCGATTCCGAAAGCAACAGGCCGCCCGTCGGCTTCGCTTTCGTGAATCAGGCGGTCCGTATAGCTTATGGGAAAATTGTCCAGCACCTCATAACCGAGATCTTCCAGGGCTTTCAGGGCCGAAGAAAGGCCCGCGCCGGACAGGCCGGTCACAAAGACGATCTGTTTTTTTTGTTTTTTATTCACGCGGCGTTCAACACAATATTAAAGCGTGCCCCTGTTATTTCCCCTGCGTCGTTGTAAAGATTTTGGGCCCAGATGCGTCCGTCATGCGCTTCGATAATCTGGCGCGAGATGGACAGCCCCAGACCGGAATGTGCGCCGTAATCCTCGTGATTCGGCCTTTCCGTGTAAAAACGCTCAAAAATAGTCTCTATCTTGTTTTCCGGAATACCCGGACCCTGGTCTTCCACCCGAATCAGGATTTGGCCGTTCTCTTCAAGGATATGCACATCGACCGTCCCGTCTTCGGGGGAAAAAGACAGGGCGTTTGTCAAAAGATTGCCAAACACCTGCGCCAGGCGATCCTCATTTCCACGGACCAGAATTTTCGTGTTTTCGGCGAAATCCAGACGGATACTGGTATCCTCATCGGAAGAGTCGCCTTCCTTTGTGCGGCTGAGGGGTTTTTTGTAGGCGTCGCGCAGAGAATATAAAAGGGCCACAAGATCGACCTCTTGCATCTCTTCGCGGCTCAACTCCGCATCAAGACGCGAGGCGCTCGAAATATCGGTAATAAGGCGGTCCAGACGTTTCACATCATGCTGGATAATATCCATAAGTTTCTTACGGCTTTCGTCGTTATCCACACGGCGGGCCGTTTCTACCGCACTGCGCAGGCTTGTCAGGGGGTTTTTAATTTCGTGGGACACGTCGGCGGCAAAGCGCTCGATCGTATCCATACGGTCCCACAAGGCTTGCGTCATATCGTGCAGGGCAATGGAAAGCTCCCCGATTTCATCATTCCGCCCGCTCATATCCGGGATTTCGATATCGCGGCCCTTGCCCCGCCGGATAGATTCGGCCGCGCGCGCCAGACGTTGCAAAGGCTTGGTGATAAGGCCGGACAGGTAAATCGAAAGCATGACGGTAATGCCCAGCGAGCCTAGAAAAACGCGGAAAACATTGACCCGTACGTCCGCGATAGATCGCTCCAGCTCGGTGCCGTCTCGAATCAGGAGTGTAACCCCCATCACTTGTTTGATTTTCTGTATGGGCGCGGCTGCCGTGAGGATAATGTGCCCGTTTTCCTTATACCAGGCGGTGGAGGTCACGGTGCCGGACAGGGCGGCCTGCGTATCCGGAAAATAGAAAAAGTCGGTCGTTATCCTTTCCGGATAAGAAGGCAGCCGCGTTTTCATCGGAATCAGGTCCAGAAAACGCGTGGCGGATTGGGCAAAAAGAGAATCGAAGGTCAGAGGGGGCTGGACGGGGCCAAGGGGCTCCATCTGTACAATATCGCCGGAACCGCCGGGACCGGTAAGCCTGTGCGAATCGCTTAAAACGACCCCGTCTATGCTAAAGAGCCGGACGCGGCTTTTACCGATTTCGCCCAGCCTCCGCACCATCCGGCGGGCGAGTTCGGGTTTGATGGCTTCGGTGGCAAGCGGGTCCTCGAAAGGAATCGGCGAAATTTGAAACACCGGACGGACCGCGCCCTCGGAAATCGCGCCGGCAAAAAGACGGGCTTCGGAGCGCATGGAATCAAGCTCGCCTTCAATCAGGCTGTCGGTGTACTCGCCCAGATAAAGGACCCCGAGGCCCAGAATCATAATGGCGATGATATTCACGGCCAGAATTTTGGTCGACAGGCCGCTCATCTGGTCGCTGTTGCTGTGCCAGCGCGTCGGCTTGCGCGGCCTGAAGAGCCGCGCAGGAAGGCTTTTAAGCGTCCTTATACCGATACCCGATTCCGTAGAGGGTTTCGATGTGGTCGAATTCGGGGTCGAGGGCTTTGAATTTTTTCCGGACCCGTTTGATATGGGAGTCGATCGTTCTGTCATCTACATAGATATTCTCACCATACGCCATATCAATCAACTGGTCCCTGTTTTTTACATGACCGGGCCGCTGTGCCAGTGATTTGACGAGAAGATATTCCGTTACGGTCAGGTTCACGGGCTCTCCTTTCCAGGCGCACAGGTGGCGGTCGTCATCCAGCGTTAAATTCCCGCGAACCGTTATTTTTTCGCTATTTTCTTCCGGCTTGTTCTGCGCGCTTCCCATAAGCTCCTGTCGGCGTAAAAGCGTGCGAATGCGCTCAATCAACAGCCGCTGGGAAAACGGTTTTGTAATGTAGTCGTCCGCGCCCATACGCAGGCCGATCACCTGATCGACCTCGTCGTCTTTCGAGGTCAGGAAAATGACGGGAATGGAAGAGTGTTCGCGCAATTTGGATAAAACCTCCATGCCGTCCATCCGGGGCATCTTGATGTCCAGGACCACCAGATCCGGGGTGTTCTCCGAAATACCTTTCAGGCCTTCCTCGCCGTCACTGTAGGTTTTGACGTTAAACCCTTCCGCTTCGAGGGCCATCGAAACGGAGGTCAGGATATTCCGGTCATCGTCAACAAGTGCAATATTTTGTGTCATAGCCTCTCCTTTGTACCCCAAATAGGATTAGAGCGCAAAAGCTGCTCTTTCAAGGCAGAAAAAGGGCAAAGCTATGGCTTTGAGAGAATATGGCCCAGAAGATAGAGGGAACCTGTTATCAGGATCCGTCCCGGGGGAAATTTTTCGGCGCTCAGAATGCCGGAGAGGGCGTCTTCAACGGTTTTTGCATGATGCACCTTTTGAAACCCGAGAGGCAGGGCCCTTTCAAAGAGGGCGTCGCTGGAAAAGCTGCTTTTTTCGTTCGGGATTTCCGTCAGCGTAAGACTTTGCGTGTAAGGCTGAAGGGGCGCCAGAAAGCCCTGCGGGTCTTTCCGGGTCACCATTGCAACGATTAAATGAAGGGGTTTGCCGTCCTGCGCGGCCCATTCCTGCGCCTGCTCCGCCAAAGCGTGACCCGCACTATCATTGTGGCCGCCGTCAATCCAGAGTTCCCACTCCGGCGGCAATTTTTTTATCAAGGGCCCGTGTTCCAAACGTTCCAACCGTCCGGGCCATGTCACTTTTTCCAGAGCGGTGGATAAAATTTCTGGACCGGTCTGTTTCGTTTCGATGATCTTCAATGCTGCGAGAGCTGCGCCTGTATTGTAAATCTGGTGCCGGCCCTTGAGAACAGGGAGAGGCAGTAAGACAGACTGGCCGTTGAACGTAAAACGCATCCGGTCTTTTTCAGGTTCAATGGACCATTCGGACCCGAAACGGAAGAGCGGCGCCTCTGGGGACAGGCTTGAGGATATATTGTGGAAAACATCCATGACGCCGGCGGCCAGAGCTTCTTCTGTCTGTTTTCCAATAATGCAGGGGACGCCCGGTTTCATGATGCCGGCTTTTTCCGCGGCAATTTGTTGCAGGGACTTTCCCAGGAATTCCTGATGGTCTTTCGAGAGCGTGGTGATGACGGTGCAGACCGGATCGGGCACAATATTGGAGGCATCCAGCCGCCCTCCCAATCCCGTTTCCAGCAGGCAAAAATCGGCGGGAACCCTTGAAAAAGCAAGGAAAGTGGCGGCCATGAAAAGTTCGAAAAAAGTGATAGGCTCTTCTTCATTTGCTGCAAGACATTCTTCTAAAACGGCAACAAGATTGGTCGTGGAAATAAGGTTTCCGGCCAGACGGATGCGCTCTGTCGCATGAACCAGATGCGGGGACGTGGCAACATGAACCTTGTTCCCTCCGGCTTCCAGAAGTGCCCGAAGCGTTGCAATTGTTGAGCCTTTTCCGTTTGTACCGGCCACATGAACCACGGGGGGAAGGTGCAATTGCGGGTCATTTATTCGGTGCATGAACCGCTTGATGCGGTCCAGAGACATGTCTATTTCCTGATCGTAAAAGCGATAGAGTGTCCGAAGCAGTTCTTCCAGACGTGCTTCGGGGGTTATAAGGGCAGGATTAGCGTCCGGCACTTTTCTTTTGTCCGGCTGAGCCGTTATTTTTCTTTTTGGTATTGTTTTTTCCGTTTGCTGCAGCGCCTTTTTGTTTTTTGGAAGGCGCCATCAAAAGGTCCAGGATTCGTCCGAGCGTCTCCGGCAGGTCATGGCGCGGGCAGACGATATCCACAACGCCGTGATCCAGAAGATATTCGGCGGTCTGGAAATTTTCGGGCAGGGTTTCGTGAACCGTTTCCTCGATCACGCGGCGTCCGGCAAAGCCGATGGTGGCGCCCGGTTCGGAAACGTGAATATCTCCCACCATGGCAAAGGAAGCGCTGACACCGCCGGTTGTCGGGTTGGTAAGCAGGACGATATAAGGCAACCCTGCTTCTTTTACCATATCCACGGCAATGATTGTGCGGGGCATCTGCATCAGGGAGAGCATGCCTTCCTGCATCCGTGCGCCGCCGGAAGCCGGGATGATAATAAGGGCGGCGTTGCTTTCCACGGCTCTTTCCGCGGCTTTTACGATGCCCTCGCCGACAGCCGTTCCCATGGAGCCGCCCATAAAGCTGAAGTTGAACGCCGCGATGACCGTATTTTGGCCGTTTATGGTGCCTTTTCCAATGACCAGCGCGTCCTTCTCCTTGGTCTTGTTGCGGGTGTCTTTCAGGCGGTCCGCATATTTTTTCTTGTCCTTAAAGCCTAAGGGGTCCTGCGGAACCTTGGGCAGGACGATTTTTTCGAATTTTCCTTCATCAAAGAGAAGCTCCAGACGCTGGCGCACCGGAATAAACATATGGTGTCCACAATGGTAACAGACATTTAAATTGGCCGTGAGCTCCTTGTGGAAGAGCATGCCTTCGCAGGATTCGCATTTCTGCCAGAGATTGTCCGGCATCTCTTTCTGGTCTCCGACAATGGAGCGGATACGCGGGCGTATAAAATTTGAAAGCCAGTTCATAGGGCGCTATATGCTCCGATCGGGGGTTTTTTGTCAAGCTAAAGGGCGGCGGACAGCTTTTTGACCTGATCCGAAATTTTGACGGAAAGATTGTTATCGTTTTGATTTTTCTGCATATTTTCGACAATCGCCGATCCCACCACGACACCGTCGGCGATGTCGGCCATTTTTCCTGCATCTTCCGGCGTTTTGATTCCAAACCCGACGAGAACGGGAAGATTGGTCTGTTTTTTAATGCGCTGAATATGGGCGTCCACATCCTGCACATTCGCGGATTTTGTTCCCGTAATGCCAGTGATAGAGACGTAATAAAGGAAGCCGCTTGCCCCCTCCAGAATTTTTTCAAGACGCCGTTCATCCGTTGTTGGGGTCACAAGCCGGATGAGGCAAAGCCCCTCTTCATCGGCGGGTCCTTGAAGCTCCTGCGCTTCTTCCGGCGGCAGGTCTACGATAATCAGGCCGTCCGCACCGGATTGTACGGCGTCTGTCACAAAATTCTCAATGCCATACGCCAGAACAGGATTAAAATACCCCATAAGGATGACGGGCGTTTTTGTATCCCCTGTGCGAAATTGCTGCAGCAATTCCAGTGTGTTCTTCAGGGTCATGCCGTTTTGCAGAGCCCGCAGGGAACTGGCCTGAATGGCGGGTCCGTCCGCCATGGGATCGGAAAAAGGCATCCCTATTTCTATAAAGTCTGCTCCCGATTCAGGCAGTTTTTTTAAAACGGACAGACTTTTTTTTGCGTCCGGGTCGCCGGCCGTTATAAAGGTCACAAGGGCCTTGCGGCCTTCTTCTTTCAGTTTGTTAAAGCGGGCTTCAATCCGGTTCATATTTTCATCCCCAGTTTTTCCGCCACGGTAAAGATGTCCTTGTCTCCGCGACCGCAAAGATTCATCACCATTAAATGGTCTTTTGGCAGGCCGGAGGCGATTTTGGCGACATGCGCGAATGCATGGGAAGGTTCCAGCGCCGGAATAATCCCTTCCAGCTTCGATAGAAGCTGAAAAGCTTCCAGCGCCTCATCGTCCGTAACGCAGACATATTCGATGCGCTTCATATCATGCAGCCAGGCATGCTCCGGGCCGATGCCCGGATAATCCAGTCCGGCGGAAATCGAGTGGGCTTCGGTAATCTGGCCGTCATCGTTTTGCAGGAAATAGCTTTTCATGCCGTGCAAAACGCCCGTCTTGCCGCCGGTCAGGCTTGCCGCATGCTTGTCCGTGTCTACGCCGTGGCCGCCGGCTTCCACGCCGATCATGCGCGTATCCGGGTCGTCCAGAAACGGGTGAAACAGGCCCATCGCATTTGACCCGCCGCCGATACAGGCCACAAGGCTGTCGGGCATGCGGCCCTCTTTCTCCATGATCTGGTCGCGGACTTCCTGTCCGATGACAGACTGAAAATCCCGCACCATTTCAGGATAGGGGTGCGGTCCTGCCACCGTCCCGATCAGGTAATAAGTGTCATGGACGTTTCCGACCCAGTAGCGCAAGGCTTCGTTCATGGCGTCTTTCAGCGTGGATGAACCGGAAGTGACCGGCACAACTTCGGCGCCCAGAAGCTTCATGCGGAACACATTCGGCTTTTGCCGCTCTATGTCCTGCGCGCCCATAAAGACGGTGCAGGGCATGTCAAACAGGGCGCAAACGGTTGCCGTTGCGACTCCGTGCTGCCCTGCGCCGGTTTCGGCGATGATACGGGTTTTGCCCATCCGGCGGGCCACAAGGATTTGCCCGAGGCAATGATTGATTTTATGCGCGCCGGTGTGGTTCAGTTCATCGCGTTTGAGATAAATTCTGGCGCCGCCAAAGTGCCGTGTGGCGGCTTCGGCGAAGTAAAGCGGGCTGGGACGGCCGATATAATCCTGTGCCAGTTTTTTAAATTCGTCCCAGAACCGTCCGTCGGACCGGGCCTCTTTATAGGCCTGCTCTACCTCGAGGATAAGCGGCATAAGGGTTTCGGCAACATAACGCCCGCCATAAGGTCCGAAATGGCCTTTGTCGTCCGGACCGGCACGCAGGGAGTTCGCAGGATGGGTCATGTAAATATTTTCAAGCATGATTTTGTACTAGCGCCAATCTTCGCCCAGTGCAAGTTTCAAGAAGTGTTTGATCTTGTCGGGATCTTTTACGCCCGCGGCCG
This sequence comes from Rhodospirillales bacterium, assembly GCA_023898765.1. Lineage (NCBI taxonomy): Bacteria > Pseudomonadati > Pseudomonadota > Alphaproteobacteria > Rhodospirillales > Rhodospirillales bacterium. Next base: position 311,973 of record CP060238.1, on the reverse strand, counting down.
ATTCAACGCCGCTGGAAACATCCAGGGCGTCCGGTTGCAAAATTTCAAGGGCGGTGGGTATATTTTCGGCCGTTAAGCCGCCGGCCAGCATCCATGGTTTTTGAGGAGGATTTTTGCTGCAAAAATCCTGCAGCAATGTCCAGTCGAAGGGCAGGCCGTTTCCGCCGGGGAGGTCTGAAGAGGATTTGTTTTCCCTGGCATCAAAGAGAATCCAGTCGGCAGATGCTTCAAATCCCGGCAGGCAGTCCAGATCGGATTTTGCTGCAACTTTAACGGCTTTGATGAGGGGAAGGCCGAATTTCTTTTTGATCTCCATAAGACGTCCGGGGCTTTCGCTTCCGTGAAGTTGCAGCATATCAAGGCGAACCTCCCGGAGCACCTTTTCCAGTTCCTCGTCGGACGGGTCCACAAAAAGCCCGACGATCCGGACGGTTTGGGGCACAAAACCGGCCAGATAAGCCGCAACGGAAGGATCGATAAAGCGCGGGGAAGGCGGATAAAAGACGAACCCGACAAAGCGCGCGCCGCCTTCTATTGCGGCCGTCAGCGCTTCAGGAGTTTTCACTCCGCATATTTTAACATCGGTCATAGGCTCTTCAAAATTTCTTCCGCCGCCGCCGCCGGATTGTCGGCCTGTGTAATCGGGCGGCCAATCACAAGATGCGTGGCCCCTTCTCTCAGGGCATCCCGCGGGGTCATGCTGCGTTTTTGGTCTTGCTTGTCGGACCCGGCAGGGCGTATTCCGGGGACCATCAGGATGAAATCGGGGCCGCAGGCGTCTCGGACCAGTGCAACTTCTCTGGCGGAACAAACAATCCCGTCCAGTCCGGCCTCCTGTGTTAAAAGGGCCATTTGCCTGACGCGGCTTTCAATGCCTTCCTGATAGCCGATTTTGGCGATAGCCTGTTCATCGAGGCTGGTCAGGATGGTAACGGCCAGAAGCCGTACGCCGGGCGCACAGGCTTCTTTGGCGGCGCGCATCATTTCTAGCCCGCCGGAGGCGTGGACATTCAGATATACGACGCCGAGATCAGATGCCGCGCGGACGGCACCGGCAACTGTGTTCGGAATGTCATGATATTTTAAATCCAGAAAAACGGGCGGACGGCCGCATTTTTCCATGATATTGCGCACTCCTTGCGGGCCGTGGGCGCTAAAAAACTCCAGCCCCAGTTTAACGCCGCATCCTGCGGCGGAGAGGGCGCGAATAAGACTGACGGCCTGATCCAGATCCGGCGTATCGATAGCGCAAAAAATTTTTGGCAGGGTTTCAGTCATCTTTTGGTCCTTCAATCAGGGAGCCATTGAAAATTTCCGCGTTGGCCTTTCCAAGTTCTTTTTCAAGCATCTTAACCGTTTTGCGCAATGTCCGGCGGTCTTTGCGAAGCCGTCCCATGCTGAGCCATGTTGCGATAACGCCTAAAAAAATCCCGATTCCAACCATGCCGAGAGCAAGGAGATAAAGCGGAACATTGGCGGGGTCGTGAAAAGGGCTCCATGTAAAAGAAACCTCCTGACGGTGTGCCAGAGAAAACAAAACCGCCGCGATGATAAGCAGCAGGGAAGTTATCCATTTTAGTATGAGCATCAGCTTAAATTCCCAAAGGGCAGGTTAGAAAGAATCCCTGTCATAAAAGGGATCTTCTTCCGCCTGAGAATCGTCCGTTGTTCCATTCAGCTTTTCGCGGAGCGCTTTGCCGGTTTTAAAAAAAGGCAGGCGTTTGGAGTCAACATGAACGGTTTCCCCGGTCCGTGGATTCCGGCCTGTGCGGGCATCGCGGTGTTTAACCGAAAAGGCCCCGAATCCGCGCAATTCCACGCGGTCATCATTCACAAGCGCGTTCGTGATTTCTTCAAAGACCGTATCTACGACTTTTTCGACATCTCGCAGGAAAAGGTGAGGATTGCGCTCTGCCAGTTTCTGAATGAGTTCAGATTTCGTCATCTCTGATCTTTCATATCTCAGTGAACTTAAGGTTAATCCAAGCATGCCCCAACATAAAGGAGCGCGTCAAGTAAAAATGTTGGCAAAACATTGATTGAAAAGGGTTTTTTGATTCGGCGGTTTTGCGCAAAGCGTTATATTCGGGAGGTTGCGCGATATGGCAGTTTTATGCTTTGGCCGGCGGCAACAGGATAAGCGGGGCGGACCTGTGACTCCGGAGGCTTAATTCGCAATGCTCTTGTTTTGGTGTTTCTTCTTATTCATGAAACGCAGACAAGCTATTTCCTAAAAAAGGTCCGGAGACCCTGTAACAAGGTCTCCGGACAAACGGCGGTAATAGAGGGTGTGTTCCTTGTTTGTATAACAAATATTTCGATATATCAATAAAAAACGAAAAAAAATTATTTTTTCTTTTATAAAACAGAAATTAAATAAAGTAAAAGCTAATATAATACCCTGAACTTTGGTTTTTTATATTAGAAAACATTGTTTTTTCTAAGTTGTTATTGGATTTTCCTAAAACTACGCCGCCCGAATGCCCTTGTGTTTTTCAGAAAACAAGGCCACGAGCGCTTCCAGATGATCGATTTCCTCTACATTCAGGTCTTTCCGAAGCCTTTTTGTTTTTGTTCGGGGGGAACAGGGAATAACGGCTTTTCCAAACCCCAGTTTTGTTGCCTCTTTCAAACGGAGGTCCGGTTGGGAAACGCTGCGCACCTCTCCGGCCAGGCCGACTTCTCCAAAAAAGACGGTGTCGCCCGATACGGGCACGCCGCTGTGGGAACTGACGAGGGCCGCCGCAACGGCCAGATCCACCGCAGGTTCATGCATGCGTATACCGCCTGCGATGTTGAGAAAAATATCGCTGCCGGACAGGGTTACGCCGCAGCGTGCTTCGAGCACGGCTAAAATCATTGCCAGACGCTTTGTATCCCAGCCGATGACGGCGCGCTGCGGTGTGCCGAAAGCGGAAGGTGCAACCAAAGCCTGGACTTCCACCAGCACGGGGCGTGTGCCTTCCAGCCCCGCTAAAACGGCGCTTCCTGCGACATTTTCCTGCCGCTGTGCCAGGAAAAGCTCCGAGGGGTTGGCGACTTCAACCAGTCCTTCGTGCGCCATTTCGAAAACGCCGATTTCGTCCGTCGGGCCGAAACGGTTTTTGACCGTACGCAAAATGCGAAAAGAATGTCCGCGGTCTCCTTCGAAATATAAAACGGCATCTACCAGATGTTCTAATACCCGGGGGCCTGCAATTTGCCCGTCTTTGGTGACATGTCCGACAAAGAGGACGCAAATGCCGCGCCGTTTGGCGGCGCGTGAAATTTCCTGCGCGGATGTTCTGACCTGCGTGACCGTTCCCGGGGCCGATTCCACATTGTCCACATACATTGTCTGAATGGAATCAATGACCATCAGATCGACCGGATGGGCCGGATCGTCCATCGAAGCCACAATATCGCGCACATTCGTTGCGCTTGCGAGTTCGACGGGCGCGGACTCAAGTTCCAGCCGCTGCGCCCGCAAACGCACCTGGTCTATCGACTCCTCGCCGGAGATATAAAGGCAGCGCTTGCCGGCCAATGCCAGCTTGCACACGACCTGCAACAATAAGGTCGATTTTCCGATTCCAGGATCTCCGCCAATGAGCAAAGTTGATCCCGGCACCAGTCCGCCGCCGGTTACACGGTCAAATTCGGGCAGTTGTGTTACATGGCGCGGTTTTTTCTCCGTTTCTTCCCCCTTCAGGCCCGAGAGCTTCAAGCGATGCCCTTTTTTAGAGGACCCGAGTCCTTTGGGGACCGTTCCTTCCGCGATTTCTTCGATAAGAGAATTCCATGCCGCGCAGGATTCACATTTACCGGCCCATTTGGAACTTACGGCCCCGCAGGACTGGCAAACGTAGTTTTTAGATGATTTCGCCATGGCACCTTTCTTTTTTTATTACGGTTTTGAGCGGAAAAAAGAGCGCTTCATGATTTGAACCTAACCCTAAAAACAGAACAAAGCAAGAACAAATATATGCGGTTTTACGCCTGTATCTTTTTCTGGTGCTCTGGCATGTTATTGGGAAGAAGGAGGGGGCTTTGCCCTTTGACGTTGGGGGAGGGGCTTTTGCAGACACAAACGCTTGCCATTTTTATCAACAAACAGTAAGAATGGCAGCGTCTTGGCGGGTCAATAGGGGTATAGCTCAGTTGGTAGAGCGGCGGTCTCCAAAACCGCAGGTCGTGGGTTCAAGTCCCTCTGCCCCTGCCAGTTTGAAAAAGCGTCAATCGCCCTGAAAGGCCAATGGATTGACTTGCTTTTTAAACGGATCTGGCGTGCAATCTATCCCTTGAATGAAGATATTTTAAGGAATGTCCTGCCGATGAAACATGTTTATGTCTGCTTTTTCGCTTTTACCTTTTTGGTTCTGCTCTCGCAGCCGGCTTCGGCGATCAAGAACAGATGTCTGGAATTCAATACGGTGCAAACAAGCAAGTATGTGTGCGGTAACGGGATTTGCGAAACGGGCGAGCAATGCGATGACGGCCCGGATAACAGCGACAATGAGCCCGATAAGTGCCGCCCGGACTGCCGCTTCTACGGGTGCGGGGACGGCGTTACCGACACGGGTGAAGAATGCGATGCATATTTAACCTATAGGGATCCGGACCGTCCGAATGTTTGCCGGAACGATTGCACGCTTCCGCGTTGCGGGGATGGTATTGTCGACGACGCCGCGCCTTATAATGAAGAATGCGATGACGGCAATACTCTGGGCGGCGATGGCTGTTCCACGCACTGCAAAATCTCTGATGCGACACAGAGCGGCGTGAAAGAAATCAGGCCGGAGGGCGGGAGAATTATGCTTCGACAAAAGCCTCTAGGGCGAAAAGACCGTTAAAGCCGGTTCTTAAAGAGCTTAAGGGGAAACTTTTGAACATATTTCACCCTCATGCAGTCTCTCCAGAGAAGGAAAATTTTTGATAATTAATAACCGCAGGGCCTTTTTATCTGGAAACCAAGGTCATACGGAAGTACAGCCGGAAGGACTTGCCCCTTGCGAAATCTTATGTAATTGTTAGCCGCCATATCCGGTAATCTGTAACAGGAGGCGCAAACCATGGTCTCTGATCGTGCTTTCCGTGAAAAGGAAGGTTTGGAATTGATTATACAAGATACGCTGCAAGTGCTCGGTCAGCCATCCGATCCCTTGCTGGCGGACCAGTGGCACACGGGAACGGATACATGGTCGATCAACGTTCGGGACGTTTGGGATGATTATACGGGCGCCGGGGTTCTCGTCGGCATTCTGGATGACGGGTTTGATTATACGCATCCCGATCTGGCGCCAAATTATCGTTTTGACCTGGATTATGATTTTCTTGACAACGACAGCGATGCCCGCGATTCCGAGAGCACAAACAGGCACGGTACGGCCGTGGCCGGATTGATTGCAGCGGATGATAACGGTACCGGAACGGTGGGGGTGGCGTTTGATGCGGATATTGTTGGTTATCGTATGGGATTTGGGAATTATCCTATATCCCAGGTTGTTGATCCGATAAACCGCGCTGCTGATACGGTTGATGTTTTCAGCAATAGCTGGAGTTTTACGTCTGCTTTTTCAGACAATTTCAAACAGGCGGGATGGGAAGGTGTGAGCGGTGCCCTTTTGAATCTTGCGGAAAATGGCCGGGGCGGTTTGGGAACGGTTGCCGTTTTCGCCGCCGGGAATGACCGGGATACAGGCGGGAACGCGAATTATCACAATGTCGGGAACTCTCCTTATACCATTTCTGTGGCGGCAACGGATCAGGACGGAACCTATTCATGGTTTAGTTCTCCCGGCGCAAATCTTCTGGTTACGGCCCCGGGCACGAATTTGCGCACAACCGACAAAACAGGCAGCGGTGGCTATGACAGCGGAGATTTTACATGGTTTGGCGGCACATCCGGGTCCACACCGATTGTCAGTGGCGTGATTGCCCTGATGCTGGAGGCAAACGCCGCTCTGGGCTATCGGGATGTGCAGGAAATTCTGGCCTATTCCGCGCGCCAGAACGATCCTTTTTCTGCAGGCTGGCAATTTAACGGCGCAGGGAACTGGAACGGCGGCGGGCTTCATTTTTCCCATGATTACGGTTTCGGGCTGGTGGATGCCCGTGCTGCCGTACGGCTGGCAGAGACATGGCAGGGTCAAAATACATACGCCACGATGACAAGTATTTTTGCTTCCGCCAGTCCGGCTCTCGTTTTGCCGGATCAGGGAACGGTGATAACGACTCTGGACGTGACGGAAAATGTTACGATCGAACATATCCTGATCAATCTTGATATTTCTCATAGTTGGGGCGGGGACCTGATTATCAAGTTAACCGGTCCCGATGGAACGGAGAGCACGCTGGCCAATCGCGTAAATAACGGCATCTATAGCGGCACGATTGATTTTGTATTCAGCAGCACGGCGCATTGGGGTGAAAACAGTGCGGGAACGTGGACTTTGAATATTCAGGACGCCGCTTTTTTGGATAGCGGCATGTTGAATAGCTGGTCTCTCGAATTTTTGGGAAAGGAATCTTCCGCTGACGACCGTTATATCTTTACGGATGAATTTGGCGCTTTTTCAGGAAGCGATCTCCTCGTGCGGAGCACGATTGCAGATACAAACGGCGGTACTGATACGGTTAATCTTGCCGCGGTGACAACAAACTCAACCCTGGACCTGGCCACGGAGACAGGCACCATTGCCGGAAAAGCTGTTACGATTGCTCCGGGCACGGTCATTGAGGTCGTTTACGGCGGTGACGGGAATGATTTTTTGTCCGGCAATATAGCGGATAATGCTCTTTATGGCGGTCGGGGCAATGACGATCTGCGCGGCGGTAGCGGCAGTGATATTTTATATGGTGAGGCGGGTGACGACGTCCTTTACGGCGAGGAGGAAAATGACATCCTGATTGGCGGTGAAGGCAGTAACGAGCTTTACGGCGGCGCAGGGGCAGATCTTCTTGTGTACCGGGAAAGCGCCCTTGCCGGAATGACGAACCTGATTGAGGGAGAGGCGGGCATTGACGCCTTCCAGATTATACTCACGGCCACGACGCATGCCCTTCAATCCATTCAGGACGACCTTGTTGCGCTTGAAAATGCAATTTCAAACGGGCTGAGCTATACACTGAGTACGCTGGGGCTGACGGTCTCTGGCGTCGAAGCTCTGGACGTTCGTGTCGATCTTGTGGAGCCGTACAAAGTGCCCCTGATCGCTTTGAATGATGACGCGGAAACGGAAGAGGGCCAGGCTCTTACTTTGGACACCATGCTCAATGATTTTATTTTTGATCCTGGCAGCGTTTTTATCAGCGGCATTACACAAGGCGCCAATGGTACGGTTGTTCTCAACCCGGATCATACGATCACATACACTCCTGCGGCAGGTTATGTCGGCGCAGACAGTTTTACCTATACGATTGAGGATGGAAACGGGGAGAGTGACGTTGGAACAGTGGCTTTGAATATATTGCCGGATCCCTCTCCAGCGGCGCCTGAAGAGGACCGGGTGTTCCTGCTGGACCCCGTGACGGTGAACACGTTGCCGCACAGCCCCGAGATGACGATGGGGGGGCCTTACGCGGCCAAGACGATTTCCGTTTCCTTTACGACAGGCGCGGACGTTACGGCGCGGCAGGTGCTTTACGAACAGGGGGGCTATATCCGGGGGATAAACCTGTTTGTCGAAAGCGGGCGTCTTTACCTTGCGGCGTGGAACAAGGGGGAAGAAAACTGGGGCTATAAAGAGCTGGATACGGGGGTAAGCGCGGATACGGCCTATACGGCGACGCTGGTTCTGGACGGCGCGTTTCCGCTGGACGGGACGCTGACGGGCTATGTGAACGGCGTTGAAGTGGGTCAGGCATCGGGCGTCGGTTTGCTGTACCAGCACGGGGGAGATGTCGGGATCGGGTGGATGAAAAACGCCACGTCTTTCCACGGCCAGTCGGCGACGGGAAACGGCTACAATTTTACCGGCGCGCTAGACAAGCTTGCGCAATATAACGCGGCCCTGACGGGCGCGGATCTGGATCAGCTTCATGAGTATATGGCATGGGAAGTCCTGCCGGATCCCTCTCCAGCGGCGCCTGAAGAGGACCGGGTGTTCCTGCTGGACCCCGTGACGGTGAACACGTTGCCGCACAGCCCCGAGATGACGATGGGGGGGCCTTACGCGGCCAAGACGATTTCCGTTTCCTTTACGACAGGCGCGGACGTTACGGCGCGGCAGGTGCTTTACGAACAGGGGGGCTATATCCGGGGGATAAACCTGTTTGTCGAAAGCGGGCGTCTTTACCTTGCGGCGTGGAACAAGGGGGAAGAAAACTGGGGCTATAAAGAGCTGGATACGGGGGTAAGCGCGGATACGGCCTATACGGCGACGCTGGTTCTGGACGGCGCGTTTCCGCTGGACGGGACGCTGACGGGCTATGTGAACGGCGTTGAAGTGGGTCAGGCATCGGGCGTCGGTTTGCTGTACCAGCACGGGGGAGATGTCGGGATCGGGTGGATGAAAAACGCGACGTCTTTCCACGGCCAGTCGGCAACAGGAAACGGCTACAATTTCACCGGCACGCTGGACAAGCTTGTGCAATATAACGCGGCCCTGACGGGCGCGGAACTGGACCAGCTTCATGAGTATATGGCATGGGAAGTCCTGCCGGACGGCACGATTACGGGCACGCAGGGCGATGACGATCCCCTGTCAGGCACAATCGGTGAGGATGTGATCTATGGTCTTGGGGGCAGCGATGTTCTTTATGGCGATGACGGAAAGGATGTCCTGTATGGCGGATCGGAGGCTGACAGGTTTGTATTTGAGGCCCCGTCGGCCTTTAACGATGTGGATGTGATTGGTGATTTTTCTATCGCCGAGGGAGATGCAATTGATATTGCGGATCTTCTGACGGGCTATGACCCTCTCACGGATGCCATCGCGGATTTTGTCCAGATTACGGACAACGGAACGGACAGCTTTCTGGCTGTGGATGCCGATGGCGGCGCGGACAACTTTGTGCAGGTGGCAGAACTCAGAAATGTTATCGGTCTGACGGATGAAGAGGCTCTCGAAACAGCCGGGAATTTAATAACGGCCTAAGACGCGAATTTTTTCCTATATTCCCCTCGTTTAACAGGAAATTTTTGATTTTCCTGAACGGTCTTTTGAAGGGGCGGAACGAAAATTTCCTCTTCAGAAACTACAGGCTTGCGGCTCCTTCAGCCAAGGTCGCCCCTTTGTAATGGGGATCGTCTGGATCGGCCCTGTAGAGGACCTTGACGTTGTTGCAGCTTTTGGTTTCCTGTTTGCTAAGGTCGATTTCGAAATTCAGGAATCGTTTTTCGATTTCTGTATAGACCGATATACCGCGGACCTGCTTTATAACCGTTTCCTTTCCGCCATCCGTGCAGATGAAATCAAAGTCGCCGTAGACACTCCGGTTTCCTTTCCTGTGAAGCGTGAAGGACATATTCAAAAGATCGCCGGATTTTGTCAGCTTTGTATCCGTAATGCTTGTTTCCGCCGTTAAATTTCCATTTCTGACGAAAATCGGAAGTGAAATAGCGGGCTGCACCGCCAGCCGGACGGCCTGTTTTTGTTCGCCGTTCTGGACAGTGTTAAATTTCTCCGGCTTGGTCTCTGTAACAATCCAGAGGTGGGAGCGATATTCGGCTTCCTGCAGGTCTGCAGGGCGCCGGAACAAAAGCCTTATTTGCTGCGATCCTCCCGGCGGTATGCTTACACGGCGGGGGGCGTAACGGATCATGCTGTCTGCCCACAATACGTCCTCAGCGGCTTTATCTCCCTCTTCAAGGGCTTGCAACGGTTTTTTCTCATCCATCCGGTACTTGCGCCAGCCGAGACGGTAAGTCTGTTCTTTTTCTGTATTGTTGATGATTGTCAGGACCTCGCTGCGCTTGTTGCCTTCAAAGATAACGCGTTTAAGGCTGACGCGTACCGCGTGCGCTTCCTGGACCGTGTATAAGAACGTTCCCAGAAGGAAGCCAAAAAATACAATGCCCGTCAAAAAAACGGCTTTTCCTTTAGGGAGGAATGCTCTCCGGCATGGCTGCTTAAATCGTAGTGAAGGCATGGTATGGATCCTTTATTTCCAATATATTATTCAAACAGTGCACGATTCCGAATGTAAATTCAAGGCTTGCAAGATTTAACGGGAAAATGTCACCTGTTTATTGAAAATTTGCGAAAATCCGTGTTGTTCCGACATAGCTGCCGGAGGCCTGTTTTGGTTTTGTAACGAGCGTTGCCCCGACGGCAACAGTAAAGACCTGGTCGTCCACAGAAGGCGTCACCGTTACTTTATTCCCGGCGCCTTCACGGATAAAATTGAAATCGTTCACGCTTACGGATGTCACGCCATTTGTCAGATTTACGACAGAATCCTCGATACTGATGGATATAGGGTGTGCGGCGCCTTTAATAATAAGGCGCCCTGCCTGCGGAACGCCGCCGGCAAGGGAAAGGGAGCTGTTATTGTCAACGATCAGCCTGTTTGCGCCCGGATCCATCCGGGCATGCCCCCCGCGGTCCTGCGTCATTGCGAGCGTCCCGAAATTAAGGGAGGTGCTGACGGTCACCTCAATGGCACGTACCAGACGCGCTTTGATAGGAAGGGTCGCTGTCGCTGCCAAGGCGACTTTGAAAAAATGTAAAGCGCCAAGACAGGACAGGGGAATCATGCTTCCCAGAATAAATCTCTGAAAAGCACTCCTTTTTTTCTTTGCCTCTGTTCTCGTTTTTGGCACGGCGGAATACTTCCTTGCATATACGGGTATATAAATATCGCCTAAGTATCTGTTCCTAGAACCTATGCACGTTATAGTTGTCAGAAAACTCTCAACGAACCCTCTCCGAAGAGTGATAAGAAAGCAAAGCCGTGATGGAATTCCATCCGGCTTCGCTTATCCTTTTCATGCGCTCTTCGGTTAGTAGCGTACTATTGGTAGTTTGCGGTTAGCGTCACCGAACCCGTATATGTCCCGGTTGTCTGACCGGCGCCGACATTCAACGTACCGCCAAGACGAAGACCTGTGTCAGTGGCCGCGACCATCGTGTGTGTCAAAGGACCGGCGGCTCCGTCGAATGTGAAGGAACTTACCGTCATCTTTGCCACACCGCCGACTGTTTCCGTGATGGAAACGTTGGCAGGCGCCGTTACCGTCACTTTAGCTGCCGCTGTTGCTTTCAGGGTGTAACCACCGGCCTGAATTGTACCCCCGATGGAGGTCACGCCACCGCCGGCTGTTCCGGCGTCAAGGTTATCCACCACCATTGTACCGACACCGGCCTCGGTCAAAGACCCGAAATTCAAAGTCCGTGTTTGTGTGATTTGGACGGGCGCCAGAACGATAGCCTGAATTGGAACCCCTGTTGTTGCCGCTTCGACAGGTTGACCTGCAACCCCCAAAGCCAGAAGTGTTGTAGATCCCAGTAATACTTTTTTTACAGAAGTGCGCATCTTTCTTCTCCTTTGTTTGACTTTATTCTAAAGTTGTACGGGCAAAAATCGCCTGAAGCGGCAATGGATATCCTCCCATGAATCATACTATATTAGCTTATCCATTCCCTATTACAAGAGTATGCATTATTTCTTAAGACCACGTTAAGATTTTGAATTAACATAAATTGAGCAATCGACGGTTTCAGGAATTACCGAAAAGATCAAAAATCACGCAAGCGTTTGATTACAGACAATTTTTTTGTTTGTTCTTCTTTCAACTGTTCCAACATTTGATGTGCGCTCGTACTATCCTTTGGGTTAGGCAGCGCCGCATAAAAACGGGAATTTTGTTTCAGGATTTCTCTTTCCGCATGAATGGTTCCGCCAATTTTTTCCATTTCCGGCGCTGATTCGGCCAATAACGAAATTGCGAATTCCAAAATACGGTACATGGAACGCGGGGCGTGCTCCTGAGGAATTAAAATGTGACTTATTTCTGCGCGTTTTTCTGCATGATGGACATTGATAACAGGCATATAAAGCTGAAGATCCGAAAGAGAGTCCGGAATATCTTTTTTTTCGACCTGTCTGTTTTGAGCGTGGATTTTCAGGATTCCCATGTCTCCAAGATCAATCACCATGGGCACGGAACGGATAAAAGGCGCCCCCGTATCGACAAAGCTGTAATGCAAATAAGTGTCCAGGGCATCCAGCGTGCCGTACCTGGCGTAACATCCGCTTTGTCCTTCAACCGGCTGTGACAGGGAAACAGACAGATAGGAAGACTCTTCTTCATAGTTGTTTTGATAGGGTGACCCGCGAAGATGGTGGTCCATAAAATCAATGATAGGCATTAAAACTTTAGCCTTTTTAGCTTCTTTTCCATGAAGCTTGCACCCCAGAAGCCTGTTTTTAAAAAAACTCTCGATAACAAAATCGTCAGACACCATATTCTTTTCAATCTCGTCCCTTATCATGTCTATGTCCACGCCTTCACGGGCACAGGCAAGGGATCTGAGAATATCCGGCGTGCTTCTCAAAGCCAGCCAGGGGCAGGCATCGCGATGGGCGGACAGTTTATCCATGCAGGCATACAGGGCCAGCATGCGGTCCATCAAAACGGCCTGGTCCTTCGTGACGTTCCCGGAACATGCTTTCACCACGATTTCGTTATTCTCAATACCCAGGGTAAATTCATCGTAAGGCAGCAGCAGCGCATGCGGAACTTTCAGGATTTTTCCCTGCACGTCCTTTTTCGTTCCCAAAACGGATAAGGCGCCGTTTTCACAACGAATGACAAGACTCGGGTGGATGTCGCCTCCCTGCGTTTCAATCAGGTTGCAAATAACCTGAAGATGCTTTTCCGCCTCTTGGTTATCACTTTCAATAACGGCCATCGCTTTTCTTTCCAGATACAAAATAGAATATTTACGAAAAGAGAATACAAACATATAGTCGAAGACCACAATCATTTAAGAAAGATTATCCTGTCGTCATGCAAGAACAAAAAGAAGTCACCCTCGAAGATGCTTTCAATATGGCTCTGGGTCACATGCAGCAAAGCAATTACCGCGTAGCGGAAATGATCCTGAAGGACATCCTAAAGGCGCAGCCGGATCATTCCGACAGTTATTACATGCTCGCCTTGGCCCAGTATTACATGGGCAATCTTGGGATGGCTCTTGAAACGATTCAGGGCGCGCTGAAGGACGAAAATCCGGAAGCCGAATGGTGGTGCAATTACGGCATCATGCTGAACGAGACAAAGCGCTACGAAGAAGCGATCGAAGCCTACGACAGGGCGATCGAAATCGATCCGGATTACCCGAATTCCTACTGGAATAAATCTCATGCCCTGTGGCTTCAGGACAGGTTCGAGGAGGCGGAAAAAGCCGCGCGTAAAGGGATTGAAATTGACGGGAGCAGCGCGGAAGCATGGCTTAACCTTGGAACGGCCGTGGTCAAGCTTGGCCGTCTGGAGGAAGCGGCTGAATGCTGGGAAAAAGCGCTGTCCATTAATCCTGATTTTGCCTTTGCATGGAATAATCTGGGCAATGTTTTGCGGGACATGGGCAAGCTCGAAGCATCCGAGGAAAAGTGCCGCAAGGCGCTTGAAATTGATCCGAACTATGCGCAGGCCATGAACAATCTGGGCAATGCGCTTTTGGATTTGGGCCAGGTAGAAGAAGCGGAAGAATGGTACCGCAAAGCCATCGCGCAACAGCCGGATTACGCGGAAGCCCACAATAATTTGTGTATTTCCATGATCCGTCAGCACCGCTATGAAGAAGCGATCGTCAGCGCGCGCTACGCCATTTCCTTCAAGCCGGACTATGCGGATGCGCTGATTAATCTCAGCCATGCCTACCGTTCCATCGGCAGGATGGAGGAGGCCGAAAAAGCGATTCAGAAAGCGTCCGTCTTGCAGCCCGATTCCGCCGAAGTGCATATCGATCTGGCCGATATTCTGTTTATGCAGGACCGTTACGGAGATGCGGAAATCGAGTTGCAAAAAGCCAGAGAGATGAAACCGGATTCTTCCCGTGTTTACCTGAAACTGTCAAACGTTCTGGAACGCGGAAATAAAGTTGAAGAGGCCCTTGAAGCGATTGACAAAGCCATCGAACTTAATCCTGAAATGCCGGAAACATATCTGCGCAAAGGAAACATATGCCACATTTCCAACCGTGTTGAAGAAGCCAAAACCTATTTTGAAAAGACGCTCGAAATGCGTGAAGACATGCCCGCAGCGCTTATCTCTCTGGCGGAACTCTACCAGTCCTTGGGAGACATGGACGCCTCACGGGAATATATTGACCGGGTCCACAAAATAGCCCCGGATACACCGGCCCTTTACCACACGCTCGGAAAGACGAAAAAATTCAAGGAAGACGATCCGGAATTCCAGAAAATGGTAGAGCTGGAGAAAACCGTGGAGCGATACGGGCTCGATCAGGCTGCGGTTTTAAACTTCGCCCTTTTTTCCGCCTATCAGGATATCGGGGATGACCGCAAAGCGTTCGAACATTTAAAAAAGGGAAACGACTACAAACGGAAAACCATTCCGTACGACCGCCAGCAACAGGCGGAAAATTATGAACGTATCAAACAAAGCTACACACCTGAAAATTTGAAGACGCTGGAAGGCAAAGGCTGCCCTTCGGATATTCCCGTCTTTATTGTCGGCATGCCGCGTTCCGGCACGACATTGACGGAGCAGCTTATCTCCTCCCACCCGGATGTCTTTGGCGCCGGGGAGCTCATGGAACTCAGCATGACCGATGCGGAGTACGGCCCTTTAAACGAACAAAACGCCGCCAAAAAAGGGAAGTGGTACGTGGAGCAGGTCAAAAAACGCGATGTCACCGGCAAGGCGACCCGCATCACGGATAAAATGCCGGGCAACTTTTCCAGTCTGGGAAAAATCGTTTCCATTCTCCCCCATGCAAAAATCATCCATTGCCGCCGGAACCCGATCGACACCTGCCTGTCCTGTTACAAGCAGAATTTTGCCCGCGGACAATACTGGTCCTATAACCTTGAAGAACTGGCGGACTATTATAACGACTACCTGAATCTGATGTCTTACTGGCGCGAGGTTCTGCCGGACAAATTTATCGAAATCGACTATGAAGACACCGTCAATACGCTCGAAGATCAGGCCCGCAAGCTGATTGAGTATGTGGACCTTCCGTGGGACGATGCCTGCCTGGAACCGCACAAACAAAAGCGGGCCGTTCTCACCGCTTCTAAAACGCAGGTGATTAAACCCGTTTACAAGACCTCCGTGAAGGCGTGGGCGCGGTATGAGGAGGAACTCCAGCCGCTTATAGACCGGCTGATGAAAGGTCCGGCCAAAGAACTTTTGGAATCTGTATAGCTATTACTGTAGAACTTCAGTGTCCCAGGCCCGGGACTCATTTACTTCACAAAAAATATCTCTACTTCCTGAAGGGGCGAGGGAAAAAGGGAAAAATTAACAGGTCCTGATCCTGAGTTTTCCTACGGCCCACCATGGCAGGAAATCTCGCCGTGAATCAACATCCGTTTGGGAAGCTAACCAATAAATACATAAAACTTGATCTAATCTTAACGCGATCTCAGTTCTTTTCTGCAAAAATTATAGACTGGGAAGGGTCAATAAAGGGTTTTAAGGGCAAAATCTTGGGTACGACGCAGGCAAATACTCTGGAGTCAAGCGAGGACGTGACGGGATGCGGGTGCATGGCCTGTCAGACGGGGTTTCCTCACATGGTGGCCGATATTCAGGCCGATCATGAAACCTTCTTTGTTTTTAATCCTTCTGACTCGCAATCGGCGGCAACGCCGGATCCTATCATCGTTTCCGCCCCCGGTCCGGCGGCGGATCCGAATACGTTCGCGAACTATTTGACGCACGGATTTTGGCAGGATATAGGCGCCAGCAACCGTTCATGGACGCAGGACAATATTACCTTCAGCATCTCAAACGAATTTACGGCTGCGCAGCAAGACGGCATCCGCGCCGCGTTCGATTTATGGTCTGACGTTGCCGATATCGAGTTCACAGAAGTGGCCAGCGGCGCAAACATGAGCGTTCTTGAAGGGGACGATCTTCGCGCTTATTCCAGCTCCACCACATCCGGCACGACGATTATCAGCAATTTTATATCGATTGATACGAACGCTGCCGGCGGTTCCTTCTGGTCGGATTTCAGCGATCTTGGCAATTACGCCCAGATGACCATTCTGCATGAAATCGGCCACTCTCTTGGATTGGGGCATACGGGAAATTATAACGGCAGCGCCAATTATAACGATAATGCCCAGTGGGTGAATGATACGCATCAGATGACACTGATGTCTTACTTCAATGACACGAATGTAGGCAGCGACCATTGGGACAGCTCCGGTCACTGGCAATATTCGGCCACGCCGATGCTTATCGATATTCTGGCGATCCAAAATATTTACGGCGCCGATTATACAACGCGCAGCGGCGATACGACTTACGGATTCAATTCCAATGCCGGGCACGACCAGTATGACTTTTCCATTTCTCAGGTTCCGATTGCGATCTGGGACGGTGGTGGAAATGACACGCTTGACCTGTCCGGCTACTTCCAGTCACAGACCATTTATCTGACCGAAGGCGATTTCAGCAGCGTGGGGTATATGACCAACAACATGGTTATTGCCTACGGCGCCGAAATTGAAAACGCCATTGGCGGCACCGGCGCGGACACTATTTACGGGAACGATCTGGATAACGTCATTCAGGGCGGTTTCGGGGACGACACGATCTACGGAACGATCGGAAACGATACGATTGACGGTCAGGGCGGCACGGATACCGTCAGCTATATGCAGGCCGTTACAGAATTTTCATTTAATTTCATTGATAGCGTTTCTTTCGCCATCACCCACATTGTGCAGGGGTTTACCGACCTTCTGTCCAATATTGAAAACTTTATTTTTAACGGCATCAGCTATACGCGCGCTTTTCTTGAGGCCAATTTCGACACGGCGACCCATACGGGCACTGCCGGAAACGACAAGCTGACAGGAACCGGAAGCAACGAAGAGTTTTATGGTCAGGGCGGCCGCGACACCATTCGGGTTGGCGGCGGCGATGATGTCGCTTATGGCGGCGCCGGAAACGATACTTTTTATGGCAGCGACGGCGCGGATGAATTTTACGGTGAGGACGGAAACGACTATTTCTACAGCGCCGGAGGATCAGACCTTATCAACGGCGGCGCCGGATACGATGAGATCAGATATCTGAATTCCGACGTGGCTGTCGATATCAATCTGGCGGCGGGCACCGTGGACGAAAACCGTGATGGAAGCGTGGATGACACGCTGGTCTCCATTGAATATGCCGTAGGGTCCCGCGCCGATGATATGATCAGGGGAGATGGCGGGGTAAACCGTTTGCAAGGGAACGACGGGAACGACACCATCTATGCCGGCGGCGGAAATGACGGCGTCTACGGAAACGAGGGGGATGATATCATTTACGGGGAAGACGGAAACGACGGTCTTCTCGGGCAGGACGGAAACGATACTATCTGGGGCGGCAACGGACAGGATAATATCAGAGGCGGCACCGGCGACGACATTCTGTACGGAGAGGACGGTCTGGATTTTCTCTGGGGGCAGGCAGGTGCGGATACTTTTGTCTTTGAATCTGCAAGCGCCTTTAACGACATTGATGTCATCAACGATTTCTCTGTTGCGGAAGGAGACGCCATTGATATTTCCGATGTGCTGATCGGATATGATCCTGTCACGGATGCCATCGCCGACTTTGTCCGCATCACGGATAACGGCACGCACTCCGTCCTGTCGATAGACGCGGATGGCGGCGCGGACAACTTTGTGCAGGTGGCAGACCTGTTGAATGTTACCGGTTTGACAGACGAAGCGGCTCTCGAAGCGGCCGGAAATTTGATAACATCTTAAAAAAAGCGTTTTATTATCAAAAATTTTCTGCTAGCACGCTGGTAGAACTTAAGGTCTGATAAAAATTAATTTACTGTAAGGATATAAAATGCCCTCACATGCCCAGCTTGCAGCCAAGCTATTGCGCGATGCCGCTACCTTTTTCAAAACGATTTCAGAGCAAAACCCGCCTCTGAAAGAACAAATGGACGAAAACGCCAGTGTTTTTGAGCAGGTTGCGGATTTGGTCGAAAGCGATCCGACCGGCGTGATTGAAGATCCGGAATAATTTCTCTTTCTTTGCCGTTTCTTGTGTTTATGCGCCTCAAAAGCTAGAATGGGGAGACGATTCACGTTCTTCCTTCAGCACTCTCTTTCGAATATGGCCCGTAAATATAAAATCAAACGTAAAAAACAAAGCCTTTTGATCCGCTTTTTGCCCGAAGCCGTTCAGGCTTTTCTGGCACGGCGGATTATCGACGGGGTGGGGCTTGGCCTGCTTCTGTCCGGGGGGGCAATCCTGCTTTCCATTTTAAGCTATGACGCCGGCGATCCCTCCTGGAATACGGCCGGCGCGGTTTCCGGCGGTATTTCCAATTGGCTGGGCCGGCCCGGCGCGGCGCTGTCCGATCTTCTTCTTCAGACATTGGGTCTGGGCGGCGTGCTGTTTGGTCTGGTTTTTCTGGCTTGGGGGATAAGCATTTTGAAGCGGCGGCCTTTGCGCCCGTTTTCTTTCCGTGTTGTCATGCTCGTTTTAAGCGGAATCACCGCTTCGATCGCTCTGGCCCGTCTTCCTTCGGGCGGGTGGCTGCCCCAGGCCTATCTGGGAGGAAGTGCCGGACAGATTATGCTGCAATATCTGGTAGACAATATTCAAAAAACCGGCGTTGGGTATAGCCATACTTTGGGAGCGCTCACTTCCGGGGCGCTGGCCTTAGCGGCGCTTCCGCTCGCACTGGCCCTGCAAAAAGGGGAACTGCGCTGGATGCTTTCCTGCCTGTGGGTGGCCGCTCTTACAGCCGTATATTTTCTACTTGATAAAGCGCAGGCGTTTTACGGGTGGGTCCGGCATTATGGCGATCCTTCCTATGTACCGGAAAAAATGAAAAAACGCGTCCTCCCGGCCATCACCGTTCCGCGCCTGAGCGAAAACGAACCCGTCCTGCTCGAATCCTCTCTTGAGAACGCCCTGCCTTCTCCGGCGGCAAATAACATCAGGGTCGTAACACCGTCTTTTTCTTCCACGGAAGGGCATGCCCAGCAGACGCGTTTCCAGCTCTTTGACGGGGGGGAATGGGAACTGCCGTCTCTCGATCTCCTTCAGGAACTTCCCGAAGACCATGATAGAGGCCAGCCGGATGAAAACGCGCTGCGGATGAATGCGGAGCTTTTGCAAAACGTATTGGGCGATTTCAATGTCAGCGGCGAAATCGTCAGTATTCACCCCGGCCCTGTTGTAACATTGTATGAACTGGAACCCTCGCCGGGCACAAAGACCTCTCGCGTTATCGGATTGTCGGATGATATTGCCCGGTCCATGTCCGCCATTTCCGTCCGGGCCGCCGTTGTGCCGGGCCGGAACGTCATTGGCATTGAGCTTCCCAATCTGGAACGGCAAACCGTTTATCTGCGCGAGCTTCTGGCTACATCGGCTTATGAAAAAACAAAGGCCAATTTACCGCTTATTCTGGGAAAAGATATTGGGGGACAGCCTGTCATCGCAGATCTGGCCCGCATGCCGCATCTTCTGGTCGCAGGGACGACAGGCTCCGGAAAATCGGTCGCGATCAATACGATGATCATGTCCCTTATTTATGCTCTGCCGCCGGAAAAATGCCGATTCATCATGATCGATCCGAAGATGCTGGAATTGTCCGTCTATGACGATATTCCCCATCTTCTCTCTCCCGTTGTCACCGAACCCGGCAAGGCGGTCGTTGCGCTGAAGTGGGTGGTGCAGGAAATGGAAGAGCGCTACCGCGCGATGTCCAAACTCGGCGTCCGAAACATTGACGGCTATAATGCGCGGCTGGCGGAGGCCCGAAAAAAAGGCGAAGCGCTTATGCGCAAAATCCAGACAGGTTTTGACCCTGAAACCGGAAAACCGGTCTATGAGGAACAGCCGCTCGACCTTACGGACCTGCCTTATATTGTTGTGATCGTGGACGAGTTTGCGGATTTGATGCTGGTGGCCGGAAAAGACGTTGAAAATGCCATCCAGCGGCTGGCGCAAATGGCGCGGGCCGCAGGTATTCATATCATCATGGCGACGCAGCGGCCGTCCGTTGATGTTATTACGGGCGTTATTAAAGCGAATTTTCCAACACGGATTTCCTTTTCCGTGACGTCTAAAATTGATTCGCGGACCATTCTGGGCGAAGGCGGGGCCGAGCAGCTGTTGGGAATGGGTGACATGCTCTATATGGCCGCCGGCGGACAGATTCAGCGCGTACACGGCCCGTTTGCTTCGGATGAGGATATTGAGAATGTTGTAAATTTCCTCAAAAGTCAGGCGGAGCCGGCCTATCTGGAAGATATCACCGACGGCAGCGGCGATTTCGAGGGCAGCGATGTCATGGCGGCCATGTTTGGTGAAGACGACGAGTCTTCCGTCGATGCGCTGTATGACCAGGCGGTGGCGCTGGTCGCCCGTGAACGCAAGGCTTCCACCAGTTTTGTCCAGCGCCATTTGCAAATTGGGTATAACCGGGCGGCGCGGATCGTCGAGGAAATGGAGCGTCAGGGCGTTATCGGCCCCGCCAATAATGTCGGCAAGCGTGAAGTTCTTGTCGGGGACGTCTCTGCCGCGTAAAAGATCCATACGATTATCATGCAATCCTTCCCTGCGTGTGTGATGCGTACGCGGCGAAGAGGCTTAAATATTATTTGGAGGAAACACCCGTACAATGGATGTGCTTGGAATAGGGCTGGCGAATATTGATCTGGTGGCGCACGTCACGGACAGTTTTCTGGAACGCTACCGGATTGAAAAAGGGCAGGCCAAAAAGCTCGATTGTCTGGAATTTGGGCGTTTACGGGCGGATCTGCCCTCTTTTCGTGCGGTTGCAGGCGGATGCGCGGCGAATACGCTTTGCGGTTTGTCTTCGGCCGGCCTTAAAACCCGGTTTTACGGCAAAATAGGGTCCGATTCTTTTGAATCCCTGTACCGCGCATCTTTCCGGCATTACGGCGTGGAATACAAGGTCAAGGCGTCGAAGGAAGAGTCGTCGCAATGCGCCGTTCTGGTTTCGCCGGATGGAAACCGAAGCTTTGCCTATATGCAGGGCGCAAGCTGGCAGCTTGGCTGCGATGATTTTGATTTTCAGGACATCTGGAGTGCGCGATTCGTTTACGCAGAAATTTACGCCATGGAATTTGGCAAAGTGGGCAGCGTATGGCCTTTTCTTGTCAATAACCTGAGGCAATCGAAAACGCCGCTTATCCTGAAGGTGATAGATCGTGAATATGCGCGGCTTTACAGCAGCGCTCTTTTCGCTTTGGCAGAGGAAGGCATTCTAACGATGATCGTGGGCAACGGGGATAATCTGCCTGCGCTTGTCGGAAAAGAAACAGTGGAGGAAGCGGCCCGCGCGTTCCAAAAATGGTCCTGCGCTGTTTTACTGACGGACGGCCCCGAAAATGTACACTATATCTGTCAAAACGTTCATGTTGAACAAAAGCCGGTTCCCGTTCATACGCCCGGAAATACCTCCGGTGCGGGCGACCAGTTTGTCGCCGGTTATATCGAAGGCATGTTGAGCGAACTGTCTTTACAGGACCGTCTGGGGTTGGCGGAGCGGCGGGCGAAGGAAATTCTGATGCAGGAATCCCCGAGGCCGCCTTTGAGCGGGCTGCAGGGCATAGCTTTTTGAGCGGAGGGTTGAACGAAAAAGTGAAAACATATTCTCCCTTTACGCTTGCGCTTGCCGCTGCCGCGCTGTCCGTTTTTATAACGCTGGCTCTGCTTGAAACGGCTCTTCAGGTCTTGCCTGTACGGTCCTACATACCCTTTTCTCCCGTTACGGCAGAAAACCCGGCTCTCCGGTACAAGGCCGATATTCCCTACCGTTATGCGGCAGGATGGGATTTCGATGCCTATAATCGCGGGCAAACAAATGTGCAAGGCTATGTCAGTGATTTTGACTATGTCGAGGACGACCCCTCCCCCCTCATCGCCGTCATCGGGGATTCCTACGTCGAAGCCCGCATGATTCCGTTTCAAAAGACAATGCAGGAACAGCTTCGAAAAAAACTGGGCAGCGGCGTACGCGTTTATAATTTTGCAATAGGCGGCGCGCCGCTCAGCCAGTATTTAATCTTTGCACGGCATGCGAAGGAAAAATATCACCCTGATTTTCTGATTGTGAATATCGTTTCCAATGATTTTGACGAAAGCCTTCTGCGGTATAAAAACTTGCCACGCTTTCATTATTTTGTCTTCGATACACAAGACGATATTCACCCGAAACTTGTGCCTTATAACCCTTCATGGGTTAAGGAGATTGTCTCCCGGTCCGCCCTTGTCCGCTATCTTTACTTTCACCTGAATTTTGAAAGGACGGTGAACAGGATCCTTTTTTCCTTGCGTAAAAAGGAACGTACAGCCGAGCCTGCCGATGCAAAAAATGAAAAGGATGTTTTGTCAAAGCGGGCCATAGACGTTTTTTTGAAGCTTTTGCCCGAATATTCCGGTTTGCCGAAAAGCCGGATTTTACTGGTTGTGGATGGACAGCGCCAGAGTATTTATACGGGGGAAGCGGAAGATATTCGTCAGGAAAGCTATTTCGGCCGGATGCGGACCCACCTGATACGTCAGGCCGGACATAGCGGGTATGAAATCATCGATATGCATCCTGTTTTTGAAAGACACTATGCGGCGCACGGCCAAAAGTTCCAGTTTGAAAAAGACGGGCACTGGAACACTCTGGCCCACCGTCTGGCAGCGCAGGAAATTTTAGAAAACCCCGCCTTGGCGCCTTTTAAAAACAAGGAACGATAAAAAACCCAATTTCCACCTTTCTTTGGCCGTCTTTTTCTTTTATCAACACAGGATGCGGATTTTATTTTTGACAGCTTTGGTTTTTCTTGGCCTGCATGTCCTGCCGGCGCATGCCCGGGATTTGAATCCTGACGCCCTGAAAGCCCAGAATTACCTGCGGGACCTCAAAACCGCCAAAGCCGATTTTATCCAGCGCTCAAGTCTGGGCGGGCGGCTGTCCGGCACATTCTATCTGGATCGTCCCGGCCGTCTGCGCTTTGAATATAACGAAGTTGGAGACTTTATCGTTGCGGACGGATTCTTTATTTATTTCTACGATTCGCAGATGGAAGAGCAGACGAACGCCCCCATCGGACAAACGCTGGCCGATTTTCTCCTGCGCAAAGACCTGACCTTTCAAGACGATCTTGTCGTTCAGGAAACGTACAGAAAAGGCGGGTACAGCTTTGTTACGCTTGTGCAGGAAGACGATCCGCAGGCCGGAAGCGTACAGCTTATCTTTTCTGAAATTCCCTACGCTCTGCGCAAATGGCGCGTGACGGACCCCCAAGGCGAAACGACCGAGATCGAGCTTAAAAATATGGAGCGCGATATAGATTTGCCCAACACACTTTTTGGATATCTCGATCCAAACAAGGGGAAGAAAAGGTTTAACGATTAAGAGATGCCGGACGGCCCACTCGATAAACTGGTCAAACAGCTTGCTGCCCTTCCGGGACTGGGCTCCCGCTCGGCCAAACGCATGGCCCTGCACCTTCTGACCCATAAGGAGGAGCTTATGATTCCTCTGGCGGAGTCCCTGAAGGAAACGGCGCAAACCGTCCGGACATGCCGGATTTGTAACACGCTCGATAGCTGCGATCCCTGCCGGATATGCCGTGATTCAAAGCGCAGGCATGAGACGATCTGCGTGGTCGGAAATGTCGCGGACCTGTGGGCCATTGAACGCACGGGATATTATCAGGATCTTTATCATGTTCTGGGCGGTGTTTTGTCGGCGCTGGATGGTGTAGGGCCGGAGGATTTATCCATAGACCCTCTCGTTGAGCGCGTGAGAGAGAATAACATACAGGAAGTTATTCTGGCTCTCGGCGCGACCGTTGACGGACAAACCACCGCGCATGTCATCATGGACCGTCTGCACGATCTGGACGTGAACGTCACCCGTCTGGCGCATGGGGTTCCCGTGGGCGGAGAACTGGACTATCTGGATGACGGCACAATCGCGACCGCCCTGAAATCCCGCTCACGCCTGTAACGCCCGCCGCCGCTTTTATTCTTTTTCCGAGATATAAAGCGTACAATCCTGATCGGCGCGCAAAGCCGCCACATGCGTATAGCGTACGCCTTTTCCACCGCCGCCGCTAATGGCCACGTCGTAGTAAGTGTCTGCAGGGAAATAATGGTCCGAGGTTCCTGCGCTCACGCTGCTGTCTCCGAATTTAAGATAGACGGGGCCCGTAGCGTACAGGCTGATGACTTTTGTGTCTTCGTCAAAAGCGCTCGCGTTGCGGGCGGATGTTGCGCTGACGGCAACGCTATGGGCAGCGTCATCCTTCATGCGTAACGCCGGAATAGTGTTATTGTCTGAATCTTTCGGCAATAAGGTTGTCATTGTTTTTCTCCTTTTTCTTGTGAAACAAAAACCCCGCCAAAAGGCGGGGTAAAATAGGTACAATTCGGGTGATGTGGCCCTATAATGTTCTCTTTTTGTTCCTAAGTCAAGGGTTTTTCCCGGGGATATTGAAAGCCTGCGTGTCCCCAGCACAGGCAAATCATCACAATTCCGCAGAAAAACAGGCTTTGCGTATAGGCCGTATGCAGCCAAAAACTGTCTATCAGGAACAAAATCAGCAAGCATATCAGTCCGCAAAGCGCGATCAGGCGGCGGTCGGGCCGTTGCACGAAAAACCGCAGCAGGGAAAAAGCGGCCGGGACAAAAAGCGCATAAACGAGCAGCACACCCGTTACGCCCTGCTCGACCAGGCGTGTCCAAAGCGTGGAGCCTCCTTCTTTCAGTTCGGGAGATATGGAGACAAGCATGTCAACGGATCCGGTTCCCGCGCCTCTGGCATGGAAAAACGCCGGATAGGAGGCATGTTCGACGGTGCCGTAGCGGACGAGCAAAAGAGCCGTTCCCAGACATAAAACGGGCAAAAGGATTAAAGCGGCCTGTCTGACATGTTCCGGTTTATAGGCGTAACTATGGGCAAGAAAACCGGCGATCCCCGTACAGAAAAGAAAAGCGATCTGCCGAAAAAAAAGGGGGGCGTTTATATGTGTTTCGGACCCGTTTTCCTGTCCGAGGGCTTCCCAAAATTTTTCGAGGGAAATCCGGAGGTCCTGCAGATTTTCCGGATAGGAAGGAAAGAAGCTGTTGATCATGGTCCAGCCGAATAAGAGGACCGCCAGAAAAAAACAGACCAGAATATCCATATGATTCAACCGCCGGGCCCCGGTATTTGCAGCCATTCTTTCCACTTTTTTCAAGGCGGCCAGAAGTCTGGCGGGCAGGGATGTTCTGCGTGGCGGATATTTGTCCGGCTCATCCAGAGTTGAAAAGCGCCAAAATCCAAGCACTCCCATGGCGCCCATCGCCATGCCGGACGACCACAGGCTATCGGGGGAAACCGAAAAAAGAATCCCTGTCAAAAGGACGAAAAGAAGGAAAAAGAAAAAGCTGCCTTGCTCTGTTTCAAGCGTGCGAAACATTTAAAAAGAAAATACGCGCGCCCGCGCCAGCCGGATATCCGAATGCGGTTTATCTTCCGGGCCCTGCCCGCTTAAATGCGCGGCGATCTCTTCGGCCTGGCGGGCGGCATCAAAACGCCCTTCCCGTTCGAAAATTTCCGCCAGGGCGCGCCAGCTCCGGACATCGGAAGCGTTCAGGCGCACAGATCGGAGAAGTGTATTGCGCGCCAGCGAGAGAAGATAGCCTTCCGAAGCGCTTTGCAAATCTTCTGCCTGTGTCTGCTGAAAGTAAGAATGTCCTGCCTGCGCCAGTTTCTCCGCCCGGTTTTGCGGGCTTTGGAAAAGGCACAGCATGAAGCCCGCCCCCGCGCCAAAAAGGCACAGGGCAGATAAAATTTTTGGAAGGGGACAAAGACCTTCCTGACCAAAAATTTTGCCGAAACAATGCCGGGACATAAAAAGAGCTCCGAAAAACCGGTTAAACAAAAAAGAATGACGCTCTTCTTTTGTACGCCAGAAAAGCGCGAAGCTCATAGAAGGAATCAAAAAAGGAGGCTTATCCCTGTGGATATAAATCCGGGAAATTTATTCGCCGGATTCATATTCTTTTTTTACAAGAAGATGCTCGGCTTCAAGCTGCCCTGAAGGCAGGTTGACAAGGCGCACCGATATCTGGACGGATTTGCATTTTGGCGGGGCGATTTCGTCCAGTTCCTCCAGTCCGGCTGCAAAACGCGATGCGGCTTCGATCTGTTCGGTATCGGTGAGCGGGCGCTGGAGCAAAAGAGTGTACTGGTTCTTTCCGGTCTGTCCGATGATATCGCTTTGCCGCCGCATCTGGGCCAGATGAAACGCCATTTTTGAAACCGCATAATCCGCAGCGTATGCCCCAAAATCAATTTTAAGGTCGTCATAGTTTTCGACCGTGATAATCACCACATAAGCCCGTTCTCCGTACCGGCCGGAACGGTCGATGGCAGAGCGGAAAATCTGGTTGAAAGCGGATTTTGAGATGACACCGCCTGCGCTTGGAAAATCTTCGCTGTCGTCTCCCATCCACCGGATTAAAGAACTCATGCGCTCTGCATTATGGGCTTTTTCTTTAGCGTCCGCGTCCCCTATCGGTTTTTGCAGGACGTCATTGCACCCTATTTTAACCGCGTCTTCCCGCGCTGTGTTCTGGGACAGGAGAACAAGATATGTATAGGCGGACAAAATCCGCCGGATTTCCAGCATAAGCGGTCTTGCATCGGTCAGCGGGGCCGGATCAAAGAAAACGGCCTCAAAAGTTTCTTTTTTCATGCGGGCCACCGCTTCGTTTTTCACAGATTCCCGAACGACTTCATAGCCTTCATCCTCCAGCCTGGAACCAAGCATCTGTGCAGAAACTTCATCACGGTCAATGACAAGAATTTTCATAGGTTATGTCTCTTTTCTATTTGCCCTTTTTGTTTGCTCTGGGGGAGCCTAGCTTTTTTCCATTCTGAACGGAAGAGCCTTAAAAATAAACAAAAAGAATTGTGCGCACTAGATTATTTGACATTCCCATGGCCCTACGTTAGATAGTGGAGCTTGTTTTGAGGCCATTGATAAGCCCAGATGGCGGAATTGGTAGACGCGCTAGCTTCAGGTGCTAGTGACCGTATGGTCGTGGAGGTTCGAGTCCTCTTCTGGGCACCATTTTTGAGCGATGTGATAAAATGACCGTTACCCTTCATAAAAATGACCTTCCCGCAGATCTTTCCTTTAAAGAATCCGTTGCCATTGATACCGAGGCGATGGGGCTGAAAACAGAGCGGGACCGTTTATGCCTTGTACAGCTTTCCTCAGGGGACGGGACTGCTCACCTTATCCAGTTTGACAAGGGATGTTACGATGCTCCCAATCTTAAAAAACTGTTGCTGGACGAGAATGTCACGAAACTGTTTCATTTTGCCCGCTTTGATGTGGCCATTTTAAAGGCTTATCTTGGCGTCGAATGTACGCCCATATATTGTACGAAAATTGCTTCAAGGCTTTGCCGTACGTACACGGACCGGCATGGCCTGAAAGACCTTACGCGCCATCTTCTGGACGTGAATTTGGACAAGCAGCAGCAGACATCTGACTGGGGGGCGGAAATCCTGACGGAAGAACAAATTACGTATGCCGCAAGCGATGTCCTTTACCTGCACGCGCTCAGGGAAAAACTGGACGAGATCCTGGAGCGCGAAGGGCGTACGCTCCTGTTTGAGCGTGTATGCGAGGCTCTGAAAGTTCGTGCGGCTCTTGACCTTGAAGGCTGGGGCGACACGGATATTTTTGCACATTAAGGGGTTCAAAATGCGTATGGCTGCTATAAAAAAAGATAATCACACGAATGCCGATCTCAAAATGGCGCAGCGGGTCCTTCAGACGGAAGTTGAGGGGCTGGAAGCCTTGGCGGCGACGCTGGATGAGAATTTTCCGGCAGCCGTTGACGCCATTCATTCTATGAAAAATGAGCGCAGGGGCCGGTTGATCGTTGCCGGAATCGGAAAAAGCGGCCATGTCGCACGCAAAATTGTCGCCACGCTGGCGTCCACCGGAACCCCTTCGCATTTTGTGCATCCCGGTGAAGCCAGCCACGGCGATCTGGGCATGGTCACGGAAGCCGATGTCGTTCTCATGATTTCGAATTCCGGGGAAAATCCGGAACTTTCGGATATGATCGCGTATACGCGCCGTTTTGGCATAACGCTCATCGGCATGACCAGCCGCCCTGAAAGCGCGCTGGCCAGACATTCCGACATATTGCTGTTGCTGCCCCGGTCGCCGGAGGCTTGCCCCAACGGCCTTGCGCCGACCACCTCCACCACCATGATGATGGCGCTGGGGGACGCTTTGGCTGTTGTTTTGCTGGAGCGGATGGGCCTCACGCCGGAGCAGTTTGGCGTTTTTCATCCCGGCGGCAAAATCGGCCAGCGGCTGGTGAGAGTGGCAGAGATTATGCACGGTTTGAAAGACCTGCCGATTGTGCCGGAGAGCGCGACAATGGAAACGGCTCTTCTCGAACTTACCGGCAAAAATCTGGGCTGTACGCTTGTCGTAGATGGACAGGGCGCTCTGAAGGGCATTATCACAGACGGTGACTTAAAACGGCACATGGCGCCGGACCTTCTTCAAAAATCCGTAACAGATGTGATGAGCGCCAATCCCAAAACCATTCGCCATGACGCGCTTGCTGCCGAGGCCCTTAAAATTATGACAGGTGTTTCGGGCCAATACATAACGTCCCTGATTGTTCTGGATGAAAACGGGGCCTTGACGGGTCTTATTCGTTTGCAGGACTGTTTGCAAAAAGGCATTGCATAAAAAGGGACAGTATGGACAGCGCTCAAAATCCAACAGGTTTGAATAAATCCGAACGACTTGAACAGATAGCTGTCCCTTTTAAAAAAACAGAAGTTAACCGGGCTTATACCTCTTTTGTCCGGTGGATGCGGATTCTTTTGCCTCTTTCGGCGCTGGCCCTGATTGCGATTGTGTTTGCCTGGCCCGATATGGAGAAAAAAATCGAGCCTGTCCGGAAAGAAGAAATCCTTCCCAAAGCCATTAAAGCGCAGAATGAACTAATCAAACCGCGTTTCGAAAGTACGGATCGTAAAAAACAACCCTTTACCGTTACGGCTGTCACGGCGCGGCAAAACGAAGAAAATCCCGAACTGGTCTATCTTGAAAAGCCCGTAGCGGATATGCTGTTGAATAATGGTGCACGGGTGTCGGGAAAAGCGGATAAGGGGATTTACGAACAGCAGACGGAAAAGCTTTTTCTGGAAGGGCATGTCAGGCTTCTTCATGACAGCGGCTATGAGCTTGAAGCTGAAGAAATGCGCATCGATATGAAAACGCGGGAGGCTTTTTCAGATAAGGCGGTCTATGTCCACGGGCCTGCCGGAACCGTAAAGGCCGTTGGTTTGAAAGCGCTCGCACAGGAAGAGCTTCTCGTTTTTAACGGGCCGGCGACCCTGACTCTGAAAGCCGGGCAAGACGGGTTCGAACTTGGAAAGGCGCTTCCATGAAAACCAAAAAAATAAGGGACACTATACTGGTTTTTTGTCTGCTTGCCCTGCCCGCCGAAGGGCGTGCACAGCAAAATCCGGCCGGGCCAAACCCCGGAAGCGATGACCCTGTAGAAATTACGGCGGGACAGACGCTCGAATGGCACCGCGGGGCCAAACAGTTCATTGCAAGGGGACAGGTTGTCGCGGCGCAGGGGGATGTTTCCCTTCACTGTGAAACTCTCAGCGCCGATTACCGTGAAAACACGCAATCCTCAATGGAAATCTGGCAATTGACCGCGCAGGAGAATGTACGTATTCAGGATAAAACCACGACGGCTTTCGGGGACCGGGCGGTTTATGACATAGATAAAGGCTATGCGGTGCTGACAGGGAAAAATCTGAAGCTGCAATCGCCGGATCAAACCGTCACGGCGCAGGACCGCCTTGAATACTGGAGCGCCAAAGGCGAAGCGCAGGCCGTCGGGCATGCCAAAGTGGTCCGGGGGAAAGACACGATTTATGCGGACAGGCTTCGGGCTGTTTTTAAAGAAAATGCGCAGGGAAAACAGGAGGTTGAGATTCTGGAAGCTCTTGGAAACGTCGTCATTGTCACGCCGAGTGAAAAACTTTTCGGCGATAAGGGGATCTACCGGGCGGCAAGCAACAAGGCGGAACTTATTGGAAATGTACGTATTGAACGCGGCCCCAACAAACTGGAGGGAAGCCGCGCAGAAGTTGATCTGACAACGGAAGTCAGTAAAATTTTCGGCGCGCCGGAGAGCGGAGGACGCGTACGGGGCGTTTTTTATCCCGGCAGCGAAAAGAAATCCGGACCTTCACCGCTGTTGCAGGTGCCGCAAAACAATTCAGGGACAGGATATAAAGCGCAATGACGGAATTCTGGCTGAACTGGATATTGCTTGCATCTGTCTTCGGCGTTGCCCTGATCTCGCCGGGGCCGGATTTTGTGATGGCGGTGCGTAATTCCATCCTTTACACCCGTAAAACGGGCATTTTCACGGCCGCAGGTTTTGGTTTGGGGGTGGGCGTTCATATTTTTTATACGCTGGTCGGCATTGCGGCCGTCATATCCCAATCCATTTTTTTGTTCAGCCTGATTAAATATGCGGGGGCGGCCTATCTTTTTTATATCGGCTTTAAGGCTCTCAGATCGAAAGGATTTCACGCAAGCGCTGCGGGCGCGTCTTCGAAAAGCCAAAGTCTTTCTCCTGTACAGGCTTTGTGGAGCGGTTTTTTGACCAACCTCCTGAATCCGAAAGCGACCCTGTTTTTTCTGGCTGTTTTTACCCAGTTCATCGGGCCGCACACCCCCCTGGCGGCGCAGATATTTTATGGCTTAACCTGTATGATGATGACGTTTTCCTGGTTCGGCCTTGTGGCGCTTGTTTTGACAAACCCTGCCCTTAAATCTATCTTTCTGGGGGCCTCACGCTGGATTGACCGGATTTGCGGCACATTGATGATCGGGCTGGGGCTTCGGCTGGCCTTTACAAAAGGGAACGCACATTTATGACTTTGGGCCATCTTAGAGCCGTTTCAAAAGGCCTTACCGCCAGGC
Organism: Rhodospirillales bacterium; assembly: GCA_023898765.1. Taxonomy (NCBI): domain Bacteria; kingdom Pseudomonadati; phylum Pseudomonadota; class Alphaproteobacteria; order Rhodospirillales; species Rhodospirillales bacterium. The sequence continues at coordinate 280,817 of CP060238.1, read as the reverse complement.
ATCTGTCCAAAAGCTACAGCAAGCGGCCTGTTTTGCATGACGTAAACCTGCATATTGAGCGGGGAGAAGCTGTGGCCCTTTTGGGGCCGAACGGCGCCGGCAAAACGACCAGCTTCTATATTATGACGGGCCTGATTGACGCCGATAGCGGCTCTATCCAGCTGAACGGGCAGGATATTACGGGCCTGCCCATGTATCGCCGGGCAAGGCTGGGGATTGGATACCTGCCGCAGGAAGCCTCCATTTTCCGGGGGCTAAACGTGGAAGACAATCTTCGGGCCGTTATTCAGGCCCAAAATCTCGAACGCGACGAGCAGGAAAAGCTTTTGGAAGAGCTGCTGGCGGAATTTTCAATCGGGCATTTACGCCGCGCACCTTCTATGGCGCTGTCGGGCGGCGAGCGGCGGCGCGTTGAAATCGCCCGGGCTCTGGCCAGCCGTCCCCAGTTTATGTTGCTGGATGAGCCTTTGGCCGGGATTGATCCCATTGCCGTGGGCGATATACGGAATCTGATCGGTTATCTCAAGACCAAGGGAATCGGCGTTCTTATTACCGACCACAATGTGCGCGACTGTCTCGAAATCGTGGATCGGGCGTATATCCTGCATGACGGGCGTGTTTTAATGGAAGGGGTCCCGGAAGATATCGTGGCCCATGAAGACGTCCGAAAAGTCTATCTGGGCGAAGGGTTTTCGCTGTAATCCGCCCGTACTCATGGTAGAATGGTCTTATGAGTAATATTTCCCAGCGCCTCGATCTGCGCCAGTCTCAAAATCTTGTTATGACCCCGCAATTGCAGCAGGCCATCAAGCTGTTGCAATTGAGCAATGTCGAGCTTTCGGAATTTGTGGAAGAAGAGCTGGCCGAAAACCCGCTTTTAGAGAAAAAAGAGTCCGAAGAAACGTCTGAATTGCCGGAAAAAGAATCGGAAGACCTCTCCGATACGCTTCAGGATAAATTTGACGAAAGCTGGACAGGCAATGAGACGGAAGCGGCATCCGAACAGGATTTTAGCAGCGCCGGTTCGTCCATGATGGACACGGGTGCCGGCGGGAGTCAGACCTTCGATACGCTGGACAATGCTTTTGAGAATTCGATTTCCAAACCTGACAGTTTGCGGGAGCATCTTCTGAAACAGCTTCACGTCAGTTTTGAAGATCCGCGTGACCAGATGATTGGCGCTCTTTTGATCGACCTTGTGGACGAAGCCGGGTATTTGCGCGCGGATACGCAGGAACTTTCCGGACGGCTGGATTGTTCCGAAGAGCGTATTACCCATCTGATGGACGAAATGAGAGGCTTTGATCCAACGGGTGTGTTTGCCCGCGACCTGCAGGATTGTCTGGCCCTACAACTTGAAGAACAGGGTAAGCTGGATGGCCCGATGAAAATCCTGCTGGAAAACCTGACCCTGCTGGCCGATCACGACCATACGGCCCTGGCCAAAAAATGCGACGTGAACGAAACGTATTTGCAGGATATGATTGGCGACATTCGCGCCCTGAATCCCAAGCCGGCGGAGAATTTCAGCCACGAGATCGTCCAGACCGTTATCCCGGACGTTTTGATGAAACGTCTGCCCAAACATCTGGGCGGCGGCTGGCGGGTGGAGCTTAACGGCGAAACACTGCCAAAAGTTCTGATTAACAATGAATATTACACGCAGGTTGCCGGTGCGGCTAAAAGCAAGAAGGACAAGGAATATTTGTCGAATCAACTGGCTTCGGCCAGCTGGCTCGTTAAAGCGCTGGATCAACGCGCACAGACAATTGTCAAAGTTGCCGGCGAAATCGTCGAACGGCAGGATGCTTTTTTTAATTACGGAATTGAATTTTTGGTGCCGCTGACCCTGAAGGATATCGCTGAGGTGATAGACATGCATGAAAGTACGGTCAGCCGTGTCACCAGCAACAAATTTATCGGGACGCCGCGCGGCATTTTCGAACTGAAATATTTCTTTACGACGGCTCTGGCCGGCGCAGACGGGGTTTCCCATTCTTCCGAAAGCGTCAGGGCCCGCATTCAAACCCTGATTGCGGAAGAAGATCCGCACAAAGTTCTTTCGGATGACAAGATCGTGGACAGGCTCCGGAAAGACGGCATCGATATTGCCAGACGTACGGTCGCCAAATACCGCGAATCCCTGAACATTCCTTCTTCCGTGCAGCGCCGCCGCCGAAAAAAGAATCAGGAAAAAGGATAAACGGCTTTTTGGGCGGGGGTGTGCTCCTGTCCCATAAATTTATTGATATTTTTCATGAAACCGGAATTCAGGTCTGTCGCCATGATTGAAAAACGGCCGTTTTTGGACAGCTTGTTTTCTATCTCGGGATGACGCGCCAGATAATCTTTCAGTTTCGGAGGGATAATGTCGTCCTGGGAGAGCAAATCGACCTTGTTGTCGGTCAGGCGTCTGATGCGGTCCTTCAGGGCAACGTAATGCGTACATCCCAGAATGAGACAATCGATTTTTTCGGCCAGAAGGTGGACCAGATAATCCTGCAACACCATATCCAGGTATTTCTCTCCGCTATGTTCGATGAGAGGCACGAGAAGAGGCGTCGGCAGTCCAAAAATTCTCGCTTTCGGTGTGATTTTGGAGATTTCCTCTTCGTAAACATTTGAACGGATTGTATATTCCGTCGCAATCAGTCCTATTTTTTTGGAACCGTGTTCTATGGCCACTTCCAGCGTCGGAACGACAACGCTTAAAATCCTCTTCTCCGGATGTTCTTTTGGCAAAAACTCCCGTTGCAATGTCCGGACGGCGGCCACACTTGCCGTGTTACAGGCCACAATAACGATCTCGCAATTACATTTTTCGATAAGATAGCGCATCCCTGCCCGGCTTAAGGCAAGAATGGATTCAGATGAGCGACCGCCATAGGGAACGTTCAGCGTATCGCCTAAATAGACGTAATCATACTCCGGCAGGGCATTCCTGATGGCGCCGGCAATGTAAAGCCCTCCCAGCCCCGAATCAAATATCCCAATTGTCTTCTTGCCGCCGTTTTCCATCTTTGCTATTGCTTTTCTTAAAAGAAAAGCCGAATTCCCGTATTTAAGTATTTTTAAACATAGAAGGTGAATATAATGCAACTGAGCGTACACGGAAAGCAAATGGATGTCGGTGATGCACTGCGCGAGCACGTTACCGGAAAACTGGAAGATATCAGCCAGAAATACTTTAACCACGCGACAGACGCCAATGTGACCTTCTCTCCCGAAGGGCATGGTCACGGGGTTATTAAAACGCATATTTCCATCCGTATTGGCAAAGATATCATGGTTATTGCCAGCGCAGAAGATGCGGATCCTTATGCTTCTTTCGACAAAGCTTCCGATAAAGTTGCCAAGCAGCTTCGTCGGTATAAAAAACGTCTGCGGGACCACCATGAGCGTTTGGAAACTTCTGCGATCCTCGAGGCACGGGAACATGTCATCTCTGCCGAATCGGAAGATGAGGACGAAGATGAAAAAGCGCATGATGCTGCGCCGCTTGTTGTTGCCGAAATGGCAACCAACATCCAGACCATGGCTGTTTCCGAAGCTGTCATGCGGCTGAATCTTTCCGGTCAGCCTGCCTTTTTGTTTCGCAATGCAAATCACAATGGCCTGAACATGGTTTACCGCCGTGAAGACGGTAATGTCGGGTGGGTTGATCCGCAAGGAAACGACGCGTCTGCAAAAACTAATAAAAAATCGGCTTGAGCGTTTTTAAGCTTTTCCAAAGATAAAGTTAGGAACTTAAAAAGCTCTGGAAAAACGGCCATTTTTTCGTGCGCTGCATGACAGATAGGGGGTTGTGCGAGCTGCTGAAATGGGTATAAGGGGCAACGTATCTTACACGCACAAAGGTAGGAAAAACGATGCCGTATAACCGTTCCGGTTTTTCATTTGACTTGGTTTTGCCGTCTTTAAAACTGACGGATAAGAAGCAGGTTCTTCAGACTATTGCGGAAGAGACGTCAAAAATTATCGGCATACGCGAGAAACTTTTATACAGCCGTTTGGCAAAAATAGACTCGGCACAAAACGCAAATGCCGAAGAGGGCGTTTTGCTTCTGGATTTGAAAGTTTCGGCTTTGACGCAATCCTTTATGGTGCTTGCCCCTCTTGAAAAGCCTGTGAATTTTGGTGCCGGAAATTATGCCATAGATCTGGTTTGCGTCCTGCTTTCACCGGAACATGAAGATATCCAGCATTTGCAAAAACTCGCAAGCTGGTCGCGGTTGCTGCATAATTCCAGTTTTTGCGAAGGACTCCGCAGTGCGAATGACGAGGACGATGTCCGCATGACACTGCGGTCGGTCAACAGCCGGATGCGTGCAGCTTGATTTAATGCAAGGTTACGGCGTGCAGGTTATGGTGCCAGACGGACACAAGGGCCGTGTCGAGAGAATCCATCACTGAAATCTGCGTTCCGTCTGCGGCGTGAACCGAATAAGGCGCCGCGCTGCCTTCCCGCCGCTTTATATAGGCGATCTCGTTGAGCCCAACATCCAGAAGTTCCTGCTGGGATAACTTTCTCAGGAAATCACGGGTTGATTCAGGCTTATGATTCATTTTATTTGACCACCCTTTCACAGGGAATATTACACGAAAATATTACCAAAAGGTTACTTATCTTTGTTTATGTTCCGGCCGGCACTGTTTTCGATATCAATCGCCTGCATGGACCGTCCGTCATTTTGAGAAGAAATCTCGATTTTCCGGGCGTTGGATTCCGGCGGAACTTGTTCCATATCAATATGCAAAAGACCGTTATCCAGGGAAGCTCCCAGGACCTCTATGCCGTCTGCCAAAACAAAACTGCGCTGGAACTGGCGGGCGGCAATGCCGCGGTGCAAATAGATGCGCGCGGCGTCCTTATCCTCCTCGCTTTGTTTCCCGCAGATTGTGAGCTGGTTATGTTCGAGTTCAATATCCAGATCTTCCATGGTGAATCCGGCCACGGCCAGTGTGATACGCAGGCCGTTTTCACCAATTTGTTCAATATTGTAAGGGGGATAGCCTTCACCTGTGCTCTTGCGCACACGATTGAGCCTTTTTTCAAAATCATCAAAGCCCAGAAACATCGGGCTATCGAACAAGGACAGTCTTGTATCCATCTACTCCTCCATTTGAGCAAGCAATCTTCGCAGAAGGCCCGATATCGGCGCCTCCTGTAACGTCTAGGGATAATATAAGGAAAAAGGGGCCCCAAAATCAAGTTTTGGGACAAAAAGCTGTTTTCAGTCTGTTTTTTTAACAAATTTCTGCCCGCAATAACCGCACTGAACCTCGGATTGACCGTTAAAGCCATACCAGACTTGCGGGTGACCGAAGGGTCCGTTTCCGCCGTCACACATGATTTCATCGGTATCTTTTTCGACAAGAACGGGGGCCGGCTGTTTTTCTTTCGTCTGTTTGGACATGGGATATCTTTACGTTTTGTTATCTATTCCGGGGTTAAATTGACACGACAAACGCCGTTAAACAAGTCTTTAACAAAAGTCATGAATACAAAAAACATCCATTTTACAGACAGCCCGGCCATCAAGGGACGGGAGGCCAAATACGAGGTGGTTGAAATAGATACCCGTTTGGCGCTGAAAAGCTGGAAAAACTCTTTGTTCAGCTTTGAATGGCTTACCAGAGAGGGCGCTATTCGGGACGCGGAAGATCTTCCTCTGCGGGAGTATGAAAAACGCAAAATCGTTGAAAAACAGCTCTCCGAAGGCCAGTCGCTGGAGCGTCCGGTTTTGGGCATCGGGCTGATGGATAATATCGAAATCGGGGCCGGGCGGGCCGTTTTCCTTACGTTGGCCGCGCAGGGCCATGCCCGGATCCCTGTGCATATTTCAAAAGCCAACATAAAAGAATTCAAAGCTTTCAGGGCAGGATAACTGTTTTTTTGTGCCGTTTTTCATGTACACTGAAAGGCATGATAGAAAACAGGAAAAAAGAAAACTCCAAAGAAAAAGGCTCTGCTATTATTTACATTCTGGTTGCTGTGGCGCTTCTGGGGGCGCTTTCCTTTGCTGTTTCCAAAGGCAGCCGTACGAACACGAGCACGTTGAGCGACCAGCAGGCCAAAATCGCGGCGAACGAAATTATTTCTTACGGCAATACGGTTGCCAAGGCGGTTGGGACCCTCCGCCTGCGCGGCTGTACAGATATTCAAATCAGTTTTGAAAACCCCCTTTATACCGTTTATACGAATCCCAGCGCCCCGGCGGACAAATCCTGTCATGTTTTCGATCTGGCGGGCGGAAAGGTAAGTTATCAAGCGCCGGACGAGGACTGGCTGGATTCAAGCAAATCTGCCGTTGCCGAGTATGGAAACCTTATTGTGAACGGGGACAACAAAGTGTCCGGAATTGCGGATGCCGCTGAGGAGGAGCTTGTAGCCATTATATCTGCGCTTTCACAAAAAATTTGTCTGGAGATTAACAATAAACTTGGCGTCTCCAATCCGGGAGATGTTCCACCGACAGATACAAACGGCATTACGGAAGGAACCAAATTCGTGGGGACTTATGGTGCTTCCAGTTCCACGATAGGAGATGCCGGAACGTCTTCCACGGCTCTTTTGGGGAAAACGAGCGGCTGCGTTCACGAAACGGCAGGTTGTAGCGGAACGGATTGTTACCACTTTTATCAGGTCCTTATCGCCCGTTAAACGGATCGGACCTGTAAAATGTCAAAGGGCGGTTCCGCAGGCATGGCCGGATGCCCAGGCCCATTGAAAATTATGACCGCCCAGGTGCCCCGTTACGTCTACGACTTCCCCGATAAAATAAAGACCGGGCACTTTTTTGCTTTCAAATGTTTTGGAGGAAAGCTCATCCGTATCCACGCCGCCGCCTGTAACTTCGGCCGTGCGAAAGCCTTCCGTGCCGTTCGGCTGGAGAGTCCAATTATTGACGATATTTGCCACCGCCTTTAACTTTTTGTCCGATAAATCGGCGATACGCCCGTCATGGCCGGATCGAACCGCGATACTTTGAGCCAGACGTGCCGGTAAATATTTTTCAAGAAGGGTATGAAGCATTTGTTTTGGCTGCATGCTGCGGTCTTTTTTCAGTTGTTCGAACATATCCATATCCGGAAGCATATTCAGGGTAATGCTTTGCCCCGGTGACCAGTAGGAAGAGATTTGCAAAATGGCAGGGCCGCTTAACCCGCGATGTGTGAACAAGACCGCTTCCCGAAAACTTGTATGGCCGCAGGTAACGACGGCTTCTTCGATTGAAAGACCGGAAAGGGATTTTGTCATCTGCAGGATATCGTCCGTAAATGTCAAAGGGACGAGGGCCGGAGAAGGGGGAATGACGTTTAGTCCAAACTGTCGCGCGATTTTATATCCGAATCCGCTTGCGCCCATTTTGGGGATAGAACGTCCTCCGCAGGCGATGACGAGAGACGAACAGATATATGTGCCGGAGTTCGTTGTGACTTCAAACCCGCTTTTTGCTTTTTCAACGGCCTTTATTTCTGTCTCCATATGAATTTTTACAGCGGCTTTCTGACAGTCCAAAAGAAGCATATCGACGATTTGGGCAGACGAATCATTACAGAATAATTGGCCCGATTTTTTGCCCTGATTTTTTTCGTGCCATGAAATTTTATGCTCATCGACCATTTTAATGAAGTCTTGCGGGCAAAAACGGCTTAAGGCCGATTTGCAAAAATGGGGGTTGGAGGAGATAAAATTTTCAGGGGTGCAGTGCAGGTTTGTGAAGTTGCATTTCCCGCCGCCGGAGATGCGTATTTTCTCCGCCGGTTTTTTGGCATGATCTAGAACAATTACCGCTTTTCTGCGCCTTCCGGCGTGTATCGCGCACATCAATCCGGCGGCGCCTGCCCCGATAACAAGAACGTCTGTTTGATTCATTTTGCCTCGCATCTTCTCAAAATATTTACATTTTAAGTATGGTTTAAGAAGCGGTTTTTGTTTGGTGTCCTATAGGATAGAAAGACACGAAAGGGGATATTGTAAAAAAAATGCAAAAGGGATTTTGTTTTTATGAAATTTATTTTATACTTACCACCGTGTATACGATTTTTGTTCTAAACACTTTCTTAACTATATCTGACTAACATTCAAAAAAAGTTCTAAACCAATCCGAGGAGATGGAGAATTACTATGGCTACAGCTAAGAAAAAAAAGCCGGCCGCTAAAAAGGTCGCAACGAAGAAAAAAACAATCGCGAAAATGGCAACCGCGGTTGTAAAGAAAGCAGCTGCGAAGAAAAAACCTGCTGCTAAAAAGAAAACAGCTGCTCAATCGGCAACGAAAAAAGTAGCTGCTGCAAGAAAATCTGCTGCTAAAAAACCTGCTGCTAAAAAAGCAGCTCCTAAAAAGACAGCCGCTAAAAAACCGGCCGCCAAAAAAGCAGCTCCTAAGAAAAAAGTAGCCGCTAAAAAACCGGCCGCCAAAAAAGCAGCTCCCAAGAAAAAAGTAGCGGCTAAAAAACCGGCCGCCAAAAAAGCAGCTCCCAAGAAAAAAGTAGCCGCTAAAAAACCGGCCGCTAAAAAAGCAGCTCCTAAAAAGACAGCCGCTAAAAAACCGGCCGCTAAAAAAGCAGCTCCTAAAAAGACAGCCGCTAAAAAGAAAGCAGCTCCTAAGAAATAATTTTTCTTTATGAAGAATTTAAATTACCCGCTTTTGGATATTTCCTGAAGCGGGTAATTTTTTGGACATAAGCGCGTCAATATGTTCTTATGGTCCCTGAAGGGTTACCGATTTCACGGTTTTATGTTTCTTGCATGAAATTTAAATTTAAATGGTTCAACAGGTTGATTGGAAGGCTTTCCAAAGGCTCTTTCTTTCATTTTATGGGCTCTTTGTGGAAAAAAGAGCGGCATGCTCCCTTGAAATTGCCGGCGCCGAACAAGCCGGAGGATGCGTCTAAAACAAAGCAATACGAAGCCCACCCATCGAAAGCCTATATGGACCTGAAAATGAGGTTTCGGGATACCGGACGTTTCAGCGCCGTTATTGAAATGCTGGGGCGGGATTTTTTAACGGCGATGCCGGAAGGGGCTTATAAAAGCCGTTTGGGACAAATGGCCTTTTTGTACCGCCGGATGCATGAAGAACTGGCGAATGAAGAAGTCGCCGCATTGATTGAAGAGGCGCATGCCCACGAAAAGAAAGCGCCTCGCGATTGGGACGACTGGGACAGGGCCAATCTGCGTGAGATGGAAAATATGTACCGGCATCACTGCCAGGTCGATCCAGACCTTATGGAAAGACGTGCTTATCTTTCCTACGAGGGCCGGAAAACGCATTCCGAGGTTTTAAAAAACAATGATTGGGAATCCGCCCGCCCGTTTCTGGAAGACATGATTGATCTTCAACGCAAGATCGGCGAATCCAAATGTTTGCGGGACAACGATCATAAGGAAGATAGCGCCTATCAGGCGTTGATGCGGGAATATATTCCGGGTGCGAGATTGTCTGATGTGGATTATTTGTTCGGACGTCTGGAAGATAAACTGGGAGAGCTTTTACCTCAAATTTTGGAAAAACAGGCGCAAATGTCGCCTCCTGTTCCTCTGAAAGGGCCGTTTTCGACGGACCAGCAGATGTGGCTGAACCGTTCGCTTTTGAAAGTGATGGGGTTTGATTTTGACCGGGGCGGTTTGTATGAAACTGGCCACAATCCTGTCGAGGGGGGCACGCCGGACGATACGCGCCTTGTGATAAAATGCGCGAACGAGAATAATTTTTTAGGGACCATGAAAAGCGCCCTGCATGAAGGGGGGCACGGCATTTATATTCAGGGGCTCCCAAGGGATATCTGGCGGTACCAGCCTGTAGGGCAGGATATGGGGGCGGCCGTGCATGAGTCGCAAGCGCTCCTGATCGATATGATTTTGGGCCGGACAAAAGAATTTTTCGAATATTTGTCTCCCCGGGCGGAAGGTCTGTTTCAAAGATTTGGTGATCCGGCCATGACACCGGAAAACCTCTACAAGACGCGGACCTGGGTCCAAAAAACCGTCAACAGGCGCGAAGCGGACGAAGTGACTTATTTCCTGCATGTCCTGTTTCGCACGCAACTGGAGCGGGATTTGATCGCCGGACGGCTTGAAGTCAAAGACCTTCCCGACGCCTGGAATGCGTCCATGAAAAAATATCTGGGCATTGAACCGAAAACAAACGCTGAAGGCTGTTTGCAGGATGTGCACTGGTTTGTCGGAAAATTCGGCTATTTTCCTTCTTATACGCTGGGACATATGATAGCCGCGCAAATACACAACCGGATGAAGCGCGATCTTCAGAATATTCCGGACCTTATGCGTCAGGGCAATTTTTTGCCTGTTCAGGGATGGCTGCATGATAATATCCATATGCAAGGCCGTCTCAAGACGACAGACGAACTGATGGAAAGCGTCACAGGGGCCTCTCTTGGTATAGGCCCTCTGACCGGTCATCTGAAAGAGCGGTATCTGGGCGTCGCTTAAGGCGTGACAAAGCGTATAGCCGGCATTAATATCCTTGGCATGACCGCTTATATCTCTACACGGGGCGCGACGGCCCCCAAAAGTTTCACGGATGTTCTTTTATCCGGCCTTGCGCCGGATGGCGGGCTTTTTCTGCCGGAACGCTGGCCCGTGCTGGAGCCGAAAACGTTAAAGTCTTTGGTCGGCGCGCCTTATGCGGATGTGGCCTGTCAGGTGATGGCGCCTTTTGTCGGGAAGGACATCCCGGCGGAAGATCTGCACCGGATCATCTCGGATGTGTACCGGGAGAATTTTAATCACTCTGCTGTGGCGCCTCTGGTCCAGATCGGTCCGAATGCGTGGATTTTGGAACTTTTTCACGGCCCGACTTTGGCCTTTAAGGATTACGCGCTCCAGTTTCTGGGTCGGATGTTTGATTATGTGCTGGAACGGCGCGGGCAGCGCGTCACGATTGTCGGCGCGACCTCCGGCGATACCGGGTCGGCCGCCATCGAAGCATTCCGGTCCTGCCGGAACATTGATATTTTTATCCTGCACCCCGAAGGCCGCACCTCGGACGTGCAACGCCGGCAGATGACCACCATTGAAGCTCCGAACGTGTTCAACATCGCGCTGAAAGGCACGTTTGACGATTGTCAGGGCTTTGTGAAGGATATGTTTGCCGACCGGCCTTTTCGTGAGGAGATGAACCTGTCGGCGGTCAATTCGATCAACTGGGCCCGGATTATGGCGCAAATCGTCTATTATGTCAGCGCGTCCCTGTCCCTCGGCGGTCCGGAGCGCAAAGTTTCCTTTGCCGTGCCTACAGGCAATTTTGGAAATATTCTGGCGGCGTGGAGCGCGAAAAAAATGGGGGCGTCCATCGAAAGCCTGATTATAGGCTCCAACCGGAACGACATCCTGACCCGCTTTTTCGAGACCGGCACGATGCAGGCAGGCACGGTAGAGCCTTCCTTGTCGCCCAGTATGGACATCCAGATTTCCAGCAATTTTGAGCGCTATCTGTGCGAGTGTCTCGGGCGGGACCATGAGCGCCTGAAAGCTTTGATGGAATCTTTTAAGCAAAGCGGTCGTTTTTCGGTTTCGGCGGACCTTCTGGCCCGCGCCAAAAGGGATTTTGCCGCCCACCGCTGCAGCGACGAACAAACCCGCGAAATGATCGGCGCCTGCTATAAGGAAACGGGCTATCTTATCGACCCCCATACGGCCGTAGGGCTTTTTGCAGGCTGGCAGGAGGAAAAACGTGATCCTGCCGTGCCGCTTGTGGCTTTGGCCTGCGCGCATCCTGCAAAGTTTCCCGATGCGGTCAAGGATGCCACGGGCGTATATCCTGAATTGCCCGAACACCTGTCGGATCTTTATGAGCGCAAGGAGCATTTCACCGTGCTGGAAAAAGATTTCGCCAAAGTTCAGGATTTCGTTAAAACCAATGCAAACAGGTAGGAAACCATGACTCTTCAGCTTACAACGCTTTCAAACGGTTTGCGGGTCATTACGGATACGGTTACGGATGTGGAATCCGCCGCGATAGGGGTTTGGGTGGATGTGGGCACGCGCAATGAAAACCTCCTGCATAACGGCGTGGCGCACATGGTTGAACATATGATGTTCAACGGAACGGCGGACCGGACGTCCAAGGAAATTGCGGAGAGCATCGAGAGCCTTGGCGGGCAGATAAACGCCTATACCTCCCGTGAAATGACGGCCTACTATATCCATCTTTTGAAGGATGATGTGCCGATGGCGCTGGATGTTTTGTCGGACATTATCCAGCACTCCACTTTTCCCGATAAAGAGTTGGAAAAGGAGCGCGGCGTTATATTGCAGGAAATCGGGATGAGCAATGATACGCCGGATGACCTGATCTATGATATTTATCAGGAAACAGCCTATCCGGAGCAGGCGCTGGGCGCGCCAATTCTGGGGACGGCGGATATTGTGTCGAACATGCAAAAGGAAACGCTTTTCGACTATGTGCAGCGTTTTTACACCCCCTCAAGGCTCGTGATTTCCGCCGCCGGAAACATATCGCATGAAGAAATACTCTCCCGTGTGGAGGACCTGTTTGGGGATTTGCCGGAAGATACGTACCAGACTTACCGCGCGGCGGAGTATGACGGCGGGGAATGCCGCATGCAAAAAGATCTGGAACAAAGCCATATTGTCCTGGGGTTCCAGAGCATATCGCGCAACGATCCGGAATATTATACGGCGGTCCTGCTTTCGACCATTCTGGGCGGCGGGATGTCTTCGCGCCTGTTTCAGGAAGTGCGGGAAAAGCGCGGCCTTGTTTATTCCGTTTATGCCAGCCACAGCGCTTTTTCCGATGACGGGCAGTTTGAAATCTATGCCGGGACGGGGCCGGATAAACTGCCGGAGCTTATGCCGGTTTTGTGTGACGAAGTGCAAAAAACCGTTCAGGAAAATGTGACAGGCGAAGAACTTTCCCGTGCCAAGTCGCAGCTTCGGGCTTCTATCCTGATGAGCCGGGAATCCATGCTCTCCCGCGCCAACCGTCAGGCCAAGCATTTGCTGAATTTTGACAGGAAGATGGATATTCAGGACATTATCGCCCGGATCGAAGCGGTGAGTGAAAAGGACATTCGGGATATGGCCGGGCGTATTTTCGCCTCCAGACCGACGCTGGCGGCGCTGGGTCCTTTGGAGCATCTTGAGCCTTTCGAAAAAATCGAACAAAAACTCGCGGCCTGAACCTGTCGCCCTTCCGAAAAAGCCGGGTTATTCACAAAAATTGTCATCTTGAGCGAAGCGCCGGATAAAAATCCGGCGCGCAGTCGAAAGATCTTTTAAATTCAAGGTTATGAAGATCCTTCGACTGTCCGCGCCAAAGCGCGCTCCGCTCAGGATGACATCCGTGTAAAGATCAAAGAATTATGGTATAGTCTCTTCCACATAAGTCGGAGGATTACGTCATGAGCATAGAAGATTTTACAACTTTCCTGGGGTGGGTCTGCGTTATCAATATCGCCATTCTCACTTTGAGCAGCCTGCTTGTCATCGTACTGAGAGACTCTGTTTCCGGCCTTCATGCCAGACTGTTTTCTTTAAAGAAAGACGATGTTTTGAGGGCCTATTTTGAATATCTCGGGCAGCTCAAAATATTGGTGATCGTCTTTAACCTCGCGCCCTACATCGCGCTGAAGATCATGTATTAAGCCTGTGTTTGCCTATTTTTTATCTTCACCATGGTGATGATGATCGTGTCCGCAGCAACTTCCATCATGTTTATGCGCGTGGCCGTGGTCGTGACCATGAGGATGGTTCTCGCTTGCCGTCATGCCCATTGGAAAGTCCGACGGGCTGCCACCGGCTCCCATTGGCATCGTGGTGGAACCGCTTAACATTTTTTTAATCCGGTTAAATTTTTTTGTCATTTTTCACTCCCACTCAATCGTCTCAATACTATAAGATATTGATATATATAGCATAAAAATCTACTTTGTAACTAGTTTGTAACTTAATCGGTGAAAAGTTCATCTGATGGCTTCCAATCTTTGGCGTATTCATCCGCTTGCAGCAACCATTCAGAAATTCTATTCTCTGGCGAAATTTTCCTTCCCCAATATTCTTCGAAAAGAGCGTCTTCCAGATAACAAGCAGCCTCTTTCATTTCATCTTGAATATCCTGCAACGCTCTTAAAATGTAGTTACCGCCCCTCTTTGAGTCACCGCGTAAAGCAACGCTTCCAGCAGAGAATAAATCGCGAGCTTGAGGGCACATCACGCCATGATACGTTAGAATATACATCACAACATCTGTGTACTTATTTTTTGTACGTGACGGCTTAACAATTTGCGGGCAAAGCAAAGCAGCTTCTGCCCTAAGCTTACGCTTCTCTTCTTGTGATAAATTCATATATAAACGCACCTCAAAGGGAAGTGTATGATCTTGCTCTTCTTTATCTTCGAGCCACCAAAGACGTTCACCGGGCTTCAATCTTGAACGTGCGTATTTACGAACATATTTTATTTTTTCTTCAGGCGGCGATTTATAAAAATCTTCGTACGCTACGTCCATTTTCTCAAACAAAGACTGTGTGGGATACATCTCGACTTCAAATCGCGGTACGTGAGATGTTCGAACATGCATCACACATTCCTCATATTTTCCCCAGCGCACTTCAGGTTCGCCGCCCATTTTTCCAAACAAGAGATAAACATGTTTGACATCTTCGCCACGAGTTCCTTCAAAAACACTATTTGCAATACTCCGCCAAGTGTTGTTTGTCGTGAATTTAACCTCTATGCCGAATTCACCTAGCACGATGTCGGGAAAAACATGGGGATGTGGCGTCAGATCAACATTCATATCCGTGCCTAATTTTATAATAATTTCGCGCACCCTATCTTCAAAGCTCTTTGATGATGTAAACGCCTTACATACGCTATTTCTGACAGCGTACAGTGGAACACAGGAATAAATGGAATTTTCACTCCCACTGTTAAAGACCCAAAGACAAATATGGGGTCATTATATTAATGCTTCTAATGAATAATTGTTGTCACGACGAGGGATTCGTTACCCTCAATTTCAAGAGGTCGTTGAACGTATTGCGCTCTTGAAATACCGTAGGAGCAACCGCTCGATAATGCTGAGATAGACTTACCGCCAGCAACCTTTCTAAGGTCAGAGTTATACGTTGTCTGACGAAAGCGTTATACGCAGATCAAAGACACAGTTCATCTTTTAAACAAGGTGAACTGTGTCTTCAAAAAACGTAACCGCAGCATGTATAAAAATTAATCAATAATAAGATGTGCGAAGCACATCAAGAGCTTCGCTCTTGATCTATTGCAATCCAATAAATGATAAAATCATTGCCACTACAACACCTGTTATAATAGCCACAACATACGGATCATAAATCCAATCACGCATTTTTCTTCTTGATTGCGCCTGTTGCTTATCCTGCTTCTGTTTGACTGCGAGTTCGTAGTGTCTTTCGGAAATATTTTTTCTCTTTAGAAATCCAGCATCGAAATTGATAAATGCCGTTAGAAGCAAGCGTAGTATAGATTACAGCTTTACCACCATAAATCGGAACCTGATTTAAGTACGCTTTAGAATCTTTAATTTTATAATTGTTTTCTATCGTTTCGACACTTTGTAAGTTTTTATGAAGTCAGTGAATCTAACTGCTTGAAAAACATACTAGTTTGCAACAGCTTTGTAGTAAAGAATTTTTAATAAAATATTGATTTTATTATATAATATTTTTTGCCGTTACTCCCACTCAATGGTTCCGGGGGGTTTGGAGGTGATATCATAGGTCACGCGGTTGATACCCTGAACTTCGTTGATGATACGGGTGGACACGCGGCCCAGAAATTCATGATCGAAGGGGTAGTAATCCGCCGTCATGCCGTCTGTTGAGGTCACGGCGCGCAGGGCGCAGACATAATCATAAGTGCGCCCGTCGCCCATCACGCCGACGCTGCGCACGGGCAAAAGCACCACAAAAGCCTGCCAGATGGCGTCATACAGGCCGGCATTCCTGATTTCCTCGATGTAGATTGAGTCGGCCTTGCGCAGGATTTCGAGTTTTTCCTTTGTGACATCCCCCGGCATGCGGATCGCCAGCCCCGGCCCGGGAAAGGGGTGGCGGCGGATAAAGTCTTCGGGCATGCCAAGCTCCCGGCCCAGGGCGCGGACCTCGTCTTTGAAAAGCTCGCGCATTGGCTCCACCAGCTGCATATTCATGCGCTCGGGCAAGCCGCCGACATTGTGATGGGATTTAATGGTCACGCTCGGCCCGCCCACGAAAGAAACGCTTTCGATGACATCGGGATAGAGCGTTCCCTGTGCAAGAAATCCGGCGTCGCCGATTTCCCGCGCGCGTTTTTCAAACACATCAATAAAAAGCTTCCCGATAATCTTGCGCTTGGCTTCGGGTTCGCTGACACCTGCCAGCTCTCCCAGAAACAAATCCGACGCGTCTTCATGGATCAGCGGAATATTGTAATGCTCCCGGAAAAGAGACACGACCTGGTCGCTTTCGCCTGCGCGCATCATGCCCGTATCCACATAGATACAGGTCAACTGGTCGCCGATCGCTTCGTGGAGGAGAACCGCCGTAACGGAAGAATCCACGCCGCCGGAAAGCCCGCAAATGACTTTGCCGTCGCCGACCTGCCTGCGGATTTTCTCTATGGCTTCTTCGCGGAAGGCCGCCATGGTCCAGTCGCCGCTGCAGCCGCATATGTTATGCGTGAAATTCCGGTACAGGGCTGCGCCGTGCGGCGTGTGAACGACTTCGGGATGGAACTGCACGCCGTAGAATTTTCGTGTGTCGTCTGCAATAATGGCGAAAGGCGCGCCGCTTGATTTTCCCACGGGCCGGAAACCGCCAGGCAGATGCGCCACATGGTCGCCATGGCTCATCCAGACCTGTTCATGCGCCCCTTTTTTCCAGACGCCGCTAAACAAGGGAGAGTCTTCAATCACATCCACATAGGCCCGGCCAAATTCACGGGATTGCTCCCCTTCGACCACGCCGCCAAGCTGCTGCACCATGACTTGCTGGCCGTAGCAGATGCCCAGAACGGGCACGCCGAACTGAAAAACAATATCCGGCGCCCGCGGCGAATCTTTATCCAGAACGCTGCATGGCCCGCCGGAGAGAATGATCCCCTTGGGATTGTAAGCTTTGATCCTGTCTTCATCGGCGTGGTTAAACGGCCAGATTTCACAGTAAACGCCGCTTTCACGCAAGCGCCGCGCAATCAGCTGCGTGACCTGAGAGCCGAAGTCGAGAATCAGGATATGGTCGTGTCGCGGTTTAAAAGGCACGTTTTTCTTTTGAGCTTGTCCCATGGGTTTTTTTAGCGATAAAACCCGGAAAACGCAAGCCGGTCTGCACAGCGGGCACTTCCAAAAGAAATATTGCTTTTTTTGCGTGGGGCCGGATACTTGAATCCCATGTATAAGTACAAACCCGCTCTCAGCTTTGAATTTTTTCCGGCCAGAACAGACCAGGGGGCGCAGGGCCTGATGAAGACGGTTCGGGATCTGGCGGCGCTGGATCCTGTCTATATGACGGTCACTTTCGGGGCCGGCGGCGGGGGCCGCGAAGGCACGCTGGAAACATTAAAGGCCCTTCAGTCTGTTACGGATGTTCCGCTGGGCTCCCATCTGACCTATATCTGCCTGACGAAGGCCGAGCTGTCGGCGTATCTGGAAACGCTCTGGGCCGGCGGCGTGAAGCATATTGTGGCGCTGCGCGGGGATATGCCCAAAGATCAGGCCGATGTAAAATGGCCGCTCGATCCGGACCTGAATTATTACCAATATACCAGTGATTTTGTGGAAGGGATCAGGGCGCAGCACCCGTTTGAGATTTCGGTCGGGGCCTATCCTGAAAAACACCCCGATGCGCCGTCTCTGGAATCCGATATAGAGGCGCTTAAAAAGAAATGTGATGCGGGGGCGACCCGTGCCATCACCCAGTTCTTTTTTAACAATGACAGCTATTACCGCTTTCTGGATAAGGTGCGCGCCGCCGGCATTTCAACGCCCGTTGTTCCGGGGATTTTGCCCGTCTATGATTTTAAGGGGATGCTGAAATTTGCCAAAAACTGCCATGCCCATGTTCCTCCGTGGGTCCATGAAAAATTCGACGGGCTGGACGGCCGCCCCGAAGAGGCGCTTAAGATCGCAGAAGGGCTATTGACCGCGCAATGCCGCGATCTGATGGATCACGACGTCCCGCATTTTCATTTTTACACGATGAATAAACCGGAGCTTCCCCTTAAGGTTTGCAAAACTCTCGGTTTTTAGGCCTTTTATATGAACGTGATTCCGGGCGAATGCCTTGAAAATTTCCTGAAAAATGGTGGAGCCGAGGAGGATCGAACTCCCGACCTCTACACTGCCAGTGTAGCGCTCTCCCGGCTGAGCTACGGCCCCATAGTGATAAGCAAGTGATGGATTATCAGTGATTATCGCCTAATTCAAGAAAAAAGCGGCTCATCTGCATTTGCCGCTTTTTTACAATCCTGTTTGCCTGAGCTTATTTTTTCAGCAGGTCGCGGATTTCCGTCAGGAGCTGGATATCCGCAGGAGGCGCTGCCGGTGCTTTTGGAGCTTCTTCCGCGGCCTTTTTCAGTCTGTTGACCTGTTTCACAAGCAGGAAGACAACGAAGGCCACAATCAGGAAATTGATAACAGCATTCATGAAAACGCCGTATTTTACAATGCTGGCCCCGGCTTCTTCTGCGGCGGCGAGGGTTCCGAAATCGCTGCCGTCAAGCGCTATGAACAAATTGGAAAAATCGACGCCGCTGGTGAAGACGCCGATAACCGGCATAAGCACGTCGCCAACCATAGACGTGACGATTGCGGTGAAGGCGGCGCCCATGATAATCCCGACGGCCATATCCATGACATTTCCACGGGCAATAAAATCTTTGAATTCGTTAAACATCCGTTTGAACTCCCCTTTAAATTAAATTTCTTTATGCCAAAAATCAGCCCGAAAACTAGGCGGGGGACGTGTATCTGTCAAGTCCGGGAGGATGTTTACGGGGTTTTATGGTCTGCCGTTGTGAGGTTGCCTTCCTCCCATCCCAGTTTTTTCCGGTAAATTGTCGAGGGAGAGATTTCAAGCATGGCCGCGGCTTTGGGAATATTGCCACCGCATAAATCAATGGCTTTTTCGATGACATCTTTTTCAATTTGCCATAACGGAGGAATGGATAAGGGATTATCGGAAGGCGTTGTGTGGGGCGCAAGATTCAGGATGTTTTCCGCCCGGGCAATATCTATCCGGGGTTCAGATTGGGGATTGCGATTTCCGTTTATTTCATTGGGCAGCATGCTTTTTTCAATGCGCTGGCCCTGTTGGAGGACGACAATATTGTGGATGATGTTTTGAAGCTCGCGCACATTGCCGGGCCAGTCATAAGCTTGAAGCGCTTTTTCGGCCTCTTCCGAAAACCCGTCAAAATTCTTTTTTTCTTCCCGTGCGTAGTGCTGCAGGAAGAAATCCGCCAGATCGAGAATGTCGCTTTCCCGTTCCTGCAGAGACGGCATGTGGATCGGGACGACATGCAGGCGGTAGTAAAGATCTCCACGGAAGCGCCCTGCCCGGACTTCTTTCAGCGGGTTTTTATTGGTGGCGCACACAATGCGCACGTCCGCAATTTCCATTTTATTGCTTCCGACTTTTTGAAAGGACAGGTTTTGCAGGAAGCGCAGGAGTTTGGATTGCATATCCATGTTCATTTCGCAGATTTCGTCCAGAAAGAGCGTGCCGCCATGGGCGCGGGTGACGGCACCCACGCGGTCCGATATGGCCCCCGTAAAGGCCCCTTTGACGTGACCGAAAAGTTCCGATTCGATCAGGTCCCTCGGAATGGCGGCGCAATTGACGGCGACAAAGGGATGCTGCGCTCTGGGGGAATATTTATGGATGCTTTCCGCGCAAATTTCCTTGCCTGTTCCTGATGCGCCCGTGATGAAAATAGTGGCTTTGCTGGGCGCCGCATTTTCAATGATGTCGTAGACAAGCCGCATGGGGCGGGAAAAACCTATAAAACCGGCAAAACCTTTCTTTTCCTTCCGGTCTTCTTCCGCCGGTATTTTTTCCGTGGGGGACGGGGCTGCCGCGGTATCGACAGGCTGGCGTTCCGTATCCTCGACCAGGATGGCTTTGGTGGAAAGCCCGTAGGCTTTCGAAGCTTTTTCAACCGCAGCGCCAAGTTTATCAATGTTAAAAGGCTTGATCAGGAAGTCGGCGGCGCCTGCCCGCATAGATTGCACGGCAACGTTAACTGACCCGTATCCCGTAATGACTATGACAGGGGAATCAAAGCCGGCTTCCCGCATTTGTGTGAGCAAGTCCAGACCGTCTATATCCGGAAGATGAACATCCAGAATCAGAAGGTCAAAGTTTTCTTTGTGAATTTGGTCTAACGCCTCATAACCGGACAAGACGGCGTTTACGACAAATCCCTGTCGTTCGAAATATCTTTTATAGAGGCTGTTTAAAGATTCCGTATCCTCTACCAAAAGAATATGTTTTTCCTCCGGCCCCGTGCCCATACATGCCCCAAACTTACACCCCGGCCTTGTTTTTAAATTCGCGAAGCGATTCGCAACTTATAATTGATTATATTCCTTCCGCCCCTTTATACAAATCTAATACAAATGTATGACAAAACCGTTAAAAAAAGCCCGAAAACGCTCCGGGCTTTTCATTTTGCATTGCAATATGAGGTTGCAGGGTTTAGTCCCGCTGTCCTACAAAATGCAGAATATACTGGAAAATGGCGATAAAGCTTATATACAGGGTCAACGCGGCAGACCAGGCCATGCGGCTGTTGACCTCTCCCCCCTGGGAAGGGTGGTACATCTCTTTCATCGTCTGCGTCTGCCAGGCGGTTACGCCTGAAAAGGCGATCAGGCCCGCGCCGGCGATGACGTTTTGCATGGTGCTTGTTTCAACGCCGAACGCGCCCGCGATTATGGTGCCGATGGATAGGATGAAGACTCCCATAACGCCCATGACGGCAAATGTGCCCAGCGCATCGAGATTTTTCTTTGTGACATAGCCAAAGACGCTAAGGCCGGCAAACAGGGCGGAGGCCATAAAGAAAGCCCGCGCGATGCTCTCGCCCGTATAGGCTTTCAGAATCACGGCAAAGCTGATTCCGTAGAGGATGCAAATTCCGGCAAAGGCCAGCCGCAGTTTGTTGGAACTCATCCGCTCTGGACGGAATCCAAACCAGAGAACGGCCAAAGGCGCAAACATAACCACATAGGCCTGCGGGCCGCCCAGAAAAAGCATCATCAAAGTATCGGAGCTTGAAACGAGCCAAGCCGTCAGGGCGGTGATTAAAACCCCTGCGGTCATGCGGTTATAGACGCTTTGCATGTGGGCCTGCAGGCCCGCATCGTAAGTGCTCGCCGATGTTTTTACGTGTGATCCGAAGTTATTCTGTTCCATTACTTCCTCTTATTTTTCCTCTTAAACTAAAGAATTATAGGCCCGAATATACGGCTATTTTATGGCTTTTCCAAGAAATTTAACCCCAGGGGTTTTTCCGGCGGGCTTTGAATCGCTCGCGGGTCGTCCAGTTCTCGCGGGCGGTCCGGGGGCGGTTAAAGCGCTCCGGTCCTGCCGCGCGGATTTTCGGCCTGATATCGGGGATCGGCGTATGGGTGGTTTCAGAGAGGATCCGGATGCGTTTTTCAATCGGCGGATGCGTGGCGAAGAGTCCCATAAAAGGAACGCGGTTTTCAATGCACATCATCTGGATATCGCCGGGCATTTTTGGAATGGCGTCCATTCCGGCAATGCGCGCCAGCGCCCGCATCATGGCCGCCGGATTCTTTGTGATTCGGACAGAGCCGGCATCGGCCATATATTCGCGGCCGCGCGAAATGGCAAAGCGCATGAAAAGCGTCGCGAAATAGCCCACCCATAAAATGAGTGCGATCGCGAGAAGCAATAAAAACCCGCCGCTTTTTTTATCTCCCGATCCGCTACGCGGTACCCAAAGGCTGTAGCGGACATTGCTCCAGAGCATCTGTGCGGCGAAACCGATCATGCCGGTAAAAATGACGCAGACCATCAGAAGCCGCACATCGCGGTTTAAAATATGGGTCAGTTCGTGGGCCAGGACGGCTTCCACCTCGTCCTTGGAGAGGGATTGCAGCAGGCCGCGCGTGACGGTAACGCAGTAGCTTTTATTGTTGATTCCGCTGGCAAAGGCGTTTCGGGCGTGGCTTTCAATGATTTCCAGTTTTGGCATGGGCAGGCCGACGGATATGCAGAGATTTTCAAACAGGTTGTAGAGCTCCGGCTCCTCTTTGCGTGTGACGGGGTGGGAATGCGACATGGACCGGATCATACGGCCGTGAAAAAACCACGAAACCATAAACCAGATAAGAACGATGCTTAAAATAACGGGCCAATAGGCGGCAATGATTCCGCCGGCAAAAAGCCGGGCGTTTTCCATGTCGTTTGACGGGCTGTTCAGGAGGCCCGCGGCAAAGGCGCAGGCCCATATAATTCCGCCAAGAATTACAGGATACAGCGCCAACAGGCCAAGCGACCGCAGGTTATTGTTCCAGATATGGGTTTGGAGGCCATGGGGAGCGGAAGCCATGGGGCGTTACGTTCCGAAATGAACATTCGGCGCTTTTTCCAGCACGTCCCGCTCTGCGTCGTCGACCTCGAAAAATTCTTCGCTGTGAAACCCGAAACGCCCGGCAATCAGGTTGGCCGGGAATTGCTGGACGGACGTATTATATTCGTTCGTGGCGTTATTGAAGAAGCGCCGTGCCGCCGCAATCTTGTTTTCGATATCGGACAGCTCCGCCATCAGTTTCTGGAAATTCTGGTCGGCTTTTAAATCGGGATAATCTTCGGCAACGGCGTGCAGGTTGACAAGCGCGCCGCCCAGAACCCGTTCGGCCTGAAGCCTTTCGCCTTCGCTTTTGGCGTTTTGAATGCCGGCGCGGGCTTTTGTGATATTTTCGAAAACGTCTTTTTCGTGACCGGCATAGCCTTTAACGGTTTCAACCAGCGAGGGCACGAGATCGAAACGCAGCTTGAGCTGCACGTCAATATCCGAAAAGGCATTTTTCCGGTTCTGGCGCAGGGCGACCAGGCGGTTGTAAATGCTGACGAGTATGACCGCGATAACGGCAAGAATACCAAGGGGAACAAGCCATTCCATGTTTTATGCTCCTTTTTATCTTGAATGATGGACGCCATCCTAGCAGACTGATGCTTTAAAGGCTTATAAAAAATGACTTTATTCAGATCGACGCAATTTGCCAGTGCTGCCGCCTCCGGCCATGACTGGCGCGAATGTTCCAAAAAAGTGCTCGAAGCCCTTGAATCTGCGCGGACGAAAGAAGACGGGTTTAATATGGGGCTTCTTTATATCACGGATGCGCTGGCGGAGGATGCTGCCAGCATCATAACCTTGTTTCGTTCGGTCACTGGGATTGAAGTCTGGACGGGCTGTGTCGGCCTCGGCGTTGTGGGCGTGGGAGAAGAGTTTGTCGACGGGCCCGCGATCAGCGCCATGATCGGGCGGCAGGAAGAGGGGCAGGTCAAACCTTTTTTCTTTAAGGGCAAGGAAGCAAAGGAGCTTCAAGCGCATATGTCCGCGTGGCTGGAAGAGCATGATCCCATGCTTGTTCTGGCGCATGGGGATCCTTTCTCGGATCCTGATCCGGCGGATATGTTGGGCACGCTGGAAAAGCATATTGGCGGGTTTGTGGCCGGGGGCATTTTATCTTCGCGGAAACAACCTGTCCTTTTCGGGCAGGGCGCTTGTGAAGGCGGGATAAGCGGTCTGGCCTTCGATACCGGCATTCCTGTGGCCACCGGTTTAAGTCAGGGCTGTGCACCGATCGGGGGGGAACATGAAATTACGAAGGCGGATGAACATGTTATTCTGGAACTGGACGGCCGCCGTGCTTTTGACGTTTTTACAGAAAGCCTGAGAGCCCTGACGATTGAACAGACGGGCATAGACCCGGACCAGATCGTTGTTGAAAGCGGGCAAATTGAGGACTGTTCCGATATTCCCAAAGAACTCAGGGCGCTTTTCGAGGGCGGTGTCCATGTGGCTTTTCCCGTGTCCGGGAGCGACATGAAGGATTATATGGTGCGCAATCTTGTCGGTGTGGATCCGGAGGACGGGGCTATTGCCGTCTCTCATCCCGTGACAACGGGGCAGCGGATATTCTTTGTCCACCGGAGCGAAAAGATTGTCCGGGAAGATCTGTCCCATAGTCTGGTCTCTTTGAGGGGAAGGGTTCAGCAGGAATACGGCGCTTTTGAACCCAAAGGCGCGGTTTATATTTCCTGCGCCGGCCGTGCTTTTTCGGGGTTTAGCGGCCGGGAAGGCGGGGAAATGGCTTTGGTGCGCGAAGTGATCGGGGATGTGCCTTTGTGCGGGTTTTATGCCGGGGGCGAGATTTCCGGCGGGCATCTTTACAGCTATGTGGGGGTTCTGATTCTCTTTCTTTGACTTGGCTGTGGTTTGCACCCAGTTTAGCTTTGATCTGTAAATGCGAATATCTTACAATCACTCGGAATTTAACATTAGGCAGCAAGGTTTTTGGCCATGATTTTTTTGATACGCATATTTGTTTTTGTTGTTGTTTTAGGCTCTTTTATCGGCCCTGTTTGCGCGCAGGAGCCTGATTTGCCCAAAATCCCCGCGGCGTTGCAGGGTCTGGTGGACCGGGGCGCGCAGGCGCGCTTTTTGGGTCGAAAATTCGGGCTGGATGGCTGGATCACAATCTATCAGGGGCAGGAGCAGTATTATTATATTACGCCCGATCAAAAAGGGTTCGTGATGGGAATTCTTTTCGATGAAAACGGAAAAATGGCGACTGTGGATCAGGTGAGGGCCTTGCAAAAGCAGGGAGATTCCGAGATTCTGGATTTTCTGGCCGCAGACAGTTCAAAACCCAAGGAGATCACATCCGTAACGGACAAGTTCGAATATAAAACCCCCGCTGAAAAGATGTTCGCGGATGTGGAAAACAGCAACTGGCTGAGACTGGGCAACGAAGACGCACCGGCGGTTTATGTTTTCGTCGATCCCCAGTGCCCGCACTGCCATGCTTTTATGGATGATTTGCGTAAGGATTATATCGAGAAAGGCTTGATTCAGGTCCGGTTGATTCCTGTGGGCTTCCGCCCGGAAACATTGGCGCAGGCGGCGTTTCTTCTGGCGTCGCCAAATCCGCAGGAACGCTGGTTCAAACATCTGGAGGGCGACGAAAGCGCTTTGCCGGCGGCAATGGATATCAGTACGCAAGGGGTTCAGAAAAATCTGGCTTTGATGCAGGCGTGGAAATTTACGGTGACTCCGCTGACCACTTACCGGTCCCGAAACGGGGAAGTTAAGATTGTGCGCGGGCGGGCCAAGGATGTCAGCCAAATTCTGGCCGATCTGGCGCCTTAAGAAGAAAAGATCAGGGGAAAAATTTGATGGATCAACGCAGCGAATTTCTTCTTGAATTGCTCGACAAGCTCGGCGCCCCCTTGATGGACGCTATGCAGCGTTCCGGCCCGTCGGAACTGGAAGGAGCGGAAACGCTGGCGGCCCTTTTGGGGCAGTCTGTCCAGATGGGGCTTTCTCTTGCCCAGAAAATGGATTTGAAGGAAGAGGGCGAGGATAAAGAGAGCGATTCCGATGCGGTGCGCCTGTCTTTAAGCGCGATGGCAGGCCAGTTTGTCGCGGGAAGCTACGTGCGGCAGGGCCATGTTCCAACGGAAGAAGAGGCGCAGCGTCTGGTTAAGGCTTTGAGTACCGTTTTGACCTTTGCAAACAATTTTACGCCTTCGGCGCAGCATGTGGCGCGTTTGAAGGTGACGGGAAGCCGGAAACCCCTTTTTGATGAAACGCAGAGTCAGATTTTTTATCTAAGCGCGATGGCTCCTGTTTTGGGCGCGGTCGCAGAATTTCCGTTTGGCAAAAGCGAAACGGTTCTGATCCAGGAGGTCGCCGAGAAACTGGCGATTCGGGCAGCGGGCCTGCGCGAAGCGCTGATCGGCAGCGCCTCCGAATCTGCGGAGGCCGCTTTTTCCGAATTGATGATTTTACATACATTGGCGCGCGTTTATGCGGATTGCCACCGCGCGCAGACCAAAAAATTATTGGCACAGGGAGAGGATATCCGTGAAGAGATATCTTCCGAGAGCGTCTGGGAGGGGTTCGATTTGCGCCTTGCCATGTTTGAAACGCTTTTGAATGCGTCCGTTCCGGGGGCTGCTTCGGGAGACACCGCTTCGGAAGAGGGCTTTTCACCGGCCCCGGCGGAAGCGGCTGAGGCGCCGCAGGCGCCGGCATCTCCGGCGCAACAGGACGGCGGCAACCCGATGGGATTTTTTGCAAAAGGGGGAACTTCCTCTCCGCCTTCCGCTCCGGCGGCGGCCTCTCCTGCGGCGGAAGCTCCGCCGCCTGCGCCGGAACAGGTTTCAGCGCCGCCGCCACCGCCGCCGGTTCAGGAAGGGAATACGGGCAATCCGATGTCTTTCTTTAAGCCGGGGGCCAAACCAAAGGAAAATGAAAGTTAAAAAGTTGATAGGTAAACTGAAGCAGATTCGGGTATAATTCACATATGACTAAAATCCTTGCAGCCTGTTTAATGCTTGCCGCGCAGACTTACGCGGTGCCGCCGGCTGTGCTTGTGGGAATCTATCAGGTTGAGGGTGGCGCCGTGGGGCAGTCTGTCGGCCCCAACGACAACGGAAGCTACGATCTGGGGCCCATGCAGATCAACACGGTCTGGCTGCCCGATCTGGCCAGACGCTGGGGGGTCAGCGAAAGGACGGCCAGACGCTGGGTGAAGGATGACCCTTGCACGAATATGGGGGTGTCCGCGTGGATTTTGCGGACCCATATGGAAGAAACAGGCTCGCTTTCCAAGGCCATTGCCCATTATCATTCCCGGACGCCACGCTATGGTTACGCCTATAAATCGAAAGTTGTTACAGCGATGCGGCGTAAGGGGCTTATCAGGGATGAGGCCACCAGATAGGTCCGGACAGGTTTTGTCTGTTGGGAACTTTTATCCGGCGCTTGCTGGAATCTTGTCGAGGCGCTAGAGTGTTGGAATAATTAGACCGCAGTTACGATATATTGGCGTGTGATGCAGATATTGGAAAATCATTCAAAAAGGCTTGGAAATTTTAGCTTTTTGGTCGTGTGCCTTCTGGGCTGTCTGGCTTTAGGCGCCTGCACATCCAAACCAGTGCGGGATCCGCAGGTTGTGACCTCGCCGGACAAGGTGTCCCTGATGCTGGCGGAAGCGGCGGATAAGGCTTCTACGGCGCTGGAGACTTTGGCGGCTGTCGAACAAAGCCGGTCGCCGGGGGTCGCCGTTCAGCCTATTCACAACGTGCCGGAAGACTTGCAACGCGCGGTGACCATTAGCTGGGTGGGGCCGCCGGAACAGATCGGCAAACGGCTGGCCGAGCGCGTCGGGTACGGATTTCTGGCCATTGGAAACCGTCCGCCTGTGCCGCCCGTTATCAGCATAGATGTGCAGAACGAACCTGTGATCGACGTTTTGCGCGGGATAGGGCTGCAGCTTGGTGTGCGCGGGGATATCAAGGTGGACAGTGTCCGCAAGGTGGTTGAGCTTCATTATGCGCCCGTGACCGGGTTGGGGGGCTAGGCTCCCCTATGATTCGTTTCGCACTTTTCTTTTTCCTGGCTTTTTTTCTGACGGTTCCGGTTCCGGCGTGGGCCGGGTATGACGAAGACGAATTGCCGCCGCCTTCCTTGCAGGATCTTAAAAACCTGCCGAAGGAGAATAAGTTTGTCGATGACGAAGGGGCCATGCCGATTGATATCCGCGAAGATGCGCAAAAAGAGGCCGCCCTTTCTTATGGCGCGCGCGGCGGTCTGGCCTGGCGGACCTGGCATATCCGGGATGAGTTGGAAACGCGTGCCCGTTATATGGACAGGGTTTTCGATTTCCGGCAGCTGGTCATTCCGGCCCCTTCTGGGCTTCTGATCGAGCCGCCGATTATTTCGGAAGCTATCGACGCCATGATTATCAACGCGAACGGGCAGGAAGCGGCGGTGGCGGATCGTGTTTACAATATCGGCCGGAATGCCCGCATTATCAGCGCGCCGCGCACCTGGAGGGCCTATCTGGAGCGTCAATGGGGCGATGTGACCCCGCCGCCGGATATTTTGCGGCCTGAAACCGACGATGAGCGCCGGAAATGGGCGGATTGGGTTGAGGAAGGCTGGGAGGCCGGAGTCGATCAGGCCAACGAAATTTTTCAAACGGACCTGAACAAACTGGTCGCGGACTACCGGGGCATGATAAGATACAGAACGCTGTTGTCTCAGGGGATGGTTTCTCCTCCCTATGCCCTGCAGAAAGACCGAGGTGTTACCGGAGGGGGAAATGAAATGCGGGTCGGTGATCGAAGTGTAGAGATTACGGGCCTGCCCGAATTGAAAACGAAGTATCAGGAATGGTTACCCGCAACCCGGTAAGCCTTCTTAAAGGCAAAGATCATATTGCAGAGACCTGGATGGACGAACCGTCCAGATTTACGGACGAGCATGTCGATCCGTTTATTTTGTGGTGCGTCAAGAAGAACTCCTCCGATATTTCTCTTCAGACGGACCGTCCGGCCTATAACGAAATTTACGGTGTTCTTTATCCCGGTACATACCGTCCGATTGATGCGGCGGATATGGGCGTTTTCCTGCACAAAATCTACGGGCCGGATGCGACGGCCCGTCTGGCTTCCGGGAAGGATCTGGATTTGTCCTACGAAATTCGTCCCGACCGGTATACGCGCATTCGTTTCCGGGTGAACATCACCCCCATTCTGTCCCGCGGACGGGACTCGGCGCAAATCACCATGCGGGTATTGCCCAATGAGCCGCCGACCATGAAGGATTTGAACGTGGAGCCGGATATTATCAAATCCTGGATTCCGCGTCAGGGAATGGTGGTTATTACCGGTCCGACGGGGTCCGGTAAAACGACCTTGCTGGCGTCCGGTATTCGCATGCTCATGGAACGCAAGCACGGCGCCGGTAAAATCGTGTGCTACGAAGCGCCGATTGAATATGTGTATGATGCGATCAGGTCGCCGCGCTCCCTTATCTCCCAGACGGAAATTCCCCGCCATTTGCCGGATTTCGCGCGCGGGGTCCGGAATGCCTTGCGGCGGAAGCCCAATATTATCCTTGTGGGGGAGGCGCGGGACCGCGAGACGATTTCCGCCTCTATCGAGGCGGCCCAGACCGGGCATACCGTTTATACAACAACGCATACCATCGGTGTGGCCTCTACCATTCAGCGGATGGTGGCGACCTTTGACCCCAATGAACGTTCCGAGCGCGCCTATGCCCTTATGGAAACAATCAGGCTCGTGGTGACGCAAACGCTTGTTCCGAAAACAAGCGGGGGGCGGCTGGGCGTGCGGGAGTGGATGCGTTTTAATGACGAGGTGCGGGATAAGCTTCTTGGCATGGATTTTAAGGAATGGCCGGCCGAAATTCAGCGGATTATCCAGTTTTATGGCCAGACAATGGCGCAAAGCGCGGCGATTGCTTTTGACGCCGGAGATATTGATCGAAGGACGTATATTGTTTTATCTTCGTCTACAGGGGCAGGCGGCGGAGATTAGGCGCCCGGGAGAATATAGATGGGAAAAGTAGAAGATACCGAAGAAGAGAGAGTCCACTGGCACTGGCGCAACACGATGCGGCCCGTCCGGTTTTTTGCGCTGGATGCGCGCGCGGCGATTCCTTTTCTTGTTCTCCTTGTTTATGCGCGTCCGGTTTCTATTTTTTTGACGGTTGTCATCACAATGACCTTCGTATTTTTAGAGCGCAGGGGACTTTCCTTTCCTTCCGCGTTGCGGACATTTCGCACCTGGTTTTTAGGCCAGCGGCGGCCGGCCTGGCTTTCGATGCGCCGCCGCCGTTTAATCGACTATGGATAATACTGCCTGGCGCTCTTGTCATTTACACGGGAAGATTATATCTTCTACCTCTAATTACATAGACGAATGAAGGAAGAAAAGGACTTCGGACAATGAGCGGGTTTTCGGAGAACAATAGAGCGGCGGTATTTACGATAGGAGTCCTGATCTTGTCTTCTATGCCTCTGTGCCTGCCTGCCTGGGCCGGGTTTGAATGGGTTCCGCCTTCCGAGGTGAATGAAATGGCGCCTCTTCAGACGGAAACTCCCGCCATGCCTGTTCTAGATCCTTTGGAAGACGTTTCGCATCCGATGATGCCGCTTTTGCCTCCATCGCAAGGGGAAAACGTTTCTGTCCCTGCACCTGCGCCTGTTGTGATGTCGGAACCTCTGTCACCCCAAAGAGCTGGCGAACAGGCGGGAGATAAGAAAGAGCCGATTACATTGCATCGGAAACGTCCTCCCGTGCGCGCACGCAATGTACAGGCGGCGTTGAAAGCGTCTGTTCTGAAAGCCGCATCCGCAAAAAGTGGCGGCGGGCTTTTTATCAACCCTTACCCCGTGCAGGACGAATTTTCCAATGGCGCCGGCAATACCTTGGCAGGTCCGGGATTGGTGGAAAAAGCAATGATGGAAGAGTCCCGTATATTAAACCCTGTTCCGCTGGGAATGGGCTACAGCACAGGTTTAAAACCGTCTGCGTCGCCCTCTTCTGTCCATAAAACGGACGGGGGTTTGCAGCCCGTAAATTTGTTAAGCGGTGAGGACATGTCGATGACATCGCTTCCCGGTGACGGGATGGCGGCTGCGCCGTTCGGGATGGCTGCTCCGATGCCCGGACAAATGCCGGATCAGGCGCAGGTTGCTCCGTCCCCTGTTTCTCCTCCTCCTGTTGCTTCCGTTCCATCGGCGCCTGCGCCGGAAAGCTTTGAACAGGCTGTCGGATTCGGCCGGGACCTTCCTTTGGCGTTGGCGCTGGCGCAGGTGATACCGCCGGATTATGCGCTGGCTTTTGGCACAAGCGTGGATGCGGGCGCGAATGTTTCGTGGGAAGGCGGTAAGCCGTGGAACGAGGTATTGGACGATATGCTGCGTCCTCTAGGCTTGCGTGCCGATATTCACTCGAACAGGGTTATGGTTCACGGTGTCTAGTGTCAATACGCGGCCGGAGCCGGTAAAACCGCGTTTTTCTTTTTCTGAAACATTGCTGGTCCTTATCGCAGGGATGGTGCTGCTGGCGGGGATTTATACGCTTACCAATCTTTTGCTGCGCAAAAACAAGGCCGATCAGGCTCTTTCCCTGCTGGTGGAAATTCTGCAAAAAGCGGATAAAGGGGAGGATGTCTCCGAAGATTTTCATACGCCCTGGGGCGGGGCCGTCAGGGTCTTGCGGCAGGGGGAACAGGGCCGGCCTCTTTCCATTGAGATGGAGGCTGTTCCGTCTTTGCCCTGCAAGCATATGGCCCTTCAAACGAAGAATTTTGACAGCGGCTTGAAGAGTTTTCAGATTGAGGACATTTCGTTTGGACCGGAACAGGAGGATATAACCCCCAGAACGGCGACGTTTGCCTGCACTGTCTCACCGGAAGTCAGGATGATCTGGAACTTTGACGTTTTAAATGAATCTGGCCAGTGAGAGTTCGGAAACCAGGGCTGTTACCCTGAAAGAAGCCTCAAGCTGGACCTGCAAGCTCTGGATTTTAGCGGCCGCTTCGGTCAGATCGATATCTTCCACATCCGATACAATATTTTGAAGCGCGTTGATTTCGTACTCGTGGCTTTCTTTAACCAGTGTAATCTGGGCCTGCGTCTGGGCCAGTTTGAAGCCCTCCTGCGAGAGGCTGTTAACGGCATTGTTTATCAGGGCGGCCAGGTCATTGATGACCTGAAAGAAATTGGCCTGTTTTTCTGCCGGGGGGTTTGGCGGCGTATCCGCAGCAATCGTTGTTGCGGTCGGGTCGTTTAACGCGCCCGGCGCATATTCGACGGGGGGAATGGATTTTAAAACATTCAGCGCAATGACAATGTCTTTCATGCCCTGTGTGTCGGCCAGAACCGTATAATCGAATTCGGCCGTATCGTCCACGCGCGCGTAAACTTTTCCTGCGGCATTGTTTGTCAGGGAGTTGGAGTATCCCATGATTGTTTCATTCACGCCCCGGTAGGCCGAGATAAACTGGTCCGTTGTAATGGTTCCGTCTCCCCATTGTCCGATAACGCCGGAAGCGACCAAAGGCGGGTTTGTCAGGTCTGACGAATCGGGAACGAAGTCTCCTAAAAACCCCTGGAACAATCCGGTATCGTTAATGGGTTTGGTGGAAGAATCCGCGCCTGCAAACAAATAACGGTCTCCGTCCTGCGTGTTCATGACATCCAGAATAAAATCATAGGTGTTTTGGGCCAGATCCTTGATGGTCTGCAAATCCGGGTAGTCGCCTTCCTGCACGGCAATAGTGAGAGATGTCGAAATATTCCGGCTTTGCTTCTTTATGTTTTCAATGGAGTTTTGCATGATATTGATGCGGCGGTCGGCATTTTTGATGTTGCTGATATAATTTTCCAGAGAGCTCATATCTGCGCGCGCGCGTTTTGATTGCAGGGCATCGATTCCCAGTCCGGAGAAACTTTGGGATTTTTTCCCTGTGGTAATTTGCGTCGTGAGCAAATCCAGAGAGCTTGTCTGTGTTTTCAGACGGGAAATCTGGTCCAGTGCCTGTCCGAGCGTTGAAATATTTGCCATGTTTTTTGTCTCCTGCAGGTGTTATCGAACGGCATTCAGCAATTCGTCAAAAAGTTCGTTTGCCGCTGTCACGGCGCGTGCGGCGGCGGCGTAAGCTGTCTGGATAACGACGAGGTTTGAAAGCTCTTCGTCAATATTCACGCCCGATTCATCTAAAAATTTCCGCTGTAAAAGATCCCGGAGCGTTTCTTCGTCTTCCTGTCTTGCCTCGGTTAAGACGAGGTCCTGCGTTTGCTTGTTCACCACTTTTTGACCGAAATCTATGATGGTCGTCGGGGCCAGAATATTGGTGTCAATGTCGGCTCCGGGACCCAGATACCTGTTTCTGAAAGGGGTATATGTGCCCGAGCCGAGCGTGATTTCAGAGCGGTAGGCGACGTCTGTGATCGGGTTGTTTTCGGTGATAACGGGGCCGGCGACCGTAAAGCTGCCGAAGATGGCGCTGACGATGCCGACGGATCCCGGCAGGGCCCCTAAAACCGGGTTAATGGATCCGTTTGTATCGAAGGGGCCGGAAATAATGCGCATGTCCCCTCCGAAAAACGGCCCGCCATTGCTGTCGTCGATGCCCGGACGGATTGTGAGCAGCCCCGTTCCCGCATTGAAATCGACAAAAAGGCCCTGCACGCCTGTCTGGGTTCCAATGTCCCATTCGAGCTTATCAATGAGATCGGCGGTCAGGTCGCCCGGCTCGATGGTGATACGGACAGGATCGGCGTTCCCGACCTGGATGTCGAAATAAGGGTCTTCCGTTACAAAGCTGCCCTCTGAAAGTCCCAGTGCGCTGAAAGCGCTGGTTCCCATGGACCCTGCGAAGGAGCTGGCATCCAGAGTGACATTTCCGCGCGATTCGATGATAAGCTGCCCGTTTGTGTTTCGGCTGGCGACGGCGGCAAGGCCTGCGGGAACGCCCGCCAGCCCGATTTGTAAATTTATTTCGGCGATGATCTGGTCGAGCGCATCGTTGA
This sequence comes from Rhodospirillales bacterium, assembly GCA_023898765.1. Lineage (NCBI taxonomy): Bacteria > Pseudomonadati > Pseudomonadota > Alphaproteobacteria > Rhodospirillales > Rhodospirillales bacterium. The sequence goes on along the minus strand of CP060238.1, from coordinate 247,195 downwards.
TGGGTCCCCCGATGGGAAAGTTTGTATCCGCATCGCTGAGGTCGATGGTAACCGTTGTCGGCCCCAATCCTGTTCTGGCTTCTTCAAAGGTAATCTGGAACTGGTCGTCCAGAGGGTAGGTGGGGAAATACGTGCCAAGGGCTTCGGCCAGATCCGTATTTGATCCGACAATGCCGTCATCGATTTCAGGGAAAGAGCCCAAATCGATTCCGCCGACAACCGTGTTTTTCGAATATAGGCCCAGCCATTCCTGAAGGTCTGTGGCGGGGAGCGCGATATTTAAATCAATGGTCCCGGCGACTTCCTGATAATCTACCTCGCCGAATGTAAATTCGAGAACGCGCCGGATGACTTCGTTCGATCCTGCCGGAATGGTGTGATCGGACACATAGGTGCCTTGTTGAAGAAGAGTGATGTCATTTATAATATTCGTGTTGACCTGAATGCTGCCCGAAAACCCGACATAGGATACGGCTGTTGGCGGCGGGCCGGCCAGGGGGTCCGGCGCGGTATCTGCCGGTATGGTATCTGTCGAGTCGGTAAAGAGGCGCAGGCCCTGCGCCTCAAAACGCAAGGCCAGTTTATGCGCCAGTTCGTCGATCTGGGCCTGATATTCAGGCAGAATCTCATCGCGGAGTTCGATCAATCCGCCCAGACGCCCCCCCAGACCGGTGGCCGTAACGTCAAAAGAGGCAGGATTCGAAAGCGGGTTTCCGCCGACAAATACGCCCGAAACGCTATTCGGGTAAAAGGTGGAGGCGCCCAAAAGGCCCGGACTGAAATATACGGTTTCAGGACGCTCGTCGGCGAGCTGGATGCCCGTGCGTGTTTGAATGACAATCACTCCGTCGCCGCGCTGGAAGGAGGAAATCTCGATTTCTTCCGAGAGCGACTTGATGGCTTCGTCGCGCTGGTCTTCCAATGCCGCCGTCGTCCGGTTCAGGTTGGCGGTTCCCTTGATCTGGCCGTTCAGTTCCGAAATCTGGACCAAAAGATCGTTAATCCGGTCCACGGACACGGTCATTTCGCTTTGGGCGTCGTTGCGCTGCTGGACGATCAGGTCGTTAAAATTGTTGAATTTCCGGGCCACGTCGCCGGCCTGGTTCAATGTGGACTGCAGCGCGAATCCGTCATCCGGCGTATCCGACAGGGCTGTAAAAGAATCCCTGAGCCGGGCAATTTCTGCCGCGATAGAAAGCTCCTTGTCCGGCGGTCCGTGGAAGGTTTGAATGTTGTTGAGGTAAGAGGCTTTCACATCCATGGAATTGACGGCGCTTACCTGTGTCCACAGGTCCCGTTCCAGGTTAAGGTCAACGTTCCGGACCACTGTTTCCGCCTGGACGCCGATAATTTGTCCTGTGGAATTAATGACTTGCGTTGTTTGTGGCAATATTTTCCGGCTATAGCCGGGCGTGCCGACATTGGCCACGTTGTTGGAAATCACATTTAATTGCTGCTGTGCGACGCGCAAACCGCTGAGCGCAGCATTCAGGGCCTGAAACGACATGTTCGCTCTTGCCTTCCTTGCTTTCGTTTATATGCCTTTTACGGCTTCTCACGGATTGGAAATGCAAGGAAGATGCCAGAAACGGGTTTTTTACGCCCCTATTGTTCCGGCGCGGTGTTGAGGAGGGTTTTCTTGATCTTGTTGACGGCGGCGCGCTGCTGTTCACGGACGCGAAGTTCCAGAATCATGGAAAGCAGCATTTCACGGCGCATCATGGCTTCGTGGATGTCCCGGTCCTGCATGGTTTTAATGGCCCGGATGGCGGCGCGGACCCGCTTCACATTGGCGGGCTTGTCGTACAGATTCATGTAAAAATTGGGGTGCTGGAAGATCTTTTGCGTCATAATTTCCATCTGGGCGTAGTAGCTCGGTTTTTCTCCGAACATTTTTTCTATTTCCTCTTTGTCCCAGCCAAACTCCGTCAGGAGGGCGTAGATATAAGGCGCAGCATTGCTTTCACCATCCTCCGGTTCCGGGCCTTCCGTTTTTTGGGCGATAAAGCTGGCAATGGAGTTCCGTGCGACTCCGCGCATGGCGATAACAGAGCGCATATCCTGATAAGGCTTCGTGAAGCTTTTCATGGTCATATAAGTCTCCCCGATATCGGGGAAGGGATTGTGCTGGAACAGGTAATTAACCAGTGCCATCACATTTCTTTCATCCTGTGTCGGGGAACCCCCCTCCAGAAAATCGATTTTGAGCGTTAAAGGCGCCTCAAGCGTGGTGGTATAATCGATATCCCGGTTTTTACGCACGGAATCCTTGTTCCCGTCTTTGCATAAATAGTCCAGTCCGTTTCCATTATCGTACTCGTTACAGTAGATTTCCTTGAAATGCTCGAACCGGCTGTTTGTATCGCTGTCTTCTCCTTCGACGGACAGGGCAAGCCCCGAAACAAGCTCGCGCTCCAGTACGCGGTTGTTGAGGGCTACTTGTGTCAAATCCGCCCGTTTTTCGGTATCTGCCAGATTCCGGATCAATGTGCCGATCTCGCACATTTGTTCGCTGGGATGATAATCCTTATGCGCTTCGGCATAAAGTTCCTGTAGGTCCCGCTGTATTTCAAGCTGTTGTTTGGCGTCGAAAATCATTCCGATTCCGTAAACCTGGTCTATCATGGTGGCGGTAAGCTGCGAGGTCATCATCATGAAGGCCTTGACCCACCACATTTTGAGCTTGTCGGCCAGTGCATCGAATTCAGCGCCGGAAGTCGTATAGGTATAGGCAAAAGCCTTATCGGCAACCGGCGTTGAAAAACACAGGAACAGGCCCGTCAGGATCAGGATAAGCGGTTTTCTTATCATGCCTCTTTCCCCCCGCTTATATCGTGGCAAAAAGAGAGCGCCGAACGCGGCAAAACCAGACACAAGGTTCCTTTTTTGATCTGGGCGTCCAGTGTCATACGTCCGGCCCAGTCGACAGGCACTTCGGTGTGAACGGGTTTGTCGTTTGCCAAAAGAGACAGCTGTGTTTCCCTGCCGAAGCCGCCGGCTTCCATGCGGGCGAAGCCGGAAGCCCGGTTGATCCGGAACCGGACGTTTTCCGGGGCCTGTCCTTCTTCAACGATTTTATAAGAGAATTCATACTGGTCTGCCGCCCGGCCTGTCTTTCCGTCTTGTTCAAAGATCAGGGGGTGTCCGGCGGAGGCTATGTCCTTTTTGTAAAAGGAGCCGTCTTTCGACAAAAACGTAAATTCGACGGATGTTCCGGATTTCAATCCCTGTATGATATTTACAGGCGGCTGTTGTACGGCGACGGCGGCAGGGGAGGCATTTTCCCCTTTCATGAAAATAAACAGGCAGGCAACCACAACGCTGAAAAGCGCTGCGCCGATGCCGATTTGTTTATTCCTTTTTCCGTTCACGTTTTTGTTATCCTTCTTTTTCTGCCTTATTCCGGTATGGGAAGAACCTTCCCTTCCTGGCTCAGGCGGTCAGTCTCGTTTTTAATTTCCTTCTGGCTGTCGTCCAACAGCGTTTCCAGCCAGACGGACATAATGGCTTCACTCCGCAGGAGGCTCCGGTAGATATCACGTTTCTGGATGTTTCCGATAGCGCGCATGGCCACATCTGTCCGCGCCACATTGGCGGGCTTGTCGTAAAGCTCCGTATAGAAAACGGGATATTGATAGAGTTTTTTCGTCAGAAGCTCCATCTGGAGGTAATAGCTGGGCTTTTCCTTTTTTCTTTCCTTGTATCCCATCATATCCTTGATGTCTTCTTCCGGGATGCCCATTTTTTTGAGTATGGCTTTTATGTAAGGTTTTACTTCTTCTTCACCTTGCGCTTTCATGCCGACAATCGCGGCGAATGAATTGGCTGCCACGGCGCGTTTGGCGGCCAGAGCGCGCAGGTCCATATAGTTCAGTGCGCCGGTGAGCTTCGGTTTCATGTCGTCGCTGGCAAGATAGCCTTCCGGAAGGTGCGGCGGCGGTTCGTGACCGTACAAATTAGCGCCCAGAGCGAACAGGTCGTTTTCATCGGGCGTTGCGCCGTCTATCCCCATCGGTCCGACGTCCGGTGTAAAATTGATTTCCAGCGTAAAGGGCCGGTCAAGCGTTCGGGTGTAGTCCACATCCTTGTTATAACGATCCGCGCCTTCTCCGCCTTCGTCGCAAAGTTTTTTCAGTCCTTCCGCATTGTCGCTCGGGTTGCAAAAGACCCTCAGAAACAGGTCCAGATCGCTGCGCGTTTTTGAACCGGGGCCGGAAGACGTGTAAATTTCACCGCTCAGCAGGTTGCGCTGGAGGTTGCGTGCCGCGATGACAATCTGGCTGAATTCGGCGTTCCGGTCCGAAGCGGCAAGACTGCGCATGTTTGTGCCGAACGTGCACACGCCCCTGCTCGGGTGGTAATCTTTATGGGCGCGGGCATGAAGTTTCTGGAAGAGGGCCTGCGTTTCCAGTTGGTGCTTGGCGTCCAGCAGCATACCGATGCCCAAAGCCTGATACATGGCCGTCGTCGTCAGTTGCTCCGTCATGAGCAGCATGGCGGGCAGGACGTGAGCGTCCCAGACAGTCAAAATAAGCCAGTCACGGTGCCTTATAAATTCGTCCGTGATATGGGCGATCGTAGAGCCCGTAACGCACTTGCCGATTTTAGGGCAGGTTTGTTTGGTGGAAGTACAGCCGCAGTTGGTATCGCATGCTTCAACGCCCTGCACGCAAAGAGGACCGCAACAGGGGGAGCACGGGAAAAGGCACAACCCGGCATAAGCCTTGCCGGAGAAAAGGGGAGAAGAAACAGCAAACAACCCTCCTCCCAGAAGAACGAAAAGGGCCAGGATTTTCAAACCTTGAAATATTTTTTGCCTGTTTATCATTTCTTCTTAACCGTTCCTTCCTGATTCAGGCGGTCGGTTTCGTCTTTAATCTCTTTTTGTTTATCTGCAAGGGCCGTTTCCAGCATGACGGAAAATATCGCTTCGCTCCGCAGGAGGGAGCGGAAAATATCGCGCTTTTGCATGAGTTCAATGGCCTGCATCGCCACCTCTTTCCGCAGGACGTTCGCGGGCTTGTCGTAAGTTTCCGTATAGAAAACGGGATATTGATAAAGCTTTTTGGTCAACATTTCCATCTGGGCGTAATAGCTTGGTTTTTTGCCCAGATATTTTTCAATTTCTTCATCCGGGAAGCCTTTTCCGCCCATTTCCTTGAGCGCGGCGTAGAGGAAAGGCCGCGATTCTTTCGTGCCTTCGGCTTTTTGGGCGGCAATGGCGGCGAAGGAGTTCTGGGCTACGGAGCGCTTGGCGGCAATGGACCGTAAATCCATGAGGTATAAAGCGGCGCCTTTAAGCTGGTCTTTATCATTCACCAGATCCGCTTTGTTAATCGTGGGCAGGGGGTTGTGCGCGTAAAGATTGGCGGAAAGGGCGAAGATGTTTTCTTCGTCGTCCGTTTTTTGGGCCCCATCCTGCGTAAAATCAATTTCCAGCGTCAGCGGGATGTCAATTGTCTGTGTAAAATCGACGTCCTTGTTGAACCGTTCTTTTTCCCTTTTGCTGTTCTTGCACAAATATTCGAGACCGTTTCCGTCATCGTTGGGGTTGCAAAACTTTTTGACGAAGAGTTGCAGGCGGCTCAGAAAGTCTGAGTTTTCACCCTCGATACTTAAAACGTCTCCCGAGAGAAGCTGCCGCGCGACCATCCGGTTGGCAAATGTCGTGTGGGCCAGGTCCGATTTGCGGATGGAAGGTGAAATACTGCGGATTTCCGTACCGACTTCGCAAAGTCCTTCGCTGGGATGATAGTCTTTATGGGCTCTTGCCGTCAGTTGCTGGAACAGGCGCTGCGTTTCGAGCTGGTGTTTGGCATCCAGGAAGCTTCCGATAATCAAAGCCTGGTCCAGTGCGGCGGCGGTGAGCTGGGAGGTCATGATCTGCATGGCGGCCAGAACGCCGGGGACCGTATCGCGAACGCACTGGCTCCCTTTCCTGTCGTCCTTGAAGAATATCTCTACCATCCATTTTTTGTGCAGTTCAAAGGCATCGCTAATATGCTTGATGGTTTTCACGGTTTCCTTGTCCGATATACAGGCACAGAATTCGCCGCAGCCTGCGATGACCGGATCGCACAATATCGTGCCGCAACACGAAACGCCGGATTGAACGGGGACCGGTCCGGTCGGGTTTGGCGCCGGCGGGTTGCAGTCCTCAGCAAAAGCGAGGGAAGACGCGCATAAAACCGCCCAGCACAGGATCGCCAAAAAGCTCTTATGTTTCCGGAACAAGATCATTCTATGCTGCTTTCTCCTTCCTCAGGAGCCGAAAGCTCGTTGGTAATGGCCGTTTGCTGTTTCATGAGCATCTCTTCCAGTATAACCGACATGACGGCTTCACTGCGAAGAAAGCTCTTGTAGATATCCCGGTCCTGCATAAGCCCGATGGCTTTCAGGGCAAGGGCTTTACGATCCACGTTTGCAGGCTTGTCGTAAAGCTCCGTATAGAAAACCGGGTTTTGATAGATTTTCTTTGCGAGCACTTCCATTTGGGCAAAATAGCTGGGATTTTTCCCTAATATATCTTCCACTTCGTCTTCGGGGACTCCAAGTTCCACGACGAGCTTTTTGAGGTAAGGGGCGATGTCTTCCTCCCCTTTCGCCCACTTGTCTCCTTTTGCGCGCATGCCGACAATCGCGGCAAAGGAATTAAGGGCCACGGAGCGTTTGGCGGCGATGGCCCGCAAATCGAAATAGAGGGGGACGGCATCGGGCCGGTATTCGTTTTTGTCGTTGGCCAGAGTGTTTCTGTCGATTTTCGGCAGAACATCATGTCCGTATAAATTAGAGGACAGCGCGAAAATATCTTCCTCGTCATCGGTCAGGGGGGCGCCGTCCGGAGTAAAATCGACATCAAGAGTGAGCGCCGTTTCTAGCATGCGGGTATAATCGACATCAAGGTCCATCGCGCTTCTTGCCGCCTTGCTGTCATAACACAGCATGTAAAGCCCTTTGCCGTTATTGTCTTTGTTGCAGTAGGTTGCGATGAAGTGGTCGAGGCGGCTTTTCTTGTCCGACGTGTCTCCTTCCACGGCGGCTGCGTCCCCGGAACCAAGCTGGCGCTGCATGGAGCGCTGGGCGAAGGTGGATTGCGCCAGGTCGGACAGCCGTTCGGACGCGGCCAGAGACCGGACATTGGTTCCGATTTCGCACATGCCTATGCTGGGCTGGTAGTCCTTGTGGGCTTCCGCTTTGAGCTGCTGGAACAGGCGCTGCGTTTCCAGCTGGTGTTTGGCGTCCAGAAGCGTTCCAATGACGTAAACCTGTTGTATTCCCACGGCGGTGAGCTGGCTTGTCATGCGCATCATGGCGTAAAGGATGTGCTTTTGAAAATATGTGTAAACCATCCAGTCGCGATGTTCTTTGAATTCGCTTTCGCCTTCCAGTTCATCCTGCCCAAACACATCGGTGTGGTCCCTGATGTTCTGATGGTTCTTTTCGATAATGATTTTACACTGGCCGCAGCCGCAAGGGGGTGCGCAGGCATAGGCGGGCCCGCTCCAGACACCCAGCGTGAAAAGAGCTGTAAGCAGGTATAAGCGCGGCTTACGGCGAAGAATCTTTGATATCATCTTTTGATTCCTCCCCTTGGTCTTTCAAGCGTGTAATTTGATCCCCTATCCGGTCCTGTTCTTTTTCAAGAAGCGTGTCCAAAAAGACGGCCAGAACGATTTCGCTGCGCAGCAGACTTTTGTAAATATCGCGGTCCTGCATCAGGCCGATGGCCTCCATTGCGGCGGCCTTTCTTTCGACATTGACGGGTTTATCGTAAAGTTCTGTATAGAAAACAGGGTCTTCATATATTTTTTTTGTCAGCACTTCCATCTGGGCGAAATAGCTTGGCTTTTTACCCAGATACTTCTCAACCTCGTCATCATCGAGACCGAGGTCTTTCACAATCCTTTTGATGTAAGGGGCCGATTCCGGCTTGCCTTTTGCCTTCATGCTCGTGATGACGGAAAAGGAGTTCTGGGCCACGGAGCGCTTGGCGGCGATACTGCGCAAGTCCATATAAAGCGGCATGGCATCCGGCCGGAATTCCCCTTTGTCATTGGCCAGAACGCTTTTGTTGATTTTGGGTAAAACGTCATGCCCGTACAAATTGGAAGAGAGCGCGAAGACATCTTCTTCGTCGGCCGTTTTTTCCATTCCTTCCGGCGTAAAATCGATATCCAGCGTCAGGGCCGTTTCCACAGTGCGCATGTAGTCGACATCTTTGTTTTTACGCGCCGCTTTTACATCGCTGTCTTTGCAAAGCTCGTCCAGCCCGTTTCCGTTGTCTGCTTTGTTGCAGTTGGTGCTGATGAAGTGCCTCAGGCGGCTTTTTTTGTCGGATATGTCGCCTTCAACGGATACGACGTCTCCGGATAAAAGCTGGCGCTGGATAGCCCTTTGGGAAAAGGCGACCTGTCCCAGATCGGACAGCCGTTCGGACGCGGCCAGAGACCGCACGCTTGTGCCGATCGCACATACGCCTTCGCTGGGGTGGTAGTCTTTATGCGCTTTGGCCGTCAGTTGCTGGAACAGGCGCTGTGTTTCCAGTTGGTGCTTGGCGTCCAAAAAGGACCCGATGATCTGGACCTGCTGAATGCCGACCGTGGTCATCTGGCTGGTCATCAGCATCATGGCCGGAAGAAGGTTGTCGAGAAACCAGTCATTTACCAGCCATGTACGGTATCTTGAGAACTCATCCGTGACGTGCCGGCGAATTCTTTTATGGTTTTGGACAATGCGGTCGTGGCAGGCGCAAACAGCGCAGGTTTTACAGTTGACATCATAGTTGTCGCTTTTATCGTCGGCAAAGCTGCTTGAGGAGGAGAAAGTCACGAAAGAAACAAACAACAATAAAAGAGCAAAAAAACGGAGAAAGCGCCGCCCGGGACGTCCCGGAAAAAAAGGGTTTTTTTCCGGGAGGGCTTTACAATGTAACTTTCTTTCCGACATTTTCCCGTGTGTTTTCCTTGCGCTCTTTAACTTGTCCCGTTCACACACCCTGCCCATTGTGGGATGGTTACCGCACAACGGGCTCAGTATAACTCAATCAATGTCTTACGACCCTTTTTCAATTCTATCATATTCGAAAAGCAAAACGCACGAAACCTATTTTCTGTTTCTTCCCGGACGTTCTTGACCAAAAATTACCTGAGAGGCTCTGAATATGATAAATACGGTCAAATATTCCCGGAAGGTGGTTTTTTACCCTTTATGTATCGGGTTATCTAATACATAATGGACGGCGAGTGAGATAGTGTAGTTGCAAATTGGGCTTTCTGAAATTTTATGACCGACGAACTGACCGAACCAACCGAACCGACGGAAAAGACAAGCAATCCCCGGAATATACGTCCTGCGCCGCGCGGGCCTGCTGCGGGAAAGCCTAAAAGCGCGCCTAAAACGAAGGCGGATGCGCAGGATACGAGTGCGCTGGCCAAGGTTGTCGTCCGGAACGAGTTTTACCGTGACGGATATCGTCTGGCGCTGCGGGTGGCGGTCATTCAATGCTTCATTATTGTAGGACTGATCGGGGCGATGTTTTACGTTGTTCATGTCCACCAGCCGGAAAACCGCTATTTTGCAACCACGGAAGACGGCCGTTTGATTCCGATGGTTTCCCTGACCCAGCCGAACCTGAGTACGCCCGCTTTAATGTCTTGGGTTGCGCAGGCTTCCACGGAAGTCATGACGTTCGGGTTTAATGATTACCGGCGCCGTTTGCAGGAGGCCTCCCGTCACTTTACGCGCCGCGGGTGGGAAAGCTTTACTTCTGCCTTGCAAAACGCCAGGATTCTGGAATCGGTTCAGGCGAATTCACAGGTCGTAACGGCTGCGCCGCGCGGCGCTCCCATTCTGGAGTCCGAGGGGATTGTCGCGGGCCAGTATCAATGGGTTGTTCAAATTCCGATGGTTTTGACCTATCAGTCCGGATCCAAGACAAGGAACGATAACTGGATGATAACGTTGGTCGTCGTTCGCGTTCCCCGGCTGGAGAGCCCGAACGGTGTCGGTATTGCCCAGTGGGTTGCTCTTTCGGGCTAGAGGGTCCGCCAATATTTTTGCCGGAATTTTCTGAGGGAAATCCGGTATAGAAGGATGTACAGTGCCCTGTACACAGGATATTCTATGGCAATAAAAGGATTCGCATTTAACAGCCTTGTTTAAGGCACGGTGTTTTAAAGGCCATGGTTCCAAAAGACGTTCATATCAGACTGTTTCCCGTTTTGCTCGTGATGTTGTTTGTTTTTAGCACGGGTCAGCCCTTGGCGCAGGAGCTTCCGGATCAGGAAGAGCCTTCGGAGGAGATGCTGAAGGCGCCCGAAGACAAGATGGAGATCCTGTCGGGACAAGAGACACAAGAGGATGCCGCGCAGGAAGAGGCCCCTGTACGGGAGCGGGAAATGGCGGTGGAAGAACCGGACGCCGGCGCCGAAGGTGGCGTTGAAGATGATGCTGCAGGGGAGGATGAAGATTACGACAGCTCCGAGGCCTTGCCTGATATTTCGGCAGATATTTCCCGCATTCGTATTGAAAGTGAAGGCTTTGGTCTGGCGGCGGGGCGGAATGTCACCATTCATCCGGGAGAAAATTCCGGAGATCCCTTGCAGGGAGAAAGTGCGGAAGAAATACGTCAGGAGGCCTTTGACGCCGCGTTGACAGGGCTTTTCCCTTTGAGGCCCGAAGATATAGAGATTCTTCTGAAACATTATGACCGAACGGAACAGGCGGCGCAGTCTCCTCCCTATGCTCTTCCCCGTCCCGAGGTAAGCGTTCAGACGATTTCCATGGACCCGGGGGTTACGCCTCCCTTTATCAAGACGGCTGTCGGGCACGTTACAACGGTCAATATGCTTGATATTACAGGAGCGCCGTGGCCGGTGGAGGATATTACGTGGGCGGGGGATTTCGAAATTATCGAGCCGGAAGAAGGCGGCCATATTATCCGGATTACACCGATGGCAAAATTTGGATACGGGAACATGTCCGTCCGGCTCCTGACGTTGAAAACGCCTATCACATTTGCTTTGCGCGTTGGGCGCGATGCGGTCCATTACCGTGTGGATGCGCGGATTCCTGAATTTGGGCCCTTTGCACAGGCCCAGTTGATGGAAGGCGGGACGCAGCTTGTTGCCGGGAATTCCACGTTAACGACGGTTTTGGACGGGGTGCCGCCGCCGGGTGCCGTGCGCCTGAGCGTCTCAGGGGTGGATGGGCGGACAAGCGCCTATAAGGTCGGCGGGCTGACCTATGTGCGCACGCCGATGACCCTGCTCTCTCCGGGGTGGGAAAGTTCCGTTTCGTCTGCGGACGGGATGAGCGTTTATGCGCTGAGCGATACGCCGGTTCTGCTGCTTTCGGATCAGGGGCGGTTTGTTCGCGCTAAACTTAAAGAACAAGAGGATCTTTTCGATGAGTGATGAGCAACAGGATTTCGATATCGACAACGAACTGGACGTAGACCCGTTCGACGACGATGACTCCACGAGCGGCTTTGATGATTTCAAAGATAAGGGGACGCTGGCGGATCTCTGGAAAAACAACCCGATGGTTAAAGTCGGGGTTATTCTGGCGGCCTTTGTAATTATTGTGGCGGGGGTTATTCTTTTTGGCGGCAGTGAAGAAAGGACGCCGCCCTCCAAAACCGCCCGGAAAAGCGATTTGACGGAAACGCCGGGAACGGCCGAGGTATCGAAGTCCTACCAGCAGGCAATTGAAGAGGAAAACACCCGCCGGATTGAAGAAGCGCTGCGGGAAAGTGAAAGCGCCGTTCCCATGCCGGTTGAGCCGCCCAAGGGGACCCTGCCTTTGCAGGTGGACGATACGGAAGAGGAAGATCCCTTGGACCGCTGGCGCCGGATGCAGGAAGAGCGGATTCAGCAGCAGAAAATAGTGGCGCAGGATTTTACGGAGGAAGAGGCTGAGCCTCCCCCCGATACGCGGACTCCGGCCGTAAACGCCCTGGCGCAGGCGCAGTCGATCCAGATGGAATCTGTTTTGGCCAATCAGCAGATCAAAGGGGCGCAGTTCAAAAAGGTTGCATCTCTGGCGTATCTCGACGCTTTGGCAGATAAGGAACGTAAGGCGCGGGAAGATGCTCTGGCGCGGCTGAAAGAGCAGCAGCCTGATGTGCCTGAAACGGAAAATATCCTGATTCCGGCCGGGACGATCGAATATGCACAGCTTGTCACAGAGGCCAATACGGATGCGCCGGGGCCTGTTCTGGCCCAGATTGCATCGGGGCCATTGCGCGGCGTTAAAATTATCGGAAGCTTTACGGCGACGGATAATTATTTGACGCTGCATTTTTATCAGGTCGTTATCGACGGTGTCAGCGAAGCGGTTAACGCTGTCGCACTTGATCCGAATACAACCCTTCCCGGTGTGGTCACGGATATCGACAGGCGTTATTTCAGCCGGATTGTCTTGCCCATGGCCGCAAAGTTTGTGGAAGGTTTGACGGAAGCGATTTCTGAATCGGGGACGACAACCGTGACAATTCAAGGGCAAAGCGGCACGACGACGACAAGTCAGGCCGGAAGTACGGGGTCGCGTCAGGAAGTGGCCTCCGGTATTGAGGAAGCCGGCAGCGCCTTGTCCGACATTTTATCGGAAGAAGTCAGCAAGATTCAGCCTATGCTTAAGATTCGTGCCGGGACGCCCATCGGGATTTTCTTTGTCGATCCGGTGATAGAAGGAAAAGAAATTCAGCCGCCGCTGCCTCCGGAAACCACTGCAGCACAACCGGCCTTTGGCGGTTTTCCGAATTTTGGCACGGTTGTGCCGATGTCGTCGGGCGGTTTTCCGAATTTCGGCACGCTCGTGCCGATGCCGTCGCAGGGCGGGTTTTCGAATCCGGGGACGGGGACGCCGTAACCATCGTCTTGATAGAGTGGGATAATTCTTATAAAAGTTAAGGGCGGCGGGCCTGTTATGATATGGATTTGCCCGCCTGCATGTAACCGATAAAGCAATAAATGATAAAGGCTGTTAAATAATGCAAAACCCAGACCGCCCAGAAGACGCACCGGAAGATACATATGACGATCTTGTGGATGAGGACCTTCTCAATGAGTATGACGAGGAAGAGGAGGAGGAAGACTACATTGATGAAGAGCTTGATGAAGGTTTCGTCGATGAAGAAGGCTGGGAAGAGGATATTCTTGATTTCGATGAGGATGTCGTAGAAGGCGCAGGCGCGGGCGCACAGAAAAAGAAAAGAAAGGGGCCCAGCTTCAATACAAGTGTCATTTTGATAGCGCTTGTCGTGGGGTTTGCCGTGCTTGTTTATCAGGTTGTTTCCAAAAGGCCGGAAGTTATACAGAAATTTACAACGGCCTTGCATATGACCGGGTCGACGGACGGGCCTATTTTTGGCGCGCAGAAGGACGAAGAGGCTTCTCCGACCCTCAAACCCGAATCTGCGACGGGTTTTTTACACAATCCGCAAGGATTGTCGCCGGATTCTCCTGTCACGGAGGCACCGCCCATGCCTTCTCCTATCGCTTCTGAGGAGGGGGGCGATTCGGTTTTAACGCCCATGCCTTCGTCCATGTCTGCGGCGGAAGGGTATGTGGACGCAACGGAAGAAGATGTAAACGTTCCAAGGCCGCCGCAGGACGTACCGCCTTCTGATTCACCGTCCGGTTTGTCTGAAAACGTTGAGGAAAGTGGGCAGGAGAGTGCCGGTCTTGTTTCTCAGGAGCTTCCCTCGCCGGTTTCCAAGGAGGCTCCGGTTCCAAATGCGGCCGAAGAGATTCTTAAAAATGCGGTGGCGGAGCGGGAACAGAAAAAAATGGAAAGAGAGGATAGTTTAGCGGAGGACTTGAAAAATACGGAAATCCCTGAAATCTCGGAACCTCCCGCCGAAACAGACCTTCTTGAAACGCCCGTCGATTTGGCTGAAGAGACGGAAAGCCAAAAAACGGAAACAGTGAAGACGGAAGCGGCTGAAGAGGCACCCGCAGCCGATCCGGTCACGCAGGTCGTATCGGCGGGTCTGGAGAAAAAGATCAATCTGTTGCTTGAGCGACTCGATAGTATGGAAGGTCAGATCAAAGAAATTCAGAGTGGCGAAGCGGAGGCTATTAAAAACATCCAGACGGAGCTTTCTTCCTTAAAGCAGGAGGCGCGTTTGAAGGAAGAGGCTCAGGATGTTCCGGCGGTGCCCGCTGCTGTGCCGTCCTCATCTGAGGCCGAGAAAAAGTCCGGCGGCGTTCTGGAAGCTCCGGCGCCTGCGAAACAGACGGCTGCGCCTAAAAAGCAACCTGTCAAAAAGGTGGCGTCGCAACAGGCTCCCGTATGGAAGTTGCGCGCCGCACAACCCGGACGGGCCTGGGTTTCGCGTCAGAATGAGCGTGAGATGAAAGCGGTTCGGGTGGGGGATGTGCTGGCCGGTATTGGCCAGATTGAGGATATTTCCTATGTGAACGGGCGCTGGGTTGTACGGGGAAGCAAGGGGAGCATCCGCCAGTAATCTTTTAAAACGGGGTGCCTTATTTTGGCCTTATTTGGAAAAAGGGTGTTTTTTCGTAAAAAAATAAAATTTTTATTCTGTTTTAAATCAATAACTTAAGTGAATTTTGTTCATTTTCCTTGCGCACAAATTTGCCTTATTTGGTCAAGATGTGGTCTAATTTAAGTATAGCAGGAAACAATGTTAGATAGGTTTTAAAAACATTTTCTTTATTAAAAGTTTCCAGCTTTTAATAACATGATATTCAAAAGGAGAAAAAACATGGTGAAATTTTTAAGAAAGAAAAGTTTGATGATGAGCGCAGCTCTTTTTACCGGAATGGTAAGCGGTGTTGAAAGTGCTCATGCTGCAAAAAACTTCAGCACGATCTCGGATAACATTTCCGAATCCATTCAGGATCTTCCCGGTCTGCTGACGGGTGTGTCCTACATGGTCGGAATTCTTCTGGGGGTTCTGGGGATTTTGAAAATCAAGGATCACGTTGAAAATCCGAGCAACACGCCTCTTCAACATGGTGCTATTCGTCTGGCAGCCGGTGGTGGTCTGTTTGCCCTGCCGATCGTCTACGAAGCCATGCAGGCAACGATCGGGGAAGACGGCGCCAACGCAACATCTGTTGATGCATGGGGCGTTCAGGAGTTCTCTGACGTTAAATAAGTCTTTAAAGGACGAGATGGATTATTTAAATATTACATTGGGTATTGCCCTTCATTCGGGCAATACCCATTCTTCTGCAGGTCAGGGTCCGCTGACGGCGGATCTGCGCCAAAAAATTCTGAAACGGGATTCCTACACTTGCCGGTTCTGTGGATTTACGTCCCAGAAATATCAGGATATCCATTTTCTTGACGGGAATCCTTCGAACATACGTTTGGAAAATCTGGCGACGGCGTGCATTTTTTGCCATCAGTGTTTTGATCTGGAAAGGACGGCGGAGATGCGCTCCGGTGCGTTGATCTGGCTTCCCGAGATCGAACAGGCGCAGCTTCACCACATTGCGCGGGCCATTTATGTGGCGCGTATTTCACAAGGCTCCATGGCGGAAAGCGCCAAAAATGCGTATAAAATACTGATGGAGCGGCGGGAAGAAGCCAAAAACCGGCTTGGAACGGACGATCCCTTTATTTTAGGGACGGTGATGCGGGATTTCACGGGTCCCCGCCAATATTCGATGCGGGCCAAAAAGCTGGAGGGAGTACGTCTTTTTCCACTGGATCGCCGGATTATCAAGGAAGGGGATCTGGAATTTAACCAGTTTCCGCAAATCCTGGCCTATTGGCGGTCTAAAGACGGTCCTTTTGGCGGCAAAGCGCCCTATCAGTGGAAGAAATTCTACGCGAAGTTCAAACAGGCTGCCTAGCGGGCCGGATTTTCGCCTTCCCGTCTTTTTTCTTTTTTTTTGCACAACCTCGTCAGATATTTCCATCTGCCGGACGTGACAGGCCCCGCTGAAAGGCGATCTTGTTCCAAACCCCTTTATTTCCGTGAATGAGGCGCAATTTTTTCTATATTCAGCGGGCATAGTATAATACCCTCTTAAAACGAGGATATTGGTTCGTGTGTTTTCGATAGTAATGTTCGTTTTGAATGAGACTTCTTGATAAAATTCTGGCGCCTTTCCAGATTGCAATGAAGCAGTCTGTGGAGACTTTTATCCGTCTGGAGACGGCGGACGACGAGATGACGATGGTGGCTTCGGACGGCTCCCTTGTCAGTTATCTGAAGATAGACGGCAGCCGCCAGATTGTCGGGGAAGAGGAATATAACTATCTGATCGAGGGCGCGACATTGAAAATCGGCGCGCGTTTCGACCGGCAGGGTCATGCGCTGCAGGTTTATTTTACGCGCGATCCGGACAGGATATCCTCTTATCTGGAAAAACTGATCCGCCCCTCCCGTTTGACGGCCGAAACGGTTGAACTGGAAGTGAAGGATATCTTTGACGAGCGGGTCCGCCATTTGTCCCGCTTTTTGTCTTTTGAAGAATGCTATTTTGTCCTTTGGACGCGCCCTTCCATTATGACCCAGAATGAAATGAAACGGGCGGCGGCAGAAGCGCAGAAAAAGAAATGGGTGAATGCGGGCTATGCGCAGGATCCTCTGGCGGCTTTGGCCGGTCTGCGGAATCGTCACAAAAGTTACACCGCGGCGGTGCTGTCGTCTCTGGATGAGCTGGGCATGAGCGCGGAGGCGTTGACGGCGCGGGAGGCGATGCTGGCCGTTAAAAACAATCTCTATCCCAACAAGGCCCATGAGGACTGGGCCATATGCTTGCCGGGGGATTTTATTCCCTCGCGCGCGCCGCTCAGCAAGACGGACATGTCTGAAATTCTCTGGCCTTCCATGCGCCAGCAACTGGCGCTGGGCGATGCGTATGTTATGAACGAATATACGGTCCGGATAGGGGACCTTCTCTGGGCCGGGGCGGATATCACTCTGGCGCCGATGGATCCCAGTCCGTTTCCGATGCTTCTGAATCGCCTGCATGAAGTGGATATCCCTTACCGGATTTCTTTCATGCTTGAGGGCGGCGGCGCTTATGCGACGGCTTTCCGGGCTTTTGTGGCCACGATTCTGGGGGTCACGAACGCGCTGAACAAGCAGATAAAATATTCTCTGGAGGGCCTGCAGCGCATGGCCCGGAAAGAGCCTGTCGTTCGCCTGCGGGTGTCTTTTGCCACATGGGCGCCGCGGGACAACCCCAAATTGCTGCAGGACCGGCTGGCCAACCTTGTCCAGTCCGTCGAGAGCTGGGGCTATTGTCAGGTAAGTGAGTTTTCCGGCGATCCTCTGGATTGCGTGATGTCTTCGGCAATGGGTATTCATTGCGCGGGGACGGCGCCTGCCGCTGTCGCGCCGATGTTTGAGGTCATGAAGCTGATGCCGTGGCAACGGCCCTCTTCGCCTTTTGAGAGGGGCGCCATGCTTTTCCGGACCCCTGACGGGAAGGTCTGGCCTTACCAGACGGGAACGAATGTCACGACCACCTGGTTCGATTTGATGTTTGCGCAGCCCGGGGCCGGGAAATCGGTTCTGTTAAATTCCATGAACATGTGTTGTTGCCTGACGCCGGGGCTTAGCCAGCTTCCTTATGTCGCAATTATTGACGTCGGCCCGTCTTCCTCCGGCATGGTTTCCCTGATTAAAGAGGCCCTGCCGGAAGAAAGGCAGCATGAAGCGGCGCATTATCGCATGCGGATGACAAACGCGTTTGCGGTCAATCCTTTCGATACCCAGCTCGGGTGCCGGTATCCGCTGATTGACGAACGGAGTTATCTTGTCGAGCTCTTGACGCTCCTTTGCACCGCGCCCGGGCATGAGCGCCCCTATGACGGGATACAGCAGCTTGCGGGCCTGGTCGTGGACGAGATGTTTCGCTGGCGGGACGATGCGGCTGCAAATGCGGAGCCGCGTCCTTATCTGCCGCGTCTGGATGTTCACGTGGATGAAGCCATCCAGAAACATAACCTGCATCTGCCTTCGGACCCCTATTGGTGGGATGTGGTTGACCGGATGTTCGACCTGGGGGAAACGCACGTTGCCATTCTGGCCCAGCGCTACGCTTCCCCGTCTCTGGCGGATGCCATTACGGCTTCCCGCCGTCCGCAGACGCGTTCTCTTTTCGAACAGACGGCGGCCGGTCTTACCATGGAAAACGTCATCAGTGCGTTTGAACGGATGGTGACCTCCGCGATCCGGGAATTTCCGATTCTTGCCGGGGTGACAAAATTTGACGTTTCCGATTCGCGGGTTTGCGCGATTGACTTGATGGATGTGTCTCCCCAAGGGGACGATACGGCGGAACGGCAAACGTCCGTGATGTATCTTTTGGCCCGTCATGTCCTTGTCCGTAACTGGTGGATGGGCGCGGAAATGCTCTCGAGCGTTCCGGAGAAATACCGTGGATTCCATGAGACCCGTATCCAGAACATCATGGAAACGCCCAAGCGGCTTTGCTATGACGAATTTCACAGGACCGGCGGGTCTTTGTCTGTGCGGGCGCAGCTTGTGAGGGACGTGCGCGAGGGCCGGAAACGCGGGGTGCAGATTGCGCTGTCTTCGCAGCTTTTGGGCGACTTCGATCAGGATATGGTGGATCTGGCCACGGGCGTCTGGGTACTGGGCGCGGCCATTTCGGATCAGGCCGTGGATGATATCCGGGAGCGCTTCGGTTTGTCGGAAACGGCGCGGAACGTTATTCGTTATAAACTGACGGGGCCGAAGGCAGGGGGGGCGCCCGTCCTGTTTGTTCTGGGAACCGTTGACGGCAGGTATGAACAGTTTTTGTATAATACCCTGGGGCCGATCGAAATCTGGGCGCTTTCCACATCTTCGGAAGATGTGGCAATCAGGAGCCGGCTTTATAACATATTGGGCGCCCATCTCACGCGGCAGATTCTGGCGATCAACTTTCCAAACGGAAGTGCGCGAAATGAAATCCGGCGCCGCATTATTGAGCTGTCGGAGCATGGACATGCCCGGTCTGCGGCGCTGGCGCAGGTGATCGACGATATTGTAGCCGAACTGGTTGAAGCCAGCGGCCACAAGATGAAGGGTGTGCCGCAGGATCCTTCGCAGCCCGAGCCCGAAGGGGACAAACGCCGGAAAGTTGTTGATGACGACGATGATGACGAGATTCTGGGACCGAAGAAAAATCCGGCGCCTCCTGCCGAAGACTTTGAAGATAAGGACTCCAAAGACAAAAAAAACGGGCAGGATAAACCATGAGAGAAAATCCTGTAGATTCCTCTCCGGATCCGGAAGGGCAGGATGATATTGATGAAATGCTTCCGCCGGTCTGGAACAGGACGCGCGTTGCTCTGGCGGGTATTGCTGCGTTTGTTCTCCTGATTATTCTCTTGTCGTTATTTTCCTGCGATCCGCCGAAAGGCAGCATTTTATATGGCGTTTGCGGTGCGTTTTTAGAGCAGAATGTTGCTTATCCTGAAACGATCCGTCATGAATCCGTTGAACAATATCCTCGCGCGACCCGTATTAATTTCACGAGCATTGACGCGTTTGGCCAGTATAAAATGGAAATGATTGAATGCTCTTTCACGCAGGATGATGCGGGGGGGCTGATGATCGAGAAGGTGTTCTTCAACCGCCGGGAAGTCGACTCCGATATTATCAAAAAGTTTAATATTTCCATTCCGTCCATCATCGCTGCAGAGCCGGACCTGACTCTGCCGCCGCCTGCAGAGGATATGCTTGAGGGCCTGTATTAGAGGCAGGGAGTTTCCGCTCCCTGCCTTTGTTTGTTTTAGCTGAATGAAATACCGTATTGGGTGATGCCCAGTGTCGTCTGGACGGCATTCATGGCAGGGCCGAGGTTGACCGCGATGGCGCCGCCGATAAGATGGGTCATGCCCGCCATCATAGAGGCCTGGGAACTTCCCTCGGAAACGCCCCTGATAATGAAAAATCCGCGCACGATGCTGATCCATCCGATAATGGCGACAAAGACGATGACAGCCTGAATGACGGCTTCCGCATGGGCTTTTTCCGCGCCTGTCAGGCCGGGCGTATAAACCAGCTCCGGTTTCATGGTCACAACGTTTGTTTCAAACAGGGACGTGGAAAGGGCTCCGACCATTTTGTGAACGGAGAACAGGGCGCCTGCCACGAGGAAGGTCATAATTGTTCCAATCCCGGTTGGCCCGCGGGCGCCTTCCTGCTCTGTTTTTAAGAAACGTGAAATACCGATAATGACCAGGATCGTACCGGCAAGATAGCTGAAGGAAATCACAAGCCACAGCGTCGGCTCCCATATATCTTCGACAAGGCTGACGATCATGGCGTCCAGCCCTGTGCCGCTCGTGCCTTCCTTAAAGCCGCCGGTTGTAAAAGAATCAAGGTTGTCCGCATCAAGGCTCCTTTGTACGGCTTCCGCAACGGTCGGAAGGGCGAAGAAAGCGCCGCCGGCCAAAAAGCGTTTGACGGAGTCCCATATCTGGACCTGTCCGGGGTTTTCGACATGATCTCTCAGTTTCATAATACCCCAGATTCCAAGGAACACGCCGAAGAGGTAGGACGCGCCGGAAAAGAGGCCGGGGAGCCTGTTGGAAGACAGTATGAGATTGCATATAACCGTGCCCAGCGTTTCCCCTCCGGGGCAGCTTCCCCCTCCGCCATAGGCAACACCGCTCACTTCAGCCTGTTCCAGTGCGCCGTCTTCTCCAATCGTGATTTGCATGGCTTCGAAAACGAGCGGCAGGGCAAAGAGCGCACCGCCGGCTGCCAGGCGGATCATACCGTGTTGCAAAGGCGTGCTGCCCGGATTGTCGGCATGATCCTTGATTTTCAGGACTCCCAGAACGCCAAGCAAGGTTCCGAGCAGATAGGATACGCCGCTCAGCAGGCCCGGCAGATCGTCTATCGATTCTACGATATTATCCGAAACGGTATTGATATCCTGCGCAAAAACGGGGTTCGCGAAAGATATTACCCCAAGCGTAACGATATGGAAAAGCGCTAATTCTTTGAAATTCTTCATATTTTAGTCCCTCTCATGACCTTACTAAGTATACCACAGGGCCGGAGAAGAATAAAAATTTTGAAGGGGTGCTCCCGGCCTGTCAGGACCAGAAACAAAAATTCCTGTTTTATATCAATGCGTTGCCGTCCTATTAAGAGACAGGCGCATCCACTTTGACAGGAAGGTCCGCCGCGATGGGCTCGTCGTCCAGCATTTCGATCATTCCGCCGGGCTGGACGGCAAAATTTGCGATGAAAAGCGCGTTGGAATAATAGACAACGGCGTCGCAAAGCCAGTAGCCCTGCTCGTTCTTGCCCTCATAGGAGGCCGGACGGATGGTGCCTTCAATAACGGAGCGGGTCCTGTCGTCCAGATCCTTGGGCATATACGGGTCGTCCATGCTTTCGGCAATCAGGAAGGGGCCTTCTTCGCCGCGCACAAAAAAACAGAAGAAATTGAGGTATTCCAGTACGTTTTCATCCGTTATTTTGATGGGCGCTTTTGCATTGATCTCATGGATAGGCGGGGAGGTGCCGTTGAGCCAGTAAAGATTTCCCTGATCTGTCAGGTAATAAATGAACAGATTCCGCGGGGTCCATGCCGGATCTTTAACGCGAATCAGGGCAACCTGATCGTAAAAGGGCAACATTCGCCACTCCACGATCGTGGTTTCCGGATTCACCTTGTATTTCCCGCCGACAGGATCGATTTGATCCAGAAAGCCTGCAAGCTCTTCTCCCTGCACGGGAGTCCATTTGTCATCGATATACATGTAAGATTGAGCTTTCTGTAAGTCCCTGATTTAAAATCTTTAACCCGCCTATATTGCCAAACCTGACATAAATCGCAAGAAAAATTGACAGAAAAAGAGTTTCCCTGTACAACATCGCCAGAATTCAAGGAATTAAAGCCCAAATAAGGGGAAGAAAAGAATGAAACGTACCTATCAGCCGAGTGAACTTGTTCGTAAACGCCGCCACGGTTTTCGTGCCCGCATGGCTACCAAAAATGGCCGCCGCGTTCTGGCGGCACGCCGCGCCAAGGGCCGCGCCCGTTTAAGCGCGTAACATCCGTCCGCTCTTTATTTTATGATGAAGCGGCGCAAAACAGGGTGGAAGCCAAAAAAGAGAACATAAAGTCGCTGGACCGTTTGAAAAAACGGTCCGATTTTTTGCGTGCAAGGTTTCAGGGGCAAAAATGGGTGGCCAAAGGCCTGATCCTGCAGGTTTGCGAGAATGAGGGGAAAGGCATTCGGTTCGGGCTGACGGCGACCAGGAATTTAAGCAAATCTGCCGTGAATCGAAACCGGATCAAGCGCCGCCTGCGGAGCGTCGCATATGACGTTCTGCCTCTTGTGGCCAGGGATCATACGGACTATGTCCTGATCGGGCGGCCTCAGACCGGAACGCGCCTTTATTCCGACCTGAAAAAGGATCTGGAATATTGTTTGCGGAAGACGGGCGTTTTGAAGGGGGATTAAGTTAAGTGAGTAGAAGCGGATGAAGCAGGTTTTACAGTTCTTTATCAGGGGATATGCTTACCTGATTTCTCCGCTTACCGGTCCGTGCTGCCGTTTCCATCCCACATGCAGCGCCTATGCCATGCAGGCGCTTGAGAGGTACGGGGTGCTTAAGGGGCTGTTTTTGTCTCTCAAGCGGATACTGAGGTGCCATCCCTGGTACAAAGGGGCTTATCTGGATCCTGTCCCGGGCATTGATCGTGAAGGGATCATCGGTTATAAACGCCTGAATTCGAACTCTTGTCCAGGCTCTGGCCCCAAAACGAAAGCCGATCATGCAGAATAAAGATGAAATGCATCCAAATGATATCCGCAATCTCATTTTGTTTATGGTGTTGTCGGTAGCGCTTTGGGCGGCCTATGACCATTTTATTCTGGCGCCGCAGGCCGAGGCGATACGGGCGCAGCGCGAAGCTGTCGCCGCCGCCGTGAAAGAGTCTCAGGTATCCGGCGTTCCTTTTGTGGAAGAGGAAAAACCCCGCGATGAAGTTATTTCGCAAACGGCCCGTGTGCCGTTTGAAAATGAAGACGTTTCCGGCTCTGTCAATTTGACGGGCGGGCGGATTGATGACCTCAGCCTGAAAAATTATTTTAAAACGATTGAAAAGAAAAAAAGGGTTTCTCTTTTGTCTCCCTCCGGCGCGGCGTTCGCCCGCTATATGGAGTTTGGATGGGTGACATCGGACAAGAGTGTAAAAATGCCGGACAAAAATACGGTCTGGAAAGCCGGCGGTTCAAAAACTCTTTCCCCGCAGACTCCTGTGACGTTGACATGGTCGAATGGACAGGGGGTGTCTTTTGAAAAAACCATTTCGCTGGACGAGGAATACGGTTTCACTTTGAGCCAGCGCGTTGTCAACAAGGGATCGAAAACGCTGACGTTTTTTCCCTATGCCCTGATTTCTCAAAAAGGGTTTCCGGAAGAATATGCCGGGCGCTGGGTGGTGCATGAAGGGCCGCTCGCCTATGTCGGGAATGAAATGACAGAGCGCAGCTACGGCGATCTGGTGGAAAACCCGCGTGAAAAATTTGAAGCGGTCAAAGGCTGGATCGGTATCACGGAAAAAGACTGGCTGGTGGCCCTGGCGCCGGATCAAAAGGAATTCTCCACTTTTCGTTTTGCACACACCCCCGGGGCTTTGCCGAAAGATGCGGGGCGTTACCAGAGCGATATTATGGGGCAGGCCCGCACGATCGGGCCCGGTGAATCGGCCCGTTTTGAAAACCGTTTTTTTGCGGGGGCCAAAAAGATTCAGACACTAAATGCCTATGAAGAAAAATGGAATCTTCCGCATTTCGATCTGGCGATTGATTTTGGCATTTATTATTTTCTGACGCGCCCGTTCTTTTTTATTCTTAATTTCTTTTACGGTCTTGTCGGAAATTTCGGCGTTGCCATTATCATGTTTACGGTCGTGCTGCGCCTGGCTGTTTTTCCCTTGGCCAATACGTCCTACAAATCCTTTGCCAAGATGCGGAAAGTCTCTCCCAAGGTCTATAATCTGCGTCACGAATATAAAGACGATAAGAAAAAGCTGCAGGAGGAACTGGTCAAGCTTTATCAAAAAGAAGAAGTCAACCCGATGGCCGGATGTTTGCCGATTATTGTGCAAATTCCGATTTTCTTTGCGTTGTTCAAGGTGCTGTCCAACACCATCGAAATGCGTCATGCGCCGTTTTTTGGCTGGATCAAGGACCTGTCTGCGCCGGATCCGACCACGGTCTTTAACCTGTTTGGGCTGATTCCATGGGATCCGCCGCAAGCGCTTATGATCGGGGCGTGGCCGGTGATGATGCTGATAACATCGATTGCACAGCGCAAGATGTCGCCGCCGCCACAGGACAAAATGCAGGCGCGTATCATCGCGGCGATGCCGTGGCTGATGTGCTTTATTCTGGCGAAATTTGCGTCCGGACTCGTTATTTACTGGACATTCAGCAACCTGCTTGCTGTGATCCAGCAATATGTGATTACGCGCTCCATGGGGGTTGAGGTTCATTTGTTTTCCAGGGATAAGGATATAGAACAGATGGAAGAGGCTGTCGAAGAAGGCCCGTCCATCCATCCGGGGCTGGAAATGGTGGAAGAGGAGGTCGAAGAGGCCCTGTTCGGCGAGGAAGAGGACTCGAAAGACTCCGGGCCGGAAAAGCCGGTTTCCAAACCAAAACCCAGGAAAAAGAAGAAGAAATAATAATATCCGGTTCTCCCGCTTTCAAAACCGGGTTCATGCGGCAGCACATAAAGCGGCACATAAAATAAATATGACGGAAGAGTTTTCAAAACAGGAACTGGAAGAAGCGCGCAAAATTTTTGCGGGTCCGTGCGATTTTGTTCTGGGCGTTGCCGATCTGGCGCAGTTGCCTGCGGCAAGCTGCAGCGAAGTGGCGTTTGCGGGGCGCTCCAATGTCGGGAAGTCTTCTTTGCTCAATGCGTTAACGGGCCGGAAAGATTTGGCGCGCACGTCCGGCACGCCGGGCCGGACGCAGCAGCTTAATTTTTTTGAACTGGGCGGTGCGCTTTATCTGGTAGATATGCCCGGATACGGCTATGCGAAAGTCTCCAAAACAACGCGCAGGGAATGGGATAGCCTGATCTTTGATTATTTGCGGGGGCGGCCCACTTTGCGCTGCGTTTTCGTTCTGGTGGATGCCCGGCACGGCTTGAAGGACAGCGACGAGACTCTTATGACGATGCTGGACAAGGCGGCGGTTAATTACCGCATTGTGCTGACCAAGTGCGACAAGGGAAAAAATCTGTCCGCGCTGGAAAAGGATATTTTAGAAACGCTTAAAAAGCATCCGGCGGCGTATCCCGGAATTTTGCAAACAAGCGCGGCAAAGAATAAAGGAATCGATATCCTTCGCGCCGTGCTTATTGCCCTTCAATAACGATAAAATAGCTCCACATATCTGCGGCGGCGTTGCTGACGCACAGGCCGGCGATTCCGTCACAGCTTGCGCAAACAACGGCCGTGAAATCCGCATTCGTGCCGGTGTGCAGGGAATCGTCGATTAAATAATCCGCCAGAACGCCGGTGCCGGCAATGGCCGGAATGGTCGTGGTTCCTGTCACTTTCAGGTTGATATTCTCGCAGGCCGGTTTGCTGATCTGGTGGGCGGTCAGGATGATATCCTGCGTTGCGGAAGGGGTCCATTCGACATTGTTAAAAAGCCCCATATACCAGCCGGGATCTGGGTCGTTGTCCGTGCCGGTGAAAATTTCCGGATCAGCCTTGCCTGAAATAAGGCCGCCGCCTTCCGGGTGATAAACCTTGTGGATATAGGGGGCCGTATCGAAGCTGGCGGAATTGGGCAGATCGAAAACCAGATCGCTGGTATTGGAGCCGGACATAATCATCTGGTCCACAACGCTTTGCGCGGACTGGGCATAATTCAAAAGCCGCGTAACCTGGAATTCGACCAGTTCATCGTCGATATTCTGGGCGTCCGATTGTTCGTTCTGGCGGGACAGGGTCATCGTCAAGGCCCCGAGCAGGGCGAGGGCCAAAAGGATATAAACCATAACGCCACCGCTTTGCGCGGCTGTACCGTTCTTTTTTTGTTCAGATTTCAATTGAACTTTCCTTCCTGAATATGCGACCTTCATTATAGCATGGAAAACGAAATTATATCACCGGATTTAATATTGGACCCGCTTTCTTTGGGGATGGGGGCCGTGGCCGGGTTTTTGCTGGCGGCTTTGCTCTTTGCCGGCTGGGTTTTTTCGCTGGCAAGGCACAAGGCGGCGCTGGAGGCCCGTATAGAGGCCGAGCGCGCGGGCATGGAAAATAACTTCAAGGCGCTGGCGCAGGAAACGCTGAAATCCAATGCGGCGGATTTTCTGACTCTGGCGCAGGAAAAAATGGCGCAGACGCATCTGCACAGCGTCCATGATTTCGATAAAAGGCAAAAAGCGATTTCCGACCTTGTCTTGCCGGTGAGTAAAACGCTGGAGCAGATGCAGGATAAATTGCACGGTCTTGAAAAAGAGCGTGTGGGTGCCTATTCGGAACTGCGCGAGCATCTCAAAATCATGGCGGAGGATCAAACGCGCCTGCGGGCCGAAACCGCCAGGCTGACCGGCGCGCTCAGAAATCCTGCGGCGCAGGGCAAGTGGGGGGAATTCGTTCTGGAAGGATTGCTTGAAAAAGCAAGCCTGATCAAGGGACAGCATTACGATACGCAAACGCGGCTTTCCGACGGGCGGCGCCCGGATGTGATTATTCATTTACAAGACGGGTTTAACATTGTTGTCGACGCCAAAACGCCGATCAATGAATTTGTCGATAAAATGGATATGGATTTAACGAGCGAGGAAGCGGCCGCCGTGGAACAGCGTCTGGCGGGGCAGGTGCGCAGCCACGTAAGGCAGTTGGGGGCGAAAGGCTATTGGGAGCAGCTTGACGGCAGTCCCGATTTTGTCGTCCTCTTTCTGCCGTCCGAACAGGCTTTTAGCGCCGCGCTGCGAGCCGATCCTTCGCTGGTGGATTTTGCGGCCGAGAATCAGGTGGTGATTGCCTCTCCGACTCTGATGCTGTCGCTGCTGCGTGTTGTGGGTTTGAGCTGGCGGCAGGTAAAAATGGCCAAAAATGCCAGGAATATTGCGGAGCTTGGGGCGGAGCTTTATGACCGGATTGCCGTTTTCTCCGGCCACATGGAAAAGGTCGGCAAGGGCATGGAATCGGCGATGGGGGCTTATAACAAGGCGCTGTCCTCGCTGGAATCGCGCGTTCTGGTCAGCGCGCGGAAATTCAAGGATATGAAAGCGGCATCGGATACAAAAGATATTGTGCAGATCGCGCCTTTGGAATCCGCCGTTAAAACCTTGTCGGCCAAAGACCTTTCCGGGGCCGAAGAGGAAAGACAGGAAGAAAAATATGGTTGATATTTACGAAGTTGTTTCCGTTCCCCATCCGTCTTTGAAGACAAAGTCGCAGCCTGTGGAGGCTGTGGACGATCAGATCCGGGCGCAAATGGATAAAATGGCGGCAACCATGTATGCGGATAAGGGTATCGGGCTGGCGGCCAATCAGGTTGATATTCTCAACCGGGTCTTGGTCGTGGATGTCAATCCCGATACGTGGCATTACGGCGAGGAAGAGGAAGACGGTATTATCCGTGTTGTGTCGACGTACAAGACGGGCCAGAGGGAGGAAGAGGAAAAAGAGGCGCCTTCTCACCTGATTAAAATGGCCAATCCGGAAATTATCGAAAGGTCCGCGCAGAATTCGGTTTTTCCGGAAGGCTGCCTGTCTGTGCCCGGCCATTACGCGGATGTGGTGCGCAGCGCCCATATCAAGGTCAAATATCTTGATTATGATGGGAAAGAGCAGGTTCTGGAGGCCGAAGGGCTTCTTTCCCACTGTTTGCAGCATGAAATAGACCATCTGGACGGGGTGCTTTTTGTGGACCATATTTCCAACCTGAAACGAAATATGATCCTGAAAAAGCTGAAAAAACTTCAAAAAGATCAAATAGCCTTGTAAACAGGGCGGCATGAACAGAGATTCCAGATCCTTACGCATCGCTTTTATGGGCACGCCGGATTTTGCCGTGCCGGCCCTGCAAAACCTGATTGATAATCCGCGCTATGACGTGGTGTGCGTTTACACGCAGCCGCCCCGTCCCAAAGGCCGCGGGCAGCAGGTGCAGCTTTCGCCTGTCCATGAATGCGCGCAGGAGCATGGCATCAGGGTCCTTACGCCCCGGAACTTTAAACATCAAACGGATATTCAGGCCTTTAAAGCGCTTAATCTGGATGTCGCCATTGTCGCGGCTTACGGCCTTATTCTGCCGAAAGATATTCTGGAGGCTCCCAGATACGGATGTTTGAATATCCACGCCTCCATCCTGCCGCGCTGGCGGGGCGCGGCCCCTATCCAGCGGGCCATTCTGGCGGGAGACACGCAGACCGGCGTGACGATCATGCAGATGGATCAGGGGCTGGATACCGGCCCGATGATCCGCGTTCGCAGGGTTCCCATCCGGGCGCAAACGACCGCGGCAAGTCTGCATGACGAGCTTTCGGCGATCGGCTCGGCGATGATTGAGGATGTGCTGGACGATCTGGCAGATAAAAAGGGGGTGGATCTGACCGTGCAGCCGAATGAAGGCGTGACCTACGCTCACAGGCTCGAAAAGGAAGAAGGACGGGTTGACTGGACATGTCCGGCGGAAGAAATTGACTGCCGGATCCGTGCGCTCAATCCCTGGCCGGGAACGTGGTGTCTGGCGGCGGGCGGGGCGCGTTTAAAAATTCTGGAAGCGGGCTTGACGGACGAAAAAACGGACAAAAAGCCCGGCACGATTTTGGACGGCGGATTGATTGCTTGCGGCGAGAAAACGACGCTCCGATTGTCAACCGTGCAGCCGGAAAACAAAAAAGCGATGGACGCCGTCTCTGCGCTGAATGGCGGGTATTTAAAGGTTGGGGACCGGCTTCAATGACCCGCTGGAAAATGACGATTGAGTATGACGGGCGGGATTATTGCGGGTGGCAGGTACAGGAAAATATGCGCACGATACAGGGAAGTATCGAGGACGCCATCTGTAAGTTCTGTCAGCAGGATATTCAGATTTACGGCGCGGGCCGCACGGATGCGGGCGTCCATGCGCGCGGGCAGGTGGCTCATTTCGATCTGGACTACGGGGACAGGCCGATGGACGGGTTCCGGCTGGCCAAGGCGATAAACGCCCACCTGATTCCCGTCCCGATTTCGATTTTAAAGGCCGAAGAGGTAGATAGCGAATTTCACGCGCGTTTTCATGCCGTGCGCAAATTCTATACCTACCGGATCATAAACCGCCGCATGCCGATCGCGCTGGATCAGGGCCGGGCCTGGCATGTGAAAACGGAGCTGGACGTGGCGGCGATGCAGGCGGCCGCGCAGGTTCTGGTCGGGGAGCATGATTTCACCAGTTTCCGGGATTCAAATTGCCAGGCGAAATCTCCGATAAGGACGCTCGATGCGCTGGAGGTTGAAGCCAATGGCGAGGAAATTCTCATTCATGCGCAGGGGCGGTCTTTCCTGCATCATCAGGTGCGCAATATGGCGGGCACCCTGTCTTTGGTGGGCGAGGGGAAATGGACAAAAGAGGATGTCAAAGCGGCTCTGGATGCGTGCGACCGGACCAAGGGCGGCCCGACGGCGCCCGCAGAGGGGCTTTACCTTATGAGAATTGACTACGGGTCTTCCTGAAAAAAAATCCCTGTATGGATTTGGGGTCCATACAGGGATAGTCGGGGTCTTGGGAGGGTAACCTAGTGCAGGAGTCTGTTCTTGCTTTCTTCCGCACGGGAAAAATACTGCTGCATCATGAGCATGGTGAGCCACGCATCTGTCGGCAGGTCCTTGCTTTTTTTCCAGCGCTTCTTTTGTGCGATATCCAGTGTGCTGGACACGAGACGTTGTGCGCAGATGCCGGACCCGCAGAGCTTCGCGCCTGTGCGCTGAAGATCGGGAATGTATTTATCAAAACTGTTGTCTGCGCTTTTCATCTCGATATCCTTCGTTCCACATTCGAAAGATACGGATGAATTGTTACAGGAGTTTGAAAAAAACATGATTTTTTCAAGATATGTTATGGTGAGAATGCGGCAGAGTTTTCGTAACCCTGTTTTTTGCCTGAAATGTTTTAGCGCGTTCATCGTTTAGGTTGGTTCCATCCTGTCATTTCCGAGCGCAGCGAAGAATCTCCGGAAAAGTTTGGGATCCTTCGCCTTCGGCTCAGGATGACAAAACGGGTCGTGACTCGACCTGAACGCAGAATGCTCTAGCGTGGCAGCCGTTCGATAACGGGCCGGGAAGAGCGCCGGATGGGCCGGCCAAGGCGTTCCAGATAGGGGCCGATTTGATAGTGCATTTGTTCGACAAGATTGTTCAGGGAAGGGTGCCTGCTTCTTTCCGAATCCAGCCGGACGAGCATTTCCCTCAGCGGCAGCACATCTTTATAAAATTCCGCGCCTTTAAAGACCGTGGGAAGCAAAAGGCACAAATCTATGCGCGCCGTTTCGGGCCTGAAAAATTCCTGTTTTGGTTTTCTTGGATTGTCCGGGTGATTTTGAACAATGGCGTCCATGCACATATAAGCGACTTTCAAGTTTGCATTCACGATTTCAAAAAACTCCGCCATTTGCGGAAACTGTTTTGCGGAAAGCTCCAGTGTCTGCCGGCTCATGAAAAGGCGGCGGATGTCATTGCAATAATTGATGTGCCCCTCGATGGTGAATTTTGTCGGCGCGAGGGAAAATCTGGTGATCGTTCCGCCGAGCTTATCCAGCCCCTTTGCGCCCACGCCAAACCACAGTTCTTCCAGGGCGTTAAAACATAAATGGGGATCTTCCTGATGCGTCTTTTCGGTTATGACGGTGCGCCCGTCCGGTGCAAAAATCTTCCTGCCAAGCGTGATGGCGTCCAGCCCCCGCCCCAGAGGCTCCAGCATGGCGTAATAGCGTTTTTTGTCGGCGTCTTTGATCTTTGCGCACGTGGAAATGCATTCGCGAAGATAGTTTAAAATCGATTCTTTCGAGGCGTGGGGAAAATCTTCATCCAGGTCGTGAATGGTTTCTTCGGCAAACAGAAGCTCTATGGACTGCATGGCCTCGTCTACGCCGGACCGTCTTCCGTCTGCTATTTGTATCTGGCGGGTTACTTTCGGGGGAAGATAGCCGGCCTGAAACAGGCCCTTCATCATGAGCAGGGGGTCCAGTTCGTGCAGGATATTTTCCGTGATGCCGTCTTTTCTTTTCGACCACTCTTTGGGGACATTTTTCCCTGTTTCAGGTTTAAAGAGCCGCAGGCAATCCAGCGCAAATTCCGGCAGGAACCAGCGTTCCGATCCGTCTCCGTAAGGGTCCTTGTAAAAATTACGGAGCTGTCGTTCTTCGTTCCATGCTTTTAGAATGGAACTTCTGGAGAGCTTTGTATAGTCAAGCGGTGCGCTCGCGGCGCCGTAATCTGTTCTGACATCCATAAATAAAGCCTGCGATTATAAAATTTCAGGCGTTATAGCAGGAAACGCATCAAATTTCAAGAATATGAAAAATTATTTTTTACGCCGTCTTTGCGAGGTTTCCTGAGTCGTCAAACCGGATTCCGGCCTTTTCCATACGCGCCAGCGCTTCTTTCAGGCGTTCTTCCGGCGCGGTGAGGGCCACGCGGAAAAAGCCTTCTCCTTCCGGGCCGTAGGCGCTGCCGGGCGGGACCACGATACCGCATTTTTCGAGTAGAAGCGCGGCAAACTCTTCGCTGGTGAAGGAGGCCGGGACCGGAATCCACAGGTAAAAAGTGGCGGCCGGCGGATGAAAATCCCAGCCCAGCCTGTTCAGCCCCTCGATAAAAATTTTCCGGCGGCGGCCGTAAATATCGTTCAAATCTTTCGTGAGTTCGTCGGAATGTTTGAAGCCTTCCGCTGCGGCGCGCTGGATGGCTTTGAAGGCGCTGCTGTCCGTATTGTCCTTGACGGTGCCGAGCGCTTTTAACGCGGCCTTGTTTCCGGCGGCAAAACCGATCCGCCAGCCGGTCATATTGTACATCTTACTGGTTGAAAACATCTCGATACATACGTCTTTCGCGCCCGGTACGCTCAAAAAGCTGGGGGCCTTGTAGCCGTCAAATGTCATTTCCGAATAGGCGTTGTCATGGCAGAGCAGAATGTCGTGTCTGGTGCAAAATTCGATGGCCTTTTTTATGAAGCTTTCCGGCGCGATGGCTCCTGTCGGATTGTTGGGGTAGTTCAAAAACAGCAACTTGGCCCGTTTGGCTGCGTCCGGTGAGATGGCGTCCAGATCCGGCAGGAATTCATTTTCCGGCAACAGGGGCACCGCGACCGGTTCGCCGCCGCATAAAAGCGTGAAGTTGCGGTATACGGGATAAGCGGGGGATGGGTACAGCGTGACATCCCCTTCTGCGATATAGGTCAGGATTAAATGGGCCAGTCCTTCCTTGGAGCCGATCAGGGCGATAACCTCGTCAGACGGATCAATCTCCACGCCGAAGCGCTCCCGCATCCAGTCTGCCGCGGCGCGGCGGAATTCGTCCGTTCCCGTATAGGAAGAATAGTTGTGTGTGGAAGGGTCTGCGACAGCCTCTTGCAGGGCTTTGACAATCGGCGCGGGCGTTGGCAGGTCCGGGTCGCCGACTCCCAAAGAGATGACGTCCACGCCCTTGGCCTTGGCCTGCGCGATTTTACGGTCCAGCTCGGCGAACAGGTAGGGGGGGAGCTTTCCAAGATTGGCAATCGGCTGCGGCATGTTTTTTGTTCCTGTCTTTTTTAATTTGTTTGTTGTTTGTGTTTTTAATCTTCTGTTTTGCTTATTTTTTCATGCTCATAAAGCTTGGACATGATTTCAAAAATAAAAGCGGTTGACCATCCGAATAAAATAAAGCCGTTGGCGGACTGAAATGCGCTTAGCAGCCGCCAGTCCGTTGTGAGATGGATATCTCCATATCCGACTGTCGTAAAGGTCTGTGTTGAGAAATACAAGGCCGTTTCCAGGTCGGGAAGAATATGCATGCCCAGATAGAAAAGGGTCCATATCCAGATTTCGAATATGATGGCGAGAAAATTTCCAAGGACGGCAATAATGAGCATGGGAATTTTCCATGTGCGGCGGAATCGCTGGAACACACTCGGACCCGCTTTTTCAAGAAAACGCATCAGGTAATCCAGCGCGATGGCATGGATAACAACCGTCAGGGCAATGAGGAACGTGCCGACTATAAAATGGGTAAGCATCATGTTTTTTCTGTTTTACTTTCCAAGCGCTGCATTCAGATAGGCTCCAAAGATAAACAAAATGGCCGTGAGATAAAAGAAGATAAGCGCGATGACAATGCTGCCCAGAGAGCCGTAAGTGACATTGTAATTCCCGAAATTGGCGATATAGGCGGAAAAGGCGGTGCCGCCCAGCAGGAACATCAGCGCCGTAAATATCACGCCGGGCAAAAGTAAAAGCGTTTTTTGGCGTATATGGGGCAAAAAGCGGTGGAGGATTAACAGGGCGCCGACCAGGACCAGAAGGGCTGCGCCATAGCGCGTCAGGTTGAAAACGATTTCCTGCACAAGGCTGAAATGCAAAATCGGCGCGGCAAAATTCCAGATTGCGGGGCCGAACAAAACCATCAGCGACATAAAGAAAATCAGAAAGGCGGCCAATGCCACAAAGAGGAGGCTTTGAAGGCGCCGTCTCCAGAGGGGCCGCTTTTTTTGAACGCGGTAAGCGCGGTTTAACGCAATGCGCAGGGCCTCGACGCCGCTGGAAGCGGCCCAGAGCGTGCCGACGAATCCGAATGTTAAAAGACTGCCGGGCCGGACGCTGATGACTTCGCTGACGGCGGGGGCCAGCGCTGCGGCCACTTCCTGCGGCATGAATTCGAACATGAGCGCGATTATTTTCGGCCCGTCTTCGGGCGCGCTCAGAAACCCCGCCAGCGCCGCCAGAAAAATCAAAAAAGGAAACAGGGATAAAAAGGCTGTGAAGGCAATATGTCCTGCGGCCATAAGACCGTCTTCCTCCAGCATGCGTTTGAAGGCTTGCATAAAAATATTGCAAAGGCGCTTTATTTGTTTCACAGGCACATTATGCGCGAGTTGCCGATGGATTTACACATAAATAAAGTGTAAATTGCGTCTATGTCTTACGTTCATAAAATTATCGGTCTGGATGAACGGTTGATCGGTGTCTCGCGCCTTCACTGGATTTATACGCTTCAGGGATTGCTTTGGTTTACAGGACTGGCTGTCGTCGGGGTGCTTATAGATCAATATCTCTGGGCTTATTTTGGAAACAGGGTTCCATTTTATCGTTGGGCGCTGGACGGTTTCGGGTTTGATGCGCAGCATACGGGGATCAAATGGCTGTTTGCGGGCGCCGGTCTTTATATTTTCCTGGTATATTTCATTAAGACATTGGCGACGGAAGTCGCGCTGACCTCCCGGCGGGTTATATACAAGACCGGTTTGATTTTTGTTGAAGTTGAAGAAATCGAACTGGAAGAGATCAAGGGAGAACATATTCATCATGGTCTGTTGGGCCGTTTTCTGAAATACGGCGCGATTGATTTCGATTGCCGGTTTATCGGCGATGTCAGCTTACCGGCTATCCGTAAACCTTACCGGTTTATCAAGGCTCTTCATGTGGCTCGTTCGAGGGTCGTGGATAGCATGGCCTATGCTATTTCTTCCGTTCAGGGCGGAGGGCGGGAAGTCCGGAGGGTTCCCGAAATCAGGCAGGAACAGGAAGAAGACGGGCAGGCTGGAAAAAAAGCATGAGCTGCACGATTGTCTGGAACGGTTTGTCGCCTGAGGAATGGGACCGGCGCTTTGCTGTTTTGCCCCGCTCGACTTTTTTGCAAAGTTACGATTATGCGCGCGCCGTTTGTGCGCTTCAGAAGCAAAAAGCCCGTTTCGGCCTGATTCAGATAAACGGGAAAGAGGCGGGGCTTGTCCAGATTTTGGAGACCGGAATCTTGTGGGATGCTCTTCATACCGTGATTTTGGACCGGGGGCCTTTGTGGTTTGAAGGCTTTGGCGGCGCAGCGCATATCAGGATGTTTTTTGATGAATTTAATCGCCGGTTTCCGCCCCGTTTTGGCCGGAAACGCCGGGTATTGCCGGAAATTGAAGACGGCATGACCGCCCGGAAAATGCTTGAAAGCACGGGCCTTCGCCGGATGGAGGGACGCGAAGGCTATCAGACCATCTGGATGGATCTGGGGCCGGAGGAAGAGGCGCGCCGGGCTGCGCTGAAAAGCAACTGGCGAAACAAGCTGAACAAATCGGAGCGAAGCGGCCTTGAGATTGAGTGGGATGAACGCGGGATGTTTTTTCCATGGCTGTTAAAAACCTACGCGCTGGATAAAAAGATACGCGGCTATGACGGGCCTTCGCCCCAATTTCTGGATTATCTTGCCAAATTTTTGTCATCAAAGGGCAATATGTTGATTGGAAGGGCCCTTCTGGACGGGCGGCCTGTTGCGTGCGTTTTGTTTATTTCCCACGGGCGCAGCGCGACATATCAGGTCGGCTGGTCCAGTGAAGAAGGGCGCCGGAAGGCCGCGCACCATCTGCTTCTTTGGGATGGCACTGCCAGGCTCAGGGAAAAGGGCATTTGTGAAGTGGATCTCGGAGGCGTGAATGATGAAAGTGCCGCAGGCGTTAAAACCTTCAAGGAAGGTCTGGGCGGGCAGGGCATTTGTCTTGTGGGGCATTATTTTTAGCGGGAGTTTTCTGCTCTTTTCTCCCGTTACCTCCGGCGCACCTTTATATAAAAATTTTCAGCATATGGAATATGATGTGTATAGCGGCGGCTTTCATGTGGTGGAGGCCGGTCTGGAGATTGATTATACCCGGGAAGGGCGCTACCGGATGGTGTTTGGCGCACGCACACGCGGCCTTTTAGACAAACTCGTCCCGTGGAAAGGGTCTTTCGAAAGTGAGGGCTGGCGGTTTTCCAATCCGGAAAAAATTCGTCCGCAGCGTCATAAATCCGTTGCCGTCTTCCGGGGGGAAAAAGACATCAAGGAGTATAAATACGGGAAGGACGGATCTTTTCAGGAATACAGGCTGGAGGATGACGACGCCCAGAATGACGGCTCGCCCAAGGAGGTCGATCCGGTGTTGACAAAAAATACGACGGATGTCCTCGCGGCGACACTGACAGTTCTGGACCGGTTGCCGAAAGGCGGGAAATGCGAGGGGGCGGATGAAATTTTTGACGGAAAGCGGCGCTACCGCCTGATGTTTAAAGAAATCCGGCGCGTGACGCTGGAGGCGACGCGCTACAATGTCTATGCCGGGCCTGCGGTCGAATGTACGGCGGAAATCGAGCCGATGGGCGGAGCGTGGCATAAAAAGCCCCGTGGCTGGCTTTCCATTCAGGAACAGGGCCGTAAAAAAGGCACGATGCCGACGGTCTGGATCGCGAATATGGAGGAAAAGGGCCCTGCCGTTCCTGTGAAGGTGCGGGTAAAAACGGAATACGGCACCCTTTTCATGCATATGACGGCCTATCAAAACGGGAACAAAAGCCTGAAGCTGGAGCGTTAAGATATTGTAACACCGCGTAAAACTCTGTGACTTGTGCATTTTAGCCATTCCTTTAGAAGTATAGGGATGGACTCGAAACAGGATATGGCTCAAAAACTTGCCGTTGTCATTCTCGCTGCGGGCAAAGGCACGCGGATGAAGTCTTCTTTGCCAAAGGTCATGCACGAACTGGCCGGCCGGCCCATGATTTCGTGGCTTCTTGAAACGGTGGAAGAACTGGCGCCCCAAAAAATCATTATTGTGGCGGGGCCGGACATGGAGTCTCTGGCGCAGGCGGTCAAACCGTATCCGGTCGTTATTCAGGATACGCAAAACGGCACGGGGGATGCGGTCAAACCGGCCCTGCCGTTGCTGGAAGGGTTTGACGGGAAGGTCTTGATCCTGATGGGGGACGAGCCTTTTGTAAAAACGGACGCGCTGCGGGCCATGCTTGCGGAAGAAGGCGTGTCCGTGATGGCAGTGGAGCCTTTTGTTTCCAAGGGGCTGGGCCGGATGGTCGTGGACAGGGACGGCATGCTGGAAAGCATTATCGAGGACAAAGACGCCGGGCCTGCGGAAAAGGAAATTTCCCTTTGTAATGCGGGAAATTATTGCGTGCCTGCGGACCGTCTGGCCGGCTGGATAGACCGGATCGGCAACGATAATGCGCAAAAAGAATATTACCTCACCGACTTGCCGAAGGTGGCCGCGCGCGAGGGCGTCAAAACCCGTGTCGTCAATGCCGGATTCGTGGTGGGCTGGGGGGTGAATACGCGCTCCGAGCTGGCCGCGCACGAACATCAGCTACAGAATATGCTGCGGGAAAAAGCGATGGAGGAAGGGGCCGCGCTGAAGGATCCGCATACGGTTTACTTTAACTGGGATACGAAGCTCGGCAAGGACGTGACGATCGGCCAGAACGTTGTTTTTGGCGCGGGCGTTGACGTTGGCGACGGGGCTGTTATTCATCCTTTTTGCCATCTGGAAGGGGTGAAAGTCGGAAAAAATGCGCAGATCGGGCCGTTTGCCCGCCTTCGTCCCGGCACGGTTCTGGGGGAAGATTCAAAAATAGGAAATTTTGTCGAAGTGAAGAACACCTCTTTGGGAAAAGGCGCCAAGGCCAATCATCTGTCTTATATCGGGGACGCATCGGTGGGGGCGGGGTCCAATATCGGGGCGGGCACCATTACCTGCAATTATGACGGGTTCGATAAACACAAGACAAAAATCGGGGAAGGCGTCTTTGTCGGGTCTAATGCGACTCTGGTCGCGCCGCTGTCGATTGAGGACGGGGCTTATATCGCCGCCGGGTCGGCCATCACGGAAGACGTTCCGGCCAATGCCCTGTCTCTGGCACGCAGCCGGGCAATCGTGCGTGACGGCTGGGCGAGTGCGTATCGAAACAGGAAGGCGAAAAAATAATGTGCGGGATTATCGGCGTTTTGGGAAAAGAAGAGGCGGCGCCTCAAATCCTGGAAGGGCTCAAGCGGCTGGAATATCGCGGCTATGACAGCGCCGGGATTGCCACGCTGAAGGACGGGAAAATCACACGCCGCCGCGCCGAAGGGAAACTGGTCCATCTTGAAAAGCGGTTGAAGGAAGAGCCGCTGGCCGGACGTATCGGCATCGGCCACACCAGATGGGCCACGCATGGCGGGCCGACGGAAAATAATGCGCATCCGCACGCCACGGATAAAGTGGCTGTCGTGCATAACGGCATTATCGAGAATTACGCGGAGTTGAAGGAAGAACTGAAATCCCTTCAATGCCGCTTTGAAACCGATACGGATACGGAAGTGATTGCGCATCTGGTCACGCACTACCTGAAACAGGGCATGGCTCCGCAAGAGGCCGCGAATGCGGCGCTGGACCGGCTGGAGGGCGCGTACGCCCTGGCACTTATTTTTGCCGGGGAGGAAAATTTGATGGTCGGCGCGCGGCAGGGCACGCCGCTGGCGATCGGGTATGGAAACGGGGAGATGTTTCTGGCGTCCGATTCATACGCCCTGGCGCCCATGACCAAGAATATTACCTTTCTGGAAGACGGGGACCGTGTCCGCGTGACCCGCGAGGGCGTGCGGATTTATACGGCTGAAAATGACAATGTCGAGCGGCCCGTTCGCACCACGGCGCAATCCGGCGCAACCACGGGCAAGGGGGAATACGCCCATTTCATGCTCAAGGAAATCTACGAGCAGCCCAGCGTGATCGGGGATACGCTGAACTCTTTCATTAATCCGGCGACAGGGGAGATTTCCCTGCCTGCCGACCTTTTGGCCGCGCTGGACCGGGCGCCGCGCCTGACATTGATCGCCTGCGGGACCGCGTTTTACGCCTGCATGGTTGCCAAATACTGGTTCGAACAGGTGGCGCGCATTCCCTGCGAGATTGATGTGGCTTCGGAGTTTCGTTACCGCGAAGCGCCGCTGCCGCGCGAGGGCGTTTGCCTTTTTGTTTCCCAGTCCGGCGAAACGCTGGATACGCTGGAGGCGCTTCGATATTGCAAACGGGAGGGGCAAAAAATCCTCTCGATTGTGAACACGATCGAAAGTACGATCGAGCGTGAATCGGACTTTGTGTTGCACACGCTGGCGGGGCCGGAAATCGGCGTGGCTTCGACCAAGGCTTTTACCACGCAGCTGACGACGCTGGCCTGTCTGGCGCTGGCCCTTTCTTTCCGGCGGGAGACTGTTCCGGAGGAAGAGCGCGGGGGCTATGCGCAGGCGCTGCGTCATTTGCCGAAGCTGGTGGCCGATGTTTTGTGCCATGACGGGGAAATTGAAAAAATCGCCAGAGAGATTTTCAAGGTGCGCGATGTTTTATATCTGGGCCGCGGAAATCTTTTTCCGATCGCGCTGGAAGGGGCGTTGAAGCTTAAGGAGATTTCCTATATTCACGCCGAAGGCTATGCGGCCGGGGAGATGAAGCACGGCCCGATCGCGCTGATTGATACGAATGTGCCGATTGTGGCGGTTGCGCCGGGCAGGGATGTTCTTTTTGAAAAAACGGCCTCGAATATTCAGGAAACGGTCGCGCGCGGCGGGCAGGTTTTGCTGTTTTCGGATGAAAAGGGCTGCCGGAGAATGGATGGCCAGGTCAAGTGGAGCGTGACGCTTGGCGAGGTGCATCCCTTTGTCGCGCCGATTCTTTATGCCATTCCCGTGCAGCTTCTGGCCTATCATGTGGCCTATATCAAAGGCACGGATGTCGACCAGCCCAGAAACCTCGCCAAATCCGTCACGGTGGAATAGCCTGTTACGGGGGTATTGGCTTATACCCTGAAAATCTCATTTTATGCGTTAAATTCAGTGCGTTCGTACAAACGCAAAAACTTTGCATTGTCCCTGTTTCAGAATATCAGGAACAATTACACGCCATTATCAAGAAAAAGCGGCAGGAAGGACTAAGTTTTTCCTCTAGCATTTATACCCCTTCCTATACCCCCAAATTCGATAGAAATTATAGGGCAACATAGGAAGGCAATAGACTAAACATAGCCTAAAACCCTTGCTATTTCTAGAGTTTTTGGAAGTTATAAGATTTTATCGGAAGGAAAACTGGCGTCCCGTACGGGATTCGAACCCGTGTTGCCGCCGTGAAAGGGCGGTGTCCTAGGCCTCTAGACGAACGGGACGCACTAGAAAATCTGAATAGACTGGGTGCTTTATAATGGAGAAAAGCCATAAAAATCAAGCCTTTCTTTTCGCTGAAATGAAGATTTTTAAGCCCGCGTCAAAAAATCTAGGTTCTTTCTGGCGTTCAAGCGGATACGGGTTTGGGCGGCACGGCTTGCCGCCAGGCTGGCATAAAAAGCAGTTCAAATATGGCGGTAAGGAATTTATTTTCCGCGGGCTTTTGACCTGCGCGGCAACGGGCCGGGTTGTGACGGCCGATACCAAAAAGCGCGTTTACAAAAGCGGAAAGACGGCGGAGTGGACATACCTTCGCTGCTGGAAACCTGATAACCCGCAGAAAAT
Source organism: Rhodospirillales bacterium (assembly GCA_023898765.1). Lineage (NCBI taxonomy): Bacteria > Pseudomonadati > Pseudomonadota > Alphaproteobacteria > Rhodospirillales > Rhodospirillales bacterium. The sequence goes on along the minus strand of CP060238.1, from coordinate 206,723 downwards.
CATGTGGGTGCGCGAGGAAAAAATGCTGGAACAGGTCGAAGACGTGTTTCGCCAGCTTGCTGTGCCGCGCGAGGCCATGGAAAGTCTGCGCGCCCATTTGCAGGGCACGGAACAATCCGAGCGCGCTTTCATCAAACGCCAGCTGGCCGAATGGCAGAAGGAATATAATCTGTGCCAAACGCGCCTCTACAAGCTTATGGATTTGCTTTTGGATGGTGGGCTGGAGCGCAAGGCTTTTGAAGCCAAGAAAGCCCAGATACGCGAACAGCAGATCAGCCTTGAAACCAATATGAAAGGCGCGCGCGCCGCCGATGACGCCTTTAAGGACGCTTTCCTTTCCATGCTTAACCTGGCCGCGGAATCCCATGATCTTTTCGCAGGTTCGACCGTGGCCCAAAAACGCCAGCTCATCAATTTCGTATTTGCGAACCTGCAAATGGACGGCGAAAATCTGCGGTTTTCCTTGAAAAAACCGTTCGATCGCATGCTGAATTTAACGAATTGTCATGAATGGCTGGGGTGGCAGGATTCGAACCTGCGAATGCCGATACCAAAAACCGGTGCCTTACCGCTTGGCCACACCCCAATGAATGAACCAATTAGAGCGGAAAACTATATAACTCGCCTGTAAAACGCAAGGGTGAAAATGAAGGAGGACCCCTTTTAAGCCGTTTCAGGGGCTGCCCGGTGGTCTTTGCGAAATCTTCCCGCTTTTGAGACATATCTGTGGTTTCTATCATCATTGTTTCTTGCAATTTCAGGGGCTTTTCCTTATCACTCACACATGATTGTTGATATCGCCGTTGCGGCTGTTGCCATATTATCTGCGCTGATTTCCTTCCTGCGCGGGTTTATCCGTGAGGTTTTGACGGTTGCCGGCGTCGTTGGAGGTCTGGTTGGCGCTTATTTCGCCGGGCCGCTTCTTGCGCCCCTTTTTCGGGAATGGCTGACGTCTCCTGACAGCCAGTCGCAGGAGAAGCTGTTCGATATCGTGCCGATGGAGATTGCCGCGGACGTTTCGGCTTATGGCACTATCTTTGTTATTGTTGTCATTATTTTGTCGGTTATCAGCCATTTTACCGCCGGAGCGGTCAAGGCGATGGGGCTTGGCCCGATCGACCGGACGCTGGGTATTGTGTTTGGGATTGCCCGGGCGGTGGTTTTGCTCGGGCTTTTGTATTTGCCGTTTCACCTTTTGATGGACGAAGGGACAAAGACCGAAATTTTTGCGGGCAGCAAAACGCATTTCTTCATTGAAAAAACGGCGGATTTTATGGCTGGTTTTCTGCCGCAGTCCGGAGGGCTTGAGGTCAACGCGCAGGATAAAATTAAAAAGAAACTGCTGGAGCAGGATCTTCTGCAGACGGCAGAAGATAAGAAAGAAACGGAAGATAAAAAGCCGGCGGGCGAGCAGAAAAAAGAAACGGGTTATCAGGAAGGCCAGCGCAGCAAAATGGATGAGCTGTTTAAAGAGCCTGCTTCACAATGAATAGAAGAGAGTCCTTAATGACGTGCGATGACGACAAACTAAATGAAGAATGCGGCGTTTTCGGAATTTACGGACATGAGGAGGCTTCGGCGCTGACGGCCCTTGGCCTGCATGCGCTCCAGCATCGCGGGCAGGAAGCCTCCGGCATTGTTTCTTTTGACGGGGAAAATTTCTACGCCCACCGGGCGCTGGGGCTGGTGGGGAAGACCTTCGGTAAAAAAGAAACCATTGCACGGCTCAAGGGATATCTTTCCATCGGGCATAACCGTTATTCCACAACGGGTGAGACGCTGGTGCGGAATATCCAGCCTCTCTTTGCGGATCTGGCTTTTGGCGGTTTTGCGATTGCGCATAACGGGAATTTGACCAATGCGGACAGCATCCGTGAGGAGCTTGTGCAAAAGGGAGCCTTGTTTCACTCCACGACGGATACCGAAGTGATTATTCACCTTATGGCGGTTTCGGAACATAAAATGAGTGTGGTTGAGCGTTTAAGCGATGCGGTAAACCGGATCAAGGGAGGCTACGCGCTTGTCGCCTGCGCCAAGGAGATGCTGGTCGGCGTCCGGGACCCTTACGGGATACGGCCCCTGGTTCTGGGTCGGCTTGGCCGGGGATATATCCTGACGTCTGAAACATGCGCGCTGGATATTATCGGGGCGGAATATGTGCGGGATATAGAGCCGGGCGAAATGGTCGTCATTGATAAAGACGGTTTGCGCAGCCTTCGTCCTTTTCAGGAAACCGGAAACCGTTTTTGTATTTTCGAATATATTTATTTTGCCCGGCCCGATTCCAAAATGGATCAAAAATCCGTTTATGAAATCCGCAAGAATATTGGCGCGGAGCTGGCGAAAGAAGCGCCCTGTGAAAAAGCGGACGTCATTGTCCCTGTTCCCGACAGCGGCGTTCCGGCTGCTATCGGCTATGCGCAGGCGAGCGGCGTGCCGTTTGAGCTTGGCATTATCCGAAATCATTATATCGGGCGGACGTTTATCGAGCCCACGGACCAGATCCGGCATCTGGGCGTCAAGCTCAAACACAGCGCCAATGAAGCGTATCTGAAGGACAAGGTCGTTGTTTTGGTGGATGATTCCATTGTGCGCGGAACGACATCGCGCAAGATTGTCGAGATGATCCGCGCGGCCGGGGCGCGGGAAGTTCATATGCGCATATCTTCTCCGCCGACCAGCCATAGCTGCTTCTACGGAATTGATACGCCCTCGCAGGAAGAGCTTATGGCGCATAAATACAGCGTCGAGGAAATTGGAAAACATATCGGGGTGGATTCGCTTGCTTATGTTTCCGTGGACGGGCTTTATCGCGCTGCGGGAGAAAAGGGACGCGATCGGAAATGTCCTCAATATTGCGACGCCTGTTTTACGGGCGAGTATCCGGTTGAACTGACGGATAAAAATTCAAACGGCGGGTGCTGCCGCAAGGTTTCCGTTTTGCGGGAGCGTCAGGCGTAAAAATGCCGGGATCCGTTGACTTGTCAGGAAAGATTGCTCTTGTAACAGGGGCGTCGCGCGGGATTGGCGCGGCGGTGGCGCGGGCTTACGCCGGGGCCGGCGCGCATGTGGTTTTGCTCGCGCGCAGCGTCGGCGGGCTGGAAGAGGTGGATGACGATATTCGCGCGTCGGGCGGCAAGGCGACATTGATGCCGCAGGACCTTCTGGATATGGCGGCGCTGGAGCGGCTGGGTCCGGCGTTGCTGGAGCGTTTCGGCGGGCTGGATATTTTTGTCGGAAATGCCGGCATGCTCGGGACATTGGGTCCGCTTGCCGATGCCGACCCCAAAGAATTTCAAAAGGTCATGGATACGAATGTAACGGCGAATTTTCGGCTGATCCGCACGCTCGATCCGCTTTTGCGCGCGTCGGAAGCCGGCCGCGCCATTTTTGTATCTTCCGGCGCGGCGCATGGCATGCGCGCTTATTGGGGGGCGTATGGCATCAGCAAAGCGGCGCTTGAAATGCTGGCAAAAACATATGCGGCGGAAACGGTGAAAACGAAGATACGGGTTAATTTTGTCGATCCGGGCGCGGTGCGCACAGCCATGCGCGCGTCAGCCTATCCCGGGGAGGACCCGCTTTCCCTGCCGGCGCCGGAAGAGGTGACGGATGTTTTTCTGGAATTGGCCGCGCCGGATTGCACACGGCACGGAGAGTCTGCCAGCGCTTATTAAGCCGCTTTTTTCGCGGTTTCTCCCTCTTCGCGGATAATTTGCATAATTATTTGAACATAATATACAATATGGGTATGAAATGGGAAGGCAGACGACAATCGGAAAATCTTTTGACTGCGAAATGGGTGGAACATTCGCAGATGGGAATGGTGGAAATAAAAAGAGCGTTTCCGTCGGGCGAGATTGAAAGTATCTATCCGGAAACATTGAATCAGGCTTGTCTGGCCGTAGAATTTGCGAAGCGCGCTTTCAGCCCTTCCGATACGCCATCCCTTTTTGAAAAAGATGCTCCTTCGGATGATATCGCGCCAAAAAACATTATGCGCGAAGTCGAGCAGCAATGCGATACGCTCACAGACCGTTTTCGTAGATTTGCAGCTGAAGAGGGGCTGTCGATTACGTCAGTTCCTGGAAAACACCCGTTTATAGAGATTATGGAAGCATTTACAGGAAAAACAGTTTCCTATACAGGTATTCAGGCCGAGCGTCCTGCTGCGGACATGTCCCTTCCTCTTTCTCCCTAAGCAGCCGCTTTTTTGACTGTCTCTCCCTCGCGGGTGATTTGCAATGTGCGCGTGGGGAACGGAATGGTGATTCCGCCTTTAACCAGCGCTTCCTTGACGGCTTTGGTCAAATCCCATTTCAGTGTCCAGTAATCGTCGGACTTGCACCAGAAGCGGAGCGTCAGATCGACCGAAGAGTCCCCCATGCCGGATGTCATCACCATAGGTTCTTTGCCTTTTGTGGTCAGGACCCTGTCTTCGGAGTCTAAAACCTTTTGGATGAGTTTGATCGCTTTGCCGATATCGTCGTCGTAACTAATGCCGGCGACAATGTCCTGACGGCGCTGCCCGTGGCGGGAATAATTGTAAATTTGCGCGTTGAAAATCGCGCTGTTGGGCGCGAAGATGGCGACGTTATCCGGCGTGGAAAGCTCCGTCGTAAACAGGCCCAGTTCCTTGACCGTGCCGCCGTCCGCGCCGAACTGGATATAGTCGCCGACCTTGAAAGGACGCAGGATAAGCAGCATGACGCCGGAGGCCACGTTGCTCAAAGTTCCCTGCAGCGCCAGTCCAATGGCCAGACCGGCGGTGCCTAAAACGGCGATCAGGCTGGTCGTTTGTACGCCAAACTGCGCCAGAACCGTAATCAGGGAAACGGACAGGATGGCATATTTGGCCAGGCCGCCTAAAAATCCGCCCAGCATATCGTCGAGTTTTTTAATGCCCTGAATACGCTTGCTGATCCAGTTTCCGATCATCCAACCGGCCGCCAGAATGAGAAGGGCGCTTATAATCCGTACGCCCCAGTCAATAAAAATGTTTATGCTGTCTTCCATGATCTTCTCCGTTTCAAAAATTTGCCGTTATTTATATGGATTTTTACTGGCCCTGACAAGCAGGCGGACCGCGATTCCGGGGATGTCAAAATCCTCGCGCAGCGAATTGAGGATATAGCGTTTATACGCATCGGGCAGCTTTTGGGGCCGCGAAACCCACAGGGCGAAAGTCGGCGGGCGGATATTGATCTGGGTTATATATTTCAGGCGGTTTTGTTTTCCCTGCACCAGCGGGGCGGGGAGCTGGCTTTCCTTGGCGGCGAGCCAGCGGTTTAATTTTCCTGTGGGCACGCGTTTGTTCCAGAGCGTGTAGGTCTTCAGGATTTCACGCATCAGGATATGCAGGTTTTTTCCGTTCAGGGCGGAGATGCTGACGGAGGGGATATCTTTCACCTGTGCGAGAGACTGCTCCATCTGGTATTTGATTTCCGCGAGCGTCTCTTCTTTGTTTTCGATGAGATCCCATTTGTTCAGCGCGACGATCATGGCACGCCCTTCGTTTAAAATATGTTCGGCAATCTGGAGGTCCTGTTTTTCGAACAAGGCGGGCGTGTCGATGACCAGAATGACCACCTGCGCCAGACGAATGGCCCGAAGGGTGTCCTCCACCGCCATTTTTTCGATATTGTGATCGACTTTGGATTTCCGGCGCAAGCCTGCCGTGTCCACCAGTTTGATTTTCCGGTCTTCGAATGTCCAGTCCACGGCGATGGCGTCGCGGGTTATTCCGGCTTCCGGCCCTGTCATGACGCGGTTGTCTTTTAAAAGCGCGTTGAGCAGGGTGGATTTGCCGACATTCGGGCGGCCCACGATGGCGATCTTGATCGGTTTGTCGGTTTCCTCTTCCATCGCCAGCGCGGCAAAATCGAACGCTTCGTTTCCTTCCAGATCGTCCAGGTTTTCAAGGCCGGGAAAAAAAGAATCTTCTTCTTCCCCTTCTTCTTCTTCGGTGCCTGGAAAATAGGGTTCGAAGGCCTGATAGATATCTTCTATTCCGTGGCCGTGCGCGGCCGAGAGCGGAATAGGGTCGCCAAAGCCGAGCGCATGCGCTTCGGCGATGGCCGCGATGGTGGCCTTGTCGTTCTCGCATTTATTGACGGCCAGGATGACCGGTTTTTTTTGTTTCCTTAAATAATTGGCGAAATGTTCGTCCATGGGGGTGAGCCCTTCGCGGCCGTCGATCAGGAATAAAATGGCGTCCGCGCGGCGCAGGGCTTCGTCGGTCTGGCGGCGCATGCGCCCTTCGATGCTCTGGTCGAAAGCCTCTTCCAGTCCGGCTGTGTCCATGACGAGAACGGGCTGATCCAGAAGATACCCTTCCGCTTCCCGCCAGTCGCGCGTCACGCCCGGCGTGTCATCGACGATCGCCAGCTTCTTTTGGGCGAGCCGGTTAAACAGGGTTGATTTCCCGACATTCGGGCGGCCCACAATGGCAATGGTCAAACGCATGGGATGTGTTTTAGGCTATTACCGGAACGCGAGCAAGGACCCATCTTCGGCCAGAAGGTAGAGGGTCCCGCCGGCAAGGGCCGGGGCGATGCGGATGGCGTGCCCGGTGCGCCACTCCCGCAGCAGGGACCCGTCCTCCGGGTTGATTTCAACAGCCCGTCCGTCATCGCTGAAAGCTATTAGGCGTCCGCCGGCCAGAAGGGGGCCTGTCCATGAAACAGGGTCGGAGCGCTCTTTCTCGTTCCGGTAACGCGCCAGCCGGGATACCCATTGGATGGCGCCCGTTTCCCTGCCCAGTGCGACCACTTCGTTGTCCGATGTCAGAATGAACACGTAGTTGCCGGCCAGCCACGGTGTTTGCGCGCCTGCGATATCGCGCTGCCAGACCCGCTGGCCTGTGCGTTTGTCGATGGCGACGATTTTGCCGCCGAAACTGATGGCAATGACAAGGTTTTTATCGATCACAGGCAGGCCGCGAATATCGGAAAGGGAGGAAAGTCCTCCGGCTCTTGAGACGCCCGAGAGGTTGTCCGACCAGGCCGTCGAGCCGTTTTCCACCCGCAGGGCGTGCAGGGCGCCGGAAGAAAAGCCTGCAATGGCAATTTCACGGTCGGCGGCGCAGGCGGCGCTGCCAAGCAGGCTCGTATTGCCGCCGATGCCTTCATATTCCCAGATAAGCTGCCCGTCCTTGGCGTCAAAGGCCGTGACGTTGTTGTTCAGGGAGGAGACGAAAACCCGTCCGTCCATGATCGTGGGCGCGGCGCGGGAAGGTGCGCTTAATCTGGCCCGCCAGTAAATTTCGCCGTTGTCCGGATTGACGGCCAGAAGCTCGCCATATCCCGATGTGGCGTAAAGAACGCCGCCGGAAAAAGAAAGTCCGCCGCCGATGACCGGGTCGTCTTCGTTCTTCTTCCGGATATTGGCTTTCCAGAGAAGGGTTCCTTTTTCAATGGAGAAAGCGGAAAGGCGGGACTCCGTATCCAGCGTGAAAATCTTGTTGTCCGCGATCACGGGCTGGGCCGTGAGCGGGAGGGATTTACGGCTGCCTTCCCCGGTATCGGCGCTCCAGATTTTATTCGGCTGGTCTGCCGTAAAGGCCAGGTTTTGCATGGCGTGGTTGGGATAGCCGCCGCCTTGCGGCCAGAACTCGTTGTTCCATGCGGAAGGGGAAATAAAGCCCTGCGCTTTCAAAGCGTCGTCATCCGGCTCAAGCTGTTTTTGAAGCTCCAGAATGGAGACCCGTTCACCGGGCAAAGGCGCTTCTTCTTTTTTCTGCCCCGTTAACTTGTCCACCGTGGAACAGGCAGGCAGCAGGAACAGGAGAAGGAAGGGAAGCAAAATGCGGGCGTTGTTCATTCTTTGGTCCTTTCTTTTCGGGACTCATAAAGTTGACGCAGGGCCTGCGCCTTCTCGGCAAGGGAGGCGGGGACGTCTTTTGCCCTTTCAAAAAGCGCCAGATATTTAAGGGCGGCAGCGGCATTTTGCTGCAAATGCATTTCGATCAGTGCGGCGTCCAGACGGGCCTGCCAGACCCACGGGCTGTTTTCATCGGACAGGACGGGGCTGAGCGTATCCAGAAGAAGGAGGGCATCCGTTTTTTCCTGGGAGGAGAGCAGGGCCCGCACATACAGGATGCGGGAGAGATCGAGAAGGTCGTCCGGCCCTTTTCCCGTTTCGAAAATCTGCTTGTAAAGTGCGGCGGCCTGCGAAAACTCTCCTTTTTCCGTATGCAGGCCTGCGGCCGTTAAAAGGGCGACCGCCTTATGTCCGCTTCTTGTATCGCGGGAGATTTTTTCCAGATCGGCAATGGGTGTTTCCCCTTCCAGCGCGTCGATCAGCCTTGCCGTTTCCTGTCCGTCGCGGCGCGCATCCCAGCTTTTATATCCTGTTGCGGCGGCGGTGCTCAGGACCAGAAGAACGGCGGCCAGAATGACGGTCGAGCCGTATTCCGCCCATAATTTTTGCATTTTTTCCTGTTTGAGCGCTTCGTCGACTTCGTTGAAAATATCGGCCATTCCTTGATCTTCCTTTTCCGTTCCGGACCCTTATACGAAAAGCGTGCTATACTGTAAAGATGACAGTGAAACGCTCTAAAATCGGCTATACGCGCAGCGAATTCAGCGCTATTTTCCAAATTTACAGCGAGAATGTCTATGCGGGCCTGTTTCGGGATTTTTCTTTTACGGAAGTAGACGGGCGTTATTTCATTTCTTTTCGGGAGGAGGCAGGGAAAGTTCCCCTTGTTACCATCGAAAAACGCCGTTTGGGGCCGGATAAAGCGTTATTTGTGGCAACGTCTCCGGGACCGGGAGGCACGCTGGTTGAAATTGCCCGCAGTGAAAAAATAGGCGCTTTTGTGCGCAGCCTGAAGGAAAAGATTGAAAATCTGCGCGCGGGAAAGCCCCTGTCCGGCGCCAGTGTCCGTTCGGTTCCCTAGTGCGCGAAGTCAGCGGCAGTTGACAAAACTTTGATTTATGGACAATCTCACGATCGTTTTCGAGATAAGGCAACAAGGTGTTTTCATGAAAAGACTCTTACTCCCCGCGCTTGTTTTTGCTGTTTTGGCGTTGCCGGTTTCCGCCGGGGCAAAAACATATGACAAGGACTATATCGGCAAAATAAAGGTTTACCGCGCGGCGTTTGAGGATACGTTCGTTCATCTGGCGCGGGATAACGATCTGGGGTTTGTCGAAATGCGGGCGGCCAATCCGAATGTCGATCCGTGGATTCCCGGCGCGGGGACAAAAATCATTTTACCCAAGCAGCATCTTTTGCCGGACGCGCCGCGCGAGGGGATTGTTATCAATCTTCCCGAAATGCGGCTTTATTTTTTTCCGAAAGGGGGTACGGCGCCCAAAACCTATTCCATCGGGATCGGGCGGGAGGGACTGAAGACACCTGTAGGCAGCACAAAAATAGCCTGGAAAAAAGTTGGCCCGACCTGGAGTCCTACGCCGCGCATGCGCAAGGAAGACCCTTCCCTTCCGGCTACGGTTCCGGCAGGGCCTGAAAATCCGATGGGCACGCATGCCATGTATCTGGGCTGGCCGCAATATGCCATTCACGGTACGAACAAGCCTTACGGGATTGGACGGCGTGTCAGCAGCGGCTGTATCCGGATGTATCCCGAAGGCATCAAGGATATTTTCCCCCGGGTTCCCGTGGGCACGAAAGTCAGCGTCGTCGATCAGCCCGTGAAGGTCGGCTGGATCGAGGACAAAATGTATATCGAGGTCCATCCGACGCAAAAACAATCCCTGAAAATTGAAGATGAGGGTTTGCTCAAGGCTTATGAGATCACCAAGGAGGATATGAAGCGCATTGCGGCCAAGGCGGGCTCTTACGCTGGCCAGATTGACTGGGAGAGCGTCCGGGAGGCGGTGCGCAGCCATAGCGGCTATCCGGTGGCCGTGCTGGATAAGCGGCGCAAGATGGGGCAGCGTGTGCAGGACGACCTTCAGGTCTTGCTTGAGGAAGCCGGCACCAGCAAAAAAGAGATCAAGCTGGAGGCGGCGAAAGGGACACAGCCGCAGAAAAAGGAACAGGCACCGAAAGCGCGGGCACGCGAAAAAGCGACATTGCCGACGAAAGAGGAGTCTTCGTCATCCGGCGCTTCGCCCGTTCCATTCAACGATTAAATGCTGCTTTTGTTCAGCAGGACATAGACAAGGGCAAAGAGGGACGGGGCGTAAATGGGGCTGAGCAGCAGAATGTAGCGCCAGCGCCGCCGCATAAAAGAGGCCCACAGGGCCAGCGCCGTGCAGACAATCCAGACAAAGACGGCTTTGCGCGTCATTTCCACGCCAAAGGCTGCACCGACAATTTCTGTCCGGAGCAGGTCCGACATGACAAGGATATTGACGTTTACGGCATAGACCAGACCGCCAAGACCGATAATTAGAAGGAAGAGCAAACCTTTAAAAAGGATATTCATTTTTTTATTCTGCCTTGGTTTTATTCAAATAAAAAGCTTTGTTTCAAATAAAAAGGGCCACCTAAAATTTCAGGCAGCCCTCTTTTTAAATTCGAGTCCGAATCTATTTCATTTGTCTTTCTTCGAAAACAGGCTCTGCACTGCGAACCGGTGCAGGGTCGTTAGGACCAACCGTCCGGTCGTCAGCGTAAGGAGCTTGTGTCAGTGTTTCTGTTTCATCTTGTTCGTTTGCCATGTTGCTTTGTGTTGTTTGGCATGCGCCCAAAGCGACAACAGATCCCAGAACAAGTGCAGATGTTAAAAGTTTTTTCATTTTTTTTCCTTTTATCTTGATAGTACGGGTTAACCACTTTCGAGAAACTCAATTCTCTCCCATCGCTGGGAAACGAGTCTCTTATACATCACTCTTTAAACAGGCGATAATTGTTTTTTGACATTTTTTTGAAGTTTTTCAACCCCCTTTCAGGAAAAAAGGGTAAAAAAACTTAACTTCTGTTGTTTTTTTGCACTTTTTCAAAATACGCATTCACGCCGTCCACAAGGGCTGCCGCGACTTTCTTGCGGTAAGCCGGGGTGGCGAGATCTCTGGCCTCCTTTTTGTTAGACATAAACCCAGTTTCGATCAGGACGGAAGGGATGTCGGGCGCTTTCAGAACGGCGAATCCGGCGTAGCGATGCGGTTTTTCGAGAAGTTTCAGGCCGCGGGCCTCCATTTTCCGGACCAGCGTGTTGGCAAAAAACTTGGATTGATTCATCGTGTCGCGCATGGTCAGGTCGATCAGGATATCGGCGACATCCTTGTCTTCGTGGCTCAAATCGACGCCGCCGATCAGGTCGGCCTTGTTTTCTTTTGCGGCGAGTTTCTCGGTTTGTTTGTCCGATGCGGTGTTGGAAAGGGTATAAATCGAAGCGCCGCGCACCTTCGGGTTGTCGATCGAATCGGCGTGAATGGAAATGAACAGGTCCCCTTTATGTTCCCGGGCAATTTGGACGCGCCTGTAGAGTTTGATGTATGTGTTTGTCGTGCGGGTAAGATGGACGCGGTAGCGCCCCGTATTCTCAAGCTGTTGTTTGAGCTCTTTCGCGGTGGCCAGCGTGACGTTCTTTTCATAGATTTTTCCGTGCCCGATCGCGCCGGGATCCTGTCCCCCGTGGCCGGCGTCAATGATAATCACGGGTTTCGGCCCCTGATCTTTCGGGGCGGGCTTTCTGGCCGGGGCGATGATCTGCCCGGACGCGGCGTTTGCCGTGCGCAGGGAAGGATCGGCTGTTTGCAGGTTAAATCCGGGGGGCGGGGTTTTCAATGTGCCGTAAATTTTGTCTTTCTGTTTTTGAAAGTCCGATACCGGGACCTGCACAAAATCGACCACAAGACGGTTTGGTTTTCCGCCGGAGGCGGGCAGGAGAAACGCATTGTGCACGGCGGCGGGTTTTTCCAGGTCTATAACAAGTCTGGAAATGCCCGGTTGCAGCAATCCGGTGCGGACTTCGCGGACGATATTGTTCTTGGGTTTTTCGATGGCCCCGACATTCCAGGAAAAACTCGGCAAATCCACCACGACGCGGTAGGGGGAGGCAAGGGTGAAAACCCGGAAATCGGCTGTGTCGCTGAGGTCCAGGACCATCCGCGTCTTGTCGGGATGCGCGCCGAAGCGCAGGTCGTTGATCTCGAGCGCCTGTGCCCTGGCGGGGCAAGCGCAAAACAGGCCCAGCAGGAGGCACAGGAGATATAAAAGCAGAAATTTTTGAAACACGGCGACAGGAATCCCAAATAACGATACAGAACATAAAAAATTACGGCAGAGCGCCCAAAAGGTCCAGCTATGAGAGAAGATAATCACCCTGAAATGTAATTGCCATATTGTTATTGTTCTTAAAAGCTGCTATGGAGTTCTGAAAAATAAAAACAAAGGGTAGAGAAGAATAGGGCATGTATTCAGCGCAAAATATTAATGGGGATTTATTATCACTCGCAGCAGGGTTTCAACAAATTGCTGTGGAGCTTTATGATACCAACGGAAAGCCTCGTTTGGATAGAAGCGTTATTCTGTCGTCGCAACCGAATGCAAGAGAGATATTGTTTCCAGTGGAAGGAGATCGTTTTTGCGCAGATTCTTCATCTCTTAAAAATTTTCCTGAGAAGGCAAGAGAAATACTTCAGAGCCAAAAAAAAGAAGAGAGTTTTTTTGTTTTCCTTTCTGAAAACGATGTCAAAGCTCTTTCTGTCTTCCGCCACGGATCAAGCGCCCAAACTTTGATTGGGTGGAAAGCGGACGATGATGCTGTCGTTATTCGTGTTCCAAAGACACAAGATGCAATGCGCCATCTGCGTACGGATACGCCGATTGTTGTACAGCCTCTTGATACATTGAAAATGTCTCCAGACTCGGCGGTGAATATAGAGATACTTCCCTTCATGCCTGTTTTGCCAAATCGCGGAATTTTAATGCGTGACGACATCCCCGGTCACAGTACGGCTCGATTTGGAGAGTTTGTGGTCGTTGGCACGGATGGCTACCGGCAGGAAGTGGCAATGCCATATTTTGACAATTGCATGGCTTCGTTGACGGCTGTCTTACACACTGTGGGTTACGAGATTGAAGCCCCAAGGGATATAGCGCTGTTTCCTGACGGTACCCCAGTCTTTGTTGATCCCGAGACAATTTCTATAACCGATAGCCATTTTCCTCCGGAAAGACCTTATAACCTCCTACTAAGTTATATGAACGAATATGTGGGACGGAATTTGTTCAATTGGCTCCAAACAAAGAAACCGGCGGTACAAAATGGGTACGAAAGGAAAGAAAAGAGCTTTCACTTCGTATGACAGTGGATCGACGCGTTAAAATTTTAACGTTGTATCCGGGCGGGCAAGTGTGTATGGTGCCATCTGCGACACGTTGCGGCCTTGCAATATAATACGGAAAGTGTTGATTTTATAAGGTTTCGCAGGCTGTAACGGAATCGGTAAGGTCCTGAATAAAGGTACTTTTTCCGTGACGGCGCCGGATACAGAGAAGTGAGAGACAAGTAAGCCGCAAATCCTGCGGGCCTCTTATCAAGTGGTATTCCCGCCCATCTTCCGGATCAGGATCCCGATTTTATGAATATTTATTATTGAGGCGTTCTTGCGCCGCTATTCCTTGTGATCGCTAGGGGATATGGCTGCAGCGCCCGAAAAGGAATTTAAAATGACAAAAACAATGTTGATTGACGCCACTCATGTTGAAGAAACACGGGTTGCGGTTGTGGACGACCAGCGTCTGGTCGAGTTTGATTACGAGAGCAAGGTCCGCAGGCAGCTGAAGGGAAATATTTTTCTGGCCAAAGTGACACGCGTTGAACCCTCCCTGCAGGCAGCGTTCGTGAATTTTGGCGGCAACCGCCACGGCTTCCTGCCTTTTTCTGAAATCCATCCTGATTACTTTCGTATTCCGGTGGCGGACCGCGAAGCGCTTCTGGCGGCGCAGGCGGCGGAACTGGAAGAGCACGATCAGGAAAGCGCGGATGACGATGAAGAAATGTCGGACGCGGAAGATGTCTCTGCCGGGCCGGAAGGCGATGACGAGGATTTCATCGAGGAAGATATAATCGAGGAAGTCGGAGGAGAGGATAAACCGGCACCGGAGGATAAGGAAAAAAAGAAAAAGAGAACGTCTAGAAAGGCGGAAACGGAAAAAGACGATGACGATATTGAGGAAGACGTTTTAGAAGAAACGGAGACTGCGGAAGAAGAGTCCTCTCTGGAGGAGGACTCTCAGGAAGAAGAAACAAAAGAGGAAAAGCCCCGGGGCCGTTACCGCGGGCGCTCCAGAAACCGCCGCGCCGCTGCCGGCAGCCGCCGTGTGGAGATGGTGGGCGGGGAAGGCGTGGACAGCGACCGCCCGTTCCGTTTCAACATGCGCCGCCAGTACAAAATTCAGGAAGTCGTCAAGCGCGGCCAGATCATGCTGATTCAGGTTTCCAAGGAAGAGCGCGGCAACAAGGGCGCTGCGGTTACAACCTATCTGTCTTTGCCGGGGCGGTACTGCGTTTTGATGCCGAATTCGCCGCGCGGCGGCGGCGTGAGCCGTAAGATCGCGAATTACAAAGACCGCCGCCGGATGAAAGAGGTTCTGGCGGAACTGAACGTGCCCGAAGGGATGTCCGTTATTTTGCGGACCGCCGGCGTGTCGCGGACGAAGGCTGAAATCAAGCGCGATCTGGATTACCTGACCCGTTTGTGGAACACAATTCGCGAAGACACATTGCAGGCCAGCGCGCCCGCTCTCATTAACGAGGAAGGCAATCTTATCAAACGCTCGATCCGTGATCTGTACGATAAGGATATAGATGAAGTGCAGGTTGCCGGCAGCGAAGGCTTCAAAACGGCCAAGAGCTTCATGAAGATGCTGATGCCCTCCCATACAAAATATGTGCAGGAATATAAGGACGAGAAGGTCCCGCTCTTCAACCGCTACAATGTTGAAAGCCAGATCAGCGATATCGGCCAGACGACCGTGAGATTGAAATCCGGCGGATATCTGGTGATTAACCCGACGGAGGCCCTTGTGTCGATTGACGTCAACTCCGGGAAGGCCACCAAGGAACGCCATATTGAAGAAACGGCGTTAAAAACCAATCTGGAAGCGGCCGTCGAGGTTGCGAGACAGTTGCGCCTGCGTGATCTGGGCGGGCTGGTTGTGATTGATTTTATCGACATGGAAGAACGCCGGAATAACCGCAAGGTGGAACAGAAATTAAGCGGCGCGCTTTCTTCGGACAGGGCGCGGATTCAGGTCGGGCGGATTTCCTCTTTCGGGCTTCTGGAGCTGTCGCGCCAGCGTATGAACCCTTCTCTGGCCGAGATGCAGTTTGAAGTTTGTCCCCATTGTCAGGGCGAGGGGAGCGTTCCGACGCTTGATTTTGCGGCGATCAAGGCTATACGGGCTCTGGAGGATGAGGGGATTAAAGGCACGGCCGCCGAACTTTCTTTAAATCTTCCTCACGATGTGGGCATTTATGTTCTCAATCACAAGCGCGACATGCTTGCCGGGATTGAGGCGCGTTATGATTTCCGCGTGCATGTGCGCACCGACGCCAATATGCCGCAGGCCGAATATAAAATTGAAGTTTTGCAAAAAACCGGCAAGGCCGAAAAAGAAGCGCCGAAGGCCGCTCGTCCGGCGGATGTGGAAACGGGTGAGGGCGAATCCGGCAAAGCGGAAGGAACAAACCGGTCCAGGACAGGCCGCCGTCGTGGCCGCAGAGGGGGGCGCCGGAATAAAAATCCGAATGCGCAAATGCCGCAGGAGGATATCGGAAACCGGAAACCTGATACGCCGAAAGACGTGGACGGAAATGTCGCCGTGAAAGAAGACTCTCCGCAGGGGAATATCAAGGAAGAAAAACCAAGACGCGGGCGCGTGGCCAGGAAAGCGGAAGATAAAAAAGAGGATAAATCTTCTGCAAAAAAAGAGCCGGCGAATCCTGCTAAAAAACCGGTTCAAAAACCTGCGGAGCCGTCAAACGACGTAACGCCGCCTGCGCCGAAAGACTATGAAACGGTCAATGAAGCGCCGAAGACAAAGAAAAAAGGCTGGTGGAACAAGCTGGTTGAGTAAAAGGTTCTTCGAGAAAAGTTTATCAAAAAAACAGGCCCTTGGCGTTTTCCATGGGCTTGTTTTTTTATCACCCCTTTTTTTTGGAATGCCTGTTTTTCGTCATTGCGAGGAGGGCGAAGCCCGACGCGGCAATCCAAAGCTCCCCTTTTTGTCATTTCCGAGCGCAGCGAAGAATCTCCGGGAAACGCCCAGATCCTTCGCCTTCGGCTCAGGATGACAAAACGGGCCGTGCTCGATTCAATCGCAGAATACCCTAAAAGAAGTCGGGAATCGGGTGCGGGAGCGCATGCCGAAACCTCTAAAATTTTAGATAAATTACGCGCAAAATTTATCCGGTTTTAATTTTTCATAATTATAATAAAAATTGAACAATGTTTTATCTGCTTTTGAGAGAAGTTTGATTAGACTTTGAAGAATAGACGAGGGGGCCTTCCGGACGGGCTGATACGGAAGGCTGGATTGGGTCCCGGACGGGAGAGGGGAAGCTCCTGTCCGGCGAGACCTTCAAAAGAAGGAACGGGTTTTTAACAGAGAAGTTTTTGTTAGTTATTCGCTGGTTTGCCGGGCCTGACGGGTTTTTTGTCCCGCATTTCTCACCTTGGCAAAGGCTTTATGGCAAGCAAGCGGGTTCGTCCCCTTAGCCGCCGGGTTTTTCCCGGCGGTTTTTTTTACGGGCCTTTCGGCCCTTTGGGGTTTTTCCCGGCGGTTTTTTTTGTGCTTGTGCTGAAAAGGCGTTACACTTGCACAAATTTTTCAATGATAGGGTTTTGATCCATGAATATTCTAAAAACGTCTTTGCTGTCTTTTGCCGCTCTTTGCGCTGCCGGTTTCCTGTCGGGGCCTTGTGCTTTTGCCGAGGAAGGAAAACGGGACGCCCAAAAAGAAACGGCCGCGCAGGAGGCTCCCAAAACGGCGGAGAAAAAGGAAACGGCCCTTTCAAAATGGATCGAGGCCGAAAACAAATTGATCGGAACGCTGGATAAGAAGAGCAAGGATATCTTTTTTGTGATCCGCAACAAGCATGGCGTGATCCGCAGCGTGCGGATCGTGGACCGGGACATCAAAAATGCGATCAAGGCGTGCGGAAAGAAAAATCCGGATATGAAACAGGGAATGGCGGACCGTTTCAAAGCGTGGGAAGCGGCTGTTTT
Source organism: Rhodospirillales bacterium (assembly GCA_023898765.1). NCBI lineage: Bacteria > Pseudomonadati > Pseudomonadota > Alphaproteobacteria > Rhodospirillales > Rhodospirillales bacterium. Next base: position 189,570 of record CP060238.1, on the reverse strand, counting down.
GCCTGTTCTGGATCTGGCGGAAAAATATCTGGCGGAAGAAATCAAAACGCAAAAAGTCGTTTTTGAGAGCGATTTCAAACATGTCCTGAAACTCAATGACGAGGCTTTTGCCGAGGGGGAAAAGCAAATCCAGAAAGTGCCTGTGACGACCAAAGAGGCCTGCACCAGCCTTTTGGAAAGCATGGACCGGACGGAAGACGAAATGGTTGAGATTTTGCAGGACATGCTGCTGCCGGAAAGCGTGATCCGTGAGCGGGTGGAGCGGGCGGAAAAAGCGGCCAGAGAAGAGGCTGAAAAAGAAAAAGCCAAAAAAGAAAAAGCGCAACAATAATACCGGCGGATAACAGACATAAGGTCGTTCAGGCATGAAAATCCTTCAGGTCATGGCAGGGGCGGAGCATGGCGGCGCCGAGACGGCCTTCGTGGATATGTGCATCGCGATGCACGAGGCCGGCGAAGAGATCGAAATTGTCACCCGTTCCAATGATATCCGGGTGCCGCGCCTTGAAAAAGCAGGCCTTGTTGTTCATACCGCGCCGTTCGGCGGGGCGGTGGATGTTTATACGCCGTGGCGGATCGGGAAAATTATCGCCGATTTTGAACCTCTGATCGTGCAGACATGGATGGCGCGCGCGGCCAAAAAAACGCCCGGCTGGGCCAGGACGAAAACGCGGCAACGTTATCTGGTGGCTTCCCGTCTTGGCGGCTATTACAAAATCAAGAATTTCAAATCTTCCGATTATTTCACCACGATCACGCCGGACTTGAAAGACTATCTTGTGAAAGGCGGGATCGAGGCGGAACGGATTCGGTTTTTGCCGAATTTTGCGGAAACGGAGTCGGATGTGTCTCCTGTCGCCCGGAAGGATATGGACACGCCGAAGGATGCGACGGTCCTTTTGACGCTGGCGCGTTTGCACGAAAACAAGGCGCTGGATATTTTGCTTCGGACCCTGCCGGATTTACCGGATGTTTATCTCTGGATGGCGGGGGAGGGGCCGGCGCGGGCCGCGCTGGAAAAGCTGGCGGATGATCTGGGCGTGCGCGAGCGTGTGCGGTTTCTGGGGTGGCGCACGGATCGCGCGGCTCTTTTGCAGGCGGCGGATATTTGTGTTTTTGCCTCCCGCAAGGAGCCTTTCGGCACGGTCTTTGCGCAAAGCTGGGCGGAAAAGACGCCTGTGATTGTGTCCGATGCCGACGGGCCGCGCCAGTTTTGCCGGGACGGGGACGATTGCCTGATGGTGCCGCGGGAGGATGTCGGGGCGCTTGCCCATGCCGTTCGCAGGCTGATGGAGGATAAGGTCCTTCGGATGACTCTGGTCAAAAACGGGTATAAACGTTATCGCGAGGAATTCACGAAAGAAAAATCCGTTGGGGCTTATATCGAATTTTATCTGGATATATTAAAGCAGGAAAACCTAATATAGGGGTGTGATGACAGAAGCAAAACATAAAACGGACGTTATTATTGTGGGCGCGGGGCCGGTGGGCCTGTTCGCGGTGTTCGAACTGGGGCTTTTGGACATGAAAGCGCATCTGGTCGATATTCTGGACCGGCCCGGCGGGCAGTGCGCGGAGCTTTATCCGGAAAAGCCGATATATGATATCCCCGGTCATCCGGTTATTAGCGGGCAGGAACTGACGGACCGGCTGATGGAACAGATCGCGCCCTTCGGCCCGACATTCCATTTAAGCCAGATGGCGGAGAAGCTTGAAAAAAATGCGGACGGCCGCTGGGAACTCACGACGGACGAAGGTACCGTGCTGGAAGCGCCTGTGGTGGTAATTGCGGCGGGGGGCGGTTCTTTTGTGCCGAAGAAACCAAGTATTCCGGGGCTGGAAGCCTATGAGGGAACATCCGTTTTTTATGCGGTGCGCAAGCGCGATCAATTTAAAGGAAAAAATATCCTTATCGCGGGCGGGGGCGACAGCGCGCTGGACTGGACGCTCAATCTGCAGCCCGATGCCGCTAAAATGGCTCTGGTTCACCGCCGGCCCGATTTCCGGGCCGCGCCCGACAGCGTGTCTAAAATGCGCGCGCTGGTGGAGGCCGGCCGGATGGATCTGCATATTGCCAACATTACGGCATTGCACGGCCATGACGGGCAGCTGGAGTCCGTGACGATGCAGGCCAAGGGGGAAGAGCCTTACGATGTCGCCTGCGATACTCTTCTGGCTTTTTACGGCCTGACGATGAAACTGGGTCCGATTGCGGATTTCGGGTTAAACCTGCATGAAAACCTGATTCCGGTGGATACGGAAAAGTTTGAAACAGGCACGGCCGGGATTTTCGCCATCGGCGATATCAATTATTATCCGGGAAAACTGAAACTGATCCTGTCCGGGTTTCATGAGGGCGCGCTCATGGCGCAGCAGGCGTTCCGCTACGTTTACCCGGACCGGAAGTTGCGGTTTCAGTACACAACCTCTTCGACCGATCTGCAGGAAAAACTTGGCGTATCTGATAAGGCGGCCTAGTCTTTTCCCATGGTTTCGTTCGATATCATAACGGCTGCGGGGAAGGCTTATATAAAGCTGTGGGAAGAGCGCGCGTATTTACTGCATCTGGCGCTGGTCCCGACCCTGATTAAACTGACCTGTTATACGGCGGCGATGGCGCTGGGATATGAAGAAAACATCCTGCGCCTGTCCTTATGTCTGCTGCCGGCCTATTTTGCGGAAGGCTGGATGCTGTCCCATCTGGTGCGGCTGATTGTTCTGGGCCAGCGCTGGCCGTTTCGCCCCTCCGGCGACGAAGAGGCGGATATGCCTTTATTGCGCGAGCGCCTGCGCGGGGTGATGAGCGGGACTTTGGCCTATGTGTTAATCAATCTTGCGCTGGCCGGGTATTTGACGATCATGCTGCATTTCGGGCCGCAAGGGGCTGCGCCGGAAGACATTGACCCGCGCAAGGCGCTGTTCGGTTTTGCGTCCCTTGTTTTTGCCTTTTGGGCGGTGCGGCTGATCTGGCTTTATATTCCGCTGGCCCTGAATATGCCGGCCCGGGATTATTTGAAATCGCTGGGCGGGTTTTCCTCTTCCCTGTCCCTTATCGGGGTGTGGCTGCTGTGTTTCGTTCCGGCGGTCGCGGCGATGCTCATCGGGCAGAGCATGATTTTAGCCCCTTTTCTGGAAGGGGAGGTGCCGAAGATAGTGCATTTTTCCATTATTTTTCTGCGGGTTGTTTTGGATACGATCAAGGTTCTTTTGTGTACGGCGGGGATTGCTTACGGTTTGTCCGATCTTTATAACAACGGCCGGAAAAAAGGAGGGGCGTCATGAAAATTCTGGTGACGGACCAGGAGGGGCAGGAGCACGAGCTGGAAGGGCTTGAAGGCTGGCGGGTCATGGAAATTATTCGCGATCACGGCCTGCCGATCAAGGCGGAGTGCGGCGGGGCCTGTTCCTGCGCGACCTGCCATGTCTATGTGGATGCGGCGTGGGTTGACAGGCTTTATCCCAAGACGCAGGAAGAAGAAGACATGCTGGACGAGGCTATCGGCGTCGAGGAGAACTCCCGCCTGTCCTGCCAGATTTTGATGGAAGAAAAGTTTGACGGGCTGAAGGTGACATTGGCGCCCGGGACAAAAGATTGACGAAAGACGGACGCCGCCGTTGATAAGCGCCGCCCTGAAAACCCCTCTCCCTTCAGGGAGAGGGCAACGAAGCCCCGCTTTGGCGTAAGACAAAGCGATGGCTAAGTGGGTGAGGGGTTACTGTAGAAAAAACTCGCATGCACAGAGCCGGACGTCGCCGGGGGTGATGATTTCCTTTTTGGCGACATAGACGGAATGGATCGGGCCGTCCAGTTTCCGGGTCCAGAACCCTAAAAAACCGTGCAGCTTTGGAAATTTGGGGGCGAGGTCGTAGTCCTGCCAGACGAACTCCTGAATCAGCTGCGGGTGATCCGGCATGTGATAAAAAATCTGCGCCGTGGTCAGCCTGAATCCGCCCAGTTGAATTTCCAAGTCACTCATCCCTCCATTCTAGCACAAAACTTCTGTTCAATGCCTTAAAGGGCCGGGAAAGCGCGGGTCTTGGGCAGGGGCAAAAAACTTGCAAAATTTGAAGGGATGCCCTATATATTTGGCACTCCCAAAAAGGGAGTGCTAACAGGCCGGTGGGGCTCTGTTATTTTGTTAACAAAATCAAACTCTTAAAGGAGGAACTCAAAATGAAATTTCGCCCTTTGCATGATCGTGTACTTCTGCGCCGCATCGCACAAGATGAAAAAACGGCCGGCGGGATCATTATTCCTGACACGGCGCAGGAAAAACCGATTGAAGGAGAAGTTGTCGCTGTGGGAACAGGACATGTGAACGATAACGGCGACGTTCGTCCGCTGGATGTGAAATCCGGCGACCGCGTTATTTTCTCGAAATGGGCCGGAACCGAAATTACCGTCGATGGCGAAGAGCTGATGGTGATGAAAGAATCCGACATTATCGGCGTTCTGGCCGCTTAACCGGTGAAGTTGTTCCCGCGCAGGCGGGGACCTGAAAAAATTAACTTATATAAAAGGAGAAAAAACAATGTCTGCAAAAGATGTACGTTTTTATGAAGACGCCCGCGATGAAATGCTGAAAGGCGTGGATATCATCGCGAATGCGGTAAAGGTTACGCTGGGGCCCAAAGGCCGCAACGTTGTGATTGAAAAAAGCTTTGGCGCGCCGCGCACGACAAAAGACGGCGTGACGGTTGCCAAGGAAATCGAACTGAGCAACAAGCGCCAGAATATCGGGGCGCAGCTTATTCGCGAAGTGGCCTCCAAAGCCAACGACCAGGCCGGAGACGGAACGACGACGGCGACGGTTCTGGCGCAGGCGATTGTCAGGGAAGGCATGAAAGCCGTATCCGCCGGACGCAACCCGATGGACCTGAAACGCGGAATTGAGGCGGCGGTGAAAGAAGTCGTCGAGGACCTGAAAAAGCGCGCCAAGGCTGTCAAAACCAATGACGAAATCAAGCAGGTGGGAACGATTTCCGCCAATGGGGATTCCGAAATCGGTGAAATGCTGGCGCAGGCGATGGAAAAAGTCGGGAATGAAGGCGTGATTACGGTGGAAGAAGCCAAATCCCTTTCGAACGAGCTTGAGGTTGTCGAAGGCATGCAGTTCGACCGCGGATATCTGTCTCCGTATTTCATCACGAATCCGGACAAAATGGTCTGTGAACTCGACAATCCTTACATCCTGTTCCACGAAGCCAAGCTGTCCAATTTGCAGGCGATGCTGCCTGTTCTGGAAGCCGTGGTTCAGTCTTCCCGCCCGCTTTTGATTGTGGCCGAAGACGTGGAAGGCGAAGCCCTGGCGACGCTGGTCGTGAATAAACTGCGCGGCGGTTTGAAAATTGCCGCTGTGAAAGCACCCGGTTTCGGCGACCGCCGGAAAGCGATGATGGAAGATATGGCCATTCTGGCCGGCGGACAGATCGTGTCCGAAGATCTGGGCATCAAGCTGGAGAATGTCACGCTGGACATGCTGGGCACGGCCAAGAAGGTTCAGATTACCAAAGACGAAACCACCATCATTGACGGCGCCGGCGGTAAAAAGGACATCGAAGCCCGCGTTTCCCAGATTCGGGCGCAGATTGAAGACACGTCCTCTGACTATGACCGTGAAAAACTGCAGGAGCGTCTGGCGAAATTGTCCGGCGGCGTTGCTGTTTTGCGCATTGGCGGGGCCACGGAAGTGGAAGTGAAAGAGCGCAAGGACCGTGTTGACGATGCGATGCATGCCACGCGCGCGGCTGTGGAGGAAGGCATTATCGCCGGTGGCGGGACCGCTCTTCTTTATGCCGCGAAGGTGCTGGACGGTATCAAGGTCGCCAATGAGGACCAGCAGGTCGGGGTCGATATTATCCGCCGCGCGCTGCAGGCGCCTGTACGTCAGATTGCCGAAAATTCCGGCATGGAAGGCTCTATCGTTGTCGGGAAGCTGCAGGACCAGAAAGATTCCAATTTTGGTTACGATGCGCAGGAAGGCAAATATACCGATCTCGTAAAAGCCGGTATCGTCGATCCTGTGAAGGTTGTGCGTACAGCGCTTCAGGACGCCGCTTCCGTGGCGGGCCTGATGATTACGACCGAGGCCGTGGTGACCGAAGCGCCGAATGACAACAAGGAAGGTGCCGGCATGGGTGACATGGGCGGCATGGGTGGAATGGGCGGCATGGGAATGATGTAAGTCTTTCCACCCGTTTCGTTCCACAGGAACAAAATGCAAAAGGCCGGGAGAATTTCTTCCGGCCTTTTTTGTTGGGCGCTTGGGTGCTATAAGGGCGGTATGAGAAACTTGAAAACCCTTATTCTAACACTCTGCGCCCTTTTGTGTCTGGCGAACGGGGCGGCGGCGCAGGAGCCGGCCGCGTTTTTTGAAACACTTTATGATGTGCCCGTGATGCCGGGGCTTGAGGAATTGCCGCAGGGCGCGCTGGCCTTTGACAAGCCTTCGGGGCGGATCGCGCAGGCGCAGGCGGCGGGCCGGGGTGTTTCACGTCATGAAATACAGGCCTTTTACCGCGAAGCCCTTCCGCAGCTTGGCTGGCTGGAGCGCCCTGACGGCAGCTACCGGCGCGAGGGAGAGGTTCTGCAGCTCGAAATCCGGGAGGAACAGGGCTATGAAATCGTTCATTTTACGCTTTCTCCCCTGCGTTAGAGGCGATTCGGGGCAACAGTTTTGCTTGACAAAGGGTAGGTTTCCCGCGTAAAACAGCCCGACTTTAAGACAATTTGAAACGAAAAAGAGATTAAAAATGGCCAATCACGCCTCATCCAAAAAAAGAATTCGCCGCAATGCCCGTCGTGCGGTTATCAACGGTGCCCGCCGGGGCCGCATTCGGACTTTTATCAAAAAAGTGGAAGCTGCGATCGGTATCGGGGATGCTGCCCAGGCACAGGAAGCGTTGCAAGCGGCGCAGCCTGAAATTCAACGCGGCGTTGCCAGGGGAATTTGGCACAAAAATACGGCAGCCAGAAAAATTTCCCGTTTGTCCGGCAGCATCAAGGCGCTTAAAAAAGCGTAGGATTTTTTTCTGCCGTTTTTAAAAACCGCCATAAAAACAAAAGCTTTGAAGCCCTTTATGAATTTGTTCATGAGGGCTTTTCTTTTATGTTCCAGAATCCATTGTACAAAAATTTCTTTTTAAATTTTTTTGATTCTTTCCTGTTGAAAGGGTGAAAAAATCTGTTTACGGTTCTTCTCAATCACCCCGGAAAAATTTTTTTTCAGAGAACTTTTTGAAAGTTTTTTTAGGGGTTTCCGATGGAGATAAAAAATAAAAATGCTCCGAAGATCTGACGGTGTTTTTTTCAGGTTTTTATGTCGGTGGGGTATAGAGGGTTTTTGTTGCTTCGGCAGCATAAAACTGGAGGGAAGACAGCAAAAATCGTAACCTGCGCGGCAGGTGTCCAGATTTTAAGCCGTGAGCCTTATTTTATAGAGTGGTTTGACTTGGTGCGGGTGTGAACATGTTTGTTTGCATGTGCTGTGCTTGTGCTTTTTTGATGTCAAAGCGCGGGTTGGTTTGAGTGACAAATCGGAATGATTTGGAATGATATTGTGAATTCAATTTTGTAAATATAAAAACGTGAGTGGAGATCAAAAGGAATGACGAATGTAAAAGGAAGTGGCACCACCGCCGCGCACCAGAAAGAAAATACCGCCCCTGAATCTTTCCAGCCAAGCCCGGAGATTCTGGCCGTCTGGAAAGAAGTTCATAAAGCCTTGCGCGGCGAATTCGGGGAAGCCGTTTTCCGGAGCTGGTTGAAACCTTTGAAGCTGCGCGCGTCCTATCACGGCACGCTGGAGGTCTCCGTGCCCACGCGCTTTATGAAGGACTGGATCGGGACCCATTATGCGGCCCGCATTCTTGAGATGTGCGCAGAGCAAAGCAGCGAGATCAAACGTCTTGAGATCGTCGTCGTTCAAAGCGCCCTTCCGCTGGATGATGAGGAAGAGGCGGACAAGCCCCTCAAGGCAAATGAAAATAAAACCAGGGAACAGGAGGCTCTTTTTGATATTTCCTCTCCGCTGGATCAGCGTTTTACGTTCGATAGTTTTGTTGTAGGAAAACCAAATGCGCTGGCGCATGCGGCGGCGCGCCGTGTTGTCGAGAGCGCGAGCGTTCCGTTCAATCCGCTTTTCGTTTATGGCGGCGTCGGGCTGGGCAAGACGCATTTGATGCACGCGATCGCCTGGGCCATGCAGGAGCAGAATCCGGGTAAAGGGGTTATGTATCTGTCTGCCGAAAAATTCATGTATCAGTTCGTCAAGGCGTTGCGCGCGAATGAGACGATGGCCTTTAAGGACTTTTTCCGCTCCGTGGACGTGCTGATGATTGACGATATCCAGTTCATCAGCGGCAAGGAATCGACGCAGGAGGAATTTTTCCATACCTTCAATGCGCTGGTGGATCAGAACAAGCAGATTATCATTTCATCCGATAAAGCGCCGTGCGATCTCACAGGACTGGACGAGCGGCTCCGCTCCCGTCTGGCCTGGGGGCTTGTGGCGGATATACAGCCCAGCACCTACGATCTGCGCCTTGGCATTTTGAAGGCCAAAAAGAAACAGCTTCAGGCGAATGTGCCCGAAGCCGTCCTGGAATTTCTGGCGCTGAAGGTCACGTCGAACATCCGTGAACTTGAAGGGGCGCTGAACCGGATCGTGGCCCATGCGGACGTGGCCAAGCGGGACATCACGCTGGAAACGACGCAGGAAGTGCTTCAGGATCTTTTGCGCTCCCATGACCGCCGGATTACGATTGATGAAATCCAGCGCAAAGTGGCCGAGCATTACAATATTCGCCTTGCGGATATGCACTCGGCGCGCCGGGCGCGCAACGTGGCGCGTCCCCGGCAGGTGGCCATGTACCTGTCCAAGCAGCTTACGGCGCGTTCCCTGCCGGAAATCGGCCGCAAATTCGGCGGGCGGGACCATACGACGGTCATGCATGCCGTGCGCAAGATCGAAGAGCTTTCGGGGGAAGACCCATCCTTCGCACAGGATGTCGATGTCATCAAACGGGCCCTGACCGGCTGATATTCCGGCTGATATTCGCGTTTTTCCTGTTATGTTCCATCTCCTTATCTTTGCGCGGGGCTTTCCCTTTATGGAAGCCCCGCTTTTTCTATTCTTATAACCTATGGGAAAACCCTCTAAAACCGCTTGGCAGCAGGGTCTTGTGTGCTATAGTCGGGGTTCCTAAAGCAGATAAATGATGAATGGATTTTTGCGATGAAGCTGAGCATAGACCGCACCGCCCTTTTACGTTCCTTAAGCCATGTCCAGAGCGCCGTGGAGCGCCGGAATACGATTCCGATTCTCTCCAACGTGCTTTTGAAGGCCGAAGACGGGGTTTTGAGCCTCTCCACGACCGACATGGATATGGAGATTAACGAGGCTGTGGCGGCGCAGGTCACCGAATCCGGCGCGACCACGGCGCCTGCCAGCACGCTGTTCGATATTGTCAAAAAACTGCCCGAAGACGCGCAGATCGAAATCGTTCTGGAGCCGTCCGGGAACCAGATGAGCGTCAAAGCCGGCCGCTCCAACTTCAAGCTGGCGTGTCTGCCTGTGGCGGACTTCCCGGAAATCGGTCAGGGCGATCTGGGCACAAGCTTTTCCCTGCCCGCCAACGACCTGCGCGCTTTGATCGATCGGACGAAATTTGCGATGTCGACGGAGGAAACCCGCTATTACCTGAACGGCATTTACATTCACGCGGCGGAAAATGCCGGTGTGAAGGTTCTGCGTGCGGTGGCGACGGACGGCCACCGTCTGGCGCGTTTTGAAATGCCGCTGCCCGAGGGTGCGGCCGATATGCCGGGCGTTATTTTGCCGCGCAAGGCTGTGGCCGAGATGCGCAAGCTGATCGATGAGGCCGGCGATTCAATCCAGATCAGCCTCTCGGAAAGCAAAATCCGTTTTACCTTTGACCATATCGTCCTGACGTCGAAGCTGATCGACGGGACCTTCCCGGATTATCAGCGCGTCATTCCCGAAGGCAATGACAAGGTTGTGGAGATCAGTCCGAAAATATTCACCGGGGCGATTGACCGCGTGTCCACGATTTCCGACGGCAAGTCTCATGCGGTGAAAATTGCCCTGAACGGCAAGACCATGACGCTGTCCGCCAATTCGCCGGAATCCGGCAGCGCGACAGAGGATGTGGAAATCAACGGGAACGACAATATGGAGATCGGCTTTAACGCCAAATATCTGCTGGATATCACCTCCCAGATCGAGGGGGATGGCTGCCGCCTGACGCTGGCCGATTCTGCCAGCCCGACGATTATCCAGGACACCAGCGATACGTCTTCCCTTTACGTGTTGATGCCGCTGCGGGTGTGATGCCCGCACCTGTTTCCAAAGGGGTCGGGCTTGATTTTGAAACCTACAGGCCCGAAGAGCTGGATTTAACGGCTCTTGAAGGCACGCTCGAACGCTGGGATATCCATTATCATACGAAGCCGGACGAGATTGCGCAGCGCATCGAGGGCGCGCATGTTGTTATTTCCAATAAAGTGGTCCTGACGCGGGAGATCATTGAAAACGCGCCGGATTTGAAGCTGATCGCCGTGGCGGCGACGGGCGTGAACAATGTGGATCTTGAGGCGGCGAAAGAGGCCGGAGTGACCGTTTGCAATGTCACGAATTATGCGACCGAAGCGGTCACACAGCATGTTTTTGCGTTGATACTGGCGCTGGCGACGGGGCTGACGCAATACAATGATATCGTCCGGCAGGGGCGCTGGCAGGCGAGCCGGACGTTTTCGATTCTGGATTTTCCGATCACAGAGCTTGCGGGAAAAACGCTGGGAATTGTCGGGCATGGGACATTGGGCAGGGGTGTTGAGGCGATTGCGCGGGCCTTTGGTATGGAGGTCTTGATCGCAGAGCGCCCCGGCGCAGGCGATATCCGGGAAGGGCGGCGGCCTTTTGAAGACGTGCTGAAACAATCCGACATTCTGACCCTTCATTGCCCCCTGACGCCGGAGACGGAAAATTTAATTACAGCGAAAGAGCTGGCGATGATGAAAGACAGCGCCTTTTTGATTAACACCGCGCGCGGCGGCGTGGTGAATGAACAGGATTTGGCCGATGCCCTGCGCGCCGGAACGATCGCCGGGGCGGGGGTGGATGTATTAAGCAGGGAGCCGCCCCGCGAAGGCAATCCCTTGCTGGAGCCGGATGTTCCGAACATCATTGTTACGCCGCACACGGCCTGGGCCAGCCGGGAAGCGCGCCAGCGCCTGATGGATCAGCTTGCGGAAAATATCGCGGCCTTTAAATCCGGCACGCCCCGGAATGTTGTGGTGTGAACGTGTCATGAGCTGGATTCTCCTTTCCTGCATTCCACCTTTTTTATGGGCGTGTAACAATCTGATGGATGAATATCTGGCCAAAAGCACATTTGCCGGATCGGGGGCGCTGCTTATCTACGCCTCTGCTGTATTTGAAATTTTTGCGGCGGCCAGTTTTTACGTTTTTGTACCGCATGTGATAGAGGTGAATCTTTTTCCAGCATTTATGATGATGGGGCTGGGTTTTTTACTAACGTCTTCTTTCCTTCCTTATATCTACGCGCTTCAGGAAGATAATGCCGGGAATGCGGTGCCGATCTACCAGACGATACCGGTTTTCGTCTTCATACTAGCATTGGTGTTTCTTGGGGAAACGGCAACGTTTCTTCAGGCGGGTGAGGCACTTTTGATTGTCAGCGCTTCCATCATGGTGGGGTACGATTTTCAAAAGAAGGCGATCAATAAAAAAGCGGTTCTTTTGATGTTGCTGGCGTCCATGATCATTGCCGTGTTTATGGTGCTCTCCAAGTTCTTCATTGTTCAATATAGCTGGCAGATCTTTGCTTTCTGGTCGTGGATTGGGTCTTCGCTGGGGTCAACCTTTCTTGTTTTGTCTGTGCCGTCATGGCGCGGAAAGGCATTGGAGATTGCCAGAGGGAAAAGCCGTTTTGTTTTCTTTATCTTTTTAATACAGGTTCTGCTTCAATCGGTCGCTATGGCCGTCTGGTATAAGGCTGCTTCGGTGGGGCCTTCCGTGGCGCTGGTCCAGACGATCGGCGGGGTGCAGCCAGCTTTTATTCTGATTTTGTCCCTGCTGGCCGGGCTTTTTTCTTCCTCTATTTTTCCCAGAAAAGCGCTAGATGGGCCGCTTTTGTTTAAATTTGTGATGATCAGCTTTATAATACTGGGCGTATATTTGCTTTCCCTGTAAAACCCCGTGTTCTTCTGTGATGTTGTCGTTTAAAATGTGTCTATGTCCTATATTTCCCGTTTAGCTCTTTCCCATTTTCGCTCTTATGAAAACGCGCGGCTGGAAGGTCTTTCTCCCGGCCTGATTGTTTTGAGCGGGCCGAACGGCGCGGGCAAGACCAATATATTGGAAGCGGTGTCCCTGCTCACGCCGGGCCGGGGCCTGCGCGGCGCGGGGGCTTTCGAGATGCAGCGGCAGCACATTACCCTCTCCCATGGGGAGAGGGAGGGACCCGCAAAGCGGGAGGGTGAGGGATTAAATCCGTGGGCCATATCCGCCACCGTACAAACGTCCGGCGGGCCGGTGAAGCTGGGGACGGGGCTGGATACGCAGACAGGCCGCCGGAAAATCCAGATTAATGGCGTGCCCGCCAAAAGCCAGATGGCTTTAAGCGATTATTTGTCCTGCGTCTGGCTGACCCCGCAGATGGACCGGCTGTTTATTGATGGCGCAGGCGGGCGGCGGCGCTTTCTGGACAAGCTTGTTTTCGCGTATGATCCGGGGCATTCGGGCCGGGCCACGCGCTACGAGAATGCGCTGCGCCAGCGCTCGAAAATTCTTTCTGAAGGGGAAGGCGATCCGGCGTGGCTCACGGGGCTGGAACAGCAAATGGCGCAAACGGGCGTGGCGCTGGCGGCGGCGCGACTGGAATTTGTCCGGCGCCTGCAAAAAGCCTGCCTGCAGGCCGGTTCGGAGGAAAAAGGTTTTTTCCCGCAGGCCGGATTGTCTGTGCGGGGAACGATTGAGGAGCTTTTGCAAAAGGCGCCCGCGCTGGAAGTGGAAGAGATGTTCGTCTCTCAACTGGCGCGATCCCGCGTCCGCGATGCGCAGACCGGCGGCGCGGCGACCGGGCCGCATAAAAGTGATCTGAGCGTGTCCTATGCGGCCAAGAACATGGCGGCCGGTCAATGCTCGACGGGGGAGCAAAAGGCGCTTTTGATCGGGATTATCCTGGCCCATGCGCGGCTGATGGCGGCGGAACGGGGGAGTCCTCCCGCCCTGCTTCTGGATGAAATCGCGGCCCATCTGGATGAGGACCGGCGCGCCGTTTTGTTCGGATTATTGCACCGGATCGGGGGGCAGGTCTGGATGAGCGGGGCCGATCTGGAGCTGTTTTCCGCGATAGAAAACAATGCGCAGTTTTTCTCTGTCGGGACGGGCGAAATTCTTCTTTTAAATCAAGGGCTTGCAGCCTGAAAAACGGGTGTAAAATCCCTGTTTTTCTCTGTTTTTCGTCCCGGTTGCGTGCTATAACAAAGCCTTCATGAAATAGCGCAGAAAACTGCGGTTTTTCCTTATTTTTAGAGCAAAAGAAACCTATGAGTACAGCAGCCCGAAAGACAGACAAAGACATGCCTCCGAAAAAGAACAATACCGGTGATTATGGTGCCGATTCCATCAAGGTTTTGCGGGGGCTGGATGCCGTGCGCAAGCGTCCCGGCATGTATATCGGGGATACCGATGACGGCACGGGTTTGCATCACATGGTTTACGAGGTCGTCGACAACGCGATTGACGAATCGCTCGCCGGGCACTGCGACCGCATCGACGTGATGATTAACGCCGACGGGTCCGTGACCGTGAAGGATAACGGGCGCGGCATTCCGGTCGACGAGCATCCGGAAGAGAAAGTGTCTGCAGCGCAGGTCATTATGACCCAGCTTCACGCCGGGGGAAAATTTGACCAGAATTCCTACAAAGTGTCCGGCGGTCTGCACGGGGTGGGGGTGTCTGTTGTCAATGCGCTGTCCGAATATCTGACCCTGACGATTCGCCGAGAGGGCAAGGAATGGTTTATGCGCTTCCGGCACGGGGAGCCCGAGGGCGATCTCCAGCCGAAGCGTGACATGGAAGAAGGCGAGCGCAACGGAACGGATGTGACTTTCCTGCCGTCGACCGAAACCTTTACCATGACGGAATTTGATTTTTCGACATTGGAGGAGCGCCTGCGGGAGCTGGCTTTCCTGAATTCCGGCGTGAATATTTACCTGACCGATTGTCGCGGCGAAACGCCCAAGGAATCGCATCTTCATTACGAAGGCGGAATCCAGAGATTTGTGGAGTGGCTGGACCGCAGCAAAAAGCCGATCATTAAAGAGGCGATTTCCATTGTATCGGAAGACGACGCCAGCGGCACCACGGTGGAAGCGGCTCTGGAATGGACGGATGCCTACCATGAAACCATGCTGTGTTTTACGAACAACATTCCCCAGCGCGACGGGGGAACGCATTTACAGGGTTTTCGTTCGGCGCTGACCCGCGTGATTTCCAAATATGCGGATGAAAAAGGTCTTTTGAAGAAAGAGAAAGTCAAACTGACCGGCGAGGACATGCGCGAAGGGTTGACATGCGTGTTGTCCGTCAAGGTTCCGGACCCGAAATTCTCTTCCCAGACCAAAGACAAGCTTGTGTCGTCCGAAGTGCGACCGGTTGTGGAATCGGCGATCGCGGAATATTTCGGCATGTGGCTGGAAGAAAATCCGGTGGAAGGAAAAATGATTGTCGGCAAGATTGTCGAAGCGGCAACGGCGCGCGAGGCGGCCCGTAAAGCGCGGGATCTGACCCGCCGCAAGGGCGTCATGGATATTTCCAACCTGCCGGGCAAGCTGGCGGATTGCCAGTCGCGCGATCCGGCGGATTCCGAAATCTTTATTGTCGAGGGGGATTCCGCCGGCGGTTCCGCGAAGCAGGCGCGCGATCGGAAGAACCAGGCCATTTTGCCTCTGCGGGGGAAAATCCTGAATACGGAGCGTGCGCGTTTTGATAAAATGCTCGGCTCCGAACAGGTGGGAACGCTGATTACGGCGCTGGGCACGGGGATCGGCGCGGATGAATTCAATCTGGATAAAATCCGTTATCACAAAATAGTCATCATGACGGATGCGGACGTGGATGGATCGCACATCCGCACGCTTTTGCTGACTTTCTTTTTCCGGTACATGCCGGAGGTGATTGAAAAAGGCTATCTCTATATTGCCCAGCCGCCGCTTTACAAGGTCAAGCGCGGAAAAGGCGGGGAGACATATCTCAAAGACGATGCCGAGATGGAAAATTACCTGATTACGGCGGCGCTGGGGGACCTTAAACTGGTCGATCATACCGGGGCGGAGCGCGCGGGGAACGACCTGCGCGACCTGATCGAAAAATCGCAAGGGCTGCGGGCGAGCATGAACGCGCTGGCCAGGAAGGTCGGCAACCGTGACGCTGTCGTGCAGGCGGGAATCGCCGGCGCCTTTGACGGACAGATTTTCGAGGATCAAAAGCTGGCGGATAAATACGCGAAGGATCTGGCCGGGCGGATGAACGCGCTGGCCGCCAAAAACGAAAAAACATGGGAAGTCTCCTTTACGGAGGAAGACGGCTATGTGTTGAAGCGCGTGATTCGCGGCGTGGAAGAGTCTTTAAACATTACGCCCGACCATATCCGCTCTCCCGATGCGTTGCGCCTGCAAAAAGGGCGGGAGTGGATGAACGAAAATTTTGCGCGGCCGGCAAAGCTGGTGACGGCGGAAAAGGAACTGACGGTCGCGGGTCCTGCGGCTTTGTTCGAAGCGGTGCTTGCGCAGGGCAAAAAAGGCCTGTCCATGCAGCGTTATAAAGGTCTGGGGGAAATGAATCCGGAGCAGCTCTGGGAAACCACGCTGGATCCGGAGGCTCGCGTACTGCTGCAGGTGAAGGTCAAGGACGCCGAAAAAGCTTCCGAGCTTTTCTCGACGCTGATGGGCGATGTGGTGGAGCCCCGCCGCGACTTTATTCAGGAAAACGCCCTCAAGGCGCAGCTGGACGCTTAAGGTCTTGTTGTCCTTCCGGGCGAAGGGCCGCGCAAGCGGCCTGAAGTCGGGGAATCCGGTTCCTTTCGTTAAAAATCTGACGTGTTGATTGTTTCGAATTTTTAACACGAAGGGCACAAAGGACATGAAGTTTCACGAAGTTTTTCTTTTTCAAACAATGACTTCGTGTTTCTTCGCAAGCTTCGTAAGCTTCGTGGTAAAAACGATTTACCGGTTTTTGCGATGCTTTCGCGGACTTCATGTCCTTTGTGCCCTTCGTGTTAAAATCCGAGTCTCAACGTCTTTTAAGGTATTGCCTTGCATCTATGATGAGATTCTTCGCTGCGCTCAGAATGACAGGCGGCTTTTTACCCGTCACTCCCGCGAAGGCGGGAGTCCGGAGACATAAGTTTCTGTGTTGCTCTTGGGCACTGGATACCCGCTTTCGCGGGCATGACGATAAGAAGAACTCTGCGTTCCCTGCGCCTCTGCGGTAAAAAATGAAATGCGCGCCGGCGATGCTTTCGCGGACTTCATGTCCTTTGTGCCCTTCGTGTTAAAATCCAATTCTTGACAGATTAGGAATAATATCCTATAATGGGCTGTTTTAACGGGGCCCTGAAAGGGGCTGTAACGCAAGGCGCAACAAGGAGGCGCGGCAAAGGAACTAATGGAAAAATTCTTCTTTATCAAAAAGATAGCCCTTATTCTTCCCGGTTTGGCCAACGAACTATTGGAATCGGGAAAGGGGCCTGCGGCGCTTGTGAAATGGAGGCGAATGGTTTAAAAACGCTGGGACCATGACATCACTTGCACATAAATTGTCGGGAATTGTTGGCGAAGCCTTTGTGGCGGCGGGGTTGCCGGCGGAGCGGGGGCGGGTAAACGTGTCGGACCGGCCGGATCTGGCGCAGTTCCAGTGCAACGGGGCGTTTGAATCGGCAAAGCTTGCCAAAAAGAATCCGCGTGAAGTGGCGCAGGGGATTGTGGACGTACTGTCAAAATGTCATCCTGAGCAAAGCGAAGGATCTCAGGAAGTGGAAAGAGATTCTTCGGCTGCGCCTCAGAATGACATCTTTAGTAAAGTCGAAATCGCCGGTCCCGGCTTTATCAACCTGAATGTCACGGATGCGTTTTTGGCCGGGCATCTCAAATCTCTGGCAGGGGACGAACGTCTCGGAACGCCGGAAATCCAAAATGCTCCGCCTGTCGTGCTGGATTACGGCGGGCCGAATATCGCCAAGCCCATGCATGTGGGGCATTTGCGCGCGGCCATCATCGGGGACTCTTTGCGCCGGATTATGACGTTTGCGGGATACAAGACTTACGGCGATGTGCATATGGGCGATTGGGGAACGCATCTGGGGATGTTGATTTCCGATTACCTCGAAAAAGGGGAAGAAAATCTGGTTCTGGAAACGGATGTCAGCGATGAAGCGGCCGTGGCGCGCCTGATGGATGATATGGCGGTGCGTTATCCGAGGGCCTCCGGCGCGGCCAAGGAAAATCCAGATCTTATGAAGCGCGCGCAGGAAGCGACTCTGAAACTTCAGAACAAGGAAGAACCTTATTATCCGATATGGCGGAAAATTTTTGAAGTGTCTGTCGCGGGCATGAAAAAGACGTATAGAAATCTTGATGTTCATTTCGATCTCTGGAAGGGGGAGGCCCACGTCCATGATCTTATCGCGCCGATGGTGGAGGGGTTGAAAGAAAAAGGATTGGCCGAAGAGAGCGAGGGTGCGCTTGTTTTTCAGGTTGCGGAAGAAAACGATAACAAGGAAATGCCGCCGCTCATTATTTATAAAAGCGACGGCGCGGTGATGTACGGCACGACCGATATGGCGACACTGGTGGACCGGATGGCGGAACAAAATCCGGAAAAAATAATCTATGTGGTGGATCAGCGTCAGTCTTTGCACTTTGAACAGGTTTTTCGTGCGGCTAAAAAATCCGGTATTGTGCCGGAAACGGTCGAACTGACCCATGCCGGGTTTGGCACGATGAACGGCCCGGACGGCAAGCCGTTCAAAACCCGCAGCGGCGGCGTGATGCGGTTGCAGGATCTTATTGAAATGGCGGAAAGCAAGGCGCGGGAGCGTTTGACCGAAGCGAATCTGGCTGCGGATATTGAAGGCGATGAACGCGAGGACGTGGCGCACAAGGTTGCGATTGCGGCGATCAAGTTTGCCGATCTTCAAAACCAGCGTCAGGCCGATTACGTTTTCGATCTGGACCGTCTGACCAGCTTTGAAGGAAAGACAGGGCCGTATTTATTGTATCAGGCCGTGCGCATTAAATCCCTGCTGCGCAAGGCGGGCTGTAATGACTGCCGGAATAAAGCTGATTTCAAAATCAAAGACGAAGACCGTGCCCTGGCGCTTTTGCTGACGGAATTGCCGGATTATATTGACGCTTCGTTGCGTCACTACGCTCCGCATCATTTATGCGACTACGCCTACAGGCTGGCGCAGGAATTCAGTTCTTTTTACGGGACCTGCCATATTTTATCCGAAGAGGATGAGGCGCTCAAAAAAAGCCGTCTGGCGTTATGCGCCCTCACAGCGGCGCAGCTTGAACTGGTTCTGGGGCTGTTGGGCATTTCCGTTCCGGACCGGATGTAGGGGGGCAGGTCAGGCTGCGGCCGCGGCTTGCTTTGGTTTCCGTCCCCGTTTTTGCGGGCGCACAGAACGGCCGATCATCTTTTCAACGCTGTCCAGAAAATCGTCGGATCCGCGCGGGCGGCCCGTTTGGAGGTGAAGCTCGATATCGTCATTTTCTTTCATGGGGGTGGACATATTCAAAAAGCCGGTCCAGTCCGGTATGAAATGGACGAGCGGTTTTTCTTTCGCCAGTAAAATATCTTCTTTGTTTTTTGTATGCGCTCTCGCACTGCTCCAGAGATAGCATTCGGCGCCGGGTGCCAGACCTGCCATGACGGGCAGGACTTCGATAAACCGTGCGGCAGAGAGAAGGGAACGCTCATCCATCGGATAGGAAAAAAAGCGGCTCTGGAAGAGGCTTTTTTTACGGCCTGTGCGGGCGTTGATATGAGCACAGTAGCGGCGATGCGTTTCCCCGATGGCCTGCGCCAGACCTTCCGGGGTTTGCGGGAAGGCAATCAGGTGAATCTGGTTGGGCAACAAACAGTAAGACCAGATCGAAACATTGTGGATTTTACATTGCTGTGCCAGAAGGCTTAGATAGGTTTTCAAATCGTCTTTTTCAAAAAAAATATTCTCCCCTTCGCTTCCGCGTTGCATGATGTGGTGCGGTGTATCGGGCAGAACAATGCGAGCCTGGCGTGCCATATCTCATCCTCCGGTTGAATCGGTCCGGAAAAGTATACTGTCCCCGATTTTATCGGGCAAGAAGAACCTGATAAAAATGATATGTTCCGGCAGCGGGCGTTCCATTGCCTTCGAAACAGGCGGCTTCCTTTCCGTTTAAATTGGCCTCGGAAACCAGATCCCCTGCGGCAAACGTTCCCTGGTATTTTGTTGTATAATTTGCGTTCCCGGCTGTTTGTGGCGGATCTCCTCCGGGATTTGTAACGCCGAGTTTTGTGTTGATCTCCGTGCAAACCATTTTAGTTACGTTGGGTAGAAAGAGGGTGAGGTCTGCATTGCTCGCCGCAGCCCCGTCCGTTCCAACGCCATTTATGCGGATCGCGCCCGTAATGGCCCACTGGCTTTCATCATTGGCGCCGCCCGGAGGGGCCTGCCAGATTTGCTTTCCACCGAGAGGATCAAATATTTCACAGCTGTCATCGGCGCAGGAAGCGTTGGTATAACCTGCAACAGCCGTATTTTCAAAATCCAGATCGCTTTCGGACGTTCCTTTAAGCCGGAGCTTGTTCACGGCCCGTTCAATATTTTGTGCATAAGACAAAATATCTGCCGCCGCAATTTTGGTTTGTTTCTGGGTCAGGTTGCTCGTGCCCTGATTTGAATCCTTATTGAACGCAAACATCAACGCGCCAAAAAGGGCGATGGCGACAAGGATGATTACAAGAATGTTGCCGGAGTCCTGTTTGTTTCTGTTTTTATTCCGCTGCATCTGTCGTTCCTTTGGCTTTGAAAATGGCATCCCGTATTTTTTTGCCGGAATTTTCAAGAAAGTTTCGTGTTTTTTCATCAAGCCTTGCTTTGATATAGCCTATCTTTTGCGTCGCGCCTGCGGGCGGCGACGAAAGTGTCTCCGGCGTTTCGTCCACCAGATCCTTCCACGAAATGGCTTTTTCGGCGGTATTTTTTACGCCTTCAGAGGGCGTGGTTGCTTGGACGGGCGGAGGTTCCTGTGCTGCAGTAGGCGGAGTGTCCGGAACAGGATCCGGTTCCGGTTCCAGCGCCTTTGCGGCCTCTTCCGGGAATTGTCGGGCATGAAGCTCTGCCAGCGCAAATATGCCGGCATCAATCGGAGAATCCGTTCCTGCCTGACCTGCCTGAAACCCTCCGGCGAGCGCCGCAATTTCCGGCGGCGTTTCTACGGCGACATCGGCCCCCATCGCCGTCCAGTTTTTGTTCACAAGACAATCCCGCAGCTTTGTCATCTGTTCCGAATGTTTCAAGAGATGTTCATCCGGAGGCGGAAGGGCCAGAAAACGGGTAACCCGCATGGCTTTGGCCATGCCGGGATTGCAATAGAAGATATTCGCCTGATTAAGATCGCCTCCGAAAGAGATAATAGCTTCACCCTCTTTCATTTCTTTAAGGTCGTCATAATCGGCCCGTGTACCCAGATCGACCTGCGCCTGCTGGGTGTCATGATAGCCCCCTGTCGTCATGGTCCCGCCGGTGAGATTATAGCTGGAGGCTTTTAATACGTAGGCCTTCCCGACGTGATTTTCAAAAAACTCCCTTGTCTGGGTCGGGTCCTGAAGTTTCCCGAAGATTTTAATGTTACAGTTGGCGGTGATGGACCGCGCCTCTTCCTTCACCCTTTTTTCCATGGCCTGAAGGTCCTGCGCAGCAAAGACGAGAGAGAATCCTAAAGAACGCGCCTGAGCGGCCATCACCGCCATGCCTTGCGCGGTGTAATATCCGACCTCGTCAAAGACGGTCATGAAAGGCGTGGAGGAGAAGGTTGGTTTGTTCTCAATAATTGTAGAGCTTTCTCCCTCCAGATTCGCGCCCAGAGACGAGCCCATCATTCCTTTTAACGTGGCAACAAGAATTTTACCCAGGTTGGCCGTTTCATCTCCGGATTTTTCAAGCGCGGGGATAAGCACAACAAGAACGCGCCGGTTCAGGACAATATCCACCATATCGACATCGGCATCCTGAGCGTCAAAAATATAGCCGTAATCATCCCCGAGAGATTGCAGTGCGCGTGTAAACTGCATGGTCAGGTAACCGTGCTGCTGGCGCACCGTTGTCGTGTCCACCATGGGCTGGTCCGGTCCCACGGGTTTTTCTTTTCCGTTGTCGTCAAACGCATCATCAACGTAGCCCGGCAATGTGTCGAGATAACCCTGAAGACTCTCACGCAGTTTTTGTGGGATGGCTTCATCCCGTGAAATCTGGATAATTCTGTCCAGATTCATGAATTGCCGCAATGTGCTGACCGATAAAGGCACATCCTGATTGTCCCTTTTCCAGGTAAGGGCCGGCATCAGGGAGTTGAGCAAGGATACCGCCCGCTCTTTCCACATCGCGTTGTCCCCTTCGGCTTCCGGCATGAGAGATACCAGCATGTTGGCCAGATAAGAGGACGAACCGCTGGAAAACGGGTTCATGGTGTTGGAGGGCGCGCGTTCGTCCGAGTTTCCCGTCATATAGTTCAGAACCAGAAGATCGTCGTCCCGTCCGAACCGGCGGACAAGGGAAGAGATGGAAGACCATAAATCCGTATCGGCCTTACCGTCGACATATACAAAGCCCGACCCCCATGTCAGGGCGTTTGTGACCATGGATTTTAATCCTTCCGTTTTACCGGATCCTGTGGTTCCCAGATACAGGGCATGGGTTCGGGCGTCGGAGTTGCTGTACCAAAGCTGTTCGCCGGTCGTAATATCGTTTCCCAAATATAAAATGCCTTCAGGCGTTCCATCTTTTCCGGGCGTTAAATTATTCCTGTCCAGATAAGGGGCGCCAACGGGAAGCTTTCCGGGCAGGCTTCTGTCCCGTGTTTTCAGCCACCAGAAAAACAGCAGGTAAACAATCAGGAGAATGTCTGAAAAAAGAACGGCAGAGGGAAGAAAGACAAGAGACAAAACACCCATAAGGCAAAAGGTTAAGGCGTATTCCGGTTCCTGAAGCTTATCTCCAAAACGGACATAGAGCGGGCGGATGTCACGCATGACATCTTTCTTGCCGTAAGCATATCTTTTTATATCAAACATTATTCAAAAACCAGAAAAGTGAAAAACCTGTCTTTCTTACTTAAAATTTAAAGTCCGTTTAAAAAATCACTCGCAGAAACGGGAACGCCGGTAGACGATCCTTCGTCTTCCCGACCTGAATTTGCCGTTTGCTCCGCGGAAAAGACCCCGGAAGATTGTGGCGTCAGGGAAGAAAGGTAGAAAAACAATCCCAGAACGACAATAACGCCAACAGCCGTCACCAGCCATTTGAGAGCTTCTGTTTTATGCGAGCTTCTTTGAACGGGCGGTGGGATTTCCGCCGCGCCCCCTGCGATTTTTGCGCCTTCTTTGGGGCCTTGTGTGTTTGCGGCAACGGGAACGGTTATATTATGTTGTGCCGCATTTTGAAGGGCGGAGGACACGCATATAAGGGCTTGAACGGCATCTTCCCTGTTGAAGAAAGGCGCAATATCCTCATGCTGTCCGGCGGAATTTTTCATGCACAGGATGTGGCGCCCGTTTTCCCTTTCGTGTATTTCGAAGGCGGAGGATTTGACCTGCGAAAGTTCCATGCGCCAGACGACGGGATCGATGGCCCCGGGAAGGGAGAGGACAAGGCATTCCCCGCTGACGCTGGCTGTGGACTGGTGCTTTCCTGTTAGTTTGTTCCAAAATTTGCACATGATGGTTTTCCTGTTCTTGAGTTGTTTTTATGCTGCTTTCAGTTTTTTAATTCCGCGTTTTTTGGATCCGCTATAATCGATTTGCGGCACCGGGCGTGCCAGATCGGAGTTCATGTAATCCACCATTGTTTGGACGGCGTCTCCGACTTTCGCCCTTGGAATGGGCCGCTTTGCCATTTTTTCGGCTTTGTAGTGGGCGATTGCGCCAAGCGCTTCCGGGTGATGGGTATGGCGTCCTAAATTATTAAGGGGATACCAAAGGGCCCTGTCATAACCGCGCAACCAGACAAATTGAGCCGGCGCCAGAACGCCCCCTTCTTCTCTGGCGACGGTAACGCCCCGCAAAAGGGCTGTCGTTTGCCAGGCGTGCTGATTGCATTGTGAAAGCATTTTTCCGGCGAGATCCCTGTTCTTTAAAATCTTCCGGGCGTCTTTGACAAGGCCCCGGTCTTTTTTAAGGTCGAGCCCTTTGTCATGCGACCAGCATTTTGCAAGGCGCGAGAGCAGGTCATCGGCATCCCTTCTTTTGCGGCAAGCCTTGAGGCAGCAAGAGGCAAGAAGAATTTGTTTATAGGGCGGAAGTTTCGCCGCCCCCTGCCAGCGCGGCCCCAGTTGTTGGGCAAAAGCCCTGAAGGCCGCTCCTTCGTCCAGCTTTCCGTCAGGAATGGGGATGCTGTTATAGGCCAGCCATTCTTCCGGCCCCAGAGCTTCGGCAAATAAAGGAAGCTCTGCCGGAACGGGAGAACCCGGCGGACGGGGAGGCTGGTTGGAAGGGTTGAATTTTACAAAAGGGGAAATGATGGGAAACGCGCCCGCCTGAAACTTAATAAGCCCGTCCAGATTGAAGCGTTGCCGGTACTGCGTGCCCGGACCCTTGAAAATAGCCCAAAGGCCGATAAGGGAAATAATGCCTCCGACAATCCATTTGAACGGCGTGAGCGCCAGTGTTGTCATAATACTTATTTTTTTTGTATCCAGATTCTCGGCGCGAACTTTCGGGGTGCCTTCGAACCACTCCCAAAAAAGTATTTTTTCCTTGCCCCATGCGACCACAAAGTCGTCGTCCACGAAATGCGAGACAACCCACATTTCGCCGTAACGGACCCAGCGCAGGGCGCTCAGGATTTCTTCCGTCCAGAGCCACCAGACAAGATAGCCGCAGGCGCCCAGAACGACGAGCATAATGCCCATGCCTGTCGCGACATCCGCTGAACCGTCCTGCTTGCCGTCTGCCATGATGATTGCCCGTTAATAACCCGACTTCTTGTAGTTTCGCACCACCGGGCAGTCTAGCAGAAAAAAAGGATTTATTCCAAATCGTTCGGGGGTTTTATAGGGGGTTTTACAGGGGGTAAATCAGGAGGGGCCCAGAGGCTTAAAGGAGGCTTAAAAGAGGGTAAAAGGCGCGGAAAAGACTGTTCAGCCCTGTTTTTTTTTGTTAGTGTCCGTCTTTCTGAAAGGGCCGGCATAGCACAGTGGTAGTGCAGCGGTTTTGTAAACCGAAGGTCGGGAGTTCAAATCTCTCTGCCGGCACCATTTTTTTAAGCTTCATCATCCAGAATGCGCAGAAGTTCGTCATTCATTTCACCGGCGGTTTTGATAGTCGCCAGATTGGCTTTATAGGCCGTTTCGGCAAGCTTGAGGTTCACGGCATCCTCCGCAAGGTCTGTATTGGGAACGCCGATCAGCCCGTCTTCGTTGGCGAAAGGAGAATCCGGCGCATAAGCCGGAACGAATCCTGGATCTTTCGGGATGTTTTCGGCCTGTACCCCGCCCCCCTCACTCGCTTTCTGGACGGTTGTCAGGGCGCTGTAAGGCGCGCGCCCGTCTTTTTCGTCCAAAGCCCCGGCTGAAGAGACATTGGCGATATTCGACGCGCTCGCCTCCACCCGTTTGGAAGCGGCAAATAAACCCGATAATGCAGTAGATATGGCGCCAATCATATTTTTAGTGTATCATTTATACGTTAATAACGCGTTGATATATTTAACAACATTTCGGTTATCCCCATGATTTTTCGTAACACATTGATTTTGTTTTCCTTTTTCGCGGTTCTTGCCGTGTCTTCGTCTGCACTGGCCAAGCCGAAACCCTGGGTGTTCAGTTGGGGCATGGGCCATGAGGAATGGACGTCCTACAAGACGTTCAATCCGTATCTGGAAAACGGCAAGCACCCGCATAATACACAGTGGCAGGGGCGGGACTGGTACGCCGAAGACTGGCTGTCCCAAAGTGAAAACGGTTTGAGCCTTATCGACGGGTTTTATCAGGCCAATATCCTCAAAGACCAGAAGATAGATGATGATATTCCCGTTCTGGTTGTCGGGCCCCAATTTTACCACCTTTCCGGATATGATAAACGCCGTGTGGCCCACGTGGTCGACGTGGTCTACGGTGTGACGCGCAGCAGGCCGAACGGAACCTTTATCCTGAAAGACTGGCGCACCAAACTGCCAATCGGGATCTATACCGAGTACGGTCTGCAGCTTCAGTAATTAATGAAGCCTGTTGTGAGGGGCGTCTTTTTTTAAGGAGGTGCTGACGCGCACCTCCGGCTCGTCTACCGGGACGATTTCAAGGAAATCACCTATTCTTTCTTTCATCCATTCAACGGCCAGTGCTTTACCCGAAAGGAAAGCCGTTTCATTTATAAATCCGAAGAATTCACGGGTTTGGGCAAGGGAAGAGGCTATATATTCCGGGTCATTCGAGAGGTTTTCAATTCCTTCCACGGTGTCTCGAATAAAATTTTTTGCGTCCATGGAGAGAAGAGTCTGATCGTCCTGAGTGCAGGCAAGAAACCGTTCGAAGCCGGTCATTGTTTCGCCGATTATCAGTAAAAAACCGGCTCTTTCACAGACCATGGCCTGTGCGTCCAGATCACCATTGTTTTTGTAAGGAGAAACGTTTTCGCCATCGGGAAAAAGAGTGCTGCTGGTATCGGCATAACAGGTTTCCAGCAGGGCTTGATAAGCCTGCAGGTGAAGAGCGTATGGGGGTACAAAATCCGGCATTCAGCCAGAAGAACAGGGTTTAATAATTATGTCAACTATATTTTCGCCCGGATACGGTCTTCTGTGATTTTTCCCTGCCGGCTTTCCCGCCAGATGATAAAGAGATTGGAGACAATGACAATGCTTCCGCCGATCCAGATGGAAAGGGACGGCAGGTCCTGCCAGATGACCCATCCGAACAGGGTGGCCCAGATAATGCCGGAGTAATTGAAGACGGTAATGATCGCGGCGGGCGCTTTGCTGAAGGCGACAGAGATCAGATATTGCGCCAGGGCACCGGTCAATCCTACACCAAAAAGGAGAGGTATTTCCTCCACCGTCGGGGGGCTGGCGACGAAGGGCAGCGCCAGTGCGGACGTAATAGTTCCGATGAGGACAAAATAAAAAGTGACCGTTTCCGGTTTTTCGAATTTTCCCAGATGCCGCAGAAGGGTTTGCAATATGGCGTGCATGAAGGCGGCGCTTAAAGCCAGCGTGACGCCGAGCGTATTTATCTCTCCGGCGGGAGTTGCCATGATAAGGACGCCGGTGAATCCGGTTAAAACAGCGCCCCATCGGTAAGGGCCGACTTTTTCATGCAGGAAGAAAAGCCCCAGAACCGGGATAAATAAAGAGGAGGTGAACAGAAAGGCGGTTGTGTCCGCCATCGGCATGGCGGCAAACGCGGCAAAGGTCAGGACCAGGCTAAGTGTTCCGAGAAGGGAACGCATGCCGACAGCCACAGGTTTTTTTTGAATAACCAGAATGTCCCGTTTTCCCATCACGAAAATTATGAACAGGAAGGGCAGGGTGGCGATCAGGTTCCGGTAAAAGGCAATCTCGATGACGTGGTGAGTTTCGCTTAAAATCTTGGCAAATACCATCATCACGGCGAATAAAAAAAAGGCCGCCGCTCCGGCGGCCATACCCAAAATAGGATTGTCTTTATGTTCGGTCATGGAAGGGAGTGTAAAGAAAAACCCCGGCTTTGTACCGGGGTTTTTTGTCAGGAACGTTTTTTTCGTTCTTTAATTTTTGTTTTTATCGACCAGCCTGTTCTTGCCGATCCAGGGCATCATGCCGCGAAGATCCTGACCGACTTTTTCGATCGGGTGAGCCGCCGCCTGGGCGCGCAGTTCTTTCAAACGGGTCAGGCCCTCTTTGTTTCCGCCCAGAAATTCCTCCACGAATTTTCCGGACTGGATTTCTTCGAGGATCTTTTTCATTTCCTTTTTGGTTTCCGCGGTGATAATGCGCGGGCCGCGCGTGTAATCGCCAAATTCCGCCGTGTTGGAGATGGAGTAGCGCATATTTGCCAGCCCGGCTTCATAGATCAGGTCCACGATCAGCTTGGTTTCGTGCAGGCACTCAAAATAAGCCATTTCCGGCGGATAGCCCGCTTCGACAAGGGTTTCGTAACCGGCCTGGATAAGGGCTGTCATGCCGCCGCATAAAACGGCCTGTTCCCCGAAAAGATCGGTTTCGCATTCATCCTTGAAGGTCGTTTCAATGATGCCGGAGCGTCCGCCGCCAACCCCGCTGGCGTAGGCCAGAGCAATATCCTTGGCGTTTCCGGTGGCATTCTGATGAACCGCAATCAGGCAGGGCACGCCGCCGCCTTTTTGATATTCGCCCCGCACCGTATGGCCGGGACCTTTCGGGGCCACCATGAAAATATCGAGGTCAGACCGCGGTTCGATCAGTTTGAAATGAATGTTCAATCCGTGCGCAAAAGCGAGCGCCGCGCCCTCTTTCATGTTGTCATGAAGATGCGCGTAATAGATGTCTTTCTGCAGCTCGTCCGGCGTGGCCATCATCATGATGTCCGCCCACCTAGCAGCTTCGGAAACGTCCATTGTTTCAAAGTCGGCATCCTGCGCTTTTTCGTTCGAGGCGCTTTCGGGGCGCAGGGCGATCCGGACATTCCGGCAGCCGGAATCCCGCAGGTTTTTCGCGTGGGCATGCCCCTGCGACCCATAGCCGATCACCACAATATTTTTGTCTTTGATCAGATCAAGGTTGCAGTCTTTATCGTAGTAAACATGCATCGGTGTATACTCTTCTTTGGTTTGTAAGTTCGCTTGCGGCACAGATACTCTCCTTATTGTTTAACAGTTTCAATTATTGTCCCATGGCGGCGTCGACAACGCGGGTCAAAGCGAGGAAGTCGTCAAAGTCGCCGGTGAGAACGCCATCTTTTTTTCCGACAATTTTATCATCGAATTTGACCTGGACCAGCAGCGCTTCATGGGAACTTTTGAACATGCCCCATTGCTGCATGAACAGGCAGGAATATTCCTTGTCCAGTTCGACCCATCCGTCCCGCTCAACGGCTTCCAGTGTAATCCGGCGGTGAAGACCGCCCTCGACCTGCTCATTGGCGTAGCGCTGCGCCTTGATTTCCTGGATCTCGCGGGGGGCGATGAGGGAGCCTACGCCCGCCGCGCAACCTTTGACCATTTTGACGTCAGCCTGATCCTGCGTCACGCAGGCGGAAAGCCCCAGCGCGGCGAAGACACAAAGAGCGGTAAGTCCGAGTTTTTTCATTTGTTTTTCCTTACAATACAATGGTTGCAATTAAATTTCAGTCTGGCCGCGCGACATCGCGGCGGCGCCGGTACGGCTGACATCCACCAGTCCCAGCGGGCGCATAAGATCGATAAAAGCATCTATTTTTTCCGAAGGGCCCGTGACTTCGAAAACAAAGGATTCAATCGTTGAATCCACAACGCGGGCGCGGAAAATATCTGCAGACCGCAGGGCTTCGATACGCTTCTCCCCTTCTCCTGTAACTTTGACCAGTGCGAGCTCCCTTTCCACATGCGCGCCTTCGATGGTGAGGTCGGAGACTTTGTGGACGGGAACAAGCCGGTCGAGCTGGTTTTTAATCTGTTCAATCACCATCGGCGTGCCGGAACTGACGATGGTAATGCGGGAGAGATTCTGGACATGATCCGTTTCCGCGACGGTCAGGCTTTCAATGTTATAGCCGCGTCCGGAAAACAGGCCGATGACCCGCGCCAGAACGCCCGGTTCATTGTCCACCAGAACGGAGAGCGTATGGATCTCGATCTCTTCCAGTTCCGGGCTGGACCCGTAAACGCTCTGGGTGCCGATTTTTATTTTTTTATGTGCCATATGAATGGTTTAGGCGTAAAGCCCCTCCTTGTCCAGTTTAGACCAGTTTTTTATCGAATTTTTCAGCGTCCGGCGAGAGGATCATTTCGTTGTGGGCCTTGCCGGAGGGGATCATCGGGAAGCAGTTTTCCGTCTGATCGACGCATACATCGACCAGAGTGACACGGTCGGTGTTCATCATTTCCTCGATCACGCCGTCCAGTTCATCTGGCGTTTTTGCGCGCAATCCCACGCCGCCATAAGCCTGCGCCAGCGCCACAAAATCAGGCAGCGCGGCGGTATAGCTTTCCGAGTAACGCTCCCCGTGGAGGAGTTCCTGCCATTGGCGGACCATCCCCATCCAGTGATTGTTCATAATAAAGACCTTCAGGGGCAGGTGGTACTGCACGGCCGTCGAAAGTTCCTGAATGGTCATCTGGATGGAGGCTTCTCCCGCCACGTCAATCACGAGGGCATCGGGATGGGCGGTTTGTACCCCGACGGCCGCAGGCAGGCCGTATCCCATCGTGCCAAGGCCGCCGGAGGTCATCCAGTGGTTCGGCTTGTCGAAAGGAAGGAATTGCGCCGCCCACATCTGGTGCTGTCCGACTTCCGTGGTAATGAAAATCTCCCGCGTTTCTTTTGCAAGATGTTCCCGCAAGCGCTCCAGCGCAAATTGGGGCTTGATAATTGTGCTGCTGTTTTTGTAGGCAAGGCAGTTTTTGGCTCGCCATTCGTTGATTTTCTTCCACCATGCGACCTGGGCCGCCGTGTCGGGTTCGTATCCTTTGTCTTTCCAGACTTCCAGCATGGCTTTGAGCGCCAGCCCCGCATCTGCCACGATGGGCAGGTCCACATGAATGTTTTTATTGATCGAACTGGCATCAATATCAATATGAATTTTGGTCGATTTTGGGGAAAAGGATTTTGTATTGCCGGTGACCCTGTCATCAAAACGGGCGCCGATGCAGACCATCACGTCACAATCATGCATGGCCAGATTGGCTTCATATGTGCCGTGCATGCCCAGCATGCCCAGCCATTGTTTGTCACTGGCCGGGTAGGCCCCCAGCCCCATCAGGGTGGAGGTAATCGGATGCCCCGTGATCTGGACGAGCTCTGTCAGGATTTTACTCGCTTCCGGGCCTGCATTGATAATGCCGCCTCCCGTGTAAAAGACCGGTTTTTTAGCCTTGGCGATCAGCGCAACCGCATCTTTAATTTTGGCCATATCCGGCTCGGTTTGCGGTTTATAGCTGTGCCGGATGGTCTCCTTGCGCGGGGTGTAGACACTTTCCGCAAACTGGACATCCTTCGGCAGGTCAATGACAACCGGGCCGGGGCGGCCTGTGCGGGCAATGTGAAATGCTTCATGGATAATGTTGGAAAGTTTTCCAACGTCTTTCACCAGATAGTTGTGCTTTGTGCAGGGGCGGGTGATGCCTGTTGTGTCGGCTTCCTGAAAAGCGTCATTCCCGATTAAGAAGGTGGGAACCTGTCCGCAGATACACACCATCGGGATAGAATCCAGCAGGGCATCGGTCAGGCCCGTAACGGCGTTCGTGGCCCCCGGACCGGATGTGACCAGAACAACGCCCACTTTTCCGGTTGAGCGGGCATAGCCTTCGGCCGCGTGGGCGGCTCCCTGTTCATGCCGGCATAGAATATGTTTAATTTTCTTTTGTTGGAAAATGGCGTCATACAGCGGAAGGACGGAGCCGCCGGGATAACCGAAAATCGTATCCACGCCCTGTTCCGTCAGGGCTTTAATCACCATGTCGGCTCCGGAGATCTTATGCTGTTTTGGCGCGGCGGGGTTGGCTTTGTCTTTGGCTGTTGCGGTTGTCATTGTCTTTCCCTTTTTCTTTGGTCCCTTTGTTATGTCGATTTCCTGATTTTTTGCAATAAAAAACCCCGAATTTTCATCCGGGGCACTTACCTTTTCCTGACTTAATTTAACCACGTCAGACCGGCAGCACCCCCTCGGGGAGCACCACACGCACGACGACAAGGTTATCGGTCATTTTGTTCATGGGGACCACAGTTAAAGGACTTTTCGCCTATTGGCAATCTTTTTATCGGCGAAGCAATAGTTTTTCGGCAGGTATGTCTGGGCCCATGTGTCTTCGTTTTTCTGCATGTTCATGGCATTCATCCCCGTATGAAAGTATATTTTTATTGCGCGCGTGCCTATTCTTGCAGTTGCTATATGCTGCCTTATACCTCTCTTCTTCTTCCTCCAGGAGAGTGGTCTGAAAGGCTGTTCGTATCAGAGTTCCAACCTGTGAATCAGCGTCAATATTCTTGTTGTCGTGTTGAGCCCCGAGGAAAAATGTATCTGATAGTTTCAGGTTTTGAGGGATGTTAACCCCTTCTTCTTCAGAGTTTACAGTTCCTTCTTCTAGCGCGTCTGTGTAGAGGGAGAGAGTGTCTGGCCGGGCCAGAAAGTTTAGAGTGTCTCTGAACTCGCTAATTAAAGATTCCTCGAATCCCAACGCACTCAATTCGTTAAAAGCGGCCGTGAGACTCTTGCTTTCAACACGGTTTTCCTTCGGGATAACCCGGTCTTCGTCCCGACAGATAATGGCTGTGATTTCTTTTGCTGAAAGTCGCGGCATTTTCTTTCTCCCAATCTGGCAATGAGCAGAAAGTAAAAGATTTTTTATATTATGTCAATAATTTTATAGCGAAGAGTGTTTTTTTACACGATCTTGTCCGGATCCACCTGATTGCGAAACCATGTGACCTGGCGCTTGGCGTATTGGCGGGTTTGGGCGCTGGCCTTTTCTATAGCCTCTTCTTTGGACGTTTGTCCGGAAATCCAGTCCCGTAAGGCACGGAATCCCAAGGCTTTTACGATCGGCGCGCTTTCATGGACCTCCCCTTTGTCCAGGCGTTCCATGAAGGCTTCGGCTTCTTCCGCAGCGCCGTTTTCCAGCATCCGGAGAAAACGCTGGTCGCAACGCTCCCGCAACGTGTCCCGTTCCGGCAGGACCAGCGTGATCTCGAATTTCCATGCGTCCGGCGGGCGCAGGCGGGGATGTTTTTGCCACTCGGCCAGCGTTTTTCCCGTAGCTTCCAGCACTTCCCACGCCCGCACCAGACGCGCGGTGTGATAAGGGTGAAAGCGCCTAGCCATCACCGGATCGCGTTTTTCAAGTGCCGCATGAAAGGCCGGGTTGCCCATTTCCTTTTGCCGCGCGGCAGCGGCCCGGCGGATATCTTCGGGAATATCGGGGATGGGAGAGAGTCCTTCGGTTAAGGCTTTGAGATAGAGCCCCGATCCCCCAACGACAATAGGGGTGTGGCCTTCTTCCAGAATTTGTGCAATCCGCGAGATAACCATTTCCCGCCAGTTTCCGGCGCTGCAGGATTCGTTGGGATGAAGCGCGCCATAAAGATCGTGCGGCGCCTGTTCCTTATCTTCCTCCGAAGGCTGGGCCGTAAGGATGGGCAGGGCATCATAGACCTGCATGGAATCCGCGTTCAGGATGACGCCGTTTCGTTCCGCCGCAAGCTTTAATGCCAGCGCCGATTTCCCGCTTGCCGTAGGACCGCCGATAATATGGACGGTTTTCTTAGACGGCATCTAGAATATCGAGGAGGAGCGGCAGCTCCGTGTAGCCGCTTTCGGCGTTCAGGTGCCCGCCGCCTTGAATCAGGCGGGGTGTTGTATGGAGGTGTTGCCCGAGTTGTCTGGCCTGTTCCGGCGGCACATAAGGGTCGTCGTCGCCATGCAGGATAAAAACGTCGCCGGCATTTTGGCCGATCGTTTCCCAGTAGAAGGATTTCTTGATAAAGGGCGCGTTCAGCGTGTCGTATTCGGGCTTTCCGATTTTATCCAGAACGGGGCTGACCAGAACGGTTTTATCTGTTTTGCAGATGCCGCTTTCAAGCAGGTGCAGCACAAAGGTCGCCCCGAGGCTGTGGCCGATCAGGGCCTGCGGCTGCGAATAATCCGTAACCTGCTCTTTCAGGGCTGCCAGCCAGCTGTCCGGCGACTGATTTTCCGGTGTGGGCATGGCTGGAATCCATGCTTCCCATCCTTCCGCGTCAAGCTTGTCTTTAAGCCACGGAAACCAGTTTATTTCCGGTGATCCCTTGGTCCCGTGAAAAATAATCGCCTGCATTTTACTCCTTTAATTTCAACGCCACAAAGCGGACTTCTCCCTCATTGCTGACCAAAAGAAGAACGGAAGAGCGCTTGGACTTGACGGCTTTTGCGATGATATCTTCGGCTTCCTGCGGCGTGGTGACCGCCTGCTGATTAATTTCGACGATAATGCTGCCTGCGCCCAGCCCCTTTTCAGCGGCTTCGCCTTTGGGATCGACTTTGACAATCGCTACGCCTTCGACATCGTCGGGCACGTTAAAGGCCTCACGGTTTTTATCCGTCAGGGCGCTGAGCGTTATCCCCACAGAGTCTATATCGACGCCTTTAATGTCTTTTGTTTCCTGCGCCGTTTCCAGAAGGCCGTTTTCTTCGGCTTTTTCCAGTTCGCCGATCACGACCTTGGCTTTATGTTCCTTGCCGTCGCGCCAGTATTTCAGCTCCGTTTTTTTATCAATCGGCGTTTCGGCGACAATACGGGGCAAAGAGCGCATGTCTTCAACATCTTTTCCGTCAAACTCCGTAATGATATCTCCGGCCTTGAGTTTCGCTTTTTCGGCAGGTCCGCCGGGAGTCACGCTTGCGACCAGCGCGCCGTGCGCTTTTGTAAGTCCCAGGCTTTCCGCGATTTCATCCGTAACGGTCTGGATACGCACGCCCAGCCATCCCCGGCGCGTTTTCCCGTATTCGATAAGCTGGGAAATAACCGGTTTCACCATGGCGGAAGGAATGGCAAAGCCGATTCCAACGCTGCCGCCGGAGGGAGAAAAAATCGCGGTGTTAACGCCAATAACCTTTCCGGAGAGATCAAACATAGGTCCGCCGGAATTCCCGCGGTTGATAGAGGCGTCCGTTTGAAGGAAATCATCATAGGGGCCGGAATTGATATCCCGCTGGCGGGCGGAAATGATACCGGCCGTCACTGTGCCGCCAAGCCCGAAAGGATTCCCAATCGCGACAATCCAGTCTCCGACGCGCAAGGCATCGCTGTCTCCGAAATCAACCTGTGTCAGTTTCTTTTTGGTTTCGATTTTGAGAACGGCGAGATCCGTTTTTTCGTCCCGTCCGACAATCTCAGCTTTGATCTTGGAATCGTCTTGCAGGATAACGTGGACTTCCTCGGCGTCGCGGATAACGTGGTTATTTGTGACGACATAACCTTTTTCGGCATCAATAATGAAACCGGACCCCAAAGAGGCAGCCGGCAGTGCCGGTTGTTCGTTTCCATGACGGTTCATAAATTCTTCAAAGAAATCCTCAAAAGGGGACCCCGGGGGGAATTCGGGCATTTCGGGAAACCCTTCCGGCACTTCAGCCGCTTTTTGGGTCGAGGAAATATTGACGACGGCGGGCAAAAGCTTTTCGGCCAGATCGGCAAAACTCTCCGGGGCGCCAAGAGGAACGGCTTCACGTGCCAGCGCGCTGCCGGGCGCAATCGAAAACAAGGCCATAACTGTGAAAATTGAAAGAAGGATGCGCATGAATTTTTCCTTAATGATCTTAATTGTAATGCATTTTAAGAACCAGCGTTAATCTATGGTGTTAGTCGGCTCAGGTCAACAAAACCGATTTGAAGAGCCAGAGGAGGCAAACACCAAATCCGGCCATGCCCAGTCCGTAAAGCCGCAGATTCGCGATATCGGACATCAGGGCAATAGCCATCATTTTCCGAATAAAGTCCGGAAAAAGGGCATAAATGAGGCCCTCAATGACAAAAATCAGGGCAAAGGCAAGGAGGAGATGCTCGCTCAGGCTGCCCATGTTTCCTACTTTGCGCCGAAATATTTGAAAAATTCGCTGTCCGGCGAGAGGACAAGCTGCGTGTCCGGATCGGCCAGCGTCTTTTTATAAGCTTCCATAGAACGGATAAAACCGTAAAATTCTTTATCCTTGTTGAAGGCATCGGCGTAAATCCTGATGGATTCCTTATCGCCTTCCCCGCGAATGATCTGGGCGTCCCGCGCAGAATTCGCAAGGATGACGACACGTTCCTTGTCCGCCGTGGAGCGGATTTCAAGGCCCCGCTCTTCCCCTTTGGAGCGGGTTTCCGTGGCGCGCTCCTTGAGTTCGGAAATCATCCGGCGCACGGTAGAATCCCGCAGATCGTGCGTTAAGTCCGCACGCACAATGCGCACGTCCACAATTTCAATTCCCAGTTTGTCCTGTTTGATCTTGCGGTTCACACGGGCGCGAATGGATTCCATCACGTTTTGACGCTTCGACGATAAGAGCTCGCGCAGGGTCGTGACCCCCATAACGGTCCGCGTGGCGTCTTCCAGAATATTTTCCAGACGGGCGTTGGCGCGGTCGATACTGCTTAATGTTTTCAAAAACTGGAGCGGGTCGATAATTTTGTAACGGGCAAACGTGTCGACAATAATGGGTTCCCCGCTGACATCTTCGATGATGGAGGTTGCCGTTTCTTTTGACGCCGCTTCTGGTGCTGTTTCCGTTGATGCCGCTTCCGCTTCATTTTCAGGGACTTCGGATTCAGGGGCGCCGGAATCCCTTTTTTCAATCAAGGAACTTGAAATCACCATTTGCTTGGGTGTGGGGTCGACGGGCAGGATGCGCCGGTCGAAATAGCGGACCTCCTGAACAAGCGGGATTTTAAAATGAAGCCCCGGTTCTCGCGGCTCCCCGATAGGCTGTCCCAGTTGCAAAACGATGGCCTGCGCGCGCTGGTCAACGGAGAACAGGGACTGGGAGACGACAATCAAAGCCAGAGCGGCCACCATGACAAGAATGGTTATTTTGTTATTGCCCATGATTATTTTTCGCCTTTCTTTTTAAGTTCGCTCAGGGGCAGATAAGGCACAACCCCCTGATCGCCGGAGGAATCCAGAATAATTTTCCGGGCGTTTTGTAAAATTTCTTCCATCGTTTCAATGTAAATACGCTCCTTGGTCACGTCTTTTCCGTCCAGATAAGCCTGGTGGACGGCGTTAAACCGTTCGGCGTCCCCTGTCGCCTTGGCAACGGCGGACTGTTTGTACCCTTCCGCTTTCTGGATTATCTGGATCGCGGAACCGCGGGCCTTGGGCAGGATATCTTCGCGGTAGGCGCGTGCCTTGTTTTGCGTGTCTTCCGCGTCCTGCTTGGCGGACTGGACATCCTGGAAGGCTGCCTGCACGTCGGGATGGACTTCCGCCTGCTGGATCAGAACCTGTTTGATGTCGACCCCGGACTTGTACTCGTCCAGATTTCTCTGGATGATTTCACGGGTATGCTGCGCCACCTGATCGCGTCCTTTGGTGAGGATCGAAAACATGCGGGTCTGGCCGACGGCTTCCCGAATGGCGCTTTCCGCGACTTTTTTGATGGTATTTTCCTGATCCTGAATATTGAACAGGTAGTCTTCGGCGGAGCGGATGTCCCACTGGACGACAAGGTCCAGATCGACGATATTCCGGTCGGAGGTCAGCATCAGGCTTTCTTCCGGCACGTCCTGCGTCTGACCCCTTGTCCCGCGGGCGTACCCCTCCGCAAACCCGATATTGATTCGCCGGATTTCCGTTACATTAATCTTGGTCGCGCTTTCCAGCGGGGTTGGCAGGTGATAGCCCAGCCCTTCTGTCGATTTTGTCCGGTTCCAGGCGCCAAAGCGCTGGATCACGGCATTTTCACCCGGATTGACGATATAAAACCCGCTGGCGAGCCAAAGCGCCAGTCCCAGTATGAGCGCGATGAGAAAGATCTTTTTGTTGTCCATATTGCCGGGCAAAGCATCCTTGAATCCATCCTGCGCCTTGCGCAGCATTTCATCCAGATCCGGTTGCTGCGGTCCTTGCCCCCCGCCGCGGTAACCGCCGCCGTTTCCACCGTTTCCCCAAGGGTTTTTTCCATTTCCATCCGGCATGTTTAAAACTTTCGCTCTTTAAATTTCGTGCTTTTGATTTATGGTTCACACCATATCGGTTTTAAAATCGAAGTCCATACCAAAAGGAAAGAAAAATGAGTTCCATAAAGTGGAATCCGCCGCCGGAAAAACCGCAAAACCCGAAGCTGGATTTGCCCATTCGGAAAATCATTGCGGTCGGCTCCGGCAAAGGGGGTGTGGGAAAATCCACCGTGGCGTTCAATCTGGCGTGCGCGCTGGCCAAAAGCGGTCAAAAGGCCGGGTTGCTGGATGCCGATATCTACGGTCCCTCTGTGCCGAAACTCACGGGCTTGTCAGGACAAGGGCCTTCGCAAAAAGACGGGAAATTAATCCCGCTCGAAGCGCACGGCCTGAAGGCAATGTCGATCGGCTTTTTGGTCGAAGAGGGCAAGGCGCTCATCTGGCGCGGCCCGATGATCCACAAAGCGCTTTTCCAGATGTTGCAGGATGTGGCATGGGGCACGGACGCCAAGCCGCTGGACGTTCTGGTGATCGATTTGCCGCCCGGTACGGGCGATGTCCAGTTGACGCTGGCGCAAAAAGTGCGGCTGGACGGCGCGGTGATTGTTTCGACCCCGCAGGATCTGGCTCTGGCGGATGCGCGGCGGGCGGTCGAAATGTTCCGGACAACAGGCGTGCCGATCCTCGGTCTCATAGAGAATATGAGCACCCATATCTGTTCAAATTGCGGGCATGAGGAGCATATCTTTGGCCATGGCGGCGCACAGGAAGAGGCTTCGAAACTAAACGTACCGTTTTTGGGTGAGATTCCTTTAAGCGCCGGGATCAGGGAGAAATCGGACAGGGGCGAACCGGCGCAGGCAGAGCGTTTTCAGGAGATCGCGGACCGGCTTAAGTCTTCTCCAGCGTTACAAAACTAAACCCTTTATGATCTTCGCGGGCCGTTTCGGTCCATTCCGTTCCAAGGGCGGGAAAAAAGGCATCGCCCTCGGGTGATTGATGCACGCGCGTGAGGTAAATCCTCTGTGCCAGCGGGAGGGCCTGTTCATATATCTGCGCCCCGCCAACGACCATTATTTCCCCCTCGGATATGTCTTCGGCTTTTGAAACGGCCTCTTCCAGAGAGGCGCAGGTGAGGGCGCCTTCATGTTTGAAACCGGAGCGGCTGACCACGATGGAAGTCCGCCCCGGCAGCGCTTTGCCAAGCTGTGCCAGAATGCTCTCATAGGTTTTACGGCCCATGATGCAGGGCTTTCCCATTGTCACTTCTTTGAAATGCTTGAAATCTTCGGAAATATGCCACGGCATTTGATTGTCTTTGCCAATGACGTTGTTTTCCGCCGCTGCAACGATGAGACTTAACATCATACCGCGACGGCTCCCTTGATGTGGGGGTGGGCGTCATAACCGGCCAGTTCAAAATCCTCAAATTTAAAGTCGAAAATGTTTTTGATGTCCGGATTGAGGCGCATCTCCGGCAGCGCTTTGGGCGCGCGGGAAAGCTGTTCGCGCGCCTGCTCCAGATGGTTGGAATAAAGGTGCGCGTCGCCGAATGTGTGGACGAAGTCGCCGGGCTTTAAACCGCAGACCTGCGCGACCATCATGGTCAGCAGGCTGTAGGAGGCGATGTTAAAAGGCACGCCGAGGAAGATATCCGCGCTGCGCTGGTAAAGCTGGCAAGAAAGTTTCCCTTTCGCCACGTAGAACTGGAAAAAACAGTGGCAGGGGGGCAGGGCCATTTTCGGAATTTCCCCGACATTCCAGGCGGAAACAATCAGGCGGCGGCAATCCGGATCGGTTTTGATGCGCGCGATCACATCTGAAATCTGGTCGATGCTGCTGCCGTCCGCTGCCGGCCAACTCCGCCATTGATGGCCGTAAACAGGGCCAAGATCGCCGTTTCCATCGGCCCATTCATTCCAGATCCGCACGCCGTTATCCGTGAGATATTTCGTATTTGTGTCTCCGGCAAGGAACCAGATCAGTTCATGGATAATGGATTTGAGGTGCAGTTTCTTTGTGGTCACCATGGGGAAGCCTTCGGAGAGGTCAAAGCGCATTTGATGCCCGAAAACGCTCAAGGTGCCCGTGCCGGTCCGGTCTTCCTTTTTCGTGCCGTTTTCCAGCACGTGGCGCATCATATCCAGATATTGCCGCATTTTTCCTGTGCCTTTCTCTGTATGGGCCAATAGGGGCCGATTCGAACGCCCCATTATAGAGAAAGTCATAATTCTTTGAAATTTTAACTTTTTTTCGCTATAGTAAAAATACGGGCTTGCCCGTTATGACGCTAAACGCGGTTGCGGAATAAACGTCGTGGACCCGGGGGCAGTACCCGGCAGCTCCACCATTTTAGCCCTCCTCGACGGCCGGGCTAACAGCATGGGGCTGAAACAGGATCGACACGCGTGGTAAAGGCTTCTTGTGGCGTCCGGTTTTTCCGCCGTTATCGGATAAATTTGATAGTTGCAAATGACAACTCTCAGTTCGTAGCAGCCAACGACAATTTTGTCGCTGGTGACGAAGCTATCGCTGCCTAATTGGGCCGCGTAGCACAGCTACTTCAATTCCTTAGGCATTGAACCGTTTAAGGTGGGGTTTTGGGGCCGGCGTCCTAGCAACAGAAAGCCGGTCCTTTTCTTTTTTTGTGAACTGTTATCGGTTGCCGGTTACCGGCGGTTCGTTTTCCATGTAGTGTCTTACGATGACCTGCAAACATCAATGGATGACCCTCACATGGCTGGCTGCGTTTTTGTGCAGCCTGTTTCTTGTCAACGCCTGGCAGCTTGAGTTTTTTCTGGGCGCGGTCCTGCTTGTTTTCGTCTGGTCCTGCGCCTGTCTTTTCAAAGGGCTGGAGACAGGATGGGAGATTCCCAAAAGCGCGGTTCTGGCCTTTGCCGGAGGGTTTTGGGCGCTGGCCTTTTTGAGCGTTTTCCGGTCGGAGCTTCCGTTTGTCTCCCTCTCGGCCTTTTGTTTTTTCAGCGTCATGCCGCTTAGCTTTCTGGTTTTCATCCTGTGCCGTGATGAAGAGGCTTTAAAGAAAACCGGTTATGTGCTGGCGGCGGTGTTTGCCGGTTTGGCGCTTTGGGCCCTGATCCAGTTTATATTTCTGAATGAGTATTTTGAAGGGCGCGTGCGTCATCCGTTGGCCAACCCGAACGCTCTGGCCGCGCTTTTTAATCTGGCTCTCTTTCCCGCCATGGGCTGGATGTGCGTGGCGCCGAACAAGCGTCAGGCTTTTATGGCCCTTGGGCTTTGTGTTTTGCTCGTGGGGGGAATTATGGCGACAGGCAGCCGGGGGG
Organism: Rhodospirillales bacterium; assembly: GCA_023898765.1. Classification (NCBI taxonomy): domain Bacteria; kingdom Pseudomonadati; phylum Pseudomonadota; class Alphaproteobacteria; order Rhodospirillales; species Rhodospirillales bacterium. Next base: position 149,174 of record CP060238.1, on the reverse strand, counting down.
CTTTGTTGTCTGCGTTTCCGGCCCTTTTTGTTTTTCTTGTTTTCGGGTGGCACCGGGTTAAAACGCATTGGCGTATTTTAAGTCTTTTGGGCATATCTGCGATTGCCCTTTTCTTTTTGAGTTCGTTGGGAAACACCTACTATGAGGCAATGGCGTGGCGGGTTATGGACACTGTCCGGCTGGTTCCTGATGATATTTCCAACAACCGCCTGAACATCTGGGCGGGGACCTGGCTGATGATTAAAGACCATTGGCTTTTGGGAACAGGGATTGGAACGTTCTTCCTCTATTATCCGGAATACCGCCTGCCGCAGGACATGACCGGGGCTATAAGTTCGCATAGCGATCCGCTCCAATATTGGGCCGAAATGGGCCTTTTCAGCCTCCTCCTTTTTTACGGTTTTACAGCGGCGGTGCTTGTGCGGACCTTCAGGGCGCTGGCGGCTATTCCAAAAGACTCCGTGCTGCGTATCGCTGTTCTGGCACCTTTTTGCGGGATAAGCGCCGTTGTCGTGCACACGCATGTGACCTTTAACCTCTATAATATCTCGATTTTATTTGGTGTCGGATTTTTACTGTCGGTCTGGTTTCTGGCGACGGGAAAGGTTTTGAAAGACCGGCGTTTTAAAGTCTCTTTTCCTGCAACACTGCCTCTTTCCGTTAAGCAGTTCGTTGTGATGCTTCCTTTTCTTTCCATAGGGTTTCTGCTTTCCACCTATATCGTGAGCGAGCATTTTGTGAACCGGGCCCGCGACAATATTTTTGAAGGCGATCTGAACGCGTTTGCAGGGAATATAGAACGGGCCAATATCATCGGTCTCCAATCCAATTACCGTGCCTATATTCTGGCGGTGAACGTACCGCTGGGGATTTTGCAGGAGAGCGGGAATACGCTTTCCGAAGAACAAAAGAAAGACCTTTACGATCAGGCCACATTGATTTTAAAGCGGGCGCAATATTTAAATCCGCGCAGCGCTTCGGCGCTTTATTATCAGGCCAAGCTGCAAACGCTTGTGCCGGCCTCTTTTTTACCTGCGGATGCGCCGGGCAAAGAAAAACTTTACGCCCGGACCTTGCGCCTTGATCCTCTCCATCTGGGGGCGCGCATGGCGCTGGCAAACGAGATGTATGACAAAGGGGATTTAGGCGGGGCCTTTGCCCTTTTAAAAGAGGGGATGGATTATAAATATAATTCCCCGCTGGCGCTGGGGTTTTACGGGCGCCTGCTGCTGATGTCCATCGAAGCCGACGACAAGGAAACGCAAAGACTTGCAGGAAACAAAATGGTCAGGTTTAAAAAACTCATGGACAGCAGCTACAAAAAGCAGAACACAACGATCGGGCGGCAGCTCTTCGGAGCGGAGGATGTTTTAGGTCCCTAAAAGGTTTTTTCGTTCCCCTTTTTCTCGTGCCAGACCAGATAGAGTCCGCTCACGATAATAAAGGCCGATCCGGCGGCGATTCTCAGGGTTAAAACATCTCCGAACATCAGATAGCCCAGTACAACGGCCCAGACCATCTGGATATACAGGAAAGAGGAGGCGGCAGCCGTCGAGGTCAGGGTAAAAGCCATCCCGACAAGCAGGACGCCGGTGCCGGACCCTATTCCGGCGAGGGCCAGCATAAACATGTGCCGGGCCTCGGGGACTTTAAATTCCGCCAGACTCAGTCCGCCGGAGATAATCAGTGTCGAAAGGATGGGATAAAAGGCAAAGGAAAACTTCGTTTCGTCCTGTCCTATTTTCCGGTTGGCAAGGTTTCCAAGCGACACTAAAAGCGCGGACGCAAGGGCGTAAAGAACGCCCATGTTAAACTGCCGGGCCTCCGGATTCAGAATAATGAGAATGCCGGTTATTCCTCCCAGAAGCGATATCCAGTGAAACAGATGCGCTTTTTCTTTCAGGAAAGGAATGGCCAGAAAGGTCGTGATGAGGGGCGCGCAAAAAAAGAGGCTGTAGCTGTTGGCCATGGGCATGGCGGCCAAAGCGAAGATCAGGCAAATGAATTGCAGGGTTAACAGGACGGAGCGGAGCAAATGGAATTTCAGATACCGGGTTTGGAGAGTCTTTCGAAATCCCCCGAGCTGGCGGTGCAGGGCGAAAACAGCAAGCAGGGCAAAAACATCGTTCCAGAAGACGATATTGTAGACAGACACGTCCGAAGCCGTTCCCTTCATGAGGGCGTTTGAAACGGCAAACAGGCTATAGCCCAGAAAAGCGCATAAAATACCTTTCGAATTCGGGGTATGGAGAGGGAAGGTCAAGGACAAGTTATCCACAATATCGGGTTGATTTGATTGCAAAACGTATATTTGTCTTCGCAAATATCTGCCGCCTTGTCTATGATTCATTCGTGAAGGGCGCTCGCCCTTTTCGGCTTTCTTGATTTTTATCCCTTCTTGCTTCAGGTTTGGTACCAACAGGTCATGATGAACGAAGACGAAAACGATAATATCCTGCGTTACGATAAAATGGTGGAACGCGCCTTGCGCGGCGTCGTCCGTCACGCCATTGAAGAAGTGATCGAGGAAGGCGGGCTTCCGGGCGACCACCATTTTTACATTACCTTTATGACGGATTATCCGGGGGTGAATATTCCGGATTACCTTCGGGACCGATATCCGGGCGAAATGACGATCGTCCTGCAATACCAGTTTTACGACCTGTTCGTGGATAACGACAAGATGGGCGTGACGCTTTCGTTTAACAACGTGCCGGAGCGGCTGGAAATACCGCTTGCGGCGATCACGATTTTTGCCGATCCGTTTGTAAATTTTGCGCTTCAGTTCCAGCCTCTGGGCGAGGATACTGAGCCGGATTTTGAGCCGGACGATGACGGTCCCGGCGGCGGCGGAGATGACGGTGACGACGATGAATCGGGCGAGGGCAAAAAAGGCGAAGTCGTCTCGCTTGATCAGTTCCGGAAGAAATAAAAATGTCTGCGTTCTGGCACGCGGATATCGATCCCGGGCACGAGCCGCATAAGGTTTTGATCGTTCGTGACGTTTTGGTTGATAAGGAACGCGAGTCGCGTCCTGTCAAAATTAAAGTCTATTATCCCGTTAATCATTCCATGACCCATTTGCCGGTAGTGCTCTGGTCCCACGGGCTGGGGGGAAGCGTTGACGGGGCCGCCTTTATTTCCCGTTTTCTGGCGTCTTACGGCTATGTCATGGTTCATGTCCAGCATCACGGAACGGACTCCACCCTCTGGGAAGGGAAAAAAGGCCACCCGTGGGACATTATTCGAAAAGCCGAGATTCCGCGCAGCGCGACTCTGGACCGGTTCGCCGATATTCCTTTTGTCTTGAACAGCCTTGAGACATGGATGGCGCAGCATCCTGACGTGAATGCACATGCGGATTTGGAAAGGCTCGGCATGTCCGGCCACTCTTTCGGGGCGATGACAACGCAGGTGATGGCGGGGATGCTGTTTCCCGATGAAAAAGGGCGCTTGCGCAGCTTTAAACAGCCCGTTTTCAAGGCCGGTATTCTTTATAGTCCCGTTCCGATCCAGCATATTGCACTGGATGATCCGGATGATATTTACGGCTGTATTGATGTACCCCTTCTTTTTATGACAGGGACGGAGGATGACTCGCCCGTGGAAGGTTGGGCTTATACAAAGCGTTTGGTCGTCTACGACCATTGCGGCCATCCGGACAAGCATCTTCTGGTGTTAAAAGACGGGGACCACATGGTGTATAACGGCTCCCGGGGACAACTGGGAAAGAACCCGAACCGCCACCGGCATGAGGAAATCATCAAGATTTCTGCACTGGCTTATTGGGAGGCCATGCTGAAAAAGGACGGGGCCGCCAAGGACTGGTTTACGGGCAGCGGTTTTAAATCGTGGCTCGGTTCGGATGCGGAGGTAAAATAGGGACAAGGTCCTTTACTCTTTCTCTTGAAACTTTATATTGCCGGGCATGAGCGGCGATGCAATCCAGATAAAATCTTTAAACAAAACCTATGCGGCATCGGGTAAAGCCGCCAGAAAAGTCGCGTTGAAGGATGTGGATCTTTCCATTCCAAAAGGGTCTATTTTCGGTCTTTTGGGCCCGAACGGCGCCGGAAAATCTACCATCATTAATATCATGGCGGGCCTTGTGGTAAAAACGTCTGGCAGCGTCAAAATATGGGATATGGATATTGATGAAAATCCGCGCGGGTGCCGGGCCGCCATCGGGGTGGTGCCGCAGGAAATCAATTTCGATCCGTTTTTTACGCCGCTGAAATTACTGGATATTCAGGCAGGACTTTACGGCGTGCCGAAATGCGAACGCCGGAGCCGGGATCTTCTGGCTCTCGTCGGGCTGGAAGAGCAGGGGCATTCCTATACGCGTTCGCTTTCCGGCGGGATGAAACGGCGCTTGATGGTTGCCAAGGCTTTGGTGCATACGCCGCCGGTTCTGGTTCTGGATGAGCCTACCGCCGGTGTGGATGTGGAGTTGCGCCAGATGCTTTGGAAAAAGGTGCGCGATCTGCGCGATCAGGGAGTGACGGTTTTGCTTACCACGCATTATCTGGAAGAGGCCGAGGAATTGTGCGACCGGATCGCCATTATCAACCATGGGGAAATTGTCGCGAACGACGAAACGGAAAACCTGCTGGCCCGGATAGAGAGCAAGGAAATCCGCTTTCGTCTGGCGAAGGAGTTCAGCGATATTCCGGAGGGGCTGAAAAAATTTCAGGCGCAAAAGGAAGGCCGCCGGACGTTAATGGTGCGCTACTCCCCCGAAGACCAGTGCGTGGGTGAAATCATCAGCCTGCTGCAGAAATCCGGGCATGAAATCCATGATATTTCGACAGAAGAAAGCGACCTGGAAGACGTTTTTTTACAAATTACCCGCAGCGCCGAATGATTCGACAAAAGGGTTTTTTTGTGCTTTTCTGTCTTTGATTTCTGAGTGTTTGAGAAAAAGGTTGCATACTGTAAAAAGGGCGGTGCCTAGTGGGGTGCCGCCCTTTCTTTATGCGTCATAGCCGAATTTTTCAATATAGGGCGCGAGGGCGGGCAGGGCCGGCGCCAGATGTTCTTCATAATTTTTCCAGCGGTAAAGGGAATCCTTGTAAATCGGCCGGCTGACCTGCGCATAGCTGGCCGATGTGACGGCTTTGTCCTGTTTTATCCTGTGATATTCCAGCACGTTTTTGTCCCATTGCAGGCCGATAAATTCCAGCATTTTGCGCGCTTCATCTTCTGTATCTTCGACAAGGTCTTCATAGCGCACATGATGTATCCGGAGGCCAGGAAGATTTTCTTCATATTGGAACAGCAAATCAAAGCTTTTTGTATAAAGCCGCACCGCACTTTCAAGCCCGGCCAGAGGCAGCATGCCTTTGTTGGGAAGGAAATGCTGCATCAGGGCGCTGAGAATGCAATCGCAAGGATGGCGCAGCACGACAATGGCTTTCAGGTCCAGGAAAATGCGGTTCATCGGGCCGAGCAGGATCATATTCAGCGGCATTTTGTCGATCAGGGTTTTCCCCGCTTCCAGATCCATGTAACGCGCCGCGCGGGCAAAATATTCGCTTTGGAGCTGTGCAAGCTGCAATGTGTCAATCCGGGCGATATCCGGCAGGTTTTTTAACGTTTCTGCCATTGTGTCGGCAACGGGCCGCTCTTCCATGACGCAGGCTTGCGGATGGGCGTGCAGGAGGCGGTCGAGCAGCGTGGTGCCGCTGCGCGGAAAGCCCACCAGCATGACAGGGGGGCGACCGATATAGGGAACAGGCGCGCTCCATGTTCCTATCCGGTCTTCCGTGAACAATTTTTGATAGGCTTCGATGTCTTTAAAAATTTCTTCTTTGTCGCGGTTTTGGACATCCGGCGCTTCCAGCCAAAGGTTGTTGGCTTTTTCTATGTACAAAAAGGCGTCCTGATAATTTTTTAGCCCGTCACAGAGTTTTCCCATTTCGTAGTATTTCATGACAATTTCATGGGCTTGAACGGCTTTTGTGTCGTCCCATGCCTGCAAAAGCGCCAGCGCCTGTTTCTCTTTTTTCTGCCGCCGTAAAATGCGGGCTCTGGCAAGCAAAAGGGAGGAATCTTCTTCAGGCGAGGCGTCCAACACGTCCGAGGCTTCGTCAAGCCGGTTCATTTTTTCCAGAACGGATACAAGGTTGGCGCGGACGATTCCGAGATTTGGAGCCAGATTAAGGGCCTTTTTGTAGTGAAGGGCGGCGGTTTCGAAGTTCTGATTTTTCTCCTCATAAGAGCCCAGATTGGAATGGGCTGCCGGAAGGTCGGGGTTTATTTCCAGCGCGGCTTCCGTTTGTTCTATGGCTTTTTTGAACCGGCCCAGATCGTGGTAAGCGCCGGCGAGATTCATACGGGCCGGTAAAAAACCGGGCGCCGCTTCAATGGCTTTGAGCAGAACGTTTTCCGCTTCCTGCGGGCGTTTTAGCTCCAGCAGGCATTTCCCAAGGACCGTCAGCATGGGCGCGTTGCCGGGTGTCAGCTCGCAGGCTTTTTGATAATAGGTGAGGGCGTCTTCCCTGCGGCCTGATTTATGGGCGCATTCCCCAAGGCGGAAATGAACGATGCCGGCCTCTTTATGCATCTTGAGGGCCTTTTGATAGAGGGTTTCGGCCTGCGCGTAATCTTGCCGTTTTTGCTGGACCAGACCCAAAATATCAAGGGCGGCAAGGTTGTCGGGGCTTTGGTTTAAAATACCTTTGGCTGCGGCTTCGGCCTCATCTGTGCGCCCTTCATGAAGCAGCGAAAGGGCGTCCCGAACCTCTTCGGCCAACACGTCTTGAGGAAGCGGAGCATTCATACGCAAAATAAATCCTTTTGGATTGACAGAAGGGACCCTTCCTCCTTATACCCTGTGGGACCGGTACTTACAATGCATCGGCGATGCGCCCGTAGCTCAGTCGGATAGAGCGCTGGTTTCCGGAACCAGAGGCCGGGGGTTCGAATCCTCCCGGGCGCGCCATCTTGCTTTTGTCCCTGCAGAAACCACCCAACACCTTGAAAGGCAAGGCTCTTTACCGAATTGGATGGACATGGTTTTGGTCCATGAGGGGTGGAAATTTGCGCACGAAGAATCCGCCGTGCTAGGCTCGAAAGATGATGAAATTCAAAGACATAGAGGATGTAGACGATTGGCTCGAACCGATGGACTATCCGGGCTTCTGGTATGCCACCCAGCCCTATGACCTTGTGCTTCAACCCCGCGATCACTGCGACCGGCAGATCGCCGCCGGGGAAATCGATCAAGAAACGGTCCTGGAGGTGCTTAAATACATGGCCCGTTTGGAGCTTACCGAAAGACTCGGGCTGACACGCCGCCTGGCAACACCCTGGCTGAAACTGGTGGAGAGCTATTAGCTGTTTAGTCCCACGGTGTAGAGGAATCACGTATAAGGAGATTCCAACCAAGGAGGAGTTAAGCCTCTTTTTACAGCCCGACAAAGCAGCCGCCGGTGACGCCGTTTATCACAAGACAATTGCCGTTCTCATCGGGCCCTGAAGTTCCTTCTTCGCTTTCTCCCCAGGGCGAGCCCAAACCTTCTTCCTCTGGATCGCCCCTTTCCTCTTCGGAAGAAAGAAAAACCGAAGGGCTCCGCGGCGCGGTGCCTCCGGAAAGAGCGATATTTCCGCTCGCATTATATTCGTAAACGCTTGGCAGGGTTAGGCTCGCTGGCGGCGCGGCGGCGCTATAGATAAACCCGTTGCCGCTTTGGCTTATGGAGGCAGGCGGCGTGCCCGCGAAGGTCGTGCTATAGCGTTCAAAAGCGGGAGAGAGTCCATTCGGCGTGATCGTATCCGGGTCGGCGGAATACACCAGCCATCGGCCGTTCGGAGCATTCAATGCGCCTGCGCCCGCATTATTGACGAAGTTACCCTCCGCCACCATGGTGATGGCGTTACCTGCATCACTGCCGCTTACCGCACCGCCGAGCGTCACATCACCCCCGGCGTTGAACGTCGTAATGCTGGAGGTCCAAACGGGATCAATCTGCCCAAAAGGCGAAGCCAGCAACGCAATATCACTGGCCGATAACGCCGTGTTATAAATGCGTACGTCGTCTATGAGGCCGTCAAAATATGTACTCGTTCCTCCAAAGGAACCTATATGTAGTGGTTGATTAGAGGTCTTTATTTGAGAAAGAGGGTTAGTACCAGTAAGAACTACAGTTTCTCCAACACCATCAATGTAAATTTTCAAAGAATCTGCTGCATTAGCTTGATAGGAAAAGGCTACATTATGCCATGCGTTATCAGCAGTTATTAAATTTGTAGACTCACCCTGTATCCAAGTGCCATCTCCTCCAGAAATGTATACTTGCAGCTTATTACCACTGGTTTTGTTAAAATTGATAACGCTGTCACCACCATCCGGCTTCTTTCTTAATATTTGGTATGCACTATTATCATTATTAACTTTAATCCATGCTGATCCTGTTACGGTGTTAGGAAGATCAAGTGAGCTATGGTCTATTATTTCCACATAATCATCCGCTCCATCGAAATTGAGGCTATTGCCGAGACCGAAGGGGGTATCGGCAGACCATATCGGGCCGTTTTGAAGCGTGCCGTCATTGCCGTTGCCGCTAGAATCGGCGGCGGCGGTGCCTGCGCCTTCATCGAAATCCCAGTGGCCGACGAGGCCCGCCGTTAAGTCATGGGGCGTCACGAAAATATCCTGCCCGGCGGTGACGGAAACGGCGCCGCTTCCGGCGTTGACGCTCGTATTCAGCCGTACATCATTGCCGCCGTCCAGCGTGATGTCGCCCCCGCCCGAGCGCAGGCCGATAGTTGAAAAATCCAGATCGCCCCCGGCGGTCACGTCAATCGTCCCGCCATCCGAAATGACCCCGCCGCTGCCGCCAATATTGCCCGTACTCTCCAAAGAGACATTTGTCCCCTGAACCGTGCCGAGGTTCAGCGCGCTGGTCTGCGTAAGCGTGACATCCCCCCCGGCATCGAGATTCACCAGCCCGCCGCTTAAGGCTTCGAGATTGGTGGTGTCCAGATCGATATTTCCCGCGCCCCCGGCGGTCATCGAAATATTCCCGCCGCTGCCTGTGCGGGTCGCGCGGATCGTCCCGGCGGACACATCCGTGATATCGCCGTTCGTGGTGGTTAAAGAGATAGAGCGGTCGTTATCGAGGCTGAGCGTATCGCCCTTTAAATCCAGCGTAATCGTGTTGGTGGCTGCCAGCACAATATCCGCGCTGCTTGAGAGGCGCTCCAGATAGCGCGTCGTAAACACCCCGTACCCGTCCGATGCCATCGCCTTTGCCGCTTCCGTCCCGCCCGTCCCCGGCGGCGTCAGCGCAATCCCCCATTTCGCGGATTGGTATTGTTCAATGAGTTGGCGTTGTTCTGTAGGCAAATCATCTGCATAGAAAATAATATCTGAAATCGTCCCATTCCAATAACCATCCGGTGCAGCATTTCCACCAAACCCTATTATCAGAGGTTGATTTCCATCGGCTAACGAATTTGCACTTTTATTTACGAATCCATGAAAGAAACCATTATTGTATAAATCAGCTTTAACTCCATTCGCGCCCCACGAATAAATTGAATTATTGCTATCTAGATTAGTTAACATTATGTCAGCGTAAACGTCTGCGCCGCCTAAATTCCACGAAGTAAAAATCAAATTTCCACCGCCAGGACTCTCTTTCCATATACTGTATTCCCATGATGATCGTTTACCCAAAAGGCCCTGTTCTGCATTAGGATCGTCGGAGTTTGCCGTTATAAACATTTGAAATGTGTTATCTGTAAACGATAAAGAGCTGTCATCTGCTACGATTAACTGGTCATCTGTACCGTCATAAACAAGAGACGAAACATTGCCAAATCTGTTTTTTACCCAAATCGGCATTTCAGATTCGGTGGACTGGGTAGCATGATTTGTATTATTTCCTGATTTGTCTGACAACTGACTCACCAACCCACGGCGAAGCGTATCGGCGGCATGGGTCGTTGTAAGAGTTTCCTGCACGGTGATTGTGGTGCCTGCAATATTCGTGATGGTGTAGGTATCGCTGCCAAGCGTGTCGGCCGTGGTGACTGCACCGGCAGCGCCCAGTCTAATCCGTGCGCCAACTTCAAGGTTCGCAGATACATCTGCGCTGGTTGTAATGGTATTGGTGCCTATGGTCCCTCCGGCAGTTGCCCCGCCGAGACTGTCGGTAGAGTAGGTGAGCGTGACTTGTGTATCGTCTGCTGCATCCAGCCAGAGCTGGAGGTCTGCGGCGAGATTAACGGTTGTGTCCGTGCTCACAAAAGCCGGATCGACGTTGCCGTAGATGGTGATGTCTGCGGGGTCGAGGAGGTAGGTGCCTTTTTGGTAGGGGTTGACCAAATTGTCATCCTGAAGGAGCGCAGCGACTGAAGGATCTCCGTCCGTTTCGTGAGATCCTTCGCTATCGCTCAGGATGACAGAAGAGGGCGCGGGGGTGACGGCTGTGGTTGGATCATACCGCACGCCCAAATCCGCAAATCCGTTGGCCAGCAGGTTGATTTTGCCCGACGTTTCCAGAAACCCGCCATTGCCGCCATTGATGCCACCTCTGCTAAGCACGAGGCCGTTAAATTCGGTTGTATCGTCCGACCAGAAAATCGTGCGGCCCGCATCGCCACGCTCAATGGCGTCGTTCAAAGTCAGAGCATTCTTGTCTACATATAAGGTTTGCGCCGTTTGCGTCTCGCCCCGGCCCAGATAATCTCCGCCCACCTTGATCGACCCGCCCGCACGGTTTTCATGGGCCATGAAGTCTTCTTCGCTGCGAACCTGTTTATCGGCCGTCATGGTGGCCGTTCCCCCGGCATCTTCCTCATTTGTCATCTCGACCGAAGCCGCCGCAGGCGGCGCAGTGGAGAGATCTTCATTGTCTGCTAACGGGTCAGATCCCTCGACTTCGCTCGGGATGACATTGGAAGAAGCGCTCAGGATGACATCGTTGGCGGGGGCGGAATGACCGGAAGCGTCAATGACCGTGCCTTCCAGCAGGGAGATGTGATCCCCCAGCACTTCAATCTGCCCGCCGCGCTGACCTTCCTGCCTGCCGGACGCATCCAGTACGCCGCTATTGATGACGCCGCCGCCTTCGGCCATGAGCACAATCTGCCCGGCCTCGTCGCGCCCGATGGCTGTTGCACGCACAACCCCGCTATTGAGGATCAGATTATCCACGAGCGTCTTCGCCGCCGCCGCGCTTAAATGCACCTGCCCGCCTTGTGCTTCGATCAGGCCCGTATTGAGGATCGTTTGAGAAAGAGCCTCTTCTTCCACTGCCAGCTCCACCAGTCCATCGCCGTATAAATCCAGCGTTGCGCGGGTCCCCGCCGCCAGCTCCACACGTCCGGCTTTTGCGCGGATTATCCCTGCATTGACAATAGTCGGGGCGACAAAGGCCGCCAGACCTGCATCCGCCACCGTGATCGTGCCTTCATTGACGATCACACCACCCGGATTGATATCCGTGATCTCAACTTGCGGCGCGCCGGACATAAATCGATCTGTATCAATACTGCCAGTAGACGCAATAATCCCTCCGACATCCACAACGGAGCCCCTGCCAAAGATTACCCCGTTGCGGTCCAGCACCATCACGGTGCCGTTCGCCTTCAGCGTGCCCAGAATTTGGGTCGGGTCCGCTCCTGCGCCCGTCACACGGTTCACAGCGATGGAGTGCGCGCCCGGCTGGTGGAACTGCGTCAGGGCCTCCCGCCCGATATGGAAGCTCTCCCAGTCAATGACGGCCCGATCGCTCGACTGGCGCACATGCAGCTCGGCAGGCGTCTCATAATCCAGCTGCGCCGCGCCGCCTGTCACAACCCCGCCGCGCGGCAGAGTATCCGCCGCCAAACCTTGCGCATGCAAAGGCCCCGCCGGGTAAAGGGCAGAGGATAAAAGGAACACAGATAAGGTGGTGCTATTTAAAAAACGCGGCATAGACCCCTTCCCTGGGATGGCGCAAAACACTCCTTTCATCCTATGTCAAGACGGCGAGAGGTCCAAGAGTAAAACAGCGCCCTCCACACAGCGTGAAGAGCAAAAGGCCCTGTAAAGGCCGGTCGCCCGCCAAATGGCATGTAGTACAAAACAGCTTCGTACTACAGGAAAATCCCCTTGGCGCTACGCGCAAGATGTGCGCTGTACTACAAACGTGCCGTTTTCCGTTCAGCGCCACCCCCGCACGGGGATGGTGGCCCTTTATTTAAAAAAGACCTGAACTTTGTTCAAACGGTTTTGCCCGGTCTACGCGGCCTTCTTGATTTTCAGTTTTTTCGGTTTTTGAATGGCCCCGGCCTTTTTCGGAACCTCAATGCTCAAAACCCCGTTTTTGAAAGAAGCTTCGGCTTTGTCGCAATTGGCCGTTTCCGGCAGAGAAATTGTGCGCTGAAACGAACCGTAGGACGTTTCACGGCGCAGGTAATTTTCATCCTTCTCTTCTTTTTCTTCTTTCTTCTCGCCTTTCAGCGTCAAAAACCCGTCTGTCACGGATATTTCGACGTCATCGGGATTCATACCGGCCAGTTCCGCCTTTACCTTGAAAATTTCACCATCTTCAATGATATCAACAGCCGGGAAGGCTTGTTCTTTTGCCCATGCAGGCAGGCTTGTGCCGCCAAAAAAATCGTGAAGCAGACGGTCCATATCCTCTTGCAGGGACATTAAAGAGTGCCCGAACCGGCTTCTGCGCTGAACGGGGACGTTTGACGGACGGTTCCAATGGATAAATTCATTCAATGTCATCGCTTTTCCTCCTTAATAATCAAGTCTGGTTGAGAGGGGGAAGTATAGCACGGGACAAAGCCGTATTTTTTGACAAAAATCAAAAAATTTAAAGGGCAGACGGCACGTCAAATTTTTTGAGGGTTTTTTCCTGCGTTTTGGACAGGGTTTCGAGATCAAAATTCTGAATGAGTTCGTTAAAGACACGGTGCCAGTTAATTTCGGCTTTAAGGTGCAAAAAGACGGAGCCGAGCCCGAGAGCGGCGCGATCCATGAAAACAAACTCACGCGGGACGGCAACGCCGGTTCCGTTTTTGCTCGCTTCGCGCAGTTTTTTGTGGACTTTTTCGGCCGTCTCGCGGCCGTAAAAACCGTTTGTCACTTCACCGATCGGACGGATTTTATCTTCCATGACAGGGCTGTAAAGAAATCTTGCCCAGATATTCAGGGTTTCGATCTGGTCTTTGGTCAGATTTTTGAACCCCCATGTTTCGTAGGCATGGACGGAGCGCTCCATATCGTTTGCTATCAGGGAATGGTAAAGCTCGATAACGCCGCCAATGAAAGAAGGCGGAAAAACACGCACGCATCCAAAATCCAGCAGGTTGATCGAATAGTCCGGCCGGACGGTGTAATTGCCCAAATGCGGATCCCCGTGAATGACGCCGTAATGGTAAAAAGGGACATACCATGCACGGAACATGTTCATGGCCAGTGTATTGCGTTCCTCAGGGTGTACGTCCACAAAATTCAGGATTGGTTCCCCTTCCAGCCATGTGGCGCAAAGCAGACGCGGCGTGGATAGCGCATCGTTTATTGTTGGAACATGAACGTTTGCCTCATCTTTAAGCATATGGCCATAGAGCTTGCAGTGACGGGCTTCAAGGTCATAGTCCAGTTCTTCATAGAGCCGCGCCGCCAGTTCGGTATGGATATGCTCCGTCCGGATAGATTTGTCGTAGTGCCTGTAAACGGAGAACAGTATTTTAAGCTGGCCCAGATCGGCCTGAATCGCGCTGCGCATATCAGGATATTGAAGTTTGCAGGCCAGCAATTCGCCGTCATGGGTTGTGGCTTTATGCACCTGTCCCAGGCTGGCGGCAGCGGCGGCTTCTTTTTCGAAGTTTTTGAATTTGTCTTGCCAGTCCGGCCCAAGTTCCGTTTTCATCCGGCGGCGTACAAAAGACCAGCCCATAGGCGGGGCGTTCGATTGGAGCTGCTGAAGGGTTTGGGCATATTCAGCCGGAAGGGCTTCGGGGATCGTGGCCAGAATTTGTCCGATCTTCATGAGCGGGCCTTTCAGGTTGCCCAGCGCCTGTGTGACCTGATGGGCATGTTCTGTGCGCTCTATCCGGATGCCCAGATATTTTTCGCTGGCCAGCCTGGCGGCAAGCCCGGCCATTGTTCCGCTCACACGGCCATAGCGGGCGAGACGTCCTCCCAGAGTGCTTTCGCTCTCGTTTTCAGGCGAATTTTTTTTGGAATATGTCCTCATGGGAGATAGAAAATGGAGCAAATGCAGGAAAAGTCCAGAGCTTTTCTGGTAATACATATAAAAATATGATGGAATCGAGAAATGGCTACACCTCTTTCAGAGTTCAAATTAAAGGTCCTGATTCAAAAAACGCTCTTTCGAGCGTTCTTTTTGGGTGCGTTCCTTTTCTTTTTGAGCGTGTTTTTCTATGCGTTCTACGCGGACATGACACGCGAGAGCCCCGGGAAAGTGGCGCCTTTTATTGAACATTTGAGGTCCAAAAAAGATATTGAATCGCCCCCGCCGGCGTCACTTGAAAAACCTCACAGGACAGCCCGCGAGATGGAGCGCTGGGTATCCCAGACGATATCCGAAGTTTTCACGCTGGATGGAAACGATTATACGCAGCAGGTTGAAACGATCCGGAAATATTTTTCTGCTGCCGGGTATAAACAATACAAAACCTATCTGGAAAATGCAGACATGGAAGGCGTCCTGCAAAAAAATGACCTGAAGGTCCGTGTTTTTGTAGAGCAGACACCCTTGCTCCTGAACAATGGAAATGTGGGCGGCGTTTATCGCTGGCTTTATGAAGTGCCTGCGACCATCAGCTATGTGCCGCGCACATCCAGTTCCTACAAGCCGGGGGAAGAAGGGGTAAACCGGAAGCTAAACATTCGTTTGCAGGTCCGGCGCTACGACAACCCGGACGACCCGGAAGGCCTGCAGATTGAAAGCTGGACCGTCTTACCCAGAAGAAAATAAGGCCGGATTGTTTAAACGGGCTTTACGCCATCTTTTTGCATGGCTATAAACCGAAGGCTTGGATTTAGGAGAATTAAAAAATGAGTAAAGCGAACGTAGCGGAATTTCCGCAAGGTGAAGAGGGAGAAAAGGACGTTGAAGGCATTGCCGGAAAACGGCTGAAATCTTTCGTTGAACGTATCGAGCGGCTTGAGGAAGAAAAGGCGGCGCTGGCCGAGGATATCAAGGAAGTCTATGCCGAGGCCAAGGCTGTCGGTTTTGATGCGAAAACAATGCGCAAAATTGTGTCCTTGCGGAAAATGGACGTTGAAAAACGCCGTGAAGAAGACGAACTTCTTGAGCTGTATAAAGCCGCTATCGGTCTGGAATAAAAGGATTTTTTAAGAAAGGTTTCTTCTTAACTTTTCCGTAACCTGTTATCTGTATCATGTCCTCAAACATAAGAAGTTTGGGGTTTTTGAATGCAGGACATATCGTTACAGCAAGCGATGAATCGCGTCTCCAGCGGACTGGAACAGGCGGGTCTGGCGTCCCCGGAAACGGCCCAACCCTTACGTGAAGAGATTGATGTTTTCGCGCAGTATGATCCGCTTCTTGCGGACCTGCAAAAACAATATCTGGATGCCAGAGCGGTCCGCAAAAGGCAGCTTGAGAGTTTTGGCGCAGAGGATCCTATGGCGGAAATCGCCGCCGATATGGAAGACAGCGCCTGGTGCGCCATGCAAACGCGCTATATAGAGCTGCGCGATGAACGGCTTTTAATGGCGCGCGTGCAAAAAGAAATGCGGGCGGAGCGCCGGGAACGCGCGCGCCTTTCTCAACGGGAGAAACAAAAAAGAGCGCTTCTCTTTTTTCAGCAGGCAGAAATTTTCAGGCGTATCAAAGACAAAGAGCAAAGAAAAAAGCTGGAAGTCGAAAATTTTCTTTTGGCGTTTATTCTTCTCTGGTTCGGGCCGATGACGGGTTTGGCCTGTCCCACGAACAATTTCAGGGCTTAGGCTTTGTTTCGTCCTTGTATCAGGTTGTCCACGATATCAGGTTCGGCGAGTGTGGATGTGTCTCCCAGATCTTCGTATTCATTCGCGGCGATTTTGCGCAAAATCCGGCGCATGATTTTCCCTGATCTTGTTTTGGGCAGTCCCGGCGCCCATTGAATAACATCCGGCGTCGCAATCGGGCCGATAACGGTCCGTATGGTTTGAATGATTTCCTGTTTTACGGTTTCATCCGGCTTGAACCCTTCGCGCAGCGTAACATAGGCGTAGATACCCTGTCCTTTGATCTCATGCGGAAAGCCGACAACGGCGGCTTCCGCAACGGCGCTGTGTTCGTCGATGGCGCTTTCGATTTCAGCGGTGCCGAGGCGGTGGCCGGAAACGTTAATGACATCATCCGTCCGGCCCGTAATCCAGTAATAACCGTCCTTATCCCGCCGGGCGCCGTCTCCGGTAAAATATTTTCCGGGGAAGGCGGAAAAATAGGTTTCTTCAAAGCGCTCATGATCGCCGTAAAGGGTCCGCATTTGGCCGGGCCAGCTATCGAGAATGCACAACACGCCTTGTGCGTCTCCTTCCAGAATATGTCCTTCCTTGTCTACAATCGCAGCCTGAATGCCGAAAAAGGGAAGGCCGGCGGAACCCGGTTTGGTCGGCATGGCCCCCGGCAGCGGGGTGATTAAATGTCCGCCAGTCTCGGTTTGCCACCATGTATCGACGATAGGGCAGCGCCCGCCCCCGACAATTTCGTGATACCACATCCAGGCTTCGTGGTTGATGGGCTCTCCCACCGTGCCTAGAACACGCAAAGAGCTGCGGTCCGTTTTCGTTACAAACTCGTTTCCCGCTTTGATAAGGGAGCGGATGGCCGTGGGGGCGGTATAAAAAATATTGACCTTGTGCTTGTCGACGACTTGCCAGAAACGCGACCAGTCGGGATAGTTTGGTACGCCCTCGAAAACAAGGCTGGTAGCGCCATTGGCCAGCGGGCCATAGACAATATAGCTGTGGCCGGTGACCCAGCCGACATCTGCCGTGCACCAGTAAATATCTCCGGCTTTATAATCGAACACCCATTCATGGGTGAGCGCGGCATAAACCATATAGCCGCCGGTGGTGTGTAATACGCCTTTGGGCTTACCGGTCGAGCCGGAAGTATAGAGAATAAAAAGCGGATCTTCCGCATTCATCATTTCGCACGGGCAGTCCGAAGGCTGATCGTCCACCAGTTCATGCCACCAGATATCGTGTTTTTCATTCCACGAAATTTCCCCGTCCATATGTTCCAGAACCAGAACGGTATGGATGCCGGGGCAGGATTTGACCGCTTCGTCCACATTGTTTTTCAGCGGAATTTTTTTTCCGCCGCGCACGCCTTCATCGGCGGTGATAATGATTTCAGAGCCGCAATCAAGGATGCGGTTTTTGAGAGATTCCGGTGAGAACCCTCCAAACACAACCGAGTGAACGGCGCCGATTCTCGCGCAGGCCAGCATGGCGTAAACGGCTTCGGGGACCATAGGCATATAGATCGTAACGCGGTCCCCCTTGGAGACACCGCGTTCCTTGAGAGCGTTCGCCAGCCGGCACACTTCCCCTTTGAGTTCGCCATAGGTGATTTTTTTCTCAAGGGCTGGCTCATCGCCCTCCCAGATCAGGGCCACGTCGTTTTCTTTTTCAGGCAGGTGCCGGTCGATGCAGTTGTAACAGGCATTCAGCATGCCGTCTTCGTACCATTTAATGGAAACGGGTTTATCGAAGGAGGTGTTTTTAATTTTTTTCGGAGGGGTAAACCAGTCAAGGCGGCGGCTCATCTCTTCCCAAAATCCTTCGGGGTCCTTAAGCGATCTGGCGTAAAGCTCTTTATATTTTTCCGCCGTGATGTGAGCGCTTCGGACGAGCGATTCAGGGGGAGGAAATATTTGTTCTTTTTCGGACATTTTGAACCTCGCAGCTTCAGTCTTGGCAGACTATAGCAAAAGCGCAGCTTCGGTTAAAGCCCGCCCATTTTTAAAATCGCATTCCATTCTTTTTCCGTGACGGGTGAAACCGACAGGCGGGACTGGCGGATAAAAGACATCCCGGCCAGATCTTCATGCCCTTTGATATCGGTCAGGCTCACGGGGGTGGAAAAATCTTTGAGGGGGGCCACATCGACGGTGACAAATTTTCCCGTTTCATCCAGCGGATCGGGATAGTGTTCCCTCATGATTTCAAGAATGCCGACAATTTCCTTGCCCTCATTGGAATGGTAGAAAAAGGCCCGATCGCCTTTTTCCATCAGTTTAAGGTTATTGCGTGCCTGATAATTCCGCACAGGTTTCATCCAGCGGCACGCGCCTTTTTCCTTTTGCTGGTCCCACGACCATTTATAGGGTTCGGATTTAACAAGCCAGTAATTCATTGTTTTTCCTGTATATTTTTCTATCTGGACGAGGTTTTTTCAGGACTTCGGACGCACTATAGCAGAAAAAGCGTGAAAAAGTCGGTAAGCTTTTTATTTTATGTAAACAAAAGGCTTGCATATTACATAATATTATTATATAACCCTTTAACCTTTTGTTAAGGAAGTGCGAGCTCCGGTGGGGTAAGGCAGGAACATGAGGCGGCGCTCTCAGGCGGTCTCTCAAGAGACAGAAACCAAAAGAGAGCAAAGGTAAACGGTATTTAAGAGTTATAAGGATAAAGGAACAGAGGATGGGAACGACAACGATTCAGACGGAGAGAGATCGGGCGCTTCGCTTTTCTATAAAAGACGCTTCAAAAGACGCTTTTAACGTCACCTTCATTCCTGAAGGGCGTATTCTGGTGGAAGCGCATGGCGGAACGGTTGCGGTATTGAATGCCAAAAAAGTGATAACCGATTATGATGACTCTGAGAAACTCAGCACCAAAAACGCTTTTTCAAAGAGAACGGAACCTCAGAGGGCCTTTGTTCCCATGGCTGTTAACGTGGACCTGGCGGGGAACCCGTGCAATATTCGTATAGGGGCTGACGCATTACTCGTGGCGCACCCGGAAAACGGTCTTTTGGTGAGTGCTGCCAGTGCCGAAGTGGGTGTTGTCGGGGCCAAAAAAGTTATAGATATCGATCGTGCCGGTTCCTTTGTAGATGGGTTTGAAGAACGCATAGCAGAAGCCAGGGCGCAGAAAATGACAGACGCTGCGGCGGCACTGAAAGAATCTGCAAAATTCGTGGACGTAGCACTTGTTAAGGAGGAACCGGCGGTTTCCTCCGTCACGCCGGGCGCTTTTGAAATAGGGCATGTTTTTACGCAAGAAGAACTACAGAAAAACGCACCGGATTTGTTGTTTCTGAAAGGTTACACTTATGTTGACTGGAACAAACAAAACGGCCAGATAGAACTAATGAGTCCGGAGTTGTTTCCCGGCATCAAACCGGCAAAAGAGCGTATAGGCGAGGGCCGTCCGGATTTTGCCAAGGGCAAAGAACTGACAGGGTCATGCGATTCTGTGATCAGTTATCGTGATCGATTGAATAAAAAATGCGCCAAAAGTCCTGAGTTAAAAGGCATGGAATTTCGTTTGGCAACAGACAAGGATTGGGAACAGTTTGCGGCAGGCAAATTTAAAGCTGCCGCAGGTGCTCAAAAGCCGGCGTTGGCTCTGGAAGCTCCTGCGGATGAAACGTTGCAGGAAAGCAATCTCGGTGGCCGGGAGTATTATGTCGCCAGTCAGGGAGGCGATAGTTTGACCTCACGGTTCGCGACGGTACGCAATGACACCAGCGGTGAGAAAAGGACAGTAGACAAAAGAGATGTTCAGGCCGGCGGACGTTTATTTGTGACGGTGCCTGGCCTTACGCACGTCCGGCTAAGAAACTGTATTTCGTAAGTCAAACATGAAGCAAGCCCTTAGCGGGCTTGTTTTGTTTTACCGGGCGGCGTTTTAAATATTTTCCGCCCGCAAGGGGCGTTTGAGGACGTGCTCGATCGTGTCCTGAATGCTCTTTCCTTCATTGAGGCAATCATTGACGGCGCTGGAAATCGGCATGTCGACGGCGTGGTTTCTAGCCATGACCTGTAGGGCATGGGCGGTGCTGACCCCTTCGGTGACGGCGCTGCGGCTGTCCAGAATATCCTTCAGCGGTTTGCCTTCGCCAATTTGGACGCCGAGTGAAAAGTTGCGGGACTGCATGGACGAGCAGGTCAGGATTAAATCACCGATGCCGCACATCCCCATCAATGTTTCCTTTCTGGCCCCCATGGCGGATGCCAGACGCCCTATTTCCGTCAGGCCGCGTGTAATCAGGGCGGCGCGGGCGCTTTCTCCCATGCTGCGTCCGTGGATGACGCCGCAGGCGATGGCGATCACATTTTTAACGGCCCCGCCGATTTGCGCGCCGACGACGTCATCCGTTAAATAGGTTCTCAGTCTCGGGCTTCCCAATGCCTCAACGAGTGCTTTTCCCAGCTCTTTGTCTTTTGTTCCGATTGTCACGGCGCCGGGCAGGCCCCGGGCGATCTCCTTGGCAAAAGTCGGGCCGGTGAGAACGGCGAGCGGAGAGCCGGGCAAAACCTCTTCGGCGACGCGCGACATAAGATGCCCGGTTTCAATCTCGATGCCCTTGGAACAAAGAACGAGCGGCTGGCCTTCGTTTATATCGCGTTTGAGGGATAAAAGAGTAGAGCGCGTATGCTGCGCGGGGGTCACAATGAGAAGTATATCGCTTTGCGCCGTCAAATGAAGGCTATCTGTTGCGACGATATTTTCATTGAGCTTGATTCCGGGAAGGAAGGGGACGTTTTCATGCTTCTGGTTAATCGCGGAAAGCGTTTCGGCTTCCCGGACCCAGAGCGTAACGTCGCGGCCCAAAGACGATAAGTTTTGTGCGAGGGCCGTGCCCCAGGCGCCTGCGCCGATAATCCCGATTTTCTTCATAAAACCCACCCTCTTCTTGTTTTTTTGTTTCAGACCTTTTCTTTCAAGCCTTCACACCGCCACCTGTTTGTGGTTCTGCTGCCGGGTCAAGGGGCCAACGCGGTCTGGCCGCGATGTCGAGGGGATCGGTTTTATTTTGGTTTTTCTTTTCGATTCCCACCCAGGCAATCATGGCTCCGTTGTCGGAACATAATTCTCGCGGCGGTGCAATAAAAGCGGTCCCGGAGGCTTTCGTCAAGTCTTTCAATGCGTTTCTGACGGCCAAATTCGCTGCAACGCCGCCGCAAATGACGAAGGCGGCTTCTTTTGCCTTTTCTTTGTATTCATCCTGAAATCTCAAAATAGCGTTTTGGCAGCGGCTTGTAAGGATTTCTGCGACGCTTGTCTGAAACGCGCAGGCCAGGTCGGCAATATCGTCCATTTGGAGCGGGCCCTTGGGAAGCTTTCGGACATGGTTGCGCACGGCTGTTTTAAGGCCGGAAAAGGAAAAATCACAGCCGCTGCGGTCGGTCATCGGGCGCGGCAAGGGAAAGCGTTCTACCGCTTTTTGCGGGTTTTTACATTGACTGGCGGCGCGTTCCAGATTCGGGCCGCCGGGATAGGGCAGCCCCATCAGCTTGGCGGATTTATCGAAACACTCGCCCAGCGCATCGTCCAGCGTTGTGCCCCATCTCCGGTAGACGCCAAGGCTTTCCGCGACCAGAAGCTGTGTGTGTCCGCCCGATACCAGCAATACCAGATAGGGGAAGTCTATATTATCGCTTAAGCGGGGCGTTAACACATGCGCTTCCAGATGGTTGACGGCGATAAAAGGCAGGTTGTGTGCGGCGGCAATGGCTTTTCCGGCCATCATGCCGACCATCACGCCGCCGATCAGGCCCGGTCCGCAAGTGGCGGCAACGCCATCGAGGTCGTGAAAGTCGATTCTTGCATCGCGCATTGCCCCTTTAATAAGCGCATCAAGGTGATCCAGATGTGCCCGCGCGGCGATTTCCGGCACTACGCCGCCAAAGACTTCATGTTCCTTGATCTGACTCAGGACCAGATGCGACAGGATTTCCCGCCGGTCATTGACGACCGCGACGGCCGTTTCATCGCACGAGGTTTCAATTCCCAGAATTTTTACAGGCGTGTTCATGAAGCTTTGAAAAAGACGATATCGATTTGAAGCTGGCGCATCAGTTTTTTGCTGAAATAGCCGGGGAGCACAAAATGCGGTTCGAAGCAGCGGTCTTTGAGCCATTTCATAAGGGCCTCCGCTGTGGGTTCTCCGCCATAAAGAGGCAGCAGGGACAGCTCCAGTTGCCAGCCTGAAATTTTATTTTTCTTTATACTTTCGGCTGCGCCTTTCAGGACGGAAAATTCATAGCCCTGCGTGTCGGCTTTGATAAAAAGTTTTTCCTTTTCGTCGGTATATTCATCCAGAAGGCTGTCCAGCGTTTGGATACTCACCTTCTCCGTGCCGATATATTTCGATTTGGGCAGAGCGGTGAGCGTGTTTGCCTCCAGCGGTAAAATGGAACTCATTTCGTGGTTTTGCGAGACATTGATTTCGATCTGGCCGTTTTCTTCGCCAACGGCCATGGGGGCGGCGATATCCCATTTGGGGTCATGTGTGCTGATCGACTGAAGAACGCTGTGGTTTTTTCTTAAAGGTTCGAAAGAGACAATCCGGCCTGTAAAACCGGATTGACGCAGGCGCGTGGCATATTGTCCCAGATTTGCACCGATATCCAGAACCGTGTCTATTTTATGGTGATCCAGCAAGGCAGCCAGACGGATGTCTTCGGCCTTGACATCGGCATAGACGGTTTTCTTTTTTTGAAACAGGCGCATCCTTTTTTCCTCTTTTTATTGGCTGTTCACAGTCATTCCATCTTTTCTTTAGGCTGTAAAGCGCCTACAAAATGAGGGATGAACAAAAGAAAAGTCAAAATCGGCACAAGAGGGTCGAAACTCGCGCTTGTGCAGGCCCGCAGGGCCGAGGTGGCCTTAAAGACGGCCCATCCCGGTTTGCAGGTTGAAATTGTTGAAATCCTCACTTCCGGGGACTGGAAGCCCGAAGACGGCGAAACACGCCTGTCCGAAGTAGGCGGCGGCAAAGGGCTTTTTGCCAAGGAAATTGAAAAGGCGCTTTTGGACGGCGCCGTGGATTGCGGCGTTCATTCGCTCAAGGACATGGATTCTTTTTTGCCGGAGGGGCTGGCGCTTGCCTGCTTTATGGAGCGGGAAGACCCGAGGGATGCTTTTTTAAGCGCTTCTTTCCCTTCCCTTGAGGCGCTGCCGGAGGGGGCCGTGATCGGGACATCTTCTTTGCGGCGGCAGGCGCTCCTTTTGGCGAAAAGGCCGGATTTAAATATTGTTCCCTTGCGCGGAAATGTCGGTACACGCATTGAAAAAATGAAAAAGGGGCAGGTAGATGCAACGCTTCTGGCCATGGCAGGGCTGAAACGCCTCGGTCTGGAAGAAGAGATTGCGGCGCCGGTCGAAATAGAAGACATGTTGCCTGCCTGCGGGCAGGGAACGGTCGGGATTGAAATCCGGCAGGACGACAGTTTCATGCATGATATCCTCGCGCCGCTCCATTGCGCAAAGACCGGCTTGTGCTCGCTTGCCGAACGGGAAGTCCTCAAGGTTCTGGACGGGTCCTGCCACACGCCGATCGGCGCTTACGGCGTTTTTGAAAAGGATGAACTGTATCTCCGCGCTCTTGTGGCGGAGAAGAACGGGGCCGCCATTTATCGAGAGGAAAGCCGCGGGAGCGTCCAGACGCCGGAGGAAGCCGTTTTATTGGGACGGGGATTGGGTTTGCGTCTTAAAAATAAAACGCCGCCGGATATTTTCTCATGAGCGGCCCGACGATCCTGCTGACCCGTCCGGGCCCTGCGTCGGAAGCTCTGGCGCAGGAGCTTTCCCAAAAAGGTTTTGTGCCCTTTATAGAGCCGATGCTGACCGTTAAAAATCTCCCCGTGGATTTGCCGGATTTGTCTGCATATCAGGCGCTTGTCTTTACGAGCGCCAACGGGGTTCGTGCTTTTTGTCCTTTGAGCTCCCGGCGCGATTTGCCCGTTTATGTCGTTGGAAACCGTACAAAAGAGGAGGCTTCCGTCTCAGGTTTTCAGGATGTGCGCTGCGGCGGCGGGAATGTGAAGGCGCTGGCGGATCTTTTAAAAAAGGACAATCCCGGGACAATCCTTTATGTACGCGGGCAGCATGTGGCGCGGCCCCTTCTTCCTCTTTTACCGGAGATGGAGATAGAGGAGGTTTGTGTCTATCTGTCTGAAAAATCAAAAAAAATCACGGAATCTTTGTGGAAAAAGCTGGCGGCGGGAGAGGTGGACGCCGTCCTCTTTTTTTCGGCGCGTACGGCCTGCACTTTCGTCGATATTCTGCTGGAGGCGGGAAAGGGCGATCTGGCAGGCGGCATAAAAGCTTTGTGTCTAAGCGATGAGGTGCTAAAGTCCCTTTCCGTATTGTCTTGGGAGAAGACGTATGTTTGCAATATGCCGGAGCGGGGTGAAATGATCGCTCTTTTGGGCCGGGTCTATGGGGAAAAAGAAGAAAATGAGTAGCAACGAGACGAAATCTCTACAAAACGCAGAAAAAATTATCGAACGCTTTGGCGGCATTCGTCCGATGGCGCATAAAATAGACGTGCCGGTTACAACGGTACAGGGCTGGAAAAAGCGCGATGTGATCCCGGCAGGGCGGCGCGAGCAAATTCTGGAGGCGGCGCAGGAAAATAATATTGACCTGGAAGGGGTGCTGGAAGAGGATTCAATTGCCAACGAAAACCAGCCGAAGGAAAAAATACAGGGAGAAAAGCAGACAATGCCGACACAAGAGATGCAGCCCCCCAAACAGCATAAGCCTGCTGCGTCCACGGCCTCACACGTTTCCGGAGAAGAGTATAAAACGCGGGATGAATTGATGGCGGAAATTCAGAAAAAAACGGACAAAATGATCCAGACGAGTATTTGGTCAACGGCGGCTCTTTTGGGGGTCGCTTTGATCGGAGGCGCCCTTCTTTTCTGGCCCAGTGCCAAGAAAATTGATGCGCAGGGCAGCCAGATTGCCTCTCTGGAGGGCGAGGTCGATACTCTGGGGCAAGAGGTGCGCGACGTAAACCGCCGCGCTTCTTTTTTGAAGGATCTTGTGCCCGAAGACATGCAAGAAAAACTGGATTCCCTTCAAACGCAGGCGCGTAACCTGCAGGAAAATGTGCAGCAGCTTTCACAAAAAGCGGACGCGATTCAGGAAACTGTTTTTTCGGAAGAAGGGGGCTCTCTCTCTGCACGTCTGGAAAAACTGGAAGCACAGGTTGTTGATTTAACGGGATCTGAGAATATCGGAAATATGATCGAGCGTATTCGTAAGCTTGAACAAACGGTCTCCGGGCAGGAGGCTCTCGGCGCGGCCATGAGCGAGCTGGGCGAGATTGTCTCCGGCATGGGGGGGCGTGTCGGGACGCTGGAAGAAAAACTGGTGCAGGCGCAGGGGGAAGACGGCGCGCTGGGAAAAACCATGGAAGGGGTTTCCGCTGACGAACTTAAAGCCGCTGCCATGCTGATCGCTTTTTCAAAATTGCGGGATTCTTTGAACCGTGAGGCGCCGTTTGAAGAAGATCTCGTCATTCTCCAAAAGCTGGCGGGGGAAGACAATCAGGAATTGCAGGCCTCTTTGACACAACTGGCGCCATACGCCAATGGCGGTGTGCTCACGCCGGAGGGCTTATCCAATGAATTTAAGTCTTTGGCCGGAGATATCGTGATTTCCTCTCTCAAAGGGGAGGATGTTTCTGTCATGGACAAGGCCAAAGCGCGCTTTGTGAATGTTTTTAAAGTTGAAAAAGGCGGAGAAATTGTCGGGGGCACTTCCTCGCAAAAAGCGGTTGCACGCGCGCAGGCTCTTCTCGATCAGGGGGATGTCGAAGGGGCCATTGCCCAGCTTCAGACGCTGGACGGCGAAGCGTCGGAGACAGCGCAGCCTTTCATCGAGCAGGCGCAGACGACGCTTTTGTCCGGTCAGGTGCAGGATATGCTGCAAAATATGATTCTCTCCAGTCTTGGCAAGGTTTCGGGTAAAGGCGCGCCGGCTCTGCCTTCCGCAGAAGGTTTGGATTTAAACAATATTAAGGGCACGCTGAAAGAGGTTGTGCCCGAAGGGCTGCATCAGGAGCAGGGCGTCATCAAAGATGAAGAATCCGGCGTGACAGTTTTACCGCGGCAAAAAGGGTTTAAAGGATTCTCCGCTGGCCAGCCCTAGTTTCGTCCGGTTTTAAAGAAGACAAAGAAGGGAAAAGAGTATGCTTCGGGCTATGTGGTTTTTTGTCCAGATTGCGCTCGTCGTCGCGGCGGCGCTCTGGCTTGCGGCGCGCCCCGGCTCCATTGCGATAGAATGGATGGACTACCATATCAGTCTTCAGGCGGGTATTTTTCTCCTTATCCTTGTGGTCTTTGTGCTCGTTGTGCTCTTCTTTTTTCGCGTGCTGGGCGCGCTTGTTTCCATTCCTAGACGGATTGTGGGGTTTCACGAAGAAAGCGCAAGGCGGCGCGGATATCGCGCTTTGACGAAAGGGTTTGTGTCCGTTGCCGCCGGAGACGCGAAAAAGGCCACGCAGTTCTCAAAACAAAGCCGGGCTTTGTTGCCGGACGATCATGGCCTGCCTCTTTTGCTGGAGGCGCAGGCGGCGCGGCTGCGCGGGGAAGAGGGCGCCGCACGCCGGTCTTTTGAGGCGCTGCTGGAAGATGAAGATGCGGCTTTCTTCGGCATAAGAGGGCTTTTGAAATCCGCATTGGATGCGGGGGAAATCGGCCGGGCACTGGAGTATGCTCACAAGGCTGAATCGGCACATCCGAAGCAGGGCTGGATTCTCAAAACCGTTTACGATCTTGAAATTAGAAATCATTTGTGGGAAGCGGCGGAAAAAACATTAAAAAAAGCGGTCCGCTACAAAGGAATAGACAGGGAGAAAGCGCGCAGCGACGAAATTGCACTTCTTGTTTTGCGCAGTGAAGCGGAAGAACTGGAAGGCCGTAAACGCCCTATGATGCGCTGTCTGGAAAAGGCATATGCGCTTGATCCTTTCTTTGTGCCGGCGGTTGTTCGCCTGGCTGAAAAATATGTTCATAAGAAAAGACGCCGTAAGGCCGTATCTCTCATTGAAAAAATATGGCGCGAAAATCCGCATCCTGATCTTTTGCCGCTTTGGAAACAGTTGGAGCCGGCCAATAAGAAAAAGGATTCTTTGCGCCGGATGCAGTGGTATGAAAGGCTTGTGGCCTTAAATCCCGATAGCGCTCTGGGGCAGTTTTCCGCCGCGCAAACGGCGATTGAGGAAGGACTCTGGGGCGAGGCCAAAGCTTATCTCATTATCGCTTTGCGGCTGGAACCTTCCGCAGCGCTTTATAAATTAATGGCCAAGGTCGAACTGGAAACGAGCCGGAATGAAGATGCGGTGCGTGAGTGGCTTGAAAAGATAAGCGAAGCGCCGCCTTCGAAGGTCTGGACATGCAGGGAAACGGGTATCGTTTACGAACGCTGGTCACCGCTGGCGCGGCCTCACGATTCTTTCAATACGATTGTCTGGGGCTATCCCATGGCGCGCCGGGAGGGGGAAAGGCTTTCCTCTCCGTCTTCAATTGAGTCTTTAATGATTGAAGCTGCTTAGGGCGGGCGCTCTAAAGCTTCATAAATTTCAGGATAACAAAGCCGCCGAGGAATCCGCCTATATGCGCGGCCCAGGCGATATTGCCGCCATCGGGGCTTCCCATTACGCCGAAAAGAGCGGAAATGCCAATCCATAAAAGGACGAAGGGCATGATTCCAAAACGCCCCCCTATATTGCCGCGGCTTTTGTTAATCATGACAAGGGCGGCGGCAAACAAACCGCTTAAACCGCCCGAAGCGCCGACAACCGGATAGGGGGACAAAGGGTTGATGATAAAATGTGCCGCAATGCCGGACAGGCCGCACAGCACAAAGAAAAGAACCATTCTTTTGCTTCCCATCCAGCGTTCGACTCCGCTGCCAAACGCCATAAGCATGACACCGTTCATCCCGATATGGAGCCAGCTTCCGTGCAGGGCCATATGTGTAAGGGGGGTGACAAGGGAGATTGGTTCAAAGGGGGCCGCCCCTGTGAAGCGGCCTGGGATAAAGGCCAGATGCAGGAAAACCCACTCAAGCATCTGAGGAGGCAAAACGAGGTGCACCAGGACATGAACGGCGATCAGGAGTCCTAAAAGGATTTTGGTGGCAGGCGGCAGGTTTATCAGGGGTTCCTGCGGCCCGCGTTCTTTTTTTTCAAGCTTTCTCTCTGCTTCTTCTGCTTCGCGGCGCATTTTGTCGCGCTGCGCCAGGGTTGGCATTTGCACGACATTGCTTTTGTCGTTCGCGCTTCCTTTTCCATTTTCCGGGGAATCTTCCATCGCTCAAGTATAGTTGCTTTTGTAAAAAAATCAGCGGCTTTTTGGGGCCGCTGAAATCTTCATGAAGGAATAACATTGTGGTAAGGATTAGCTTGGGGCCATGCCGCCAAACATTCCGGCCGTTTTTTCCGCATCATATTTATATTTGACGCTTTCATCTCCTCTGGCTTCCAGCCCACCGCCGGGGGTTGCTTTGACGATATTGGCAACGCCTTTCATAATATCCATGGCCATGACCTTCGCTTGCCCAAGCTGCTGTTTGAGGTTTTCAAAAGCGGTCGAAAAAGCTTCTTTTGCCAGTTCTTTCCCCATCACGACAAATTTTTCGATCGTTCCCGTTTCAGGAATCTTTCCTTCCGTCACCTTATCGAAGGCACTGAGGGAAACTTCCTGCTCTTCAGGCTTTTTTGCCGCCGGCTTTTTACCGCCGCCACCGGACTTTCCTTTCGAGCCTTCTTCCCCTTCGTCTTCATCCTCACCTTCCCTGATAGCGATATCAAGGTAAGTGCGGGCCTGATAGCTGACGGGATAGGCATGCAGGTCTGCAGGATCGAGCGTTTTTCCGCTCAGGCCCGCTTTCAGTTCAACATGGAAAAGATCGGAGTCATGCCAGTCAAAAACAACGCAGTGACTCTTATGGTCACCTGAAATAGGATATTTCCTGACCAGTTTTTTACCCGGATAGACAGGCTCCTTGATGCCTGCGCTTCCGATAAGATCCTGAATATCGACTTTCATTTTTACTCGCTCCCTTTTCTCTACAGGCATTGTGCCCTAGTATTTTACGAAATTGCAAATCCATCATGGTCATAAAAGCTTAAAGAAGCGTTAAAGCATTAAAATTTATTCTGGAAATTATATATTTCCCTGCCGCATCTCAGGACTTTGAGAATTTCCACTGTGCCTGCTACAATGAAAAAGGTGCATTTGGATAAGATAAGGATTTTTGCGGATGCGTTTCGGTTTTGTCATTTTGTCGGTGTTTTGTGTTTTGGCGTCCGGTGCGCAGGCGCAGGAGCGCCCTTTGTATAACAGTTCCGGCAGCAGTTCCGGCTCCGGAGGCAGGGCGATCTATAACGGGTCTTCCGTTTCGGGGGGCGGCAATCCCCTTTCCCTGAACCAGATTGTCGAGGGACGCAGCACCACGGGGTACGAATATAGTTACAAAGGAACAGGATATAATCCTTACGGTGCCGGCAGCCTCGATTCCAGCGAGATTACAATGGAGGACGTTCGAAAATTCCGGGCAGAGCAGGCGGCGCAATATGCCGAGCAGGAAAAGGCCGCGAGAGGCAGCTTCATGAGTTATGATTCCGAGGAAAGGAAAGAGGAGGAAGAACAGGAGTATTTAAACCGTCTTCAGCAGGAAGAAGCAAAGACCGAAGAAGCTCCGGCACAAACGACAAAGAAAAACCTTGTTTATAAGGGTCGGCCGCGGGATATCGAAAAGCCCCGCCGTATTTTTAACTCCGTACCCTAAAAGCTCTATATTCCAATTGGCATGAAATCTTCTTTCCGTTAGGCTTCGGGCGTAACGGATTTTTTGGGGGTTTTATGGCCGGTATAGACGCCTTGCGGTTTTTTTGTCTGCTTATGGCGTTGTGTCTTTATGCTCTTTTCGGTTCTTCAACGCCGGATCATCCGGGCGTTTGGGAAGTTGTCGTCGGCGCGGCGCTTCTTTTGGCCGCAGGCGTTCCTGCGGCGTTTGAAATTATAAAAATAAATGGCTCCCGCTTTTTATGGCTTCGCAGTCTTTTCCTTTTCGGCCTTTTGGTTCCCTTTGCCATAGGGGTAGGAAAGGGGGCGGAACTGACGTTAATTCTGCGGGATATGGCGGCATTTTTCTTTTTAACCCTTCCTCTTTTCTTTACGGATTTGATTTCCGAAAAAGCCGCTTACATGAAATTTTTTGAATGGGCGCTGGCCGGTGCGGGGGTGGTCTTCGCGTTGCGGGCGCTGGGGCCTTTTTACGGTTATATGGCGCCTTCCCAGGAGCTGTTATATCTGGCCAATTCGCCACTGGTTTTGTTTGCGGCCCTTTTCCTTTTCGGAAAGGTTTTTGAAATCCTGCATAAAGGACCCGCCCTGCGGAACTTGTTTTGGGCGGGTCTGGCGGGGGCTGCGCTGTTTATTTTGTTGTCTTCCATGCTGCTGGACGTTCAGCGGGCAACCCTGGGGGCAACCTTGTTAACGGCATGTGCTCTTGTGTCTGTGTCTTTTGTCCGGTCGCCTTTGCGTTCTTTGTTTCCGGTGTTTGTCCTGATCGTTGTCATCTTTCTTACGCTGCCGTTTTTGCAGGAAGCATTTCACAGCGTCAGTCTGAAAACGGCGCAAGTTGGTCTGAATATGCGGCTTCAGGAGGCGCGGGCCGTTGTGACCTCTGTGAGCGGGTCTTTTGGGTCCGTCCTCTTCGGTCTGGGGTGGGGGGCCGAGTTTGCTTCTCCGGCTGTAGGAGGGATAAGCGTGAATTTTACACACAGTCTTTTGACTTACATGTTTTTGAAAACAGGATTGGCCGGATTGTCTCTGACCCTGATTTACCTGGGAACGGTTTTCAGGAGGCTTTATGCGGTTTTTGTGGAAGACGTATCACTGGGGTTTTCTTTGCTTTGGCCGCTTTTGATCCCCGTTTTTCTTTATGCTTCGCATAAATCGCTGGATTTTGGCCTGATTTTGCTTTTGATTTATATTGCAGGAGCAAAGCCGGGCTCTTCGCTTTTATCCATACCCGCCAAGACTGCTGTGTAAATTTTAATGGCCAAGCCTTCAGTCCTTTTTATCAATCGTGTTTATCCCCCTGTCCGCGGGGCCAGCGGGCGGATATTGCACGATCTGGCCCGCAGTTTCGCTGCGGACGGGTGGTCGGTTACGGTTCTGACAACGGGAGAAAAAACCGTCCAGACGATGGAGGAAGGTGTCCTTGTGCGCCGGATTAAAGCACCGCTTCGTATGAAGGGAGCACTTTCCTATACAGGCGTTTGGCTGCGCCTGTTTTTCGCTGCGCTGAGACTCGCGCGGCGGGATCTGGTGGTGAGTTTGACGGATCCTCCTTTGTTAATTGTACTTGGCCGTCTGTATGCGAAACTGAAGGGCAGCAGGCATATTCACTGGTGTCAGGACCTTTATCCGGATTTATTTTCGGCGATGGGTGTAAAACTTCCGGCCTTTCTTGTGTCTTTGATGCACCGGCTGTCCCGCCGTTCCATGAAGTCTTGTGACGGCATTGTTGTGATCGGGCGCTGTATGGCAAAAAGAATAGAGGCGCTGGGTGTCGAGGCGTCCCGTCTCTCTGTCATTCCAAACTGGGCTGATTTCGAGCTTTATATGGAAGGGCAGCGTTCTGCGCCGCCGCAGGGCCCGAAGAAAAATTTAAGGCGGGATGAAAACCGGAAATTCCGTGTCCTCTATGCCGGAAATCTTGGGCGCATGCATCCGGTAAAACCTGTTTTGGAAGCGGCTTCCCTTTTGAGCGATCATCCGGAAATCGAATTTGTCTTTGCCGGCATGGGGCCCCGATATGAGATATTGGCCCGCGAGCGGGAGCGTATGGGTCTTGCGAACATAAAACTCCTGCCCTGGCAGCCTCTCGAAAATCTACGCGCCCTGATGGAAAGCGCAGACGTGCACCTGGTTTCCATGCGTTCGCAATCCGCCGGAATGCTGGTGCCGTGCAAATTCTATTCCGCACTGGCGGTACAGCGGCCTGTTGTCTATATTGGGCCGGAGGATACCGAGATCGCAGCCGTTATTAAAAGTTTTGGTGTGGGGATGAGTGTCCCGCCCGGAAAAGGAGCCGAATTGGCGCAGGCCATTATAAAATACAGGAATGATGGAGAAGAATGGTTTCGGGCGCAGGAATGTGCCGCCGGAGCCGGAGAAGTTTTTTCCCCGGAAGCCTCGATTCGCACGTGGCTGAAACGGGCTGAAGACGTGGTGGCCTTATGAGCCGGGCAGAGCCGACATTGGGAGATCTGTTACAAAGTTTTTGGTGCGCGAAATATTATGTGATGTTCGGTGCCCTGATCTGTGTTCTTTTCGGCGTCGCTTTTTTACGCATCGTCACGCCGGCCTATAAGGCGGAAATGATTATTGCGCCTGCGGACGGGTACGCGCTCGGGGATTATGCGTCTTCACTTTCGGCGGATCGCTCGATTTCCCTTCCTTTCTGGCGGCCTGCGGAAGCCGAAGGCGTTTCAACGGATTTTTACCGTTTTATCCATACGGCGCGCGGCGGCATGGCGGCGGAAATTCTGTTAAAAGATAAAAACGTTTTAAGCGGTATCCGCCGGGACGGAAGCTGGCGGTATCATGCCCGGCATTGGAATGCGGCCGAGCTGTCCGAATATTTCAAAAGGACCGTCAAAATAGAGCCGATTGGGGCGACACCGCTGCGCCGTATGTCTTATCGTCATCCCGATCCCGATTTTGCGGCGGCGCTTCTTCGCAAAATTCATCTGGTTGCGGATCAAATGATTCGCCGGGATCGCCGCCGCCAGTCTCAGGCGCGGATTGACTATCTGGAAAAGTCGCTCTCCAGAACGCAAAATCCCGATCACCGGAAAGGCATCACAGACCTTCTGATGCAGCAGGAATATGTTCAGATGCTGGCAAATCTGGATGAGCCTTATGCCGCTATTATCGTGGAGCCTTCCGCAAGCGGATCGCGTCCGGACTGGCCCAGGGCGGAGCTTGTCCTTCCGGCGGCGTTTCTGGCGGGAGTATTTTTAGGTTTTCTGGTCTGGTCCGCAAGACAGGCGCGGGTGCATGAATAAAATTCCCGTCAGCGTTCTTGTGACGACATTGAACGAAGCGAAAAATCTTCCGCGTTGTCTGGCTGCGCTGGAAGATTTTGATGAGGTTATCGTGATCGATTCCGGCAGCCGTGACGGGACGGTGGAGGCCGCCCGCAGTTTCGGGGTAGGCGTTATTGACTATCGATGGAACGGAGCATATCCCAAAAAGCGGCAGGATTGTTTGAACAGGCTCAATTTAAAACACGACTTTATTTTCTTTGTGGATGCGGATGAGGTGGTAACGAAGGAACTTGCCGGCGAGATCCGGCAGCTTGATTTTTCGATGGCCGGATATTTTGTCAAAGGCCGCTATGTGTGGAAAGGGGAGCCGCTTCGTTTCGGGTTGAAGAATAATAAACTGGCATTGTTCGACCGCCGGAAAATAGAGTTTCCGGTCGTGGACGATCTGGATATTTCCGGCATGGGGGAGATGGAGGGGCATTATCAGCCTGTTTTAAAAGAAGCACATCGGGGTGAAAAAACGGGGCAGCTTCGGAAAAGCCTGCTGCATTACGCGTATGAAGACAGGGAAGGCTGGGAAGCCCGGCATAAACGCTATGCATACTGGGAGGCGCAGATGATTCGCCGGAGCGCTTACCCTGAAGATCCTTCCGTTTTTCGTCAGGGTATTAAAACGCTCTTTAGAAAAATGCCCCTGAGGGCCGTTACCGCCTTTGCGCATTCCTATTTTTTAAAGATCGGATTTCTGGATGGAGCGGCAGGATTTGAATTTGCCCGTTCGCGCTTTATGTATTACCGGCTTGTCGCTGCCGCATTTTCAAAAACCGGTAAAGGCGCGGGCATTTTCGGCGCAGAAACAGATTTAGCGTCTGTGCCGCAAAAATAAAAATATTTC
The DNA here is from genome assembly GCA_023898765.1 of Rhodospirillales bacterium. NCBI lineage: Bacteria > Pseudomonadati > Pseudomonadota > Alphaproteobacteria > Rhodospirillales > Rhodospirillales bacterium. The sequence goes on along the minus strand of CP060238.1, from coordinate 115,250 downwards.
CCGGAAGGTTTTGTCCGGCTTCTTTACGGATGTAAAATTGTTCACGGCGTCCCCGCAATGCTTCCAGTTGTGAAATTCCGCCGTTTTCAAACAGGCAGATCGGAAAAGGGCAGTACAAAATGTTTTCAGCGCGCTGTAAAAACCTGATTGTAAAATCGTAATCGGCTGCGATTTTATACCGCAAATCATAACGCAGATCTCCGAGGGCGGTTCGCCGGTAGAGCATGGCCTGATGATGCGTAAACATGCCCTGCCATGTTTTTTTGTGGGGACGGGAATATTTGTAAAAATTCTCTTCCAGGGCATCGCCGTAGATGAAATCTGGTTTTGTTTCCGCGATGGCCGGTTGTATTTTTTCAAGGGTGTCCGGCGCGGCAAACTGGTCCCCGGCATTCATGAAAATCAGGTAAGAGCCCCGGGTGCGCTCTATCCCCTTGTTCATGGCCTCGTAAATTCCATGGTCCGGCTCGCTGATCCAGAGCGAGTTGGTATGTGGCAGATATTCCTTTGAGCCGTCTTGCGAGCCGCCGTCAATCACAATCCATTCGTAATTCCCGGTGCTTTGTCCTTGCAGGCTTTCATGCGTGCGCTTTAGTCCTTCCAGGTTATCCAGTGTAATCGTAATGACAGAAAAAAGAGGCTTAGTCATCGCCGATGGCGTCTATATAAAGGCCAGATATGGCGAGATTGGCGAAGATCTGGCTGATGCGCTCGGCGCCTTCGAGAAAATTAAAGGGTTCCGGATCGCGCGGTACGACAATGGTGGAGCCGGGCGGAATGAAATTCGCCTGATGGGACCACGCGCTGACTTGCAAAGGCTGCGCGCTGCCGTCCGGGTAGACGACGAAAGCGCGCTCTTTATCCGCGTAATAGGTCGTGCCGCCGGCTTCACGGATATAATCGCCTGGGGATTTTCCTTTGCGGAACTGTAGTGCGGCGGGCGAAAGGACTTCGCCGGCGACACGGACATTTAACGGACGTTTGGGAATATAAATCCGGTCCCCGGCCTCCAGAAGAATGTCCTGTTCGTGGTCGGCTTTGAGAGAGCCGGGATCGGCCTCGACCGTGATGCGGCCCACCGCTTTGGCGCCTTTCAGCTGGGTGACGAGTCCCTGCACGGCGCTGATTTGCGCCATGTCCGGTTTTTTGTCCTTGTCCAGATTCTGCAGGCTGCTTGCGAGTTTGAGTTCCAGATCCTGTGCCTGCGCCCGATAACGGTTTTGTTCCCGCTTGCGTTCGCTGGCGCGGCTGAAAATCGCGCCGTCAGGATAGCCCTGCAGGGTGATGCCGCCTGCGCGCTCCAGAAGGCTGAGCATGGTGTCGCCGGCCATCAGGTCATAACGGCCCGGATGATTGACTTCGCCCAAAATGGTTACGCTCTGGTCTTCCACGCGCTGGTATTTCTGGTTTACCCGCACCGTATCGCCCGGACCGATGAGAACATCCGCCGGATTGTCATCGTGAAAATTGACGGTGATCCTGCGTATGCCGCTGCGCCCTTGCGCTTGATGGTCTTTGCCGGTCAGGCGGGATGTGACCTCGATGTTGGAGGTGTTGGCTTCCAGCGTTGTGCCGCCTGCCACAGCCAGAACGGAATCCAGCGTGGTGTTTCCGGCAACGGGATAGGCGCCGGGACGCCGGACCGATCCGCGGACGAATGCAGAGCGTTCCCGCAGGTAAGAATTTATCAAAGGATCTTTAATGAAAGTGTCGTCTTTTTTTTGCGGTGCTTCATGTTGAAGGGAAGCTTCATGTAAAAGCGGTTGCCGGTCCGTTTCCTTTGCGTTTTCAATATTTTGAATTTGCATCATGGAGAAGAGGTGAACGATATCCCCTTCATTGAGGCGGCGGTCGAACGTTTTTTGCAAAACCTGACGCGGGGAAAATTCCAGAAGAGTTTTCGTGAGCTGGTTTGCGTCCCGGCGTTCAATGACTCCGATAAGCGGGTAAATATCATTTCCAAGAATTTTTTCGTCTTTAATGAGGTCTGAAAGGGATTTTGCTTTTTTAATATCATGTGCGCCGGGCTGGCGTGTGTGGCCGGACAATGTGACGTCACGCGTGCGTTTTTTTTCGGCTTGCGCGACCATAAGGATGCTGCCGTCTCCAAAAAGCCTGTCCACCGATGTTTCTATATCCTGCACGGTTTCTTCGCCCTCTTTCGTAACTTCCAGTTTCACATAGCGGTTGTTCCCCGGGGTCAGAACGCCGCCTGCTAGCCCCAGCATTTGTGTCCGGTTTAGCTTCTCGCCTTTGACGAGTTCATAAATGCCTGCGCGTTTGACCGCGCCGGAGATAGCCGCTGTGGGGCCGATGGGCGGGACGATAATCCTGTCGCCGTCCTGAAGAAGTTTGTCCGCTCCGGAGCTGTTGCTCATCAAAAGATTGTAGAGATCAATCGGGTAAGAGCGTCCTTTGCGGACAAGTTTAATCCGGCGCAACGACCCTGTTTTTTTGATTCCCTTTGCGGCGCTCAGCGCATCAAGGGCGCTGTGAAAGGCGGTCAGGTTTTTGCGTCCGGGTGCTATCACATGGCCGATGACCGATACGCTGATTTGCCGCACGCCGGACAGGGAGACAAAAACCTGCGTGTTGTGCATTTGCGCTGCGGCATCTTCCAAAGCGCTGCGGATATTTCCAAGCGTTTTTCCTGCGGCGAAAAGAGGGGCAAAATCTTCGATAACGATAAAGCCTTGCGAGTTTACGTCATATATGCTGCGGCGGCTGACTTGTCCGCGCAGAATAACTTCCAGTTTGTCGCCGGTGCTTAAAACATAATCGTCCTGCACCGTGCCGACGGGAATTTTATTTTCCGGCGGCTCGTCCGTATTGGAAAACAAGTCGTACCCATATTGATGCAGTTCATCGACAATTCGGCCCGAATAGATATCTTCCAGCGGGGAGAAGTTGAATTTTTCTTCTGTGAAGTCTTCCAGGTCTTTTAAAGACAGGCGGCGCGGGGAAATCTCTTCCGTCCCTATGGCGTTATTTGTTGCAGAATCCTCGGCATTTTCTTCCTCCCACGGCACAACCGGCGCGCTGGTCAGGGGGTCGGCGCGTGCGGGAGAGAACAAAACAAAGATAAAGGAGATTGTCAGAAAAAAAGGGACAGCGCTCCTGATAAGACAAAACATGATTCAAACCCAAGAAAATCAATGCGCCTTTTAATATACAGGCGTATGAGCTTTCTGTGAATCCCTTAATATGCCTCCTTCTGTCTTGCAAAGCTTTTTTGGACACGCTATTTCAGGAAAATGGCTCTTCATATGATTAAACTGGCGGTTGGTGTCGAGACACTTGCCGATTTTGCGCTTCGGCACGAAGCCGAGGCAACGGATTACGATGGTGTTCTTGCTGTGCCCTGCTGGACACGGTTCAGGGCTCGTCGGGCGGAGGAGATTCTTTCCGGCGGGGGGAGTCTTTACCGTGTTATTAAAAACCGGATTCAGTGCCGGATGAAAATTCTAGGGTTTGAAATGGTGGAAACGGCCGATAAGGGAACGCGCTGTATGATCCTGCAGTCGCCCGATATTATTCAAACGGTTTCTGTTGCCCGCCGTCCTTTTCAGGGATGGCGCTATCTGGAGGAAAAGGATGTTCCGCCGGACCGTGGACTTTATATCCGGGGGCAGGAAGCGGAGGATATTCCTCCTGAAATGGAAGCGGATTTAAGGGAATCCGGCCTTTTGTAATCATTGACGTAATACAATTATTTCTGTTGTTTTTCTGCGGTTTCAATCGCGGAAACCGGAAGGTTGCAATGCTTGTAAAAACCGCTTCATGAGCCCCGTTTCGTTGGGAAAACCTCTAAAAGTAAAAAAAATGTAAAAAAGGTGAAAAAGGTGTTTGACAGCCGTCGCGTGATCGTTATATAACCCCTCTCACAGCGCAGGCTTGGCCCGCGCTTTTTTATGTCGGAAGGCTTGAAATCTGAGGGTTTTTGTCGATTCGGCATAAAAGTTGACGAGTGGTCTTAAGAAGATTATATTCTCACCATTGTCAAATATGAGTAGCTCTAACGCTTTTGTTCCTAATGGGAAGAGGTGCGTGCGGGCCGCACGGTTCTTGAACATCGTGAATAGGAAAGAAGAGATACACAGGCAGCAGCGCCTGGGCCGTCAGGCCCTGATGTGTTGAACACATTAAAAAAGTCGGTTTTATGCCGGCATTTTGAGATCTGCTATTTAGTCTGTGTATTTTGTAAAACTTACAAAGTAAGTAACGATTCGTTTTCACTTTAAGTGAGGACGGATACAGTTACATGACGCATAGCAGGTCCTTGCACTTCTCAAATCCTTCTTAAGAAGGTTGAAGTGTCCAAGGATACTTCAATTTCTTAAATATGAAGTGATTTGAGTTGAGATCAAACTTGAGAGTTTGATCCTGGCTCAGAACGAACGCTGGCGGCAGGCCTAACACATGCAAGTCGAACGAACCTTCGGGTTAGTGGCGCACGGGTGAGGAACACGTGGGAATATACACTTCGGTGCGGAACAACGTCTGGAAACGGACGCTAATACCGCATAATGACTCCGGTCCAAAGATTTATCGCCGAAGAATTAGCCCGCGTCTGATTAGTTTGTTGGTGGGGTAACGGCCTACCAAGACGACGATCAGTAGCTGGTCTGAGAGGATGATCAGCCACACTGGTACTGAGACACGGACCAGACTCCTACGGGAGGCAGCAGTGAGGAATATTGCGCAATGGGGGCAACCCTGACGCAGCCATGCCGCGTGAGTGAAGAAGGCCTTAGGGTTGTAAAGCTCTTTCAATGGCGAAGATGATGACGGTAACCATAGAAGAAGCCCCGGCTAAATTCGTGCCAGCAGCCGCGGTAATACGAATGGGGCGAGCGTTGTTCGGAATCACTGGGCGTAAAGCGTATGTAGGTGGTCAAGAAAGTCGGGAGTGAAATCCCAGGGCTTAACCCTGGAACTGCTTCCGAAACTCCTTGACTAGAGTCCCGGAGGGGCCAGCGGAATTCCGAGTGTAGAGGTGAAATTCGCAGATATTCGGAGGAACACCAGTGGCGTAGGCGGCTGGCTGGACGGGAACTGACACTGAGATACGAAAGCGTGGGGATCAAACAGGATTAGATACCCTGGTAGTCCACGCCGTAAACGATGTGTGCTAGTTGTTGGGGGCCACAGGTCTTCAGTGACGCAGCCAACGCATTAAGCACACCGCCTGGGGAGTACGGTCGCAAGATTAAAACTCAAAGGAATTGACGGGGACCCGCACAAGCGGTGGAGCATGTTGTTTAATTCGAAGCAACGCGAAGAACCTTACCTACCCTTGACATACCTCTCGGGGATTACAGAGATGTTTTCCTTCGGTTCGGCCGGAGAGTGTACAGGTGCTGCATGGCTGTCGTCAGCTCGTGTCGTGAGATGTTGGGTTAAGTCCCGCAACGAGCGCAACCCTTATCGTATGTTACCAGCATTTAGTTGGGGACTCATGCGAGACTGCCGGTGATAAGCCGGAGGAAGGCGGGGACGACGTCAAGTCATCATGGCCCTTACGGGTAGGGCTACAAACGTGCTACAATGGGAGTGACAGTGGGCAGCGAGGTCGCGAGGCCGGGCTAATCCCTAAAAGCTCTCTCAGTTCGGATTGTACTCTGCAACTCGAGTGCATGAAGTTGGAATCGCTAGTAATCGTGGATCAGCATGCCACGGTGAATACGTTCCCGGGTCTTGTACACACCGCCCGTCACATCATGGGAGTTGGTTTTACCTGAAGGCCGTGTGCTAACTTCGGAGGCAGCGGACCACGGTAGGATCAGCGACTGGGATGAAGTCGTAACAAGGTAGCCGTAGGGGAACCTGCGGCTGGATCACCTCCTTTCTAAGGATGTTGTTTGGCATGTTTAGTTTTAAAAACGCGAAACTTTTCGCGGGCGGCAGTCGCCGCCTCTTGGTAACAAGAGCTTGCGGCTGCAAGCCGTGACAAGTGCCACGTTCTTAAACTAAAGTGCTGCTGTCTGTGCATCTCTTCTTTCCTGCATAAAGAACCAAAATAGGGTTGGCCGTTGGTTGAGCCTTTTTATTAAAGGAGGGCTTGTAGCTCAGTTGGTTAGAGCACACGCTTGATAAGCGTGGGGTCGGAAGTTCAAGTCTTCCCAGGCCCACCATTTAATGGGGACGTAGCTCAGCTGGGAGAGCGCCTGATTTGCATTCAGGAGGTCGGGAGTTCGATCCTCCTCGTCTCCACCATTTCTTTTCAAAACGCTTCGGATCGTAAGTGTTTTGATGAGGAATGAAAATTTCTCGGTTCTTGTACATCGTGAATAGGTTTGAGAATGTTGTTTGTCTGCAGAATCAGCGCAGGCAAATAACGAGTAAAGACAACCAATATTGACACAGGGAATGTGGTGCAAGCTACGTTTTGTGTGTCAAAATGATCTAACTTTAGACTGAGTAATCATGTTAAATGCCCTGTCCTTTGCCGAGGAGCAGGGAGCAGCAGATTTAATTCTGCGCGTGATTCAATATCAAGTGTCTAAGGGCATCTGGTGGATGCCTTGGCGATCAGAGGCGATGAAGGACGTGGCAGGCTGCGAAAAGCTCCGGGAAGGTGTCAACAACCGTTGATCCGGAGATGTCCGAATGGGGAAACCCAGCTCTTAGGAGTTATCGTTCACTGAATACATAGGTGAACGAGGCAAACCTTGCGAAGTGAAACATCTCAGTAGCAAGAGGAAAGGAAATCAACCGATACTCCCCTAGTAGCGGCGAGCGAAAGGGGACCAGCCCAGTGGCTGAAGTTTAAGAACCGGAAGTATCTGGAAAGATACACCAAAGTGGGTGATAGTCCCGTACGGGTAGAAAGAACTTCAGTCCTCGAGTAAGGCGGAACACGTGTAATTCTGTCTGAATATGGGGGGACCATCCTCCAAGGCTAAGTACTCCTGATCGACCGATAGCGAACCAGTACCGTGAGGGAAAGGTGAAAAGAACCCCGATAAGGGGAGTGAAACAGACCTGAAACCGGATGCCTACAATCAGATGGAGGGGGCTTGTACCCTGACATCGTACCTTTTGTATAATGGGTCAGCGAGTTAGTCTTGCATGCAAGCTTAAGCCGTTAGGTGGAGGCGCAGCGAAAGCGAGTCTGAATAGGGCGATATAGTATGCAGGATTAGACCCGAAACCCGGTGATCTAGTTATGGGCAGGTTGAAGATACGGTAACACGTATTGGAGGACCGAACCCACCTATGTTGAAAAATGGGGGGATGACCTGTGACTAGGGGTGAAAGGCCAATCAAACCGGGTGATAGCTGGTTCTCCGCGAAATCTATTTAGGTAGAGCGTTGTGTGAATACCTTCGGGGGTAGAGCACTGGAAGGGCTAGGGGGGCGCGAGCCTTACCAAACCTTACCAAACTCCGAATACCGAAGAGTAATGCACAGCAGACAGACTATGGGTGATAAGGCCCGTGGTCGAAAGGGAAACAGCCCAGACCTACAGCTAAGGTCCCCAAATCATAGTTAAGTGGAAAAGGAAGTAGAAGGTCCATGACAATCAGGAGGTTGGCTTAGAAGCAGCCACCCTTTAAAGAAAGCGTAATAGCTCACTGATCTAAATAAGACCTTCCGCGCCGAAGATGTATCGGGGCTCAAACTATGTACCGAAGCTTAGGATTCAGCTTCTTCGGAAGCTGTCTGGTAGCGGAGCGTTCCGTAAGCCTGTGAAGGTCCCCCGCGAGGGTGGCTGGAGGTATCGGAAGTGAGAATGCTGACATGAGTAGCGACAAAGAGTGTGAGAAACACTCTCGCCGAAATCCCAAGGGTTCCTGTCCAAGGCTAATCCGGGCAGGGTGAGTCGGCTCCTAAGGCGAGGCAGAAATGCGTAGTCGATGGGAACACGGTTAATATTCCGTGACCTGAACGTAGTGACGGTGGGCGTGAACCGTATCTCCTTATTGGATTGGAGATGCGGTGAAGCACATCCAGGAAATAGCTCGTTCATTAAGACCGTACCCGAAACCGACACAGGTGGGATGGTAGAGCATACCAAGGCGCTTGAGAGAACTATCTTGAAGGAACTCGGCAAAATGCACCCGTAACTTCGGAAGAAGGGTGACCTCTGTTTGGGCAACCAGACGGAGGTGGCACAGACCAGGGGGTGGCGACTGTTTATCAAAAACACAGGGCTCTGCGAAATCGCAAGATGACGTATAGGGTCTGACGCCTGCCCGGTGCCGGAAGGTTAAGTGGAGGTGTGCAAGCACTGAAATGAAGCCCCGGTAAACGGCGGCCGTAACTATAACGGTCCTAAGGTAGCGAAATTCCTTGTCGGGTAAGTTCCGACCTGCACGAATGGCGTAACGACTTCCCCACTGTCTCCAAGGTAGACTCAGCGAAATTGAATTCCCCGTGAAGATGCGGGGACCCCGCGGTTAGACGGAAAGACCCTATGAACCTTTACTACAGCTTTACAGTGGCATTAGATTATTTATGTGCAGAATAGGTGGGAGCCTTTGAGTCAGGGACGCCAGTCCTTGAGGAGGCACCTGTGAGATACCACCCTTGAATTGTTTGATGTCTAACCGTGGCCCGTTATCCGGGTCCGGGACCCTGTATGGTGGGTAGTTTGACTGGGGCGGTCGCCTCCCAAATAGTAACGGAGGCGCGCGATGGTGAGCTCAGGACGGTCGGAAATCGTCTGTGGAGTGCAATAGCATAAGCTCGCCTGACTGTGAGACTGACAAGTCGAGCAGGGACGAAAGTCGGTTATAGTGATCCGGTGGTTCCGTATGGAAGGGCCATCGCTCAACGGATAAAAGGTACTCTAGGGATAACAGGCTGATAGCGCCCAAGCGTCCACAGCGACGGCGCTGTTTGGCACCTCGATGTCGGCTCATCTCATCCTGGGGCTGGAGCAGGTCCCAAGGGTATGGCTGTTCGCCATTTAAAGAGGTACGCGAGCTGGGTTCAGAACGTCGTGAGACAGTTCGGTCCCTATCTGCCGTGGGAGTTGGAGTCTTGAGAAGAGCTGTCCCTAGTACGAGAGGACCGGGATGGACGCACCTCTGGTGTACCAGTTGTTCCGCCAGGAGCACCGCTGGGTAGCTATGTGCGGACAGGATAACCGCTGAAAGCATCTAAGCGGGAAGCCTCCTTCAATACCAGGACTCCCTATCAGAGCCGTGGAAGACCACCACGTTGATAGGCCGGATGTGGAAGTACAGCAATGTATGAAGCTAACCGGTACTAATTGCTCGATCGACTTGATTTTGAATCATCAGCGCGCAGTATTAAGTCTGTTTGCATACTTCTCTGTCATCCCCGCGGCACGCCGAAGGCGTTTGCACAGCGGGGATCCAGAGAAATGATTACGAAGTCTAAAAAGGATTTTATTGGTTTGTTTTTACTTTTTTGATTTAAGAACGCCGGACTTCCGGCGGGCGGCAGTCGCCGCCTTTTAAAAAAAGCGTTCGACCGAATGCCGCGAACGGTTTCGCGTTCTTACATTGAAAACGGGTTTGGATGACCTGGTGGTTTTAGCGCGAGCGAAACACCCCATCCCATTCCGAACTGGACCGTGAAAAGCCGCCGCTCCGATGGTACTTCGTCTTAAGGCGCGGGAGAGTAGGTCACTGCCAGGTCTTCCAAGCCCGTTTTTAATTCTTTATCTCGCCGAAGCTTTAGCGAAGGCGGATCAGACCTATTTATGATTTTTTTACATGAAATTCTTCCATGACAATATCAGTTTTAAGCCAGTATTTGTTTCATGTGATTAGCAAATTACCATCACATAAACATAATGACTTTCTGCGTATTGTTTATTTAATCGAAGCTGTTGATTATCATAAGCGTAATTTAGACTTTGCTCAAAAGCTAGAGCCTTCGGAAGCAGGATGGATGAGAGGGGCGCTCCAACCCCCAGAAGACTGGAAAACAAGCATTGATATTAAAGAACCCAGCCAAATTGCACATTATTGGTCTTACCTAGTTTCTATTATTGAGTTTGAAGCGTTTCTAACAACTATAGTTAGATTATCAGATGTTGCCTTTACACTCTTGAACCAAGAAATGATGAAAGCAGCTATTGAAGCTCAAGTTTTGACCAAACGAGAAGCCAAATATGTGAAAAACATTCGCGATTATTGCGATAAAAAAAACAAACCTAAATACAGTTTTTTACAAAAGAGCACATATAACAAAATTTTGGAACAAGCGTGGAAAGACTGGTTAGAAGATTTAACAAATTTAAGAAATCTGATCGTCCATAAAATTCCTTTTGGCGGCAGGACTTGGTCTGGTGGGCAAATTCCAATTGATGGGGGTTTGTATAGCGTACTCTTTTTGCCCGAATTTTCTGAAATAAAGAATTCGGCGTAATGGAAAAAATGTGATGCTGATTTCGGACGATTTCTGCCGTAAAGTCCTATCTGTTCGCAAGAAGGAAGGTCTTACAATTGCCGAGGTGGCGTCCCGGTTTTGTGTGGGCGTGGCCAGCGTGACACGTTGGCTTAAAAACCCCGAATCCCAAAAAACTCGCAACAAGCCCGCGAGCAAGATCGACATGGCGGCGCTGGCCCGTGATGTTTTGGCTTTTCCCGACGCTTACCAGTACGAACGGGCCCGTCGTCTGGGGGTCAGTGAAACCCTTGAAAGTCATGTCGAGTGTATCGACATGCAGAGTCAACTATCTGCTTTCCTTGATCTTCTTCTGGAACATATTCTCAACCCGTCTGCACCAACGATAGACAATTTGGTCGCAGAACGGTTTTTCTCTGCGATTATCACGAGGCGGGATTTCTGGAGTGATCCCCCAACTTTTCAGAGACACGCGCAGCTTGTCGTACTCGTAGTCCCTGATAACGACGCAATTCTCATTCAGCAGTGGACAAAGCCGTTTTTCCAGCCAGTCATTAAAAATAGCAGCAACGCCCAGAATTTGAGCCACCGCCGTTTTCTTTATGTCTTCCGATACCATATCCAAAGCGTGCGTGCGCATATCACATGAGTAGCTCATACTTTCGTATTAACATGGATTATTATTTGTTCAAAGAACTATGGCAACCCCCATCCATTTTGTAATGGAATGTTTTGGCTTTGTAATGGAGTGTTTTGGCTTTGTAATGGAATGTTTTGGCCTGGCTTTTCATCATCTTGGATCAGCCCTTCTTGAACAAGGAAGGCCTTCAGTATATTATGTCCACCATGATCAGGGTCCAGGTTTGTGCTTTTCCATATTTTTAGGAGTGCTTCATTGCGTGCGAGCATACTTTCATCATACTGATTTTTTTCATTTTCTCCGGAATTTTGGGATATTTCAGGCCTTTTGATAAGGGCTTCGATAATAGTGCGTGCTCCTATTACCCCTCTTTTCTGATCATCATGTATCCAAATTACAGCGTCGGCCAGATAATCGGCCATATTGGTCATACCATGCTCGTCTATCATTTTCATAGCTGTCGATAAGCCGGGCTTTGCAAGATGCTCAAAAGAATGCCCCATATACGCAATGCCGACCATTCTCCCGTAAGTGCGCGCAACCATTTCATGCATTTTTGTATTTGCGAACCCTTCCGGCGAATTGGAATGAGGAATTATAGCTGCTGCCAAAGCATGGAAAGCGTCAGGAAACTCCCTGGGGTCAGAAGAAGAAGGCCCTAATCTGTCAAAGAAATTATCAAGGCTTTTGTTGAGAGAATAAGCCGTTCTGTACCGACTCTCGGTGTCATTATCCTGCAATGTTGAAAAATTATTCAAATCTTCCCGGATATGGAACGCTGTTGTAAACAGAGAAGCGACTTTATGCGTATAGGCGGGCAAGGTTATACTTTGAATTTTATATTCGAGTTTTTCGAGATTATTATTCATCTCGGCAAATGCAGGGGAGTATGCCCAAAACAAAATCGTCAAAAGCGCCACCAATGCGCAATGTTGCGACGAATTCGTCCGCAACGAGCCCACATCCGAAATGCTCGAAGTCGGCTCAATTCCCGGCGGCCCGGATGAATTGCGCGCCATTTTGGATGATACCAACAAGAAAATCGCCTGCCTGAAAACCATGACACCGCGGGCAGCTTTTTAGACATCTCTATAATCCTTTTTTAGACAACACCATTAACCCATTGGCCTAAAAAAGAAATCGTCCGAAATCAGCATCACATTTTTTCCATTACGCCAAGAATTCGGATATAGATACAGAAAATGTGCTTAATATTGAATTTGACAAAAATAAATTGCCAGAAATTTTGTTAGAAAGAAATTCTAAGGCCTATAGTGAAAAAGTTCATAAAAAAGTTCATGAATTAGTTAATAGCCTTTTGCTGGGGGGCTAGTGAAAAGCCTTCCATCTCTTTCCGAATCAGATTTTCGCTTTGACCTTTGTAAAAGCCAAGAGTTCTTTAAACCTCTTTCAAACCCATTCACAGTGATTTAACCTGAAACCATGTTCGATTTCCTGACAGGTCTGGAAGATCAGGTTCTTTATGCGTCGCTCTTTTTTACAGGCGCCAAATCCGTTATTGGCGCCCAATAAGCATTCTTATGAAACAGGGCGAACGGGGTGAGCAGGATGATCTTTAAATCCATGAACAGGGACCAGTTCTCAATATAGTAAAGGTCGTAGGCCACACGTTTTTTCATTTTATCCAGTGTGTCCGTTTCTCCGCGGCAGCCGTGAATTTGTGCCCATCCTGTTATCCCGGGTTTCACGCGATTGCGCGCGGCATAGCTGTCGACAAGATCGTTGTAATAGGCGTTATGGCTGACCGCGTGGGGGCGAGGCCCTACAATCGACATTTCCCCCCGCAGGACGTTAAACAACTGCGGCAATTCGTCCATGCTTGTTTTTCGCAGGATCGCTCCTGTTTTGGTAATGCGCGGGTCCTGTTTCTGGGCTTGTTTGACTTCACCCTCCCCGGAATCCGTGACGGTCATCGTACGAAATTTATAGATATTGAAAACTTCTCCCATAAAACCATTCCGGCTTTGCTTGAACAGGACGCTTTCCGCCTTATTCATTTTTAACAGGAGGGCGCTTATCAGGAGAGCCGGGGAAAAACAAAGGAGTAAAAGAAAGGAAATAACGATATCGGACAGGCGTTTCATGTAAACCTGCCGGTTACCGAGAGGCCGGCGGTAAATGGAGACCAGCGGGGCTTCCCAGAGGCGGTCCGGCGATTCCCTTCCGAATAAAACGGTGGGCAGACAGTAATGGACGTGGCACGGCAGGGCCCGTAAATCCGACAACATCTGGTTCATACCTTCTTCGGACTCCATTTCACATGCGATAATAACGTCATCCACTTTTTCTTTATAAGATAGCTCTATGAGACTGTTTATGTCCCGAATGACGGGCAGACCGAATCTCTCGCTGTCATGACCATCATCATTCGGAAGATAAATCGCGAGAGCTTCTATCTTTGTTTGTTTCGAATCGTTGATAAGGCCCATTAACTTTTTTGTTTTGGCTGTGTCTCCAACCAGGATAGCCTTGCGGACAAAACGTCTTTGCTTCAGTTTTTGGCGGAACCATATGCTGAAGGCGTAGCGTTCCACACATAAAAAGCTGAAACTTAAAAACAGCCAGTAGGCCAGCCAGAGTCTGGAAAAGTCAGCGGATGATTTCAGGAGGAATGTTATAGAAAGGCAAAAGATGACAGGCAGGATGTTTGCCAAAAGCAGCAGGCTGACTTGTTTGAACAGGCCGTGCAAACAGCGAAGTTTATAGAGGCCGGATAAATGCCCCACAATCAGAAAAAAAACGGTGTCGGTAAGGATAAAACCAAGGTAATTTCCCGGAAGGACAAAAGAATTTAGACGCAAAAAATAAGCGATATGTGCCGTGATTAATAAAACCAGCACATCGACAAGACGGATAACATCGAAAATATTTTCTTCAATGCCATCCCTTATCCAGTAATTTTTCATCGTACTCTACACCTGCCGTTTTCAATAGGTTTATATCAACCTATTGTATTTACACATTAATTTTTATGAAGCATATGTTCCATATCTTAAGGCTGTTTTATAAGGAAGATTGAGGGTTTTATCCATAAAAAAATCAGGGATGCGCGTAGCGTTCTACCGGGCGTACGCGTCAAACAGCTTTTGAATGCCCTCTTCCAGCGCGACAGTGTGTTTCCAGCCGAGCGCGCGCAATTTGGAGATATCCGTCAGTTTGCGCATGGTTCCATCCGGTTTTTCAGCGTTAAAAAACAGCGCGCCTTCAAAACCGACGGTTTTTTTAATCATTTCCGCCAGATCCTTGATGCTGATTTCCTCGCCGGTCCCAATATTAATTGGTGTGTGAAAAGGATGGCCGGTTTCTATCAGGAAAATGCAGGCGTCGGCCATATCCTCGGACCACAAAAATTCCCGCAATGGCCTGCCCGTTCCCCAGATTTCCACCTTGTTCTCATCCACTCCGAATCGAGACAGGTATGCTCTGGCTTCCTCAATCGTTTTGAGGTTTAAATTTTGAACGACCGCGTCATATTTCTGTTCGCTCAGGAGTTTCGCCAGATAAATTTTTCGCATAATCGCAGGCAGGACATGGGCTGTTTCCAGGTCAAAATTATCATAAGGCCCGTATAAATTGGTGGGCATGACGGCCATAAAATCTGTGCCGTATTGGCGGTTGTAGCTTTCGCACATTTTTATGCCTGCGATTTTTGCCAGGGCGTAAGGTTCGTTTGTCTTTTCCAAAGGCCCGGTCAGAAGGCACTCTTCCGGCATAGGCTGCGGCGCGTCTTTCGGGTAAATGCAGGAGCTTCCCAAAAACAACAATTTTTGAACGCCGTGTTTATACGATTGATGAATGACATTGTTTTGAATCATCAGGTTTTCATAGATAAAATCTGCCGGATATGTGTCGTTCGCAACAATGCCGCCAACTTTGGCCGCGGCTAAAATAACGCATTCCGGCTTTTCTTCTTTGAAAAAAGATGTGACGGCCTTTGTGTCTGTTAAATCCAGATCACAGTGGGTGCGCGTTACAAGGTTTGTGTATCCTTTGTCCTGAAGGTTTTGAACGATCGCCCGTCCGACAAGCCCCTGATGTCCGGCTACATAAATTTTACTGTTTTGTTTCATTTCTTTTGGACCAAAGTTATAAACTCTAGTAACCGTTCGCAGCCAAAAATTTTTCTTTGTTCATTTGCGCCAAATCGTGTTTCATCATGTCATCGACCAGTGATTTCAGGTCGCAAACAGGCTTCCAGCCCAGTCTCTCGTGCGCTTTTGTGGCGTCTCCGACAAGGACGTCCGCTTCCGTGGGGCGAAAATAGTTGGGGTCTACGGAAAGAACTTCCTGACCGGTTTTGAGTTGGTATTCCGGATTGGCGCTGGAGGCGACAAGCGCTTTTTCGTCAACGCCTTTCCCGATAAAATCGAGTTCCACACCGATATAGGCGAAGGCCATGCGCACAAAATCCCGTACGGAAGTCGTTGTGCCTGTTGCGATGACCCAGTCTTCCGGTTCGTCTGCCTGAAGGATCATCCACATCATTCGCACGTAATCCCTGGCATGTCCCCAATCCCGCCGGGCATCCAGATTCCCCAGATAAAGTTTTTCCTGGCGTCCTAGCGCAATGTTTGAAACGGCCTGCGTAATTTTGCGCGTGACAAACGTTTCTCCCCGAACAGGCGATTCATGATTGAACAAAATGCCGTTGCAGGCAAAAAGCCGGTACGCTTCACGGTAATTTACGGTAATCCAGTAAGCGTACATTTTGGCGGCGGCGTAAGGGCTGAGAGGATAAAATGGTGTCTTTTCAGTTTGCGGAATTTCCTGCGCGGTGCCGTAGAGCTCCGATGTGGATGCCTGATAGATGCGGGTTTTTTCGCTCAGGCCCAGAAAACGGACAGCCTCCAGAATGCGCAACGTTCCTATGCCGTTGACATCGGCGGTGTATTCCGGAAGGTCGAAAGAGACATGAACGTGGCTCATTGCGGCAAGGTTGTAAATTTCGTCCGGTTGAACACTCTGGATAATACGCGTAAGGCTCATGCTGTCTGTCATATCGCCGTAGTGAAGAATGAAATTACGATTGTCCACGTGAGGGTCCTGATAAAGATGGTCAATACGGCCTGTATTTATCAAAGAGCTTCGTCGTTTAATGCCGTGAACCACATATCCCTTGTTTAATAAAAACTCCGACAGGTAAGCGCCGTCCTGACCCGTAACGCCCGTAATCAGTGCGACTTTAGACATTTTTAATTCCCTGACTTCTGGTTTTCACTGGCGTTGTCTGTGTGTTTTTGAAAGGATGTGGGTGTTGAGTGTTATGCAGGTAAAAGGATATGTTTAATGCGGCCGGATCGTCAAGGGATATGGCGCGGCTCTCAAAACGGCTGAAGGAGTGGGTGACAGGTATGGCTGAAGAATTTTTATCGGAAGCGATGGATTACATTGACCATTGGCTGGAATGCCAGAAGCTGCAGGACCGGCAAACGCCCGGCTATTCGGTTGCCATATCGCATAAAGGTGAAATTCTTTACAAACAGGCGTTCGGTTACGCCTATCTTGAAACGCAGGAAAAGATGACGCCGGCGCATCTTTTCAGGGTGGCGTCCCATTCCAAAACCTTTACGGCGATTGCTATTATGCAGCTTATGGCGGCGGGAAAGCTTTCCATCTATGAACCGGCAGCCCGGTATCTTCCTTTTTTAAAAGAGAATCCCGACAAACGTTTGCAGGACGTTACAATTGAGCAGATGCTTTGTCACGGCTCCGGCATTTGCGGGAATGGGGAGGATCCTTCTTTCTGGGGATTGGAAAAGCGTTATCCTACAAAAGGGGAAATGGTTTCCTTTTTTAAAACCGAGCCATTGGTAATTGAAAGCGATGTCCGCTTTAAATACTCGAACTATGCTTACGGGTTGCTCGGCTGGATTGTCGAGGAGGTGTCCGGCTTAAGTTATGCGGATTATATGCGCGAACAGATTCTGAAACCTTTGGGCCTGAAAAGAATTGGCGCGGAATATGATCCTGAAAGCGGGCCTTACGTTACCGGTTATACGCCCTTGCTGCCTGATGGAAAACAGGCGCCCATGGGCGTCTCTTCGAATACGGGAGAACTTGTCGGGGCAACGGGTTTTTATTCTGATGCGGAAAGCCTTTGCCGCTTTTACAGCGCCGTGATTCCGGGGTCCGGCCTGCTTTTGCCGGATGATCTAAAACGCAAGATGCTGAGCCGGAAATGGGACATGCCGGATGAGGACACAAAACGCGGCTATGCGCTGGGATTTCTTTGCGACGAGCAAGACGGGCGGGCGCTGAAGGGGCATTATGGCGGCATGCCGGGCAATATGACCCAGACGCTCTTTGATGGTCAGGACGATGTAGTGGTTTCTGTTTTAACAAACTCACAGGCGGGGAAGCCAGACATCCTTCAAAAAGGGATCTGGCACATTATAGATTTTTTTAAAGCGCATTATGAAGAGCCTTCCCCTTATAAAAAATACGCCGGGCAATTTTACGATATCTGGGAAACGTTTCGTTTTGTCCCGCTGGGGAAGAAAATATACGTTTCCGTTCCAACAGAGGCGGAGCCTTTTAAAAATTGCAGCGAACTGACACACCAGAAGGGCAACATCTTCAAAATCACAAAAGAAACGGGGTATGGCAGTTATGGGGAAGCGGTTGAATTCGTCATGGAGGGGAAGGACGTGAAAAGGGTGAAATATGGAGGATTCCCCAAATATGCGAAGCAGGATTATCTGGACTATATAGAAAAGGTAAAGAAAAAATATAATTAAAATCAATGTGTTGGTAATTTTTTGCCCGGATTTCGGATTTATCTTGCGGGGGAGGCGTTTGGCATAAAAGGAAATCATGTGTAAAATGGGAAGGTATAGGCTGAAAGGGGAGGAATTGAAAATGGTCACAGGTTACTGCGTGAAATGTAAGAAAAAAGATGTCCAGATGAATGCGCCCGCTATCCACCAGACAAAGAAAGGCGGTTTTATGGCGAAGGGGGCTTGCCCTGCGTGCGGCACGACGATTTGCGCGATGATGTCGAAAGACAACGCGGAAAAAGCCATTTCGAACGGTGTTACAAAAGCTTATTAAGCCTTAGGCGGCCAGTTCGGCCAGAGAGAGGAACTGTCTCAGGCGCTGCGTTTTCGGGTTTGAGAGAATCTCCGGGCCGCCTTGTTCGGCGACTTTGCCGGACTCCAGAAAGATGATTTGATCGGCGGCGCTTCGGGTAAAGCCGAGCTGGTGGGTAATCAGCAGGATGCCGATCCCGCGCTGTTTCAGATGCGCCAGTTTTGTCAGGATTTTGGCTGTTTGCTCGACATCCAGCGCCGAGGTGATTTCATCCATCAGGATATATTCGGGGTTTAAAATCAGCGCGCGCGCGAGCGCGGCCCTTTGTCTTTGCCCGACAGAGGCTTCGTTTGGAAAATTATCGATAAAAGATTCCATCTCGAAAAGCGCGATGAGGCCTTTGAGGTCTTCCTGCGCCTTCGCATTTCTTTGACGGGCCGGCAGCATGATGTTTTCCCGCAACGTCAGATGGGGCCATAGAAACAGGGACTGGAACACGGCCGTGATTTGCGGCCAGGGCGGCGCGATATTTTCTTCCTTGAGGGGAAAGTCATATTGCCGGTCATCAAAACGGATGCGGCCCTGATCGGGATAATCCAGAAGCGCCATGGCTCGCAAAAGGGTTGTCTTTCCGCCGCCGGACGGGCCGATCAGGCAGGTGATTTCTCCCGGCGCGATTTTAATATCCACGCCTTTGAGAACGTGGTTGCCGGCAAAGGATTTATAGATATCCTGACCCGAGAGCATTATTCCGGCACCTTGTAGGGTTGGAGAACAGGGTACAGGCTTCCCGGATATTTCTCGTATTTATGAAGGATTTTTTCCATTTGGCCGCTATTGAGGATCTGGACAAGGGCCGAATTCAGCATGGACTGAAGACGGACATCCTCTTGCGGCAGGGCGATGGTGTTCCCAAAGACCCGAAGGGGTCTGGCTTTTGTAATATTTTTCAGTGTCTGCGGATGCGCGTCCATAAACTGGTTGCCCAGGTAGTTTTCTACGAAAGTGAGATCGGCTTTGCCCGTTTTGACATCCATAAGCTGTTCCATCACGCTCGTCATATTGGGTTTGGATAAAATTTTTGCCTTCGGGAAATCCTGTTTTGCAATAATGGCGGCCATTTCGCCATCTCCCGCGGAAATGGTGACGTCTTCGGAATTTATCAGCGCAATGTCACCATCGAAACGATTGTCGTCGGCGCGGACAAATGCGTTCACGGCGGAGTACCAGAGCGGGGTTGTGAATCCGAGATATTTTCCTTCCGCCGGGTTTTGCCAGAATCCGACACAAATGGCGTCTGTGCGCCCGGTTCTGATTGTTTCCACGGTGTTGGCCCAGCCTACTTCTTCCGCCCATTCGATTTCAAGACCTAAAAGATTTCCGGCCTCTTGCATCACGTCATAGATGATTCCCGATAAGGCGCCCGTGTTGGGGTCCTGAATGACGGCAGGCGGATAGACCACATACCCGCATCTGATGGTCTGCGTGCGCATCACGCGTTCATAGGCGGATTCTGTGCCGTCTTCCGCGAAAGCGGGGGCGGCCATCAGGCTCAACCCCAGCGCCAGAAGTAAAATCAGCTGTTTCATTTTTGTTTTCCTCGCGTTTATGTTTATGTTTCGGAAATGTCCCTTGTAAAGCGGGCTTTCAGCCACAGCGCAAAACCATTGACCGGCAGCGATACGGCCAGAAAGAAAATCCCCAGCGCGGTATAAATTTCCACGGGGCGGTAAATCTGGGCGTTGATGCGCTGCGCCACGCGAAAAATTTCTTCCACGGAAATCAGGGAGGCGAAAAGCGTTGTGTGCAGCATGGCCACCTGCAAAAAAAGAAGCGTGGGCAAAATCTGGCGCAAAATAAGGGGAAGCTGGATTTTGAAGATGGTTTGCTTTCTGGTCAGGCCCGTGACTTTTGCGGCCGTCAGATATTGCTTTGGAAAATCGTTCAGCGCGCCGCGCACCGTGTCGGCGACGCCGAAAATATTGACGACTGAGAGGGTGAAAGCCGCCGTTATAAAGGGGTTTATAACAACGTTAAACATGGCCTGCGCCGGATAGTGCAGCCAGAACAAAAACACCAGGATGGGCACGCCGGAGAGCATAAAGGAAAACAGGCGGCTGGGCGTCCCTACGGTCCATGGAAACCTCACGCCGGCAAGCCCCAGCGCGCTGCCGAGCACAAGGCCGCAGCCCCAGATAATCGCGGAGAGCTGCAACGTAACGCCAAGCCCGTTCAAAAAAGCGGGATAGTAGTTAACAAGGATGCTCCATACGGACATGCGTTCGGTCTCTCTGGTCTTTGAGGTAGACTGCCTGAATGTCTTAGCATCTAAAAGAGGCTCAAACTAGAGCGTTTTTTGGCGTCTGACGCATTCCGGGCGAAGATCGGAGCAGGGGAAAAGTCCCGAACAGGCACCGCAGGAAAAGCCTGCAAGCTGTTCCACGTTTTCAATCGTGACGGCAGAGCCTTTGACCCGCATCTTAACTTTTTTCTGTAGAGTTGTAAGCGCCCGGGAGAAAGTTTCCGGCTGCATGCCTAGGCGGGCGGCAATCAGTGTCTTGTCATAAGGCAGACGGAGTGTAACAGGCCCGTCTGCGTTTTCCTTGATAAGCCGGAGGAGAAAGCACCCAATTCGCTGCGAAGCGTTTTGTATTGTCCTGTGTTCTATCTCCAGATCTTTGAGGACGTTTTGCCGGCCTATATAGTCCAGCATTTCCAGTACCAGCATTTTGTCCTGACCGATTTCCTTTTCCAGCGATAAAAGGGGAAAAGCCAGAAGAGTTGCATCTTCGACAATTTCGGCACTGAAAGGGTAGGTGTTTTGTTCAAAAAGGGCCGTTTCTCCAAAAATATAACCTTCTGAAACAACGTTCAGGACGACATCGTTTCCATCCTGCGTTTCACGGAAGAGTTTAACCCATCCGTTTTTTATGTAATAGAACCATTCGGCCTGATCTTCCTGAAGAAAGAGTGTTTTGCCTTTCGGGATATTTACGGTCTTTACCTCATCGGCAAAGCGGCCCAGAATATCCCGCCGAAAATCCGTAACGAAAGGGTGATGGCAGAGAATGTCTTTCATGGTCTCCGTTTCAGTGAATTTTATATCGGCATGTTCCATGGTTTTATCCTAGTCAGTCCATAGTTGCAGCGGCATCTGTTTTTTGCTTCGAAAAACTATTTCCCACAGAATTTTGACATTGGTCAAGGATGGTTTTTTGAGGCACTATAGTATAAGCGCGGAATTTGAGTTTCCCAAACGAAAGATATTCTATGCTGGGGCAGTGTCTAGAGGCGATTACGACCCAAAACGGTCTGGTTTTGAGCCTCTTTATAGCGGGGTTGGTCGGCGGTTTGACGCATTGCAGTGGCATGTGCGGCCCCTTTGTCTTGGCTCAAACGGGCGCTTTGGGGAACGAATCCGGCGGTTTCTGGCGGAAAATGCGTGCAGGGATGTTGTTGCCCTATCATTTAGGCAGGATGACGACCTATATAATGCTCGCAGTTCTGCTGAGCACGGTTTTGAATGCAGCGTTTCTTTACGGTCCGGCGAAAGCGCTTTTATCTTCCTTGCTTTTGATGGCGGCGGGCAGTCTTTTCCTGATGAGCGTTTTTCCTGCGTTGCAGGATATGTTTCCGTGGCTGGTAAAAATTCGTTTGCCTGTCCCGCGCGGCCTGATTGAAAAACTGGCGCGGCCTTTCACCCAAAAAATTTCGATTCTCCACCGGTATATACTTGGGGGGCTGATGGGTTTTTTGCCCTGCGGATTGTTGGTGGCGGCTTTGATGGCGGCGGGGACGGCGGCGGGGCCGTATAACGCGGCGTTGGCGATGGCATCTTTTTCTGTGGGAACAATGTTTCCCCTCTGGATTATTGGGGGTGTTGGGCGTACAATAGCGGCGCGATGGCCCGGTGTTATGGCTCCCCTTGCGAGGGCAATGATGATGGTAAGCGGTCTGGTTTTGTTTGTGATGGCCGGAAGCATGATTTTGTAGTGACGATTTTTGTAAAGGGAAGACGGGATGAATTCTATGGATGCAAGCATGAGAGAAAAGCCAGATTATGATATGGACATCGTGAAGCTTTTCACGTTGGCGACGATTTTTTGGGGTGTGGTCGGGTTTTTGGTGGGGCTGATTATCGCTCTGCAACTGGCTTTTCCGGATCTGAATGTCGAGCCGTGGCTTAATTTTGGGCGCTTACGTCCTGTCCATACCTCCGGTGTGATTTTTGCGTTTGGCGGGAACGCGCTTTTTGCGACCAGCTATTACGTGGTCCAGCGGACTTGCCATGCGCGGCTGTGGGGGGGGTGGCTGCCCGCTTTTACCTTCTGGGGCTACAACTTCTTCATCGTGATTGCGGCGCTGGGCTACGTGCTGGGTGTTACGCAGGGAAAAGAATATGCCGAGCCTGAATGGTATGCCGATTTGTGGCTGACCGTTGTTTGGGTCGCATATCTTTTAGTCTTCATGGGAACTCTGATTAAACGTAAGGAACCGCATATCTATGTGGCCAACTGGTTCTATCTGGCCTTTATTATCACCGTGGCCGTTCTTCATCTGGGCAATAACATCCAGATTCCAATTGGCCTACTGGATGCGAAGAGCTATGAAGTGGCTGGCGGGGTCCAAAGCGCTATGATTCAGTGGTGGTATGGTCACAATGCGGTTGGCTTTTTCCTGACCGCCGGCTTTTTGGGGATGATGTATTACTTCATTCCCAAGAGGGCGGAGCGGCCTGTTTATTCTTACCGTTTGTCCATTCTTCACTTTTGGTCCCTGATCTTCATTTACATCTGGGCTGGGCCGCATCACCTGCATTACACGGCGCTGCCGGACTGGGCGCAGACGTTGGGAATGACCTTTTCGATTATCCTGTGGATGCCGAGTTGGGGCGGGATGATTAACGGTATGATGACCCTGTCTGGCGCGTGGCACAAATTGCGTGAGGATCCTGTCATTCGCTTTATGATTATCGGGGTGGCTTTCTACGGGATGAGTACCTTTGAGGGGCCGCTCATGTCAATTAAGGAGGTCAATGCCTTGTCCCACTATACGGACTGGACAATCGGTCATGTCCATTCCGGCGCGCTCGGCTGGGTTGGTTTTATTACGTTCGGGGCGCTTTATTATCTGGTGCCCAAGCTTTGGGGGCGCAGGGAAATGTATTCCTTGAAGCTGGTCAATTTACATCTGTGGGTCGCCACGATGGGGATTGTCCTTTACATCTGCGCGATGTGGGTTTCGGGAATTATGCAGGGGCTCATGTGGCGCTCTTATGACGATATGGGCTTCCTTGAGTATTCCTTTGTCGAGACCGTTATGGCGATGCATCCCTTTTATGTCATCAGGGCGTTGGGCGGCGTTTTCTATCTCGGCGGGGCTTTGATCATGGTCTACAATGTCTGGAAGACCATCAGGGGAGATGTGAACATGGATGAAGAGGCCGAATATCTGGCCAAGATAGAGCCGCAAGGAGCACGCGCATGAGCTTTCTAAATAAACACGAAAAACTGGAACGTAATTCGGTTGCGATGCTGATCGGCATTATTCTGGTTGTTCTGGTGGGAGGGCTTGTCGAGATTGTCCCTCTCTTCCGGACGGAAACGGTGATTGAGCCTGTAGAGGGTGTGCGCCCTTACACGCCTCTGGAACTGGCGGGGCAGGCCATTTATATTCGTGAGGGCTGTTATCTTTGCCATTCGCAACAAATTCGCTCTCTCAGGGACGAGGTGACCCGTTACGGTCATTATTCCTTGGCAGCAGAAAGCATGTACGACCATCCGTTTCAGTGGGGATCAAAGCGGACGGGGCCGGATTTGGCACGGGTGGGGGGAAAATTTTCCGATGCCTGGCACGTTGCGCACTTGACAGAGCCACGGGATGTCGTGCCTGAATCGATCATGCCATCCTACAGCTTCTTGTCCAAACAGGCGGCGGACATTGAAAAAATCGATAGAAATATGAAAGTTTTGAAAATGGTCGGTGTGCCTTACACGGATGAGATGATTGCCAACGCCTATAAAGATGCGGTGGCACAAGCTTATGGTGAGGACAGTGACAACTATGACGGTTTTGCAGAGCGTTATGGTGAGGATGTGGCTGCGCGTGACTTTGACGGGCAGGAAAATCTGGTTTCGGATATGGATGCGTTGATTGCTTACCTGCAGGTTTTGGGAACAATGGTGGACTTTTCCGCTGCGGAGGCTGTTGAAGAATGATGGACTGGATAGCACATCATGCAGGGATCATAGGCCTTTTATTTTTTGTTGGTTTTTTTACACTGACGGTTCTGTGGGTATTTCGGCCAGGTTCCAGTAAGCATTATGCGAAGACGGCACAAATTCCCTTAAAAGAGGATGATGACGAATGAGTGACGAAAAGAAAAAAGAAATTGATGATGTTTCCGGTGTTGAAACAACGGGGCATGAGTGGGATGGTTTAAAAGAACTCAACAATCCCTCGCCGCGTTGGTGGATATGGGTATGGATTGCCTGCACGGTTTGGGCTGTTGGCTATTGGGTATTTTATCCGACATGGCCGACACTTGCCGGGAACACAAAAGGTATTTTAGGCTGGACCAGTCATAACCAGCTTGTGGCGGCGCAGGACAAGCTTTCCGCGCGTCAGGATGTTTATTTGGAGCGTTTTGAAGGGGCTTCTTTAAAAGAAATTATGGCGGATCCGGAGCTCTATGCTTTTGCGGTTGCAGGGGGAAACGCGGCTTTTAAGGACAACTGTGCGACATGTCATGGAAGCGGCGGCGTTGGAGGAAAAGGCTTTCCAAATCTGAATGACGATGATTGGCTTTGGGGGGGGGCTCTTGAGGATATTCAGCAGACGATCACTTACGGTATTCGCAGCGGGCATGATGAGGCGCGTCAGTCTCAAATGTCGGCTTTCGGGGCGGACGAGTTGCTGGAGAAGGATGAAATTTCGGCCGTTGTTGATTATGTTCTTTCTCTCTCTGGCGGTGAGAAAGCGGAATCTTATGCTCAGGGGAAAGAGATTTTTGCGGATAACTGTGCGGCTTGTCATGGCGAAGATGCAAAAGGCGGACGTGATTTCGGGGCGCCGAATCTAACGGATTCTATCTGGCTCTATGGCGGAGAGCGTGAAGATGTTTATGAAACCGTTTTCTATGCGCGAAGAGGCGTCATGCCGACCTGGGCCGGACGTCTGGATGAAAACACCATCCGTCAATTGACAATTTATGTTCATGAGCTTGGCGGCGGGGAATAAATGCTTTTGGCTGTTTATTCAGCCTCGCTTTGTTTCCATTCATGTTTCTAGAGGGGAAAAGCGGTGTCTTCTGAAGAAAAACCGGTCCAGCTTTTTGCTGCGCGTAAGAAAATATATTCTAAACGTGTTTCCGGGAAATTCCGAACTTTAAAGTGGACGGCTCTCGTTTCCTGTCTGGCCTTTTATTATCTCGCGCCTTTTCTGCGCTGGGATCGTGGCCCGAATGCGCCAGATCAGGCCATTTTGATTGATCTGCCTGCACGCCGTGCTTACTGGTTTTTTATCGAAATCTGGCCGCAAGATATTTATATTTTGACAGGCATTCTTGTCTTTCTCGCCGTTATTCTCTTTGCGGTGACGAGCATGTTTGGCCGTGTCTGGTGCGGTTATTTTTGTTTTCAGACGGTTTGGACCGATCTTTTTATCTGGGTCGAGCGGATTGTGCAGGGGGATCGCTTTGCGCGGCAAAAACTGGATGACTCCCCGCTTTCTTTTGAAAAAATCTGGAAAAAGGGGCTAACTCACTTTATTTGGATCTTAATAGGTCTTTTTACGGCGGGCACGTTTGTTTTGTATTTTAATGATGCGCCGAGTTTATTGACCGGTTTTTTACATCTACAGGCTTCTCCGATGGTTTTAGGGTTTATGATTGCCCTGACCCTCAGTACATACGTGATGGCCGGGTTTGCACGTGAACAGGTTTGTACTTTCATGTGTCCTTATGCGCGTTTTCAATCGGCTATGTTTGACAAGGAGACGTTGATTATCGGCTATGACCCGATCCGTGGCGAGCCGCGCGGCAAGCACAAAAAAGGAGATAGTTGGGAAGGGAAAGGCCACTGTGTCAATTGTACGGCCTGTGTCCAGGTCTGTCCGATGGGGATTGATATTCGCGAAGGGTTGCAGATGGAGTGTATAGCCTGCGGCCTGTGCGTGGATGCGTGCGACGAAATTATGGATAAAGTGGAATTGCCCCGCGGGCTGGTTCGTTACGATACCGAAAGAAATTTTGACCTTTTGGCGAAGGGGCAGCCGGAAGAGAAATTTCATATCTGGCGTCCCCGTACGCTTTATTATGGGGCGGTGTTATCGCTGATCGGGATATCCATGCTCTATGCTCTTCTTACAATTTCTCCGTTGGAGCTGCATGTTTTACATGATCGTAACCCTCTCTTTGTTCAACTTTCGGATGGAAACGTCCGCAATGGTTACGAGATCAAAATCCTGAACAAGACACACGAACATTCCCATTATGCTTTGTCTGTAAGCGGGCTGGAGGGGGCTGTCCTTTCTGTGAAGGGCGCGGGAGAGGTCTCTGCGGAGGATCTGTATGTTCCGGCGGATAGTGTAGGCGCCTATCATGTTTTTGTCAGCGCGCCAAAGCAGGAAGAAGAGCGCAAAAACGTTTCTTTTGCTTTGAAGAGCCGTGATGGTAAGATGGAAGACACATACGAAAGCATATTTATTAGCAAAAGGCCTCGAGGATGAGTGCGTCAACGCCCCGAAAAAGTGATAAATGGATTCCATGGTATTTTGTTTTGGTTTTCCTGGTTGTGGTGTGTGTGAACGGTTTTTTTGTTTACACGGCTGTGACGACCCATACAGGGCTTGTGACAAAGTCTCCCTATGAAAAGGGGTTGTCCTATAACAAAAAAATCGCAGAGGCGCGGCGCCAGGAGAATCTTTCCCTCAAACAGGATGTCAGCTTTGAGGCAGGGCGTCTGCGCTGGCAGCTTCGCGATAAGCAGGGGCGACCTATCCTGAAAGTAAAAGCGAATGCCCGCTTTGTTCGTCCCGTTCAGGAGGGGTATGATTTTTCTCTTCCCCTGCAGGAAAAAGGCAGCGGGCTTTATGAGGCTGTGGTAGACTTTCCGCTGTCAGGAAAATGGACGGCCAGACTGGACGCGCAATGGGACAGCCAGCATTATCAGACTCTTTATCATTTGATGGCGCCGTAAAGAGCGACCAAAACGCAGAGGCCGGTTACGAGTCCCTTGTTCGCCAGACGGCTGAAGGGGACAATGAGCTTGTTCTTTCTGTTGACGGCGTTCATTGCGCCGCCTGCATCCAGAAAATCGAATCCCGTCTGAATCGGGAAACGGATATTATTCAGGCGCGCCTGAATTTTTCAACACGCCGGCTGATTGTGCAATGGAAAGGCCCTGCTGTCCGTGCGAATGATTTTGCACGGGATGTGGCGGCTCTGGGATATGGGGTGCATCCCTACAACCCGCGCAGCGCGCAGGAGGGAACGAAGGAGGAAGAGCGCTTCTTGCTTCTTTGTCTGGGTGTGGCGGGGTTTGCCATGGGCAATATTATGCTTTTGTCGGTCGGGCTTTGGAGCACGACCATAGAGACGATGGGGCTGGCGACACGGGATTTGATGCACTGGGTGACAGGCGTCATTGCGCTGCCGACGGTTGTTTTTTCCGGTCGGCCTTTTTTTCGGTCTGCGTTGAAGGCGCTTTCCGCCGGTCATACCAATATGGATGTGCCGATTTCTCTGGCGATTGTTTTGGCCTGCGGGATGAGCCTGTTTGAAACGCTCCGGCACGGGGAGCATGTCTATTTTGACTCTGCCGTGATGCTGATGTTTTTTTTGCTGATAGGCCGGTATCTTGATTTCAGGGCGCGGCGCTCCGCGCGGTCTACGGCAACGGATCTTTTGACGACCTTGTCCGGTTTTGCGAGCGTGCTGGAGGAGGGCGGCACTCTTCGCCGGGTTTCCATTTCCGACTTGCGGGAGGGGCTGCGTGTGCGTGTAGCGGCCGGAGAGAAATTTCCGGTCGACGGTTTTCTTCTGGAAGGGGAAACGGACGTGGATACGTCTCTTGTTACGGGAGAGACATTGCCGCGGCATGCGGGGAAAGATACGGAAGTTTATGCCGGGACGCTCAATCTTTCTGCACCTGTGGTCATTCGCGTGGCCAAGGCGGCGGAAGATTCCCTGCTCTCGGATATTGTTCGCCTGATGGAAAAAGCGGGGCAGGGGCAGGCGGAATATGTCCGTCTTGCGGACAAGGCGGCGCAGCTTTATACGCCGGTTGTCCACACTTTGTCTGCGGCGACATTTCTGGGCTGGTGGCTTGGTCTGGGGGCGGATTGGCAGGACGCCCTGATGGTGGCGATTACGGTTTTGATTATCACATGTCCCTGCGCTCTCGGGCTGGCGGTGCCAGTGGTGCAGGTGCTGGCGACGGGGCGGCTTATGAAAGAAGGCGTTCTGGTCAAGGCCGGCGATGCGTTGGAGCGTCTGGCGAAGATAGATACGGTTCTTCTGGATAAAACCGGCACGCTGACATTGGGGCGTCCGGCCTTGCAAAATAAAGAAGAGGTGCCGCCGCAGGCTTTGCGGCTTGCTGCAGCGTTGGCGGTGCAGAGCAGCCACCCGCTTTCCCTGGCCGTGGCATCTGCCTATGAGGGGGATGTGCCAGATATTAAAGAGGTCCGCGAATATCCGGGAAAAGGGCTGGAAGGGCGTTTAGGGGACAAGACAATCAGGCTGGGGAGCCGGAAATGGTGCGGGGACAGGGCGGCGCCTTCTTCCGAAGAACTGGAGCTATGGCTGGCTTGCGAAGGGGAGGCGCCTGTGCGCCTGTCCTTTGCGGATGTGCTGCGCGTGGACGCAAAAGAGGTTATTGCCACCTTTAAGGCGCAAGGCGTATCTCCGTTTCTTTTGTCCGGTGACAGGGAGGCCGTCGCCGCGCGTGTGGCGCGGGAGGTCGGGATTGAAAAATACTGGGGTGAAAAGATACCGTCCGAAAAATACGAGATACTGGAGTCCCTTAAGAAAGACGGCCATTCTATCCTGATGGTGGGAGATGGTTTGAATGACGCGCCCGTTCTGGCAAGCGCCAATGTTTCAATGTCGCCTTCCACCGCTATTGATATGGCGCAAAATGCGGCGGATATTATTTTTATGGGCGAGCGTTTATCTCCGTTGGTGCAGTCTCATAAGACAGCGGTCCAGACGCAAAAACTGGTCAAACAGAATTTTGCCCTGGCGGTGCTTTATAATATAATCGCGGTTCCATTGGCGATGGCGGGTCTGGTGACGCCTTTTATTGCGGCGCTGGCCATGTCGGGTTCGTCTTTGATTGTGATTGCCAATTCTTTTCGTTTAAGATGGAGAGGTTAGAATGAGCGTCCTTCTTTACCTTGTTCCCGTTGCCCTGTTTCTGGGGTTGCTGGGGCTGGCGGGCTTTATCTGGTCGCTGAAAAGCGGGCAATACGAGGATATGGACGGCGCGGCCCGCCGCATTTTGCTGGATGACGATATAAAGGATGAACCTTCCGGAGAATAAAAAGGTTTATGTTTTTTTAAGCTATAGCGTTTCGTAGGATATTTTTGGTGAAAAATCCAGGAGTTTCCAGCAACCCTTAACGTCAAAGATGCTGGCACTGTCATCAATCAGCAGTCTTTCCAAAGACGCGGCTGTCATCTCTTTGTATGTTTTGTGTTCGACCATAAGGGCCACGCAATCATATTTTTTGTTGGCAGGAAGTGTTTGCTTAATGGATAGCCCGTATTCTTTTTTAACTTTATCAATTTGCGCAAAAGGATCGTGCACATCGACATTATGCCCTTTTTTTTCCAGTGTCTTAACGACATCAATCACTTTTGTATTTCTGATATCGTTGATGTTTTCCTTGAAGGTAAAGCCGAGGATCAGGATGTTTGCCGGTTTTTTCTTCGCTCCGATACAGGCGTCAACCCTGTCTGCGATAAAGGCGCCCATGCGGTCATTTGTCTGGCGTCCGGCAAGGATGACTTCCGGTTCGTGGCCTATCTCCCGCGCACAATGCGCCAGATAATAGGGGTCGACACTAATGCAGTGCCCTCCTACCAGACCGGGGGTGAAGTTTAAAAAGTTCCACTTTGTACCGGCGGCTTCCAGAACATCGCAGGCCGATATACCCATTTTATTCAGGATCATTGTCACTTCATTGATAAAGGCAACATTGATATCCCGTTGTGCATTTTCAATGGCTTTGGAGGCTTCGGCTGTTTTTATATCTTTTGCCTTAAAAACGTTGTTTTTTGTAACGCGGGCGTAAATTTCAGCCAGAATTTCGGTGACTTCAGGCGTTTGTCCTGAAACGACTTTGGTTATATTCTCGATTGTATGTTGTGTGTCGCCCGGATTAATGCGTTCGGGGGAGTATCCCAGATAAAAATCCTGTCCGCAGGTCAGTCCGGACTTTTCTGCCAGTAGTGCACCGCAAATATTTTCGGTTACGCCCGGATAGACCGTACTTTCATATACAACGATATCGCCTTTTTTAAGATGTTTTGCAACGCTTTGAGTTGCGCTTTTGACGGCGTTTAAATCCGGTTCATTGTGACTATTAATGGGGGTGGGAACGGTAATGATATAGATTTGGCATTCTGAAATGTCGTTGCAGTCGGATGTAAAATGACATGTACAGGACTTCAGATCGGCCTGTTTTGTTTCCCGATTATTGTCCCTGCCTTTCTTTAATTCGTTAATTCGCTCTTCATTGAGGTCAAAGCCAATGGTTTTAAAATGCTGGGAAAGCATCACGGCCAGAGGCAGGCCCACATAGCCCAGACCGATGACAGCGAGTGATGTTTCTTTAAGGTTTTTTATCATGATTGTCCTGTTTTGGCTCCGGCCGGAAATTGTCCGGATTTCCCGGCGATACTAGATTTTTAAAGGGGGCAGGGCAATCCCGGATTTTAAATAATGGCGTTATTTCGGGTTTTTTTTATGGTCTTTATGTAGAAAAAGACGGCCGGACGCTTGATGGATATTGTGAAACCCGGTAGAGTCGTCTATCATTTCTACGGCTCTGTTCCTGACTGCCGTTCTGGTCGTTTTTTGTGTTCAAAACTATTCAAGGTTTTTAAGTTTTACCATGTCGAAACCCCAACAAGTTAGACCGACTAAGGCTTATGACCTTAAGGCATTTACTATTCTTCTTGTTGAAGATTATGAGTTTATGCAGCATCTGATTACCGGCATGTTGCGTGCTTTTGGGGTTGGAAATATCATTGTTTGTGAAAGCGGCAGCGAGGCCAGAGGGCTTTTATCCGTTATGGCGGCGGCCAAAACGGCAGATATGAAAATGGCCGATATCGTCTTGACGGACTGGATGATGCCGGAGGGGGATGGCGAAAGTCTGTTGAACTGGATCAGGAATCATAAAGAAGATAAGATAAGGTTCATGCCTGTGACCATGGTGAGCGCTTTTACAAGCGAAGATGTCGTCAAAATGGCGCGGGATTTCGGGGCAAATGAAGCGCTTGTCAAACCCGTTTCCGGTGAAAAACTTGCGCAGCGAATTTTGTCGGTGATCGACCATCCGCGTCCTTTTATCAAAGCCCCCCATTTCTTTGGCCCTGATCGAAGACGTAAAGAATTAACGTGGAAAAAGGAAGAAAGACGTAAAACGCAAGCGGAAGAAATAAAGGTGCACAATGAGCAAATCTGAAGAAAAAAAAGAACATGATGTTGAAGTTTTCAAAAGGGTGAACCGTTTGAAGCTCAAGACTGGGGCCGGTTTGAATGACGGGCCGGGGAAAATCGACCAGCATCGTGTAAACAGCGCCAATTCGGTCGTGCAGACGATGGCTTCCTTATATCCGCAGGAAATTAAAAACGTCATGAGCGTTTTGTATAAGGAATGGAAGGAGATAAAGGCTCTTCCCGAAGGCGAAGACCGCAGTGTCCATGTAAAGAAAATGTCTAATACAGCCAACCAAATCAAGGATCTGGCGGGAACTTTCGGTTATGTGTTGATGGAGTATTTCGGGGAATCCCTGCGGGACTATATTCTTGCAACGGATTTGAGCAAGAAAGAGCATTTCACGATTGTTCAGGCGCATGTGGATGTGATGGCGGTGGCTTTTCGTGAAAATCTGAAGGGAGATGACGATGAAGCGGCGGTAGAGCTTAAAAAAGTCGTTCAGGAAGCCATTGAAAAATACAGTTAGGACAACAGCGTTTCCGGAATTCTTTCGGCAGGTTATAATTTCATTAACGATTCTTTGAGACGATCTAAAAGCCATGATAAAGCAATCTACAAATCACCTTTTTATGCTGGAACCTGCGGAGTTTCACGCCAATCCGGAAACGAAGGAAACCAATGCCTACCAGCATGAGGACCCCAGTGACGCGTCTCCTTTGCAGGGGAAGGCGCAGGCCGAGTTCCGGGCGTTCCGGGATACTTTGATCTCCCATGGTGTGTGCGTTACGACCGGGAAGGGGGCTAAAGGGCATCCGGACGATATTTTCTGCAACAATTGGGTCTCGACGCATGCGGGGCAGCGGCGGATGGTCTTGTATCCCATGCTGGCCAAGAACAGGCAGGGGGAACGGCGTCAGGATCTGATCGATGTTTTACGTAAGTCTTATAGTGACGTCATGGATTTTTCCGTGCACGAACAGCATGGAAAGTTTCTGGAAAGTACAGGGTCCCTTTGCCTTGACCGTGTCAACGGCATCGCTTATCTGGGGCGTTCTGCACGCGGCGATGAGCGGCTGGCTTCTATGTGGTGCGAGACAATGGGGTACAAGCTTTTTGCTTTTGATACGGAGGATGAAGGGAAACCCGTTTATCATACGGATGTTGTGATGTGGATCGGGACGGGGATGGCGGGAATTTGTGCCGATGCCCTGAAAGACAAGTCCGTGATTGAGAAATTAAAAGAAACCCATGAAGTTATCGAATTTACCAATGAGCAGATGGCGGCTTTTTGCGGCAATGCGCTGGAGGTTATTGGCGAAGGCGGGCGCAGAATGCTGGTCATGTCGGCAGCAGGGTTCAGGTCCTTAAGCCCCGCACAAAGAAAGCACATCGGGAAGTATTACCGCACGGTTATCCAGCCCAATATTCCCACGATCGAATATTATGGCGGGGGATCCGCCCGCTGCATGCTTTTGGAACTGTTTTAGGTTTCTTTTGTTATTGTGCGCTCCATCCGCCATCGACCGGGAGGGCGGCGCCGGTGATGTTGGCGGCCCCATCCGAGCATAAAAACACAGCCAGAGCGCCGATCTGTTCAAGCGTCGTAAATTTTTTAGTGGGCTGGGCGGCGAGCAGGACATTTGTGACGACCTCTTCCTCTGTAAGGCCGCGTGCTTTGGCGGTATCGGCGATTTGCCCTTCAACCAGCGGTGTTTTGACGTAACCCGGGCAGATGGCGTTGCAGGTAATGTTGTGTACGGCCATTTCAAGGGCGACCGTCTTGGTCAGACCGGCGATGCCGTGCTTGGCGGCGACATAAGCGGATTTATAGGGAGACGCGACAAGCGCATGGGCGCTGGCAAGATTGATAATCCTGCCCCAGCCTGCCTCTTTCATGTATGGAACGGCGTGTTTTGTCATGTGAAAAGCGGCAGACAGGTTGATCGCGATAATGGCGTCCCATTTTTCGGCGGGGAAGTCCTCGATGGGGGAGACATGCTGAATACCTGCATTGTTAACGACGATATCCACGCTGCCGAGCTTGTCTTTTGTTTCCTTGACGAGCGCTTCAATCTCCTCCGGACTGGTCATATTCGCACCGTTATAAAGAATTTTTCTTCCGGTTTCTTTTTCCAGCGCCGCGCGGTCTTCCTCTATCTTGCCTGCGTCTCCGAAGCCGTTCAGCATGATGTGGCAGCCTTCCCGGGCCAGGGCGCGGGCAATTCCCTGTCCGATACCGCTGGTTGAGCCTGTGATAATGGCTGTTTTTCCTTCGAGCATGTCACGCCTTCCCTTCCCGTTTCGCCCTTTCATATTTACCCCTCATCCATAACGAAGTCGAGGGGTCTTGTGGAGCTATGCTTGTAAATCAAGATGTTTTCCGCGCAAGGACTCGAAAGGTCCGGGCCGGTGGTTTGGCAGGACCCCGCCGGACAGGGTAAAAGGATCGCTGGGACGTATGCCGGTTTCTATTTTGGTGCTTTGTTCTCCGGCTTCATCGGTAAAGCGCAGGATGCGCTGGAAAAGTCCGTTATGTGTGCGTTCTAGATTGTCTTCCAGAAAGGTGGTGTTTCCGGAAGGGTTTTGCTGGATAACGTTCCGCTGCGTTCCGCGCGGGGTGGTGACCAGTTCTTCGATACGGGTAAAGCGCCGTCCGTCGGCGCGCTCAAATATCTGCGTCCGCCGTATTCCTTTTTCCAGTTCTTCCAATGTTTCGGAGACAAGCTGTGTTCCGCCATTTTCCGGCGGTGAGCTCTGTTGCCGGACTGTCAGGGCTTTTGATAGCTTGATCCGTTCCTCTTCCGGGCCGGGGGCGGGCGGAGGCGGAGGGTGAGCGTATCCCGGTAAGAAAGCGCGCGGGCTATAGTCTCCACGTATTTCCATAGATCAAAGTTGTCTCTTGACGTTAAAACAAGGGCACAAAAAAATACGTAAAAGACACAGTGGGGGAATACCTTTCCATTCTTAACGGAGTTGCCTTTTTTTGAAAAGACTTCTCGTCAAAAGGCTGTGGATTGTTTTCTTGCACTTTTGGCGTCTTCGTCATAAGGATAAAAACCATGAAATCCGTGCGTGAGATTCTTTCTTATCTTATATGGCCTGCCCTGATGGGGCTGTGCGTGGGGTTGACGGTTTACGGCTTTTCGACGGGAAAGCCCGTTATAACCTTTAATCTTGTTTATCTGTCTCTGGCACTCACCTTGCTGGTTCTGGAGCGTCTCATGCCGCATGAGCGCACGTGGCTGGAGGCGGATGGCCAGACATTCGCCAATATTGCGCATACGTTGCTTAGCAAAGGCGTGGTGCAGGGACTCATTATTTTTGGCGGGGTGATTGGCCTTACCTCTATGATAACAGGGCTGGATCAACCCGGTTACAGCATTTGGCCGCGGGAATGGCCGCTTTTCCTGCAGGTGCCTTTGGGGCTGGTGGCGGCGGAATTCGGTCTGTACTGGGCGCATCGCCTGGCGCACATATGGTATCCGTTGTGGCGCTTTCACGCGATCCATCACAGCGTGACGCGGCTTTGGGTTATCAACACGGGCCGTTTTCACTTTGTGGATTCTGTTTTCAGTATTCTTCTGGGGGTTTCTATCCTGTTTATTCTGGGCGCGCCGCTGGAAGTGATCACGTGGCTTTCCGCGCTGACGGCCTATATCGGCCTTTTGACTCACTGCAATATTGAAATGCGTTTTGGGCCGATTTCATGGGTGTTCAATACGCCGGGCTTGCATCGCTGGCATCACAGCCGCAACCTTGAGGAAGGGAACAGGAATTTTTGCGAGAATCTCATGATCTGGGATCAGGTTTTTGGCACCTACATTAATCCGCCGCGCCGCCCGCCGGCGGATATCGGGGTTAAGGAGGATATCCCTGCCAGCTTCGTAAAGCAGCTCGCATGGCCTTTCAAAACGTTTCGCGAAGAAAAAGCGTAGATAGGATTTATCTATGATGTTTTTTTTCTTCCAGGATTTCGTCCAGCTTCCTGAGGACGCTTGCGGGCTCAAGAATTTTTGGGAGAAGGGAGGGGCGGTAAAACCGGGTTGGAGTGGGGGTAACGTTCTTCATAGCTTCTACGAAGTCTTCCATATTTTTCACCACTGTGACGATATTTTCAGGAACAAGGCTTGCGATTTCCTGAATGCCGCCTGATTCTTTTGTGGCGATGACGGGTGTTCCTGCGCATAAAGATTCCAGAACGACATTGGGCAGGCCCTCAAACCGGGAGGGCAGCAAAAGGCAGTCGGCTGCGCCGATATGTGGCCACGGCTCTTTTGCAAATCCTTTCAAAAAAATATTTTTTTCCAATCCTGCTTTTTGAATCTGCGCTTTGAGGTTTTCTTCTTCCGGTCCGCCACCCAGAATCGTTATTGTCCATTCAAAGGGGATATCTTTACCCCTTGCTTCTAAAGAGTCGATCAGGCGGTCGAACCCTTTCTGTGGGTGCAGGCGGCCCACGCAGATAAAACGAACGGCGCTTTTTCCCTCCCGTTCCGGCAAGTCTTTTGCCGCGCGGATTTTTTCTATATGAACGGGGTTGTAAAGCCGTACAAAATTTTCGGTGTCTATCCTTACAAGATCACGAAACTGGTCAATTATGATCTGGGCCGGGCAGATAACTTTATCCGCTTTTGGATAGAGCCATTTATACAAAATCTTCACCAGCCATCCGCGCTTCATTGTGTCAAACATGTAAGAGGGGGTAATGGCTTCCCGTACGATGATTTTTATGTGGCGGGGCAGAAAGAGTTTCAGGAGGAGAACGGCGAAGTTCATATGCGCCATGGTGGAGAGGATGATGTCCGGCTGTGCTTGCCGCAAGAGCAGGAGAAGAGACGGCAGGGAGCGTAAAAAGCCGCGGTAATTTTTTATGGTGTGAACGGGGATATCCGGGGCGATCAGATCCCGCAGTTGTCCGTTTTTTTGCAGACCGATAAAGATCGGCTCAAATCGTGTCCGGTCCAACCCGTTCATCAATGTGATCAGGACACGCTCCGCGCCGCCGGCATTGAAAGACGGTAGGACGAACGCTACTTTCCGGCGGTTTAGGGAAGGCATAGCTTAGCCTGCCGGCGTTTCAATGCGGCGCATCGTGATAAAAATAATTTCATTTCCGTAGCTGATCTGGCCGGACATCTGTATCTTATCGCCCTTTTGCGAAAGTTTCAGGACGGTTTTATAGGTCACGGGTTCCCGGGTGGGAGAGCCGTCGGGCCGGGTCAGCACAAAATTCGCATCGGCTTCCGTCGGGTCGGCGACCGAGGTCATTTCGACCTCGTTTTCGCTTAACGCTTTGAAATAACTTGTCCATTTGCAGTTCGCGCTGTCATAACGCTCTGTGCGCCCTTGCCTGATTTGGGTGGTGCCGTCGCTTTTTTTCTCCAAAGGTCCCCGGTAATTTGTAACGGTCGATATCTGGTAGGTCCCGTCAAGGTTTATATCTGTGTTCATTCACGTCACTCCGCTCCTGTTCCACGGAGCATTTTACGCGATTTCACGCAGGGGTAAAGCGGCAGAAGATGTCAGGCAGGCTGATATTCCCATAATTTTATATGACGGGCGTCCGCGCAGCTTTCCCGGATATGCGCCCTCCGCCCTCTATTTTGGTTGATATTGCAGCCCCGTTTTTTGAACGGCGTCTTGATTCATTAAATACAGCACCATTGTCGAAGGAGGGATTGCCTCGGACATTGTGCGTACGCTCAGGTTAAACTGATCTGTCAGGACGGCGTGGGCCCTGTTTTCGGGATTTGAATGCCAGCGCAGATGTCTTATTTGCGTATCAAGCTCGCTGCTTTTCTTGGCAGGAAATTCACCCTCCGGTATTTCATATCTTCGCACGGCTTTTATCGTGGATGCCACGACCTGAAAAAGCTGCTCGTCTGTAAGGTGGCTTCTGTGGTTCATCTGTTCCAGATTAATACCCCAGGAGGTGTTGAACGTTGAGTAGTTCAGCGTGGCGAATGTGACGGCAACAGCGGCTCTTGCCTCCTCTTTTTCCCATGTCAGAAAGCCGACAAGAGGCAGTCCTCCTTCGCTTTTTACAGCGGCCTCATTTGTTGTAATGCCAAGATTCCGGATGGCGCCGGCATCGTATAATGTTATGGGGCGCGTAATATAAGCGTTTTCGGCTCCGGACGGCAGGCTCAGTTCGCTGGAGAGCAAGGGGGTCGCGTCAAGGTTCACCTCATTTATCCGTGCGGCGCCGAAATTGTTTTCCGTCCACTCCATCATGCGGGTATTTCGTTTGTCCGTTTCCCATTTAATGAACTTGGCGCCTTCGTTTAAAGCCTTATTTGCCAGACTTCTTATGATAACAGAGCCGATTCCGTGCTCTCTGGCGTTTTTTTCGACAAAAATATCTTCCATGTAAAACCCGTACCGGCCGTCACCGTCGAAGGCCGGATTGAACATGACATATCCGCCCGGATCATCGTCAAGTGTGTAGAGCCCGCAATTCAAAAGTCTTATGTGGCCTCTTTTTCTGGCCCGTTGCTGGTCAGCGGTGAGGGTATCTTTAAATTTTT
Organism: Rhodospirillales bacterium; assembly: GCA_023898765.1. Taxonomy (NCBI): domain Bacteria; kingdom Pseudomonadati; phylum Pseudomonadota; class Alphaproteobacteria; order Rhodospirillales; species Rhodospirillales bacterium. The sequence continues at coordinate 77,036 of CP060238.1, read as the reverse complement.
TGAAAGGAAGGCTTGTCGAGATGAAAGCTTGTTCCGGTTCTCCCGAAATAAGGGACCATACTGCTGCGGCTTCCAGGTTGCTGGCAATCCGCCCTTCGATTTTGTGAGGGTGCAACACAGGAAACCTCTTTATATCGTTTACTTCAGTGCAATTAGAAAATTAACTAAGGGAAAAAATTTGCCATCTCTGAAAAATCTGGGGATCTCTGGCTTGTAAGATCTGGTCGGTATCCAGCCCCACATCACGAGCAACGGTAGACAGGTTGTCGGTACGCATCCCCGTCGATGTTAACAAATTAAATCGGCTGCCTTCAAAAACAGAAATTTTTTCTTTTCTTTCTTTGCCTGTCTGACTGTCTGTAAAGCGTAAAGAAAGACTTTGTGTTTCCGTTGCCTCAATATGATGCGCAAACAGTCCCGATGTTTCGTAGTAAGTTCCTGTATACTTAAACGCCTCAGGCTTTAAGCCTTCTACGTTTCCTGTTCTTTGAAGGCGGTTCAGAGGGTGAAGTATCCACTTGTGAAAGGCTGCATTGTCATAGATGCCTCTCATTTGGTCTTCGCTGCTTGCCGTTGTAAAGCTCATCAATATTTTACTTCGAGGATCATTTTCTTTTCTTGGGTCGGATAACCGTTTCAGGCTTTCAAGGAAATCAGCGTAATGACCTGAAGGAAAACTTTCCTTTGGCATGTTTTCTGGGTTTGTTAAACCACCGATGCATATAACAGATGCGGGGCCATGGCTTGGTTCAAATGGCGGGCGTCTGAAGTCACAGTTATATGCTTTGATATCAACGCTATGGCCTAATTCTTGTGCGGCGAATTGGCTTACCCTCCAATAAGCGTGCTCATTAAATTCTGGCGATAACTCATAAATAAAGACCTCTTTTACCTTGGGGGCAAGCCTAAGAAGCTCTAATTCTTTGTCGCAGCTTCCAGGTCCCACCAAAACAATTGTTTTTGCATTTTCTAAAAACTCAGAAATTTTTGATTTATTGTCTTTGAGGACGGCAAGATCACCGGTTTCTTGTTGGTATCCCTTTGTGCCGTGAGCCATTTCAAGAAAGGCTTTTGCCCCGCCGTTTGTGTAGAGCTCAGGGTTGAAATCCCCATGCGTTTTGCCTTTGAAAAGGTTGTAAAAACGCTCTTCCAGAGATGGCTGCCCCTCTCTACTGAAGGTTATGATATCGGAGGGGGTGCCAATACCTTCCGATTTCATGTTACCGGAAGTTAATAACGGCGAGGATTCCGTTTGATAAGAAGGCATGGCAGACGGTGCAGGAGATAAGCCCAGTTTGCTCATAATACGCAAACCGAATTTTCCGATTCCTAAATCCGAAAGTAGTGGGGTTTGAGCACTCATTTTTCTATCTTTTGCCTTCTTCTATAATTTTCGCACTATCCCATGCAAGTTGGAACTGCAGTCTATATGCTTCAGCAACGGCGGGGTAATGAATGATAATGATTTCAGGCTCTTCTTTCTCAAAAAGCAATAGAGACAATTTGTCGCCGTAGACAAAGAACTGTACATAGCCAAAAGTTTCTTTTGGAGCCCAGCGATATTCTCCCCAATCAGAAGAAATAAAATTTGTATCTCCCTCTTTGATTAATATTTTGTAGTGCAGGTTTAATTCTTTTACCCTTTTTTTGTGTTTTTCCAAAAACTCAGGGCCGATAATTTTTAAAAAGGCATCTTCATTGACATTGCTCAGTAAGTAAGGGCGTTTATCTGTTACACCGACTTGATACAGATCATCATACCATGCCATGACTCCATCGTGTCCATGAAGTACTCTCACGTCTCCTTTTCTTTGCTTAACTCCTTCCAATCCCAAAAACTCAATCCCGGAGCTTTCGAAAGCCTTGCGGATGGTTAAGAGGGTTTTTTCGCGCGGGGTGGACTGGCCGTTTTCAATACTGCCAATGGATGTCGCCGAGATTCCCGTATGCTCGGCAAGGTCTTGCTGGCTCCAGCCCAGTATGCCCCTGGCGCCACGTATCTGTGCTGTTGTAATGCTCATCTTGACAGGCTGCTTTGTTCTTCCCACACGCTATATTATGAATAGTGACTATGGTTTAACCCAAGTTATGGAACAAGTCTACAAAAAAATGCTGAAAAGAACGGATTTTTTTCTTGACAGCGCTCCCTGTTTTTGAGAAATATCAAACCACAGCTTATAAATATGTTAAGTTGGTCGTGAGGCAAGGGCAAAAACTTCCCGTCTCCTTGTTCTTGTTTGTGCGACAAAAATTCTCTTTATGGTGGTAAAGAGATGTGTACCCCACACACACGGCGGAGCGTTTCTGAGCAATCAGGGCGCTCCGTTTGTGATTCCGGGGCCTTGGATGTGAGGGGTCTAGAGAAGACCTTCCCTGTGCAGGAGGGCGTCCGGGTCGGCATCGCGTCCGCGAAAACGCCGGTAGAGGGTTTGCGGCGGCTCGCTTCCGCCTTTCGAGAGGATTTCCTTCACGTAGCGCCTTGCGGTCTCCCGGTCATAAAGCCCTTTTTCTTCGAACAGCGCGAAGGTGTCGGCGTCCAGCACTTCCGCCCATTTATAGCTGTAATAGCCTGCGGCATATCCGCCGGCAAAAATATGGCTGAAGGAGGCGGACATCGGCCCTGCCAGGCGCGGGAACAGACGGCTGTCTTCGGTAGCCTTGTCTTCAAATTCGGCGACATCTTTGATCGCGGCGGGGTCCGTCATGTGCCATGCCATATCCATCCGGGAAAAGCCGGTTTGGCGCAGCCCGCTCCAGCCGACCATAAAGTTCTTGGCTTTATTTAATTTTTCAATGAGTTGGGCCGGGATTTTTTCGCCTGTTCTGTAATGGGCGGCAAAGAGGTCCAGCGCTTCTTTCTGATAGGCCCAGTTTTCCTGCACCTGAGACGGGAGCTCCACAAAGTCCCAAAGAACGGAGGTGCCGGCGTGGGACGCGTAGGTGACATCGGAGAGCAGGGCATGGGTAGCATGGCCCATTTCGTGAAACAGGGTGGAGACTTCCTCGAAGGTCAGAAGGGAGGGCGTGTCTTTTGTGGGCTTGGTAAAGTTGCAGACAATGGCCACAATCGGGCGTTTTACTTCTCCGTCTTCCAACCCCTGGTTGCGGTAGGCGGTTTTCCATGCGCCCTGTTTTTTCCCGCTGCGGGGGAAGAAATCGGCATATAATATCCCCATGAATTTATCTGTTTCTTTATCATAAACTTCATAAGCCCCGACATCTTCATGCCAGACCGGATAGGCTTTGGAGGGTTCGAAACGCAGCCCCAGCAATTTGCTGAAATGGGCGAAGGTGCCTTTTAAGACATTCTCGAGCGGAAAGTAGGGGCGCAAATCCTCGGAAGAAAAAGCGAACAGCTTTTGTTTGAGCTTTTCGCTGTAATAACCGATATCCCAGGGCTGCAGGTTTTCCAGACCGTCCGTCTCTTTGGCGAAGTCGCGCAGGCGTTTGAGGTCTTCTTCGGCGGCGGGTTTGTAGACGTTCAGGAGCCGGTCCAGAAAATCCATGACCGTTTCGGAATTTTCCGCCATGCGGCGTTCCAGAACATAAGCGGCATGGTTTTTATATCCCAGAAGCCTGGCCCGCTCGTCGCGCAAAGTCACAATTTTTAAAATATTTCCGCAATTGTCAAATTCATCGCCGTAGGCTTTGTTTGAAAAGGCCCGCCAGATTTTTTCCCGCAAATCGCGGTTGTCGGCGTACGTGACAAAAGGAACGTAGCTGGGGTAATCCAGCGTAAAGAGCCATTTGCCGGGCATGCCTTTTTCTTCGGCCATGTGGGCGGCGCCTGCAACGGCGCTTTGCGGCAATCCGTCGAGGTCGTTTTCGTCTTCGATAACAAGTGAAAACAAATCGGCGGATTTTTTGGCATTGTTCATAAAGGCCGGGCCAAGGACGGACATTTCCTCGTTAATCTCTCGCAGGCGGGCTTTGTCCCTGTCATTCAGCAATGCGCCGCCGCGCACGAAACTTTTATACGTGTCTTCCAGAAGAGTCGCTTCTTCCACGTTCAGTCCCAATCCTTCCCGGGCATCATAGACGGCTTTGACCCGTGCAAAAATATCGGGGTCCAGTGCAATGTCGCTGCTGAAGTTGGAACTTAAGGGGCCTATCTCTTCGGCGAGTTTTTCCAGCCCGTCCGTTCCGGCGGCGGAAAGCTGGTTGTAAAAAATGCTTGTGACGGTCCCCAAATGCGTGGAAGAAGTTTCCAGCGCGACAATGGTGTTTTTAAAGTCGGGCGCTTCCGGATTTTCTTTCAGGGCGGCGATATTTTTCCGGGCTTCCGCGATGGCGGCCTTTACGGCGGGAAGATAGTGGTCTTCGTCAATCCGGTCGAAAGGCGGGGCTTGATGGGGGAGATCAAAATCCTGTAAGAGAGGGTTGTCGGTCATATTTTACCTTTAAACTTAAATTTTTGAATGAAACAGCCGCTGAGATCAAAAGAGTTCGATGACGTTTATTTTTCTGACCATGACGGGCTGGCGGAAACGCAGCACGTATTTATAGAAGGTAACGGTCTTCCCGGGGCTTTTCAAGCCCTTGGACAGGGCCGGGATCATTTTACGGTCGGGGAAACCGGTTTTGGAACAGGGCTGAATTTTTTGGCTGTCTGGAAGCTGTTCGATGAGACAGCAGCGCCGGGCACTTTTCTGGATTTCGTGTCGATTGAAAAATTCCCGTTGTCACCAACGGAAATCAGGGCAGCGCTTTTGCCGTGGGCCGAGGAACTGGGGCCTTATATGGACAAGTTTCTGGCGCAGTACCCGCTGCGCGCCGCCGGGTTTCACCGCATCGTTTTTGACCGCCGTGTGGCCCTGACGCTTGTTTTTGATGACGTAAACGAGGGACTGCCGCAGGTGAACGCCTGTGTGGATGCATGGTTTCTGGATGGTTTTACGCCAGCCAAAAATCCGGAGATGTGGAGCGAAACGGTTTTTCGGGAGATGGCCAGATTGAGCGCTTCCGGCGCTTCTTTTGCGACCTTCACGGCGGCAGGGGACGTCAAGAGGGGCTTGCGCGAAGCGGGGTTCAATGTTCAAAAACGTCCCGGTTTTGGCCGGAAGCGCGATATGCTGGCAGGGCGTTTTACCGGGACAGGGACCTCTCTCCCTGCCGGAACGCGGCCCAAAAAAATCGCTGTTGTTGGGGGCGGGCTGGCAGGAACGGCCTGCGCCTGGGTTTTGAAGCAATATGGCTTCACGCCTGCTCTCTACGGCTGGCAGCCGTCGCAAGACGTATCGCCGGAAAAGGCGCCGGACGTTTTTCCTTCCCTGTATAACCCGCGATTTACAGGGCAGCGCGATGCGGAATCCGGTTTTTTTGTTTCAGGGTTTGCGCAAGTCGTTCGGGCGATGAAGGGATTTGAGGATGTCGGCCATTATCCTTGCGGGGGGCTTCACTTGCTTCACCCGGAGGTCAAGCAAAAACGGCTGCCCCGTACGGCGCAGAACTGGCTGTGGCACCCGGACCATATGCGTCTTTTGACGGCGGCGGAGGCGTCTGATGTTTCCGGCATTCCCTTAGGGGAGGGGGCGCTTTATTTACCGGATGCGGGCAGCGTCGATATGCGAAAGCTCTGCGCGGCCTATGCGGAAGGTATCGAAAAGGATATGAGCGGGCCTGTTGAAGATCCGGGCCATATGGATGCCGATGCGGTTATCCTGGCGTGCGGTGAGGCGGTGCGGGGATTCGATGTTCTGGAATGGCTCCCCGTCCATACCGTCCGCGGGCAGGGAACCTCCGTGCGGCAGACGGAAATTTCCAAAAACCTGAAGACGAATATCTGTTACGGGGGCCATATCTGCGCGCCGGTGGAAGGGGTGCATGTTGTGGGGGCCACCTTTCAGAAATGGCTTCATGATCCGCAGATACGGGAAGAAGACCACCGGTATAATCTGGAACGTCTGGAAGGGGCTGTTCCGTCTTTACCCGCTAACAGGTGGACTGTGCTTGGCGGCCGGGCGGGGTTCCGCTGTTCTGCGGCAGACCGTTTCCCTGTTGTTGGCCCCGTGCCGGGGCAAAAACATGTATATGTGCTCACGGCTTTAGGCTCTCACGGCATTATCGGGTCTTTGGCGGCGGCGCATTTGCTGGCCGACCAACTCCGTGGCGGCCCTGTTTCCCTGCCTTCTCATACGGTTTACGCGCTTTCCGCACAGCGGTTTTTGGACCGCTGCGCTAAAAAATCCCGCAAATCGAGATAAATGGGAAATCGGGAGGAATGTTGTGCTATAATAGCAGGATGTCTTTTGTATTCTGTATTCTTCGAAACTGGCTGGAGAGCCAAAAAGGGGCCACAGCGGTTGAATATGGTCTGATCGCGGCCGGGATCGCGCTCGTTATCGCCGTTTCCGTCTTCGCGTTCGGAGGAGAAGTGGAGGCATTATACGCCAGCCTTGACGGAGCGCTGGACGGGCCATAGATTTTAAAGCCTGATGATGGCTTTTTTATTCCTTTCCGGTTTTGTGCTTTCCCTGTTCCTTTTTTCTGTAGGACGGAAGATCGCTCTTCGCGCGGGTTTTGTGGACAGGCCCGGCGTGCTCAAAACGCATGAAGGAGGCGTTCCGCCTATCGGAGGGCTGGTTATCCTGCCCGTGTTTGCCGCATTGTCATGGTTGGGGGGCTTTCAGGACATCGTGCCGCTTTCCCTTCTTCTGGGTTTATTTGCTGTTTTGGTTATGGGGGCGCTGGACGACGCTTTCATTTTGCCGGCGTGGGTTCGTTTCGTTTTGCAGTTTGCCGTTTCCGTCTTCATTGTTGTGGTCGGCGGGGTGCAGCTTCATACCATGGGGAATCTTTTAGGCTTTGGGGAAATCTACCCGGGGTGGTTTTCTGTTCCTTTTACCATTATGTGCTTCATGGTTTTGATGAATGCCCTGAACATGATGGACGGGCTGGACGGGTTGTCCGGCGGTTATTGCGCCGGTGTTGTTTTCCTGCTGATTCTGGCCTGCGGGCGAGCGGGCTTGTGGAATTACGTGGTGGTCTTGTCTTTTCTGCTCGCGCCGCTTCTGGCTTTTCTGGTGTTTAATATGCGCCATCCCTGGCGAAGAAAAGCGTCAATTTTTATCGGCGATTCCGGGGCGCTGGCGCTGGCGCTTTTGCTGGGCTGGTTTTGCATCACCCTGTCGCAAAGCGCGGTTACCGGTCAGCCTGCCGCACTTGCGCCTGTGTCTATCATCTGGCTTTTGGCGGTGCCGGTGATGGATCTTTTTGCCCTGTTTTTCGTTCGGTTGCGCCGCCGGCAGCATCCTTTCGAAGGGGATCGCGATCACCTGCATCACCGTATTCTGGATCGGGGTATTTCACCGGAAAAAGCGACGCCGCTTATTCTGGTTGTGGCGGCTTTTCTGGGGTTGGTCGGTTTGGCCGGTTTTTGGATGAGACTTCCTGAAGCGGCCTTGTTCGGGCTATGGGTGTTTATTTTGCTGGCTTATACTTTTCGCGGCCTTAAAAAATATGGCCGCAAAAATTGATTTTTTTCGAAGGGTTTCGTTTTTTCCCGCGTATTACTTCCACGAACCAATCATCAAAGTGCATCAAACAAACGATTAAGGAGCTTAAATCATGCATAAAAAAATTATCCTTTTAGGCGCGGCTGTTTTGGCATTGCAGGCCCTTCCTGCTTTCGCGGAAGGCGGGCGGAATGGCGGCCCTCATCCGGGGAAAGACATGTTTGCGCAAAAAGACACAAACGGCGATGGCGTGGTCAGCAAAGACGAGTTTTTGTCCGGCGCTGAAAAACACTTCCAGAAAATGGATGAAAACGGCGATGGAGAAATCACAAAAGACGAAGCGCGAAAGTCCCGTGAAAAGATGAAGGAAAAAATGAAAAACCGTCGCCAGAAATGGGAAGAACGGCAGGAGGATGAGAGCGAAGAATAACCGGACGGGGTCATCCGGCCATGCCGAAAAATACGGATGAAAAAACAGACGAAAGCCTGATGGCGCTGGTTTCCGGCGGGGACCATCAGGCTTTTTCCGTTCTGGTCCGGCGGCATGCGGACCGGTTTTACGGACTCGCGTATCGAATGATTCTGGATCGTGCGGAGGCGGAGGATGTTGTGCAGGAGGCCTTTTTGAAGATCTGGAACAAGCCGGATATCTGGAATTCGGCGCGCGGCGTCAGGTTTACGACATGGTTCTACCGGATTGTAACGAATGGCGCGATTGATGTTGCACGGAAGCGTATAAAACTTGCGCCGACGGATATCATGGACCAATGGGCGGATGAGCGCGCCGGGCAGGATGCCGAAATGGAAAAACGCGAAGCGCAGGCCCATCTGGAATCGGCTATTCAGCTTTTGCCGGTTCAGCAAAAGGCGGCGCTGAATTTATGTTTTTACGAAGGGTTGAGCAATAAAGAGGCTGCCGATATTTTAGGGGTGGGACTTAAGGCGCTGGAGTCTCTTTTGATGCGGGCAAAAACGGGCTTGCGGGATCGTTTGATGCGGGAGCAAAAGATTGAAAGGAGGGAAAGGCATGGATGATTATGATCTCGATGACCGGTTGAAAAGCCGGTATGTTCCGAAGGCGACGGGGGATCTGGCGGACAGGATTATCCGGATGAGCCGTCAGCGCACGGCATCTGCCCGGGTCTTTTTGTGGACGGAAATCCGAAACATGTTCCTTTTGCCAGATCCGGCTTACGCTTTTGCGGTCAGTGCGGTTTTAGGGCTTTTGCTCGGGCTGGGATTTTCCGGCGAATATGTGGGGCTGGAGAATGAGTTTTTGTCGTTCCTGAATATTGAAGAAGGAGACTGGTTATGAGCAGGGCATTCAAGATTATTTTTACGGGGTCGCTTCTCCTTAATCTTGTGTTGGCGGGGGCGGGGGTTGGAATGGCCTACAAAATGAAGGCACATTTTTTGCCCTCCTCACAGGCCGTTTCCCCGGAGATACGCCAGAAACTAAGACAGTCCATGGAGGAAAACAGGGCGCAAATGCAACCGGTTTTCCAGGAAATGCGCGCGGGCAAACAAGAGTTGAAGAATATTATCCTGGCAGAAGATTTTGATGCGGCGGCTTACCGGAAATCTGCCGGACACATGCTGGATTTAAAGGATAAAATAGAGCGCCGGAGGGCGCTTTCCATGGAGAAAGTGCTGGCGGATTTATCGCAGGCGGAGCGTGAAAAGATAGCGCGGCGCTTTCTGGACCGTTTGGGGAACGGACCCAAACGCCCGTCCGGATATCACCGGAAAGCCCCGCCTGCCGGGGATTAGCCTTTCCGTTTCAAATTTGTGTTCGTGCTTGCGTATCCGGTAAAATGAAGACTGGATATACGAAGCGAAAGGCAAGGGTCATGGGAAGATTTGGTCGGTCCGGCGGCGGTTCCTCATCGGGAGGGCTTGGCGGTAGAACAGAGCAGCTTGTCGGCACGGTTGTCGACAAGAAGGTTGCGCCCAGAAACGGCCAGAAGCGCGTGATCGTGAATAAAAAAGGCGGCGGGCGCAAGATGGTCGCTGTCGATATGTCCGCCCGCGAGGCGGATAAGCTGGAGCGAAAAGGCACATATCGTTTTGAGGTTGAAGAAAAAGAGAGCACCCGTGACGGCGGTTCCCAAAGGCGCCGTTCTTCCAGCAGTTTCAGGTCCTATCAATGTGAAGGGACGCCTGAAAGGCACACAGGTTCAAGCACGGGAGAGGACCGTTTTAACCGTTTCAACAGCGGCGGAACGGGATCCGATACCAGCGGCCGCAGAGGCGGACGGGGCCATGATTTTTACAGCTAACCTTTAAAGTCGGGCATTTTTTCAAACAGTTTTTTCAGAAGAACGCAGATCATCGCGATATCTTCTTCCAGATAGGATTTTTCGCGCCAGGCGATTCCAATTTCCCGTGTGGGGGCCGGCGGATAAAAAGGAAGTATTTTCAGGTCGTTCGGGAGGAACCCTTCCCGCACCACCATTTCCGGCAGGAGCGTTATGCCATAGCCTGCGCGGACCATCTGGATCAGGGTCTGGAGGCTGGCGGCGCTGAAATCCCGCTGCTGTTTTATGTTGCGCAGGCCGCAGGCATCCCGCGCATGATCGCGCAGGCAATGCCCGTCTTCCAGCAGTAAAACCGTCTGGTCTTCCAGATCCGTTCTGTGGAGTTTATCTTTTTTTTCAAAAGCTTGTGCGGGGGCGGCTACATAAAAATCTTCTCTGAAAAGCGGGGCCTGATGAAATCCGGCCATTTTGAAGGGGAAAGCCATCAGGGCCATATCCAGCGTGCCCTCGTTCATTCTCTCTGTTAAATCGGTGCTTAAGCCCTCATGAACGGAAACTTCCAGATTTTTGAACGTCTTTTCGATATGCGGCAAAATCGTGGGTAAAAGGTACGGGGCGATCGTCGGAATAACGCCCAGACGCATCGGACCGCTCATTGGCCGGGCGGCACGCCGCGCTTTGTGCGTCATGATTTCCGCCTTTTCCAACAGATTCCGGCTCTCGGATATAATCTCTTCGCCCAGCGGGGTGAGGTGGATTTTACGGGTTGTGCGGACCACGACAGGCTGCAAAAGGACCGCTTCCAGCTCCTTGATTCCGGCGCTGAGCGTGGATTGCGTGACATTGCAGGCTTCGGCGGCCCTGTGAAAACTTTTGCGGTCCGCCAAAGCGACTAAATATTGGAGCTGGCGCAAGGTCGGGAGAGGGATCATTGATCGTTTTTTCCTTTCAATAAACATGTATATTAATCGATAAAATCAATTAATAAAATCGAAATTACTCGTTGGATTTCTGCCCTGTTATGGGGCTACAGTGAAAGGGTATTTAAAACATCAACATTTAACAAAAGAGGACATTGATATGCTTGGAATTGGCGACAAATTACCTGAATTTAAGGTAGCCGGTGTCAAACCCGGTTTTATGATTCATGAAGAAAACGGCGAAAGCGCGTTTGAAGACATTACAAACGAAAGCTTTGACGGCAAGTGGAAGGTTTTTTTCTTCTATCCGAAAGACTTCACGTTTGTCTGCCCGACAGAGATCGTTGAATTTGCCAAACTGAACGACGAATTCGCGGACCGCGATGCGGTTGTTCTGGGGGGAAGCGCCGACAATGAATTTTGTAAACTGGCATGGCGCCGCGAACATCCGGACCTGAACAAACTGAACCAGTGGAGTTTTGCCGACAATGACGGGCGTCTTATCGACGGTTTGGGCATTCGTGATGCCGCGGCCGGCGTCCCCCTGCGCGCCACTTTCATCGTGGACCCGCATAACGTAATTCAACACGTATCGGTCAATGCGTTGAACGTGGGGCGGAATCCGAAGGAAACCCTTCGTATTCTGGATGCCCTGCAAAGCGACGAGCTTTGTGCCTGTAACCGCCCTGTCGGCGGCGACACGATCGACCTGCACGCCGAGGCCGAAAAAGCGGCAGCCTAACGCATTTCGCATTACGGCGAAGCGTAAAAAGTAACAACAATGAAGCAACCCGGCGTTATCCGGAGAGAGTCCGGGTTGCTTTCTTGCAGCCAAAACAGGGATTGAAATTTAATCAGGAGGACAGGATGAGCATTGAAAATATCAAGAATGAAATACCCGAATATGCCAAGGATATAAAACTGAATTTATCTTCTTTGGCGAACGAAGAAACGTTAACGCCGCAACAGTTCTGGGGAACGATGCTGGCGAGCGCGCTGGCGGGCCGTAACGGATTTGTCATCCGCGAGGTGGCGGAAGAGGCGGCAAGGAATCTGTCCGAAGAAGCCCTGAACGCTTCCAAAGCGGCGGCTTCCATCATGGCGATGAATAACGTTTATTATAAATTTGCCGGGATGATGGGCGGGGAATACCAGACGATGCCTGCCAAGCTCCGTATGAACATTATTGCCAATCCGGGCGTGGATAAAGCGGATTTCGAGCTTTGGTCGTTGGCCGTGTCCGCCATCAACGCGTGCCAGTTTTGTGTCAAGGCACACGAAAAACAATTGGTTGACCACGGGGTAACAAAGGAACAGATTCAAACAGCTGTGCGCATCGCCTCCGTGGTGCAGGCAGCCTCTGCTATCTTAGAAGGAAAGGAGTCTCTCTCATGAGCCAAGTCACCGATGAATTACAAAAAGTTCTGGCCGATACATTTGTGCTGTATTTCAAAACGCACAGCTTTCACTGGAACGTCGAAGGGCCGCAATTTCACATGCTTCACCTTCTTTTTCAGGAACAATATACGGAGCTTTGGACCATATCGGACGAAATTGCAGAACGTCTTCGGGCGCTGGGCGCCTACGCGCCGGACAATTTTTCCGGCATTTTAAAAACAGCGTCCTTAAGCGAATCCGGCAAGACACCGACAGCAGATGAAATGGTCAAAATTCTGCTGGCGGATCATGAGGCGATCGTAAAAACGCTCGGCAGCGCGTTAAAGGCGGCGCAGGCGGCGGAAGATGAGGTGACGGCGGGGCTTTTAATCGACCGCATGACATCCCATGAAAAAACAGCCTGGATGCTCAGGAGTCTTGGAAAATAACTCTGACAAGAGGCGCTGTGTAGGGGCGGAAGTCTATTTTTTATCGCGATCGTGAGTGTGATCGTGAAAATAAACTTCGCGGTGGGGGTAGGGGATTTTAATGTTGTTTTCCTTGAACGCATCCCACAGGGCCAGCATGACGGAACCGCGCGTGTTGGTCAGCCCTTTTTCCGCATCGCGAATCCAGTAACGCAACACAAAGTTCAGGGAACTGTCCCCGAACTCGACGAGATGGCAAACGGGGGCGGGGCTGTCCACCACGCGTTCCGGAAGGGCGGCGGCGGCTTCGGCCAGCGCCTTTACCTGATGCGGGTCGGAATCGTAATGCACGCCGAACTCCGTCTGAACGCGCACCAGAGTGTTCCCGTGTGACCAGTTGACGACTTGCTGAGTAATAAAATCCTCGTTCGGCACCAGGTAGGATTTATTGTCACGCGTCATGATTTCCGTGAAACGCGCGCCCATCTGGTTGACCCATCCAAACGTCGAAGCGCCGCCGCCGGGGCTGGGAAGCTCTATAATGTCGCCGGGTTTGATGGACTGGTCCATCAACAAAAGCATGCCGGAAAAAATGTTGGAGATGACTTTTTGCAATCCAAAACCAACCCCAAGACCCACGGCGCCCGAAAAGACGGCAAAGAGGGACAGGTCAATCCCCGCCGTGGTGATGCCGATCAGCAGGCCGCAGGTAATAAGAACGACGCGCGTAATCTTCGCAAGCAGGACGCGGGAGGAAGGCGTCAGGCTGGCGGCTTTGGCAATGCGGCGTTCCAGAACCTTGGAAAGGAACAAGGCGCTGTATAAAAGGGCAAAAATAGCCAGAAGGCCCTTGGTCAGGGTCAGGGCAGAGAGCCTGAACTCCCCGATATCCATCCCCACAGCGTCCAGCGTTGTCATGGTTTCGTCGAGAATGCCGAAAATGCTTAACGCGGCAAGGGTCCAGATGATAAGGGCGATCGTATTCCGCGCAAAACGGTTTTCAATGAACTGGACGACAAGACGGATGAGAATCCACGCCACCAGAAGTTTCATGATTCCCATCGAAAAAGAAACGTTGAATCCAAGGACTTCGGACCCGGCAATATGCGTCCCGATAAAAAGCAGTATGAGCGCCAGTCCCGGCGCAACCAGTCTTGTCATTTGACGCAGCACCTCGGTGATCCGGTAAGGAACGCGGAGGTTGTTGATGCGCTCGGTCAGCCGCGGGCGCAAGGCTTTCTGGCCGATATAGGCCAGGACAAAGGAAATCAGTAAAAAACCGCTTTGAATCGCAAAATCCGGCGTAAAAACATTCGTGCCGAGCCACTGACTCACCTGAATTTGCAATTTCGACGGATCAAGATTTTCAAACATGGAAGCGAGCTTATGCGATTCATGCCGCTATGAAAACCAGAAACCTGCAAATTTTGTGCATTTGGCATTCGACAAAAGAGGATTAAGCCGCCAACGCCTTGCGGAGCATGAGGCTGACATTTTCTTCAAAGGCGGCGTCAAAGTCCTGCCCGGTCATCAGGCGGAAAACAATAGGGCCCAGAATCACGTCAATCGCGGCTTCGATATCGAGATCGGCCGGAAATTCGCCCGAGTCTTTTCCCTGTTCCAGATAGCCGGCCAGCGCGTTGTAGCGGTCCTGAAAAAAGTTTTCGACCAGATTCTTGAGAGCTTCCGGATCGCCCTGGGCTTCGCCGATAATTTCGGCAACCACCCGCCCGTTTTTGCCTGAAAGCTGGCGCATGAGCTTGTCTACCTGCGCCCGGACCCCGTCAAAGGAAGAAGCGGAGGCCGGCAGGATATTGTGAAATCCGGGCTGGCTGAAAACAGCGTCCATGACAACGGCCTGCTTGTTCGGCCACCAGCGGTAGATCGTCGTTTTTCCGACTCCGGCTTTTTTGGCGATCGCCTCGACGGAGAGTTTTGCGACCGAATTATGGGTCAGAAGCCGCCGTGTGGCGTCCAGAATGGCGCGATGGGATTCTTCACTGCGCGGGCGTCCGGCTTTGTGCATCTGGTCTGACGTCTGCACATCCTCAAGGCTGGAAACTTGCATCTTACAGCTCCTTTTCGTGTCCCCTTGAACGGGGCGATCTATCTTTAATACTGAACGCTCCGTTTCTAAATTAAAAAATTTTTTCAGGCAAGAGGCTGAATCCGTTTTTCCACAATTGAAAAAAGAAGCGGCGGCATGCTATTGTGCGATGCTGGTCACAGGGTATGAAGGGACGGTTTATGGAAGTTTGGATTTTATACGGTGACGATATCGAGTCATCCGCTGATTTGGCTTTTGAAGTGCGGCGCTTTCTGGCCGAAGGAAAGAAGATGGGAATCGACGTCAAGGTTTTTAGGCCTTCCCAGTTCGATTTGCTTGTCAATGACCAGACCCGCGATTCTATCCTGATTAACGGCAAACATGTTTCCCTGCCGGATTTTGTGTATCCCTATTTCAATCACAAAGATCAGAGCTATTTTTCCCTCGCCGTTGTCCGGCAACTGGAACGGCAGGGCGTGAGGGTTTTTAACGGCGCGAGCACAATTGAGAATGTGCGGGATAAAATGCACACACATCAGGTTCTGTGTGAAAATGCCATTCCAACCCCTATCACCATGCTGGCAAAATTTCCGGTCGATATCGATCTGATTGAAAGAACGATCGGATTCCCCGTGGTCGTCAAAACGCTCAACGGGGCGCTCGGGATTGGTGTCTTTTTGATTCAAAATAAAAAGGCGTTTCAGGATTTGCTCGAGTTGATCGGGGAAACGAATCCGGATCTGCTTCTGATTTTTCAAAAATTTGTCAAAGCCAGCGAGGGGCGCGATTTGCGCCTGTTCACCGTGGATGGCGAGGTTATCGCCGCGATGGAACGGCGGGCGAAGGAAGGGGACTTTAAAGCGAACTATTCTTCCGGCGGGTCTGTCCATTTCTTCGAGCCGGATCAGGAGGCGCTGGATATTGCGGTCAAAACGTCCAAAGTCCTTAATATCCAGATCGGCGGGATTGATTTGCTTTTCAGCGAAAATGGCGGCTATACGATCTGCGAAGCCAATACCTTCCCCGGTTTCAAGGGACTGGAAAAAGCCTCCGGCGTGAATGTGCCGGAAAAAATCTTTCAGGCGATGCAGCGGCGGCTGGAGCAGACGGCTCTGCCGGGAAAGGAAACTGCGGATACGCTGCCAAAGACTTCTGCGGAAGGACTGGCTGGTAGTGTTCCGGCAGAATAACCGCTTTCTTTTTTATAAATTTTTTCGACAAAAAGAAAGGCCCGGTATCCTGGGGGGATACCGGGCCCGATTTCGCCTGCCTTTCGTTTGGGTTCACGGTTAGGGAGGGGCGGCAGGCGGAAAGCTTACGTCTTTTTAATTTTAATTCATCCGAAACGTCCTATGGAGAGTGTTTCCTCTTTTTCCTTATTGCTACGCTTGCTGGCATACATCTCTATATCGACCGCATCAAAAACGGCCTGAACGGTATCTGCGCCTGTATATTCCTTGATGCCCAGAGAGGCCCGCACCGGAATATCCGTGCCGTACCACGGCAACGAAAGGTGATTGAGCTTCCAGATGAGCTTCTGGGCGCGTTCCAGTGTGTCTTCCCGGCGTGCATCCGCAAAGAGCAGGGCAAACTCATCCCCGCCAAGCCGCGCGGCGACGTCCATATTGCGTATGTCCTCGGAAAGCGTTTTCCCGATCAGTTGCAGCGCGGCATCTCCCGCGGGGTGGCCATAGGTGTCGTTGATGGTCTTGAAATTATCCAGATCAATCATAATCACCAGCCCGCCCCGGCTTTTTTTCCGTGTTGTGCGGTCAAGCTCGCGTTCAAACGCCTGGAAAAAGCCCCTGCGGTTCATCAGTTCCGTGAGTTCGTCTGTTGTGGAGAGCTTTTCGAGCAGGGCAATACGCTCCTTTTGAGCCGATATCTTTTTTTCCGCCAGCGCCAGCATTTCCCCGGCTTGTTTCAGCAACTCCGCAGGCGCGCCTGTCGTTTTCCACCAATGCTCTTTTTTGTGCCCGTGTTGCTCCAGATAGGAAAATATCTCATCGGCGTCATCCAGCCATTTTTTCCCCAGATGTGCCGGCGGTGACGGCAGGGACGGCCGGGGCAGAGCGTTGTTTTCCTGCGGTATATTTTCAGTTCCCATGATGTCACACCCGAAATTGTTATGAATCCGTATCCTCTCGTGTTTATCCTTGCGAAGGGTGTGCCAGAGTTTGAAATCATAGAAATCTGTTTATTTTCAAATAGTTACATTGTTTATTGTGTAAAATTTTCTTTTTTTGAGGGGGAAAAGGGCAGGGAAAGGGGAGATTGTGCCGGGTCGTTAGAAGGGAGCAGGGCAGAGTTTGCCGGGTTTTTGTCGTTTTGGAAGAATAGATGCCTGTTTTATGTGGATTTACTTGGCTCTTCGGCTCCTTTTTTTGTACAATGGAGCGTTAACGTGTTTGAAAACACATCAAAATATAAAAAACACAAAAAAGGCTCTATAAGGCTCAATGACGCTTTTCTATCCATGGTTTAAAACCTTCATAATTTTGATTGTTCTGGCGATTTCTTTTCGTCCGGCGCTTGCCGCGCCGCTTGATGTGGCGTCCGTTTTGGTGCCGCACAAGGCCCTGTACGATATTGACCTTGTGGCCACGCGCAGTGGCTCCCAAATTATCAATATAAGCGGGAAAATGTTTTACGAGTGGAAGCCTTCCTGCGAGGCATGGACCACGGACCACCGTTTTAGCCTGTTCTACGAATATGCCGATAGCCCGGGCATGCGCATTACTTCCGATTTTTCAACATTTGAGCCGTTTGACGGAAAAAGCTTTGATTTTACGTCCCGGCGCAGGAGAGACGGGAAGCTCTATCAGGAATTGCGGGGGCGCGCGGTTTTGGGAGAAAAAGATAAAAAGGCGACGTATTCCCTGCCGGAGGGCTTGAAATACGACTTGTCGGCGGGCACGTTTTTTCCGATGGGACATACGGTGGAAATGGTTCGGCAGGCACAGGCCGGGAAGAAATTCTTTTCCGCGGAAGTATTTGACGGCAGCGACGAAGAAGGGCCGATTGAAATCAATACCTTTTTTGGATCCAAAGCGAATGCCATGAGTGTGGTCAGCCCCTCCAAAAACATAGATATGAGCCTGATCAACACGCCGGCATGGAATGTGCGGATGGCCGTTTTTCCCCTGTCCAGTCCGGAAGAAGGCGCCGATTACGAAATGAACATGATTTTCCATGAGAATGGCATCATTTCGGACATGTTGATAGAATATGACGATTTTTCCGTGTCCCAGAAACTGGTGGCGCTGGAGCCGTTGGAAAGAGAAGAATGTGGAAATTTCAGGCTTAAAAAAACAGGAATGAAAGGCGCAGAGCGCGCCTTGGAACGGTAAAATGGCGGATGAAGAGATAAATAAAACGGTTCTTATCGTTGAGGATAACGAACTGAATATGAAGCTTTTCCACGACCTTCTGGAAGCCCATCATATTGGAACCATTGAATGTCTGAACGGTTTGGAGGTCGTGGATATCGCCCGGGAGAAAAAACCGGATTTGATTTTAATGGATATCCAGCTTCCTGAAGTGTCGGGGCTGGATGTTACAAAATGGCTGAAAGAGGATGAAGAGCTGAAAAACATTCCCGTTATCGCCGTAACCGCGTTTGCGATGAAGGGCGATGAAAAAAAAATCCGGGATGGCGGCTGCGAGGATTATATTTCCAAGCCGATTTCCGTTCCCCGTTTCCTGGAGGTTATTCATAAATATCTGGGGGAGCGTACCGTTGTCCCGGAGACGGGAACGAGTCATAAGGAAAAATAAAAAGAAGAAAAAATCGGGGAATAAAAAAGTTCAGGAATAAAGGGAGAGGTTTTCTATGTCGGCGCGTGTTCTGGTTGTTGATGATATTTTGCCCAACGTCAAACTTATGGAAGCAAAGTTGGCGGGGGAGTATTACGATGTTTTAACGGCCATGAACGGTCCGCAGGCGCTCTCGATGATAGAAGCGGATGCGCCCGATATTGTGCTTCTGGATGTGATGATGCCGGGGATGGACGGGTTTCAGGTCTGCAAAAAGATAAAGGAAAACCCCGAAACGGCGCATATCCCGGTTGTTATGGTGACCGCCCTGACCGACCCGAGCGATCGTGTAAAGGGACTGGAAGCCGGCGCGGACGATTTCCTGAGTAAACCTCTGAATGATACGGCGCTTATGGCGCGGGTGCGCTCTTTGGTGCGTCTGAAGATGACCGTGGATGAATGGCGCACGCGGGAAAATACGGCCTCTCAGCTTGGCGTGGTGGAAACGGCCTCAAACGCCATGGTCGAGCCTGTCAAGGGAGCGCGTATTCTGGTGATAGAAGACCGGTCTTTTGAAAGCGATAAATTTGTCGAAGCTCTTAAAGCGGACAATGACGTCATCCATGTTGTCGAGGCCGGTCCTGCGGCAATGGAAGAGATCAAAGAGGAAGATTTTGACCTCATCGCGGTCAGCCTGAACTTAAAAGACGAGGACGGTTTACGGCTTTGTTCCCATTTGCGTTCCAATGAACGCACGCGCTCCGTCCCGATCCTCATGATTGCGCAGGAAGACGACATGCCGCGTATTGCGCATGGGCTGGAAATCGGGGCGCACGATTATATTTTAAGGCCCGTGGACCGGAACGAATTGCTGGCGCGGGTGCGGACGCAGGTTCGCCGCAAAAGATTTCAGGAGCGCCTGCGCTCGACCTATGAAATGAGCCTGTCCCTGGCTCTGGTGGATAGTTTGACGGGGCTGTATAACCGCCGTTATCTTGAAGTTCACCTGCAAAAACTCATTCAAAAGAACGAACCGGGCAGCAAGACGCTTGGGGTCCTCATCATGGACATCGATCATTTTAAGGAGGTTAACGACCAATACGGACATGGTGTCGGGGATGAAATTTTGAAAATATTCGGGGAACGGCTCCAGTATAATATCCGGGGCTTCGATATGGCTGCGCGCATGGGCGGCGAGGAATTTGCGATCATTTTACCGGACGTGTCCGAGGATATGGCCTATCACATTTCAGAACGCCTGCGCCGGGCCATTTGCGACGAACCTTTTAAATGCGGCGCACCGGGAGGGCAGATAAATGTGACGACATCTATCGGCGGCGCGCTTATTCGCAGGAACGACCAGACGGTTGAGGAGGTTTTGAAACGGGCGGATACGGCCCTCTATGCCGCCAAGGAAGCGGGCCGGAACGCAACGTTCTTTGAAAAAATTGGGCGAATCGACCCGGACAAGTATAAAGCGGAACTTCGTAAAGCCCTTTAGGTTCATATCAACTAGAGCGTTCATCGTTTAGATTGGTTCCATCCTGTCATTCTGAGCGCAGCGAAGAATCTCCGGGAAACGCCGGGATCCTTCGCCTTTGGCTCAGGATGACAAAACGGGTCGTGACTCAATCTAAACGATGAACGCTCTAGCTGGTATAATGTTGAAGCAGCCAGCAAAAAGGCGCCATGTTGGCGCCTTTTCTTTTCAATGTCTTTGTATGGGCCCTTGTACGGGACCGACCTAGTTTGCCTTTGAAGGCGGCATTTTCTTCTCGACAAATTCGACATGCATGCCCTTTTTGCCCGTTTCCGGGTTTACCGCCCACGGGTCGAATTTACGCATTTTCAGCTTTTCGGCGTATTTCGCCCCTTTTTTCTTGTAGTACCGGAACCCTGTTCCGGCGCTGCTTTCCATGCGGACTTTGACCGCGCCACCTTTTTTCGCCATGGGATACCATCCTTCATCTAAAATCAGACCCGCAAACTAAGGGTTTTGCAGAAAATGTCAAGCGCTCTATTTGCGTGTGCGCTTGCGGGGAGCCGGTTTTCGGCCTTTTCTGTGCGGTTTGGGCCTTGAGGGAGGCCGGGGCCTGATTTTCCTGAACTGAACGCCGGGAATATCGGCGCTTTCGTCCCCGATCAGCTCGAAAATGGAGCTGCCCGTGAGGCCGTCCGCTTCCTTCAGGCGGACTGCAAGACTGGCGCCAAGGCGGTAAATACGCCCGTCACGGCGGCCTATAAGCGCATGTTGCTGCTCGTCATGGATATAATAATCATCCGGCAGGGCGCGCATGGGGATCAGCCCGTCCGCGCCGTTTTCATCCAGCGTGACAAACAGGCCAAAGCGTGTGACCCCGCTGATTTTGCCGGAGAACTCCGCGCCAATGCGCTCGGACATCCACTGGGCCGTAAAACGGTCCACGGCAGAGCGCTCCGCCTCGGCGGAGGTGCGCTCGGTTTGCGAAATATGCTGCGCTTTTTCTTCCAGAGCGGCGGCTTCGCCCTCCTCCATTCCTCCCGGCCCAAGGCCGTAAGCCTGAATCAGGGACCGGTGGACCAGCAAATCCGCATAGCGCCGGATGGGGGAGGTAAAATGCGCATAACGCCGCAAAGCAAGGCCGAAATGGCCGATATTCTCGGGGTCGTAAACGGCCTGCGACTGGGTGCGAAGGATAACGGTGCCAATCAGGTGCGCGTAAGGCAGCGCCGCCGCTTTTTTCAGGATTTCGTTGATCTGTCCGGGCCGCGCCACGCTTCCTTTCGGGAAAGGGAGGTCGAAAGCGCTCACAAACTCACGCGCGGCATCCAGCTTCTCCGGGGACGGGCGGTCGTGTACGCGGTAGACGCAGGGAGCCTTGCGCGCTTCGAGCGTTTGCGCCGCGGCAATATTGGCCAGAATCATAAATTCTTCAATCAGCTTGTGGGCGTCAAACCTCGGGCGGTTTATGACGCCTGTCATCTTGCCTTTTTCATCAATCAATATCTGGCGTTCCGGCAGGTCCAGATCCAGCGCGCCGCGCTTTTGACGGGCTTTGTCAAGAATATCGTAAGCGGCGTAGAGGGGCTGGATGAGGGGCCAAAGTTTTTCACCCTCTCCTTGCGCCACCGCGCTTTCCCTCTCCCTCGAGGGAGAGGGATTAAGAGAGAGGGTGTCATATGTGTGTTGCACCTGCTCGTAGACCAGCCTTGCCGCCGAACGCATGATCCCGCGAACAATCTTATGTTTGGTGAGGCTTCCCTCCCGGTCGATCCACAGATGGAAGGCCATACAGGCGCGGTTTTCATTCGGGCGCAGGGAACATAAATCGTTCGACAGCGCTTCGGGCAGCATCGGCACCACACGATCCGGAAAGTAAGTGGAATTGCCCCGGCGGTAGGCTTCCCTGTCCAGGGCGGAGCCGGGCCGGACATAGTAGGCGACATCGGCGATGGCGACAATCAGGTGAAAGCCGTCTTCTGTTTCTTCGGCAAAAACGGCGTCGTCGAAATCCCGCGCATCCGCGCCGTCGATCGTCACGAGCGGAATACCGCGCAAGTCTTCCCGGCCCTTGAGAGCGGGAACCTCAAGCCCCTTTGTTTCCGCTAAAACCGTTTCCGTAAAAGATTCGTGCAGGCCCGCTTCATGCAGCGCGATCAGGGAAATCGCCTCGGGGTCATCGCGCGCGCCGATTACGCGCACAATGCGGACTTTTTTACGCTTGAGGCCGCGGGCCGGCTGGATTTCTCCGACAACCAGATCGCCCGCTTTCGCCTCGCCCAGATCTTTCTGGGCGACATCGAAACCGTATTTGGCCTTTTTACTGGCGGGTTGGAGCATAAAGCCGTCACGGGTTTTTTGAAGCTCCCCCATGACCTGCCCGCGCGGATCGTCCAGCCGCCGGATGATATTTCCTTCGTAAAACCTGTCCGTATATTTCCGCAGGCGCACCAGAATGCGGTCGCCCTCTTTGACAGCCGGGTGGCCGCGCTGGTCGGGCAGGATTTCAATGCGCGGGGCTTCTCCCTGCACCTCCTCGTCCCAGTCTGCAGGCCGGGCGAAAACATCTCCGTCGATATCGATTTCGCTGACCTGAACGACCGTAACAGCCGGCAGAGCTTCAGGGACGCTGTAGATCTGGCCGGGCTGCTTGACGATATGTCCGTTCGCCTCCATCTCGCGCAGGAGCGCTTTCATCGGGCGGCGCAGATCCCCGGTAATGCCGAAGGCCCGGACAATTTCGCGTTTGGTCATGGGGGCGGGGGCGTCTGCCAGCAGACGCAGAATATCTTCTTTTTCGGGGAGGGTCTTCATGGATAGAACATCTAGCTTTCATTCCTCGTCAGGGCAAGCGCTATTCAATATTTAAAAATATGGAAACAATTACCAAAAATCGTGTGACTTTCACCCGTCTAGCCCATAGTCTCTTTTCGCCTGAAGGCGAAAGGGCGAAACCAAAAACGTGACAATGAAACTTACTCTTTTTATACAGAATTTTTCAGATGGCGGGGCACAACATATGATTGTCAATACCGCCAACGAATTTGCAAAACGCGGCCATGACGTCGATTTACTGGTTGTAAACGGAAACGGTCCCCACATAGACAAGGTTGAAAAGGACGTTCATCTCGTGAATCTGGGGAAACGGCGATCGTTAGCGGCGCTTTGGGGCCTTTCACGCTATATTCGCACGCGTCAGCCCGACATATTTCTCTCTGCCATGACACATACGAATATTGTGTCCGTAATGGCCCGATTTCTTGCTCCTTTTTCCTCAACCCGCCTGATTCTGACGGAGAGAACGCTTTTGTCCATGCATATCCGTGAAACGCCCCGTCTGCAGGAAAAATTTTTCCTCGCGGGGGTAAAGTTTTTTTACAGATTTGCCGATAAGGTCATAGGGATTTCAAGAGGCGTTGCGGAGGATATTCAGTCGTTAGCCCGCCTTAAACCTCATCAGGTCGGCTATATTTACAATCCGGTCATTACATCGGCTATGCAGGCGCAATTAAGAGAAACTTCTTCGGATTTGATGCCGGAGAAAAAGGATGGAGCGTTTTTAATCGTGACATCCGGACGGCTGTCTTACGAGAAAGATCAGGAAACCCTTTTGAAGGCATTTGAAAAGCTGAGGCACACGCATAACGCAAAACTGGTTATTCTTGGGGATGGCCCTTTGAGGGCAGATCTGGAAAGGCAGGTGGAAGAGCTCGGTATTCAAAATCACGTCGTATTTGCAGGATTCGTTCCCAATTCTCTGGCTTATATGAAACAGGCTGATTTGTTTGTTATTACGTCCTTATATGAAGGGTTCTGCAATGTCATTGTCGAGGCACTGCTTTGCGGTTTGTCCGTTGTGTCAACGAACGCCCCTTCCGGCCCACCAGAAATTTTAGAAGAAGGAAAATATGGCCTGCTGGCGCCAGTCGGCGATTCTAACGCGATTGCACAAGCCATGGCTCAGGCATTGAAAGAACCGTTTGACCCTCAAAAACAAAAAGAGCGCGCTTCGTGCTTTACGGTCGAAAAAATATGCGACCAGTATGAGGCGTTATTTCAAATAATGATAGAGAGGCAGCCAGAACGACAAGAATGAATATCCGTCACCTTTTTGTTTTTCGAACCTTGAGAAGAATTATAAATATTCCTGCGCAACAAAAATTGCAAAACGAATATTTAAGAAAGTCATATCGCTCATATTTGATCGACAGGCTTCACAGGCATGCCTTTTACAGGTTTTTATATGGTCTTGAGGTTTTTAGAATTTTTCTCTTTTCCGTTCTTAAAATGAGAGAGGAAGGACAAGACAAGGATCTTGTTTATTTGATTTCGACAAGAAACCAGGCGCGGCAAATTGATTTTGTCCGCTCGCTCTTTCCGGATAAAGCTTTTAAAAGCTTTGACCTCCAGAATGAAAAACCGTTGGGGGTTGATTTTGTCCGCTATCTTCCTGCGTTGTTTTGCAGTCTTTATGTGACTCTCCTTTATTTGTATAAATCGTCTAAGGATGAAGACGCTATTACCTTGGTGAATTACATTTTGTATTTATGCACCGAAGCGTTTTTTCGGCGGATTTTTATCAGGCTTCGTCCTAAAGCAGTTCTTGTTGCCAACGATCATTCGGCTATACCTCTCGGGTTTGCGGAGGCTGCCCGCGGTTTGGATATAAAAACAATTTATATTCAGCATGCCTATATTACGGACGACTTTCCGCCGCTTCGTTTTAATCTGGCATTACTGGACGGTCAGTGTGCCCGTGACATTTACGCTGCGCAAGGAGCGAGTCAAACATCTATCGTTTTCAGGGGCTTGGAAGGGGAGGAGCGTTCCATGAAAACGGACGTTTTGATTCAAGGGACACCCCTGACGGTAGGACTTTTTCTGAATGTGTTTTACGAAGAAAAACTGAAGAATATCCTTATGTCCCTTGAAAACCATCCCGGCATTCAACGTATTATCGTGCGTGCTCATCCGGCCTATCCGGTCAATCTGTCCTTTTTAGAATGCCCGAAAGTCGAACTTTCTTCCCGCGAAAAAACATTGTGGGAGGACGCCGATGCATGTGACGTCGTGATTGGAGGAAATTCCAGTTTTCACCTTTCGGTTCTAAAATACGGCGTGCCGACTCTGTATTATAATGATTTGGATTATGTTGATTACGATGATTACAATTTTGTAAAAAACAATATATGTTACGAAATAACCTCAATAAGGGATTTAAACTTCCAAAAAGCTGCAGAATTTTATGCGGACCCGGACTGGAAAAAGAGGTTTTCTTATCTTGATGCCGGTTATGGTCGCGATCAGGAGAAAATAAACGCTGAGACAAGATCGGCTATCGAAAAACAACTGTCGTAAATAATCGCCTTGGAAAGAAGTCAAAAATCGTATGTTTAAAGTTATCAGAAAAATTTTATCCTTACTCTCTTCAGGAGAAAAAAAGAGTCTTGGGTTTTTGTCTGTCTTTATGGTCTTTAACGCACTTTTGGAAGTGTTGGGAATTGCATCGATTGCGCCTTTGATAGCCGTTATTGTTAATCCGGAGAGTCTGGAGACTCTTCCCATTCTGAATGACATCTATGTCACGTATGAATTTAAGGATTTTCAAAAATTTACGATTCTTCTGGGCGGTGTTATTTTGTGCATTATTCTGGTGAGTAATTCGATGATGCTTATGACGAATTATTTTTCCGTTCGGTATGCCAATAACCGGGAATACACTATTGGAAGGCGTCTGTTGGAAACGTATATTTATCAGCCTTACAGTTTTTTTCTGGAACGGCACAGTACAGACCTTCTTCGAAATATTTTTAACGAAGTGAGTTATGTTGTTTCCAATGTGATCATGCAGCTTCTTTATCTTTTGTCCCGGTCCATTTCCGTCGTTTCCATCCTTGTGTTTATATTTGTCGTGAACCCGCAGGTTACGATCATGCTCGGCCTTATTTTAGGAGGGGCTTACGGGGCAATCTATCTATTCCTTAAGACGCGCTTGTATCGTCTGGGTAAAGAGAGTGTAGCCGCTACACAGGAAAAACTTAGAACGATTACAGATTCTATTCGGGTAATACGAGATATTAAAATGCTGAGAATAGAAAATATCTTTTTAAAAAAGTATGATGTGGAGGGGCGGCACTATGCCAGAGTCAAGACATTATCAGATCTTTATGCTGTCGCTCCGCGTTACATCATTGAAGTTTTTGCTATTTTTGCTCTAGTTTTTGCCGTCATTTATTTATCCGCCACGCGCGATAATGCAAATGAAATTTTGCCTGTTCTGGGTGTTTATACCTTTGCCGGTTACAGGTTAATGCCGGCGCTTCAGATGATTTTTAACGCTCTTTCCAAGATACAATTCTCTTCGCATTCCCTTGATATTATCGCGGGTGAATTGCAGGACCTCCAATCCGTTTCTCTGGAAAACAAGAACCGAAAAAAGGCCACGGTTCCCTGTAAGAAAAATTTTAGTCTGAAGGATATCAGTTTTCGTTACAGGGATAAGGATATGGTTCTTCATGGCGTGAATTTAAGTGTTCAGAAGGGTGAAAAAGTCGGGATTATAGGGGAGAGTGGCGGCGGGAAAAGTACACTGATTGATTTGTTGGCCGGGTTGAGTAAACCCGAAGAAGGAGGGCTCTACATTGACGGAAAATTGTTGCCACCATCCGATTATGCCGGGTGGCGACAAAATATTTCCTATGTGTCGCAGAATGTTTACCTTCTTGATGATACTGTCGATATGAATATAAGTATGGAAATGCAGGGCGGGCAGATTGACCGGGCGCGCGCAAAACACGCAAGGGAGCTGGCGCTCGTGGATGAGTTTTTGGAAGAAATGGGAGAGGATTCGTCGCTCGTAACGGGAGAAAACGGTATTCGTCTGAGCGGCGGTCAACGTCAACGCATCGGTATCGCGCGCGCCCTGTATCAGGATAAGGATATTCTGATTTTAGACGAAGCGACGAGCGCTTTGGATGTCCATACGGAAAAGAGGCTCCTTGATAATATTGTCAGACAAAAATCAAAAACACTTATCTTTATTACGCATCGGGTGGAAACGCTTAGCTTCTGTGACAGAATTTATGTTGTGTCGGAAGGAAAGATTGCCGATTCAGGGTCGTATGACGATCTTCAGGAAAGATCGTCATATTTTAAAAAACTGGTGAAGGATTCCAAAGACTAACCCGTGCGTTTTATAGATTGATCTTTTCCTGTTCCGCTTTCGAAAAAATTCAGGAGCCTTTGTTTATGGCCGGAAATAAGTTCGTCATACGGTCTCGTATTATAGGCAACATTTGTCGGATCGGATAAAGAGCCGATGAATAATTCATTCTGATAAAAATGCAAAAAACGCATCAGGTCGGCCTGAACTTTTTCTGGGGATATATGAGGAACCTGTTGAAAGGCGGCGCGAAGGTCTTCCGCGTTGTTTACTCTTAAGCAGCTTCGGCAGCCGCTATACCACGGGCGTGCAAAGGCGATGCAGGGTTTTCCGGAGGTCAGGCATTCCCACCCGACCGTGCCGGTTTGTGTTACCACCGCCTGAGCATTTTGAATGAGGTCCGGTGTAGAAACGGATTGCGGCACGAAATGAATGGCGGGCGAAGCATCCAGTAAATCTTTTAGATCCTGGATATCCCTGAAATGCATTGCGGAAACGGCATTGATAGACGTGTCGTATTGTCTTGGGTTTTCCTTCACATAGATTTTCCATCCTTCCGGCAGCGCGGCCAGTATCTGTTCCAAAACAAGATAGTGGTCTTCATAAATTCCGGCTTCGGGCTGGGTTGTCATTTCTGGCTGCAGATGCATCGGGAAATAGACATAGGGTTGCTCCAGGTCAATGTTGCCCGTATGGCTTTCATAATAGGATTTTAAGCGTGCGGCATGCACTCTATGACGGCGCAAGGCTCGTGACCAGATGGACAATGATGAGTGTTCATCCATGCTCAAGGGGAGGTAAAACCTGCGCTTCGTCCGTTCAAACAAGGCGTAATAAACAGGGCCGGCTATTCTCTTTATCCGAAGCGCCATTGATATTTTCGGACGCGATTTTTGAAATTTCTCAGTAAGATTCCGGCTCGTATTTACGGATTGTTTGTTAAAGGCATCGTTTTCAGCCTTGACGGCCTCCGTTACAAGACTGCCTTCTTCAAAGTCCTTGAGAAGCGCCGGGTCGATTTGCGATCTGATATCTTCAACGGAAAGCCCTTTCAGATAACCGCCTGGAACGATCGGGATATCCTTATAACTTTCCCGAAGTAAGGAACGGTTATTAATGGCGGTATGAGAAAAATAAGCAAAGGGAAGGCCCAGAAAACGGCTGGCCTGCATCAAAACAAGTTCCCATCCAACATGCGGCGCATAAGGACAATAAACGGCCTCAATATCTTCACGTTGTAAAAATCCCATCCAGAAGCGGATAAGATCACGAAAATATAATTTTCTCTCCCGAAAGGAAACGGACTCGTAATTTCCACGGTCCGTTAAAATATAAAAGTCCCGTTCGATGGAGGAAAAATAAGACAGTATCTCCGGGTTAAGTGGCTGGAAATAGCTTTTATATTCCTGCTTGAGGGTCTTCCTGCGGTAAAGTGCCGGAGAGTTTACTATTTTTATTGCGTTGAACTCAGGTCTTTTCTTTCGCAGGTTTTCAAGCTCTGCGGTGTGCATATGCGATCCAGCCCAGGTAACGCAATGCTGCGTCTTCGACAGGGAAACAATAAGGTCCAGAGAATATTCTGTTTTGCATTCGACGAAAAAAACACCCATTTGTTTTATCGCTTTCTTGCAATGGTCCACATATGGGAAGACAGGTTGTGCTTGGCTAAAAAATCCTGAAAATCATGCCCGGCGCTGTCCCAGTTTTCAATCAAAAGCTGATGCAGGAACGGCTCGTCTTTTTGCGACAGACTGCCGGATAAAAACATTTTCCGCACCAGTTCCGCATCCAATTTTCCAGGGGTCATAACTTCCAGCACGTCAAACCCGTGGCGCTCAAATAACGTTTTCATCGACTTCGGATTAAAATAATTAAGATGTTCAACGTCTACGGTCCCGGCGTATTCCGGTGCGACAACTACATCAAAACCTTTGCCGTTCGGATTTGTAATAATGGCAAGCCCGCCCGGTTTTATAATGGCAGCGCATTTTGCAATAAAATCGGACGGCGAGAATAAATGTTCCAGAACTTCAAAGGAACACACAAGATCAACCGAGCCCGGTTCAAAATTCGCATCTTCGATAGGCGATTCAATAACATGAAGCCCCTTTTTCCGACAGGTTTCCGACAGGGCAGGAGTCGGTTCCACCGCTGTGATATCGCTTACAAAATCCAGTTTTAATATTTCTTCGCAAAAGGTGCCGAAGCCTGCCCCGACTTCAACGAGTTTTTCCGGTTTTACACCCAGCCGTTCACAAATATCTTTGACCTTTTTTGCTCGGGGCCGAAAAATATTTTCACGTCGTGCATCTTCTGTGGCCGGAAAAATATGTTCGTTCCAGAAATCATAATTCTGAGAATTTTTATAAAAATCTGCGAGTTGTTCTTCCGTTGGTCGCGGGTTTATATAGAGCGTTTCGCATTCTCTGCACTTTTTATAGTCCAGTGTATATTTCCTAAATGCCAGTTCGGCATTGTCCTGATCGCAGGCCGGGCAGTTTACGTGTACGAAATTATCTTTATATCCCAGGATATAGTCGATATCAGCCATCATTACAGCATGCTGTTTTTCCATGATGTCATCGGGACGAATATCGTTTTCCGAGAAAGTCTTCAGCGTTTCTTTTCCGGCAGGATTTGACATGGCGGTTATCCGACTTTTTTATTGTTTCTGACGCAATTCGTGTTGTCCTGATATACGGGGCCGTAGGTGGAATCCTCTCCCCAGATATTCTCTTTGACCCACTGACCGTTTTCAATTCTCCAGACGCGCGGATCCCGAAATCCATCAAGAATGTAATCAAATTCTTCTTCACTCATGTCAACATATTTGAGCCATCTTTCCAGATCGCGCCGGGGTTTGACGGCGTCATATTTTTTGACCATATCGATGCCTTCATCGCGCGTCATTCTGCCTGATCGTATGTCTTTGCAGGCATGATCCGTTGCCCGTCCGTAACCGAGTTTGACAAATTTCATGTAATCGTGAATACCGTTTTCGTGCATATCATCCAGATTGGAAAACATGCGGTATGTCCGTTCGAAGGGCTGGCGGGCTGGCTCCCATCCATATTTTTCAACAACCAGTTTTGAATTTTCCTCTCCGTCCCAATTTAGATAATTGCTTAAATAAAGGCCACGCACACCGACTTCGTCAATTTCTTCATCACCTGGATATTGTGCCCATAAAAGATCTTTTGGCCTGAGTCCTTCTTTCATCTCTCCCATGCCAAGCTTTTCCAGCCCTTCATCGGTAAAATCGTGCCAGTCGTAGCCGCGCAAAGAATGCTCCAGCCGGTGTTTGGCCGTAAATTCAACAAAATCGTTATAGGAATACATCCCGCCCAAATCCATAAAGCCGTGTTCACCCCATAAGATAAGGGGGATTTTATAACGGACAGCAATCTGGATAGGCACTGTAAAAATTCCGCAATGTCCGTGCCAGTTATTGTCGCCCTGTACTTTAAAGCCAAGACGGTTCATCTTGATCAGCGTGTCGACGCCAGGGCGCACGATGATGTGGTCCACGTCGAACACTTCGCGCATGCGCAGCATGTTTTCTTCGCCTTCCGGCAAATAATTATTGGCATGATAGGTAACGAGCAGGGGTTTCAATCCCAGCTCTATCATTTTGTGGACCTGGAAATAGCTGTCTTTTCCACCACTTACGGGAACCAGAATGTCGTAGTTATTGTCTGTTTTATAGCTATAGACCAGATCTTTGAACATTTCCCATCGTTCAGCCCAGTCAATATTCTTTTTTTGTTCGTGGACGCGACAGCCGGTGCAGACTCCATTCTCATCAAACGCAGTCGGCACGGCCGAAATATCGGGACAAACACAGTGGGAACAGTAAGCAACCATTTTTAAGCTATACCCTCTTTGATTTTTAAAATCGCACGTTCACGCCCGCCCGCTGCAGTGCACGTTTTCCATTTCTATCAGACAATTCCTTGAAATGCCATATATTTGCTGCCGCAACGGCCGAAGCTCCGGCCTCTGCAGCCTTGGCATAGTGTTCATAGGTTCCAACGCCGCTACAGGCAATTACAGGAATTTTAACCGCTTTCGCCACAGATGAAATCAGGGGCAGATCATATCCTGTTCCTTTCCCGTCTTTATGGATGGCCTGCACCAGAATTTCTCCAACGCCCATGGCTTCCAGTTGTTTTGCCCATTCGGACGGATTTTTTCCTTTGGGAGTGCGGTTTCCGTCTGTGAATACTTCATATTCTCCAGAGGGATGGAGAAGGACATCCATGCTTGCAACGACGGCTTGGGAACCATATCTTCCGGCGATTTTTTTTACCAGATCTGGCGTGTCAAACAGGGCGCGGTTTAATGTGATCTTGTCCGCACCGTGTTGAAAGCGTTCTGCCGCATCGTCAAAACAGCGAATACGTCCACCCCATGTCAGGGGGACAAAACACGTTTTACTGACTTCATCCAAAATGGAGAGAGGGTTTTCCAGTCCTTTTGTTTTATGATCGCTTCGCCGCTGGAAGTTATAATCTCCCTGCGTAATGTCTATATAAATCAACTCGTCAACATTCCATTCGTTAAAGCGTTTTACTTCGTGAATGGGGTCGCCGATAATTTGGTGCGTCAAAAAATCCTCGCTGCGGACAAGTTGTCCGTTTTTTAAAAGTAAAATCGGGATGAGGCGGGTTTTCAGCACGGCACTGCCTTTAGAAAATTTTGGAGCAAGGCCAGTCCGGCCGCCTGGCTTTTTTCAGGATGGAATTGCACGCCCCATATGTTCCCGGATTCAACGCTGGCGGCAAATACCTGACCGTGATGGCAGGTTCCGCTTATGACAGAAGGATCGTCAGGCTCAAAAACATAACTATGGACGAAGTAAAAATCCTGCGGTGTGTCTATGCCCTCATACGTTGCGCTGCCTGCCTGTGCCGTGACATCGTTCCAGCCTATGTGCGGGATACGGATTTTATCATCATCCGGAGATAAACGGACAACATGTCCGTCAATCAGCCCCAGACCTTCATGGAAACCGTTTTCCGATCCTTCTTTTGCGAGGAGCTGCATGCCAAGGCAAATTCCTAAAAACGGCTTTTTATCTTTTACGGCAAAAATTTCAATGGCGTTCAGCCAGCCATTATCCCGGAGTATTTGCATGCCATCGCCAAACGCGCCAACGCCGGGAAGTACAGCGCAATCTGCGCCAGCCATATCTTCCGGCGAGTCTGCAATAAAGGGCTGTGCGCCTACATACTCAAAGCCGTTATAGACAGAGCGCAGATTTCCCAATCCGTAATCAATAATGGCAACTTTTCTCATTTCGTATCTCAGGCGATCATATCCCATTGCAATGGTGTGCCGGCTTTGATATCGGTGCGTGCCTTTTTCGAGCTGATGAAATCGGCATAACGAATATGAAGGCCGCCGTTTCCGGGACGAATGGAATCGACATTTCCTTTACGTCCTGCGGCAAAATTAAGTTTTTCTCCGGCTTTTACGTCTTGAACGACCCAAAGAGACGGGCGGGCCGGGCGCGATTCAATTTCCCGCTGGGTCGGTTCGAAACAGACTTTACCATGCGTCAAATCGGCGAGTTCTCTTTCACGGGCTGTTTCATATCCTACAAAGCCGTCTTTCTCGTATTGTCGGATCATGTCAATCATGCGCTTCAATTCATGGGGTTCCCGCGAAAAGGCCCAGTCATATCCCCCCTTGTTTTTTTCAAAGAGCGCACGGGAATGATTGCGATCCAGCATCAAATGAACTTCGATGATTTTCGCCCCGAATTTTACGGATTCAACCGGCGCAATATGCGCAGCGGGTTCCGTCTTGTTTTCATGGTCCGCAAACAAAGTGTGATCCGAAAGCCCCGTCACACAATTAAACAGTTCTCCAATAACGGGAATAGTCGCCAGATTGACCTCATGGAAGGCTGCCGGATAGCCGCTGTTACAATGTAAAAGGGCGATATCTTGTGCCCCCGCGCTGCGCAGTACGTCTATGGATTCTTTCATCTCCAGAAAATCCGTCATGCCGTTGGAGACAATGATGGGTTTTCCCGTTTGCGCCATATATTCCAGAAGCTTCGTATCCACAGCTTCAAAAGAGGCCACTTTTAAAACCGGCACATCCTGTTCTACCAGAAAATCGACGGCAGTTTCATCGAAGGGCGAGGAAAAAAGCTGCAATCCGTTATCCTCGGCGACTTTTTTCAGGTCTTTATGCCATTCCCACGGCGTGTGCGCTTTTTCGTACAGGGCATGCAAATCGATGCCTGCCCACATTGTTCCTTCCAGCATGCCTTTATAGTTGCGCGTAATGGTGTCGGCGGTATAGGTCTGAAGCTTGACGGCGTCTGCACCGGCTTTTCCGGCGGCCTCAATGATTTTGCATGCCTCATTGAAATCGCCGTTATGATTGCAGGAGACTTCAGCGATAATGTAGCAGGGGGCATCCTGACCAACCAGACGATCCCCGATCTTGAAGTTAGGCATGACATGTTCCTTTCTCTACAGTGCATGGGTTGGATATGTACCATGAAGTGTTGACGGAAGTAAATCCGGCGCGGCGGAAAAGCGTATGGGACGCCTTATTGTCCGGCAAAATTTCGGCAATCAGGGGTGCCTCCGGCTCGTAGGCCCGTAAAAGGGAAAGGGTTGCCGCAGCTATCCCCTGTCCCTGCAGGTCCGGGGCTATGAAAATGGAGATTTCATAGATGTCTGCGGTCGGATTTTGAATTATATCCTGCCGTTCTTTCGCATCTTTTTTATCCAGACGGGCAACGCCTGCCGCTTTCCCGTCATATTCCACAATAAAGAGTTGCCGGTCGGGATGATCCAGACTGCTGGAAAACCATGTCTGATGTTCTTCCCATGAGGGGGCTCGCGGATTTCTGGCATATTTTCTGATCTGTGGATTGGTCTGCCATTCGAAGACGGTCCTGCAATCTTCTTCATCGGCAAAGCGCAGGGAAACGGATCGTCCGGATTTTGCCATTTTTTTTAAAAACAGGCAGAAAACCCTGTCTGTGCCCTGCCCATGGCATAAGGCGCCGGCTTTTTGCCCCATATCCTGCCGCAATGTTTCGGAATTGGGAGCCATCAACCTGGAAAAAACCTCTAAAAAATCCGGTGCTTTGAGGGTGTCAACGGACCCCATATTATAAATGGCGCCGGCCTTTTCCAAATTTTCTAAAACAAGCTTTTGATTGTCCGCCAGTTCCAGTGCGATTGTCGGCAACTTTAAACAGCAACGTTCCCAGCTTGTTGCGCCTGCTGCGCCTATGCACAGGTCGGCCTGCACCATAAGGTTGGCTATATGCGGGGTGTCCAGATGAAGGGTGATTTTATGAAATCCGTCATTCTCTATTGCGGCAACGGCATCTTTCACAGACAGAAGAGAAAGCGCGCCGGCGCCTGTGACAACATCAATATCCAGAGATTTTTCTTTGTAGCCCCGTATCATGGAGAGGGTATATTCCGTTGCGCCTTTCGGATTTATTCCGCCAAAAGAGATCAGGACGCGCTGCGCTTTCGAAAAATCCCGGTCCAGCGTCTGGCGAAGGCGTGAGAAGTCCTTTCTCAGTAAGGCATATTGAGCGCCAGCCAGAATTTTGCATGTTTCCGGCACCAGAGCTTTGTAGTCGGAAGGGTCCCTCCCATAGGTCTGGTCCATTAAAAGATCGCAATCATGGGCCCGGTCCGCAAGATCATCGATAACCATGATATTTTTAGTCCAGCGCCGCGCTGCACTCTCATAAGATTTGTCAAGCCCGTAATGGTCGACAACCAACCAGTCGGCATGACTCATTTCATTCCCAATGTGTACTGGAAATCCGCTTTCCCGCAGGGCACGCACTGTTTCGAGCGTTTCCTGTGTGCTTAAGAATGAGACATGGAATCGTCTTTCTTTAAATTTTTGTGCCAGCGTCAGGCAGCGCATGACATGACCGGTTCCGATATGAGGGGAGGCATCGCAGCGGAATACAATGACAGGCATTTGTTCGGGCATGTTTTTTACCATGCGGTCCAACCCCCATCGACGGGCAGGTTGATGCCGTTCACATAGCTTGAATCGGCGCTCAGGAGGAAGTGGACGGCTGCGGCCACTTCATCCGGGTTGCCAATACGTCCCATCGGGTTTTTTTTGCAAAGCTGTTTGTGAAAATCCGGCATGTCTTTTATGATGGCCGGTGGAGGAAATGCGCCGGGACTGACACTGTTAGTGCGAATGCCCCGGTCTGTTACATGTCCGGCAAAATACCGGGAAAGCTGGATAATGGCGGCTTTGGACGCGCCGTAAAAGGGCGGGTTGTTCATACCGCTATCGCCATAAATGGAAGGATCCGGGCTTACCACGCCGTACATAGAAGCAATGTTTACAATCGAAGCATAATCATCCGTTTTATGTTTGCGCTCCAGCAATGGCAGACATTGTTGCGTCAAATCAAACAGGGCCGAGACATTGACAGAAAAACATTTCTGGAAATCGTCATAAGTGGCGTCGTCAACG
Source organism: Rhodospirillales bacterium (assembly GCA_023898765.1). Classification (NCBI taxonomy): domain Bacteria; kingdom Pseudomonadati; phylum Pseudomonadota; class Alphaproteobacteria; order Rhodospirillales; species Rhodospirillales bacterium. The sequence continues at coordinate 41,664 of CP060238.1, read as the reverse complement.
GACCCGCCCATCGGAACAAAAGCATTGTTTACCAGACCATCCAGCCGTCCGCTTTTTTCTTTGATTGTCCGGACATTTTCCCGCAGGGCTTTCTGATCGCTGATATCAAAAGGCAAAGCCAGACAGCCGCCTGCGTACTTCGATAAATCCGATTCCAGTTCTTTCAGCGTTTCCGGCGTGCGTCCGTTTAAATAAACAAAGGCGCCAGCCTTGACCAGCCGTCCTGAAATTGCGTGGCCCAGATGACCGGCAGCGCCCGTTACCAAAATGACTTTATCGCCGAGATCGAAATTTTTTTGAAGGGTCATGGCATTATCCCATCTTCGTTATCTTGCAGGCCACAAGGCCGGGTTAAGGAATTTTTCATCAAGTTTTGGAATCTGTTTTTCAATCTCTGCCGCATCCTCGAGGACAGACTGGTTAAACAAGCTTAAATTCTCTTCAAGCTGTTCAATTGTTTCTACGCCCACCACGATACTGTCAATCCATTCCATTGAACGGACATAGGCATAGCAAAGGTCCTGCACGGATTTTCTATTGCAAGTCTGCACCAGAGATTTGAGCGTTTTTTTGAAAGAGTCCGCTTCTGTTGGATCCAGCACAGGCCATTGTGCCGCCGGAAGCAGGAACACGCCTTGCAACAGGCTACTGCGCGCCTGGATATGAATATCCTGCCGCCGCATGCGTGCGTCAGCGAATCCGCTTTCCCGCCACCGCCAGTCACAAATGTTAAAGGGGATCTGGATAAATTCTATTTCCGGCTCTGCAAGCGCTTCCAGCGCTTCCGCCGGGGACTGAACCGACGCACCGAGTTTCTTAATGAGATTTTCCCGCTTTAAGATACGTAGATGGTTCCAGATTTGCCCCGCATGCTGTGTGTAATGTTCCCATCTGTGCAGCATGACGCAGGGCAGTGTACTCAGGCCCAGACGGTAAGCGGATTTATAAAGGCTTGCTTCGACCGCATCCTTGATTGCTCGGGGCGTAGGAGAGCCCCCCAGATCATCCAAGGTGGCAAGTTTGGTGTGGATATTCAAATCCTGTTTTTGGGCAAGATTGAGACAAGTGCCAATCACCTGTTCCGATTCCCCATATGCCGCAGCGGTGTCAATAAAGTTGATTCCATGCGCGATGGCTGTCTCCAGTATCTTTTTTGCGTTCGCCATGGCAGGTTTTCCGGTCCGGTTGGCGATGCCGTAATCAAGCCCCAGTTGAACGGTTCCCAGAGCCAGACGGCTTTCCACCCGCAGCCCGGCTTTCTTGTAGGGCGTTTTAAAGGCCGGTGCATCAGGACTTCTCTTCAATCTTTCAACCAGCGTTTGCCATGAAACGCAGATCGGGTCTTCGTTTACATCTTCAAAAATTCCTGCAATGCGCAGATAATCTTCAAAGCTGTCAATCGTTGCACGCAGATGGGAAAGATCTTCTTTTAAGGGAGAAGAAAACAACGCGTAATCTCCCTTTTTTGTCAGGTAGGAGGTCACATGTTCCCGGTCTTCCGCGGGCAGGTCCATCTGGTGGATTTCGCGCAATTTGCCAAGACGAATAACTTCCGCACTGAGTCCGTAAGGCAGCCCGTCAAAGGGGGAAAAGCTTCGCGTATAATCCCCTCCGGATTTTTTGTGAAATGCAAGAATGTCATTCACGAAGGAAGAGTCTACAAGGGGATTGTCTCCGGTCAGGCGGATAATCAGGTCCTGGTCCTTCATGTCCGATGAGGCCTGAATAAAACGCCCCAGAACGTCGTTTAAGTCTCCGCGCAGACAGGGGGTGTCAAACTTTGATAAACACGCCGCCAACAAGTCATCCGATTTTTCCAAAGAGGTGGCAACGACCAATGGATGTTGCGCCGTTACGGCTCTTTTGGCACACAAGACAGCCAAAGGAATCCCCCCCACAGGCAAGAGCATTTTCCCCGGCAGGCGCGAGGAATTCAGGCGGGCCTGCAACACGATTCTTACGTCAGGCATGAGGATGTCCCGTCAGGATGGTTTCCAGTTGATGACAGATATAATCCTGCTGGTCGAACGTTAATCCCGGATAAAGCGGAAGGGTCAGGGCATGAGCATAATAACTTTCCGCCGCAGGGAAATCTCCTTCTTTAAAGCCCATGCGGCGGTAAAAAGGATGCAGGTGCACAGGAATGTAATGAACATTTACGCCAATATCCGCTTCGCGCAAAAGGTCAAAAACTTCTCTCCGGCTTCTTTCCGGTTGAAGCTTTATCACGTAAAGATGCCAGCTTGACTTACTGTCAGGGCAGGGGGTGGGAAGTTGAAGCGGAAGATCTGCCAGTTTTTTATTGTATCTTTGTGCCAGCACCCGCCGCTGTGTCACAAACTCTTCCAGCCTGTCCATCTGGCTGAGTCCCAGTGCGCATTGTATGTCTGTAATGCGGTAATTGTTTCCAAGGTCAATTTGTTCAAAATACCATGCGCCTTCGTCTTTTTTCTGCATAAGCTCCGGTTCCCGTGTGATCCCGTGTGTACGCAGATATATGAGCTTTTGATAAACATGTTCGTCATTGGTTGTGATAATTCCACCTTCTCCGGTTGTAATGATTTTCACCGGATGAAAACTGAAGACGGCAGCTTTTGAGTAGACGCAAGATCCCACTTTCTTTTCTTTATAAGCCGCGCCAACGCAATGCGCGGCATCTTCGACAATATCAAAACCGTATTCTTCGGAGAGAGTGTACATAGTCTCAAGATCGCAGGACCGGCCGGAAAAATGGACAGGCGCAACAATGTCAGGGAGCGTGTTTTCTTTTTTCGCCTTTTCCAGTTTTGCCTTCAATGCTTGCGGGGACATGTTGTATGTATGAGGATTGATATCGACAAAATCGATGTCCGCGCCGCAATACAGCGCTGCATTGGCTGTTGAAACAAACGTGTTGGGGCTCGTCCAGAGGCGCTGGCCTTTCCGAAGGCCGCAAGACTGATACGCCAGATGAAGCCCTGTGGTGCAGTTGCTGACGGCTACGGCATATTTTGCCCCGCAATAATCTGCCATCCGGCGTTCAAACTTTTCAATGACGGGGCCTTGCGTCAAAAAATCGGATTTAAGAACGTCAACAACGGCTTTAATATCATGTTCGGATATATCCTGTCTGCCGTAGGGGATCATTGAATAGCCTTGTTTAAGTCTCTGCTTTCTTCAACGCTCAAATAATGTGTGTTATCCAGAGAATTATATTCGAATCCGTCCGGGACAAGGATGCCTTTTCCCCCCTGAGGATTTGAAAAATAGTCGATCTCTTCATTAAAATTAATCGTTGGTGCAATAACAAAATAGTCGTCGAACTCTATGGTTCGGAAACAATCGTCTTTCGGGCACATGACCTCATGCAGTTTTTCGCCGGGGCGGATTCCTATTATTTTATGGGGCAGGTCCGGTGCGAGGGATAAGGCCAGATCCGTCATTTTAAGGGACGGGATTTTCGGCACGAATATTTCTCCCCCCTGCATGCGCTGAAAAGCGTTGATGACAAATAAAACACCCTGATCAAGCGTGATCCAAAATCGCGTCATTCGTTCATCTGTAATGGGGAGTTCTTTTGCGCCCTGTGCAATCAGTTTCCTAAAAAACGGCAAAATTGAGCCTCTGGACCCAACGACATTGCCGTAACGCACCACACTGAACATGCACTTTTTGGCTCCTTTGATATTATTTGCGGCAACAAAAATCTTGTCGGAAGCAAGTTTGGTTGCGCCGTACAAATTGATCGGATTGGCGGCCTTGTCCGTCGAAAGGGCCACCGTTTTTTTCACGCCGCAAGCCGTTGCTGCCCGAATAACATTTTCTGCGCCGTTTATATTCGTTTTCACACATTCCATGGGGTTGTATTCCGCCGTCGGAACGATTTTCAACGCAGCGGCGTGCACGACATAATCCACACCATCCATAGCCATAAGCAGACGGTCCAGATCGCGGACATCTCCAATAAAATATCGCATGCAGGGGGCATTGAACTCATGCGACATTTCAAACTGTTTCTGTTCGTCCCTGGAAAAAACGATAAGGCGTCTTGGCTTATAATGATCCAGAATGTACCGGATAAAGTTTTTTCCGAAAGACCCTGTCCCGCCTGTGACTAAAATTGACTGGTTCTCAAACATGCTTTTTTGTTTACTTTCCTGATGCCGGAGTGCTTTTGCAGAAAATATTTCTAAATCATCTGTAAAACTCTATCAACCGTCAATTTTTCCACGGATGCCAAGGCGTTAAATCCCGAAGCCTGATCGGGAACGTATTGCCTGTCACGGGATCATCTGGTACTTCTCAGTTCTATTTTGAAGGGAATGTCTTTTATGCAGAAAATCCTGGTTACAGGGGCCGCCGGATTTATCGGGTTCCATTTAAGCCGCCGTTTGTGCGCCGAAGGCAAAGAGGTCGTCGGCGTGGATAATCTGAATGATTATTACGATGTGACTTTAAAGGAAAACCGTTTGAAAGAGCTGGAACCCTTTGAAAATTTTCGTCTGGAAAAAGCGGATCTTGAAGACAAAGTATCCATCGACCGGATTTTTGAAGAATTTCAACCCGAAGCCGTTGTGAATCTGGCGGCTCAGGCGGGCGTGCGCTACTCCATTGAAAATCCCTACAGCTATATCAACAGCAATATTATGGGATTTATGAATATTCTGGAAGCGTGCCGTCATCATCCGGTGAAGCATCTCGTTTTTGCCTCTTCGTCTTCCGTGTACGGGGCCAATACGAAATTGCCCTTTTCAGTGCATGACAATGTGGATCATCCGATCAGCCTGTACGCCGCCACGAAAAAATCCAACGAACTCATGGCGCATACTTATGCGCATCTTTACGGGATTCCCTGTACGGGCCTGCGGTTTTTTACGGTGTATGGGCCGTGGGGGCGGCCGGATATGGCTTTGTTTAAGTTCACCAAGGCCCTTTATGAGGGCAAGCCCATTGATATTTACAACCACGGCCATATGCGCCGCGATTTTACGTATATAGACGATATTATCGAAGGGGTTGCGCGCCTGATCGACAAGCCGGCCGCGCCGCACGCCGGCTGGAACGGCGATCACCCCGACCCTCAAAACAGCAACGCACCCTACCGTTTGTACAATATCGGCAACAACAATCCGGTGGAACTGATGGAGATGATTAGAACGCTGGAGGAGGAGCTGGGCCTCAAGGCCGAATATAACATGATGCCTTTGCAGCCCGGCGATGTGCCGGAAACCTACGCCGATGTGCAGGCCCTGCAGGAAGCCGTCGGCTTTAAACCTGCAACCCCTCTGCGGAAGGGGCTGCAGGAATTTGTGAGCTGGTACAGGGCGTACTACAAACTCGGCAACGGCCCGGAAAGGGAAGAAGCGGCGAAACAAGGGTAGCCAGGGTTACTTTTTCGCGGTCTTTTTAGGGGCCGGTTTCTTCCTGGCCGCTTTTTTCTTCTTTGCCGGCGTTTTCTTTTTCGGTTTCGGCGCCGCGCTTTTTTCAGCGGATTTGGCGGCTTTTGCAGCGTCGCGTTCCTGTTTTTTGGCGATCAAATCCACGGCCCTGTTCATGCCGATAGACATCACGTCTTCGTCCTTGGGAATGGAGGCGAATTTGCCGTCGTGATTGACAAACGGGCCAAAGCGCCCGATTCCGGCCGTAATCATTTTGCCCGTTTCGGGATGCGGTCCGATCTCCCGCGGCAGGGACAAAAGCTCCAGCGCTTTTTCCAGCGTGACGTCTTCAATGGCAACGCCTGCGGGAAGCCCCTGGCGTTTTGGTTTTTTGGCAGGTTTTTTAGGCGCTTTCGGTTTTTTAGGCGCCTCTTTGCCTTTTTTCTCGGCGGCCTCAACGCGCTTGGCGTAACGCTCTTCATAAGCGTCGAGTTTTTCCTGATAGGCCGCTTTTTCCTCGGCGGTTTCTTCGGGCGCATCAATCTGGACATAAGGGCCGTAAGGACCTCTTCTTAAAGATACGGCCCGTCCCGTATCTGGGTCTTCACCCAATATTTTCGGGTTGTTTGCGAGTTCCGCGCCTTCGTTTTCATTTCCGTCCTTGCCCGGGACAACCAGGGGTTTGGTAAAGCGGCAATCGGGATAATTGGTGCAGCCGATAAAGGCGCCGAATTTCCCAAGCTTGAGGGACAGCCGCCCTTCCTTGCGCCCGGCTTCGGTGCAGGCGGGGCATATCCTGTCTTTTTCGCCGTTATGGAAGAAATGGGGGGCCAGTTCTGCATCCAGATGGTCAATGACTTCCGTGATGCGCAGTTCTTTTGTTTCATCTACGGCTTTCGAGAAATCAATCCAGAACTGGCGCAGTGTTTCCTGCCAGCCCACCTTGCCGGAGGCAATGGCGTCCAGCTCTTCTTCCAGATTGGCGGTGAAATCGTAATCGACATAGCGGGTGAAGAACCTCGCGAGAAAAGTGGTCACGATCCGTCCCCGGTCCTCCGGGACAAAGCGCTTGCGGTCCATCGTCACGTAGGAACGGTCCCGCAGGACCTGCAGGATCGAGGCATAGGTTGAAGGGCGGCCAATCCCGAGTTCTTCCATTTTCTTGACCAGCGAGGCTTCGGTGTAACGCGGCGGCGGCTGGGTGAAATGCTGCGCGGGGCGCACTTCCATGAGTTTGGAGGGCTCCCCTTGCGCAAGTTCGGGCAGGAATTTTTCCTGATCCGCGTCTTCTTCGTCTTCGGACTGTTCCTCGTGATACAGGGTCAAAAATCCGTCAAAAGAGATGACGGAGCCGTTGGCCCTTAAAACCACATCATCCGTTCCGTCCGAAATATCGACGCGGACCTGGTCCAAAACGGCGTTTTCCATCTGGGAGGCCATGGTGCGTTTCCAGATGAGGTCATAAAGCTTGCGCTGATCTTCTTCCGAAGGCGCGTCTTTCCCGCCCGGCAGCAGGCTTAAATCCGTCGGGCGGATGGCTTCGTGGGCTTCCTGAGCGTTTTTGGCCTTGGATTTATAAAGGCGCGGCGCTTCCGGAAGATATTTATCGCCGTAATCGCTTTTAATTTGCCCTCTTGCCTGCTGCACGGCTTCCTGAGACAGATCCGTTCCATCGGTCCGCATATAGGTAATCAGACCGGCTTCGTAGAGCCGCTGGGCAATCCGCATTGTGTTGGAAGCGGAAAAGCCGAGCTTGCGGGCAGCCTCGATTTGCAGGGAAGAGGTGATAAAAGGGGCCGGCGGGTTTCGCCGCACCTGTTTTTTCTCGACGCTCTGGATGGAAAGCTTCTTCTCCCGGATTCGCTTTTCGGCTTTTAGGGCCTCTTCTTCGGTGCCGATATCCATCTTGTCCAGCTTGTTGCCGGACAGGTGTGTCAGCCGCGCCGTAAAAGGCGCGCCGTCTTTATTGTGCAGCAGGGTTTCGATCGACCAGTATTCCTGCGCGTTGAATTTTTCGATTTCCGCTTCGCGTTCGCTGATCAGGCGCAGGGCGACCGACTGCACGCGCCCCGCTGAACGGGAGCCGGGGAGCTTGCGCCAAAGAATAGGGGAGAGGTTAAATCCCACAAGGTAATCCAGCGCCCGCCGGGCCAGATAGGAATCGATGAGCGCATGATCCAGCGTGCGGGCATGGTCAAACGCTTCCTTGACCGCCGTTTTGGTGATTTCGTTAAAGGTCACGCGGTAGACGTTCCGGCCTTTCAGCAGGCCCGCATCCTCCAGAATTTTTTTGACGTGCCACGCAATGGCTTCCCCTTCGCGGTCGGGGTCGGGGGCGAGATAGACCGCATCGGCTTTTTCGACGGCGCGTTTGATTTCATTCACGGTCTTGGCCGCCCGTTCGCCCAGTTCCCACTTCATGGCAAAATTTTCATCGGGCAGGACGGAGCCGTCTTTGTTCACCAGATCCCGCACATGTCCGTAAGAGGCCAGAACCTTGTAGCCGGGGCCGAGATAACCCTCGATTTTTTTGGCCTTGGCGGGCGATTCAACGATGACAATGTTTGGAGCGTCCAATCTGTTTCCCCTTAATGTATCAATACAATCCGGCCACCCGGAAGGCGCTCGATCCGCCCCGCCAGTTCCATTTCCAGCAAAGCGGTTTGCACCACAGGAATAGTCAAATGACAGCTTCGCACCAATTCGTCAACCGCTATGGGTGTTTGCGATAAATACTGCAGGAGAAGAGCCTGTACATTTTCAGGGGGCATTTCATGGTCCTCGACGGGGAGAATGTCTTCTTGTGGAATCCAGGAAAACTGCGGTTTTTCGCGCAGGGAAGCTCCTGTAAAATTCGACAGGTTTTGCAAAATATCCTGCGCGCTTTGGACCAAAGTGGCGCCGTCTTTAATAAGGCGGTTGGGGCCGGCGGCACGGGGATCGAAGGGGTGGCCGGGCACGGCGTAGACGTCACGTCCCTGTTCGGCCGCCATGCGCGCGGTAATTAAAGAGCCGGATTTCACGGTCGCTTCGACCACGACCACGCCTGCCGAAAGGCCGGAAACAATGCGGTTGCGGCGCGGAAAATGGCGGGCCAGCGGTTCCATCCCGAGCGGACTTTCCGCGATGACCAGACCTTGCTCACATATTTTTTTGTAAAGATCTGTATTTTCCCGGGGATAAATAATATCCAGTCCGCCTGCCACGATTGCGATCGTGCCCGTCTCCAGCGCGCCCTGATGGGTGGCGGTGTCGATTCCCCGGGCAAGGCCGGAAACAATTGTCTGCCCGGCCTGTCCCAGTTCGCGGCTAAGTTTTTCTGCAAATTTCCGTCCGTTCAGGGACGCGTTACGCGCGCCGACCATCGCCAGACATTTGCGCCGCATCAGCGTTTTGTCTCCAAGGAAGGAGATAACCGGCGGGGCGTCTTCACACGCGCCCAGAGGCAGCGGGTAATCCGCCTCGCAGGCACAGGTGAAATCGCCGCCGAGCTTTTGAAGGGCCTGGTATTCCTGTTCCATGACCTCTTTCGAGGGAGGGGTGAGCGCTTTGGCTTTTCCACCGCGCCGTGAAAGTTCCGGCAGGGCTTCAAGGGCTTTTCCTGCGCTGCCATAGCGCTGCATCAGGCGGTAAAAGGTAACGGGGCCGACATTGTCCGTGCGGATCAGGCGCAGCCAGTCAAGCTTTTCCGATAAGGAAAGAGGGGCTTCCAGAGGGGCCTGATATGGCGCGGCAAGGGTCATTTCTTTTTCCCTATCTTCGGTTCGTCCCCTTTGAAAAGGCGTTTGATATTGGCGCGGTGCTTCAAATAAACCAGCGCGGCGATGAGGGCGCACAGGCCGGAGAGATTGGCATCATCATACAAGATATGTGCAATCAAAGGGGTAAAGCCGATCGCTACGAGGGCGGACAAAGACGAAATGCGAAAGACCAGCGCGGTCAAAAGCCAGAGGCCGCAGGCACTCAGGCCGATATAAGGAGCCAGCGCAACCAGCGTGCCCAGCGCCGTGGCCACGCCTTTGCCGCCTTTGAATTTGAGCCAGACGGGGAAGAGATGTCCCAGTATGGCGCCGAATCCTGCGAGCATGGCCGCGTTAAAGTCGATAAAATAGAGCGTCATAAGGACCGCAATGGCGCCTTTGCCGCTATCCAGAAGGAGAGTTGCAAGGGCCAGGGGTTTGCTGCCCGTTCTTAAAACATTCGTCGCGCCGATATTGCCGGAGCCGATTTCCCGGATATCGCCATATCCGCCAAGGCGCGCCAGGACAAGGCCAAAAGGGATGGATCCCAGAAGATAGCCAAAGAGTGCTGAAAAAAAGAGTTCCATCACCTGTCATCCCGAGCGAAGTCGAGGGATCTTGAATATATCCGCCTGCAAAGATCCTTCGACTTCGGGCTGCGCCCTTCGCTCAGGATGACATGAAGATGTTGTGTTGTTTGGTTCATGACCGGTCTTTCAGCAGCAAATCCAGAACGGCCATGCGGGTGGGAACCCCGTTGCGGACTTGCTGTAAAATCAGGCTGCGATCCGGATCGTCGGCGACATCGCCTGCGATTTCGACTTCGCGGTTTATGGGGCCGGGGTGCATAACGAAAGCTTCGGGCTTCGCAAAGGCCAGCTTTTCGTAAGACAGGCCGTATTGCCGGAAGAAATCGGCATCCGATTTAATCAGGCCGGATTGCATGCGCTCCGTCTGGTTGCGCAGCATCATAACGATATCGCAGTCTTTGAGGCCGTCTTTCATGTTTTCGAAGGTTTCAATATCTTCGACGGGGAAGCTTTCCGGGATGAGCGCGGGCGGGGCGACAATACGGACACGGGCGCCCATTTTACGCAGGAGGATCATGTTGGAGGCCGCCACGCGGCTATGGGCGATGTCGCCGCAAATGGCGATGGTCAGCCCTTCTATTTTTCCCAGACGGCGGCGGATGGTGAGGGCGTCCAGCAGGGCCTGCGTCGGATGTTCGTGCCAGCTATCCCCTGCATTGATGACGGGGCAGGCCACTTTCGAAGCCACAAAGCCCGGCGCGCCGTATTCCTTGTGCCGGATAATAATGGCGTCCGGGCGCAGCATGGCCTCCAGCGTCTGGATGGTGTCCAGCAGGCTCTCGCCCTTATTGACGGAAGATGTTTGAATGTTCATGTTCACCACGTCCGCGCCCAGCCGCTTGGCGGCCATTTCAAAGGAGGTGCGGGTGCGCGTTGAATCTTCGAAAAACAGCGTGAGGACAATCCGGTCTTCGAGGATATGGGGTTTGAATTTGCGGTCGTCCAGACGGTCGGCGTAATAATCGGCCAGATCCAGAATGATTTCGATTTCCTTTTTGCCGAGATCTTTAATCCCGATGAGATGTTTGTGCCCGAAGGCGCCGCGGTCGACTTTTTGAAAAGGTTTTTGCATGAGCTTCATATAACCGCGCCGCAGCCGCGAGGGCAAGGCAAGATTTATATGACGCCCTGATTTTCCAGTCTTTCCATGTCCGCTTCTTTCATGTCCAGAATGTCTTTCAGAACCTCGTGTGTATGTTGTCCCAGCGTGGGCGGCGCCTGCCGGTAGGATACGGGGGTTTCGGAGAGTTTTAACGGGCTGCCGACCAGAGGAATGTCTTCGCCGGACAGGGGATGGTCCATGGCGATCTTCATGCCGCGGGCCTGAATTTGTTCCATGTCAAAGGCCTGACTTATGGTATTGACCGGCGCCACGGGGATGTCGACGTCCCGCAAGGCGTTGACCCAGTGTTCCGTCGGTTTTTTTGCAATGATATCCGCAATCATGGGGACGAGTTGCTCCCGGTTTTTCACGCGCGCGGCGTTGGTTGAAAAAAGCGGATCTTCCGCCCATGATTCCTGTCCCAGAAAGGCGCAGAATTTTTCAAACTGCCCGTTGTTTCCAATGGCGACGACGACATGTCCGTCCTGTGTCTTGAAGGACTGGTAGGGCACGATGGTCGCATGGGCGTTTCCCTGCCGCGGCGCGTTCTGGCCGCTGGTGAGATAATATTGCGCAATGTTCGTCATGCCCGCGAGCGTGACGTCCAGAAGCGACAAATCGACCCGCTGGCCCTTGCCTGTTGCGTTCCGGCTATGCAGGGCGGTTAAAATACCGATCGTGCCGTAAAGCCCTGTCATGACATCGCTGAGGGCCACGCCCGCTTTTACCGGCTCTCCCTCGGGCGTTCCCGTATTGGCCATCAGGCCGCCAAGGGCCTGCGCCAGAAAGTCGTAGCCCGGTTCCTGCGCCAGCGGGCCGTTTTGGCCGAAGCCGCTGATACTGCAATAGACAAGCGCCGGAAACTCTTTTTTAAGATCATCATAGCCCAGCCCGTATTTTTCAAGGCCGCCGACCTTGAAATTTTCGATCAGGACATCGCTTTTCGCCAGAAGCCGGCGAACAAGTTTCTGCCCTTCCGGTTTTGCGATGTCGATGGTTACAGAGCGTTTGTTGCGGTTGCAGGATAAATAATAAGCGCTTTCGCTTGTGTCCTCTCCGTCTTTCCCTGCCATAAAAGGCGGTCCCCATTTGCGCGTGTCATCGCCCTGGCCGGGGCGTTCGATTTTCAGGATGTCCGCCCCCAGATCCCCCAGGATTTGGGTGCAAACGGGCCCTGCCAGGACGCGGGAGAGATCGAGAACACGAAGTCCTTCAAGAGGCAAAGACATGGCTGAAATCCTTTATGAAATCCTGATATATCCAGATGCCGGTCAAGACAATGCCGATGGCAAAGCCGGGACCCGCGGGAATAGCCAGATTGTGAAAGTCGAGCGGGGTTTTGTCACGAAAATGGGTGTAGAAGCCGTATCCAAGGCCGTGTAGAAGCCCGGCAAAGGCGCCGAGCGTCAGGGAAATAAGAATGCCGTCTACGCCAAGCCATAAGCCGGCGGCGCCCATGAGCTTCACGTCTCCCAGACCGAAAGCGTCCATTTTGTAGTACGCGTTTGCCGCCATTCGCAGAAGATAGAGGCTTCCAAATCCAAGAGCGGCGCCTGTCACAATGTCCTGCGGCGAAAGATAGCGCGCGGCGGTGACGAAATGAAAAAGGAGTCCCAGCAGGGCGAAGGTGAGAACATATTTGTTCGGGAGCAGGCGGATTTTCAGGTCGATGACGGATAACACCGCCAGAAGACCCACAGCGCCGATCAGGCAAAGAAAAGCAATTCCATAGAGCATATTTATTCTCCCGACGGCGATAGTAACGTTCGATGTTTCCGAAAGCCAGATGTTAAGAGCGGATTTTAAGAATTGTATATTGAAGTGGTCATAAGAAATTTACAACAGAGATTGCCAAGTTATGGAGCTTGCTTTAACCTCAATTTGATTCTTCGTAAGAACTCCAAGATCAGGCGATTTTAATAAACATGGTTGAGACAGACAAAACCCCGGCAAATAAAATTCTGGTTGTAGAGGACAATGACTTTGTCCGGATGCAGATCGTCCGCTATTTGTCAGATGCCGGCTACGAGGTGGCTGAGGCTTCTCATGGAGATCAGGCAATAGACGTCATGAAAACGCAGCCGGTCGACATGGCGATTGTGGATGTCCGCATGGAACCTGTGGATGGTTTTGGTTTTATCAAGAGTATCCGTGGCATGGACATGGATACTCCCGTTATTCTGGTAACAGGGGACAATAACCCCGACCTCCTGGGGCAGGCGAGAACCTGGGGGGTTGGGTCCGTACTGATTAAACCTGTGCAGAAGGATAGATTGTTGAAAGCGGTAGAGCGTACAATCCAGATACATAACAGAAGAAGAGCGTAGATCAAATATGCGGATTTGTCGTACGAGCCATTGTTATTTGTTTTCTCTTTTGGGGGCTGTGCTTCTTCTATTGGGGTGCGCCGAGGTGAGCGTGCCGGATTCGCGCTCTGTCAAGGTTCCCTCTCCTGCGAGTGCGGACGAAAGAAAAAGCGCGGTCAATGAACGTTCCGACAGCGTGATGTACCTTCCTTTGGGCGACGATATTCTCATGCCGGAAATTCTCGCCGATGAATCCCTCCCCCGCGAGGTTGTGGGGCCTTTCGAATTGCGGTCAGAAACGCTGGCCGGGGCTTTGCAGCTCATTCTGGCCGATTACGACATTTCCCTTGCCTTTGAAACCGATGAAGGGCTGGACCGCCGGATTACGGTTGCGAATCTTCACGGGGAGCTTGACAGCGTTGTGCACCGTGTCTGTTCTTTGGCGGATCTTTATTGTTCCTACGAAAACGGGGTTCTTGTTGTAAAGGATACGGAAACCTTTACGGTGACTCTTCCACCCGTTGGCGCTTCCAGTGCCGGGGAGGGGGGCGGCGACCCTACGGCGTTTTTGAGCAATGTGGCGGCCGGGCTTTCCGCGGTTCTTGGTGGCAGTGCAGCGCCTATCATAGATACGACGACAAGGACCATCATCTATCAGGCGACGCAGCGAAAGGCCGTTATAGCTTCCCGGTATTTCCAGCGGTTGCGGGCGAATACGGCCATGATCGTCTATGAAGCGTATATATGGGAAGTCAATCTGGGGGCCGGGAATACGGTTGGCATTGACTGGTCCATGCTCGATAAATTCGGGAAGTTCAATGTTAGTCTTGCGGCCGACGGGAATGTGTCGGCCAATTTCACGAACCCGATCAGTATCGGCCTGCCGACGACACAGGCGATCGGGGCGACGCCTTCGGATATGGTGCAGTTTCTTTCCACGTTCGGGGCTGTTAAATCCATTTCCCAACCGCAAATCTCCGTTCTTTCCGGCTCTTCCGCCGAGCTTCGTGTGGCAAACACGGAAAATTACGTTTCCAAAATTGCGACGACGCTGGATGGCGGCGGCGGGGCGACAACCTCTGTCGATACCGATTCCGTTGATTCAGGGTTTACGCTGAATATCGGAAGTACATGGGACCGTTCCACGGTCTATGCCGACGTGTCCGTCAAGCTGACGGATGTGATCCAGATCGATAATTTCGTCTTTTCCGACGGCGGTGTCGGCGGGACGAGTACGTCTATCCAGTTGCCTCAAACGACGGAGCGCGAACTCAATACCCAGATACGGATTCGTCCGGGAGATTCTGTTTTGATTGCGGGACTCGTTCAGGAGAGGGATAATTTTTCCAAAGAAGGCCCCGGTTTCATGGAGCCGATCCTTCCTCAAAGCCGGACAGCGGAGACGGATAATCTGGAACTTGTTATCTTACTGCGGCCGCGCGTTGTCGTGTATACGCCCAAAGATGAGAATGCTGCGGATACCGTGGCGATGTCGCACAATTCCTCTGCAGTGCCTGCGGCCGCGCTCAAATCATCCGCTCTTTCTGATAAAGCCGTTGAGCCTGAGGTTGCTCATCCCGCGCCCGCCGTTGTGAAATCACAGCCCGTGCAGGCCCCTGCCCCTGCCCCTGTTTCTGCCAAAGCAGAGGAACCTGAGCCTGCCGTTCTTCCGGAAAAAGAAGTTAAGAGGGAGGCTGTGCGTCCTCCTGAGCCTGTTATTGCCGAGCCTGTTGTTTCCGCGCCCGTTATCGCGGAGCCTCCGCCACCCCTTCCTCCCGCGCCTGTTTCCGCTGAAGTGGAGGCGCCGGAGCCTGCGGCGCTTCCTGTGAAAGAACCTGCGCAAAACGCAGGAGCAGCGACCAGTCTTTCCTCTTCTTATGCGCCCGTTTTGGAATCGGCTTCACCCAAGGTGTCCGAAGAGTCTAAATCTCCTTATGTGCCTTTTTCGGGAGGGCGCTATAAGCCGGGATTTAAATCAAAATATCAGGGGCAGAAAGAAACCCGTCCCGTGACAGATGCTCCGGTTTCTGCTGCGCGGCCTGCTTCCTCTCCTGTTGAAGAGACTCCTGTCGAAGAGGCTCCTCCTTCCGTTGAAATTTTTGAGCTTCCCTCTTCTTCTGTCGAGATTTTCGAAATTGAAGAGAAGGACGCGGCGTCTTTGGAGGGGGGTGCGTATAGCACATATGGTGCGGAAACAGGTTATTAAAACAGGTTGATGTGTTTTTTTTTGTTATGTCTTTAGGGAGTGTTGACAACCGTTATAATCCATCTTCACGTTCTTCTGTTTCGTGGTAGACTGTCGTTGAAGTTTAAAAGAGGCCCTCCATTGTCTTATTTCCGTTTTGTTATTTCTGTTTTTATTGTGCTTTGTTTTCTTCAAGGTACACATGTTCGCGCTCAGGATGCTTTTGGTGATCCGGGCGCGCGCACCTCTTCCGGGGGTACGGGGGATCTGATGCCTGTAAACGACAAGGTTGACGCCGGCATCGTTTCGCTGGGAGCTTCTGCGCAGGTTGTTGTTTTGTTCCGGAATGATGACGCAAAACCTCTGACGGCCGGCGATATCAGCCTTTATCCTTCTTCGAATGTTTCGGCGCGTGTGAGCGAGAACCAGTGTTCTCTGACGCCTCTCGATCCGGGCGCTGTTTGCGCTGTCGCCTTGACTGTGAAGGCGCTGCAGGTTGGCAAATACAGGATCGAGATGCTTGTGCGCCATGACGGCCGTTCGAAGCTCCTGACGGCAACAGTGGCCGGGATTGTCGAGAGTTCGGATGATACCACGGTTTTGACAAGCGATATCGATATTGTTCCCGGTGAGATCGATTTTGGGGATCTGACGGCCAGCCGTCCTTTGGTACGGTCTGTTATTCTGCGGAATACAACGTCAAACATGATTAACATCAAAGATATATCGATTCAGGCCGGCGCCCAGTCGGGACTGTCTCTGGATGCGGATTGTCCGTCGCTGGAGACGGGACAGGCCTGTATTGCGACGGTGACATGGACGCCTATCCAAAAAGGGCCGGCAACCGGTGTTCTGGTTGTAGAACATAGCGGCCCGACGAGTATATCAAGTGCGGCCATAAAAGGGGAATATACGCCGGATACGGCAAAAGAGGCGGATGTTTTCCCGGATGTCGTGCCGGGATTTGGGCTTCTGACGTCTTCTCTCAGCGAGGTGGATTTCGGAACCGGCGTGGAAACGGTTTCCGCCATAACCGTTTCTCTGGTCAATGTGGGGGATGCGCCTTTAACCATTCGTGACATTCGCCTGTCTAACAACAAGACGGGGGTCGAGGTTTTAAAGGGCGGTTGCGGCATAGGGACGAAACTTGATCCTATTGAAGCCTGCCCTTTGACGCTGTCCTGGGAGCCTGTTCGTGAAGGGGATATTCTTGATGATATCCAGATCCGGCACAACGGTGTGCGCGGAATTCTCGTTCTTCCTGTCCGTGGAACGGCAAAGCGGGCTGTAAACAAGGATAGCAAGGCAATCGTTCTGGATTCTCTGGGATCCTTTCTGGGCAATGTTCCCCCTGTTTATTCCAGCACATTGGGCGCCGGGGAAGAGTCTGACGGTAAAGGTGGTTCCGCGCCGAAGAAAGTCGAGGTCAGGGGTGTTCTGGACGGGTATACCATTACATCGCAGGGTCCGCGGCGGGCGATTATATCCGGACCAGGGGGCAGCAGGGTCGTTTTTGACGGGGAGAAAACCATTATTGGCGGCGTTGTATGGAAAATTGGAATCAGGCCGGACTCTGTCCAGTTTATAAATGGAGATCAGCAGGTTCTCTTGCTTTTTGATAAATCTTTATCTTCTGTTAACCGTGTTAGTGGACAATCAAGTGCAGAGAGCGATTCTGAGAGTAGTAGCTCTGAAAGCAGCGGTGAAACAGAAAATTGATTGACGATTTATGGATGATCTGGAAATTTCTGAAGAAAAACAAAAGGATGCCCCTTCCGGACGGGAGCTTGTTGACGAGCGTTCAGGGGCGGACCGCCGGCGCCTAGACGTCCCGCCTCCAGGGGGTGTGGATCGCCGGCAATGGCAGGACCGCCGGAAATTGCGTGCCAGTGAAGGCCGCGAACGCTATATGGATATGGTACAGCGTGAAAGGGCCATGTTTCTGGAACATGGTGTCGCGCGTTCTACGGACCAGCTTTTGGATATGGCGGGGGCGGTGTCCGCTTCCGGGCTTGAAGAAGAAAGCAGCATTAAGGACCGGGCAACGGGGGATCAGTTGCGCAGCGTTTTGCCTGTGCAGGCCTGGCTTCCTTTAAGTATCCATTTGATAGGTCTGAAAGACGGCGTTCTTACGATTGCGCCTCTTAACGAGCTCAACGAACGCCAGGTTGAGGTTCTCATTTCAACGGCAACACGAAGCGGATTCCGTGTCAGCAAGGTTGAAACGGAGATGTGGGACCGGGCGGAGCTTTTGGATACGCTCCGTTCTGTTCATGATTTGTCGGCCGACAGATGCGAAAAGACTCTCTCTCTGTGGCTTGCCGATGTTGATAACGGGCTTCTTTTGAACCAGTTTCAAAGAGATATGCTGGCGGAGGCCCTGCAGTTGCGGGCTTCTGATATTCACCTTGTTCAGGACAACAATCCCGATGCGCCCAACTGGATTCGCTACCGGATTGACGGCGATTTAATTCCCATGCATCTGTTGCCCGCGGATGCGATGGCACGTATCACGACATTGCTCAAGCGGGATGCGGGCCTGAACTTCGGGGATCGTGTGACGCCGAAAGACGGACGTTTCGGCTTTACGTGGCAGGGGCGCGGTATTGACGTCCGGGTGGCTGCCGGGCCGCAGGCGCAGGATGGTGAAAAAATTACGATGCGTCTTCTGGACCGGGCGGCACTGAAGGGCTTTGATGAGCTTTTCCGTCGTCACCCGGATGTGGGGGATTATATGGCATCTCTTTTGTCGCCGGAAATTAAAGGAGGCGGTGGACTTATTCTGCTCTCCGGTCCTACCGGGTCCGGTAAGACGACAACGCTTTATGCCTGTGTGCAGCAGATAGACCGACGCCGGAAGCATGTTTTGAGCATTGAGGACCCTATTGAATATGAACTGCGTTATGCAACGCAATGGCAAGTCCGGTCGGGGATGCCCGGCGGGGGGTTTGCGGATCTTATCCGCGCGGCGATGCGGCACGATCCCGATTATATCATCATTGGGGAGATGCGGGATGCGGATACGGTCGAGACGTCTTTACGGGCGGCGGAATCGGGACACACTGTGATTTCAACCGTCCATGCCGACACAGCGCTTCAGACTTTTGAGCGCTTGCGCTCTTTGATGCCGGCGGAGCGGGAACGTTCTTCCACTTACACCCTTTCCCAGCAGGTTCGCGCGATTTTGAACCAGCGTCTGGTGCGGACCCTCTGTCAGGGATGTGCGCATCATCATACGGTCGGAGACGTCCTGAAAGAGCATGAAATAGCAGAATTCGGAATCTCGGCGGATGAAAAAGTCCGGACGCACAACACGGCAGGATGCGATTTATGTAACCGGACGGGTATTTCGGGACGAACGCTTTTGCTCGATGCAATTATGATTACATTGGGGCCTGGGCACCGCGATTCAATCTATCAGGCGCTTATAGGTAATGTGAACGATCTTGTTCATGAGGACGGGGTGCAGGTTCATACCCGCCGGGATGGTTTGATTGATCTGGTAACAAGCGGGCTTGTGGATCCGAGATCCGCCCTTTCTTATCTGGAAGAATAGGGATTCTTATAGGGTTTTTAACATGCAGCAATGGAGCGCTGAAATTGCTTACGATACGCCCTACGGCGCCAAGAAAAAGACGGAGACCTTTTATCTGCCGACCCAGGAAGACGTGCGTGAAGCCGTTATTAAAAACGGCGGCTATGTTCTTTCAATCCGGCCACATGAGCGCTCTCCTCTGGAGCGGATTCTGGCGCGGTCGACATGGTGGCAGGTTCAGCTTTTGCGCGGCATACAATTCAGAGCGACGGCCACGTCTCCCGGCGTGGCGTTTTGGAAGCTGATCGAGTCGGAAACAAACCCTATGCGCCAGAATATCCTGGCGCCGGCCCGGGAAGCTCTCTCAAGGGGGCTTGGTGTTATTGACGCGCTAAAGGCGCTGCGGATTTTCGATGCAGGAACGCTGGCTATTCTTGCGGGGAGCGAAAAGGCCAACCAACTGGCCGAGGGGATTCCGCACGCCATTCACTCCATTACCCAAAAAAGGAAAAACGCACGCGCTGTTATGGGAACGATGGGCTGGCTGGCTTTTGACGTTGTCTCGATCGTTCAGTCTTTGTATTGGGGAAAGGATATGGTTCTCAAGTGGTTTCATGACAATCCGCCTACGGAACCTGAAGCGCTTGCGAAGTTTAATACGGTGGTCGGGAATCTTGCTTTGCTGTGGGATGTTCTGATTTATTCCGCTTTTGCCATAGGGGCGTTTATGGCCTGGGCCGTTATTTCCCATATTTTAAACAAGGGGAAAAAGGATTGGCCAACGGCCAGAATTATCCGGAAAATTCCCCTGATAGGCGCGTATTTGAGGGATTTGGGTTTTGCCGATTCCATGACGGCGTTTGCGCGGATGCTTGAGGGGCGCGTCCAGATCAATATTGCGCTGGAACAGGCCTCGGAAGCGACGACAACGCCGGAAGTCGCCCGGTATTGGGACGAAACAAACGAAGATCTTGAAAGAGGTGTCATGCTCGGGGCGGCTTTGGACAGGGCCCCTTTGACGCATGGGGAGCGGATGGAACTCGCAACCTTGTCTGACCTTAGCCAAGTTGCTACCATCATGACGTCTATTGCGCAGATGAGAGCGGCAGCAGCCAAAACAAAACATTCGCTGATTATCTGGCTGGCTTTCGCGCTTACCGGGGTGTATCTTGTTATTGCGTTTGGGAGTGCTATCTATGCCCTCACCGTTATGAATATGAGCATGGATAGTATGATGGGTGGATTAATGGAAGGAGCAATGTAGGTGGCTATTTCTTCTAAGGACGGACCGCGGGGCCGCACCGGGAGGTCTGCTTCTGAAAAACAGGAGACTTCCGGTGTTACCAGACTGACGCCCGGTCTGGCTGATAAGCTTGCCGGCGAAACGGCCGATTTCAAGAGAGAGCTTGTGCCTTATTTGCCTCAGGAACTTATCGGGGGATCCGTTCCTTATGTCGCAGGGACGGAAGAGGAAGCTATATGGAATGCGGCATCGCAGGCTTGCGGTACGGAAAAGGTGCATTTCACATATAGTGTAGAAGGCGGGCGATGCTGGTACCTCGCCTGTGTGTCGTCCTCTCTGGCTTCGGCGCCGGATAGCTGGTGCCCTCTTGCCGCAGCCCTTCCCGGAAACAGCGAATTTTGGGACAAGGAAACCGTTTATATTTACGAACAGGAAGGAACGGCCTCTGCGCTGCGGTGGGATCCTGACACGGGCAGGATGCAGATTTTTGTCGGGGCCGCGAGGACGCTTCTGCCCCGCATACAAACGATGGATGCGAATTTTGTGACGATTAACGCAGAGGTTGCGGATGTTGTGCCGTGGAAAAACCGGATGCTCAGAACGGAAAAGCTTTCGAGGGCGGCGGCAAGGATGCTGCTGGTCGTTGGTATTTCGGTCAATCTGGTTATTTTTTCCGCTCTGGTTTTTCAGTTTGTTTTAAGCAATACTGTCAAACGCGATCTTGTCAAAGTGAAGTTGAATACGGATCGCGCGGCGCAGCAACTCACATTACAGGCCTATAACGCCCTGCAAAGCGACACGATTAAACATATGGTCCGTATTCAAGAGCTTTTGGATGAACTCAGGACTTTGGGGGGCACACTGGTCAAATATGATGTGAAGGACAAACAGGTTGTCTGGGAGGCTGTCGTGCCCCAGGCCTATACAAGAAACGTTGGCGGCGTAAAAACAGATGTTATTCCGCCGCTGGAAAAAGACGGAAGGGCGCGTGTTCGCGGGTATAAGTAGATAAAATTTTATATGAATTGTCGGCGTTTATTAAGCTAGATTTAGGTATATATTGTTATAATTTTAGATATTGCGGTTTATTTAGGCAGGATTCTGTTTTGGATTTTAAGTCATTTGATTTTAATGCGGCTTTACGGAAGATAACGGATCCCAAATCGACAGGGGATCTGAACCTCTTTCTTGAAAAATTGCCTCAAAATGCGGGGCAGACCGTTTTGATCGCGGCAGGGATCGCCTGGGCGATGGCCGGGGCTTTGGGGCTGTTTACGGCCATCGAGACATCACAGATGACGGAAATGCGCGAAAAACTTAAGGAAATGGAAGCGCTAAAACCCCATGTTCCCAAAATTAAAGACGTGCCGATTTCCAAAGAGGAAGTTCAAAAATTCGTTGCAGAGATAAAGGATGTGTACAAGGGGCTGGATATTCGGGCTAACGGGTCCGTCATATTGATTACGGCCACGAATACGGCCCAGTTTGCGGAGTTTCGGGAAGCTGTCGGGCATGTCCAAAACGGAGGATCCGGCTGGCGGGTGAGTGTTGATAAATTATGTGTTGGGAGGGAATGCGACAGGCAGCATAAACTGGGTGCCTCTTTGAAAATTAATAAAGTTTCTGTGGAAAAACCGGACTGATCGTTCGTTTTTCGGGAAAAGATGGTTAGACTTCTTTTATCAAAAGTGGAGAAAAATATGAATAAACAAACAAACAGACAATCAGAGAGTGGGAACGTTCTCTTTTTGATCCTTATCGCGGTGGCTCTTTTTGCGGCCCTGTCTTACGCGGTCACAAAGTCGACGCGCTCAGGCGGCGGGTCAACGGAGAAGGAAAAAGCGACGTTGAGCAGCGCGGCCATGACCCAGTATCCGACAGCTTTGCGGACGGCGATTATCCGTATGGTGCTTAACGGGGTCAGCGTACGGAGCATGTATTTTGACGCGCCGGCAAGTTTCGGCGGCGCTTCTACGGAGACTCTCGTGTTCCACCCGGATGGCGGCGGCGCGACATATCAGGACGCCCCGGAGGATATGATGGTCAATCCCGGCGTCGGGACTTGGTATTTCAATGCCAACTTTGATGTTCCTGAAATTGGCCGGGACGGCGCAGACGGAAGCGATATCGTCGCGTTCCTGCCCGGTGTCACAGGTGCCGTGTGCGAGAAAATCAACAGTGAATTCGGGATTACTGCAGGCACCTGTGTGATGAACGGGGCTATTCCTCAGGCGGATGCCGCTGTAACGGATGCCCTGATAAGCGATACGCTTGTGGAACCGACGGTGACGCCGTTCCCTGGAACAGGGGTGGACTCTCCTGACTTGCAGTGTGATTCAGGGACGGCCTTTAGCGGACAGGCTACGGGATGTTTCTATGAATCTGTCGTCGGTCAGAATGTCTTTTACGCTGTCCTTTTGGAGAGATAAGGCTTTTTTGAATAATTTCTTCACTTAAATTAAAAGCCCGGTCTGTTATAATGGAAACAGGACCGGGCTTTTTTTATCGAAGGGGCATTTTTGTTATGAGAGAGAACAAGAAAAAACACGCATCGGAGCAAAAAGGGAGACAAAGGGGAAGTGCCCTCGTTTACATCCTGATTGCGATTGCCTTGCTCGCGGCCCTGACGGTTACGTTTATGGAGCCTTCGAGCCAGCAGACCAGTTCCCAGAATACGTTTGAAACCGTTTCCGAACTGAATACCCAGATAGGATTTATCCGTTCTTCCGTGCAGGAGTGCGTTTTGACCTATCCTGCGGGAGATACGTCCCTGCCTGCGGGAACGACAAATACGCCTTACCCAATCAACCCTTCAAGCTCCTATTTCACACCGGCGCCCAAAAGCGGCGCAGCAGCGAACGATCAGGTTCGCAATATCATGTGTCCCGGAAATCCGGGGGACAGTAATGACCATGCGGACATATATTCCGGCGCGTCCGGAAAGTTTTTGGCGCCGCCGCCGAGCTTGTTTGAAGAATTTGTCTATTATAACGGCATAAACGGCGTTTTCTTTTTCACGCAAACGGACAAAACAGACGCCTTTTTGCAATCGGCCATGCAGAAACTGGACGACCAGTTTTCAGAGTGCGAAGCGGATGTTATTGACGCATCCGGCGGACAGGTGGAACTTACCAGCACGGCGGGCGGCGGTGATCCCAAATGCCCGGCGGGAAGCACCTGTTTTCGTGTATGGATGATTACGCATCCTTCGGCATCCGGCGCCTATAACGGGGATACGGACGGAGACGAGGCGGCCTGTCCGTAGGCGTTAGAAGCTTTTGACTTCTTCTTCTACCCTTTGGAATTCTTTCCCGATGTCCTGAACCAGGTCGCCGGATTCGATTTGCTTTTCCGCATGGTCTTGCAGCCTGGCGGCAATATCTCCCAGAATATTGGCGCAGGCGGAACGGGCAGCGCCTTTCAGGCTATGGGCGGCTTCCATAAGAGCGTGATGGTCCTTGTCTTCCTGTGCTTTTTGTATCTGTTCGATGAGCGGCTGTGTCATTTCCACAAAAAGGCCAAGCATTTCGATCGCATTTTCATCAAAGGCGCCCATCTGGGCAACCATGGCGTCTTTGTCTATGGCCGAGAGGGCGTTTCCGTTTTCCTGCTCCTTCGAACCTGCGGAGTTCGGTTCGGGCTGCGGCTCTTCTTTCAGCAGTCCCCACCGGATAAGAAGTCTTTTGAAATGCCCCAGAGAAACGGGTTTGAGCAGGCATTCATCAAAGCCGTGGCTCATATAGGTCTGGCGCTGCGCCATCTGGACATCTGCGGTCAGGGCGACGACAGGAAAATGCCGGTCCAGCTTTTTGTCATCTTCCCTGATTTCTTTGACAAGGCCGTAACCGTCCAGTTCCGGCATGTGAAGATCTGTAAATAAAATGCCATATCCGCCGCTGCGGACGGCTTCGAGCGCTTTCAGACCGTTTTCAACAAAGAAAGCTTCCACACCCAGCATGTCAAGCTGACGTTTCAGGACGTCGCGGACGCTTGCCGTATCTTCCGCAATGATGAGTTTTGTCGGACCTTCAATGCTCATCTTGGACAGCTTTTCCGCTGCGTCCAGAACGGCCTCTCCCAGACCGATGCGGCTGGCCGGCTTGGCAAGGTAGGGAATGCCAAGGGATTGCAATGTGTGCTGCAGGCCGGCATCGTCCCTGACGGTATACATGACAAGCCCCATGAAGGGCCTTATTTCCATGATTTTCCGGATCAGGTCGAGACCCAGCCCGTCGGGAAGGCCCTGGTCTATCACGCCCACATCGAAAGGGCGCCTTTTGACAAGGGCAAGGGCTTCTTCAATGGTCGGGCAGCTCTCGACATTTGCCCCCATGGAACGCAGAGATTTTGCGATTTCTTTCGCGCCCATAGGATGGTCCTCAACGGACAGAACGGAAATTCCTTCCAGATCCGGCATGTCGAGAATATTGGCTTCGGTATCGACTTCTTCTGTGGGGATTTCGAACCAGAAAGTGGAGCCTTTCCCTTCAACGCTTTCAACGCCGATTTTGCCGCCCATGAGTTCCACCAGTTTTTTGCTGATGGACAGGCCCAATCCCGTGCCGCCATATTTTCGGGAGGTAGAGCTGTCGGCCTGCGTGAAAGGGGTAAAAAGTTTGGCGGCAATTTCCGGGCTCATGCCGATGCCGGTATCGATAATTTCAAAACGTAAGCCCAGCCCGTTTTCAGGCGGCGAAACGGCTTTTGTGCCTTTTGTAATTCTGATGGTGACGGAGCCTTCAGATGTGAATTTCAGCGCGTTGCCCATCAGATTGATAATGATCTGGCGCAGCCGTTTGGGGTCGCCCACAATCACGAACGGAACGTCCTGAGCGATGTCATCCGCAAGCTCTATATTTTTTCCCTGCACCTTGACTTCCATGGCCTCCAGAATGCCGCGGGCCAGCGTCCGGACGGGGACCTCGAAAAGATCGAGTTCAAGCTGCTCGGCATCCATTTTGGCGAAATCCAGAACATCGTCCAGAATTTCCAGCAGGCCGCTGGCTGAATTTTTCGCCGTTTGTGCCATTGTCAATATTTCAGGCGGCGGATCGTTCTGTTCGATCAGTTCCAGCAGGCCATAGACGGATTGCATCGGCGTGCGGATTTCATGGCTGATGGTGGCCAGAAAGTTGGATTTTTGCGCCGCGAGGGCATCGGACTTTTCCGCAGCCTGCTGAAAACGTTTTTCGGCTTTCTTGCTGCTGGAAATATCGGTCGCCCATAAGATAAAACAATCCTGGTTTTCCCAGTGGATTTCCTTAATGGACAGGAGCGCCCATCGCCTGTTTCCATTTTTATCCTCAAAAGGCAGCGTGGCGTCTTTGGGCGGCGTGGGGCTTTTGAGTTTTTTGGCGAGTTGCGCCATCTCATCGCCGTCCCATATTTTTTCAATATCTTTTCCGACATAATCGGACGGCTGCTTTCCTTTAAGGGAGCGCGCCATGGCCGGATTCATATAAAGGGCGATTAAATCTTTGCGGCTGCGTTTGAGAATACAAACCCCAATGGGAATGTCGTCGTAAGGAGGATGTGCGGTCATGAGAGGTCTAAAAAAGGGTTGTCTTCAATACGGGATTTAGCATATCACAAAGAAGAACAAAAAGGATGAGGAAAAATAATGAGTTATAAAGTTGCGGTTGTCGGGGCTACAGGCAATGTGGGGCATGAAATGCTTTCTATTCTGCATGAGAGAAACTTTCCGGTGAGCGACGTGATTGCGCTGGCCTCAAGCAAGAGCGCCGGAAGAGAGGTTTCTTTCGGGGAGGATGATTTAAAGGTTCAGGATCTGGCGGCGTTCGACTTCAAGGGGGTCGATATTGTGCTGTCCTCTCCCGGGGGAAAGGTATCGGCGGAATATTCGCCCAAAGCGGCGAAGGCCGGCGCCGTCGTGATCGACAATACCAGCCATTTCCGCATGGAGCCGGATGTGCCTTTGGTTGTGCCGGAGGTGAACCCGCAGGATGTGGCGCTGCATACAAAACGGGGCATTATCGCCAACCCGAATTGCTCCACCATCCAGATGGTTGTGGCGCTGAAACCCCTTCACGACCTGGCCAAAATCAAACGGGTGGTGGTGTCGACATACCAGTCCGTTTCCGGCGCGGGAAAAGAGGCGATGGATGAGCTTTTCAACCAGACGCGCCATTTCTACATGAACGACAAGGTTGAACATGAAACCTTTCCAAAGCAGATATCTTTTAACGTGATTCCGCAGATTGACGTCTTCATGGATGACGGGATGACAAAAGAGGAATGGAAAATGGTTGTGGAAACGAACAAAATTCTCGATCCGGACATTCAGGTCTGCGCGAATTGCGTCCGGGTGCCCGTTTTTATCGGCCATGCGGAAATGGTCAATGTGGAATTTGAAAACCCGATCACGCCGAAAGACGCCATGAAGGCCTGGAAGGGGTTTGATGGCGTCACCTGTATTGATCTGGACAGCGAAATGGAATTTGTAACGCCGGCCGAAATCGCAGGGGAAGACGATGTCTTTGTGTCCCGTGTGCGCCGGGATGACAGCATCGCAAACGGCCTGAATTTCTGGTGCGTGGCCGACAATATGCGCAAAGGCGCGGCGCTGAATTCCATCCAGATCGCTGAAATACTGGTTAAGGATTATATGAAAAAAGCGGCGTAACTTTTTTGGTCTGGAAACCGAATAGACCTTCATGAACAGACGCAATTTTTTAACAGGGCTGGTTTTGTGCGGCGGTGCGCTTCTTCTGGGGCGGGCGGCCGGCGCGGAGGATTTTATTACAGGCAACGTGATTAAAAAGAAAAAAGAAAAATTTCCTTTTGAGCTTTCCGATGAAGAGTGGCGGGCGCGCCTGACGCCGGAGCAATATGAAGTGATGCGCGAAGAGGGAACGGAGCGGACCTGTTCCTCTCCCTTGCATAAGGAAAAGCGTGCTGGGACCTATCATTGCGCGGGCTGCGGCGCTCCTCTTTTCCTTAGTCATCATAAATTCATCAGCAAATCCGGCTGGCCGTCTTTTTATCAGCCTGTTTCGAAGGACGCGATCGGCAGTTCGACGGACTTTTCACTGGTTTTGCCGCGCACCGAGATTCATTGCGCAACGTGCGGGTCCCATTTGGGGCATGTTTTTGACGACGGCCCTCCGCCCACGGGAAGGCGCTATTGCATCAACGGGCTTTCCCTCATTTTCGTCCCGGACTAGGCCGACGGAAGCTTTAAGGGGAAGAAACCCATTTTCCGTTTGAAATTTGGGGTGCGCCGCTTATGATTGAGTCCGAACAAAAAAACCGGATTTTGCCCCATGTCAGATCAGCCGCGCTCACGCCCTTTGTCCCCCCATCTGCAGGTTTATAACCTGCCTATGACGGCCCGATTGTCGATTCTGCACCGAATCAGCGGGGCTTTGCTGGTCGTGGGATCCGTTCTGATCGCCGCGTGGTTTATTGCCGCGGCGTTTAGCGAAGATTACTATAATATGGTAATGGATTTGACGCTGACCGCGCCGGGGCAGTTTGTCCTTTTTGGCTGGTCTGTCGTTCTTTATTACCATTTATGCAACGGCATCCGGCATTTGCTGTGGGATATCGGGTTTTTTCTGAACAAAAAAGGGGCGGCTGTGACCAACTGGCTTGTGCTGCTGGCCACGCTTGTTTTAACGGGGGCGACATGGTTTTGCCCCTGCGTCCTTTCATAGGAGTGTAGAAAGATGAAATCAAAAATGGCACAGGCGAAGGGGCTCGGCGCAAGCGGCGAGGGGGTTCATGACTGGATGTTCATCCGTATTACGGCGCTGGCGAATATCCCGCTGGTTCTATGGCTTGTCGTTTCGATGGCGGGGCTGAAAGGGGCGCCTTATCTGGTGTTTCTGGCATGGGTTTCATCTCCGCTGAATGCCGTTTTACTCATTTTGCTGGTGATTTCGGTTTTCTATCACGCTGTTTTAGGCTCTCAGGAAATCATCGAGGACTATATTCATCACAAAGGCTTTAAGATGTTCAAACTGATCGGTCAGCGCCTGTTCTTTTTCGCGCTCGGTGTGGCCTGCATTTTCTCGATTTTAAAAATCGCTTTTACAGCTGGAGCTTAAGGACGACCTATGTCTCAATCCTATGAAATTATCGATCACGAATATGATGTTGTTGTTATCGGCGCCGGCGGTGCCGGCTTGCGCGCCGGGTTTGGCTGCGCGGAAAAAGGGCTGCGCACAGCGCTGATTTCCAAAGTTTTTCCCACCCGTTCCCATACAGTGGCGGCGCAGGGCGGCATTTCAGCCTCTTTGGGCAATATGGGAGAGGATGACTGGCGGTTTCATATGTATGACACGGTCAAGGGCTCCGACTGGCTGGGCGATCAGGACGCGATTGAATATATGTGCCGGGAGGCCGTGCCGTCCGTGATCGAGCTGGAGCATTACGGCGTGCCCTTTTCCCGCACGGCGGAAGGAAAAATCTACCAGCGCGCTTTTGGCGGCATGACAACCCATTACGGCAAAGGCACGGCGCAGCGCACCTGCGCGGCAGCAGACAGGACGGGACATGCCATTTTGCATACGCTTTATCAGCAGGCGCTGAAACACCGCGCCGAATTCTTTATCGAATATTTCGCGCTGGATTTGATTATGAGCGATGAAGGCGAATGTCTGGGGGTGATGGCGTGGAATCTGGATGACGGGACCATTCACCGTTTCCGGGCGCATCAAACGATTTTGGCGACCGGCGGATACGGCCGGACTTATTTCTCCTGCACGTCCGCGCATACCTGCACAGGGGACGGAAACGGCATGGTGCTGCGGGCAGGACTGCCTTTGCAGGACATGGAGTTTATCCAGTTCCACCCGACGGGGATTTACGGCGCAGGCTGTTTGATTACAGAAGGCGTGCGCGGCGAGGGCGGGTATCTGACCAATGCCGAAGGGGAGCGCTTTATGGAGCGCTATGCGCCCTCCGCCAAGGATCTGGCCAGCCGGGATGTGGTAAGCCGGTCCATGACGATTGAAATTCGGGAAGGGCGCGGGGTCGGCGAACATAAGGACCATATCCATCTGCATCTGGAGCATCTGGACCCTGATATCATTCACTCGCGTTTGCCGGGGATTGCCGAAAGCGCGCGCGTTTTTGCCGGCGTGGATGTCACGAAGGAACCTATTCCCGTTATACCGACCGCCCATTACAATATGGGCGGCATTCCGACCAATTTCCGCACCGAAGTCGTGACGCCCCTCAAAGGGGACCCGAACCATGTGGTGCCGGGGTTAATGGCGATCGGGGAAGCGGCCTGCGTATCCGTGCACGGGGCGAACCGCCTGGGCTCCAACTCCTTGCTGGACCTTGTCGTTTTTGGCCGCGCCGCCGCTATTCGGGCCGGCGAAACGGTAACGCCGGGGATGCCGCATAAGCCGATGCGCGGGGACGACGGCACGAAGGCGCTGGATCGCCTTGACGGATACCGGCATGCGAAGGGCGGTACCTCTACGGCGCATTTGCGCGATAAAATGCAGCGCACAATGCAGCACCACGCGCCTGTCTTCCGGACGGGGGATGTTCTGGCCGAAGGCGTGAGCAAGATCGATGAATGTTTCAGGCTGCGTTCCGATCTGGGGATCAAGGACCGTTCCATGATTTTCAACACGGATCTCGTGGAAACGCTGGAGCTGGACAATCTTTTGTATCAGTCCGTGGCGGCGATGAACAGCGCCGTGAACCGGGAGGAATCGCGCGGGGCGCACGCCCGGGAAGATTTTCCTGACCGCGATGACGAAAAATGGATGAAACACACGGCCGTTTGGGTGGATAAAGAGGGAAAATCCACCATAGATTACCGCCCCGTTATCCTGCAGCCTTTGACGGACGAAATCGATCCCATCCCGCCCAAACCAAGGGTGTACTGAGACGGGAAAGCCCGCACGCACGGATCCGGTGGATTTGTAAAACAGGAAGGCAGCGGATGCCTTTCATGTTTTCCCTGTTGGACCTCCGGCCAAAAAGCTTTATATAAAGGGGGTTCGTTTTCTTTTTTCAGAAGGAGTCTTTTCGATGGCCCGTCTTGTTTTTTTCGCGTTTTTTCTGGTTTTTGCTTTTCCTTCCCTGTCTTTGGCGCAAGGCTCCGTCAATGTGGGGGATGCCATTCCAGGTGATCTAAGCGCAAAAGACCAGAATGAAAAAATGCGCAGCTTTGAGGATATTAAAGGCGCGAAAGGCATAACGCTTGTTTTTATCCGGTCTGCCGATTGGTGCCCGCATTGTCAAAAACAGCTCATTGACCTGAATAAAAACGCCAAAAAGTTTTCGCAAGCCGGCTATCCGGTTGTTACGGTCAGTTATGATTTGCCTGAAAAGCTGAATAAATTTGCATCACAACACGGTGCCGGCATTACGATGCTGTCGGATCCGGCGTCTAAAATTATCCGTGATTTTGGCATTTTGAATGAAAACAGCGCCAAAGGAACTTTTTCTTACGGTATCCCGCATCCCGGTGTTTACATTGTTGCCAAAAACAAGAAAGTACAGGCCAAAATCTTTAAAGAAGATTATACGCAGCGCCCGTCAGCGGGAGAGATTCTGGCTGAAATCGAAAAGCTGAACCCGCCCGAAGTGCCGCCGGAATCGATGGACGAAGATCCGATTGTACCTGGGGAGGAGACTATTTCCATTCCGGAAAAAATCGTCGATCCTGTAGCTCCGCCGGAAGAAACGGTAGCTCCGCCTCCGCCGGCCTTGCCGGATCCTAATGTGCCCTCAGAGGCTGTTCCCGAGGCGCCTGTCGTTGAACTTGAACCGGATCCTGCCGGGCTTGAGCCGCCGGTACAGCCGGTTTCTCCCCCGGACGCTTTTTAATAAAAGGGGGGTATAACAGGCAGCAAGGGCATGTGCCGGATTTTGGGGGTTTCAGCTTTCCCATGTGGGCCGGTATGGTTTAAAGGGTTGCTTTTTGCGTCGTCCGGCGCTATATGTCATGCCTCTTTTACGGCCTGATAGAAGAAAACTTCTTTAGGCCCGGTGGCGCGGGATGGAGCAGCCCGGTAGCTCGTCAGGCTCATAACCTGAAGGTCGTAGGTTCAAATCCTACTCCCGCAACCAATCTTCTAAATCCAAACTCTCTCTGAGCCTTGTAATCCCTTGCAAAAGGGCAGAGTTTTTGGGCTTTTGCGCCCAAAGCTAAAGGGCATGCGCCCCCTCAAAAAGCCATTTATACCCCCATTTTCTCTCTAAATACCGATTTTTCTCTGAAGCTGTAGAGGCGATTACAAAAACGCCCTTCAGCTTTTTACCATTGTTTTTCAATGAGTTGATAATGCTGTAAAATTAACTGTTTTCAGGTCGCAGCGTAAACTAGGGTGCGTTTGAACAAAACCATTGTCGCGCAGAGATGTAGAGTGAAATATATAGGCAATCAGGCGTTTACAGAAAATCCGAAATGCTGGCGTTGATCTTCCCAGCCATTCGGGAAGGGTTTCATGAAATCGGTGAGGCTGAGGCTGTAAGGCTGGCGGCCATTCAAGATGGCTTCAATGATATCGGGTGCCAACTGGGTCATGCGTACTGTCTTGGCAATATAGCCGTGATCGAGTTTTTCTCGCTCGGCCAGCTTCATGATGGTTAAATCAGGATCCGCTTCCAGCATTTCAAGATATTGATGCCCGCGCCCAACCGCTCTGATCATATTATTTTCGTATTTTGGTCTGCGAGCAACTGACAAATCACGTCCGTCAGGCGTGGTGATATATTTCCTGCCTCCGTGAAGTTTGAATTTAATCGGGATGGTGATTTCCAGCGGTGTGTTTTCGGTGGGCTGTCCCTTTTTCATTTTGGCATCGGGCATCATTTCATGAAGCAGCCCGGCCATCCCCAGCGGGCGCAGTGCGATAATCACTTTTTCGGGATAGACCACCACTTTTTGGATGATCAGTTTCGCAAGTCGTTGTTGCTCCAAGGGAAAAAGCTCATCCCAGAGAAGATCAAAATTCTGCAAGGTCTGGACAATTTTTGTGTCATCGGGACTGTTATCATTCAAAAGCTCTTTAACTTTTCCAATGACGCTTTTTGACCATTCAGGCCGCGTAAGGATACGGCGCATCTGCTCGATGATCACGCCCTCCAGCAATGGCGCCGATAATGTTTTTATCGGACAATCATCGTAACTCTTTTTTACGGCCTGTGTGCTGACGTAATATTTATAGCGCTTGCCCGCCTTTTTCACAGCGGCGCATGTGAAGGTGTAACCTTCGGCATCAAAAACCAGTCCGCGCAAAAGATACTGAGCCTGTGTGCAGCGTAACGGCGATGAATTTGGCACTCTGTTTTCTCTGATTTCTTTGGCCTTGTCAAAATCGGCGGGATCAATAAAACCAACATGCTCGCCTTCGTAAATAGTGCCTTTATGACTGATCTTTCCGATATAAACAGGATTGTCCAAAATTTTGTAAATTGAGCTTTTCGTGATGGGTTTTCCGGGATGGAAGCGTCCGGATCTGGCAACCCAGCTTTTTGATTGGTAGCCTTTTTCTTTTAACTCCCCGACCAGTTGCGTGGCTGATCCCATTTCAAGAAAGCGTTTGAATATAAACTGTACGATCTCGGCTTCATCGGGATTGATTTCCAGTTTACGATTGTTGACATCATAGCCGAGCGGCGGCACACCGCCCATCCACATGCCCTTGCGTTTTGAGGCTGCGAATTTATCGCGGATCCGCTCGGCGGTCATTTCTCGCTCAAACTGGGCGAAGGATTGCAGGATGTTGAGCGTCAGCCGCCCCATAGATGTGTCGGTGTTGAAATGCTGGGTGACGGACACGAAAGAGACTTTTTGTTTTTCAAAAAGTTCCATGATCTTCATAAAATCAGTCATTGATCTGGACAGGCGATCAATCTTGTAAACAACCACCACGTCAATCAAACCGTCCTCGATATCCTGTATCAGTCGCTTGACGGCTGGACGTTCCATCGATCCGCCGGAAAAACCACCGTCATCGTAACGTGAGGGTAATAAAACCCATCCCTCATGTGCTTGGGCGCGGATGTGATGTTCTGCCGCTTCGCGCTGGGCATCGAGAGAATTGAAATCTTGATCCAGTCCTTCTTCGGTCGATTTGCGCGTGTAAATTGCGCAGCGTTTTTTAATCTTTTCTGCCATTACTGTCTCTTCAATCCAAAAAATACCGGGCCAGACCAGCGCGTGCCTGTAATCACGCGGGCAATTACTGAGAGGTTGGTGTATTTCATGCCCTGATATTCGAGGCCGTCATTCAGTACTGTGACGCGGTGTTCTGTTCCCTGATATTCGCGGACGATCACCGTTCCCGGCGGCGGTAAATCACGGTTACGTTTCATCGTGCCTGCGTTGATGTCCTGCTTCATTCTTCGGATGTTTTCTTTTGTCTCCGGTGAGAGGCCGCCAAAGGCCAGCTCTTGAATTCGGTAGGCTATTTTCCGCTCAAGATTGGCACGGTTGAATTTCGGTGGCTCGGTATCAAAATATTGAGTCCATGTTTCTTTTAGAGCCGCCATATCCATATTTTGTATTTCACTGAGTTGTTTCAAAGCCGTGTTTGTCATGCTCTCTCCTTTACTTTTGGTCATGACATGGACGCTTCGCTTGGCGGTGAAGTCCAGTAGAACTCTCTCCGAATGCGCTTATTTCTGCACGTTTTTGCACACGGACGACTGCTTTTGCCAGAATGCTGGCAATTTCATCGAGCCGTTCCTCGGTTGTCATTGTATGGGGCTGGGTTTGGTTCATTATTTAGCATCATTATGTTAAAGTTTTGATGCCAATAATTTTGAAGCAACAGCACTAGTGAGCGCGTGGTGCCCAGTTAGTGCTTAGGTGGTGATGGGCTGGTGATCAGCGATAGAAGACACAAAGCCTTCATCCAGCCGATAACTGCCGCGCCCGTCAGATATAATCAAATGCCGCCAGAGCGGATTGCGTTTGAAAATATTGGATAGTGTGAAGCTTTGCGATCCGGCTTTGGCAAGAAGCTGCTTACCATTCTGCCATGGTTTTCCATCCAGCGCGGCTTCGTAAAGCTGGCGAATGATGTCAGCTTGAATAGCGCCAAAATTATGTTTCTGGCCGTTGAACACCACCTTTTTAAATGTTGGATCATAATCTGTGCTCTTGATAATAGGCTGCGTTTTGCCAACGCGGCCTATTATTTTGACATTACAAACGGATGTTTCGCTGATGTGATACTGCTTCTCAAAATGTTTCCGATCATCATTCAGGATCACTAGGTCATCAATAGAAAAACGCATGCTGTCTGCTGTGTCGGGAAGCATCAATCTGGAATTACTCTCCGGGCATAAAAAATCGCGCAAGTAAACTTTGCCCGATTTGAATAGCGTCCTGCAATGGTGCGGGTGGAGCGGTGTGTAGCCTTCCCAATGTCGTAATTCTTTCGTCAGGATAATGCGCGCGCCATCTGTTTCTTCCCTGATTTCATAAACGCTCATCAGGGGAAGCCAAACATTCGCCCGGATCTGTCCATGCATGAGCCATTGCCTGATATCCGAGGAGCTGATCTGCCAGGCTGTCTGAAGATCGCTTAGAGAATAAAAAACCCTTTCTGGTAAGCTCGCCATAGCTCCAGCTCCTTTCCTTCCTGCAATGTTTCCTTGGTATCGGTAAGTCGAATCCCGCCAACACAACCAACTTGATTTTTGTACCACAATCAAATAAATTGAGTCAATCTGAATACAACCTCAAGGAAAATTTATGAGCAGTCATGGTGGAAAAAGAGAGGGCGCTGGCCGCAAGTCAGGCTCTGGAAAATACGGTGAGCCAACAAAAGCACTGCGGGTTCCAGCGAGTCTTGTGAAAGATGTTAAGGATTTTATCCGCGTTAAAAAAGTAAAACGTCAACGCATACCATTGTACATGGCTGGCGTTCCGGCTGGCTCCCCCTCATTTCTGGAAGACCATGTTGAGGATTACATTGATCTGAATGAATTTTTCATCAAAGACATGGAACAAACCTTCATGGTCATGGCCGAGGGTGATTCCATGGTCGGTGCCAATATTCGTTCCGGCGATATTTTGATTGTTGATCGTTCCATTGAAGCCCAGCATGGCCATATCGTAATCGCTGGTGTCGATGACAATCTCACCGTCAAGCGTCTGCACATTAAAGATAATGAAATTTTCTTAAAACCGGAGAATGATAAATACGAGCCTATTAAGCTGAACGGTAACAGCCGCCTGCATATCTGGGGTGTGGTGACGAATATCATTCATCGATTGGTGGGTTAATCACAACCCCGTCATAAGCTGAGCACCAAGCCGTCACCACGCGCTCACCACCCTGAATAACTCAAGCTGATCTCCATTACATACGCAAGGAGATCAGCGAAATGACAAACGATAAACGCCCCCTCGAATTAGACGACATATATAAAACACCTGTTGGTGACCTGTTGGCACTTTCGGATCAGGAATTGGATGATCTGATCGCCAGCGCAGAAGACGCTTATCAAAAAGCCCGCAAGCTCAAGTCCTGGCTGAATGGTGTCAAACGCCAAAAAGCAAGCCGGAAGAAGTGAGGCTTGCCATGAACCCATTTCAAAAACACGGCATTGAGCATCTTTCCGCATCGAGCCTTAATCTCGCCCGCGATAATTTGCCGCTCTGGATCATTCGTTATCTGGGAAAAGTTAAAGGACAGCAAAGCGTCAATATGCTGGCAGGCATTGCGGTGGAAGAAGCTGTTGCCCGCGGCCTTGATCATCCGGACATGGATGAAGAGGCGATCATTCAATTCGCCAAAGATGAATATCTGAAAAAGACGGCGCTCGGCTTTGATCAGGAAGACCGGGAAAACAAGCTACAGGAAATCACAGGTCGTCCGGCAGAAGGACGAAAGCAAGCCTGGGACGGCATGGTGAGGAATGCGCTTCGCACGCTCCGCCCTTATGGTATCCCCACAAAGCCGGAAACCGGAAAACAACATCGCATTGAAGTTTTTCTCGATGGAATCCCTGTACCGCTGATCGGTTTTAAGGATTTTTCCTTCGATCAGCATGGCCTTGATATCGACCTCAAAACCACGGCACGCATGCCAACCGATATGTCTTTCGATCATCAGCTACAAGGCGCGGTGTATTGGAAGGCATCCGGCAACCGGGCGCAGCGATTTGCCTATGTCACAAAAGCAAAAGCGGACGTTCTGGAATTAACGCCGGAGGCTGCTGCTTACGCCATTCATACCGCCACAGGCATTGCACATTGTCTGCAGCGATTTTTATCCCTTTCCAGCGACTGGCAGGAACTCAGCCAGCTCACCATCCCCGATTATTCAAACTTCCGCTGGGACTCTTTGACGGCAGGTGCCGCCAGAGAGCTTTGGGGTTTTTAAACAACGCATCAATCAAGAAAGGAAAATGACCAATGCCACTCCATAACCTCGAACGCTCTGCCAATGCCGTACCACATGTCCGCTATATGGCCGGAACCGCCAGCTGGATGCTCTCAACTGATGAAGGCATGAAAACCATACAGCTTCCGCAATGCCTGTTTGATTTTGGAAAAATCAAAACCGGATGGGGATGTTTCCAAGAAGACCAGGCTCCTGAATGGGTCTGGGATCCGTCATTGGAACACCAGGCACCCAAACCAAATGATGGCCGTGAATGGAAAAAGGGTTTCCATGTGTTGATCCTCTTGCCACAGGAATATGCACCGCTCCAGCTGCGCGAATTTGCCACGACGGGTGTTGGCGCTGTTGAAGGCATTAAGGGGCTGTATGCCCTGTATGAACAAGCCAAGGATCAAAATCCAGGCAAAGTGCCGCTTGTTCAATATGTCGGCGCAACGCCTACGCAAATTGGCCGCAAAGGTGGCCGTACGAACATCCCAAGCTTCCAGATTACGGGATGGATTGATCGTCCGGCGGCCTTTGATGAACCGCTTGGCGATGACGGTAATAATCAAGGCCAGCAGCAATTTGCCAGCCAGTCCGGGTTCGCGCAGGCCGCGCCGCAAGCGAACACAGGGTTTAAAGCTGCACAGCCAGCTCCACCACCTTCTCAGGCCGCCACGTCTGTCCAGCCGCCGCAAACGGATAACTCCTTTCAATCGGCCTCACCTCAGCCGGACAGTGGCAGCCTCAACAAACCCGTCTTCTAAACCTCCCTGCAACTTGGTTGTCCGGCACTACGCCGGGCAACCGCTCTTTTCTTGAAAGCTGAATTTTAATGACTGCCGATCAATCACATCTGGAGCCGAACAAAGAAGCGATGCTGTTGCAGCTGACGCATCTTTTTGGCGAAACTCATGCGGATGGGATGATTGAGTTGGCATGGACGGATCCCCAGAATAATCACGCGCTCTCGAAAGCCCGGCTTTTTGATATTACAGATTTTGGAGAGATTCCTGATTTTGCCGCCGCGCGCAATGCTGAGGGCAGCAATGTTTATATCGGCGCGGCCTTACGCAAAAAGGGGTTGCCTGATCATAAGCGCACCAGTGATGATGCCTTTTTTTCTTTAACCTCAGCTTACGTTGATCTGGATGAGCCAGGCGTAGCATCCAAAGCGCGCGAGATTTATGGTGCAGTCGGCCCGACATTGGTCGTGATCACAGGGCAACATCCCCATTTCCGCGCTCAGTTATGGTGGCGGCTGGATGAACCGGAAACTGATCCGGATAAAGCCAGGTTTATCAATAAGCATCTCGCCGTTGCCATGAGCGGCGATGAGACAGTTGTTAATCCTTCCCGCGTCATGCGATTGGGCGGTTCCATTGCGTGGCCGGTCAAGCCAGGGCGCGTAGCGGAAGTAACGGAAGTCCAGTTTTTAGGGCGGCCTGATGTTCCGGCGGAAGCACTTCTAAACATTGTCACACATGTTCTTCCACAACTTCCGCAGACTTCCGCGACACTTCCCGAAAACACACAAACACCTGTGACACATCACAGTACATTAAATCTGCCCGATCTGAATGGATTGTCGGTCGATGGCTGTATCGCCAATATCCGCGCCGGACGGGAATGGCACAAAAATATGGTCAGGCTCACTGCTCACTGGGTGAATGCGGGCATGTCAGATCAGGAAATCCTGCTGGCTTCTGAAAGTCTGACTTTATCTGGCTACACCCGCGAGCAAACGCGCAGCGAAGTAACGAAAATGCTGCAAGGCGCGCGGGACAAATGGAACATTCAAAACCCGTCAGTTCTTTTAGAGCAGCCAAAACTCTCGCCAATACCATCCCTGGTCTTGAAAGATTGGAATGGTCATAAATATGCAGGAGAAGCACCAGAGCAGCGCTGGCTAGTTGAAAATCAAATTCCTCTTGGTGTGCCGATCCTGCTGGCAGCAATGGGCGGTGTCGGAAAAAGCTATATGGCTTTGGATCTGGCGCTGCATGTTTCGCTGCCCACCACCTCAATGTCATTTCCGTACCGTGTGTTTGGCGGGCAACTGAAGGAACACGGCACAGCGGTTATCCTGGCTGCAGAAGATAGTTACGAAACCATTCACCGCCGTTTCAATAAAATTGATGAAGCCGATAAACGCGTGCTGGCAGGTGACCGGCTGATTGTTGTTCCTATGCCGAGCGTTGGCGGGCCGCGTCCCCTGATTGATGTGGAAAATGGTGTTCCGCAGAAAACAGAATTTTTTCATGACTTCAAAGCCCAACTGCTGGAATTGCCGGATTTAAAGCTGGTGGTGATTGATCCGCTTCAAGCCTTCATCATGGCAGATGTCACATCGGATCCGGCGGCAGCACAGTTTATGTGGTCGGCGTTGGCGGAAATCTGCGCGGAGACCGGGGCAACGATTATCGTCACCCATCATATGCGCAAAGATGGCATGCACAACATCACCAGTGTTGCCGGAGCGCGGGAAGCGATACGTGGATCAACGGCTCTGGTGGACGGCGCACGCGGTGCTTATGCCCTGTGGCAGGCGGACAAGGATTACGCCCGGATCTGCTGCCAGTTTTTAGGCCGGGATTTTGAAGAAAACGCCATCATTCAAGGCGCCATTGTCAAAACCAATGATGATGTAATACAGGCTATTCACACATACGTTCGCGCAGAAAGTGGCCTTCTTGTTCAGGATTTGAACCTCAGCAATCTGGATCCGGATGAGATTGGGTATCCAGATTTCGAAACAGAGATCGAGATCCTGAAAGGAATCGAAAACCACTGGAATGCCGGAGAGCCTGTATCACAGGCACCAAATACCGGGCCACGTTATATCGTCAAATTTCTCAAAAAGCATTTCGGCCTCAGCAAATCAGTCGCTCAGACCCTTCAGGGCAAGTGGGTTGATGAGGGCATCATCGCCACGGAAGTCATCAATTCAAGTTCAAAACTCAAAGGCTATCGCCTGATCAAACTCCCAGAACAAAAAACGGAAGGAGCGGAAGCATGGTACACAAACCATTGATTTCATTATGCGGAAGTGTTTACGGAAGCTGCGGAAGCATACCCCTTAACACATTGATTTTATTAAATAGGCATTTGCGGAAGCTGTTCCCTAGATCCTTAAGGATCTATTTCGGAAGCCGCGCTTGCGCTGCGCGGCGTCCGAATACGATCTGGTCTCTGACGGATCTTGCCGGAGGTGCGGCATGAGCAAATACCGCAAGCCATACATCAACCCCGATGCCCTTCGTGCTGCCCAGCAAGCGATGGCGCCGGATCATTACAAAAAACGCTCCCTCACCGAAGGGCTGGATTATCTGGCCAGAGAGATGGAAATCAAATGGGGCGTTGATCGCTTGCCGCTGCTTGTCTCCGATCAGATGCGGGGAGCCTTTTATCGACAAAAAGATCTGCTGGATGAAGCGCTGCAATCCGGTGATCTCACTCTCATCGATATTCAGGTGGGCGGTATGAAACGCGCCTGGCAGGCTTTGGATCAGGCAGCGACACAAGCCGGGCAACCAGTATTATCGGCGGATATTTGGGAAGTACGGCTTCCGGTATCAGGCCGTGTTGTGGCGATTGTCAAAACCTCCGCCGAAGCGCACGCCATTGCCAGACCTGATTTGGAAACATGGACGATCACCGAGATTGCCCAGCTGATCGATGGCATGGACGAGAGCGTGGCCAAAATCAAACAGCTTTTTCCCGGCGCAGAAGTAACCGCCATCACGAAAAAAGAAATTCCATCAGAGCAACAGGACAAGCCATTCGACTGGTCGAAGGGCGATGACATCCCGTTTTAACCCGAAAAGAAAGGAGAAAGGCCATGAGCCACTACCAATGCCCACTGGGAAGAGCAGCAGGTGCCAGCCCCAAAAACGAAGATGAGATGGAGCTGATGCGCAGAGCCGCCTGGCGGAAGCAAGGCGTTTTGAACGTAGCCCCATCTGACAATCGCCTGACATGGCCAGAGAAAGAATTCGTCAAACAAATCGCAGAGAAGCTCTACGGCGAGCGGAAGGAGTCCCAATGAAAATGATCGGCCCACCACCAGAACCATACTGGACAGAAAAGATTGTGATGGCGTTTATGGAAGAAGCCGCAGAGATCCACAGATGCATTCCTGATGTGCGCGTCCCCGGTTATCATTCCATGTGGCCGGACACGCTCAAGGATGACTGGGAGCGATATTACGACATGCTGCACGCAAGGCAGCGGCGCAACTACGCTCTTCCCAAGCAGGTGGATTTCATGGAAGAAGTCATGCGCTGGCTGCGATGGCTCAATGTCATCGAGCAGCGGGTGATCTGGGCGCGCGCCAATAACATTCCATGGAAAGTATTGGAGCATGATTTCAACAGCAGCAAGACCACGCTCTGGCGACACCTCAACGTGGGGACAAATCGTCTGGCAGCAATCTTGAACAACAATGATCCGGATGGTGACTACCAAAATAAACTCAAGCGTTTTTGAGAGCCAGTCATGCTTACGAACCATTTGAAACAGTGTTGCAACACCGTTAACACACATTCCCTGAAACACTTTTTCGATTTTTGGGGTATGTTTTTTCTATGCTGGACAGAAATGCGCGATTTGCTGCTGCGACCGCCCCCAATCAACTTGACTTACAAAATCTCGCGGGTCCTGTGGAGCCGAAACCTATAGGGGCGGGGAACGCGCGGGAGTTTTTTAGCGTCTGGGGTTTCAACTTCCTTGACATACCTACTTGACACTTTCCATCTAACCTTTTGATTGTGCGTTGTTATTCGGCGTAAAGCTAGAACACCAAATCGTCACTTACTTGACATTATGACCGAACTGATGAGCCAGAAAGCCTACGCTGAATATAAAGGATTCAGCAGGCAGTATGTGCATGAGCTTGTCAGGGATAAAGTTTTACGCCTGAAGCGCGGTAAGATTGACCGTGATGAGGCTGATATAATCCTCGAAGCCCGGCGTGAACCTGCCCGGCCATTACGCCGGAGCACGCAAACGCTCGCACAAGATACAGCGCCGCCCGCAACGCCTACGCAAATGTCCGGCAGGTTACCTGTATCAGAATTGCCCACGCTGCTTTTGAAAACACGGATCAAAAGCGAAACCGAAAAAGCGAGATTGCTGGAGATTAAGGCCAAGGTTGAGGCCGGAAAATATATCGACCGTGACGAAGCCGAAACACAGATATTCAAACACTTTCGCCCTCTACGCGACAACCTGCTGACGATCCCTGATCGTCTTGATGCAGAGCTGGCCGCAA